>NZ_FWXN01000022.1:3750-5797 GCF_900176385.1 Janibacter indicus | reverse complement strand
GTCCCGCGAGCTGACAGCCCCCATCCGAGTTACTCGGATCCGGCCGATCAGGTCGGAACCGCGGATTTGGAACCGAGCAGCTCCGCTGCTACGGTGGGGCACCGCTGAAGATCCAAGCGCGATCAACGACGGCCGCTCCGAGAGCGGATCACGAAGTTGGCGCCCAAGCATGGACAGTGGTAAGTTAGAGAAGTTGCCCCTTGAAGTACTGGCCGGTTGGTTGGTGGTGATGGGTGTGCGTGTGAATCTTGAGAACTCAACAGCGTGTCAAAAATCGATGCCAATACCTCGTCTTGGCTGATTGTGCCCTCGCCTTTGTGGGTGTGGGTGTGGTTGGTCGGATGATTTTTTTCCTTTGGTTGACAATGAATTAATACAGCGATTGCGCTGGTTGTTCTTGCTCAGTCATGGTTCAGCCCTTTGTTGGGTTATTGATTGGCCCTGGTGCTTGCTGCTTTGGTGGTGGGTGTTGGGGTGTTGATCATCAACGGAGAGTTTGATCCTGGCTCAGGACGAACGCTGGCGGCGTGCTTAACACATGCAAGTCGAACGGTGAAGCTCCAGCTTGCTGGAGTGGATCAGTGGCGAACGGGTGAGTAACACGTGAGCAACCTGCCCCTGACTCTGGAATAAGCGCTGGAAACGGCGTCTAATACTGGATATGAGAAGGGTCCGCATGGGCACTTTCTGGAAAGTTTTTCGGTTGGGGATGGGCTCGCGGCCTATCAGCTTGTTGGTGAGGTAATGGCTCACCAAGGCGACGACGGGTAGCCGGCCTGAGAGGGCGACCGGCCACACTGGGACTGAGACACGGCCCAGACTCCTACGGGAGGCAGCAGTGGGGAATATTGCACAATGGGCGAAAGCCTGATGCAGCGACGCCGCGTGAGGGATGACGGCCTTCGGGTTGTAAACCTCTTTCAGCAGGGAAGAAGCGAAAGTGACGGTACCTGCAGAAGAAGCACCGGCTAACTACGTGCCAGCAGCCGCGGTAATACGTAGGGTGCGAGCGTTGTCCGGAATTATTGGGCGTAAAGAGCTTGTAGGCGGTTTGTCGCGTCTGCTGTGAAAATCCGGGGCTCAACCCCGGACTTGCAGTGGGTACGGGCAGACTAGAGTGTGGTAGGGGAGACTGGAATTCCTGGTGTAGCGGTGAAATGCGCAGATATCAGGAGGAACACCGATGGCGAAGGCAGGTCTCTGGGCCACTACTGACGCTGAGAAGCGAAAGCATGGGGAGCGAACAGGATTAGATACCCTGGTAGTCCATGCCGTAAACGTTGGGCGCTAGGTGTGGGACTCATTCCACGAGTTCCGTGCCGCAGCTAACGCATTAAGCGCCCCGCCTGGGGAGTACGGCCGCAAGGCTAAAACTCAAAGGAATTGACGGGGGCCCGCACAAGCGGCGGAGCATGCGGATTAATTCGATGCAACGCGAAGAACCTTACCAAGGCTTGACATATACCGGAAACTTCCAGAGATGGTTGCCCCCTTTGGGTCGGTATACAGGTGGTGCATGGTTGTCGTCAGCTCGTGTCGTGAGATGTTGGGTTAAGTCCCGCAACGAGCGCAACCCTCGTTCTATGTTGCCAGCACGTGATGGTGGGGACTCATGGAAGACTGCCGGGGTCAACTCGGAGGAAGGTGGGGATGACGTCAAATCATCATGCCCCTTATGTCTTGGGCTTCACGCATGCTACAATGGCCGGTACAAAGGGCTGCGATGCCGTAAGGTGGAGCGAATCCCAAAAAACCGGTCTCAGTTCGGATTGGGGTCTGCAACTCGACCCCATGAAGTCGGAGTCGCTAGTAATCGCAGATCAGCAACGCTGCGGTGAATACGTTCCCGGGCCTTGTACACACCGCCCGTCAAGTCACGAAAGTCGGTAACACCCGAAGCCGGTGGCCCAACCCTTGTGGGGGGAGCCGTCGAAGGTGGGACTGGCGATTGGGACTAAGTCGTAACAAGGTAGCCGTACCGGAAGGTGCGGCTGGATCACCTCCTTTCTAAGGAGCTCTGGCCACCGTTGGGTGGTCCAGGACCTAT
>NZ_FWXN01000022.1:0-3534 GCF_900176385.1 Janibacter indicus | reverse complement strand
CGGTTTCGGTTGTTGGGGTTGGGTTGTGGGCCTTGCCTGGTCTGCATACTGCTCCCCTGTGGGGGTGGGTGTGGCTGGTTGGTGGGGTTGCCGCCCGTATGTTGAGAACTACACAGTGGACGCGAGCATCTTTATCTTTGTGGCTCAAGTTTTTAAGGGCGCACGGTGGATGCCTTGGCACCAGGAACCGAAGAAGGACGTAGGAATCTGCGATAAGCCTCGGGGAGTCGATAACCAGACTTTGATCCGAGGATTTCCGAATGGGGAAACCCGGCTGGAGGCAAGTCCAGTCACTCCTGTCTGAATATATAGGGCAGGTAGAGGGAACGCGGGGAAGTGAAACATCTCAGTACCCGCAGGAAGAGAAAACAATAGTGATTCCGTGAGTAGTGGCGAGCGAAAGCGGATGAGGCCAAACCGGGTCTGTGTGATAGCTGTCAGGCGTTGCAGGTTCGGGGTTGTGGGGCTTTTTGTTCCAGGACTGACATTCTGGGCTGGAGTAAGAAATTCATGTCATAGTCGAAGAGTCTTGAATGGCTCGGCATAGAGGGTGCGACCCCCGTAGACGAAATGGTGTGGACTCCGGATGATTGTTCCCAAGTAGCACGGGGCCCGTGAAATCTCGTGTGAATCTGGCGGGACCACCCGCTAAGCCTAAATATTCCCTGGTGACCGATAGCGGACAAGTACCGTGAGGGAAAGGTGAAAAGTACCCCGGGAGGGGAGTGAAATAGATCCTGAAACCGTGCGCTTACAATCCGTCGGAGCCTCCTTGTGGGGTGACGGCGTGCCTTTTGAAGAATGAGCCTGCGAGTTAGTGCTCAGTGGCGAGGTTAACCCGTGTGGGGAAGCCGTAGCGAAAGCGAGTCCGAATAGGGCGAATGAGTCGCTGGGTCTAGACCCGAAGCGGAGTGATCTACCCATGGCCAGGTTGAAGCGACGGTAAGACGTCGTGGAGGACCGAACCCACTTAGGTTGAAAACTGAGGGGATGAGCTGTGGGTAGGGGTGAAAGGCCAATCAAACTCCGTGATAGCTGGTTCTCCCCGAAATGCATTTAGGTGCAGCGTCACGTGTTTCTTACCGGAGGTAGAGCTACTGGATAGCCGATGGGCCTCACCAGGTTACTGACGTTAGCCAAACTCCGAATGCCGGTAAGTGAGAGCGTGGCAGTGAGACTGCGGGGGATAAGCTCCGTAGTCGAGAGGGAAACAGCCCAGATCACCAGCTAAGGTCCCTAAGCGTGTGCTAAGTGGAAAAGGATGTGGAGTTGCCGTGACAACCAGGAGGTTGGCTTAGAAGCAGCCACCCTTTAAAGAGTGCGTAATAGCTCACTGGTCAAGTGATTCCGCGCCGACAATGTAGCGGGGCTCAAGCACACCACCGAAGCTGTGGCATTGACACACTGCTCGGCACCCTTGTGGTGTCCAGGCGTGTTGATGGGTAGGGGAGCGTCGTGTGGCGAGTGAAGCGGCGGAGTGATCCAGTCGTGGATGCCACACGAGTGAGAATGCAGGCATGAGTAGCGAATGACGGGTGAGAAACCCGTCCGCCGAATAACCAAGGGTTCCAGGGTCAAGCTAATCTGCCCTGGGTAAGTCGGGACCTAAGGCGAGGCCGACAGGCGTAGTCGATGGACATCCGGTTGATATTCCGGAACCGGCGAAGAACCGCCCATGATGAATCCAGTGATGCTAAGCGCCTGAAGCTCACCGTTAGATGCCCTTCGGGGTGTCGCTGGTGGGTGGAACGCGTGACCCGAGCTGGTAGTAGTCAAGTGATGGGGAGACGCAGGAAGGTAGCCTCCGCGTGGCGATGGTTGTCCACGTCCAAGGGTGTAGGGAGTCAGGTAGGCAAATCCGCCTGGCACGTATCCTGAGACCTGATGGTGACCGCTTTAGCGGGAAGCAGGGTGATCCTATGCTGCCGAGAAAATCCTCTAGCGAGGTTCGAGCCGCCCGTACCCCAAACCGACTCAGGTGGTTAGGTAGAGAATACCAAGGCGATCGAGTGAATCGTGGTTAAGGAATTCGGCAAAATGCCCCCGTAACTTCGGGAGAAGGGGGGCCTGGACCCTGAAGCTCTTTACGGGCTAGGGGAAAGGGCCGCAGAGACCAGGGAGAAGCGACTGTTTACTAAAAACACAGGTCCGTGCGAAGTCGCAAGACGATGTATACGGACTGACGCCTGCCCGGTGCTGGAAGGTTAAGAGGACCGGTTAGCCCTTTGGGCGAAGCTGAGAATTTAAGCCCCAGTAAACGGCGGTGGTAACTATAACCATCCTAAGGTAGCGAAATTCCTTGTCGGGTAAGTTCCGACCTGCACGAATGGCGTAACGACTTCTCCACTGTCTCAACCGCGAACTCGGCGAAATTGCACTACGAGTAAAGATGCTCGTTACGCGCAGCAGGACGGAAAGACCCCGGGACCTTCACTATAGCTTGGTATTGGTGATCGGGACGGCTTGTGTAGGATAGGTGGGAGACTGTGAAGCATGCACGCCAGTGTGTGTGGAGTCATCGTTGAAATACCACTCTGGTCGTTCTGGTTATCTAACCTCGGTCCGTGATCCGGATCAGGGACATTGCCTGGTGGGTAGTTTAACTGGGGCGGTTGCCTCCTAAAATGTAACGGAGGCGCTCAAAGGTTCCCTCAGCCTGGTTGGCAATCAGGTGGCGAGTGCAAGTGTACAAGGGAGCTTGACTGCGAGACAGACATGTCGAGCAGGGACGAAAGTCGGAACTAGTGACCCGACGGTGGCTTGTGGAAGCGCCGTCGCTCAACGGATAAAAGGTACCCCGGGGATAACAGGCTGATCTTCCCCAAGAGTCCATATCGACGGGATGGTTTGGCACCTCGATGTCGGCTCGTCGCATCCTGGGGGTGGAGTAGCTCCCAAGGGTTGGGCTGTTCGCCCATTAAAGCGGCACGCGAGCTGGGTTTAGAACGTCGTGAGACAGTTCGGTCCCTATCCGCTGTGCGCGTAGGAAACTTGAGAGAGGCTGACCTTAGTACGAGAGGACCGGGTTGGACGAACCTCTGGTGTGTGAGTTGTCCTGCCAAGGGCACCGCTCATTAGCTACGTTCGGGAGTGATAACCGCTGAAAGCATCTAAGCGGGAAGCATGTCTCAAGATGAGGTTTCCATGAACTACGGTTCGAGAGGCTCCCAGTAGACTACTGGGTTGATAGGCCAGATGTGGAAGTGCAGCAATGCATGGAGCTGACTGGTACTAATAAGCCGATAACTTGATACACAACACAACCTTGTTGTGTTAAAGAAGAACGAAGATTGTTCGCGTCCACTGTGCAGTTCCCGAGATACGGTCGGGACACGATGATTGTCCACGGTATTTCCATAGAGTTACGGCTGTTATAGCGAAGGGGAAACGCCCGGTCCCATTCCGAACCCGGAAGCTAAGCCCTTCAGCGCCGATGGTACTGCACTGGTGACGGTGTGGGAGAGTAGGACGCAGCCGGACAAACATTCACGAAAGCCCCCCAGCCACCACGCTGGGGGGCTTTCGCCATTCCAG
>NZ_FWXN01000004.1 GCF_900176385.1 Janibacter indicus | reverse complement strand
CACCGCCCACCCTTGACCGATGACCCGCTCGACGAGCAGTTCACGACCGTGCTGGTTCAGGCGGGCATTACCGTGGGACATGAGGACCTCCGGTCGGTAGGCGACTTAGACATCACCCACCGCACCCGGGGGTCCTCCCTTACGTCAACCCCGACACGGAGTGTCACCAACCTCTTGGCTGAGTACAGCTAGGTGCTGGATCTCCGAGATCTGGTCGGCGTCGCTGTCCGCGACCGGCGGACCGGTCTCCAGGGAGCCGTCGCTGAACTCGAGCGTGACCCCGTCGTGCCCCTCGATCTCGATGTTCTCGATCCCCGGCAGGTCCAGCAACGGCTGGAGTCGCCCGGCACCGAACATCGAGTCCAGCACTGCCCCGCGCAGAGCATTCTGGGCGTCCAGGGCCAATGGCCCCTCACCACGCGCGATCCGGTCCTGCACCCAGTCCTCGATGGCCTGCATCGTCAAGCGGGAGACCGTCGCCCGATGCCGGGACTCGTCCAGCACGGTGTCGGCGGACACCAGCGTCAGGGCAGCACTGACCTGGCTGCGCAGGTGCTGCACCGCTTCCCAGTCCACCCGCTCCAGCCGCTCCAGCGCCTGGCGGATCTGCCCCTGACGATCACCGCTGAGTACCTTCGCGGCGCGGCCCACCTCCAGGCGGGAGGCGGCGACCACCGGGACCTCACGCGTGTCCTCGTCGTCGCCATCAGGACCTACCCCACGAGGAGACGACGAGGGTGGCGGCGGCACCGGCGCCCCACTGCCGGATGCACCGGGAACGGCCCCGGCCAGAGCACGGGCACTGGGTGCCGGGCGCTGCGCGAAGAGCGGAAGGTCGGTCGGCTGCAACGGATCGGGCTGCTGCTTGGGGCTCATGCGCCGCCCCCTGCCACGGCCAGGTACTCGTTTGCGCCGCGGGTGTGCTGATCCACCGCACCGATCAGGCGACGCACGCTCAGCGGGTACCGCCCCCGCTTGCCCCAGGTACGTGACCCGGCGGCCTTGCCATCCCGAGCCACACCCGCCAGCACCGGGATACCCGAGGTGATCCCACTGATCTCGCGGGCGCCGTACGGGCGGTGGGACTCCCCCTTCGCATCGCCCAGCACCGGGACCACCGCCAACCGGTGGCGGGCACCGATGGCATCGAGCTCGTCCGCCAGCACCGGGGCACCGACGGCCAGCGTGTTCAACGCCGACAGCGTCGTGTCCGTGAAGAGCAGCACCGAGTCCGCGTGGGACCACAGCTGTGTCGAGGGCCCCGCCGCCCCCAAACGCCCAAGATCCACCAGGACGTCGACATGGGACTCCCGACTGATCTGCGCGAGAGCCTCGGCCAGCGGCCCGAAGACCGATACCAACGAGCGCATCTGTGCCACGTTGCCCACGGTCGGGACCAACCACGCACCACGAGGACGCTGCGGCAACGGGATCGCCAGCTCCCAGACCCTGGCCACGTACTCGTTCGTCGGGTGACCGGCCAGATCGAGGACGGATCGATTGTGCGGGTGCGCGCCCTGCCACCCGATACACAGCATCGCCGACCCCCCAGCAGGGTCGACCTCCACCAGCAGGGTTGGACGGTCGCTGACCTGAGCCCAGGTCAGCGCCGTCGAGGTCACGCCCGGCGAACCGCTCAGCGACGTCAGGATGTGAACAGCCACCCCGGATCAGCCGTCCTCATCGGTCGTGCCCGTACCACCCGGCGCGACGTTGAGGATCGCGACCCGTCCGGTACCGGCCGCCGCGGCGGCAGAAGGAGCATCACCCGACGCGATCGACACGTCCACCGTCATCGAACCCTTCTCGTCAGGCTCGCCCAGAGACAGCACCACCCCGGTGAACGCGGTCCCCGGCTCCAGACCTTCGATCGACTGACCACCGCCGGTGACGACCACCCGCACGGTGTCGCCCCGCTCCAGCCCGCTCGCCGGGTACTGCGCGGAGGTGACGGAGATCGGCACGATCGCGTCCCCGCTCCTCGGCGTGATCCGCTGCACGAAGGAGGCCTCGTCCACCAACGTGCCCGCCGGCAGGGCGCGTGTGGTCCGCCGCCCCACCAGCGACCCCAGGTCCTGACCCGACACGGTGCTGACGTCCTCCCCACCGCGAATCTGGGTCGTGGCCAGATCCGAGGCTCGCAGCTGGTCGCCCGCCTGCACGTCCTTGGTCACCACCACGACGCTGCGGGCCTCGCCGGCGCGGTTGACGGCCCACACCGCCAGCAGCGCGAACACCACCGCCATCGCCACACCCAGCAGAACCAGACGCACGTTGCGGCGCGGCTTGACCGCGCTCACCTGCTCCGATGCCGACCTGGTCACCGGCGGACCCGCCGCCGGCGCGGTCGACTCGGACGCGATCTCAACACTCATCAGTACTAAATCCCCCTGAAATCACAACGACATCCTCCGTACTCGGGCGCTGAAATCGCCCCGGAGGGAACTAGTTCTTGCTGACCACGCTCTGCAGCTCACCCACAGTGACCTGCTGGGTCGAGGACATGAGCTGCGTCGCGCTCCCCGTCTGGTCACCGCTCCACGAGATGTCCCAGACGTACGTCGCCGTCAACGTGTACGTCCCCGCCTTCTTCCACCCGTGCTCGAACCCGCACTCCGGAGCAGACCACCCATGCGCAGCCTCGTCATACTTCGTACCCGTGCCCGAACACACCGTGGTCTGACCATCACCCAGCGACCACTTCACCTGCGACACCTTCGCCGTCGCCTGAATCGAGAAACGCCCAGCCGTCGCCGATGCCGACTCGCTCGGCAAACCACCGTCTCCCTCACCAACCCACAACCACACCGGCACACCCACCGTGCCCCGACACGAATCGGCATCTGAGAGGCACGGCGAGGCCTGTAGATCAGGCTTCGTCAAAGCGATCTGGTCCACGGCCTCCTGACGGACAGAAGCCACCGACACCCGCGGACGAGCAGGCTGGCCAGCCGGAACCACGGAAACCTCCGGTACCGACCCAAAACATCCAGACACAGCAGTTCCAGAGACAATCTTCGCGCCGACGCACGCTCCGAGGCCCGCAGCAATACGAGACTCTTCCTCAGCAGTCAGTGGCCGGGACGGAGATGCAGCCACCGGCCTCGCTGCGGGATCGGCGGCTGGCGCTCCGCCCCCGTCACCGCCGCCTCCGTCACCGCCGCCTCCGTCACCGCCGCCTCCGTCACCGCCGCCCCCGTCACCGCCGCCTCCACCACCCCACTCGTCATCAGCGCCAAATTCGACGACTCCTTTGCCCGCTGGGCTGACGATGACATCGGTGGGGAGGACCGCCAATGCGGGCAGAGCCACGGTGAGCGTGAAGGCTGCGGCCGATCCGAGCACGGTCACTTTGCGCATGGCGACTGCCTTGCGTCGTTGCCCAGCAGTTGCTGAACTTCGTCGAGCTGCCAGGTCTTGCCGTCGTCCGAGGTGGTGAAACTCAGCAGGTGGACGTTCTCATGGGGCCCCTTTGGGAGCCGCGTGTTCGAGTCCCCGGGAGTGCCGGTCACGTCCTTGCCGTCCTTGTAGTAGCGGACGGTGGAGGTGCTGCACTCGTACATGGTCATATCCCAGCCGCCGGGAGCGTCCGGGTTCGATGCGTCCTGATGCATCGAGTCGATCGTCACGGAGCCCTTCTCCGTGATGCCCTTCTTCTTAAGGGAAGCGACTTGGTCGTTGTAAGCCTTGATGTAGGAGGCCGTCGCCCACTCAGTATCCTTAGGCAGGGGCTTGCCGGCGGCGATCTTGCGCATCATCGGAGCGATCTTCTTGGCCTCGGCGTAGGCGTAGTCGTCGTCGTACGTCGGCTCCGACGACGTCGAACTACTCGACGCGCTCGTCTTCTCGCCGTCGGCGTCTCCGCCGCAGGCCGCGAGGGTCAGGAGCGCGGCGGCACAGGCCATGGCCTGGGTGGATCGGGTCAGCGTCGGGCGCATGGATGTCCTCTCGGTCGGCTTCGAAAACTCACGGAGTAGTAGTTCCTCTCCCCACTAGCTGACTTCGCACGGGGAGTTTTTCGCGTCCTTGCCACTGAGGATCTGGGCCTTGTCGAGCTGCCACGTCTTGCCGTCATCGGGGGTGGTGAAGTTCAACAGGTGAACATTCTTCCGTGACCCTTTCGGCAGGGGCTTGCTGGGATCCAAGGGGTGGGCAGTGACATCCTTGCCTCCCTTGTACAGGCGCACCGTGGAGGTGCTGCACTGGTACATCGATAGGTCCCATCCCCCTGGGGCCGCCGGCTTGGATTCTGCAAGATGTGTTGCTTGAACAGACACGTTGCCTCGCTGTTTCGCTCCGGCTTCCTGGATCGCATCGAGAGCTTCGTTGTACGTCTTGATGTAGTTCGCCGTGGCCCACTCAACGTCCTCCGGCAGTGGCTTGTTCGAGTCATGAGAGAGCAGCGCTTCGTTGCTCTTCTTCGCCTCGGAGTAGGCGTACTCGTCGTCGTACGCCGGCTTCGAGGAGGACGAGCTGGCCACTGAGCTCGTGGTACTCACCCTCTCACCGTCAGCGTCGCCACCGCACGCAGTGAGGACGAGCAGCGCTGCGGCACAGGCCACCGCTTGCGTGGATCGCGTCAGTGTCGGGCGCATAGATGTCCTCTCGGTCGGCCGCGACAGACGTCGCGAAACAGTCCCCACCCGACTTCATCACGCGGGCGCCGAGTGCGCATCCCGGAAACGTCGCCCGCACCACCGTCGCCGAGCAAGACGGGCCGTCGGCCCTGTGCTTGGCTGCTCGCATGACCCACCCACACGTTGTGCGCCACGGAGCCAGCGTCCCGCTCATCGCCGTCCACGGCAACGGCGTCGACCACCGCCTGCTCCTCGCCCTGGACGACTCCCTGGCCGAGGGCGGCGCGTGGGAGCGCACCTACCTCGACCTGCCCGGCTTCGGCAGCACCCCGGCCCTGACCGGCGAAGGGGGCCTGCCCCACCTCGCGCAGTGGCTCACCGAGACCACCTCCGCACTGGTCGGCTCGGCCCCCTTCGCGCTCGTCGCCAACTCCCTCGGCGGACTGCTCGCCCGGCACCTCGTGGCCCAGTTCGGCGACCAGGTCCTCGGACTGGCCCTCATCGCACCCGTAGTCGACCCCGACGCCTCCCGCCGCACCCGGCCCGAGCGCACCGTCGTCGACCGCGACGAGGAGCTCCTCGCCGAGCTGACGGATGCGGACCGTGACGAGTTCACCGGCATGGCGGTGCGGCAGACCCGTGACTCGTGGGCTGCCTTCGAGCGCTGGGCGCTGCCGGGCGTGCGCGCAGCCGACCCGGCCGCGATGCAACGGCTGGCCGCCGACTACGCGCTCGGCACCGTCCCCGAGGAGCGCGGCCCCACCTTTCGGGGGCCGACACTCGTCGTGGCCGGACGGCAGGACCACGTCGTCGGCTACGAGGACCAGCTGCGGCTGCTCCCCCACTACCCGCGTGCGAGCGCACTCGTCGTCGACGCGGCCGGGCACAACGTCCACCTCGAGCAGCCCGCGATCGTCGGGGCCGCCGTTGCCGACTGGGCACGCCGAACCCACCCCGACACGCAGGCTCCCTGACCCGCCCGGCTACCCGGGTGTCACGCCGGCCCGGGCCCGGGACTCGACGGTCACGGTGACCGAGCCGCCCATGGTCCGCAGCAGTCCCCCGATGAGCGGCAGGTCCGCCTCGCCGGACAGGCGCACCACCGCTGTCCGGCCGTCGGGGCTGCCGGTCCCGCTCGCGACCTTCCAGCTCTCCAGGCCGTGGGGCCGGGAGCGCCCGGCGAGGTGGTCGGCCGCGCTGGCCTGCACGGTCGCGTCGTCGAGCGGCAGGTCCGTGCCCAGACCGCGGTCGTAGACGAGCTTGGCGCTGTCGTCCGTCGCGTCGAGGGCCGCGGAGTCGGCGGCGTCGAGCAGACGCATCCGCGAGATCTGCACCGAGGTGACTGCCAGAGCCCCGATGATCAGCGTCAGCACGACGACGGTCAGGCCGGTGATGAGCAGGGTCAGCTGTCCGCTGTCGTCACGACAGCGGGCCACGGCACGAGCGCGAAGGGAGGTCATCGCACCTCGTACCTCGGCACGGGCGCGGTCTGGGTCGCCGAGACGGGGATCTCCAACGGCACCACCTCACGGAAGAAGGCGGGCACGAGCGGCATCGGCACGCTCACCTCGGCGCGGCTGGTCACCGACGCCCCGGGGGTCAGGCAGGGCGAGTCGGTGCAGTCGACGGCGACCTCGCCCATGCCCGGGAAGCCCTGGTCCTCGAAGGCGATGTCGGCCGCAGCCTGCGACCTCGCCGAGGCGGAGGCATCGTCGCGGGCGGTGACGAAGGCGCGCGCGGACTCGCGAGCCGCCTGGGTCACGGCATAGGAGCCGGCCTGCAGCCGGGCCAGGCACAGCACGAGGTAGATCAGCGGGACGAGCAGCAGGATCGCCAGCCAGACGAACTCGATGACGGCGCTCCCCCCTTCGTCGGCCAGACGCTCGCGGACGCTCACTGGGTCTCCGCGAAGGCTCGACCGGTGACGTCCATCGCACCGCCGGGACCGAAGGGCCCGATGACCGGCAGGGGTGCGCTGACGTCGACCACGACGACGTCGACCCCCGCGGCCGTGGTGTCGACCCGCGCCGTCACGTCACCCGCGAAGCGGGCGGACAGGCTGCGGCCGATGAGGTCCTCGGTCCGGCCGGCGCCCTCCTGGGGCGTCGACCCCTCACGTGCGCCATAGCGAGCCCCCTCCGAGGCGCACGAGATGAGGGTGTTGCGCACATGCAGCGTCAGCCCGAGCTGGAAGACCCCGAGGAAGACGAAGAGCAGCAGCGCAGAGGTCATCGTGAAGTCGGCGACGGCCGACCCACGATCGTCGTGCAGCCTCGCGGCACCGATCAATTGTGGACCTGGTCGGGGCCGGTGACCCCGGTGATCGCGCGCTCGAACATGCCCTTGAGCTGCTCCCCCGCGATGGCCCAGATACCGGTGACGAGGGCCGCGGTCATCAGGGTGATGAGGACCCAGCCGGGCACGTCGCCGGTCTCGTCGTCGAGGCGCGCAGTGGCCCGCCGCACGGCATCGGTGAGGCGGACGTGCGCCTTGATGAGCTGTTCGTTCATGTCTTTCTCCTTGGTGCGTGCTGGTCGGTCACATCTGGAACTGGAAGAAGCCGAGGCCCGGGAACATGGCGAAGAGGATGGTGACGGGCAGCACGCCGAAGACGACCGGGACCATCATCGCGATCTCCTTCTTGCCGCCGGCCTCCATGATCAGGCGACGCCCCTCCTCGCGGACGTCCTGCGCCTGGGCGCGCAGCACCTCCGCCAGCGGGGTGCCGCGCTCGACGGCGACGACGATGCCGTCGACGAAGCGGGCCAACGAGGCCAGGCCGGTGCGGTCGGCCAGCCCCTGCAGGGCGGCCGGCAGGCTGGCCCCGGCGCGGGCGTCGGCGAGGCAGCGACCGAGCTCGTCGGACAGCTCGCCGTCGGACAGCCGCACGACCCGCTCGAGCGCACCGGCAGCGCCTTCGCCTGCACCCACCGCGAGCGCGAGCAGCTCGGCGACGGTGGGGAACTCGGCGAGCATTCGGGCCTCACGCCGGTCGGCCTCACGGCTGAGCAGCGAGTCGCGCGCGACGACGCCGATGGCGAAGCCGAGGACGACGAGCACGAGCAGGAAGAGGGGTGAGCGCCCCTGCCCGGTCACGTAGACGATGCCGAGGAACCCGCCCGCGACCGCCCCGGCGAAGCCGTAGACGACCTGCTCGGCGCGGAAGTGGTCGGTGTCGGGCACGCGCCCGGCCCTCAGCAGACGCCGCCGCACCGACGAGGTGCCGCCGAGCACCTGCTCGACGCGGCGGGCCAGGTCGCTGACGACGGGGCGCAGGACGGTCGGGATCACGGCGGTGAGCGAGACGTCCTCGACGGCGAGGAGCCGCGAGGGCTTGGGGGTGTCGCGCAGGTAGGGCGCGAGCCGGTCGTCGAGGGTCGCCTGACGGTGTCTCGGCAGCCCCTGCCAGACGAGGAGGGCGCCCAGGGCGAGCAGCAGCCCGAGCAAGGCGCCGCTGCGACCGAGGCCGATGTCGTGGAGCAGGTCGGTCATCGCAGCACCCGCTCTTCCTCGGGCAGCCGACCGATGCGCACCATGATCCGGTAGGCCACCACGGTGGACACCGCCCCGACGGCGAGGACGAGCACCCCGGTCGAGGTGTTGTAGGCCTGCACGGACTCGGGGCGGGTCGACAGCAGCGCGAGCACGATCCACGGCGCGGCGACGGCGAGCCGGGCGGCGTTGACCGTCCACGACTGGCGGGTCTCGAGCTCGCTGCGGGTGCGCGCGTCCTCGCGCAGGAAGGTCGACAGGGTCCGCAGGAGCGAGCCGAGGTCGGACCCACCGACCTCGCGGGCGATGCGCAGCGACTCGACGAGCCGGTCGCCGACGGGGTCGGCCAGGCGGTCCTTGAGCCGGTCGAGGCAGTCGTTGAAGCGGCCGGTCGTGCGGTAGTCGCTGGCGAAGTCGGCAAAGGCGGGCCGCAGCTCCTCGGGCCCACGGACCGACAGCTGGGCGAGGGCCTCCGGCAGTGCCAGGCCGGCGCGCACGGCGGAGGTGACGTTGTCGACGGCGTCGGGCCACAGGTCCCGCAGGTGCGCCCGGCGGGAGCGGGCCCGCACCCGCACGACGGCGACCGGCACCCAGCCGGCCATGACGGCGAAGCACAGGGCAATCGCCGGCACCCCGGTGAGCGCGGTGACCGTGAGGAAGATCAGCAGGAAGGCGATGCCGCACGCGGCGAGGAGTAGTCGGGGCCCGATGCCGCGGTAGCCGGCCTGGGCGAGGTCGTCGGCGAGCCCACGCATGACCCGACTCTCCCGCTGGACCCGCTGGCGCTCCTCACGAGGCCAGCAGGACCACCAGATGAGGAAGACCCCGGCCCCGAGGATGGCCCCCACGAGCACGCCGGTCACGGCGACCCACCCCCGAGGATGGCGGCGACGTCGTAACCGGCCCGCTGGAAGCGGTCGCGGTGCGGCGGGTAGCCGTCGGCGCGCACGAGCCGACCGTCGCGGGTGGTGAAGATGTCGCTGATCTCGACGACGTCGTTTTCGATCCGGCCGGGCAGCGCGACGATCTCGCGCACCCGGCGCACGCCGTCGGACTCGAGCGCGGCGTGCACGACGATGTCGATCGACCCGGCGACCGTCGGCACGACGAAGCGCGAGCCGACGTTTTCGCCGGCGAGCAGCGGGAGGGTGCACATCTTGGTCACCGCCTCGCGGGCCGAGTTGGCGTGGATCGTGCACATGCCCGGCAGCCCGGAGTTGAGCGCGATGAGCAGGTCGAGGCTCTCGGCCTGCCGCACCTCGCCGACGATGATCCGCGACGGGCGCATGCGCAGCGCCTCCTTGACCAGGCGCCGCAGCGGCACCTCGCCCAGTCCCTCGAGGTTGGACTGGCGGCACTGCATCGACACGACATCTCTCAGCGGGATCTTCAGCTCGAAGACCTCCTCGCAGGTCACGACCCGCTCCCGTGGCTGGATCGCCGCCGACAGGCAGTTGAGCAGGGTCGTCTTGCCGGCCTGGGTGCCGCCGGCGACGAGGACGTTGAGCCCCGACGCGACGGCGGCCTGGAGGAAGGTCGCCGCCTCCTTGGTCAGCGTGCCCAACCGCACGAGGTCGTCGAGGTGGTCGGCCTTGACGACGAACTTGCGGATGTTGACGACCCAGTGCTCCCGGGTGATGTCGGGGATGACGACGTGCAGCCGGCTGCCGTCGGGCAGGGTCGCGTCGACGAAGGGGGACGACAGGTCGATGCGTCGCCCCGAGGACTTGAGCATCTTTTCGACGAGGTCGCGGACCTCGTCAGCGGTGAGCACGGTCGAGGTCAGCTCGGCGACGCCGTTGCGGGCGACGAAGACCTGGCTCGGGCTGTTGATCCAGATCTCCTCGACCTGCGGGTCGTCGAAGAAGCGCTGGAGGGGCCCGAAGCCGGCGACGGTGTCGAGCACGGACTTGACCGCGGCCTCGACATTGCCGAGCATCGGCAGCCCGCCGTGGGTGCTGCGCTCGTCGTAGTCGGACACGGCGGCGCGCACGAGGTCGGCGACCTCGGCGGTCTCGCGGACAGGGTCGAGCCCGGAGCGGCGGATGAGCTCGCGGACCTCTGTCTCGACCGTCTTGACAGCATCCATCGGCGGATCCCCCCTTCGTCGTGTGGCGTCGTCCTCGCGGACCTCCCCGGTCCACTGGCCCACGACGGTACTGAATTGAGCGCGATCCGCATCTCGAGAATCCACAGGCCAGCCCGATCCGCGTGCTGAACGGTGTTCGAATCCGGTCCCGAACCGTGCCATGATCGGCGCCGAACCCCGACCGAGAGGCCCACCGTGTCCACCCAGCGCTCCACCGGCCATGACCTGGCGCAGGTCGCCGTCTTCGCCGGCATCATCGCCGTCCTCGGGCTGGTCCCGGCGATCGCCCCCTTCGGCAATGCCGTCCCGATCACCGCTCAGTCGCTGGGCATCATGCTCGCCGGCGCGATCCTCGGTGCCCGCCGCGGCGTCCTGGCCGTCCTCGTCCTGCTCGCACTCGTCGCGCTCGGCCTGCCGCTGCTCGCCGGCGGCCGCGGCGGCCTGGGCGTCTTCGCCGGGCCGAGCGTCGGCTACCTGATCGGCTGGCCGATCGCGGCCTGGGCGATCGGGGCGATGACCCAGGCGATGGGCACGCCCTACCGCACCGCCGTCGGCATCGGCATCAACGTCCTCGGTGGCGTCCTCCTGCTCAACCTCCTCGGCGTCGTCGGCATGGTCCTTCGCGCCGACCTGTCCGTGGGCGCCGCGCTCGTGGCGGCGGCCCCCTTCGTCCCGGGTGACCTCGCCAAGGCCGTCATCGCCGCCGTCGTCGCGAAGGGGGTGCACGCGGCCTACCCGGGTCTGATCCGCGCCCGGCGCACGGCCCGAGAGGATGCCCTCGTCTGAGGTCCACGTCCTGACGGCGACGGACCCGGTCGCGGCCTTCGTCGAGGCCGACCGGCAGGGGCGGCTCGTCGCGCTGCCGACCTCCGGCACCTCCGGCGCGCCCCGGACCGTCGTGCGGACGACGGCGTCGTGGACCGATTCCTTCGCCGCGGTCGCCGAGCTCACCGGCACGACCTCCGCGAGCCGGGTGTGGGTGCCCGGTCCGGTCACGGCGACGATGAACCTCTTCGCCACCGTCCACGCCCGCTGGGTCGGCGCGCGCCTCGCCTCGAGCCTCGCCGAGGCGACCCATGCGCACCTGACGCCGACCTCCCTTCGTCGGCTGCTGGCGGACGGGGCCGACCTCGCCGGCCGCATCCTCGTCGTCGCTGGTGACCGCGTCGACGAGGCGACCGCCGCCGCGGTGACGACCGCGGGTGGGCGGCTGCACCACTACTACGGGGCGGCGGAGCTGTCCTTCGTCGCATGGGGCGAGCACGCGGGCGACCTGCGGCCCTTCCCGGGCGTCGACGTCGCAGCGCGCGACGGCGAGCTGTGGGTCCGCTCCCCCTATGTCAGCGCCGGCTACCTCGAGCCGGGCCACGAGCTGCGAGGCGAAGGGGGCTGGGTCACCGTCGGCGACCGCGGCGAGGTCGTCGACGGTCGCGTGATCGTCCACGGACGCGCTGGCGGGATCACGACGGCCGGCGCGACCGTGCGGGTCGCCGACATCGAGGGCGTGCTGCGTCCCCTGGCGCGCGGTGACGTGGTCGTCGTCGGGCTGCCGCACCCCGACCTCGGTGAGGTCGTCGCCGCAGCCGTGACCGATGCTGGTGACGTGCAGCGCCTCACCTCCCTCGCCCGCGAGCAGCTCGCTCCCGCCCAGCGGCCGCGCCGCTGGCTGCACCTGCCCGCACTCCCCCGCACCCGGCACGACAAGGTCGACCGCGATGCCGTCCGCGAGGCCCTGGCGGCTGCCCGATGAGTGCCCCGGTGATCGTCGCCGCGGCCCGCTCGGCCATCGGCACCGCCGGGCGCTCCCTCGCCGGGGTCACCGCCGACCAGCTCGCCGGACCCGTGCTCGCCGCGACCCTCGACCGCTCCGGCCTGGCACCGGAGGACGTCAGCGACGTCGTGCTCGGCAACTGCATGGGCCCCGGCGGTGACGTGGCCCGCTCCGCGTCGCTGGCGGCCGGGCTGCCCGTCACCGTCCCCGCGCTCACCGTCGACCGGCAGTGCGCGAGCGGTCTGGCCGCGATCGACGTCGCTGTCTCGCTCGTGCGCGGCGGCGCGAGCGCCGTGCTCGCCGGCGGCGTGGAGTCGGTGAGCACGGCCCCGTGGCGGCACTGGCCACCCGTCGACGGTGCCGACCCGGTGCGCTACGAGCGGGCTCCCTTCGCGCCGGCGGGGTGGGACGACCCCGAGATGGGCGTGGCCAACGACCTGCTCGCGCACGAGGCCGGCGTCACCCGCGAGCGCCAGGACGAGTACGCGGCCCGGTCGCACGCGCGGGCTGTGGCCGCGCGGGAGGCGGGGGCCTTCGACGCGGAAGTTGTCGCCGTCGCCGGCTTGACCCGCGACGACCGGCCCAAGGCGACGCTCACGGTCGACAAGCTGGCGCGGCTGCGACCGGCCTTCCGCGACGAAGGGAGCGTGACCGCCGGCAACTCCTGCGGCATCAGCGACGGCGCCGCCGCCGTCGCGGTCGTCGACGCGGCGACCCACGAGCGCCTAGGGGCGCCGGGGCTGCGCATCCTCGCCACAGCGACGGCCGGCGTCGAGCCGAGCCGCCCCGGCCGCGGGCTCGTCCCCGCGACGCGGATCGCCCTGCAGCGCAGCGGGATCGGGCTCGACGACCTCGACGCCATCGAGATCAACGAGGCCTTCGCCGGGCAGGTCCTGGCGTGCTGCGACGAGCTGGGGGTCGACCCCCTTCGCGTGTGTGCCGAGGGTGGGGCGCTGGCACTGGGTCACCCGTGGGGAGCCTCCGGGGCCGTGCTCGTCGTGCGGCTCTTCCACCAGCTGGTGGGCTCTTCGCTCCCTGAGGTGCGACGGAGGCGCCGTCCTGAGGTGCGACGGAGGAGCCTCGAAGGGAGCCTCGAAGGGCGACTGGGCCTCGCGGCGATCGCCGCCGGCGGCGGGCAGGGAGTGGCGATGGTGGTGCAGGCATGCTGATCGACGTGCGCGACGTGACGCACGGCTTCGACGGCGGCGCGCCGGTGCTGCGCGACGTGACCGTGCGGCTGACCGAGCAGCGGGTCGGGGTCATCGGGGCCAACGGCTCCGGCAAGTCGACCTTCGCCCGGATGCTCAACGGGCTCGTCGTGCCCGAGCAGGGCACGGTGACCCTCGACGGGCTCGACACCGCGCGGCAGGGCAAGGAGGTGCGGCGGCGGGTCGGCTTCTGCTTCACCGACCCCGACGCGCAGATCGTCATGCCGACCGTCGCCGAGGACGTCGCCTTCAGCCTGCGACGAAGGGGGCTGACCCGCACCGAGGTCGACGCCCGGGTTCAGGCGGCCCTGGCCGCCCACGGTCTCGCCGGTCGCGGCGACCACCCGGCGCACCTACTGAGCGGCGGGCAGAAGCAGCTGCTCGCCCTGGCGGCCGTGCTCGTCACCGAGCCCGACCTGCTCGTCATGGACGAGCCGACGACGCTGCTCGACATCCGCAACGCGCGGCGGGTCGCCGAGGTCGTGCGGGGTCTGCCCCAGCAGGTCGTCCTCGTGACCCACCACCTCGACCTGCTCGCGGACTTCGACCGGGTGCTCGTCTTCGACCGCAGCCGGCTCGTGCACGACGGCACGCCCGCCGACGCGATCGCCCACTACCTGCGGCTCATGGACGACGACCGGTGATCGGGCTCTACCGCGAGGGCGACTCGGTCCTGCACCGGCTGCCGGCCGGGGCGAAGCTCCTCGCGCTCCTGCTCGTGGGCGTGGCCTCCCCCTTCGTCCGCTCGCCGCTGGTCACCGGCGGTGCGCTGCTCGTCGTGCTGGCCGGCTACGCCGTGGCCCGGATGCCCGTGCGGGTGCTGCTGCAGATGCTGCGGCCGCTGCTGCTCGTCATGGTGCCGCTGGCGATCTTCCAGACGGTCGTCGCGGGGTGGCAGCGGGCCGTCGTCATCGTCGGGGTGCTCGTCGCGCTCGTGCTGCTCGCCAACCTCGTGACGCTGACGACGCGCACCACCGACCTCATCGACGTCGTCGTGCGGGTGTGCGGCCCCCTGCGGCGGGTCGGGGTCAACCCCGAGCGGGTGGGCCTGATGCTCCAGCTGGCGATCCGCGCCGTGCCGCAGGTCATCGACCTGGGGCGGCGCGTGCGCGAGGCGCAGCACGCGCGGGGTCTCGCCGCCAGCCCACGCGCCTTCGCCGTGCCGCTCATCGTCGGCGCGCTCCGGCGGGCGGATGCGATGGGTGATGCCCTGGCAGCTCGGGGTCTCGACGACTGATCCTGTGGACAACTCTCGGCGGCGCTGACCCGGATCGACCTACGGTGCCGTCATGCAGCTGCGGATGACGATCATCGACACCGGCAGCGGGGGGCCCGAGACGATCGACGTGCGCGCCGAGACGCACCACACGCTCGGCGACCTGCTCGCCGCGACCGGGCACGCCCCCGCGACCGCCACCGTCCGCGGCGAGGCCCTCGCGCCCGATGCTCCGCTCGGGTTGCCGCCCCTCCTCGACGGGGCCGAGCTCATCATCGGTGCCACGGATACCGCTGCGACAGAGGCGAGCCGGGCCCCCCTTCGCCTGGTGTCGCTGAGCGGACCCGACGCCGGACGCACCCTGGAGCTCACGCCCGGTCGGCACACCATCGGCCGTGGCGATGCCGCGACGATGCGGGTCGCCGACGACGCCCTCTCCCGCGAGCACGTCGAGCTCACCGTCGACCGCGACGGCGTCCACGTCCGCGACCTCGGCACGACCAACGGCACCACCGTCGACGAGGCGCCGCTGCCCACCGACGGCGCCCG
Organism: Janibacter indicus; assembly: GCF_900176385.1. GTDB lineage: Bacteria > Actinomycetota > Actinomycetes > Actinomycetales > Dermatophilaceae > Janibacter > Janibacter indicus. The sequence continues at coordinate 296,451 of NZ_FWXN01000004.1, read as the reverse complement.
CGTCCGCTCCGGCAGCCGGGTGATCGCCGGGCACACGACCTTCGCCGTCGAGGCCCACCGCCAGCGACCCGCCAGGCGCACCCCGAGCGGCGACGGGACCCTCGCGGTCAACCCCACGCCCCACCTGCCCCAGCCGACGGCACCCGCGACCATCCGGCTCCCACCCGAGCCGACCGCATCGGCCCGCCGCCGCATCCCCTGGCTCATGGTGCTGCTGCCGCTGCCCTTCGCCGGGCTGCTCGCGCTGTTCTTCGGGCCGCGGATGCTGCTCTTCGGCCTGCTCTCACCGCTGCTCGTCCTCGGCTCCACCCTGTCCGACCGCACGACCTCGCGACGCGAGCACCGTGAGGCCCACGCCCAGTGGGTCCGCGACCGGGCCGCCACGGGTGAGCGGCTCGCCGCCGCGCTGCGCGCCGAACGACGCCACCGCCTGCGGTCGGCACCCGACGCGTCGGCGCTGCTCGATGCGGCCCGTGGGGACTCGGCACGCCTGTGGGAGAGGCGTCCCCAGCACGACGAGCACCTGTGCCTGCGGCTCGGCCTCGGCGCCCTGCCCGCAATGATCGAGGTCGAGCACCGGGCCGGTGCCCGCGAGCACCCCGTGCTCGACGACGTCCCCCTGTCCGTCGACCTCGCCGAGGTCGGCGTGCTCGGCATCGCCGGCCGGCCGGCCACCCGCGACCGGCTCGCTCGGCACCTGCTCGGCCAGCTCACCGCGCTCCACTCGCACCACGACGTGCAGGTGAGCGTCGTCGGGGACGACGACGGGTGGTGGTCCCCCTTCGCCGGGCTGGTCCACCTGCGGGCCCACGACGACGTGCCCGAGTCGGCGCGCATCGCCACCGACCGCGAGTCCGGGGCCGCGCTGCTCGCCGGCCTGGCCCGTCTCGCCGCCGAACGGGCCACCACCGCGCCCGAGCGGCGCCGCGAGGGCGACCCGCTGCCGGTGGCCCACGTCGTCGTGGTCGACGGTGTCGGGGACCGGCGCACCGACCCAGGTCTGCGCACGATCATGAGCGAAGGGGGTCCCGCCCGCGTCCTCGTCATCGCCCTCGCCGACACCCCCGACCAGCTGCCGCACGAGGCCAGGGCCGTCGCCGCCCTCGACGGCGACCGGGTACGGCTGCTCGTCGCCGGCCAGGAGGCGGCGAGCGGTGTCGTCGACGGCACGGGTGATGCGTGGGCGCGACGCCTCGCCGCGGCCCTGACCCCGCTGCGCGACGCCACCCCCGACGCGCGGGGCGGGGCCCTGCCCGGCACCGCGCGGCTCGTCGACCTGCTCGACCTCTCCCCCGACGACGGGGAGGAGATCTGCGCCCGGTGGGAACGAGGTGTGGACCTCGAGGTCACCGTCGGATCGGCGGGCGACGGGGACTTCCGCATCGACCTGCGGCGCGACGGGCCGCACGCCCTCGTCGCCGGCACGACCGGGTCGGGCAAGTCCGAGTTCCTCCAGAGCTGGGTCGCGGCGCTCGCGGCGCACCTGTCGCCGGAGGAGATGACCTTCGTCCTCGTCGACTACAAGGGCGGGGCGGCCTTCGCCGAGTGCGCCCGGCTGCCGCACACCGTCGGCATGCTCACCGACCTCGACCCCGCCGCGGCCGAACGCGCCCTGACCAGCCTCGACGCCGAGCTGACCCGCCGCGAGCACGTCCTCGCCGCATCGGGGGCCAAGGACATCGACGACCACCGCGGCGACCCGCTGCCCCGGCTGATGATCGTCATCGACGAGTTCCGCATGCTCGCCGAGGAGCAGCCCGACGTCATGGCCCACCTCATGCGCATCGCCGCCGTGGGCCGCTCGCTCGGCGTGCACCTCGTGCTCGCGACCCAGCGACCCGGCGGCATCGTCTCCGCGGACATCAAGGCCAACGTCAACCTGCGCATCGCGCTGCGCGTGCGCGACCGCGCCGACAGCGACGACGTCATCGGCTGCCCCGACGCGGCCGAGATCCCCGAGACTGCGCCGGGCCGGGCCCTGGCGAGCACCGGTGGCGGTCCGCCCCGCGCCTTCCAGACGGGCCGGGTCGCCGGGCACGCCGCCGGTGTCGGCGGGGCGCTGCTCGTGCGCCGCCCCGGCGAGGCCTGGCCCGCGCCGCCCGTCGTCGACGACCTCGGGCCGACCGACCTGCAGCGCCTTGCCCGCACGATGACCCGGGTGGCGCAGTCGCTGGCCATCCCGGCGCCCCACCGACCCTGGCTGCCGCCGCTGCCGGAGACCATCGAGGCGGCGCGGCTGCCCGACGACGAGGTGACGGGGGCTCCCTTTGGCCTCGTGGACCTGCCGGCGCAGCAGCGCCAGTCACGGCTGGAGTGGGCGACCACCGACGGTCACTGGATGCTCGTCGGCGGTCCCGGCTCAGGTCGGACCACGGCCCTCGCCTCGCTCGTCACCGCCGCCGCGCACCGGTGGTCGGCCGACCGGCTGCAGGTGCAGGTCGTCGGTGACGGGTCTGCGCGGTTGGCTGGGCTGTCCGCCCTGCCGCACGTCGGGAGCATCGTCGACGGGGAGGAGCCGACGGTCGTGGGGCGCTTCCTCGAGCGTCTGGAGTCCGACCTCTCGGTGCGGCGAGCAGCACTGCGGGCCAGTGGTCACCCGACTCTCGACGCGTGGTGGGCCACCCACGAGAGCGAAGGGGGTCCGCCTCCCCCGCCGCACCTGCTCCTGGCGATCGACGGCTGGGGCCGGGTGACGCGGCCGCGCGGCTCGCTCGACCTCGGGGAAACTGCCGAGACCCTCGAGACGCTCATGCGCGACGGCGTCGCCCTCGGGCTGCGCGTCGTCGTCGCAGGTGGCCGCGAGCTGCTGTCCGGCCGGGTCTCCTCCCTCGTCGGCACCCGCCTCGTGCTGCACCTGAGCGACCGGGGCGATGCCGCCCTGGCCGGACTCACCCGCACCGAGGTCTCGGACCGGCTCGTCCCCGGTCGGGCTCGGCTCCAGCCGGGCGGCGACCTCGTGCAGGTGGCGCTGCCGTCACTTGCCTCCTCTGGAGGGGGCGAAGCGGCCGCACCCCCGTGGGTCGTCGAGGAGCTCCCCGGGTCGGTGCCGCTCGACGTGCTACCCGCAGCGGCGCGGGAGCGGATCCCGCTCGGGCTCGGCGGCTCCGGTCGCGACCCGGTGGTGTGGCGCACCGACGGCGCGCGGCGGTTCCTCGTCTGCGGCCCGCCGCGCAGCGGTCGATCGACGGCGCTGTCACTGCTCGCCCGCCAGGTGGTCGCCTCCGGGCAGCCACTCGTCGTCATCGGCTCGGGGGCGATCGCCGACGGGCTCGACTGCCCGGTCCTCGGTGCGGATGACCGGGACGAGTTGATCGCCCTGCGCCAGCAGCACCCCGACCTCGCGGTCATCGCCGACGACCTCGACCGGCTCGAGGGCGCACCCGTCGCCGACGTGCTCAAGGAGATCCTGCGTCGTCTCGACGCCGACCGCGGGCTGGTCATCGGCGCGACGGCCACCCAGACGGCCGTCGGCCAGGTGCGCGGGCTGGTCTCCGACCTCGCGCGCACCCGCACCGGCCTGCTCCTCCAGCCGTCGGCCCGGTCAGACGGCGACGCGCTCGGCCTGCGGGTCCCGCCCCTGCCGCGCGTGGCCGGTCGGGGATACCTCGTCGTCGACGGGGCAGCGGATGAGGTGCAGGTCGCCCTCCCACGGGTCGAGGTGCCCACGACCGGATAGACGGTCGGAGATACCTCAACCCACTCAACCGGAGACCGGCAGATTCACTCCAGCCGCGGCGTGCGCGGGGGCTCGGTGCGCCGCTGACCCGTCGCCTCGAAGGCCGCCGCGATCGTCAGCAGGCGGTTGTCGTCCCAGCCGCGCCCGGCGAAGGTCAACCCGATCGGCATGCCGATGTCGCTCATCGTGCCCATCGGCACCGTGACCGTCGGGATGCCGAGGTGGCGCGGGACGAGATTGCCGTTGGCCACCCACACGCCGTTGCGCCACGCGAGGTCGGCCGACTCCTCACGCACATCCGCATCGGCCGGCCCGACGTCGGCCACCGCCGGGAAGATCACCGCGTCGAGCCCCAGGTCGTCCATCCACGCCTCGAGGTCGACGCGGCGCGTCTCCTCCAGGCCACGCAGACCCCCTTCGAGCAGGGGCAGGGTCGTGACGTCCTCGACGACACCTGCCTGCCGCGCCCGGGCGACGTAGTCAGCGAGGTCGAAGTCGAGCTCGCCGTAGCGGTCGGGCAGCGCGCCCTCGGGGTGCGGGAATATCCGCGAGCCGTCGACATCGGCGAGCCGGTGCAGCGCGGGGTCGCCGTTGGCCCGCAGGAAGGTCTCCCACCCCCACATCGACTGCTCCCAGATCTCCTCCTCGAGATAGCCCTCCGGGAGCAGGCCGCGCGTCGCGATCGTCGGCGCACCGGCACGATCACCGTCGTAGTTGGACACCACGGGGAAGTCGGTCTCGACGACCTCCGCCCCCGCCGCCTCGAGGTCCGCGCGCGCCGCCGCGAAGAGCTCCATGGAGCTCGGCCGCGGCACGATCCGCTCGCCGATCGGCCCGCCGAAGCCGACGCCCGTGCCCGCCTCCTCGTCGGTGCCGAGGTACATCCGCGGCACGCCGAGCCGCAGCCCGCGCAGCGGCGCCGCGCCGTCCGCGCCGAGCGCCGGGTAGGACCCCGGCCGCACCTGCGAGGCCGCGGGCACCTCGATCCACGGCTGGGTGCGCCACAGGTCACCCGTGATGTCCGGGTCGTCGGCGACGACCACGTCGAGCACCTCGAGCAGGTCGGCCATCGTCCGCGCGTGCGGCACGACGACGTCCATCGACGGCACGAGCGGCCAGTTGCCCCGCACCGAGATCACGCCCCGCGAGGGCGTGTAGGCACACAGCGCGTTGTTGCTCGCCGGTGCCCGCCCGGAGGACCAGGTTTCCTCCCCCAGGCCGAAGGCCGCGAAGCTCGCCGCCGTCGCCGTCCCCGAGCCGTTGGAGCTGCCGGAGCCGAAGGCCGCGGTGAGGAAGTCGCCGTTGTAGGGGCTCTCGGCCCGGCCGTAGACCCCGCGCTGCATGCCGCCGTTGGCCATCGGCGGCATGTTGGTCAGGCCGATGAGCACCGCACCGGCCCCGCGCAGCCGCTCGATGGTGAAGGCATCGCGCTGCGCGACGAGGTCGGCGAAGGCCGGCGACCCGCTGGCACAGGTGAGCCCCGTCGCAAGATACGAGTCCTTGGCCGTGTAGGGGATGCCGTCGAGCGGGCCGAGGGTCTCCCCCTTCGCCCGGCGGGCATCGCTGGCGCGGGCATCGTCGAGGGCCGCGGGGTTGGGCACGACGACGGCGTTGAGCCGTGGGCCGGCGGAGTCGTAGGCCTCGATGCGGGCCAGGTAGGCGCGGACCAGCTCCTCGCTCGTCGTCTCCCCCGACTCCAGCGCAGCACGAAGGGAGGCGATGCTCGCCTCGACGACGTCGATGCCCATCAGGCCACCCCGTCCGGCAGGTCCGGTGAGGGTGACAGGAGCGCGGCCACCACTCCGGCCAGGGCCACCACGGCCAGCCCCAGCCCGATCCACAGGCCAGAGCTCTGCACGAGGGTCCAGGCGGCCGGCAGCAGCAGGACGTTCCACACGAGAGTCGGGGTGCGCGGCCACCGGGCCCCCTTCGCCCACGCGCCGGCGAGGGCCAGGAGCAGGATCGCGAAGATGATCGCCACGACCATCGACATCGACGCCGTGCTCGGGTCCTCGGCCCGCCCGTCGGCCAGCTCGAGGCCGTAGAGGCCGGCCGTGACCAGCAGGAGGAGTGCCTCGACGGCGCTCACCGCCGCGGCGGCAAGGGCGGGTGGTGTGAGGTGCGAAGGGGGATTGCTCGGGGTCACGACCAGCAGCGTAGGTGACCCTTCGTGACTCATCACACGACGCGGCGGAACAAAGCCGTCGTCCCAGACTGTTGGCATACGGAGCAGTAGCGTGAAGAATGATGTGTGTTTTGGGTCGTGGACGCCCCGGCGGCTCGACCTCCACGTCGGCCTCGGCCAGCGACACACAGCGTGCACGACCTCCCCGACGACAAGGAGCACCACCCCCATGGATTGGCGCGACCGCGCAGCCTGTCTCGACGAAGACCCCGAGCTCTTCTTCCCCATCGGCAACACCGGCCCCGCGATCGCCCAGATCGAGGAGGCCAAGAAGGTCTGCCGACGGTGCGAGGTCGTCGACACCTGCCTCAAGTGGGCCATCGAGTCCGGCCAGGACGCCGGCGTCTGGGGTGGCCTCTCCGAGGACGAGCGCCGCGCGCTCAAGCGTCGCAAGGCCCGCGCCCGCCGCGCCGGCTGAGACCTCGTCCCACCTGACCGCCGTCTCCGAGCACCTGCTCGGGGGCGGTTTCGTCGTGTCCCGGCGGGTGCCGGTCAGCCGTCGACCGGCCGCAGCCGAGCGCTGAAGCGCACCCTGGTCCCCCGCGGCTCCGCGTCGTCCCAGCGGATCTGACCGCCGAGGTCATGGATCATCGAGGTGACGATCCGGGTGCCCAGCCCCGCCTTGCTCGGGCGGAAGCCCGTCGGCAGGCCCGCCCCGTCGTCGACGACGGTCACCCGCAGGATGTCGACGTCGCCCTCGGTGCTGCGCTCGGCCTCGACCGAGACCGTTCCGCCCTCGGGCACCCCGTGCTCGACGGCGTTCTGGATCAGCTCGCTGAGGATCAGCCCGACGGCCGTCGCGTCCTCGGCCCGCATCATCCCGAAGGACCCCGCGAAGCGGGAGTCGATCCCCCCCGTCATGCGCGCCACCTCGACGATCGCACGCAGACCGCGCACCGCGACGTCGTCGAAGTCCAGCGCCTCGGCGAATCCGGTGCTCAGCGCCTCGTAGATCATGGCGATCACCCCGACCCGACGGACCGCCTCGTCCAGAGCCGTTCGAGCGACCCCGTCGGGCACCCGTCGCGACTGCATCCGCAGCAGGGCGGCGACGGTCTGCAGGTTGTTCTTGACCCGGTGGTGGATCTCGCGGATCGTCTGGTCCTTGGTCATCAGCTCGTCGCCGCGCCGCCGCAGCTCGGAGACGTCGCGCGCGAGGACGATCGCGCCGTGCCGCTCGCGGCCGTGCATGAGCGGCACCGCCCGCAGCGCGAGCGCAGCGCCGTTGGCGGCGAGATCGGAGCGCCACGCGGCCCGACCCATGGCGACGAGGGCGAGCCCCTCGTCGAGCTGCCCCGGCTGCCCGGCGACACCGCTGATCACCTGGAGCAGGACCTCGCCCTCGATCGGGCCCTGGTGACCGAGCTTGCGGATCGCGCTGAGCGCATTGGGCGAGGCGTAGTGCACGACACCCGCGACGTCGAGCCGCATGACGCCGTCACCGACGCGGGGTGCGCCCCGGCGGGCACCGCTCGGTGACCCGGTCGTCGGCCACGTGCCCTCGGCGACCATGAGGAAGAGCTCGTCGCTCATGTGGCCGTAGCTCTCCTCGAGGCGCGTCAGCGGCCGACCGCTGTCGAGCTGGTCGTGCACGCTGAGCACGCCGATCATGCGACCGGCCCGACGCACCGGGCGAGCCCGCTCGTGGAGCAGGTCCTGCCCGCGCTCGCGCACGTGCTCGCTCTGCCCGTCGCGCACCGCCCGGCTCACGAGGTCCCCGAAGACCGCCGCCTCACCCTGGCCGACGATGTCCTCGACGAAGACCATCGGCCCGGTCATGGGGCGGGTGTGCGCGGCGGCGACCCAGCCCCCTTCGCGCGGCAGCCAGAGGACGAGGTCGCTGAAGCTCAGGTCGGCGAGCAGGTGCCAGTCCTCGACGAGCAGGTGGAGCCACTCGGTGTCGGCCGCCTCGAGGCCGGGGGTGGTCCGCAGGAAGTCCGACAGTGTCCGCACGTCACGATCCTAGTGACGTGCGGACACCGGCGGACCGGGTGCTCAGCGGGTGACCGAGCGAAGCGTGCGCAGCGCCACCGACAGGGCCGCGACACCGGGCGAGGTCAGCTGTCGGATGCCGGCGAGCTGGGTCTGCACCCGCTCGACGGCCTCGTCGTGCTGCGCCGACCACTGCGCCAGCCGCGAGGCGGCATCGTCGCCGTCGCGCTCGAGGACCGAGCTCGTCAGCGACTGCAGGGTCGCGTAGAGGTCGTCCCGCAGCGCCCCCCGGGCCATGGCGTCCCAGCGCTCCTCGCGCGGCAGGGTCGTCACCATGATGAGCAGCTCGTCGATGCCGAAGGTCTCGGAGACCTGGTAGTAGGTCTCGGCGACGTCGAAGAGCTCGCGCCCGGTGTCGGTGGACATGTCGACGATGTCGAGCACGGAGTACAGGTCGAGCAGGGTCGCGGTCCGCCGGGCCAGGTCGGTGGGCACGCCCGCGTCGACGAAGTCCTGCGTCTTGCGAGCCAGCCGCTCGGCCTGCGAGCCGCGCAGCAGGTCGGGGATCTGCGGGGCGAGGCTCGCGACCGGCTCGGCGAAGCGTTCGATCTCGCCGGTGACGTCGAGACGGCCGGCGCGGTTGGCGAGGAACCACCGCACCGCCCGGTCCATGAGGCGGCGCAGCTCGAGGTAGAGCCGGGTCTGCACCTGCGTCGGCACGACGTTGTCGAGTGCCTCGACCTGCTCGACGTAGTCGTCGAGACCGAAGATCTCGCGGGCGACGAGGAAGGCCCGCGCAACCTGGGCGGACGTCGCGCTCGTCTCCTCGACCGCCCGCTGGACGAAGGTGATCCCGCCCCGGTTGACCAGGTCGTTGGCCACCGCGGTGGTCACGATCTCCCGACGAAGGGGGTGTGCCCGCAGCTCGTCGTGGAAGCGCTCGCGCAGCGGCGTCGGGAAGTAGTCCGTCAGCTGTCGCTCGGTCGCCGGGTCGTCGGGCAGGTCGGAGTCGAGCAGGTCGGTCTTGAGCGCCAGCTTGGAGTAGGCGAGCAGGACCGACAGCTCCGGCGAGGACAGGCCCTCGCCGGCGTCGAGCCGGTCGTGCACCTCGGCGCTGCTCGGGAGGAACTCCAGCTCGCGGTCGAGCTCGCCGCGCGCGGTGAGGGTCTCCATGAGGCGCTCGTGGACGACGAGCATGTCGCCGTGCTGGGCCCGAGCGTTGCCGAGCAGGACGTTTTGCTCGTAGTTGTCGCGCAGCACCTGCTCGGCGACCTCGTCGGTCATCGAGGCGAGCAGCTCGACCCGGGCGTCCTCGTCGAGGGAGCCGCGGCGGATCGCCTCGCCGAGCAGGATCTTGATGTTGACCTCGTGGTCGGAGGTGTCGACGCCGGCGGAGTTGTCGACGGCGTCGGTGTTGACCCGCACCCCGGCCCCGGCGGCCTCGATCCGGCCACGCTGGGTGGCCCCAAGGTTGCCGCCCTCGCCGATGACCCGGGCACGCACCTGACCGCCGTCGACGCGGATGGCGTCGTTGGCCCGGTCCCCTACCTCGGTGTGGGACTCGTCGGCGGCCTTGACGTAGGTGCCGATGCCGCCGTTCCACAGCAGGTCGACGGGCGCCTGGAGGATGAGGTGGATCAGCTCGGTCGGCGTCATCGACGTGGCCCCGTCGAGGCCGAGGGCGGCTGCGGCCTGCTCGCTCACGGGGATCGACTTGGCGCTGCGCGACCACACGCCACCCCCCTCGCTGATGAGGGAGCGGTCGTAGTCGTCCCAGGAGCTGCGGGGCAGGTCGAAAAGCCGTCGCCGCTCGGCGAAGGAGCCGGCCGCATCGGGCTGCGGGTCGATGAAGACGTGCAGGTGGTTGAAGGCCGCGACGAGCCGGATGTGCTCGGACAGCAGCATGCCGTTGCCGAAGACGTCACCGCTCATGTCACCGATGCCGACGACGGTGAAGTCCTCGGTCTGGGTGTCGTGGCCGAGCTCGCGGAAGTGCCGCTTGACCGACTCCCAGGCGCCGCGGGCGGTGATGCCCATGCCCTTGTGGTCGTAGCCGACCGAGCCGCCGGAGGCGAAGGCATCGTCGAGCCAGAAGCCGTACTCGCGGGCGATGGAGTTGGCCAGGTCGGAGAAGGTCGCCGTGCCCTTGTCGGCGGCGACGACGAGGTAGGAGTCGTCGCCGTCGTGGCGCACGACCCGCTCGGGCGGGACGATCGCGCCTTCGACGCGGTTGTCGGTGACGTCGAGCAGGCCGGAGATGAAGGCCCGGTAGGCCGAGCGGCCGGCCTCCATCCACGCCTCTCGGTCAACGCCCGGGTCGGGCAGCTGCTTGCCGAAGAAGCCGCCCTTGCTGCCCGTCGGCACGATGACGGCATTTTTGACCATCTGGGCCTTGACGAGCCCGAGGACCTCGGTGCGGAAGTCGTCGCGTCGGTCGCTCCAGCGCAGGCCACCACGGGCGACCGCGCCGAAGCGCAGGTGGACGCCCTCGACCTGCGGGCTGTGCACCCAGATCTCGAAGGCGGGGTGCGGCTTGGGCATGTCGGGCACGCGTGCCGGCTCGAGCTTCAGCGAGATGCGCGGCAGCGGCTCGCCCTCGGCGTCGCGCACGAAGTAGCTCGTGCGCAGGGTCGCGGCGATGACCCCGACGAAGGCCCGGATGATCCGGTCGTGCTCGAGCGAGCTGACCTCCTCGAGCGCGTCGTGGATGCGCTGGGTCACCTCGGCCTCGGCGGCGGCGCGGTCCTCGCCGGCCACCCCCTCGAAGCGGTCGGGGTCGAAGCGGGTCTCGAAGAGCTCGACGACGTCACGGGCGATGGTGTGGTTGTCGGCGAGCGCGGACTCGAGGCTCGTCTGGCCCCACGTGCCGCCGGCCTGCCGCAGGTAGCGCCCGATCGCGCGCAGCAGCGAGACCTGCCGCCAGGTGAGCCCAGCCCGGATGATCAGCGCGTTGAAGCCGTCGGACTCGGTACGTCCGGCCCGCACGGCGATGACCGCCGACTCGACGAGCTCGCGCAGCTCCTCGTGGGTGTGCGCCTCCCACAGGGCCGCGTCGGGCACCCGCAGGCTCATGTCGTAGACACCGGCGGTGACACCGTCGGTGCGGGTGAGCGTGTAGGGCTCCTCCTCGATGACCTGGGTGCCGAGGTTGCGGAAGATCGGCATGAGGTCGTCGAGGATCAGCTCGTCGAGGCTGAAGAGCTTGATCCGGCGCACCCGCGGGTCCTCGCCGCCGCCGTGGCCGCGGCGGGGGTCGTAGAGCGCGCAGGCGAAGGGGGTCCCCTCCCCCAGCAGGGCGAGGTTCTTCAGGTCGGCCACGGCCTGGGCGGCGTCGAAGTCGTCCTCGTAGTCGACGGGGAACCCGCCGGCCCACGGGGCGATGAGCGAACTGGCGACCTCGCTGCCGACGAGCTCGTCGGCGCGACGCACGAGGCGCTCCTCCCAGGTGAGCGTGGCGTCGGCGACGGCCGCCTCGAGCCGCTGCTGGGCCTCGCCGGTCGGCAGCTCGACGCCCTGCGAGCCGCGCAGGATGTAGTAGAGCCGCGCCATCGGCTCGTCGGAGACGTGCGCGGTGAAGCTCACCTCGTCGGCGCCGGTCGCCTCGCGCAGCTCGGTCTCGACCCGCTGGCGCACGGCGGTCGTGTAGCGGTCGCGGGGCAGGTAGATGATCGCCGAGACGAACTGCCCGCCCGTGTCGAGCCGCAGGAAGGTCGCGGTGCGGATGCGGTGGACCATCTGCAGGATCGAGGTGACGACCTGGCGCAGGTGGTCGACCGGCGCCTGGAAGAGCTCGTCCCGCGGGAAGGTCTCGAACAGGCGCATCGCGAAGGCGCCCGAGTGGCTGTCGCGGGCCCACCCGGAGTCGGAGAGGATCTGCTGCACCTTGTCGGCGATGAGCGGGATCGTCAGCACCGAGCTGGTGTACGCGGTCGACGCGAAGAGCCCGGCGAGGCGGCGCTCGACGAGTCGGCCCTGGGCGTCGTGGAAGCGCACGGCGACGAGGTCGGGGTGGGTCACGCGGTGTACGGGCAGCACGGCGTGCGACTTGCCGATCGCCAGGCACTCACCCTCGTCGCTGGTGCCGCCGAGCGGCGTGATTGCCTCGGCCGTCGAGTCGTCACGCAGCACGCCCAACCCGCTGCCGGGGACGGCCGTGACCGCGTCGCCGTCGACCGTGTGGTCGCGCGAGCCGATGAAGGTGAAGTGGTCGTCGACGAGCCAGCGCAGGAACTCCGCGGCCGCGGTCTGCGACTCGCGGCTGCCGGCCCCCCGGCCCTCGTCGAGGGCCTGCACGAGCTCGGTCACCGTCGCCCGCATGCTCTCCCAGTCGTCGACGGCGGCGGCGACGGCGTCGACGACCTCGGCGATGCGGTCCTGGACGAGCGCCATGTCGCACCGGTCGGCGAGCTCGAGACGGATCCACGACTCGTCGTGCAGGTCGGGGTCGGTGTGGGGCGTGCGGGGGTCGGTGTCGAGCACCTCGACGAGCTCGCCCTGCGCGTCGCGCCGGACGACGAAGAGCGGGTGGAGGAGCAGCGAGACCCCGATGCCGGCGGACCCGAGCTCGCCGAGGACCGAGTCGACGAGGAAGGGCCGGTCCGAGGTGACGACGTGCAGCACCCCGTCGGCGGCGTCGACGACCGTCTGCCCCGGCGCCCGGGTGGCGGCCACCTCCCGGTGTCTGGTGGCCATCGCCACCAGGTCCTCCGCGGACCGACCGCGCAGCGCGGTCGCGTCGACGTGTCGCAGGTACCGCTCGACGAAGGGGGCGTCGTCACCGGCCGCGGTGGCGGCGTCGACGAGCACTCCCTCGGGGTCGGTGGCGGGGCGGGCAGGCAGCTGTGCCATGGATGGGCGTCCTCGGTCGCATCGTCACGTGTCGCGGGACCTCGTCGTCCCGCTCACGACGAGCCTAGCCCCCTATGACGCGCGTCACGTGCACCCCCCGGCGGAGCGAAGGGGGGACCGCCGCGGGCCTGTGGACGGCCCGCGTCCCGGGGACGACGCGCGTCGATAGGCTGGCCGGACCATGCCCCCTTCGCACCCTCGCCCCGAGGACCTCGACGCGCTCGTCGACGCCCTGTCCGCCACCGGTGAGCACACCGCGGCCACGGGCGAGCTGCTGCTCGACCACCTCGTGACGGTCGGGGACCACGCGACCCAGCGGGCGCTCGACGGCACGGTCGACGACACCGTCGACAGCCTCCGCGAGATCTCTGCCGGGTGCCGCGAGCTCGCCCTCGCGATGGGGCCGCGCGCCGCCCGGTCGGCCTCCTCGTCGGCGCGGGGCGGCGAGCACGCACGCCCCGACGTCCGCGAGCTGCGATGAGCCACCCCCTGCTGGGCGACCCCGGCTCGCTGAGTGCCCTGGCATCCTCCTTGCGCAGCCGTGCGGTGCAGCTGCACGCCGACGCCGAGGCACTGCGCGCTGCGCTGGCCGACGCCGCACCCGGGTGGCGCGGACCGAGCGCGCTCGAGCGACGCCGCCGGGCAGAGCGCCTCGCCGAGGCCACCGCGTCCACGGCCGATGCCATGGACGTGTGCGGGCGCACCCTGCACTCGACGGCCACCGAGCTCGCCGAGGCGATCGCCCGCCTTCGCGCCCTCGAGGAGGAGGCCCGCGCGGCCGGGCTCGACGTGCGCGACGGCACGGTCGAGCGCAGCTGGGGCATCACCGGCGTCGCCGACGCCCACTCGGTCGACGAGGCCGAGCGGGTGCGCGAGTCGCTGCAGGAGCGGGTGCACCACGTCGTGACGACGCTCGGTCGGCACCGCACGCTGCTCACGGCCGAGTGCGCCCGGGCGAGCGAGCTGCTGCGCACGACGAGTGCCGCCCTGCGTGCCTGACGACGCCGGTCCGCAGCGCTAGCGTGTGCCCATGAGGATCACCCGTGAGGCCACCCTGCCCGCCGGCCCCGACGAGGCCTTCGCGCTCGTCTCGACGCAGGAGTACCAGCAGGCCAAGGTCGACGCCCAGGTGCCCGGCTCGACCGCGTCAGTGACCGAGCAGGGCGCCGACGTCGTCGTGCGCACGCGACGAGCGCTCTCCACCCAGGGCATGCCCGCGGCCGTGGCGTCGATGGTCGGCGACACGCTGCAGATCGACGAGCAGCAGACCTGGCACCCCGCGGCGGCCGACGGCTCCCGCCGCGCCGACCTCGACCTCACCGTCTCGGGAGCCCCGCTGCGCCTGCGCGGCACCATCGACCTGACCCCCGCCGGCAACGGTGCCCGGATGGCCGTGGCCGCCGACCTCACGTGCTCGATCCCGCTCGTCGGCAAAAAGGTCGAGCAGGCCGCCCAGCCGGCGATCATCGACTCGATCGACGCCGAGGCGCGCTTCCTCGCCGAGCGCCTGGTCTAACCCTCGGCGAGGTCGGGAAGCTCGGTGACGTCGTACCAGAGCAGGTCGTCGTAGCCGGAGCCGACGCCACCCGCGTCCTCCTCGACGTGGAAGCTCACGACGTCGGCCACCGCGATGACCACGGCGGCGTCGAGCCGACCGTCATCGCCGGTGCCCGGGGCGTCGGGGACGTCGGCTGCGGCGACGACGCGACGACCGGCACCGAGGTCGCGGGCCGCGTCGAGTGCCTGGCACATCGCCTCGAACTCGAGGTCCTCCTCGTCGGCCGTCGGGTCGAGGGCGCGGACCGCGTCCGTCACGGCGAAGGGGGTGCGCTCCGGCAGACGTCCCGTCGCGGCGACGTCGGCGAGCTCGGGCAGGAGCATCGGCACGTAGACCCGCATCACGCGCGTCCCCTGGGGGCGGTGCGCAGCTCGGCGAGCGCGTCCTGGATCGAGCGCGCCAGCAGGTCGAGGTCGGGCATCGAGTCACGGTCACCGGTGAGGCCGTAGTAGACCTTGCCGTCGTAGGAGGTCAGCCCGATCGCCAGGCCCTGACCACGGCCCAGCGGCATGACCGGGTAGGTCTCGATGAGCCGGCAGCCCTCCACCTGCAGGGACTGCTGCGGACCGGGCACGTTGGTGATGACGAAGTTGAACAGGCGGCGGCTCATGGCGCTGCCGAGCCGGGCGCCGAGCGTGTGCAGCGTCGGCGGGGCGAAGCCCCCGATGCTCGCCAGCGACGTCGCGCCGACGCCCTCGACCGAGATCGACTCGATCTGCTGCCGCATCGCGAAGGCGATCTGGTGCAGCCGCATGGACGGGGTGTTCTCGCCGATGGGCAGGTCGATGAAGCACGCGGTCATCGCGTTGTCGGTGAGCGGGTCGCCGGAGCCGTCGACGATGCTCAGCGGCACCATGACCCGCAGGGTCGTCGTGGCCGTGACCGGCAGCCCGCGGTTTTGCATCCAGGCCCGCAGCGCCCCGGCCACCGTGGCGAGGATGACGTCGTTGATCGACACGTCGTCGACGTAGCGCCCCCGGGTCAGCCGGCCGCGCACCTTGCGGTAGTCGTCCAGATCGGTCTCGACCATGACGTAGCGGCGCGCGGCGCCGACGGTCGCCTTGATCGGCGAGTCCGGCGCGGGGCGTGCCCCCACGCGAGCGAGGGTCGCAACGAGGCGGCCGGCGGTACCGGTGACGACCCGGCCGGTGCGGCTGACGTCGCGCAGCCCCGCCCCGACACCGCGCACGACCCGGGCCGGGTTGAGGACCGAGCCGAGGAGCGCGTCGGCGACCAGGCGCAGGTCGGAGGGCGCGGACCCGGGCTGGCCCTCGCGGTCGTCGACGGGGACGGCGTCGGGGTCGAGCAGCAGGTGGGCCAGGTCGACGGCGCTGATGCCGTCGACCATCGCCTGGTGCGCCTTGGTGACGACGGCGAAGCGCCCCCCGTCGAGACCCTCGACGAAGTAGGCCTCCCACAGGGGCCGGTACCGGTCGAGCGGCCGGGTCATGATCTGCGCGACGTAGTCCTCGAGGTCGCTGCGGGCCCCCGGCGAGGGGATGGCCGACCGGCGCACGTGGTAGCCGATGTCGAAGTGTTCGTCATCGACCCACACGGGGTTGTCCAGGCGCCCCGGGACCTCGCGGATGCGCTGGCGGTAACGCGAGTGCCCGGCGATGCGGTCACCGACGACGGCGACGAAGCTGTCGTAGTCGAAGCCCTCGGCCGGCGGCTCGAAGACCATGACCGACCCCACGTGCATGGGCAGGGTGGGCTCCTCGAGGTAGAGGAAGGACGAGTCGAGGGCACCGAGTCTGTTCACCACGGGCACATCGTGGCACGTGCGCGCGCCCCGGGGTACCTCGCCGTCACGCACGTCGCAGCAGTCGGCGGCGCCCTCGGACCTCGCCGACGGGTGCCGCGACGCCCGCGAGGTCGGCGGCCAGGGCGGCAATCGCCTGACGCAGGGGGCTGCCGGCCGCGGCCTCGGCGAGCGTCTGCCCGGCGAGCACCGCGGCGTCGACGCCGGCCTGATCGTCGGGCAGGAAGGTGATGTCCTCCAGCCCCGCGAAGCGGGCCATCGACTCGGCGACCCGACGGCGCGGGTCGGGCCCGACCGAGCCAGCGCGCAGCCGGTTGACGACGGGCCGTGGCGTCGGCGACGCCACCTGGCCGACCGCCTGGACCGCACGCACCATCCGCTGCAGCCCCACGGGGTCGGCAGCACCGACGAGCAGGAGCTCGTCGGCCGCATCGAGCGCGGTGAGCGTCGCCGCATTGCGTCGCGGCGCCGTCGTGTCGTAGCTCAGCTCCTCGTCGTCCTCGATGCCGAAGCCGCAGTCGAGGACGACGAAGGCCGCGAGCGAGCGGCACAGGTCGATGACCTGCTCGACGGCGGAGCTGCGCACCTCGGTCCACCGGGTCGGCGTCGGGATGCCGGTGACGACGCGGAAGCGGGGTGCGACCTCGACGGCCAGCCGCGCCAGCGAGGCCAGGTCGAGGGTGCCCAGCTCGGACGCGCGGGCCGCGGCCGCGATGCCGGGGGCCTCGTCGAGGACGCTCAGCAGCTGGGCGACGGACGCGCCGTAGGTGTCGAGGTCGACGAGCACGACGGGCTGGCCGAGACCCGCGAGCTCGCTCGCGAGGTTGACCGCGAGGGTGCTGCGGCCGGGCGCTCCGGTGGGGCCCCACACGGCGACCACCCGCCCACGCTGCGGCTCGGGCGTCTCGTCGGTGACGGGGACGATGGGCGCGGTCGGCGGGTCCTCCCCCGGCAGCGGCTCCCCCGCCCCCGTGACGAAGGGGGCGGACGCTGCGGTCGTCGAGGTGAGGACGTCGACGAGTTCCTCCCGGGGCGTGCCCGTGTGGACGTGGCGCTCGACGCCCAGCTGACGCAGGTGCCGCTCCTGGGCCTCCTGGCCGTCACGGCTGGCCCCGACGACCGCGACCCCGTGGGCGCGCAGGTGCGCGAGGGCGTCCCGGTCGAGCCCGCGCAGGTCGGCGGAGACGAGGGCGACGTCGCCGAGACCGGCGGACGCGGCGGCGAGCAGGTCGGCGAGGTCGACGCAGCGTCGGCCGACGGTGACGCCGGGCAGCTGGTCGACGACCTGGACCATGCTGCCCTCCCAGTCGTGGCCGAGGGCGGTGAGGACGGTGGTCGCCATCAGTCCTGGCTCTCCGGGCTGCCGGACTCGATGGCCAGCCGGATCGGGGTCTCGGCGGTGTCGAGGGTGAGCAGCTCGGGCACCCGGTCCTTGGGGACGACGATGATCACCGACGTCCGGCTGCTCGACCCCATGACCCCGCCGCCGCGTGGCAGGGAGTGGACCGTGGCCCGGCTGATGAACTCCTCGTACTGAGGCTCGTCGCCGGCGGGGGCGCCGTCCGCCCCCTTCGTCGGGGGTGCGGCCGTGAAGACGGTGACCCGCGAGCCCTTGACGAGGTTGCTCGTGTAGGCGGGGTCGACGTGCACGGCGACGCGCTGGACGTCGAGGTCGACGGGGTTGACGACCGCAGCGCGTGGCACGAGCTCGCCGGGGCGGACCTCGCGGTCGATGACGGCGCCGTTGGGCAGGCGCTCGTTGGACATGAGGTAGTCGCCCTGGGCGTCGCCGAGCTGGACGTCGACCCGCTCGAGGTCGCTCGTCTCGATCGTCTCGCCGGGGGTGAGCTGCTCGGAGGCGACCCACATGCCGACACGGTCGTCCGCGGCCCGCATCGCCAGCGCGCCGATGATGATCGACAGCAGGACCAGCAGGACCCCGACGAGCAGCCGGGTGTCCTTCCACGAGGGCTTGGTCAGGCGGCGGGCAGCGGGTGTGGGCAGGTCGCTCACGGCGGTCCTTCGAGGGTCGGGTGCGGCTGACCTGCATCATGCCCCGCGCGGGGCGACCGCGCGCGTCGTCTGTCCACAGGGCCTGCTCGGGAGCACGGCCTCCCGGTGGCAGACTGGCCCCATGCCGCGCAAGTTCGTCCCGCTCACCGAGGTCTCCGAGGTCCTCGGCGTCTCCGCCGCGCAGGCCTATGCCCTCGTCCGCAGCGGCGACCTGCCGGCGATCAAGGTCGGCGGTCGTGGCCAGTGGCGGGTCGAGGTCGACGAGCTCGACGCCTACATCGAGCGCATGTACGCCCAGACCCGCGAGTTCGTCGCCAAGGGCGGCCGCGAGGAGTGACCCGGCTCAGGCCGAGCCGACGACCGCAACCGCGGCGAAGGGGATGACCCGCTCGCCCAGCAGGTGCTCGGCCCGGCGGGGGCTGTCCAGCGGGTGCTCGGCGATGTCGAAGGCATCGGCACCGACGGCGTCGATCGTGCCGTGCACCGACCCGCCGTCGACGTCCACGACGACGACGGCCCGGCGGTCGCGGCTGATGCCGCGCAGGGCCGAGCCGATGCCGAAGCGGCGCGCCCTGGTGTCGTCGCGCGGGCGCCCCAGGCCCGAGATGCCGAGCACGGCAGCGGTCGCGACGAGCGACTGACGACCGGTGGGTTCGACGAGCAGCAGCCAGCCGTCACCACTGTCCTCGAGGACACCGCGCACGACGGTGGCACCCCGCAGCCGGACGACGAGCGCCGAGCCGGTGGCGCCGACGACCCGCTCCCCCAGCGTGATCTTGGAGCGCTCGGTGCGGGTGCGCTCGGCCACCTCGGCGTCGAGCTCAAGCCGTGCGCGGGCAGCCAGCTGCGCCTCGAGGTCGTCGAAGAGCCGGTCCCAGCGCACCGGCCCAATGTAGACCCTGTTGCCAACCTTCGTTTGACGTGGTTTGCTGTCAATCAACACCAAACGACATCGAATGATGCGTTTCGACATCAGACGAGCACGAGCGAAGGGGGACCCGGTGGCAGCAGGTCGAGCAGTCCGGGCACGCGAGGCACTCCTCGCCCTCGGCATCGGGTGCGCCCTGCCGGGAGGCGTGGCCCTCACTGCCGCGACCGCCACGGGCGCGCAGCGGCTGCTCGCGACGGCGGGCGCCCCCGGCGGTGACCCCGCCGCCGCGATCACCGGGCTCGCCGCCCTCGTGGCCGCCGGCATCGCCGGGTGGCTCACCCTCTCCCTCGCCCTCGTCCTGCTCGCCCGGCTGCCCGGGCGACTGGGGGCGCTCTCCCGCCGGGCACGCGACCGGGTCACCCCGGCGATCGTGCGCCGGTGGGCCGCGATCGTCCTGGGGGCCTCCGTCACGGCCTCGGTCCTGCCCGGCACCGCCGTGGCCGCGGTCCGGGTCGTCGACGCCAGCGAGCCCCCCGCGCCGGGGTGGCGCCCATCCCCCGGCGCGGGTGACGCCCCGTCCCCGAGCACCCGAGCCGAGAGCGCACCTGCTCCAGGGTGGCTCCCCAGCCCGACCACCTCAACCGGTGCCGGTCCGCGCGTGGCCGTGACACCCCCTTCGCCCGGGTGGACGCCGAGCCGGCCGCGCGCCCGACAGCGCACCGACCCGACGCTGCTCACCGGCCGCCAGCGCCCCAGCTCGACCCGCGAGGTCGTCGTGCGCCGCGGCGAAACGCTGTGGTCGATCGCCGCCACGCACCTGGGCCCGGGCGCGACCGACGCCGAGGTCGCCGCCGCCTGGCCGCGGTGGCACGCCGCCAACTCCGCCGTGATCGGACCCGACCCGCACCACCTGCTTCCGGGCACCCGCCTGACGCCACCCAGCCACGACCACGACCCGGGCACCGTCCCGGCCACGAGGGGGACCCCATGACCAGCACCGCACCCAGCGCCCCGCTGCGCGTCCTGCCAGCACCCCGGATCAGCCCGCCGGGAGTGCCGCTGCCCACCCACGCCGAGGGCGCCGCCGAGCAGGCGGGTCGGGCCACGCCCTACGTCCAGGACGCCCTGGCCGTCGACTTCGCCGCGGCGAGCGACGAGCAGATCTTCGGGCAGCAGGCCACCCGGGCCCGCGACCTGCCCGACCCACGCCAGTGGGCGGCACACATCGCCCAGGGGCTCGTCGAGGTCATGCACGGGGTCCGGCCGCCGAGCCAGGTGATGCGCTGGACGAGCCCAGAGGTCTACGCCGTCGTGGCCCGTCGCGGCTCACGCGCCGGCCGTCGTCGCACCTCGACCGGCGCGGCACACCGCACCCGGGTGCTGCGCGTCCACCTGTGCGAGCCGGCCGACGACATCGTCGAGGCCTCGGTCGTCCTCGTCGACGGCGGCCGGGTGCGCGCCCTGGCCCTGCGGCTGGCCGGGCGCGACCACCGCTGGGTCGTCCAGGCGCTGCAGGTCGGCTGAGTCGCCGGCGGCGACCGCGGTCAGCGGCCCTTCTTGGCCGCCTTCTTCGCCTTCTTGGCCGCGGCCCGACGCTCCGAGCGGGACCCACCGGAGGCGGACCCCCCTTCGTCGTGCTCCTCGACCCCGCCGTCCTCCGACGGCGCGGAGTAGTGCAGGTTGCGCTGACGGGGGCCGTCCTCGAGGCCCTTGGCGGTGACCTGCGGGCGAGCGGCCGGCTCACCGTCGGCGTCACCAAACATCTCGGCGGCGCTGCGGGGCTGGGTCGAGGACTGCGGCACCTCGGGCACCTGGACCTCGCTGTTGAAGAGGTAGGCGACCGACTCCTCCTTGATCGCCTCGTTCATCGCCTCGAAGAGCTGGAAGCCCTCGCGCTGGTACTCGACGAGCGGGTCGCGCTGGGCCATCGCACGCAGGCCGATGCCCTCCTTGAGGTAGTCCATCTCGTAGAGGTGCTCGCGCCACTTGCGGTCCAGGACCGAGAGCACGACGCGACGCTCGAGCTCGCGCGCGACCGGCTCGCCGAGCTCGGCCTCGCGGCGGTCGTAGGCCTCGTGGATGTCGGTGACGATCTCCTCGCGCAGGCTCGCGGCGGTCAGTCCGGCGCGGGAGCCGGCACCGTCGATGAGCTGCTCGGGCGTGACCGTCGCCGGGTAGATCGCCTTGAGGGCGGTGAAGAGACGGTCGAGGTCCCAGTCCTCGGAAAATCCGCCGGCCGTCTCGGCGTCGACGTAGCCGCTGACGACATCGGTCATGAAGAGGCGGATCTGCTCCTCGAGGTCCTCGCCCTTGAGCACCCGACGCCGCTCGTCGTAGACGACGGTGCGCTGGCGGTTGAGGACGTCGTCGTACTTGAGGACGTTCTTGCGGGTCTCGTAGTTCTGACCCTCGAGCTGGCTCTGCGCGCCCTCGATCGACTTGGTGAGCATCTTGCCGGCGATCGGCGTCTCGTCGTCGATCTTGGCCGTCTGCATGACCCGGTCGACGAAGCCGGCGTTGAACAGGCGCATCAGGCTGTCCTCGAGGGAGAGGTAGAAGCGCGACTCCCCCGGGTCACCCTGACGACCGGAACGACCGCGCAGCTGGTTGTCGATGCGGCGCGACTCGTGCCGCTCGGTGCCCAGGACGTAGAGACCACCGAGCTCGGTGACCTCCTCGTGCTCGGCCTCGACCGCCTTCTCGGCGGCGGCGAGCGCGTCGTCCCACGCCGCCTCGTACTCCTCCGGCGTCTCCTCCGGGTCGAGCCCGCGCTTCTTCAGCTCGGCGACGGCACGGAACTCGGGGTTGCCACCGAGCATGATGTCGGTGCCTCGACCGGCCATGTTGGTCGCGACGGTGACGGCGCCCTTGCGGCCGGCGTCGGCGACGATCGCGGCCTCGCTCTCGTGGTGCTTGGCGTTGAGCACCGCGTGCGTGATCTTGCGCTTGCGCAGCTCCTGCGAGAGGTACTCGCTCTTCTCGACGCTCGTCGTGCCGACGAGCACCGGCTGGCCGGTCTCGTGGCGCTCGGCGATGTCGTCGACGACGGCGTTGAACTTCGCCTGCTCGGTCCGGTAGACGAGATCGGCCTGGTCCTTGCGGATCATCGGCTTGTTGGTGCGGATCGGGACGACGCCGAGGTTGTAGATCGAGTTGAGCTCGCCCGCCTCGGTCTGGGCGGTACCCGTCATGCCCGAGAGGGTGTCGTACATGCGGAAGTAGTTCTGCAGGGTGATCGTCGCCAGGGTCTGGTTCTCGTTCTTGATCTCCACACCCTCCTTGGCCTCGATCGCCTGGTGCATGCCCTCGTTGTAGCGGCGGCCCGCGAGCATGCGGCCGGTGTGCTCGTCGACGATGAGGACCTCGCCGTTGATCACGACGTAGTCCTTGTCGCGGGTGAAGAGCTCCTTGGCCTTGATCGCGTTGTTGAGGTAGCCGATGAGCGGGGTGTTGACGCTCTCGTAGAGGTTGTCGATGCCGAGCAGGTCCTCGATCTTCTCGATGCCGGGCTCGAGGATGCCGACGGTGCGCTTCTTCTCGTCGACCTCGTAGTCGCCCTCGGCCTCGATGCCGCGCATGAGGTCGGCGCCGTGGCCGCGCTCGAGCTTGCGGACCATCTTGGCGAACTCGACGTACCACTTGGTGGGCTGGTCGGCGGGGCCGGAGATGATGAGCGGCGTGCGGGCCTCGTCGATGAGGATCGAGTCGACCTCGTCGACGATGGCGAAGTTGTGGCCGCGCTGGACGAGCTCGTCGGTGTTCCACGCCATGTTGTCGCGCAGGTAGTCGAAGCCGAACTCGTTGTTGGTGCCGTAGGTGATGTCCTTGGCGTACTCGGCACGGCGCTGCTCGGGGTTCATCGAGCCGAGGATCACGCCCGTCTCCAGACCCAGCGCACGGTGGACACGCCCCATGAGCTCGGCCTGGTACTCGGCGAGGTAGTCGTTGACCGTGACGACGTGCACGCCCTTGCCCTCGATGGCGTTGAGGTACGAAGGGAGGGTCGCGACGAGGGTCTTGCCCTCACCGGTCTTCATCTCGGCGACGTTGCCCTGGTGCAGCGCCGCGCCACCCATGATCTGCACGTCGAAGTGCCGCTTGCCGATCGTGCGGCGGCTGGCCTCACGGACCGCCGCGAAGGCCTCAGGAAGGATGTCGTCGAGCGTCTCGCCGTCCTTCAGGCGCTTGCGGAAGACATCGGTCTCCGCCCGCAGCTCGGCATCGGTCAGCTTTTCGAAGTCCTCCTCGATGGCGTTGACCTGGGCGGCGATGCCTTCGAGCCGCTTGACGGTGCGGCCCTCTCCGGCGCGGAGGATGCGCTCGACGATCTTCACGAACCTGAACTCCTGACGTGGTCGATCCGGGCACGGCACAGCGTCGCCGACCCAGAGCAGTCTGACCACAGGCTAATCGTTTGCGGGCCCGGTGACCGACCGGGCACTCTGACCCGGGTGAACGAGCACCCCGCCGACGAGGTTCCGCACGGCCAGTTCCCCGGCATCGTGCCGGTCCTCGCGGACGGTCACGTGCGGCTGCGGGCGATGACCGGTGCCGACCTCCCCTTCGTCGGGGTCGTGGACCTGCGCCCCGGCGAGCGGGAGGGGCTGCCGTGGGAGATCGGCTTCGCCCTGCACCCGGCGGCACGTGGACGCGGTTGAGGCCGCCGAGGCACCCGACGGATCCGTGGGGCCGGCGATCCACTGGGAACGCCTGGCGTGACCGACGCCGCCGGGTCGGCTCAGGCGCCGACGACCTCGCCCAGCCCCAGCCAGGTCGCCATCTGACCCATCTCCTCGGCGAGCTCGCGCCGGTCGTCGGCTCCCCCACGGCCGGGCTCCCACGAGATCTGGCGGGCCAGCAGCGCCCCGCCGGTGCGGTCGGCCTTGAGGTCGACCCGACCGACGAGTTCGTCGCCGAGGAGGAAGGGCAGCACGTAGTAGCCGTGGACCCGTTGCTCGGCCGGCGTGTAGATCTCGATCCGGTAGTGGAAGTCGAAGATCCGCTCCACCCGCGGCCGGCACCACACGAGGCTGTCGAAGGGGGACAGCAGCGCCCGGGCTTGCACGGCCCGGGGCCGACGCGCCTCGGCGTGCAGCCAGGCCGGCTCGGCCCACCCTCGGACGTCGACCGGTTCGAGCTCACCCGCGGCGACGAGCCGCTCGATCGCCGGACGCACGTGGACCCGCTTGAGCCGAAAGTAGTCGGCGAGGTCGGCCTCGGCCGCCACACCCATGGCACGCGCGGAGATGCGCACGAGCTCGGTGTAGGCCTCGTCGGCCGCGGGCCGCGCGGCGGGGTCGAGCCAGAGTGGCGCGTGGGCGGGCGGCACGACGCGCTCGAGGGCGGCATAGCGTCGCTCGAACTGCGAGGTCCGCCCGGCAGAGCTGATCTCGCCCGCCCAGAAGAGGTGCTCGAGGGCGTGCTTGACCTGCGACCAGTTCCAGCCCCAGTGCTCCTTGTCGCCCGTGCGCTCGTGTCCCAGCGCGGCCTCGATCTCCCGGGCCGTGCGCGGACGGCCGGCGCGGACCTCGGCGAGCACGGCCGAGACGACATCGGGCTGGTCGCGCGCGACCGCCTGCATGCCGCCCCACGACTCCTCCCTGGCCCGGCGCATCCGTGGGTGCTCCATGAGGGGCCAGGTGCTCGGCGGCAGCAGGCTGGCCTCGTGGGCCCAGTACTCGACGAGCCGCCGCGGCGCCCGGTCGCGCATGCGGTCGAGCAGGGCGGTGTCGTAGGGGCCGACGCGGGAGAAGACGGGCAGGTAGTGGCTGCGCGCGAGCACGTTGACGCTGTCGATCTGGATGAGCCCGACGGTGTCGACCACCCGCTGCAGGTCCCGCGTCGTCGGCTCCCGCTCCGGCCGCGGACGAGCCAGCCCCTGGGCGGCCAGGGCGATGCGACGAGCAGCGGCCGGGGTCAGTGTGCGCACGAGCCCAGACTGCCCCACCCCACCGACAACCGCGCTCGCTCGGCTGGCACGATCCGCGGGACGAGCTGGCGCGGGACGAGTCGAAGGGGGCCCGCCTCGCCCGTCACAAGCGCGGGCGAGGGCTCGGGGCGGCCCGACTCATGGAAAAGTCCGGACTGCCTGCTCGACGTGAGGTCGAAGACCAAGCGGTCCGGACTTTTCCTTAGGGCCGTCCGAGCCTTCGTCCGCGCCACCCGACCACGCGGGTCGTGCCGGACGAAGAGAGGCTCAGCGGACGGAGACGGGCTCGTCGACGCGGGTGCCGTTGACCGCGGCCCCGTCGACGGAGGTGCCGTTGACGGCGTCCTGGACGTCGAGGTGGATCACGCCGTAGGACCAGCCGCGCCGGCGGTAGACGACACTCGGCCGGTCGTTGTCGGAGTCGTGGAAGAGGAAGAAGTCGTGGCCGACGAGCTCCATGCGACGCACGGCCTCGGCGAGGGTCATCGGCGCCGACTCGTGGACCTTTTCGCGGACCTCGATCGGGCTGTCGCCGATCGTGCCGAACTGGTCGGGGGTCTCCTCGTCCTCGGTCGGCAGGTCGGTCTGCAGGGGCTCGGTGAGGTCGGCCGTCGCGGCGGCCACCGACGTGCGACGGCGGCCCCGCAGGACGTGCCGCTTGTCGTGGGCGCGGCGCAGGCGCTCGAGCAGCTTGTCGACGGCGAGGTCCACGGCCGCCTGACGGTCGTCGTGGCAGGCCTCGGCGCGGATGACCGGCCCCTTGGACCGGCAGGTGATCTCGACGCGCTCGCTGACCTTGGACTGCCGGGGGTTGGGCTCGTGACTCACCATGACCTCGATCCGCTGCACGCGGGGATCGAGCTGCGGCACCTTCGACAGCTTGCTGTCGAGGTAGTCACGCAGTCGGTCGGAGACGGTGACATGGCGTCCGGTGATGGCAATTTCCACGGAGTCCTCCTGGGGACGTCGGGTGGTGCTTGGGGTAAGCGCCTGGCGAGGGCCTCACAGCCGGGGCACCACCTCCCGTCGGGGCCCGGGGTCGTCCTCGGGCCGCCGCCCGAGGACGCGGAAGGCCCCTGCGTCTCTCCGGCCGTGCCGGTCGAACGAGGGACCCATGACGACACGTTAGTCCGAGCGCGGATGGAAAGATAGGTGAACGGCCGATGACCTGCGCGGGGTCACCATCGCGACGGCCAGGCGCACGTCGGCCGCCCCCGCGGCGAGCAGCGCGCGGTGCGCCTCGGCGAGCGTGGCACCGGAGGTCAGCACGTCGTCGACGACGAGGACGTGCCGACCGCGGACCCGGCGGGGGTCGGTCACCCGCATCGCCCCGTGGAGGTTGGCCCGCCGCGACGCCTGGTCGAGACCGGCCTGGTCGGCGGTGCGCCGGATCGTCGTCAGCGCCGTCGACACCTGCACGGTGGGCCCCACGACGCGGGCCGCCCGGCGGGCGAGCAGGAGCATGGGTTGATCTCCTCGTCGGCGGATCGCCGCCCGCGAGGAGGGCACGGGGACCAGGAGCACCGGCAGCCCTGCGGGCGGGGAGGTCGTGGCCAGCGCCCGGGCCACGGCATCGGCGAGCAGGCGGCCCATGGGTGCAGCCAGATCTCGCCGCCCCTCGTCCTTGAAGGCCGTCGCCAGCCGCGCGGCGACCCCGTCGTAGCGCAGCGTGCCGTGACACCCCGGCCAGCCGGCCGGGACGGGACGTGGCGCCAGGGGGCCGAGGTCGTCGAGGGCCAGGTCGGCCAGCTCGAGACGGCACCCGGGGCACAGGCCGACGTCGGGCGCACCACAGCCCGCGCACGTGCGGGACAGCACGAGGTCGACCGCCGCGCGCAGCACCCCACCGATCGCAGATCCCACGACGGCAGTCTTGCTCCGTCGTACGCCGGCGGTCGTCGGTGGTGACCTCCTGTGGACGGCGCGGGTCACTCCCTTCGGGCTGTGGACGAAGGGAGGGTCACACGCCTCCCGCAGCCACACCGGTGAGGGCGGGCAAGGACTGCCACCGCCCACCCGAGCGCTGGAACACCTTGTTCCCCTCGGTGATGAGCACGATGTCGCGCTCGTCGCCGGTGGTCGTGATCCGCGCGGCGCCGGGTCGCTCGGCCACCTCGTCGACCGTCCCCCCGACGTGGACGAGATAGGGCTGGAGCACCGACTGCTTGTCGCGCCGACCTATGACGGCCAGCGTCGTCGGGTCAACCCACACGGCATCGACCATCTCGACCAGCTGGGCGCCGACACGGAAGGTCTGCGGCGAGGTCTTGAGCGGCAGGCCGTTGGCCCGACGCACCACGCCGGCCACCTCGAGGGTGCTGCCGGTGCCCAGCGACTCCTCGGAGATCACCGCGATCCGGCTGCCCTCCGGTGACACGACGGCCGCGCGCACGAAGCGCCGACCCAGCCACGGGGTGGGGACGTGCTTGGGCGCCGAGGCCGAGGTGTCGTCGGTGTCGGCGGTGGCGTTGACGGCCCAGAGCCGGTGTCCCGTCTCGCGGCCCAGCCCCGAGCCGCCGACCCACAGCACCCCGAAGTAGTCGTAGCAGGGGCGGGTCATGTCGGCGGCGAAGGTCGGCACCGCGACGTGGGTGCCGTTGTCGCGGTATCGGGTCAGCTCGCGCCGGGTGCGGTCGAGCACGCCCAGCTCCTGACCGTCGAGGCGCGCACCCATGATCCGGGAGCCGTCAGGGATCGGCTCGAACTTCGTCGCGGCGGTGCGCATGTGCTGCTCGGAGACCGCGGACAGCCGGTCGCCGACCTTGACGACCTTGTCCTCGGCCCGGGCGAAGACCGACGGGGTGCCCGTCTGCGTGCGGTCGACGAAGCCGAGCTGCTCGGGCGTCGTCAGCGGTGCGTCGATCCCCAGCTCAAGGGCGTTGCCCGAGAGGGTGATGCTCACCTCGGTCGCCTGCGGCACGGACATCAGGGTGGCCACGAGCTGGGCCGCGAGCTTCTTGCGGGTCGTCGTGTCGTCGGCGACGGACTCGACGTCGAGGTCGACGCGGGCGACCCCGTCGCGCACCGGGACGGCGTCGACGACCAGTCGCGCGCCGTTGTCCGTGGAGACCGCGTCCTCGAGATAGTCGGGCACGCGCCCCAGCTGCGCCCGCACGAGTCGGGTCGCCAGCTGGTCCTGGGGGAACCACCGCTGGTCGACGACGAGGGTGTTCCACCCGATCGCCGGGTAGTGCACCGGGAAGTCGCGGAAGATGTAGCCGACCTCCTGGTCCTGCAGCAGGCGCCCGAACCCGTCCTCGAGCTTGTCGATGCGCCACTCGCCCTCGACCTGGGTCATCTCGAAGTCGAAGACCTCCCACAGGTTGGGCGGCGCGACGGTGTAACGGCCCTCGGTGTCGATGATCGCCGCGACATGGACCTTGATCCGGTAGGCATTGCGGCGTCCCTTGATGGGCCGCACCTCCGGCTCGCCGTCGTCGTAGATCACCGTCTGGCTGTCGGGGAGCCAGCCGCGGGCCATGGCGTCGGTGAGGTAGGAGCGGGTGATGTCGAGCCGCTCGCCGCTCGTGGCCCCGGCATGGAGGAAGCCGAGGATGATCTCGTCGGCGCTGGCGCCCTCCTCCGGGCGGTTGGGGATGCGGTTGAGGGGCACGGGCGGCTCACCGTCGACCTCGAGACCCGGGCGGATCGTCGAGTCGGTGCCGAGCCCGCAACCGGCCAGGGCGCCGGCCGCCGCGATCCCGAGGAAGCCCCGGCGGGACAGGTCGCCGGGGCTCATGCCTCGTCCCGGGGCAGGTCGCCCTCACGCGGGGTGAGCGGCAGCGGCGAGGAGGCCAACTGGCCACCTGCGGTGCGGGGCACGGTGAGCCGGAACCGCGACCCCTCCCCCGGCTCGCCCCACGCCTGCAGCCAGCCGTGGTGGAGCCGCGCGTCCTCGATGGCGATCGCCAGCCCGAGGCCGGACCCGCCCGTGGTCCGGGTGCGGGCCGGGTCGGCCCGCCAGAAGCGGTTGAAGACGAGGGAGGCCTCGCCGGCCTTGAGCCCGACTCCGTGGTCGACGACCAGCACGGCCGCGGCATCGTCGTCGGCGGCCACCCAGACGTCGACCGGACGGCCTTCGCCGTGCTCGATGGCGTTGACGACGAGGTTGCGCAGGACCCGCTCGATGCGCCGGGAGTCCACTTCGGCGACGGCGCTCTGGCCCGGCTGGCGGTGGATGGTGACCTCGCTGCCCCGCGTGTCGGCGATCGACGCCGTGGAGTCGACGACCCGGTCGACGATGGCGAAGAGGTCGACGGGGTCCTGCTCGAGGACGGCCGCACCCGCGTCGTAGCGGCTGATCTCGAGCAGGTCGGCGAGCAGCTCCTCGAAGCGGTCGAGCTCGTCGTGGAGCAGCTCGGCCGACCGGCCGGCGACCGGGTCCATCTCGTCGCGCGAGGAGTGCAGCAGGTCGGCCGCCATGCGGATCGTCGTCAGCGGCGTGCGCAGCTCGTGGGAGACGTCCGAGACGAAGCGCTGCTGCACCCTCGACAGCCCCTCGAGCTGGCGGATCTGGGTCTGCAGGTTGTCGGCCATGTCGTTGAAGGACTGCCCGAGCAGGGCGAGGTCGTCGTGCCCGCGCGCTGACATGCGCTCGTTGAGGTGCCCGGAGGAGAGCCGCTCGGCGGCGGCCGCGGCCCGACGGACGGGGGTGACGATCATGCTCGTCACGATGTAGGCGATGGCGGAGACGAGCGCGATGAGGAAGAGCGCACCGAGGATGAAGGAGCGCGAGATCGTGTCGAGGGTCGCCTCCTCCTGGTCCATGGGGTAGATCAGGTAGATGTCGTAGGTGCCGGCGCTCGGCAGCTCGACCTGCGACCCGACGACGACGGCCGGCACGGTGTCGGCCGTGGTGGCCGTGCCGGGCAGGTCGGAGCCGACGTCGTCGTGCGTCGGTCGCGCCAGCTCGATCGTCGTCGTCGACTGCCTCGTCGGGTCGGCCGAGACCGACTGGCGCAGCGAGCTCGGGACCGCCTCGAGGCTGACGTCGTCCGACTCCTCGGAGGGGATGCGCACGTCGGTCGTGTTGTTGAGGCTGCGGGTGAAGACGACGTAGCGGCTGTCGTCGCCGGCCGGCGCCTTGAGCGTGCTGTTGACGACGGTGTTGGCGAAGACCGACAGCTCGCCGGCCGCCGCGGCGCCGGTGTAGCTGTTGAAGCGGGCCTGGGCATCGTTGGTCAGGTCACGCGACTCGGCCTGGGCGCGGTTGATCCGGTCGTCGATCAGCCCGTCGGCGATCGAGCGGTACATCGTCAGGCTGATGATCGAGACGACGACGAGGCCGAGGATCAGGGTGCTCGTCACGACCCGGAAGCGCAGCGAGCGCCGCCAGTGCCCCACGAGCTGCTTGACCTGCCGCACGAGCCAGCCGTCGGTGGGCTGCTCGGGCTCGGCCGGCTGCCCGGCGCGCGCCGCGTCCGGGGCCCCGGCCTCCTCGGTGTCGAGGGCCGAGGTCATCGTCAGGACGGCCCTGCCTTGTACCCGACCCCGCGGACGGTGACGACGATCTGGGGGTTCTCCGGGTCGTGCTCGATCTTCGAGCGCAGCCGCTGGACGTGCACGTTGACCAGGCGGGTGTCACCGGCGTGGCGGTAGCCCCAGACCTGCTCGAGGAGCACCTCGCGGCTGAAGACCTGCCACGGCTTGCGGGCGAGCGCGACGAGGAGGTCGAACTCGAGAGGGGTCAGGCCGAGCGACTGGTCGCCACGCTTGACCGAGTGACCGGCGACGTCGATCGTCAGGTCGCCGATCGTCAGCCGCTCGGGCTCGGGCTCGTCGCCACGGCGCAGCCGCGCGCGCAGGCGGGCGATGAGCTCCTGCGGCTTGAAGGGCTTGACGATGTAGTCGTCGGCGCCGGACTCGAGACCGACGACGACGTCGACGGTGTCGGTGCGGGCGGTGAGCATGACGATCGGCACCCCGGACTCCTGCCGCAGCCGGCGGCAGATCTCGATGCCGTCCATGCCGGGCAGCATGACGTCGAGGAGCACGAGGTCGGGTCGCGACTCGTGGAAGGCGTCGATCGCCCTCGCACCGTCGCCCACGTGCGCGACGTCGAGGCCCTCCTTGCGCAGGACGATCCCGAGCATCTCGGCCAGCGCCTGGTCGTCGTCGACGACGAGGACACGTCCCTTCACGGTCTTGCCTTCCCACGGGGTGTGCAGCTGCCTGCTCATCATCACACAGGGGCCCGGCCGGCCCCGTGAGCCACGGCCGGTAGCCTCGGACCAGAGGTCCGGCGATCGGGCCTGCGGACGACGGAGCCGTACCCGCACCACGACACGACGAACTCATCGAGGAGTTGTCATGTCCTGGCTCGTGCTCGTCGTCTCGGGGATGCTCGAGGCCGTCTGGGCGGCGGCGCTGTCCGCGTCCCACGGCTTCACCCGCCTGCGTCCCACCCTGCTCTTCCCTCGTCGCCCTCGCCCTGAGCATGGGCGGCCTCGCCTTGGCCGTGCGCACCATCCCCATCGGCACCGGCTATGCCGTGTGGACCGGGGTCGGGGCCGCCCTCACGGTCACCTGGGCGATGGTCACAGGAGCCGAGACCTTCACCCCGCTCAAGGCCCTGCTGCTGATGGGCATCGTCGGCGCGGTCATCGGGCTGAAGCTGCTCCCTTCGCCCTCCGATGCCCACGACACCGGGCCAGCCTAGGCTCGATGGGTGACCACCCGGCCCGTCCCGATCAGCCTGCTCGACCGCTCACGCACCCGGGCGGGGGAGCCGACCGCCCTCGCGCTGCACGACACCGTGGAGCGCGCCCGCCGGGCGGGGTCATGCTGCCCAACCACCGGCCGATCGTCGTGGCCGAGCAGGCGAAGATGCTCGCCGCCCTCCACCCCGGCCGCGTCGACCTCGGGGTCGGGCGGTCGCTCGGCTTCACCGCGCCGGTCCGGGACGCGCTCGGCGTGCACGACTACGGCCCGGACGACTTCGCGGGCGACGTCAGCGCCCTGGCCGACCTGCTGGCCGATGCCGGTCCCGTCACCGCGATGCCGAAGGGGGTGCCCGCTCCCCCGCTCTTCGTCCTCGCGACCGGGTCGGGTCTGGCCGTCGCGGCGCGGCTGGGGCTGCCGGTGGTCGTCGGTGGGCCGCTGGTTCACGGTGATCTGACGCCGTTGGCGGACTACCGCGCCGCCTTCCGCCCGCGCCACCCCGACGACGCGCCGCGGGTGCTCGTCAGCGTCGACGTGCTGGTCGCCGACGCACCCGCACGCGCCCGCGACCTCGTGCTGCCCGAGGCCTGGGCCATGGTGGAGTCGCGCACGACCGGGGCCTTCCCTCCCCTTCGTCCGGAGCCTGCGCTGCGCCTCACCGCCCGCCAGCAGGAGCAGGTCGAGCGGCACCTCGACCAGGCGGTCCACGGCACCGCCGGCGACGTCGCCGAGCAGCTCACCGCGATCGTCGAGCGCACCGGCGCCGACGAGGTCCTCGCCTTCTCCTCCACCTACGACCGCGCCGCCCTGCGCGACAGCGACGCCGCCCTCGCCACGCTCCACCCCTGACCGACCGGGGGCCTGCGACGCTCCTGCGTCGTACCTCAGCCACCGGACGCAGCGAGGCCCGGAGACGGGTGTCTCCGGGCCCCGCTGTGACTGGGCTCAGTAGCGGTAGTGCTCCGGCTTGTAGGGCCCTGCGACGTCGACGCCGAGGTACTCGGCCTGACCCTTGGTCAGCTCGGTCAGCTCGACGCCGAGGGCGTCGAGGTGCAGGCGGGCGACCTTTTCGTCGAGGTGCTTGGGCAGGGTGGTGACGCTCGGCCGACCCTCCTCGTCGACGTACTCATCGGCCTTGTCGAAGAGCTCGATCTGGGCGATCGTCTGGTTGGCGAAGGAGTTGGACATGACGAAGCTCGGGTGACCCGTGGCGTTGCCGAGGTTCATCAGGCGGCCTTCGGACAGCACGATGATCGAGTGGCCGTCGGCGAAGGTCCACTCGTGGACCTGCGGCTTGATCTCGGTCTTGGTGACGCCGTCGATGCGGGCGAGGCCGGCCATGTCGATCTCGTTGTCGAAGTGGCCGATGTTGGAGACGATCGCCTTGTTCTTCATCGACGACATGTGCTCGGCGGTGATGACGTCGTAGCAGCCGGTCGTCGTGACGAAGATGTCGCCGTAGGTCGCGGCCTTGTCCATCGTCGTGACCTCGAAGCCCTCCATCGCGGCCTGGAGCGCGCAGATCGGGTCGACCTCGGTGACGACGACGCGGGCGCCCTGACCGGCGAGTGCGCTGGCGACGCCCTTGCCGACGTCGCCGTAGCCCGCGACGACGGCCACCTTGCCGCCGACGAGGACGTCGGTGGCGCGGTTGAGACCGTCGAGGACGGAGTGACGAGTGCCGTACTTGTTGTCGAACTTGCTCTTGGTGACGGCGTCGTTGACGTTGATCGCCGGGAAGAGCAGCTCGCCGGCCTCGGCGAGCTGATAGAGGCGGTGCACGCCGGTCGTGGTCTCCTCGGTGACGCCCTTGATGCCGGCGGCGACCGTGGTCCACTTCTGCGGGTCGGTCTCGAAGGTGCGGCGCACGAGCGCCTTGAAGACGCCGAACTCCTCGGAGTCCTCGTCGGTCGTGGGCGGCACCTGACCGGCGGCCTCCCACTCCTTGCCCTTGTGGACGAGCATCGTGGCGTCGCCACCGTCGTCGAGGATCATGTTGGGCCCGCCGTCGGCCCAGGTGAGGATCTGCTCGGTGCAGTCCCAGTACTCCTGCAGGCTCTCGCCCTTCCACGCGAAGACCGGGACGCCCTGCGGGTCCTCGGGGGTGCCGGCGCCGACGACGATCGCCGCGGCGGCCTCGTCCTGCGTCGAGTAGATGTTGCAGCTGGCCCAGCGGACCTCGGCGCCCAGCGCCGTGAGGGTCTCGATGAGCACGGCGGTCTGGACGGTCATGTGCAGCGAGCCGGCGATGCGCGCGCCCTTGAGCGGCTGGCTCTCGCCATATTCTTCGCGCAGGCTCATCAGGCCGGGCATCTCGTGCTCGGCGAGGCGGATCTGGTGACGGCCGGCCTCGGCGAGGCCCAGGTCGGCGACCTTGTAGTCGAAGGACACGTGAAAACTCCTGTGACAGGTGTGGGATCGGACCCGGCGCGACCCTTCTGGGCCTGTCGCGGGTCATCACCCACGCCGGCGCCGACAGTCTAGTGCCCGCGGTCCACCATCTTGCCCCAACCCTTGACGTTCTCGAACACATGTTCGATACTGGGTGGTGGGGAAAGGGGGCCGCGATGACGCAGCCGACGACAGCGTCGACCACTGACGACGAAGGGGGCGTGCTCGCGGGTCTGCGGGCGACACTCGCCGAGCTGTCGGGCACCGACGTCACCGGCCTGGGCGAGGCGGACCTCCTCGAGGTGGTCGCCGTGCTCGAGGAGGCGAAGGGAGCCGCGTCCGCGGTGCAGGCCCGAGCCACCGCAGCCTTCGTGGCCGACCGCGACGAGCGTGCCGGGCAACAGCGGGCCAGCGGTGAGATCACCCGACGTGAGGCCGCCGTCCTGCGCAGAGCTTCGCGGACCGAGGTCGCCCTGGCGCGACGTTGCTCCCCCGGCCAGGCCGACCGCCACGTGGGCGTGGCCCGCGCGCTCGTGACCGACCTGCCCCACACCATGGCCGCCCTGACCTCGGGTCGGATCAGCGAGTGGCGCGCCACCATCGTCGCTCGCGAGACCTCGTGCCTGTCCCCGGCCAACCGCCGCGAGGCCGACCGCCGCCTGACGAAGTGCCTGACCACCCTCGGTGACCGAGGTCTGGCAGCGGCCGCGCACCGCGCCTGCATCGACCTCGACCAGGCCGCCATCGTCGAGCGGCGCCGGCGCGCCGCAGCCTCCCGACACGTCTCTGCGCGACCGGCACCCGATGGCATGGCCCGGCTGAGCATCCTCGGCCCCGTCGTGCAGGTGGTCGGTGCCCTGGCCGCGCTCAAGTCCGCCGAGGCAGCCCGACGCACCGCCACCGGTGACCCGGTCATGGACGCCGAGCGAGCCGCCGACGAGCGCGGCGCGGGGGCGTGGCAGGCCGATACAGCGCTCGAGCTGTTGTCCGGACGAGCTTCCGGGCAGCCCCAACCCGTCGAGATCGGGATGGTCATGGACGCCGCGGTCGTCGACCCCACGCGTGGTCCGGGCGGCGGCCGGGGCGTCGGCGAGCGCGTCGAGGTCACCGGCTTTGGGGCCGTGCCCGCCGCGCAAGCTCGCGAGCACCTCCTCACCGTGTGCGCCGCCGAGGGCGACGATGGGGCCGGCACCTGGTTGCGCCGGCTGTGGACCGGGGCAGACGGACGCGACCTGGTTGCCATGACCTCCCGGCAGCGCGTGCACACCGGTGGGCTGCGACGCCTCATCGAGCTGCGCGACCAGACCTGCCGCATCCCGTGGTGCGATGCCCCCATCACCCAGATCGACCACGCCCTCCCCGCAGCACGCGGCGGACCCACCTCCGCGGGCAATGGTCTCGGGGTCTGTCAGCGCCACAACCTCGACAAGGAGGCCCCGGGGTTCACCGTCCGGATCGAGTCGACCGGCCTCGATGCAGACGGTCCCGACCCCGGCGGAGGGCCCCACGCGATCACGCTGTCCACGCCCACCGGGCGCACGGTCCATTCGCACGCGCCGCCGATCCTCGGCCACGGCCGAGACGTCCACACCACGTCCCGCGTCGAGATCCTCCTCGAGGAGTGGCTCAGGGCCGCGTAAGCGGGTCAGTGGGCCCCGGCGGTCTCCCCTTCGTCCTTGCCGAAGGGCAGCACGTGCATGACCGCCACGACGAGGGCGCCGACGAGCAGGCCGAGGATCGCCGACGCAACGGTGTTGGTCAGCCAGCCGAGCACGCCGCCGAGGGCGCCGGTCGCGTGGTGGACCTGCTCCTCGAGGTGGTGGACGAACTCGTAGGGCTGCGGGAGCCAGCCGGTCTCCTCGAGGCCGACGAGGATGATGTGGCCACCGACCCAGAGCATCGCGGCGACACCGACGACGGAGAGCACGGTGAGCAGCTTGGGCATGCCGGAGACGAGGCCCTGCCCGACGGTCTGCGAGAGGCCGGACTCGCGCCGGGAGAGGGACAGGCCGATGTCGTCCATCTTGACGATGAGCGCGACGGTCCCGTAGACGACGAGCGTGATGAAGACGGCGACGACGACCATCACGGCGAGCAGGTACCAGAAGGAGTCGTTGAGCCCCTCGTCGAGCACCGCCTTGAGCGAGATGACCATGATCTCGGCGGAGAGGATGAAGTCCGTCGTCACGGCACCCTTGACGATCGTGTCCTCGTCGCCGACCTGCTCCTCCTCCCCGGCGTGGTGGCCGTGGCCGGAGACCTTCTCCCAGATCTTCTCCGCGCCCTCGAAGCACAGGTAGGTGCCGCCGAGCATGAGCAGCGGGGAGAGCAGCCAGGGGATGAAGGCGTTGAGCAGCAGGATCGCGGGCACGATGAAGACGAGCTTGTTGCGCAGCGACCCGACGGTGATCCGCTTGATGATCGGCAGCTCGCGCTTGGGGTCGAGCCCCTCCACGTAGCGCGGGGTGACGGCCGTGTCGTCGACAACGACCCCGGCGGCCTTGACGCTGGCCCGGCCCGAGGCTGCGGCGACGTCGTCGATGGACGCGGCTGCGGCCCGCGCCAGCACCGAGATGTCGTCGAGCAGGGCGAAGAGACCGCCGCTCATCGCCGGGATCCGGTCATCGTGTGGGTCATGTGCACGGGGACAGCGTATGGGAGCCGGACGGTCGGTGCGCTCAGGCGAGCGGCGGCGACTCCACGTGGTCCTCGGGCGGGTTGAAGTCGAGCCCGAGCAGCGCATTTTCGACGACCTCGGTGAGTGCCGGGTGGATCCAGTACTGGCCACGGACCATGTCGGCGACCGGTTGGTCGAAGGCCATCATCTGGATGAGCGGCTGGATGAGGGTCGACGCCTGCGGGCCGACGAGGTGCCCACCGACCAGACGCCCGGTGCGACGGTCGGCGATGACCTTGCAGAGGCTCGAGGTGTCCTCCATCGCCCAGCCGTAGGCGGTGTCGCCGTACCGCTGCACCTTGACGCTGATGTCGAGCCCCTGCGCGCGGGCCTCCTCCTCGGTGAGCCCGACGGAGGCGATCTGGGGGTGGGTGAAGACCGCGGCCGGGACGGCCGTGTGGGTGTAGGACTGCAGGTCGTCGGGGTGGGCGAGGTTGTGGGCGACGACGCGCGCCTCGTGGTTGGCGACGTGCTTGAGCTGGAAGGGGGATGACGCGTCGCCCAGGGACCACACCCCGTCGGCGGTGGTCCGGCCGTGCTCGTCGACGACGACCCGGTCGTCGTCGTGGACCTCCACCCCGGCGACGTCCAGCCCCATGTCCTGGGTGCTCGGCCGGCGGCCCGTGGCCACGAGCACGACGTCGGTGTCGACCGTCGACCCGTCGGAGAGGGTGGCCGTGACGCCGCTGCTGGTCCGACGCATGTCGGTGACGGTGGTCCGGAAGCGCACGTCCCACTGCTCCGCCGCGGCCGCGGTGAAGGCCGCCGAGATGTCGCCGTCGAGGTGGCGCAGCAGGCGGTCTCCACGGGCGGAGACGACGACCTCGGTACCGAAGGCGGAGAAGACGTGCGCCATCTCCATGGCGATGTAGCCGGCCCCGACGACGAGCATCCGCGCCGGCAGGTCAGGCAGCCGCATCACGGTGTCGGAGGTGTGCAGCTCGACGCCCTCGCGCTCGGCGGCAGCCGCCAGCTCGTCGGGGATCACGGCGTGGGACCCGGTGGCCACGACCACCTGGCGGGCACGGACCTGCTCGGTCCCACCGTCGAGCAGCGCCACCTCGAGCTCGCGCGGCCCGGTGAAACGCGCCCGACCGCGCAGCAGGTGCACCCCTTCCTCGTCGCGGCGATAGGCCTCACCGGCCGCGGAGATCGGGTCGATCCGCCCGAAGACGCGGTCGCGCACGTCGGTGAAGCGCACCCGCTCGAGCGTCGCATCGACACCGAGCCGCCCCCCTTCGCGCACCGCGGTGGCGATCTCGGCGACGTGGACGTACATCTTCGTCGGGATGCAGCCAACGTTGAGGCAGGTACCGCCGAAGACGGCACCGCCCTCGATCATCGCGAAGGTGCGGTCCGACAGGTCGTCGGTGAGCAGGCTGTTGCCGGATCCGCTGCCGATGACAGCGATGTCGACGTCGATCACTCGGGGGCCTTCCTGGGCAGGTGGAGGTCGGAGATGCCGGGGGCGGTCGCGGGGTCGAGCCCGTGACCGATGGCGAGATAGGTGGCCGCGAAGTCGGTGAGCGCGACGAGCTCGGCGAGCCGCTCGAGCGGGTGGCCGGGCGAGGCCGTGTGCTCGAGGACCCGGACCCCGCTGGCCCCGGCGTGGTCGGCGACCGACTGTGCGGTGTTGTGCCGCTCGACCTCGCTCGGGCCGTCGCCGGTCGCCGGGACCGGGTCGCGCAGCAGGAGCAGCCCGAGCTGTGGACCAGCGGGGCCGTCGAGGTAGGGGTCGGCGAAGACGTCTCGCCCGCCGTCGGGCGCCTGCTGGCCACCGGCGTAGGGCCCGGACAGGCAGGCGACGACCTGGGCCGCCGCATCGGGCAGCCGGCCCCAGGTGGCGGGCGTGCGCGCCGTGCGGGCGAGCATCGCGCTCGTGCGGTGCGCCGCGACGCCCGTCACCGGTCCGTCGCCGAGGACGACGGGCGCCAGCTCGGACAACTCCAGGGCCAGGGTCTTGGCGGGGTTGACGAAGTACTCCGCATCGGGCCGGAAGCGCTCGGCCTGATCGTCGAGTCGGTCGGCCACGGCGGCGAGCACCTCGGGTGGGACCTCGGCGACCCCGCAGGCGGTGGCGGCGAAGAGCGCGGGGGTGACCAGCCCCCACATCGCCGTGCGCGAGTGCCCACCCGGTACCTCGACGGGCACGTGCACCCCGCGGGCGTGCGCGGCCGCATCGGCGAGCGGGCTGTCAGGAGCGCCGATCGTCAGCAGCTGGGCGCCGCGCCGGGCGGCTTCGCGCGCCTGGCGGACGGGGCCCTCGGCCCGCCCCGAGAGGGAGACTGCGATGACGAGGTCGAGGGTGCCGACCCAGCCCGGCAGCGGGCCGGAGCCGTCGGCGCTCAGCAGGACGGGACCGCTGCGCGAGACGAGCAGGTCGAGGACCGCGCCGACCGCCTCCGCTCCCCCGACCGCGGCGACGTGCACCGCCCGGGGACGGTCGCGCGAGATGCGGGCCAGGTCGGTCTCGGCGCAGACGGTGCGCGCCCGTCGCACCTGGGCTCCGGCGCCTGCCAGGGCCCGCAGCATGTCGGTGGTGTCGACGGCGCGACGGTGTCCCTCGTCGTCGAGCAGCATCTCGTCGAAGGGGGTCATGATCGCCTCAGCCCCGGGGCCGGGCCTCGTCGACGAGAAGGACGGGGATGCCGTCGTCCACCCGGTAGGCCAGACCGCAGTCGGCGCCGGTGCACACCAGCTCCGGGCCGGCGGCGCCGGTCTCGTCGCGCAGCTCGGCGCGGCACGCGGGGCAGCGCAGGATCTCGCGCAGCCAGGGCTGCATCGTGGACTCGCTCATGTCAGGCCTCTCGGATCGTCGTCAGGACATCGTCGCGCACCCGCGCCATCGTCGCCTCGTCGGCGGCCTCGACGTTGAGCCGCAGCAGCGGCTCGGTGTTGCTCGGGCGCAGGTTGAACCACCACTGCGGAGCGCCATCGGCACCGGGCAGGGTGACGGTGAGCCCGTCGAGCTCGTCGACGCTCGTCCCCTCGGTGGCATGCCGCGCTCGCACGACCTCGGTGACGGCGGCGGCGTCCGCGACGGTGGAGTTGATCTCGCCGGAGGCGACGTAGCGCTCGTAGGGCGCCATGACCTCGCTCAGCGGAGCGTCGCTCTCGCCGAGCGCGGCGAGCACGTGCATCGCGGCGAGCATGCCGGTGTCGGCGAACCAGAAGTCGCGGAAGTAGTAGTGCGCCGAGTGCTCCCCGCCGAAGACCGCGTCGTGCTCACTCATGTCGGCCTTGACGTAGCTGTGGCCCACCCGCGTGCGCACGGGACGGGCTCCCGCCTCGGCGATGATCTGCGGCACCGCGGCCGAGGTGATCGCGTTGTGCACGATCGCCACGTCCCCCGGGGCGCGCCCGGCGGCGACCTCACGGGCGATCTCGCGGCTGGCGATCATCGCGGTGATCGCGCTCGGGCTCACCGGGTCGCCGTGCTCGTCGACGACGAAGCAGCGGTCGGCGTCGCCGTCGAAGGCGATGCCGATGTCGGCGCCGTGGCTGCGGACCCGCTCCTGGAGATCGACGAGGTTGGCCGGGTCGAGGGGGTTGGCCTCGTGGTTGGGGAAGGTGCCGTCCAGCTCGAAGTACATCGGGTCGATCGTGAGCGGCAGGCCCGGCAGCCCCGAGTCGGTGCCGAGGACGGCCGGGACGGTCAGCCCACCCATGCCGTTGCCGGCGTCGACCGTGACCCGAAGGGGGCGGCAGCCCGACAGGTCGACCAGGCCGCGGAGGAAGGCCGCGTAGTCGGCGAGGACGTCGCGTCGGGAGATGGTGCCGGGGCGGACCCCGTCGAAGGCCGACACCCCGGCATCGAGGTGGGCCTGGGCGAGGTCGCGGATCTGCGCCAGACCGGACTCCTGCCCGACCGGGCGGGCGCCGGTGCGGCAGAACTTGATGCCGTTGTAGCGGGCCGGGTTGTGGCTCGCGGTGAACATCGCGCCCGGCAGCCCGAGCGCCCCGCTGGCGTAGTAGAGGCCATCGGTGCTGGCCAGCCCGATGAGGATCGCGTCGACCCCACGTGCGGTGATCCCGCGGGCGAGGGCGTCGACGAGCTCCGGGGAGCTGGGCCGCATGTCATGCCCGATGACGACCGCGGACGCGCCCTCCTCGAGGGCGACGACCGCGGCGAAGGCGGCACCGAGGGCGTGCGCCACGTCGATGTTGAGCTGCTGCGGGACGAGGCCGCGCACGTCGTAGGCCTTGACGAAGTCGGAGAGCGTGGTGGTCACCGCGCCAGCCTAGTTCGCCCGGCGGGGGCGTCGGGGGCGGGATCAGTCGCGGTCGCGCAGCACGCGCAGGTGGCCACGACGCCCGGTCTCGGTGACGCTCGTCGGCTCCGGTCGCGCGCTGGTGGCGACGTGCCGGGTGCGCTCGGAGTCGGTCTGGGGCTCGGGGCGGCGGCGCACGACCTCGGCGAGCGCGACGAGGTCGTCGTGGGTGGCCGGCGCCGGCTGGTCGGCGGCCAGCCGCACGACGTCCCAGCCGCGAGGAGCGGTGAGCCGGTCGGCGTGGTCGTCGCACAGGTCGTAGGCGTGGGGCTCGGCGTAGGTGGCGAGCGGGCCGAGGACGACCGTGGAGTCGGAGTAGACGTAGGTCAGGGTCCGCGCCGCCGGTCGCGGGCACGCGGCACGGGAGCACTGGCGAGAGACGGACACCCGTGCAGGCTAGGCCACGATCGCCGCGATGTGCGACGCCACGCCGTCGGCGCCCACCTACGATCGGGAGGGTGAGTCGTCATCGAGATCGTCGTGGCCGGGGCCTGCGCGGCCCGCTCGCGCACCCTGCCGTCCCGGCGATGGCGACCCGGGCGGAGGCCTTCGACGACCTCGTCATCGACACCGCACAGCGCTTCCGCGGCGTGCTCGGGCGCCGGTGGGGCGACGTGGAGTTCGCCGTCGAGGACATCCCTCCGTCGGACCCCGCCGGCTGGGAGGAGGGCGTGCCGCTGGCCCGGCTGTGGCCGGCACACGGGCCCCTGCCGGCGCGCATCGTCGTCTACCGCCGCCCCGTCGAGACGATCTCCCGCGGCACCGACCAGGCCGAGGTCGTCCACGAGGTCATGGTCGAGCAGGTCGCGCGCCTGCTCGGGGTCGACCCCGACGAGGTCGATCCGCCCCGCTGAGCCCAACCCTGCGAAGGGAAGTCAGCGGGCCTGGACGACCGGCACGTCGCGCACGGCGACGCGCGAGGGCAGCAGCGGCAGCGAGGCGGCCTGGGCCTCCTGGGCGCCGGGCGCGCTCAGGACGAGCGCTGCGGAGTGCACGCGTCCGCTCACCGGCCGCACCCACACGGCATCGGCCCGTCCCACCGGCAGTGCCTTGCTGCGCGCCTCGTCGAGGCTCACCTCCTCGGTGCTCACCTCACCGTCCCGGGAGACGAGCACCTCCACCTCGGCGGGACCGTCGGCCGCGGTCACCTCGACGAAGGTCCGGGCGTCGTCGGCGCTCGCGCTCGGCAGCGCCACCCCGGCCAGTCGCCCGATCGCGGGCGTGGCGACCGACCAGGCCATGTCGCTGCGCCCCTGCGTGCCCTCGGCCCGGGTCCAGGAGGCGGCGACGACGGGTTCGTCGGACTCGACGACCCAGGAGCGCATGCCGTCGGAGGTCTCGAGGTCGACGTCGACGACCTCACCGGCCGGGACGGTGACGACCTCGGCGCTGCGGGCGGCATCCTCGCTCAGCCGGCGGACCTGGACGACGGCGTCGCGATCGCCGGGAGCCGCGATGACCAGACCGCGGTCGGAGCCGTTGGCATTGCCCGGGAGGACCAGGCGCGTGCCCGGCTGCGCGGTCGGGCCCACGACGTCGACGCCTGCCGGGGTCAGCCCGTCGAGATGCTGGTCGACGATCACCGGGGCCACGAGACCGCCGGTCGTCGTCACGTGCACGGCCTGCGGCGCCTCGGTGCCGCCGAGGCTGTCGAGCAGCACGGTGCTGCGGCCGCCGGCCGGCACGACCACCGAGCGGTCCTTGGCGTCCCCGCCGCCATCGGCACCGAGGGCCTCGACCCGGGCGCTGACGGCATTGCCGCCCGGGTTGGTCAGGACGAGCCGCTCCTGCCGGCCGCGGTCGCCGCCGCCGGCGACGAGCCACGCATCGGCCGTGGGAGCGGCGCACGGGAGGGCGGCCAGACCCTGGACGTCCTCACCGGAGACGGTGAAGGACTCGGTCGCGACGAGGCCCGGAGCCCGCTCGCCGGTGCCCCGCACGCGCACCGACTCGGCGCCGAGCTCGTCGCGCGACACCTGCGTCGGGCCGCTCTCCGAGGAGTCCTTGGGGTCGGTGGCGCTCGCCTTCGACACCTCCTCGACGGTGATCCGGCCCGGGTCCTCCGAGGGGCTGACGACACCGTCGAGCACCTCGCCGGGAGCGGCCATCGCGTCGATCGCCCCCGTGACGTCGACGGCCGGGGAGTCCTCTCCCCCACCCGCGAAGGGGTCCCCCGCACAGTAGGAGGTCGTCATGGTGGTCGCAGCGCTCGACGCGCCGTCCGGGGCGGAGGTCGCCTCGGGCGCGGCCCCGATGCGGTCGGCACCGACCACGCCGGCACCGGCGACGACCGCGACGGCGAGCACCCGCGAGACCGGGGTCAGCCAGGGGCGGGATGGGCTCATCGGGCATCCTCCTCCTCGGGGTCGATCCGCCGCTCGGTCGGCAGGGCCAGGTAGAGGGCCAGGACGAGCGCGAGCCCCTGCCCGAGCTTCCACCACGGGTGGCCGGCCCCGAAGGAGACGCTCACCTCGTCAGTGCGCTCCGGCAGCTCGTAGGTCGGGACCGCGCTGTGCGTCTGGGCGGTGAGGAGGCGCCCGTCGGCGCGCACCTGCGCGCGATCGCTCCAGTCGAGCGACTCGGCGATGGTGAGCGTGTCGGCTCGGGGGACGGACACGTCGCCGGCGGTGTCGGCGTGCGGACCCTCGACGGCGACGGCCTCGCTGGTCCGCTCGGTGGAGACCCGCACGCGCGAGGGCACGGACTCACGGGTGAGGTCCGAGCGCACCGCCCAGGTCGTGGTCCCGGCGCTGGAGCCGAGTCGGCTCAGGCCCGGTGAGGCGTCGACGAGTCGCCGCTGGGCCTCGCTCGGCTCGACCACGACGAGGTGGGAGACGCCCTGCTCGGCGAGCACGTCGGCCGGCAGCTGCTGCCCCTCGCCGGCGCCGAGGAGCTGCGCGACGGCGGCGGCGACGTCCTCCTCCCCGGGCACGGGGGTCGAGCCGGCGGCCAGGTCGCGCACCAGGTCACCGGGCTCGGCCCCGACGAGGCGGTAGGTCACACCCTCACCGGCGGCCTCGACGACGAGGGTCCTGGCGCCCAGATCCCCCTCGGCAGCGGCGGTCGCAACGAGCGGGCGCGGGTCGCGCCAGGTCGTCAGCCCGTCGCCGTAGGAGTGCTGGCCGACGACGACCCCGCTGCCGACGGCCGCCACGGTCAGGCCGACCGCCGGCACGAGGAGCCACAGTCGACGGCCGGCACCACGCAGCCGGTCCGGCAGCGTGTCGGAGGCGAGGAGCACCGCGACGAGGGCACTGCCGACGAGCACGATCTGGCCGAGGCCGGCCCACGCGGTCACGGCGGCCCCCGGGTCCGCGGCACCGGCCGGACGGTGGCCGAGGACGAGGTGCGGCGCCCCGAGGGTCCAGGCCAGACCGACCAGACCGACTCCGGCGGCGACCCACGAGCCGGGGCGCCGGCCGGGCACGGCCAGGGCGAGGACCCCGAGGGCGAGGACCGCCGCGGTCCACCACGTCGTCGGGGCTCCACCGGGCAGCTGCCCCAGGGCGAGCCGGGTCGCGGGCGTCGCGATCTGCAGGTCGGTCAGGCCCCACCCGGTGAGCAGGCGGGCGGGCTGCGCCTGGAGCGCGAGCAGCCATGGCCCGGCGAGGACAAAGGGGGTGAGCGCGAGGGTGATCCCGCGGGCCCGACGGCGCGCGTCACCGACGAGGAGCAGACCGAGGCCGACGACGAC
This sequence comes from Janibacter indicus, assembly GCF_900176385.1. Lineage (GTDB taxonomy): Bacteria > Actinomycetota > Actinomycetes > Actinomycetales > Dermatophilaceae > Janibacter > Janibacter indicus. The sequence goes on along the minus strand of NZ_FWXN01000004.1, from coordinate 251,984 downwards.
CGTCACCACTCCGAAGACGGGGGCCACGGTCGCGAGCAGGGTCGCCCACAGCGCCGTGCGCACGGTGTCGCTGTAGGCGGTGTGACGGCGCGTCGCCCGCACGAGACCGGCGGCGATGCGCGGCAGCAGGACCAGCGCGAGGAGGGCACCGATCCTCCCTTCGCCCACGGCCAGCGCGGCCGGCGCAGTGGTCACCCACGCCAGGGCGGCCGCGGCACGCACCCACCGGTGCGTCGAGAAGGTGCGGCTGGCGCCCCAGGCGGTGGCCGCCGCGACCGGCAGGGCCGTGACGACGAGGAGGGCCAGGACGACGCCGGCGGGCGAGTGGCTCGCGCCGAGGCCGGGGAGCCAGGAGACGAGCGCCGACAGCCCGGCGAGCACGACGAGAGCGGGGCTCTGCTCGCCCGCGGCCCCCCAGCCCTGACCGTGCCAGCCGGTCCACCAGGCGTCCCAGAGCTGGCCGGCGGTCGCGCGACCGCCGAGCAGCTCGCCGCCGACCAGACCCGAGTCGACGCGGTGGCGCAGCTCGCCGGTGATGTGGCGGGCCGACCACGCGGACAGCCCCGCGGCGAGCAGGACGAGCCACAGCAGCGGGTGGGCGAACCACCCTCCCCTGCGCTCGACCTCGAGGGAGCGGGCCTCGACGCCAGGATCGCGCCCGACGCCGCTGCGGGCGTCGTCGACGATCCGACGACGGGCGTCGGCGGGGGTGACGAAGAGCGCGTCGAGGTCGGCGCGCGCGACCTCGCGCGGGGCTCGCCCCCGCAGCCGGGACCGGAGGGTCCGCAGGTCGAGAGCGGCGGGGATGCTCGCGAGCTCGTCGGCCCCCATGCCGGGGCGCTTGAGGACGACGAGCGCCAGCCCCGTGACGAGGCTGCTCAGCAGGACCCACAGCGCGAGCAGTGGCGCGGTCGCGACGTGCGCCCGGGTCAGCGCAGCCCGGCGGGCCTGACGCCGGTGCTCGTGGGACGGGTGCCGCTCGGCCGCCGTGGGCTGCACCGCGACGGCGGCCGTGGGGACGACGACGACCCGGCGGCCGGCCCGCTGCGAGCGCCAGCCGAGGTCGAGGTCGCCACCGAAGTCGCCCAGGGAGGGGTCGTGCCCGTCGAGCCGCTCGTAGGTGTCACGGTCGATGAGCAGCCCCTCGAGGGGCGCGGCGATGGCGTCGACGTCGGCGTCGTGCTGGCCCTGGTCGGTCGTGCCGGCCTCGGGGTGGGGGACGATGCGGCCGGAGCGGGTCACCTGCAGGCCCATCCGCACGAGGCGGCTCGGGTCGCGCTCGTCGACGAGCTTGGGTGTGGCGAGGCCGACGCCCCGGCCGCTGGCGGCGACGAGACGACGCAGCGCCTGCGGGTGCGGTCGGGTGCGCGAGGTGAGGACCCACACGAGGTCGTGGCCCACGTCGGCGCGGGGCAACCGGTCGATCATCGCCGGCAGGATCCGGCGGACCCCGCGTCGGGGGCCGAGGGTCGTGGTGAGGACCTCGATGTCGGCCTCGCCGACCGGAGCGAGGAGGTCACTCGTGTCGCCGAGTCCGTCGATCGCGCCGTCGACGAGGAGGATGCGGTCGGGCAGACGGTCCTGGGCGAGGAGGGCGCTCAGGACCTGCCCGGTCCCCTCACGGTCGCGCGCGACGACGACTGCGGTGACGGTCGCCGGGGGCGCCGTCGTCCGCCGAGAGGGTGTGGCGGTGGAACTCGCGGGGGTGGGCTGCGTCACGACCTCGCCGACAGTCAGACTGCGCGCTTCTTGAGCTTGCGTCGCTCGCGCTCGGACAGGCCACCCCAGATGCCGAAGCGCTCGTCGTGCTCGAGGGCGTACTCGAGGCACTCCTGTCGCACCTCGCACCCGACGCAGACCTTCTTGGCCTCGCGCGTGGATCCTCCCTTTTCGGGGAAGAACGCCTCGGGGTCCGTCTGGGCGCAGAGCGAACGCTCCTGCCAGGACAGCTCCGTGGATTCGTCGGCGAGCTCTCCACCGGTGATCAGCTGAAGTTCGTGCATGGTCCCTCCTCGACCTCGGCACTCGACCCTGTACTTCACGCCACACCGATGGTTCTTCGGCCTGACATGTCTGTAATTACATGCGTGTCATGCGTGCGTCGTCAAGCCGAGCAGGCTATGGAAGCGTCGAACGGTCCACTGGGGGCGGCGCCCCCTTCGTGGGCTGAGAGCATGTCCTCCATGCGCATCACCGTGATCTCCGGCGGCCCCGCCGGCTCCCGACTCGTCCGCGGCCTCGTCGACCACCCCGGGGACCCCACCCCGGCACCCGAGGTCACCGTCATCGCCAACACCGGCGATGACATCTCCCTGTGGGGACTGCGGATCTCCCCGGAGATCGACGGGCTGCTCGCCGACCTCTCCCCCGACGACCCCGGCACGGCCGGCGCCGCCCCCTCCCTCGTCACCGACGAACTGCACGCCCTCGGCGTCCAGCCCCAGTGGTACCCGGTCACCGACCGCGAGATCGGCACCCACCTGGCCCGGACCGCATGGCTCGGCCAGGGCGCCACGCCCAGCGAGGTCACCCAGCGCCTCGCCGAGCGCCGCGGCCTGCCGGCGAAGGGGGTCCGGCTGCTCCCCATGAGCGACGTCCCCGTCGAGACCCACGTCGTCCTCGACGAGCAGGAGGAGCAGCGAGCCGTCCACGTCCAGCAGTGGCGCCACGAGCTCGGCTCCCCCGCCGCGACCCGCTTCGTCGTCGCGGGCATGGACCGCGCCGCGGCGGCCCCGGGCGTCCTCGACGCGATCCGTGAGGCCGACGTCGTCGTGCTCCCCGGGGGCGACCCGGTCCTGTCGATCGGCATCGTGCTCGGCGTCCCCGGCGTCCGCGACGCCCTCCGCGGGACCTCGGCGAAGATCGTCGGCATCACCCCGGACCTCACCGACCTCGGCCCCTCGCTGGCCGCCGTCGGCATCGACCCCACAGCCTCCGGTGTCGCCGGCCTCTACCGCGACCTGCGCGTCACCTGGCTGCCCACCGACGCCTCCCCCGCCGACGTCCTCGCCCACGCCTGACGCGCCGGCCGGCCGCCTCAGAAGCGCGTCGGCAGGTGCGTCGGCAGGGACCGTCGGGGGCCCCGGCGGGGACGGTGGCCGGCGGTGGCGGTGATGACCACCTGGGCGCGATAGCGCTGACCGGCATAGGGCTCGAGCAGCTCGGCCATGCGGGCGTCGTCGCCGACGACCCCGTCGAGCGCGAGCGTCACGTCCTTGGCGACGTGGTAGTCACCGAAGCTCGGTGAGTCGGCATCTCCCAGCGCCCGCTGGGCGACCTCGGCGGCGGTCCAGACACCGATGCCGGGGAGCGAGCGCATCCGCGCGTGTGCCTGCGCCAGCGTCAGGTCGGCGCACTCGTCGAGCCGTCCGGCCACGCGCATCGCACCGACGACGACCCGCGACCGGGCACCGTCGACGCCCGCCCGCAGCCAGGCCCACGAGGGGATGTGGGCCCACTCGGCGGGCGTGGGCGGGCAGATCAGCCCGAGCTCCTCGCCGGGCCCCGGGGCGGGCGAGCCGTAGCGGCGCACGAGCTGGCGCTGGCTGCTGAAGGCCTCGCGCCCCGTGACCCGCTGCTCGAGCACGGAGCACACGAGCATCTGGGCGACGAGGCCGTTGGCGGGGACCCGCCAGCCGTGCATCCGTGGCCACCCGCGGGCGACGAGCTCGTGGTGCGGGACGAAGGCCTCGGGGTCGTCGCGGCCGCCGACGAGGTCAGGGAGCCGGTCGAGCACCCAGTCGCCACCGTCTCCCCAGGCCGAGGCGACGACATCGCTCCCTTCGGCCCTGAGGTGGAGAGTCACGGTGCCGGCCGGCGTGGTCCAGCCGAACCACCAGCCGTCGCGGGCGCGGTGGCTCGTCGGGTCCCCGGCACCACGGACGAAGGGGGGCAGCACCAGCCCGAGGTCGACGGGCACCGGCGGGCGGTGGCGCCGGGTGATGGGTGCGGAGGTCACGCCGTCGATTGTGCCGCCGTACGGTGACAGGCATGCGACCGACGGAGCACGTGCTCGACATGTTTGCGGTCCCGGGCGACATCGAGCCCCTCACCGGCGGGCAGGGCGGCAGCGTCCGCGCCGGCGACCTCGTGCTCTCCCCCGGGCGTGGGCCACGGGTCCAGGACCTGCTCAGCCCGGTGCTCGCCCGGCTGGCGGTCGACCTCGACACGCGCCCCGGGCGCGACCACCGCGACCTGCGGATCGCGATGCCGGTGCCCGCACGCGACGGCAGCTGGGTCGTCGACGGCTGGGCCGCCTCGCGCTTCGAGCCCGGGACCCGACAGCTCACCGACCTCGCCGCCACCCGGGCCGTCGGCGCCGTGCTGCACGCGGAGCTCGCCCGGGTCGTCACCTCCTGGCCGCCGGCGCAGGAGCCTCCGGTGGGGCGGTGGGCCGAGGCCGAGCGGGTGGCCTTCGGCGAGCGCCCCCTCCCCGACGACGGGCTCGACCCCGAGGTGCAGGGACTGCTCGCGCACCTCGCCGCGGCACGCGACGACACCGACCTCGGGCCCGCGCAGCTCGTCCACGGCGACCTCGCCGGCAACATCCTGCTCGACCCGCGAGGTGCTCCGGTCGTCGTCGACCTCGCGCCGTACTGGCGGCCGGCCCTGTGGGCGGAGGCGACGGCGGTGCTCGACTGCGTCGTGGGCGGGCACGCGGACCCGCTCGTCATGCACGCATGGGTCACCGGCCCGCACGGGCAGGCGATGCTGCGAGCGGCGATCTTCCGCGTCGTCAGCGACCGCCCGGTGGACCTGCCCGCCTACGAGGCGGCACTCGCCCCGCTGCTGGCGCGGATCCGGCCCTGAGGCCTCAGCGCCTGCGGAAGGTCAGCAGGATGAAGGTGTAGTCGAGGTCGACCCTCGCCCAGTGGACCGGTCGCTCGCTGTGCGCCAGCGTCGCCTCGTCGATCGTGCCGACGAGCTCGAGGCCGTGGCGGTCGGCCATGGCCACGAGGTCACGGATCTCGTCCGGCGAGAAGATGTGGACCTGCGAGCCGTAGATCACCTTGCCCGTCGTGTCCGGCGGGTCCTGGTCGTAGTCCGTCGAGACGACGAGCACACCGCCGGGGCGCAGCAGGCGCGCCGACTCGGCGACGAAGCCCTCGAGCGGGACGCCGTGCTCGATGACCGACATGCAGGTGATGGCGTCGAGGTGCCCGGTCGGCAGGCCGGTGTCGGTGACGTCGCCGTAGCGGAAGACCACCCCGTCGCGGGTCACCTGCCGGCCGAACTCGAGGTTGATGCCGATGAGCGACCCGGGCGCGGCGCCGAAGCCGAAGAGGCGCAGCCACGGCAGCACCGGTGAGTACCGGGCGCTGCCGGCGTCCATGACCCGCGCGCTGCGGGTGCCGTCGTCGACGAGGTCGAGCACGGCGGCGACGGCCCCGAGGGCGTCCCAGTTCTTCGGCAGATCGCGGTGGAGCGGCAGGCGGAGCCGGCGTGCCTCCTCGGTGGCGCGCCGCCACGTCGCCTCGTCGGTGAGCACGCCGGTCGAGGGCACGCTCGTGGGGACGGGGCGGGCCCCCTTCGTGCGGGGCTCGAGGCGACGTTGGACGGCGACGCGGCCCCACAGCAGGTGCTCGGCACCCCGCTTGGCGAGGGCGAGCAGGCGGCCGCCGGGAGGAGCCGCGACCTGGCCGGTCGGCATCGGGTCGGTCATCAGCGATCTCCTTGCGGGGCGGCGCCCGGGCCGGCGGGCGAAGGGAGCAGGTCGTGCGTCTTCGCCCAGAGCCACCCGACGGCGGCCCAGACGACATCGGCCAGGACGGTGAGGAAGCGGGCCACGACGACGACCGCGGTCGCCGCCGAGACCGACATCGACGTGGCGAGCAGCAGGATCATCACGCCGTCGCGCACCCCCACGCCGGCCGGCACGACAATGCTGAACATGCCGATGCCGGCGGCGAGGAGATAGCCCGAGACGGCGACGAGCAGCAGGCGCGAGGCGTCGGCGTCGTCGGGTGCGAGGTTGCGTGCCATGACCCACACCGACAGCCCACCGACGAGCCAGGAGCTGGCGAACCACAGGCTCGACAGGCCGACGGCCGCGTGGGTGAGGTCGTGCTCGAGCGGGTCGCGGCGCAGCAGCCGCAGCATCGTGCGGATGCCGCGGTTGAGCACCGGCGGCCAGAGCAGCACCCCGAGCACGCCGATGATGAGCACGAGCGACCACCACGGCACAACCGCATCCCCGCGGGTGAGCAGCACGGGCAGCGCCGGCAGCCCGAGGATCATGCCGGTGAGCGCGGAGAGGGCGATCGTCAGCAGCCCAACGACCGCCGTGCGTCGCCTCGGCACGCCCAGCCGGTGGGCCATGTCGGTCTGCACGACGACCGACCACACCGACCCGGGCAGGTACTTGCCGAGCTGCCCGACGAAGAAGACCCCGCTCGCGGGCGCGATGTGCAGACGGGACCCGAGGTCGGCGAGGAGCACCCGCCAGCCGAGCACCGTGACGAAGGGCGAGAGCATCGCGAGCGCGGTGGCGGCGAGGAGGGTCACCGGGCCGATCCGCCCGAGGTCACCGCGGACCTCCTCCCAGTTGGACCACAGGGCGGCCCCGACGGCGACGAGCACGAGGACGAGGAAGCCGATGCGCAGCACGTCGAGGACCCGCTTGCGCCGGGTCCGCCGCGGCCTCCCGGGCGCTCCCGCCTCGACCCGGCTCATCGGCGCCGCAGCGTGAGCCGGACGAGCGCGTGGGCGGCGTCGGGGTCGGCACTCACCCGGGAGGCGTGCCGCAGCCGGGCGGTGAGGTCGCCGTCGACGTCGCCCACGAGCGCGAAGCCCGCGTCGGCCGCGCGGGCGACGACCGCCCGCAGGTCGGCCGCTCCCCCGATGACGTCCTCGCCCGTGCCCCCGACGGGGAGGGTGAGGCAGAGCAACCCGCCGGACCGAAGGGCCCAGCCGGCCTGGGTGAGCGTCTCGTCGATGTCGGCGGCGGTCGCGTCGTCGGGGTGGAGCCGGGTGACGACGTCGAGCGTGGCGGTGTCGACGTCGAGCAGGGTCATCGACGAGCGGGCTCCGGTGAGCTCGACCTCGACGGGCACGTAGCCCGCGGCCCGGGCCCACCGGCCGAAGGGGGACCCGCTGCCGGAGGCGTCGATGATCAGTGCCTCACGCCGCCCGCCGTCGTCCTGCATCCCGACGAGCACCTCGAGCGCCCCGAGCGCCGCCCACTCGGCGAGCTCGTCACCGCCCCGGGGCAGCCCGAGGTCGCGCGCCAGCTCGCGGGCCCGCCGGGCCTCGTCGTCGTGGGCGAGGACGTCGGTGGCGCGCACCCACGCCGGGAAGTCGCTGCGGCTCAGCTCCAGCCGGGGGCGACGACGGTCACGGGCGAGGCGGGCGAGGGCGACGACGTCCTCGGCCCGGTCGGCGATCCGCCCGAGTCGCGACTGGCGGCGCGCCGGCGCGGCGAGGGTCGGGTCGGCCAGGACGTCGGGGGCGCTCAGCGCCTCGAGGGTGCCGACGTAGCGGGCCCATGGCGCGTGCAGGTCGGGCGGCGTGACGCCCCCGCGGATGCGCGCGACCTCGTCGGGATCGACGAGCCGCTGGAGCACCTCGACGATCGCGTCCTCGTCCTCGGGTGGCACGAGGTAGCCGTCGACGCCGTCGCGCACCTGGTCGCCGAAGGTCCCCACGTCGGAGGCGAGCACGGCCAGCCCGTGCTGGTGGGCGAGCAGGACGTTCTGGCTCGCGGTCGCGCTGCGGTAGGTGAGCGAGAGCACGTCGTGCTGGGCGAGCAGGGGCGCGATGCGCTCGGCGGGGACGTAGCCGCTGTGGATCTCGACCCGGTCGCGCAGGCTGCGGTGCTCGGCGAGCCGTCGGATCTCGTCGCCGGCGTCGCCCCAGATCTCGCCGGCCACCGTGAGGGTCACGTCGGGCACCCGCAGCATCGCGCGCAGGAGCACGTCAATCCCCTTGTAGCCGCGCACGAGACCGAGGGCCAGGAGCCGGGCCGGGCCCCGGTGGTCCGGTCGCTCCGCGGGGTCGCCCCCGGGCAGGTGCGGCGGCAGGTCGGTGACGACGACGTGCTCGGCGTCGAGCTCGCGGGCCAGCCGCGACTGCTCGGCCGAGTGGACGACGACGGCGTCGACCCGGCGGAAGAAGGTGCGCATCAGGGCCGCGTCGCCGGGGTGCGGCTCGTGCGGCAGGACGTTGTGGGCGATGACGACGCTGCGCGGCCCACGGCCGGTCATGGCCGTGCGGCCGACGCCGGCGGCCCGCAGCAGCGTCAGATGCAGGGGGACGACCGGTGGGATGACGTGGACGACGATGATGATGTCGACCTCGCGCAGCCGGCGCCCGGCGCGCACCAGCGAGTCGGGACGGGCCCAGGACAGCGCGCGGACGGTGCGGGGGAAGGGCGGGACGTCGGGGTCGCCGGAGCTGGGCACCGACTGCTCCCCCGGGTAGAAGAAGCTCGGGTAGAGGTGGCTCCAGGACACCAGGGTCACGTCGTGACCGGCCGCCTCGAGCTCGTGGGCGAGCGTCGTGGTGTGCGAGGCCACGCCGCCCTTGTAGGGGTGGGTCGGCCCGACGACCGCGATCTTCAACGTGGCGTCATCCATGTCGTGGGCAGCCTATGCGACGTCCGGCCGGCTCATCGGCCGACACGGCCGGTCCACACGGTGAGGTGAAGGGGGTCGAGTCGCTCCGGTCGGGTCTCCAGCACGTGCGGGTCCTCGGGGATCGTCGTGTCGAGCACCTCCTGCACGTCGCGGGCACCGATGTCGGTGAGGCTGGAGCGTTCGCGGTGTGCGACGAGGAGCACCCGGCCACCGCGCGCCCGGACCCGCTCGTCGAGCCGCTGCGCCGCCGCCCGCACCCGGTCCGGGTCGTCCCGCAGCCGCCCGGTCGTGGCGACGGCCGGCACACCGCACATGCCGCGGGTCACCTGGGTCCAGTGGTTGACCGCCCAGTCGTCGACGGCGAGGACGACGTCACCGGGCTCGAGGGCCCGGCAGTAGTCGGCCGCCGCGGCCAGTCCCCCGGCCTCGACCCGCTCCGCGCGGTGCGGCCAGGTCGCCAGCGCCGTCGGCACCGCCGTCACCGCGAGGAGCCCGGTGGCGACCACCCCGGCGGCGAGGGTGCCGTGGCGACGACGAACCCACCGTCCGGCCCATGCCGCGGCCGCGACGGCGAGCACGATGACGAGCGGCAGGGCGACGAGCAGTCGCCGGTCGGCCCACGGGTGGTCGGGCGTGATGCCCGGGCGCCACAGCGTGAGCAGGGTCGATCCGGTCGTCACGAAGAGCGCGGCACCCCACGACGGGACGGGTCCCCCCTTCGCCCACCAGGTGCCGAGCGCGCGCCAGAGGAGCGCCAGCGCGACGAGGGCGACGACCAGTGCGGCTGGCCCCACCCACCAGGCGAGCCAGTCGACGGAGTGCTCGGCATAGGTGCGGCCGCCGTCGACCGGCAGGCCGAGCTCGGCCTGCATCCGGGCGACGTACATGGCTCCGGGGTCGCGAGGATCCTGCCGCACCGTCATCACCAGCGGTCGAAGGGAGAGCCCCACCCCGACGACGACCACGGCGACGGCGAGGGCGGCGGGCAGCCGCGACGCGAGCGCGGCGGGCAGGGACCAGCCGCGTCGCGAGCGCCGCAGCAGCCACCAGCAGACGAGCGACATGAGGACCACGAGAGCGACGAGCGGCACGAGGGAGGAGCCGATCTCGCCGAGGTAGCGCCAGCTCATGACCCCCGCGACGGCGAAGCCCGCCAGCGTGGTCGCCCCGGCGCCGACGAGCAGGCCGCGCGCCCAGCCGCGGCCACGGGCCAGCAGCAGGGCGGCGACCGGGACGAGCAGCATCGTCTCGCGCAGGGCGTCGATGCGCACGATCGAGGTGCCACCGACGAGAGCGCCCGCGAGCAGCGCGGCCCCGGCCCACGTGCCGGCGCGCCCGCCCTCCGTGGACCGCCGGTCCTCGGCGGCACGCACGAGCAGGGTCAGGGCGAGGAAACCGGCGGCGAGGGTCAGCCCGGCGAGGGGTTCGGAGTAGGTCGACCGGGCGGTGTGCAGCCACGGGAAGCAGGCGCCCACAAGGACCGCCGCCGCCGCGGCGGCCCACGGCGAGATGGTGCGGGCGACGAGGAGGCCGATCGCCAGCAGCGCGAGCCCGCCGAGGACCGCGGGGGCCCACAGCGTGGCCGTCGCGCCCCCGGCCCACCAGGGCAGCGAGTAGACGAGCGCCGGGCCGGGCATGAACTGCGGCTGCACGACCGGCTCCTGCGGCGACCCGGTCTCGTAGAAGGCAGGCGCCTCGAGGGTCAGGCCCTCCTCGGCGAGGGTCTCGGGTCCGCCGATCGTCTCGGCGTCGATCGCCACCGGCCGCACGCCGTTCTCGGCGAGGTAGATCGTCGCCTGCAGATAGCTCGCCGAGTCGCGCCGAGGCAGCACCTGCTCGGAGTGCGTGAGGCCCGTCCAGACGGTCACCGCGAGGACGCCCACGACGAGCGCCGCCGCCGGCACGGGACGAAGGGGGGTCCCCCCGGGCCGCGGGAGCCGTCCGGAGATGCGCCAGGCGAGTGCCGCCGCGATGACGGCGGTCAGCGCGCCGACGAGCGGCACCCAGGCGCCGACCCACGCGATGAGCGACCCGGCCAAGCCGAGGACGACGACCCACAGAGCCGCCGCGACCACGCATCGCTCGAGAGCCGGGGCGAGGTCACGCGGGGCGTGCGTCGACGGGTCCACGGCGGCCACGCTATCCGGCGGACGGACTCCCCTTCGTAGGGTGGAGGCATGCCCACCCCTGCCGAGGTCCTGACGACGATCAACCGCACCGACTCCGCCGCCCCGCGGGTCACCTGCTACGACGACCTGCCGGGGCCGACGACCGGCGAGCGGGTCGAGCTGTCCGGCCGCGTCCTCGGCACCTGGGTCAGCAAGGCGGCCAATGCCCTGCAGGAGGAGTGGGATCTCGAGCCCGGCTCCGTCGTCCGCCTCGCCCTGCGCCCCCACTGGCGGCTGCTCTACTGGGCCTGGGCCGTCTGGTCAGTCGGCGCGGTCGTCGACCTCGACGGTGGCGCGGGGGCCGACCTCGTCGTCACCGATGACCCCGAGCGGCTGCCCGACGACGGCCCCGCCGTCCTCGTCACCCGGGCCGCGCTGGCCCGACGGTCCGACCACGACCTGCCCGACGGGGTCATGGACGAGGCGGCCGACCTGTCGACCTTCGGCGACCTCTTCAGCCCGTGGGCCGAGCCCGAGGACGACGACGTCGCGCTGCGCCTGGCGGGCGAGGAGACCGGCTACGGCGAGCTCGTCGCCCTCGCGCGGGCCGGGGCCACGAGCCCGCCGGGCTCCCGGGTGCAGCTCGTCGACCCCTCCGCCGAGGCCCTGCTGCGCACCGCGCTGGCGGTGTGGGCCGACGGCGGCTCGCTCGTCGTGCACCTCGGCCAGACCGACGAGGCGACCCTCGACCGCCGGGCACGCACGGAGGGCGTCACCGCCTGAGCTGTGACGCCCTCCGTCGCGGGCCGTGCAGCCCCCGGACCCCTGCCCGGTCAGCCGCGGCGGGCGCGGACCTCGCGCTCCAGGGCCTGCCAGGTCACGGCACCGACATAGCCCGTGCGGGCCAGCCCGTGACGACCCTGCAGCGCACGCACCGCGTCCTGGGTCGCCGTGCCGAACTTCCCGTCGGCCTTGAGGCCGAGGTAGGTCTGCACGACCTGCACCGGGTAGCCGGTCGAACCCGGCTTGAGCACCGTGCGGCGGTAGGCGAGGAAGGGGTAGTCCCGGGCCTCGAGCGCCGTCCACGTGCGGTCGTCGACGATGCCCGTCGCGGACAGCCCGGCCGAGCGCTGGAAGCTGCGCACCGCCTTGGCGGTACCGCTGCCGAAGGCGCCGTCCACGGCGACGCCCCCGAGGGCACGCTGCAGCACCTTGACGGTCGCACCGCGCGCGCCGTTCGCCAGGACCGTCGAGCGCACCTTGTCGAACTCGGTCTTGGTGACGACGACGGCGCTCGACGGGGGCGCCGGCGCCTTGGGCGAGGCCACCGGCGGGTGGTCGTGCTCGGGCTTGGGCTTGGGCTTGGGCTTGGTGCCGTTCTTGACGTACGGCACGCCGGCGAGCGCCTTCCACACGTTCTGCGTGACGAAGCCGTCGACCCGCAGCTGCTTCTCCTCTTGGAAGGCACGCACCGCCTTGTCCGTCGCGGGACCGAAGGTGCCGTCGACCGAGATCTTCAGCGTGCGCTGGAGCGCCTTGACCGCCTCGCCGGTCGAGCCGAGACGCACCGAGGTCTTCATGTGCTTGGCCAGGTCGCCGCCCTGGTCGTCGCCGCGGGCAGGGATCTCGCCGAGCAGGACCATGCGGTTCCACGTCGCCTCGTCGAGGACACCGGTGGCCGGGACGCCGTTCTTGCGCTGCCACGAGATGAGAGCCGACTTCGTCGCCGGACCGAAGGCGCCGTCTGCGGTGACGCCGATGACCTTCTGCGCCAGCTGCACGTCCGGGCCGGAGGCCCCCTGCCGCAGCGTGGGGTAGGAGTCCGGGTCCGGGATCGGCACCGAGGGCCCACCGGGAGTGGTCGTCACGCCGGTCCACGCCTTGCCCGTCCACCACGACGTGCGCTGCATCGCGCCGTCCCAGCTGAAGGAGAAGTGGATGTGGTCGGTGTGCGGGCTGACGCCGTTGTAGGGGCGCCAGCCGGCGCTCATGTTGTAGGTGCCCCAGATCTGGCGGTTCCAGATGATGTACATGATCCCGAAGCGGCGCGCCATCGCCGCGGGTCGGCCCTCTGAGTCGGGGGCGAGCAGCCAGCTGATGACCCCGTCGGCGACGGCGCGCTCGTGCGAGTCGTAGGCATTGAGCATCCAGTCCAGAGCGCGACCCTCGGAGTGCTCGGTCAGCCCGTAGTTGCAGGCCCGGGAGATGCCGTAGTTGAACTCGCTGTAGTGGTTGGCCATGAGTCGGGCGAAGGCCGTGACGCCCGGCTTCGGGTCGGGGTCGCACACCGACTGCGGGATGTAGGGCGAGGCGACGTCCAGCTCCTTGGGCAGGTTCCGGTTCGTCGGCGGCTCGGGGACGGCGCTGGGCCGAGCGGCGGCGGTGCTGGCGATGGGCAGGGTGAAGGCCGGGATGAGAGCAGCACCGACCAGGCGGACGGAACGTGACACGCAGGAGCTCCTTGGGTGGGACGCGGGCAGGGGAACCCGATCAGGGGTCGGCCTCCCCGTCCCGTCACACCAGTCACAGTGCTCCCAGACATCAAGGCCAGTCACTCTTATTCCACGAGTCACACAGAACACGCCAGACCCATTGGGGTAATTACGTCCCTGTGGTTCACCAGCGGTTCCGGCCCTGTCGCGAGGACGCGACCCGCGCGCAGGTGGCGAGTCACCCCCTTCGTCCCGGGGAGGCATGTGGCGGGGGCACACCGGTGCACCGTCGACGACCGTCTACCGTGGCCGTCATGGACAAGGTCGTCTCCTCATCTGCTGAGGCCGTCGCGGACATCCCCGACGGCGCCACCCTGGCGGTGGGCGGCTTCGGGCTCTGCGGGATCCCGAGCGTGCTCATCGCCGAGCTGCAGTCGACGGGGGTGCGTGACCTGGAGTGCATCTCCAACAACTGCGGCGTCGACGACTGGGGTCTGGGCCTGCTGCTCGCCGGCGGCCAGATCCGGCGGATGGTCTCCTCCTACGTCGGGGAGAACAAGGAGTTCGCCCGCCAGTACCTCTCCGGCGAGCTCGAGGTCGAGCTGACGCCGCAGGGCACCCTCGCGGAGAAGCTGCGTGCCGGCGGCGCCGGCATCGCCGGCTTCTGGACCCGCACGGGCGTCGGCACGCAGATCGCCGACGGCGGCCTGCCGTGGCGCTACGACGACGCCGGCAACATCGCGGTCGCCTCCCCCGCCAAGGAGACGCGCACCTTCGCCGTCGCCTCCCGCCAGGCCGACGGCACGACGGTGACCGAGGACCACGAGTTCGTCCTCGAGGAGGCCATCGCCACCGACTTCGCGCTCGTGCGCGCGTGGAGGGGCGACCGGCACGGCAACCTCGTCTTCCGCACCACCTCCCGCAACTTCAACCCCCTGTGCGCCATGGCCGGCCGCGTGACGATCGCCGAGGTCGAGGAGCTCGTCGAGCCCGGCGACCTCGACCCCGACGCGATCCACCTGCCGGGCATCTACGTCCAGCGCGTCGTCCCGCTCACCCCCGAGCAGGCCGCCGACAAGCGGATCGAGAAGCGCACCGTCACCGACAAGACCGACTCGACGAAGGCAGGTGCCTGACATGGCGCTCACCCGTGAGCAGATGGCCGCTCGTGCGGCTGCGGAGCTGACCGACGGCGACTACGTCAACCTGGGCATCGGCCTGCCGACGCTCGTGCCCAACTACGTGCCCGACGACGTCGAGATCGTCCTGCAGTCGGAAAACGGGATCCTCGGTGTGGGCGCCTACCCGCTCGACGAGGACGTCGACGCCGACCTGATCAACGCCGGCAAGGAGACGGTCACCCTGCGCAAGGGCGCCTCGATCTTCGACTCGGCCACGAGCTTCGGCATGATCCGCGGCGGCAAGGTCGACGCGGCCATCCTCGGCGCGATGCAGGTCGCGGCCAACGGGGACATCGCCAACTGGATGATCCCCGGCAAGATGGTCAAGGGCATGGGTGGCGCCATGGACCTCGTCCACGGCGCGAAGAAGGTCATCGTCCTCATGGAGCACGTCGCCAAGGACGGCTCGCACAAGATCGTGCAGGAGTGCGCCCTGCCCCTGACGGGCAAGGGCGTGGTCCAGCGGATCATCACCGACCTGGCCGTCATCGACGTCACCCCCGACGGGCTCGTCCTGCGCGAGCTCGCTCCCGGCGTCACCACCGAGGAGGTCGTCGACAAGACGGGTGCCGAGCTGACCGTCGACCTCGTCTGAGGAGCCGGGTCAGGCTCGACGGACCTTGGTCAGGCTCGCGGAGCTGACCCGGGTCGTCGGGCCGAGCGCCCGCACGGCCGGCCAGTGCGGGCTGCGCTGCACGAGAGAGGTCACCGACCCCGGGGCGCTCGTCGTGACGACGAGCACGGGCGCGCGCTGCCCGGCGGCGATGGCCGGATCGCTCGTGCGGCCCCCACCCGTGCGGGCCAGCACGACCCGGGTGCCGGTGTAGCTGTTGCGGAAGTAGTCGGCGAGCTGGGCCGAGACGAGCGAGGAGCTCGACCCGGTGAAGCGCATGGTCCGGAAGCCGCTGGCGACCAGGTCGCTCGCGACGGCAGACGGGACCCGCGTCGTCGGGCCGATGAGCCGCACGGTGCGCACGCCGGCGCGCGTCAGAGCCGCCTTGGACCGCCAGCCGACCCGTGTCGAGCCCGCCCACACGATCGGCTCGCGCCGCGGCCCGGCGACGGCGGCGAAGGCACCGGCCTCGGGGACACTCGCCTGGGTCGAGGCCGCAGCCACGGTGACCGGGCCCTGCTGACGCATGAGGTCGACCACGGCGGCACCCGTGGCGTCCTTGTCGGACAGGCCGACCCGGGTCACGGCGATGCCGCGCGCCCGCAGCTGGTCGACGACGCTCGAGGTGACCATCGGTGACCCGGCGACGACGTAGGCCCGCGTCACCTGCGAGCCGCGACGGTCCAGCTCGCGCACGGTCGCCCCGGTGAGCTGGTTGCGCCCGCTGAGCAGCAGCGGTGCTCCCAGCGAGCCGGCCAGCGGCCGGGCCATGACGAGGTGCGCCACGTCGCTCTCGTAGCTGCTGGCGATGACGACGCTCCGCGCCGAGACCGGGACGCTGCTGCGTGAGACCTCTGCGGCGAGGTCTGCGGCGCTGGCACCGGCGGTCCGGGAGATCGGCCGCTGGGTGGCGGCGGACGACAGGCCGAGCGCCCGACGCATGGCGTCGCCACCCATGCTGCGGGTGGCGCCCGTCGACGAGGTCGCCACCGCGGTGCGCACGGTGCCCGCGGAGGTGCGGTCGGAGAGGTTGAGCGCGGCGACGTCGGGCAGACCGAAGGCGCTGGCCAGCTTGGTGCCGGTGACCGTCGTCGTCCAGCTGCGCCGGGGGTTGTCGGCCGTGGTGCTCCACGGGTCGGAGACGCTGCGCAGGTAGGGCACCGGCGCACCGAGGAAGACATCCTCGTTGTTGACCGTGCGGCCGCTCGACGACGAGGAGTACAGCGCCTCGATGATCTGCCCGCCGTAGCGCGGGACGTAGCCCGTCGTGCTGCTGCCGCCCGCGGCGACGGCGGCCCGCCACTGCGGCCAGGCGCTCGCCTCGGCCCCCTCGGGCACCGGCCCGTAGACCTGGTCGCTGATGCTGTCGTGGACGTGGCAGGCGCACGCGGACCGCACGCCGGCGGAGACCTTGCGCAGGGCGTAGCTACGCGCGGCGGCCGCTTGGGCCTCGAGCGCGGCGCGCGGCCAGCTCCACGGCACCTCGCGGATCTGGTCGAGGTACTCGTCGGCCAGCCGCAGGTGGAGCACGCCCTGCAGGGTCGCGGCGCCCGGGGTCGGCGTGATGACGAAGGGGGCGTGCCGGTACCTCTTCGCGCCGAGGCCGAGGTCGGTGCGGGACTCGTCCCACGTCACCTGGACCGACGAGCCGGTGACCGAGGTCGGCGAGCACCCGCTGCACGAGGCGACGACGGAGGATCCGCTGCGGCGCAGGGTGAGGGTCTGGCCGGCACCCGTCGTCAGGGTGCGTCCGCCAGCGGTGACGGTGAGCCGCCCGCCGTTGGTGCCGGTCGCGCGCCCGCTGACGCTCGTCGTCGTGGCACCGGAGACGATGTTGACCCGGATCGTCTGGGTGTCGGGCACCTGGTCGTAGGTCGTGCCGGTGTAGTAGCTCGCGAGGATCTGCTGGGCGCTGCGCCCGGCCTTGGCCTGGGCGAGTGCACCGTACTGGCTCATGCCCACGCCGTGCCCGAAGCCGCTGCCGGAGAAGGACCACGAGGCGGGGACCGCGGCGGCGGCGGTGGTCGTTGTCGGCGCCGCACCGGCCCGGTCCGTGTCGGCACCGGCGGCACCGACCCCGACGAGGGTCATCGCGAGCGCGCTCGTCATGGCGACGAGGGCACGCAGGCCTCGACGGGTCACCACCCTGATCATGTGGGTGATTGTCCTCCCGTCAGGCCCCATCGGGAAGGCCCTGGGAGAGGTGTGAGGGACTCGTGAGGAAGCCGACGCCCCACGACCAGTGCATCGTCGCGATCGCGGCGGGGACGCGCACGCGCACGGCCGGGTCCTCCCCCTTGGAGATGAGCCATCCGCCCGCCGTGACGGCCGCGGCGTACCCGGTGGGCACGAGCAGGGCCGGGCGCCAGGCGAGGCCCAGTGCCGTCGCCGCGAGCGTCCCGACGACCATCGTCGGCGGGGCGAGGTAGCGGGCATTGGCCGTGCCCGGGTGCCGGCGGGCGACGACCCGGCGCCACCGGCCGTAGTTGAAGTACTGGTCGGCGAGCCGGCCCAGCGTCGAGCGCGGCCGGTAGGTGACGACGAGGTCGGGGGTGAACCACACCCGGCCGCCGGACGCGCGGATGCGGTGGTTCATCTCCCAGTCCTGGGCTCGCTCGAAGTGCGGGTCGTAGCCACCGACGCGCTCCAGGGCCGAGCGGCGGAAGACCCCGAGGTAGACCGTGTCGGCCTCGCCGGCGCCGCCACCGGTGTGGAAGCGGGCACCACCGACGCCCAGGGGGCTCTTCATCGCGCAGGCGATGGCCCGCTCGAGCGGGCTGACCCCGACGGCGTCCATGATCCCGCCGACGTTGTCGGCGCCGGTCTCCTCGAGGGCCGCGACGGCTCGGCTGAGGTAGTCGACGGGGATCTCGGCGTGGGCGTCGACGCGGGCCACGATGTCACCGGTCGAGGCGCCGATGGCGGCGTTGAGGGCGTCCGGGGTCCGCCCGGAGGGGTTGGGCACGGTGCGCACCCGGGGGTCCGCGGCCGCCAGGTCGGCGGCGACGGCGTCGGTGCGGTCGTGCGAGGGGCCGAGCGCGAGGACGACCTCGAGCTCACCGGGCCAGTCCTGGCCGAGGACCATCCGGACCGAGTCGGCGAGGTGCCGTTCTTCGTTGAGCACGGGCATGACGACGCTGACTCGGGGGGACACGCGCTCCAGTATGAACGTCGTCACCGTCGCCTCATCTCGGACTCGCCGCTCTCGTCCGGCGACCTGCCAGCCTTTGCTCTTATCCTCGTCGGCATGCCTGAACGCCCCCACCGCCCACGTCGGCCCTCCGACGACCGCTCCACAGGTCGTCGGGGCGACGACGACGCGATGACCTTCGACGTGCGTCGCGGCCGTGCCGACGACGAGAGCGCTCGGGCCATCCCCACCGGCCGGCGGCAGGCCCCACGCCGCTCCCCCGCAGCGGCCGCCGAGCGGCCGACGCGGCCCCGTCAGGCGGCGTCTCGCCCCCGCCAGCCCACCGAGGAGCCCCGGACCCGGGTCATGCCCGCCGGGACTCCCCCTTCGCGCCCGTCGCCCGAGCGCCCACGTCGCCCCTCCGCGCGTGACGGTGGACCCCGCCGCCCGGCAGGCGGTGGCGGCGGCCCCCGCCGGCCTGCAGACCGCCCCGTCGGCACCGGAGGACCGAAGGGGGGAGGTCGCCGCAACCCGCTGCGCACCGTGGGCATCTGCCTGCTCGTCCTCGCCCTGCTCTGGGGCGGCGGGATGATCTGGGCGGTCAACAGCGCCTGGTCCAATGTCGCCAAGGTCGACGCGACCCCCGAGGGCGAGCGCCCCGACAGCGAGGGCCGCAACGTCCTGCTCGTCGGCAGCGACTCCCGTGAGGGCCTGACCGACGAGCAGCGTCGGGAGTTCGGGACCGGCTCCGACACCGGCGGGGCTCGCACCGACTCGATCCTCGTGCTGCACACCGGCGGCGGGAAGTCCACGCTGCTGTCGATCCCTCGCGACTCCTACGTCGAGATCCCGGGCAATGGCATGAACAAGATCAATGCCGCCTTCAGCATCGGCGGGCCCAAGCTGCTCAGCCAGACCATCGAGCACAACACCGGGCTGAAGATGGACGGCTACATGGAGATCGGCTTCGGCGGCTTCGCGCAGGTCGTCGACGCGGTCGGCGGGGTCAACATCTGCGTCAAGAACGACATGGACGACCCCAAGGCGCACATCGACCTCAAGAAGGGCTGCCAGGACATGGACGGCAAGACCGCCCTGGGCTACGTGCGCGCCCGCTACTCCGACCCCGAGGGCGATCTCGGTCGCGCCAAGCGCCAGCGCCAGTTCCTCGGTGCGCTCATGGGCAAGGTCGTCACCCCGAGCACCATGCTCCAGCCGTGGAAGATCCACTCCCTCGGCAAGGACAGCGAGGGCGCCCTCACCGTCGGCGAGGACGACTCGATGATCGGCACGGCACGGGCCTTCTGGGCCTTCCGCAGCATCGCCAAGGGCGACGGCAACTCGGTGACCGTGCCGGTGTCCAACAACAACCTACCGACGCCGGTGGGCTCGGCCGTCCAGTGGGACGAGACGCAGGCACCCAAGCTCTTCGAGGACCTCAAGGCGGACCGGCCGATCACCGTCGAGCCCGACGACAGCTGACCGCTCAGTCGCTCACGAGCAGCACGACGAGGGTGCGCGGGCCGTGCACGCCCTCGACCCGGTCGAGCTCGATGTCGCTCGTCGCGCTGGGTCCACTGATCCAGGTCTGCGGGCGCAGCGGGTCGAGGCGACGCACGGCGTGCGGCACGTCGGGGACGATCTGGCCGGCGCGGACGATGACGACGTGCCGATCGGGCAGCAGGGTGAGCGCCCGCCGCCCCTGCCCGGTGCCGTGGTCGAGCACGACCGTGCCGGTCGCGGCGATGCCGACCGCGCAGGTCGTGACGACGCTGTCGAAGTCCTCGAGCTCGTGGTCACCGACGTCGCCCGTGGAGACGGCGGCTGCGCCGAGGCGCTCGACGACGGCGTCGTGGACCGCGTCGGGCACCCCCTCGGGCACGAGGACCTGCTTGCTCTCGCGCAGGGCGGTGAGCACGTGGACCGGTACCTCGTGGGGGCGGCAGCGCACGACGGTGGCCCGGTAGTCCGACACGAGCTCAGCGAAGCGGTCGAGCATCTGCCCGGGATCGGCGGGCGGCAGCGTCGGCTGCGGCTCGGGGGCCGCGACCGGCTCGGCGCCACGGACCGCCTCGCGGACCGCGGCCAGGATCTCCTCACGCGCGCTGCTCATCGCGACCTCGCCTTCCACCACTGCCGGAACGACTGTCGGGGCGGGACGGGCAGGTCCCTCGCCTCGGTCCACTTGTGCCCGACCGCGGGCAACCAGCCGAGCACCGCTCTGCCGGAGGCGTTGTCGCGTCGGCTGACCCGGTCGAGCACGCGGCCGGTGAGGCCGCTGGCACGCTGGCCGAGCGAGAGGCGACGGGCGTCCGACAGGGCCCAGGCGGCCGCCTTCATCGCGGCGGCCTCGGGCGCGGGGACGCGGTCCTCGCGGTGCGCGTCGACGACCTGCGAGCGCAGGTCGACGAGCACGGTCGGGATGTCGATCTTGACCGGGCAGACCTCGTAGCAGGCCCCGCACAGGCTCGAGGCGAAGGGGAGGGAGTCCACCTGGTCGCTCTCGCCGACCCCCTTGAGCAGGGGGTTGAGGATCGCGCCGATGGGGCCCGGGTAGACCGAGCCGTAGGCGTGGCCGCCGGTGCGCTCGTAGACGGGGCAGATGTTGAGGCAGGCGGAGCAGCGGATGCACCGCAGCGCCTGCCGGCCGACCTCGTCCGCCAGGGCGCGGGAGCGGCCGTTGTCGAGCAGGACGACGTGGCACTCCTGCGGGCCGTCACCCTCGGTGACACCGGACCACGTCGAGGTGTAGGGGTTCATCCGCTCCCCCGTGCTCGAGCGCGGGAGCAGCTGGAGGAAGACGTCGAGGTCGTCCCAGGTGGGCACGACCTTTTCGATCCCGACGACGCTCACGAGCACCTCGGGGAGCGTGAGGCACATGCGGCCGTTGCCCTCGGACTCGACGACCACGAGCGACCCCGTCTCGGCGACGGCGAAGTTGGCTCCGGAGACAGCGACCTTGGCCCGCAGGAACTTCTCCCGCAGGTGCAGGCGGCTCGCCTCGGCCAGGGCCGCCGGGTCGTCCGTCAGGTCGTCGGGGGCGGGCCGTCCGACTTGGCCCATCTCGCGGGT
Organism: Janibacter indicus; assembly: GCF_900176385.1. Lineage (GTDB taxonomy): Bacteria > Actinomycetota > Actinomycetes > Actinomycetales > Dermatophilaceae > Janibacter > Janibacter indicus. Next base: position 230,875 of record NZ_FWXN01000004.1, on the reverse strand, counting down.
GAAGATGTCGCGGATCTCGGTGCGGTTGCGGTGGATCGCGGGCACGAGGATGTGGCTCGGCAGGTCGTGCCCGAGCTGGACGATGAGTTCGGCGAGGTCGGTCTCCCAGGCGGAGATGCCTCGCCGCTCGAGGGCCTCGTTGAGCTCGATCTCCTGGGTGGCCATCGACTTGACCTTGACGACCTCGTCGACGCCGTGGCCGGCCGCGATGTCACCGACGATCTGGCAGGCCTCGTCAGCGGTGTGCGCCCAGTGGACGGTGACGCCGCGCGCGGTCAGCTGCTCCTCGAGCTGAACGAGGTGCTCGTCGAGCCCGTGGAGCGCCCGGTCCTTGAGGCTGGCGGCGCGAGTGCGCAGACCCTCCCAGTCGTCGAGCTCGCCGATGACCCCGGCGCGCTTGTCCCGGATCGTGTGGGTGGCGTTGTGGAGGTTGCGGCGCAGCTGGTCGTCGGCCAGGGCGTCGACGGCCGCCTCGGGGAAGGGCGGCATGCCGAGGAAGGTGGCGTTGCTCATGCCGGCACCTCCTCGGTCGCGGCGAGGACCTCGGCGAGGTGCATGGTCCGCACGCCGGAGCCCTGGCGCGAGAGGATCCCGCCGATCTGCATGAGGCACGAGGAGTCGCCGGCGACGAGGACCTCGGCACCCGACGCGACCGCGTGCGCCGCCTTGTCCTGCCCCATGGCGGCAGAGACGTCGGCGTTCTTGACCGCGAAGGTCCCGCCGAAACCACAGCACTCCCGCTCCTGCGGCAGGTCCACCAGCTCGAGGCCCCGGACCGCCTCGAGCAGGCGGCGGGGCCGGTCGCCCACCCCGAGCATGCGCAGGGAGTGGCACGTCGGGTGGTAGGCGACCGCGTGCGGGAACGATGCGCCGACGTCGGTCACCCCGAGCACGTCGACGAGGAACTCGGACAGCTCGTAGGCACGCGGGCCGTGGCGGTCGACGGCCGCGACGAGGTCGGCGTCGCCGGAGCGGCGGGCGATGATGCCGTGCTGGTGGCGGACGGAGCCGGCGCACGATCCCGAAGGGAGGACGACGGCCTCGTGGTCGGCGAAGGTCTGCGCGTACGAGCGCACGACCGGCTCGGCCTCGTCGAAGTAGCCGGTGTTGATCATCGGCTGGCCGCAGCAGGTCTGCGCCGGCGGCACGTCGACCTCCACCCCCAGCCGCTCGAGCAGTCGGACGGTGGCCTGCGCGACGTCGGGGAACATCGTGTCCCCGATGCACGTGGCCATGAGAGCGACTCTCATGCTGCTGCCTCCTCGACGGTGGTGCCGGTGCCATCTGCAGGCTATGCCACGGACCCGCCCCGGTGACGCCCATCACACGCCGGATACGCTCGGCCCATGAACACGCTGCAGAGGATCGGGGTCGTCGGGTGCGGCCTCATGGGTGCCGGAATCGCCGAGGTCTGTGCCCGGGCGGGCTCGGACGTCGTCGTCGTCGAGTCGAGCCAGGAGCGCGCCGACGCCGGTCGCGGACGGCTGGAGAAGTCACTGCGCCGCGCGCAGGAGCGCGGCCGGCTCGAGAGTGCCGACGCGGTCCTCGAGCGGATCCGGGTGGTCACCGAGCTCACCGAGCTCGCCGACCGCGACATGGTCGTCGAGGCGATCGTCGAGGACGAGGGCGCCAAGGTCGACCTCTTCAAGCAGCTCGACGAGATCGTCGAGTCGCCGGACGCGATCCTCGCCTCCAACACCAGCTCGATCCCGATCATGAAGCTGGCGACCGTCACCAAGCGTCCGGCGAACGTCCTGGGCGTCCACTTCTTCAACCCCGTGCCGGTCCTCAAGCTTGTCGAGCTCGTCCCGTCGCTGATGACGGCCGACGAGACGGTCGAGCGGGCCCGCAGCTACGTCGACGGCGAGCTCGGCAAGCACGCCATCACCTGCCAGGACCGCGCCGGCTTCGTCGTCAACAGCCTGCTCATCCCCTTCATCCTCAGCGCGATCCGCATGTACGAGTCGGGCTTCGCGACCGCCGAGGACATCGACCAGGGCTTCGTCCTGGGCGCGGCCCACCCGCAGGGCCCGCTCGCCCTCGCCGACCTCATCGGCCTCGACACGACGATGGCCGTCGCCCAGTCGCTCTACGAGGAGTTCAAGGAGCCGCTCTACGCTCCCCCGCCGCTGCTCGCCCGCATGGTCGACGCCAACCTTCTCGGCCGCAAGGCCGGTCGCGGGTTCTACACCTACGACGGCTGAGCTCACCCGTCACTCGATTCTCGGGTCACCCGGAAACCTCCCCTTCGCAAGGGTTTGAAACCCTTGCGAAGGGGAGGTTTCTCGTGCTGAGTCCGACGCGGGTCAGCGCGCGGTGGGCAGACCCTTGAGCAGCTGGCGCGCCATGACGACCCGCTGGACCTGGTTGGTGCCCTCGTAGATCTGGGTGATCTTGGCGTCGCGCATCATCCGCTCGAGCGGGAAGTCACGCGTGTAGCCGGCGCCACCGAGGAGCTGGACCGCATCGGTCGTCACCTTCATCGCGACGTCGGAGGCGAAGCACTTGGCCGCGGCACCGAAGAAGGACAGGTCGGCGTCGTGGCGCTCGGACTTGGCTGCGGCGACGTAGACCATCTGGCGCGCGGCCTCGAGCTCCATCGCCATGTCGGCGAGCATGAACTGGATGCCCTGGAAGTCGGCGATGTGCTTGCCGAACTGCTGGCGCTCCTTGACGTAGGCCAGCGCCTCGTCGAGGGCGCCCTGGGCGATGCCGACGGCCTGCGCGCCGATCGTCACGCGGGTGTGGTCGAGGGTGCGCAGAGCGATCTTCAGGCCCTCGCCCTCGGCGCCGACGATGCGGTCGCCGGGGATGCGGCAGTTGTCGAAGTGCAGCTCTCGCGTCGGGCTGCCCTTGATGCCGAGCTTGCGCTCCTTCTCCGAGAAGCCGAAGCCCTCGTCGGACTTCTCGACGACGAAGGCCGAAATGTTGTTGCCTCGGGGGCCGTCGGGGTCGGTGACCGCCAGGACGGTGTAGAGCTCGGACTCACCGGCATTGGTGATCCAGGCCTTCTGGCCGTTGAGGACCCAGTCGTCGCCGTCCTTGGTGGCCTTGCACTTCATGCCCGCCGTGTCGGACCCGGCCTCGCGCTCGGAGAGGCCGTAGCTGAAGCCCTCCCCCTTCGCCAGGCGCGGCATGTACCGGGCGTTGATCTCCTCGGACCCGCCGAGGATCACCGGCATCGAGCCGAGCTTGTTGACGGCCGGGATGAGCGAGGACGACGCGCAGACGCGCGCGACCTCCTCGATGATGATGCACACCGCGAGGGCGTCGGCACCGACGCCGCCGTGCTCCTCGGCCACGTGGGCCGCGTGGAAGTCCGAGGCGATGAGGGCCTGGTTGGCCTCGCTCGGGAAGCGGGACTCCTCGTCCACTTCGGCGGCGAAGGGCTTGATCTTCGCCTCCGCGACGGCCCGGACGGCCTCACGGATCGCCTCGTGGTCCTCGGAGGTACGGAACATGTCGAAGTCAGGGTTCGCGCTCACGGCCGTGATGCTACCGGCCGCCCCACCGGCCTTGCACAGGTGTTCAACGACAAGACGCACACCCATGGTCTGTCGCCTGCCCACACAGTCACGATCAGGCACAGGTCAACCGGAGCCGACCGGACCAACCGGAGCCGACCCGAAGCTGGCCGGAGCCAGCCAGACGAGACTCAGCTGTCGGTGCCGAAGAGGTCGCGGGTGTAGACCTTGTCGGCGACGTCCGCGAGGTCCGCGGTCTGCCGGTTGGCGATGATGACGTCGGCGACCGCCTTGAACTCCTCGAGGTCGCGGTAGACCTTCGACCCGAAGAACTCGTCCTCGTCGAGCGCCGGCTCGAAGATGACGACCTGCACGCCCTTGCCCTTCAGGCGCTTCATGATCCCCTGGATCGAGGAGGCCCGGAAGTTGTCCGACCCGGCCTTCATGATCAGGCGGTGGACGCCGACGACCTTGGGCTGGCGGCGCAGGATGTCCTCGGCGACGAAGTCCTTGCGGGTGCGGTTGGAGTCGACGACGGCCTGCATGAGGTTCTGCGGGACGTCCTGGTAGTTGGCCAGCAGCTGCTTGGTGTCCTTGGGCAGGCAGTAGCCGCCGTAGCCGAAGGACGGGTTGTTGTAGTGCGTGCCGATGCGCGGGTCGTGGCCGACGCCGTCGATGATCTGGCGGGTGTTGAGCCCGTGCGTGGCCGCGAAGGTGTCGAGCTCGTTGAAGTAGGCGACGCGCATCGCGAGGTAGGTGTTGGCGAAGAGCTTGATCGCCTCGGCCTCGGTGGAGTCGGTGAGCAGCACCGGCACGTCGGTGTCCTCGGCGCCCTGTACGAGCAGGTCGGCGAAGCGGCGGGCGCGGTCGCTGACCTCGCCGACGACGATCCGGCTGGGGTGGAGGTTGTCCTGCAGGGCCTTGCCCTCGCGCAGGAACTCGGGGCTGAAGATGAGGTTGTCCGTGCCGAGCTTGTCGCGCAGCCCGCTGGTGAAGCCGACGGGGATCGTGGACTTGACGACCATGACGGCGTCGGGGTTGATCTCCATGACGTCGCGCGCGACGCCCTCGACCGAGCTGGTGTTGAAGTAGTTGGTGTCCGGGTCGTAGTCGGTCGGCGTCGCGATGACGACGAAGTCGGCCCCCGCGTAGGCGGTCTGCTTGTCCAGCGTGAAGGTCAGGTCCAGGTCACGGTGGGCGAGGAAGTGGATGATCTCCTCGTCCTGGATCGGGCTCGTGCCGGCACCCAGCATCTCGACGCGGCGAGCGTCGATGTCGAAGCCGACCACCTCGTTGTGCTGGGCCAGCAGGACGGCCATGGACAGGCCGACGTATCCGGTCCCGACGACGGCGATCTTGGTAGTCACGTGCTTCCTCACTGCTCGGGTCTGGGGTGGGCTCCCCGGCGCATTATGGCCGACGAAGACGGACATTCCGTGACAAGGCGTGGCGTGGGCCGTTGATTCCCCGGCCACGGGGGCGTTGGATGGTCTCCATGAGCCTGACGCACAAGAACGACACCGAGACCATGCGGCGCCTCATCGCCGACCCCGGCACGTGGGTCGTCGTCGGACTGAGCAACAACACCGAGCGCGACGCGCACCGCGTGGCTCGCTGGCTCAAGTACGAGATGCACAAGGCGATCATCCCGGTGCACCACGAGGCCGAGGTCGTCGACGGCGATCAGGGCTACGCCACCATCTCCGACATCCCTGACGGCGACGTCAAGGTCATCGACCTCTTCGTCAACAGCGGCGAGGTCGGCGCGCTCGTCGACGAGGCCATCGCCCACAAGGACCGCCTGAAGATCGACGCGATCTGGATGCAGCTCGGCGTCGAGGACCCGGCCGCGGCCGACCGCGCCAAGGAGGCCGGCCTGCAGGTCGTCATGAACACCTGCCCCAAGATCGAGTGGCGCCAGCTGCGCAACGAGGGCGCCGCGCGCTGAGCTCAGCCGCCGGCGACGCGCTGGCGCAGCCGCTCCCCCTTCGCGTGGGCCTGCGCCGACAGGTCCTCGGCAAACCGGGCCAGCTCCTGACGCAGCCGCTGCGGCTCCTCCTCCTCGCCGGCGGCGAGGATGCGCACGGCCATCAGGCCGGCATTGCGCGCTCCCCCGACGGCCATGGTCGCGACGGGGATGCCGGCGGGCATCTGCACGATCGACAGCAGCGAGTCCATGCCGTCCAGGTGCTTCAGCGGCACAGGCACGCCCACGACCGGCAGGGGCGTCACCGAGGCGAGCATGCCGGGCAGGTGCGCGGCGCCGCCGGCACCGGCGATGATCACCCGCAGGCCCCTCCCTTCGGCCTGCTGCCCGTACTCGACCATCTCGGTGGGCATGCGGTGCGCGGAGACGACGTCGGCCTCGAAGGCGATGCCGAACTCCTCGAGCACGTCGGCGGCCGCCTCCATCGTCGGCCAGTCGCTGTCGCTGCCCATGACGAGCCCGACACGTGGACCCTCGGTGCTGCTCACCCTGCTCATTCCACGATCACTCCCTGGATGTAGTCGGCCGCGTGCCGTGCCCGCTCCCGCAGGTCCGTCAGGTCGGTGCCGCTGACGTTGACGTGGCCGATCTTGCGACCGGGGCGCACGCCCTTGCCGTAGAGGTGCACCTTGAGCTCGGGGTCGCGGGCCATGAGGTGCCGGTAGGTGGGGTAGAGGTCTTGGTGCTCGCCGCCGAGCACGTTGCCCATGACGGTCCACGGCTCGCGGGCCCAGGGCGAGCCGAGCGGCAGGTCGAGGACGGCGCGCAGGTGCTGCTCGAACTGCCCGGTCACCGCGCCGTCCATGCTCCAATGGCCGGAGTTGTGCGGGCGCATCGCGAGCTCGTTGACGACGACCGAGCCGTCGGCGAGCTCGAAGAGCTCGACGGCCATCACCCCGGTGACGCCCAGGGCGGCCGCGATGTCGAGCCCGACGAGGGTCGCCGCCTCGGCGGCCTCGGGGGCCAGGTCGGGGGCCGGCGCGATGACCTCGGTGCAGATGCCGTCGGTCTGGACGGTCTCGACGACCGGCCACGCCGCGGCCTGGCCGGAGGGGCTGCGGGCGAGCAGCACGGCGAGCTCGCGGACGAAGGGGACGGCCTCCTCGAGGAGCAGCTCCTCGTCACGCTCCGCCGCGGCGGCGAGCCAGTCGCGCACGTCGTCGACGGTGTCGGCCACGAGCACCCCCTTGCCGTCGTAACCGCCGCGCGGGGTCTTGACGACGAGCGGCCAACCGGTCTCGTCGCCGAAGGCCACGACGTCGGCCTCGGTCCGGGCCGCAGCCCACCGGGGGCACGGGACGCCGGCACCGGTGAGGGCGCGCCGCATGACGAGCTTGTCCTGGGCGTGCCGCAGCGCCTGAGGGGTCGGGTGGACCGCGACGCCGTCGGCGACCAGGGCCTCGAGGACGTCGGCCGGCACGTGCTCGTGGTCGAAGGTGACGACATCGCAGTGCCGGGCGAAGTCGCGCACCGTCGCGACGTCGGTGTGGTCACCGACCGGGGCGAAGGGGGTGACGAGCGCGGCTGCGGCGTCGGGCCCCTCGGCGAGAACCGCGAGGGTGATGCCGAGCTCGGCGGCCGGTCCGGCACACATCCGGGCGAGCTGACCACCACCGATCACACCGACGACGGGGAATCCTCCGGGGGCACGTGGGGGTGTCGACACCTGCCCGAGGATACGTGGCCGACAGCGCCGGCCGTCGCGGATTACGCTGCTCGGGATGCCAGACACCACACGGACGGCCTCCGAGGCCGCAGACGACGTCACGCCGCCCCATCGCCGCGGCGGGTTCGGGCGCCTCGTCGACACGATCTGGCACGAGGTCGCGAAGTTCGGGCTCATCGGCGCAATCAGCTTCGTCATCGACCTCGGCGGCATGAATCTCCTGACCCACACCGTCCTCGAGGGCAAGCCGACGACGGCACGCATCCTGAGCGGCGTCGCCGCGACGCTCTTCGCGTGGTTCGGCAACCGCAGCTGGACCTTCGCGCACCGACGCTCCCGCCCGGTGCACCACGAGGTCACCCTCTTCTTCGTCGTCAACGGCCTCGCGCTGGTCATCTCGACGCTGTGTCTGGTGATCTCGCACTACGTCCTCGGCTTCGAGTCCCGGCTGGCCGACAACATCGCGACCGTCTTCGGCATCGGTCTGGGCACGCTCTTCCGCTTCTGGACCTACCGCCGCTTCGTCTTCGCGCACGAGCCGATGGACGTCGACACCTCTCCCCTGTCGGACGAGGACCCCCGGGGCTGACCCGCTCAGCGGCTGCCGGGGCCGGAGAGGAAGATCGAGAAGACGGCCGGCTGGGCCTGGACCAGCTCGAGCCGGCCACCGTTGCGCTCGGCGAGCTGCCGGGCCAGCCCCAGGCCGAGCCCGGAGCCGTGCGAGGTCACCGACCGTTCGAAGATGTGCGGGGCGATCGCTGCGGGGATCCCCTCGCCCTCGTCACGCACCTCGATGACGACCGAGGTGCCCGAGCCGCGCACCTCGATCTCGACCCGACCGGCGCCGTGGGCGAGCGCATTTTCGATGAGGGTCTGCAGGATCTGGGAGAGGTCGACCGGCGAGGCTCGCACGGCCAGTCCGGGCGGGCCGACGACCCGCATCGTGCGGTGGGCCGCGGAGAAGGCCGGCTGGTACTCGCGCTGCAGCCCCGCGAGGACCGAGTCGAGGGAGATCTCGGGCAGCTGCGCCGCCTCCCCCTTCGAGCGTGAGCGCATCGTGTCGACGACGCCGGTGAGCCGCTCGACCTGGGTCACCGCCACCGCCGCCTCGTCGCGGATCGCGTCGAGGTCGTCGGTCTGGCCGATCTCCTCCAGGCGCATGAGCAGGGCGGTCAGGGGCGTGCGCAGCTGGTGCGAGGCGTCGGCGGCGAAGTCCCGGTCGAGGGCGCGCTGCTGGGCGAGCTCACCGGCCAGCCGCGCGAGGTCGCCGGTGACCTTGTCGATCTCGGTGAGGCCGACGAGCGGGCGGGGCAGGGCCCCCTCCCCCTCGCGGATCGCCCGGACCTGCCGGTCGAGGAAGGCCAGACCGCGCTGGCGCCGTCGCTCGAGGACGCGCAGGACGAGCAGCGCCACCCCGCCGACCGTCACCACGGCGACGAGCGGTGAGATGACGGTCCAGGCGACGAGGTCGAGGCCCAGGACCGCGTCGTGCGGCGACCCCGAGACCATCGCCACGCTGCCCAGGACGAGCGCGGTGACGACGGCCACCCCGACGATCGCCGCGACGAGGAGGCGGCGCACCCGGCCCGAGCCGGTCACGAGTCGAAGCGGAACCCGACGCCACGGACGGTGGCGATGTGTCTCGGGTCGGCGACGTCGTCACCGAGCTTGCGGCGCAGGACGCTGATGTGCATGTCGAGGGCCTTGGTCGAGCCGTACCACTCCGTCTCCCAGACCTCACCCATGAGCTGCTCGCGGGTGACGACCCGACCGGCCTCGCGGACGAGGACGCTCAGCACGGCGAACTCCTTGGCCGTCAGGGCCAGCTCCTCGCCGTGGAACCACACGCGGCGGCTGTCGCCGTCGATGCGCAGCGGGCCGGTCGGCTCGACGGCGTCGTCGGAGCGACGGCGCAGGAGCGCGCGCACGCGCGCCATGAGCTCGGCGAGGCGGAAGGGCTTGGTGACGTAGTCGTCGGCACCCGCGTCGAGCCCCACGACCGTGTCGACCTCGTCGGCGCGGGCGGTGAGGATCAGGACGGGGACGTCGGAGCCGGTCGCGCGCATCCGACGGCAGACCTCGAGCCCGTCGAGCGTGGGCAGACCCAGGTCAAGGACCAGCAGGTCGGGCGGGGCACCGGTCGCCGCGTCGAGCGCGTCACGCCCGTCCTCGTGGACCGTCACCTCGTATCCTTCGCGGACGAGGGCCCGGGCCAACGGGTCGGAGATCGCGGCGTCGTCCTCGGCCAGCAGCACTCGTGTCATGGCGCGATCATAGGAACTCGAGCTCAGACGTGCGCGGTGACATCCGCAGGACGCCGCACACCGGTGACGCGCACGAGGCGACTCGGGGCCACCTCGCCGATGCCGCGCAGCTCGCGCGGGCGGGTCGGCAGGGTCGAGAAGCCGCTCAGCGGCTCGAGGAGGCGGGCGAGCGCGTCGTCGACGAAGACCCCACCGGGCGGGGCCACCGCGGTCAGCCGGCTCGCGCGGTTGACCGTCGTGCCGAAGACGTCGCCGAGGCGACGCACGACCGGCCCGTGGGCCATGCCGACCCGGGCCGAGGGCAGCAGGTCGTCCTCGCCCATCGCCTCGACGAGGTCGAGCGCGATGGCCGCCGCGGGCGCCACCTCGAAGGTCTGGAAGAGCACCTCGTCACCGACGGTCTTGACCACCCGGCCGCCGTGGGCGGTGACGACGTCGGTGCACAGGTCCTCGAAGCGCTGGACCATGCGGGCGAGGTCGCGCTCGGTGAGCCGGCGCACGACCGAGGTGAAGTTGACCAGGTCGGCGAAGCCGATGACCGAGGCCCGGCTGCCGTCCTCCTCGACGGTGAGCAGCCGCTGGATCGTCGCGGTGAGCTGGCGACGCCACACGTAGACCAGCAGCGGCTCGAGCTCGTCGGACAGCTCGGCGAGCCAGGCGGCCGCGGCCTCGGCGTCGCGGGTCGAGGTGGCCGCGGCACCGCGCGGGGTCGTGTCGTCGGCCGGCTCGTCGGGGTCGCCCTCGAGGGCGTCACCGCGGCGCAGCCGGGCGATCTCCTCGCTGACCAGCTGGCCCTGCCAGGCCGCCAGGCGGTCCATGGTGCGGGCGATGGCCCGGGTCATCGCGAGGGCGAACTCCTCGGGGATGTCCCCCTCACGGACCATCGCCGCGACGCGGCTCAGCGCGTCGAGGTCGGCCTCGGTGAACATCGCGTCGCCCTCCTGGACGACGGGGAACCCCATGGCGTGCCAGAACTTGCGGGCCGAGCGGATCGAGACGCCCGCGCCGCGGGAGACCTCACGGCGCCCCATGCTCGCGGGGCGGCCGAGCATGGCGCGCTCGAAGGCCTCGAGGGCCGGGTCAGGGGCGAGCTCGGGAAGGGGCGACGGACCATCAGGCGGGCTGCTCGACAAGGCCACCTCCGTGCGCGTGTGGGGTCGGGTGACCGGTCGCGGTCACGGGCGAGGTGGCGTGCCCGCGGGGCGGATGTGCTGCACGTCACCTGCCGCCACCGTATCGAAGCGACCGTCAACGCTGATGACCAGCCTGCCGTCGGCGTCGACGTCGACGGCCCGCGCCGTCTCCACGGACCCGTCGGGCCGATGCACGTCGACGAGCCGACCGATGGTCCCGCACGCGGCGCGGTAGGCGAGGTGGACCCCCTTCGCCCGGTCGCTGCCGTCGGCGAGGTCAGCGTGGAGGGCCCGCAGCCGGGTGAGGACCGCGGCGGCCAGCTCGGTGCGGTCGGCGGCAACGCCGGCGAGGCGAAGGGAGGTCGCCGTCGCCACGGGGAGCTGGTCCCGTGCGTGGTGGACGTTGATGCCGATGCCCACGACGACCCCCTCCCCGGTGGGCAGCATCTGGCACAGGATCCCGCAGACCTTGCGCCCGTCGTCGGCGGGGAGCAGGACGTCGTTGGGCCACTTCAGCTCGGTCTCGACGCCGAGGGCGGCCACGGCGTCGCGGACGGCCAGGCCGGCGGCGAGGGGCAGCCAGCCGGGGTCGGGCACGCGGGGCACGACGACGGACATCGCCAGTCCCGCGCTGCGGGTCTCCTGCCAGGCCCGGCCCAGACGACCGCGCCCGGCGGTCTGCAGCTCGGCGATGACGGGAGCCCACGGCCGGGCCCGGTCGAGGGCCTCGGCGTTGGTCGAGCCGACCTCGTCGAGATGGGCGACGGGGGCCCACCCGTGTGACGTGGGCAACGCCTCGGTCAGTCGGTGGACGTCGATCGGAGGGAGCATGGCGGCAAGGCTAGGCTGCGCCCCATGTCCCAGAGCACCGAGACCACTGACGCTCAGGCGATCGGTGGCACCGACGTCCCCGCCGACATCGACATCCACACGACGGCCGGCAAGCTCGCCGACCTGAAGCGTCGGGTGGCCGAGGTCGCGCATGCCGGATCGGAGCGCGCGATCGAGAAGCAGCACGCGCGCGGCAAGAAGACCGCCCGCGAGCGCCTCGACCTCCTCCTCGACGAGGGCAGCTTCGTCGAGATGGACAAGTACGCGCGGCACCGCTCGACCGCCTTCGGCCAGGAGGCCAACCGCCCCTACGGCGACGGCGTCGTCACCGGCTACGGCACGGTCGACGGTCGGCAGGTCGCGGTCTTCGCGCAGGACTTCACCGTCTTCGGTGGGTCCCTCGGCGAGGTCTTCGGCGAGAAGATCACCAAGGTCATGGACTTCGCGATGAAGATCGGGTGCCCGGTCATCGGTCTCAACGACTCCGGTGGGGCGCGCATCCAAGAGGGCGTCGTCTCACTGGGTCTCTACGGCGAGATCTTCAAGCGCAACGTCCACGCGTCGGGTGTGATCCCGCAGATCTCGCTCATCATGGGCCCCTGCGCCGGCGGTGCCGTCTACTCCCCCGCCGTCACCGACTTCACCGTCATGGTCGACCAGACCTCGCACATGTTCATCACCGGCCCCGACGTCATCAAGACCGTCACCGGCGAGGACGTCGAGTTCGAGGACCTCGGTGGCGCCCGGTCGCACAACACCAAGTCGGGTGTCGCGCACTACATGGGCTCCGACGAGGAGGACGCCATCGACTACGTCAAGGCGCTCCTGTCGTACCTGCCGAGCAACAACCTCGAGGACGCCCCGCGCTTCGGTGAGGAGCTCGACCTCGCGGTCAACGACACCGACCTGGTGCTCGACACGATCATCCCCGACTCGGCCAACATGCCCTACGACATGAAGCAGGTCATCGAGACCATCGTCGACGACGGTGAGTTCCTCGAGGTGCACCCGCTCTTCGCGCCCAACATCATCTGCGGCTTCGCCCGCGTCGAGGGCCGCTCGATCGGTGTCGTCGCCAACAACCCGATGCAGTTTGCAGGCACCCTCGACATCGACGCCTCGGAGAAGGCCGCGCGCTTCGTGCGCACGTGCGACGCCTTCAACGTCCCGGTCCTCACCCTCGTCGACGTCCCAGGCTTCCTGCCCGGCACCGACCAGGAGTGGAACGGCATCATCCGCCGCGGCGCCAAGCTCATCTACGCCTACGCCGAGGCGACCGTCCCGCTCGTCACGGTCATCACCCGCAAGGCCTACGGCGGCGCCTACGACGTCATGGGCTCCAAGCACCTCGGTGCCGACATCAACCTTGCGTGGCCGACCGCCCAGATCGCGGTCATGGGTGCGCAGGGCGCGGTCAACATCCTTTACCGCAAGCAGCTCGCGGCCGCCGAGGCCGAGGGGCGCGACCTCGACGAGGCGCGTCAGGAGTTCATCACCGCCTACGAGGACGCGCTGGCCAACCCCTACGTCGCCGCCGAGCGGGGCTACATCGACACGGTCATCACGCCGAGCAACACGCGCATGAACGTCTCCAAGGCGCTGCGGGCCCTGAGCACCAAGCGCGAGAGCCTGCCGGCCAAGAAGCACGGGAACATTCCGCTGTGACGGCTTCGCAGGCTCAGCCCACCCAGCGGCTCCACGCTGTGACGGCTTCGCAGGCTCAGCCCACCGAGCAGTCCGAGGCCACCGAGCAGGCCGAGACCCCTGCCGGCCCGCGCATCGAGGTCCTCGGCGACGCCTCCCCCGAGCAGGTCGCGGCCCTCGTCGCGGTCCTGTCCGGGCTGGGTGGCGGCGAGGACGAGGCCCCGGCGGCTCCCCCTTCGCGCTGGGCCTCCCGCGAGCGCCTCGTGCGTGGCCCGGTCCACCCCTCGCGCGGCGGCTGGCGAGCCTCGGCCCTCCCCCGCTGACCCGCTGCCCCTCCGGCGGTTGAAATACACCCCGCGTGTTCAGACACGCGGGGTGTATTTCATTCGTCAGCCCCGATGGTCACCCAGCCGCTCGCAGGCTGAGCAGGCGGTGTGCCTCGACGATCTGGTCGAGGAAGGCGTCGGGCTCGAGACGCAGCCCGAGCAGGGGGACGCGCAGGATCATGTCGCTGCGCATCGCGATGTCGTTCTGGCGCAACATGTCCTCGACGGGTGAGTCACCCTCCAGATGGTGCCGTCCGTCGACCTCGACGACGAGGCCGATCTTCCAGCGGACATCGAGGTAGTAGCGGCCGCCACGCCCGTCGACCACGACCTGTCGCTCCGGTGACGGCAAACCCCGGGCCCGGCACAGGGCCGCGAGGTCGAGCTCCCCGAGCGCCTGGGCGCCGCCGACGATGTCGTCGATGAGCCGGGCGACGAGGGCACGACGCCGCCGACCCACGTACCACTGATGGGCCTCCTTCAGGTGCTCGCCGGTCACGATGCGCTGCTGGACCGGCATCACCAGGAACAGTGCCGCCTGGCGATCGCTGACCGCCCACTGCGCCGCGCGGAGGGCGGCCAGTGCAGGTCGGGTCCGTGGCAGGCCGGTCGGCATATCGTCGTCGCACAGTCTGCGCGCGAGCTTGTGCACCTCCACGCCTTCGACGTCCGGAGCCCTTTTCAGCTTGTGCACCGAGACGTGCACGATCTCGTCGGCCAGCCCGCGCAACCCTGCGGCCTGCAAGGCGCTCACCCCGTCGACGAGGGCACCACCGCCCACCTCGTGGACCGCTCGCCAACGCAAGCCGATCGGATCGATCGGCCCGCAGTGAGTCACCACCGACCGGGTGCCGCACCGGGCCCATCTACGATCGCGAACGAGCCTCGCCACGACGTCGCGGTGCAGGCCGAACTCCGTCGTCTGGCGCCGGCTCAGCACTCCCCCGGAGTCGAGGGCGGCTTCCTCGACTCGAGCCACCTTCGCCAGCGTCGAGGCTCTCAACATGCGTACAGGCTGGATCGGACATCGCCGCCGGACGACTCACCCAGCCCGGCTGTGGATGAGGTCAGCCCTTCCGTCCCGGATGTGGACAGCGGTTGAAATACACCTCGCGTGTTTGGGCACGCGGGGCGTATTTCAACCGCGGGGGCGGAGCGAAGGGGGCGACGTAGGCTCGCCCGGTGAGTGAGCCCCGCGTCCGCAGCGTCAACATCGGCCGACCACTGCTCCAGCGTGTGCCGAAGGGGAGGCCCACCGGCATCGGCAAGCAGCCGGTCGACGTCATCACCGTCGCCGACCCGGGCCCCAAGCGCGTCGAGGACGGCTCAGGTGTCTCGGGCGTCGCGGGTGACCACATCGGTGACGGGCGCCACCACGGCGGGAGCGACCAGGCCGTCTACGCCTTCGCCCGCGAGGAGCTCGACGCCTGGGCGCAGACCCTCGGCCGAGAGCTGCCCGACGGCATGTTCGGCGAGAACCTCACGACGAGCGGCCTCGACGTCGACGCGAGCGAGGTCGGCGACGTCTGGCACGTCGGGGCCGCCGTGCTCGAGGTCCGCGGGCCGCGCGTGCCGTGCGCGACCTTTGCCGAGCGCATGGGCGAGCGCGGCTGGGTCAAGCGCTTCGCCGCGCACGGACGCAGCGGGGCCTATCTCCAGGTCAACCACCCCGGCGAGATCCGCCCGGGTGACCCGATCACCGTCACCCGGTCAGGTTCCGGGCTCAGCGTGCCGACCCTGCTGCGGGCCTTCCTCGGGGATCGGGACGCCGTCCGGCTCGCCATCGAATCCGGGGCCCTCGCCGAGCACCGTCGCGAGGAGCTGCTCGCCCGGCTCTGACCCGCACCCCTCAGAAGAGCGAGAGCGGACCCTCGTCCTCGGCCGCCGACCGGCCTGACGCCGCCCCGAGCACCGGGGCCGGGGGCGTCGCACCACTCGACCGGGCACCCGGGATGCCGGGGCCGGGCTCGGGGGCGGCCCCCTTCGACCATGCCGCGGCGGCACTCGTGGCGAGCCGGTCGGCGTGCTCGTTGAGCTCGTGGCCGGCGTGCCCCTTGACCCACTCGAAGCTCACCCGGCGCCCCTGCATCGCCGCGTCGAGCGCCTGCATGATCTCGACGTTGAGGACCGGCTTGCCGTCCTTCTTGCGCCAACCCTTGCGCTTCCAGCCGGGCATCCACTGGGTGATCGAGTTGATGACGTACTTGCTGTCGCAGATGACGTGCAGCTCCTCGTCGAGGTGCGCCGTCTGCTGGAGCAGGTCGAGGACGGCGGTCAGCTCGCCCATGTTGTTGGTGCCGTGCGGCCAGCCGCCGCAGGCCCAGCGCTCGTCGTCGATGTACCAGCCCCAGCCGGCGGGGCCGGGGTTGCCGAGGGCGGAGCCGTCAGCGGCGGCGGTGATCGTCATGCAGGCACTCCAGGCGAAGGGGGGTCACGGGCGGCCCCGAGTATCGCACCGGGGTCGTCAGTCGGCGGCAGGCACCCGGGCCAGCACTTCGCCATGCACCACGACGAACCATCCGTCGGGCGAGCTCGTCCACGCCCGCCAGCCCTCGACGACGTGGGCGATGCTCCCTTCGTCGGCCAGGCCCTGGCGCAGGACCTCGTCGTGGAACCCGGACTCGACCGCACGTCGCTGCCACTGCCCGCCCCACCACTGCCGGGCGGCCTCGTCGGCGTAGCACCAGACCGAGGCCGTCGCGGCGACGTCGGTGAGGCCGGCGGAGTGGCACCAGCCGAGCAGGTGGCGGCCCGCGTCGGGCTCGGCGCCCGTCCCCCGCGCTGCCGTCCGGTAGAGCTCGAGCCAGCTGGTCAGGCCGGGGTGCGCGGGCGCCCAGGTCATCGCCTCGTAGTCGGCGTCGCGAGCGGCGACGAGACCACCCGGCCGGGTGACCCGGGCCATCTCGCGGAGCAGGCCGACGGGGTCGGTGACGTGCTGGAGCACCTGGTGGGCGTGCACGACGTCGAAGGAGTCGTCCGCCCAGGGCAGCGCCATCGCATCGGCGACCTCGAAGGTCGTGCGCTCGTCCCCCGCCTCCCGGGCGGCGCTGCGCGCCTGCGCGACGACCTGCGCCGAGGCGTCGACGCCCACGACCTCGCCCGGGGAGACGCGTCGCGCGAGGTCGAGCGTGATCGAGCCCGGCCCGCACCCGACGTCGAGCACCCGCAGCCCCGGACGCAGGCGCGGGAGGAGGTAGGCGGCCGAGCTCTCGACGGTCCGTGCTGCGTGCGACGCGACGACCGGCTCGGCATGGCCGTGGAGGTAGCGGTCCATGCCGCGATCGTGGCACCGGCGCGCCTACCAGCCGCGGTGCCGTCGGATCGCGAGACGCTCGTGGCCGGCGCGGGGGCCTCCTTCGTCCCGTGGTTCCCCGAGATCACCCTCTCCTCCGAGGTCGTGCTCATCGGGTTGCTGCCGCCCCTGCTCTACGCCACGGCGATCTCCACCTCGCTCGTCTGACGGCCGACGCCTCGGAGTAGCGTCCGCAGGGTGACCCAGGACCAGCGCCGACCCCAGACCGACGTCGACCGGATCGCCGAGGCCCACCTCGACCGCGAGGTCGCCCTGTCGCCGATCACCGCGACCTACCTCGGCCTGCCCGGCCACGATGGCGAGCTCGACGACCTGTCCCCTGAGGGCTTCGCCGCGCACTCCCGGCTGCGGCGGGAGACGCTCGCCGCGCTCGACCGGGCGACCCCCGTCGACGACGTCGACCGGGTGACCGTCGAGGCGATGCGCGAGCGGCTCGGGCTGGCCGAGGAGTTCCACGACGCCGGCCTCGACCTCGCCGAGCTCAACGTCATCGCCTCGCCGCTGCAGGCGGTGCGCGACGTCTTCGACCTCATGCCGACGGCGAGCGCCGACGACTGGGCCACGCTCGCCACCCGCATGGGCCGGGTGCCCGACGCGCTCGACCAGTGGACCGCCTCACTCACCGCCGCCGCGACGAAGGGGGAGATCGCTCCCCTTCGTCAGTACGAGCGGTGCATCGAGCAGTGCGCCGACCTCACCGCCCCCGACGGCTACTTCGCCGGCCTGCTCACCGACGCGCGCACCGACGACGGCCCACTCCCCGACTCCGTCGCGGCTGACCTCCGGCGATCGGTGGAGGCCGCCGCCAGTGCCTACCGTGACCTCGCGTCACGCCTGGCGCCCCTGCGGGACCGGGCACCCGAGGCCGACGCCTGCGGTCGCGAGCGCTACGCGCTGCACTCGCGCGCCTTCCTCGGTGCGCGCATCGACCTCGAGGAGACCTACGCCTGGGGGCAGGAGGAGCTCGCGCGCATCACCGCCGAGATGACGGCCGTGGCCGAGCGCATCCAGCCCGGCGCGAGCGTCAAGGAGGCCGTCGCGGCCCTCGACGCCGACCCGCGCTACCAGCTGCACGGCACCGACGCGCTGCGCGAGTGGATGCAGCGCACCGCCGACGAGGCCATCGAGCTGCTCTCGCCGCACCTCGACATCCCCGAACCGGTGCGCACCATCGAGTGCCGCATCGCGCCGACCGAGACCGGCGGCATCTACTACACGGGCCCGAGCGACGACTTCTCCCGTCCGGGCCGCATGTGGTGGTCGGTGCCCAAGGGGGTCACCGACTTCGGCACCTGGCGCGAGCTGACGACCGTCTACCACGAGGGCGTCCCCGGCCACCACCTCCAGATCGGCCAGACCGTCCACCGCAAGGAGCTGCTCAACCGGTGGCGCCGCCTGGCGTCGTGGACCTCCGGGCACGGCGAGGGCTGGGCGCTCTACGCGGAGTGGCTCATGGCCGAGCTCGGGCACATGGACGACCCGGGCAACCGCATGGGTCTGCTCGACGGGCAGTCGCTGCGCGCGGCCCGCGTCGTCCTCGACATCGGGGTGCACTGCGGCTTCGAGGCGCCGGCCGAGGTCGGTGGCGGCGCGTGGACCTATGACAAGGCGTGGGACTTCCTCTCGGCGCACGCCAACATGGACGAGGGCTTCCTGCGCTTCGAGCTCGACCGCTATCTCGGGTGGCCCGGCCAGGCGCCAAGCTACAAGATCGGCGAGCGGCTGTGGCTGCAGCTCCGCGAGGAGACCGCCCGGCGCGAGGGGGCGGCCTTCGACCTGCGGGCCTTCCACCGGCGGGCACTCGACGTGGGCGGGGTGGGCCTCGACACCCTGCGCTCGGCCGTCCTCGGCTGAGCACCCTTGCCCACGATGTCGTCCCCGGCCGGGGCCTACGATGCTGGGCGTGAAGCACTTCAGGGGGTCCGTGTCCGTCCTCGCCGTCACCGCACTGCTCGCGGCGGCGCTCGCGGGGTGCTCGTCGGGGTCCGACGAGCCCACCGAGACCGACGGCACGGTGACCGTCACCTACTCGAGCTCGACGAGCAATGCACCGACGACGCAGACGGTCACCTCCTCCCCCTCCCCGGGCGACGGGGGCACGAGCCGGGCCACGGGCGACGGGGGCACGAGCCGGGCCACGGGCGACGGCTCGGCCGGTGACCCGAGTGGCTCGTCCTCCCCCTCGTCCACGTCGTCGGGTCCGGGCGCGAGCGCCCCGACCTCCCCGCCCAAGGACATCGGCGCCTACGCCGACACCTTCGTGCGCGCCTGGGGCCGGGGTGACCGGTCGGTCGCCTCGACCTACGCCTCGGCGAGCGCCGTGAGCTCGCTCTTCGGCCAGCGCGCGGTCGGCGGTGGCGGGTGGCAGCGGCAGGGCCTCACCCACGACGGCGGCTCCGTCGAGGTCCGCTACAGCGACGGGACCGACACGCTCACCGTCCGGCTCGACGCCGGCGACGCCGCCTCCGGCACCGAGCACGCGGTGAGCAGCGCGACGCTCAGCGCCGACGCACCGCAGACCGGTGACGGCCTGCCGACCTCGCTCACCGACTACGCCGACGCCTTCGTGCGCGCCTGGGGCAAGGGCGAGTCCGGCGCGTGGACCTACACGAGCGACGCGGTCGAGCTGACCTTCGGCTCGACCAACCCGTCGGGCGGACCGCGGTGGTCGCGGACGTCGAGCGGCACCACGACCGTCACCTACGGCAACCGCGACGGTGGCACCCTCGTACTCACCCTCGACCTCGAGCGCGTGGGCTCCGGCTCCGCCGGGGCGATCACCGGGGCTTCGCTCTCCTGACGGCATGACGAAGGGGGTGTGGCCGGGTCCAACCGGCCGCACCCCCTTCGTCACGTCCTGGTCAGAGGCGCCAGCAGGAGCTCAGCTGGTTGCGACCGGCGAAGCGGTCCTCGAAGAACACCATGGACTTGGCGATGTGCCCCGGCATCCCGCCGACGTGGGTCGGGACCACGCCCGCGTTGAAGGTGACCCGGGTGCCCTTGTCGCACCAGTCGCTCCCGAGCTGCTTGCCCACCCCGTAGGGGATGACGTCGTCACCGATGGAGTGGTTGATCTGCACCGGAGCATTGGGCTTGAGCTTGCCGATGCGCTGCTTGCCGACCGCGGTGGCGAAGGGCTCCTCGGTGAGCAGCTGCCCGAGCTTTTTGCCGCTCACGGTGTACTTCGACGTGTCGAGGTTGGCGTACGAGAAGAGGTCGAAGACGCAGGCGCTCTCGACCCTGCCTGCGAGCTCCTTGCCCTCGGCGTTGAACACCGTGCCCGGGTCGATGTGCTCGCTGGTGGCCAGGCCGAGCGTCGCGAAGAGCGCGAAGAGGGTATAGGTCGTGCCGTCGATGTTGGCCCCGACCTTGGCGAGGTCGGCCGGCGGTGCACCGATGGCCGAGCCCTTGATGTTGAGCTCGGGTGCGTAGCTGGCGGCGAGCTCGGAGGCAGCCGCTGCGGCGCCGCCACCCTGCGAGTAGCCCATGAGGCCGATGGGGGTCTGGGCGTCCATACCGCTGCCCTCGAGGTTCTTGACGGCGCGGGCCATGTCGAGGGAGGCACGGCCCTGGGCCTCACGCATCATGTAGGTGTGCGTGCCGGGGGTGCCGAGGCCCTGGTAGTCGGTGACGCCGACGGCGTAGCCGCGGCCGACGGTGCGGGCGATGCCCAGCCCCTCGTACTCGACGAGGCTCTCCATCTGACGGGAGGGGGCGCAGGAGTCGCCCATGCCCTGGGTGCCGGCGGTGTAGGAGATGAACGGACGCCGCGACGCGCCGACGTACGGAGTCTTGGGGACGAAGACCGTGCCGGTCACCGCGATCGGTGTGCCCTCGCCATCGGTGGACGAGTACATGATCCGGGTGGCCGTGACGACACTCGATGAGAGGTTGAAGGGGTCGAGCAGCAGCGGGGCCGGCTCGCTGCGGATGATCGTGCCGGGCGTGCTCGGGATCGTCGCCGGCGGCTCGTAGAAGGCGGGGCGCGCGGCCTCGGGGGTGTCGGTGAGGGTCGCGGCACCTGCGGTGCCCGGGGTGTCGTCGGGTCCGGCGGATGCGGTCCCGGCGAGGGGGAGGCCCACGGCCACCGCGAGGGTGGCGGCCGCGACGGCACGCTTCGTCATTGAAAACATGCGAGTCCTGTCTGTCAGGAGAGGTGGCGGTCCCCCGGACAGGTGTGGTGCTCCTGGGCCGGACGACGTCGTCTCAGTGGCGGTGGAAACCATAGTTCCCTACCGGTCACGTGCCCACAACCGGAGATGATGTGGTCGTGCACTCACTCGTCCTCGCCTCCGCCTCCCCCGCCCGCCTCGGTCTGCTGCGCGCCACCGGCATCGACCCCCGCGTCGTCGTCAGCGATGTCGACGAGAAGGCCGTCGAATCCGCTGCGCGGCAACGGGATCCGCAGCTGTCACCCGCTCAGCTCGCGCAGCTGCTGGCCGACGCGAAGGGCGCCGTCGTCGCCTCTCACCTGCGCGACGAGTCGGGAGGGACCGCGGCTGGCGAGGCGGACGCCGAGCAGCCCCGCTGGGTCCTCGCGTGCGACTCGGTCCTCGAGGTCGACGGGCAGGTCCACGGCAAGCCCGGCACGCCCGAGGTCGCCCGCGAGCGGTGGCAGCAGGTGCGTGGCCGCTCGGCGGTGCTGCACACCGGCCACCACCTCGTCGACCTGCGGGACGGCCGCACCGCCGGGGCTCCGGCGAGTGCGACCGTCCACTTCGCATCCGTGACCGACGCCGAGATCGACGGCTACGTCGCGACGGGCGAGCCGCTCCACGTGGCCGGCGGCTTCACCCTCGACGGGCTGGGCGCCCCCTTCGTCGAGTCGATCGAGGGCCACCCGAGCACCGTCATCGGTCTCTGCCTGCCGCTGCTGCGGCGCCTGCTCGCCGACCTCGGGGTCGACTGGTGGCAGGTCGCGTCCGCTCAGTCCCTGGGGTAGGCGACCGCGGCCTGCGCGTCGACGATGCCGCGGCCGTAGAGCGCGCTGTAGCCGCCGCGGGCGCCGAGCAGCGGGTGCCGCGAGGTCGACAGGATCGCCCGCTCGACGTTCGCCATGCTGCGGTCCTGGCCGAAGAGGATCGCAGCGACCCCGGCGACGTGCGGGGTGGCCATCGAGGTGCCGGCGAAGGCCGCGTAGTCCTTGCCCTCACCGCACTCGTCGGTGCCGGTGCCGCGCGGCACGGTCGAGAGGATGTCCTCGGAGCAGTCGCCGCCGAGGAGTCGGCCGGAGCCACCCGGCGCCGCGACGCCCTTGCCGCGGAAGGTCACGGGCAGCTCGGAGAAGTAGGACTTCATCTCGTTCTTGTCCGTGGCCCCGACGCAGATCGAGTCGCTGCTGAAGGCCGGGTCGTTGCACAGCAGGGTCGTGGTGTTGCCCGCCGCGGCGACCGTGAGGGTGCCCTTGTCGCGGGCGTACTGGATCGCGTCCTTCATCGTCGTGTCGAGACCGAGGATGGAGAAGATCTGGGTGCCCGGCAGGCCACCCAGGCTGAGGTTGATGACGTCGGCGCCGTGGTCGGCCGCGTAGCGGATGCCCTCGGCGATGTCCTCGTTGGTGCCCGACCCGTCCTCGAGGACCTTGATCGGCATGACCTTGGCGTCGGGAGCGACACCGGCGACGCCGATCCCGTTGTCAGCGGTGGCGGCGATGGTGCCCGCGACGTGGGTGCCGTGGACGTCGGGCTCCTGACCCTCGCCGTCCTGGCCCTTCCAGCTGCCGTCGCCGCACGAGCCCTTCTGCTCGCCGCAGACGAAGTCGGCGCCCGGCACGAGCCGGCCCTGCAGGTCGGGGTGACCGAGGTCGACACCGGTGTCGACGACGGCGACGACGGTGCCGGCACCGCGGCTGCTCGACCAGGCCTGCTCGGCGTGGACCTGGTCCAGCCCGTAGAGCTCGTCGCGCAGCGGGTCGTCGGTGGCGGCACCGGCCGAACCGGCGGTGACGACGAGGCCGACCGCGCAGGCAGCGGCGGCGAAGGGGGCGGTCCAGGTCTTCATCGAGGGGTCCTTCGTCAGGGAACGTTGGTTACCCAACGGTAACGACGAGGCGGCGCCCCCGCAGCGCGAGCGGGGTGGGAGACGGGTCACGCCCCCTTCGCCCTGCCTCGTCCGTCAGACCGGAGGGATCCCCCGACGACGCTCGGAGAAGCGGCGATCGCGACCGCGGGCGTGCCGCAGGCGGGCGAGCAGCTCCTCGCGCAAGGCCTCGGGCTCGATGACCTGGTCGATGACGAGGTCCGCGGCCAGCCGCTCGAGGTCGACGTCCTCGAGGTACTCGGCGCGACGCGCGGCGATGAACTCGTCACGAGCGGCCTCGCCTTCGTCGGCCTCGACCTGAGCGATCTTGTTGGCGTAGACGGCGTTGACCGCGGCCTCGGGACCCATGACGGCGATGCGCGCGGTGGGCAGCGCGATCGTCGCGTCGGGCGCGAAGCCCGGCCCGCCCATGGCGTAGAGACCGGCGCCGTAGGCCTTGCGGACCACGACGCAGAACTGCGGGACCGTGGCCGAGGCGACGGCCGAGACCATCTTGGCGCCGTGCCGGATGATGCCGCCGCGCTCGACCTCGGACCCGATCATGAAGCCCGGGACGTCGGCGAGGTAGATCAGGGGGATCGAGTAGGCATCGCAGAGCCAGATGAAGCGGGCGGCCTTGTCGGCGCTGTCGGTGAAGAGCACGCCGCCCTTGGCCATGGAGTTGTTGGCGACGATGCCGACGGTCTCCCCCGCCATCCGACCGAGGCCGACGACGAGCTCGGGGGCGAAGAGCTCCTTGACCTCGAAGAAGGAGTCGTCGTCGATGAGGCCGTCGATGACGTCGTGGACGTCGAAGGGCTGCGACTCGCGCTCGGGGATGGTCGCGGAGGTGAGCGCCGCAGCCGGCTGCTCCGGCTGGTACGAAGGGAGCTCGCTGCGCCAGTTCTGCGGCAGGTAGCTCAGCCACAGACGGGCCGCCTCGATCGCCTCCGTGTCGTCAGAGACGAGCACGTCGCCGACGCCGCTCACGGTGCAGTGCATGCGGGCCCCGCCCATCTCCTCGAGAGAGACCCGCTCGCCGACGACCATCTCGGCCATGCGGGGGCTGCCCAGGTACATCGAGGCATTGCCCTCGACCATGATGACGAGGTCGGTGAAGGAGGGGATGTAGGCGCCACCGGCCGCGCTCGGGCCGAAGAGGCAGCAGATCTGCGGGACCTTGCCCGACAGCGCGACCTGGTTGTGGAAGATGTGGCCGGCACCGCGACGACCGGGGAACATCTCGACCTGGTCGGTGATGCGCGCACCCGCGGAGTCGACGAGCCAGAAGACCGGCAGCTCCTCGCGCAGCGCGCTCTCGGTGGCGCGGACGATCTTCTCGACCGTGCGGGCGCCCCACGAGCCGGCCTTGACCGTCGGGTCGTTGGCGATGACGATGACCGGTCGCTCGTCGACGAGGCCGCGCCCGGTGACGACGCCGTCGGCCGGCAGGCCGGCGGCCAAGGCGTTGGCGTAGCGCCCGTCCTCGACGAAGCTGCCCTCGTCGACGAGCAGGGCGATGCGGTCGCGGACATAGAGTTTGCTCTGGGACTCGAGCTTCGCCGCGGCCTTGTCGGTCGGCCGCTCGGAGGCCTCGTGCGCCTCGCGGATGCGACGGCGGACGTCCTCGACCATGGGGTCCAGCGGGTAGCCGCTCATGCCGGCAGACCCAGGTGGCGGGCGATGACCATGCGCTGGACCTCGGAGGTGCCCTCGCCGATCTCGAGGATCTTGGCGTCGCGGTAGAAGCGCGCGACGGGGTACTCCTCCATGAAGCCGTTGCCGCCGAAGACCTGGGTGGCGATGCGGGTCGCGCTCACCGCGGCCTCGGAGGTGTAGAGCTTGGCGATCGACGCGGCCTTGGCGACCTCCTGGGTCGAGCGGCGACCGCGGTCGGCCTCGTCCTTGAGCCAGGCGGCCTTGTAGGTGAGCACGCGCGAGGTCTCGGCCATGACGGCGAGGTCGGAGACCTGGAAGCTCACGCCCTGGTTGACGCCGATCGGCCGACCGAAGGCGGTGCGGGTCTGTGCGTAGTCGGTGGCCAGCTCGAGCATGCGCTGGGTCAGGCCGGTCGCGAGCGCCGAGATCGCGATGCGGCCGTCGTCGAGCGTCTTGAGGAACTGGCGGAAGCCCTGCCCCTCGGCGCCGACGAGGTGGTCGGCGGGGACGCGGCAGCCCGAGAAGCTCAGGCCGTGGGTGTCGGAGATGTTCCACCCGAGCTTGTCGTAGGGCGCTTCGACGGTGAAGCCGGGGGTGCCGCTCGGGACGATGATCGCGGAGATCTGCGGGCGGCCCTCCGCGCTCGTGCCGGTGCGCGCGGTCACCGTGACGAGCGAGGTGATGTCGGTGCCAGAGTTCGTGATGAAGGACTTGGCGCCGTCGATGACCCACTCGTCGCCGTCGCGCTTCGCCGTCGTGCGGGTGCCGCCCGCGTCGGAGCCGGCGTCGGGCTCGGTGAGACCGAAGCCGGCGAGCGCGCGCCCGGCGACGAGGTCGGGGAGCCAGCGGTCGCGCTGCTCGTCGGACCCGTAGGTGAGGATCGGGTTGATGCCCAGGCCCACGCCCGCGGAGAGCGTGATGCCGATGGACTGGTCGATGCGGCCGAGTTCCTCGATCGCGACGCACAGCGCGGTGAAGTCGGACTGGACGACGCCGTCGACGGTCTCGGCGGACCCGCCCCAGCGCTCGGGGACGACGAGGCCGAAGAGGCCGAGGTCGCCCATGCGGCCGACGACCTCGAGCGGCAGGTGGTGGTCCTTGTCCCACTGGGCGACGTGCGGCTCGACCTCGCGCTCGGCGAAGTCGCGCACGCTCGCGCGGAAGTCCTCGTGGTCCTGGGAGAGCTCGAACATGACCTGTCTTCCTTGACGGCGGCTGCTTGACGTTGACGTCAACGTAAAGCATGATCTCGCTCCATGACAAGTGCCACCTGGACGATCCGCGAGATGGCGGACGAGTTCGGCGTGACGACCCGGACCATCCGGCACTACGAGGACCTCGGCCTGATCTCCCCCGAGCGGCAGGGCACGACGCGGATCTTCCACCGGCGCGACCGCACCCGGCTGAGCCTGGTGCTGCGGGGCAAGCGGCTGGGCTTCCCGCTCGACGAGATCGCGACGATCATCGACCTCTACGACGCCCCGCGGGGCCGCCGCAGCCAGTTGACCTACGTGCTCGCCCAGATCGACGAGCGGCGCGCCGACCTCGAGCAGCGCCGACGCGACCTCGACGAGGCACTGGCCGAGCTGGAGACCTTCGAGCAACGGTGTCGCGCCGAACTCGACGCCCGCTGACCCATCCGCTTCCCCCCTTCGCCCCGAACTCCCGGCACGAGGCCTCCGGTCATCCGAGATCGGCCGGCCACGACGAAGGAGTCAGGTATGCACACCCTCACCAAGGCCGCACTCGCCACCCCGGCCGCGTGCGCGATCCTCCTCGCGGGAGCCACCGGCGCCAGCGCCGACGAGAAGTGGACGATGAAGCTCACGGACACGATGGGCAACGACAGCGGGTCCTCGTCGACCGCACAGCTGTCGCTCGCCGGTGACCAGCTGACGATCGACATCACGGGCACGGGATTCACCCCCAACTCGCCCCACGCCCAGCACTTCCACGGCTCCTTCGACGAGAACAAGGACTTCACCTGTCCGACGTCGGCCGCCGACGCGGACGGCGACGGCCAGGTCAACACCGAGGAGGGCCTGCCCACCTATGGCGACATCATGATCTCGCTGACGACGAAGGGGGACACGAGCCCCGACAGCGGCCTCGCCGTCGACCGCATGCCAACCGCCGACGCGGACGGCAACCTGTCGTACTCGCGCACGATCACTCTGCCCGAGGGCGCGGGACCCAAGCTGAAGAACCTGCACATCGTGCAGCACGGCCTCGATGCCAACGGCAACGGCAAGTACGACCTCGATGCGCTCGGCGAGTCGAGCTTCGCGAAGTCCGTCGGGGTCGAGGGCATCCCGGAGGAGGCCACCAACCCGGCGACGTGCGGCACGGTCACCGGCGCGGCCGTCGGCGCTCCGCCCACGGGTGGCGTCGAGACGGGCGGCGGGAGCACCGAGGGTGTCGAGGCGAAGGGCGCCCTGGGCGCCGGCGCCTTCGCCATGGTCGGCGCCGTCGGTCTGCTCGCCTACCGCCGTCGCCTGACGCAGGAGAGCTGAGCCGGTCGTGCGAGAGCACACCCGGGGTCGCGACCGTCGCGCGCGGGGCGTGGCGGTCGCGGTCCTCGCCCTCGCCGTGGCGGGCACCGGCCTGACAGCCTTCGGCCTGTCGCAGCAGGAGACCCGCATGCCCCCGCCCGCCGCCATGTCCGAGGGCGGGCATGCCGGGCACGGCGGCTCGGCCACGGCGTCGGCCCCCTCAGGCAGCCCGACCTCCGGGTCCGGCCACGCCGGGCACCACACGGGCCCGGGCACGAGCAGCCCGACGAGCGCGGCCGCACCGGCCACGACCGAGCGGATGTCCCGCTCGCGGCCGACGTTGGTGTCCATCCCCTCGCTGGGGGTGACCAGCTCGGTCATCGACCTCGGCCGGCAGCCGGACGACACCATGGAGGTGCCCCAGGACGCCACGAGCACCGGGTGGTTCACCGGCAGCCCCACCCCCGGGGAGCTGGGCCCGTCCGTCCTCGCCGGTCACGTCACGTGGGACAAGAAGCCCGCGGTCTTCTTCGAGCTGGGCTCGATGCGCGACGGGCAGCGGGTCGAGGTCTCCCGCGCGGACGGGTCGACCGCGGTCTTCGAGGTGACCGACGTCGGTCAGTACCCCAAGACCGACTTCCCCACCGACAAGGTCTACGGCGAGGTCGACCACGCCGCCCTGCGGCTCATCACGTGTGGCGGCCACTTCGACGGCGAGACGGGGCGCCACGTCGACAACGTCGTCGTCTACGCGAAGCTGGTCGACGAGCGCCCCGCCGGCTGAGGAGGCCACCCGCGCGGGCGGCCCGCACCCCTCGATCGGCGTGCGCCCCGATCAACGTGCGGCGAGATAGGCGTCGATCTCGGCGGCCGTCGGGGCGGTCGTCGGACCCTTGCGGGTGACCTTGATGGCGCCCGCGGCATTGGCCCGGCGGCAGGCCTGCACCCAGTCGCTGCCCCGGGCCACCTCGGCGAGGAGCACGCCGGTGTGGGTGTCGCCGGCGCCGTTGGTGTCGACGGGCGTCTCGGGGAAGCCGGGGACGATCGTCGTCACCCCGTCGACCCGCACGGCGCACCCCCGGTCGCCGTCGCGGACGACGGCGACGGCACCCGGCTCCAGCAGTGCGGCGACGGCCTCGGCGGCCGGCCCCATCCCCTTCGCCCCACCGAAGTCCTCGGACTCCTCGGCATTGCCGGTCCAGACGTCGGTGAGCGCGACGACCCGGGAGCGAAGGGAGGGCTCCAGTTCCGCGAAGACGTCGCCGGGGTCGAGCACCACGACGACGCCCTCGGGCAGGGACTCCAGCCAGGCGACCAGCGGGTCCCGGGTGCGGCCGACGAGGCTGTAGCCGCTGACGCACACGAGGTCGCCGGCCACCGGGGCGCTCGTCGCGAGCGACTCGACGCTGATGTGCCGCTCGGCCTCCTGCGTCGTGACGAAGGTCCGCTCCGCGGAGGGCTCGACCATGACGATGCAGACGCCGGTGTCGAGGTCCTCGACGACGGGCGCCGACAGGACCACACCCTCGGCGGCGAGGGTCTCGCGCACGAGGTCGCCGTTGGGACCCCGCCCGTGGGCGCCAGCGTGGACGGCCTCGACACCCGAGCGCACCGCCGCGAGCAGGATCGTCACCGCTCCCCCGGCGTGGCGCGTGGCGACGTCGGCCATCACGTTGCCGCCGCGCCGCGGCAGGCCGGGCACCTCGGCGACGACGTCGACGAGCGCCTGTGCCGTGTGGATGACACGAGGGGCCACGTCAGGTCTCCCGGACCACGTGGACCTTGGCCCGGTGCTCGATGCGCCACCCGGGCCGGTCGGCGAAGTACTCGTCGGTGGCCGTGCGGGCACCGGACCAGTGGTAGTAGTCGTCGAGGACAATCCGGCCACCCGGCACGACCTGCGGGGCGACACGCTCCAGGCAGACCCGGGTCGAGGCGTACCAGTCACCGTCAAGATGAGCCAGCGCGACCGGGCCGTCGATGTGCACGGTGTCCTCGAAGAGACCACGCACGAGCTCGACCCCGCTCTCCCCCACCGGCACCCCGTGCCGCGCGAAGGACGCCGTGACCTCGCCGAGGAGGTCCTCGCGGTAGCCGTAATAGGTCTGCCCGCCGAGACCCGAGGACTCCCCGCGCCGGATCGCCTCGTAGCGGTCGTGGACGTCGCGACCGTCCTCCTGCGTGGGCGGTGGGATCATCCCGAAGACGTCGAAGACGCGCATCGGGCGTCCGCCCGCCCGAGCCGCGGCCATGACGATCGCGGAGCCACCGAGTGCTGTGCCGCACTCGACGACCACGCCCTCACGGCCGACCCGGTCCGCCTCGACGACGAGCTCGGCCAGGAGCCGCAGGTCGTCCTCACGCAGATAGGTCAGGTGCTCCTCGCGGACTGCGGCGATGACCTCCTCGACCCGCTGCGGCACCGTGATGTCGGCGAAGGGGTGCCGGGTGAAGTCGCGCAGCAGGTCCAGCTCCGCGCGCTGGGCCAGCATCCGGCTCTTGAATCGTCGGACCTGGTCGTCGGTCACGGTGGGGCTCCGTCCTGCCGAGGGTGCGAGGAATGTCGCCACCGTACCCACCGGGGAGCGCTCCCCATGCCCACCCGTCCCGGCACGCCGTAGGTTGGTCACTCGCCCGTGCCCGCTCTCTCCGCCGTGGTGAGTGCCACGCTATCCGGCGCGGGGCGGCCCGACCGGGTCCGGCAGACTGACGGCATGACGCACACCCCCCGGTTCGCCTCCGTCGACGACGTCACCGAGCGCCTCGCGGCGCACGGCTACCTCGCCTCCGACGAGATCGCGACGACGGTCTACCTCGCCGACCAGCTCGGCAAGCCGCTGCTCATCGAGGGGCCGGCGGGTGTCGGCAAGACCGCGCTGTCCGCGGCCGTGTCGGCCGCGACCGACGGCGAGCTCGTGCGTCTGCAGTGCTACGAGGGCGTCGACGAGGCGCGGGCGCTCTACGAGTGGAACCACGCCAAGCAGCTGCTGCGCATTACCGCGGCCGGCGCGCACCACGACGCCGCGGGCGCCGACGAGGCGGACTGGTCCTCGGTCAAGGAGGACATCTTCACCGACGAGTTCCTCCTCTCCCGGCCGCTGCTCACCGCGATCCGCAACGCG
Organism: Janibacter indicus; assembly: GCF_900176385.1. Classification (GTDB taxonomy): domain Bacteria; phylum Actinomycetota; class Actinomycetes; order Actinomycetales; family Dermatophilaceae; genus Janibacter; species Janibacter indicus. The sequence continues at coordinate 200,956 of NZ_FWXN01000004.1, read as the reverse complement.
CACCCGACGGTGCTGCTCATCGACGAGCTCGACAAGGCCGACGTCGAGATCGAGGGCCTGCTGCTCGAGGTGCTCTCCGACTTCCAGGTGACCGTGCCCGAGCTCGGGACGATCAGGGCGAGCCAGACCCCCTTCGTCGTCCTGACCTCCAACGCGACCCGCGAGCTGTCCGAGGCCCTGCGCCGCCGCTGCCTCTACCTGCACATCGACTACCCCGAGGCCGACCTCGAGCTGCGCATCGTGCGCCTCACCGTGCCCGACCTCGACGAGACCCTCGCGGCCTCCGTGGTGCGGCTCGTCGGCGCGCTGCGCGAGATGCGGCTGCGCAAGTCGCCCTCCGTCGCCGAGACCATCGACTGGGCGCGCACCCTCGTCAGCCTCGGCACCGGCGGCGAGCTGCAGCCCGAGCTCGTCCGGGCGACCCTCGGCGTCGTCCTCAAGCACCGCGAGGACATCGAGCTCGCCGTGCAGACCCTGGACCTGGACCGTGCCCTCGCCTGACCCGCTCGGCGAGCGCCTCGTCGACCTGGCCCGGGCGCTGCGCCGGCACGGCGTGACGGTCGGGACCTCCGAGGTGGCCGACGCGGCCTCTGCCGCCACGACACTCGGCCTCGACGACCGCGAGCGCCTGCGCACCGGGCTCGCCGCGACGATGATGCGGCGGTCGGCGGACCGGGCGGTCTTCGACCAGCTCTTCGACATCCACTTCCCCCCGGCGGTGGGTCACCGCACGGGCGATGCGGCGCACCTGTCACCGACGGACACCGCGGGCGCCCGCGAGCGTGCCGCGGCCATCCGCGAGGAGCTCGTCGAGGCCCTCGCCCGCGGTGACCAGCAGGAGCTCGACCGCCTCGCGGCCCGCGCGGTGAGCGAGCTCGGCCGCCTGGCCAACGAGTCGTCGACCGGGGGCTGGTCGGCCAACCAGGCGATCGAGCGGCTCTCCCCGCAGACCGCGATCGCCGCTGCGCTGCAACGGGCTCGGGACGCCGGCGACGTCACCGGCGGGTCCGGCGAGGGCTCGGGCGGATCGGGCGAAGGGAGCGGCGGCGCCACCGGCAGCGGTGGCGGCGGCGCGGGCAGCGCGTGGCGGCCCGAGCAGCTCAGCGACCGCTACGACCGCGACGAGATCCGCCGCCGGGTGGGGGCCTTCCGGCGCAAGGTCGAGACCGAGTCGGCGCGGCGCAACGCCGAGGTCCGCGGACGCGACCGCATCTCCCGCTACGGCGTGCGAGACCCCTTGGAGCGCAAGGACTTCCTGCTCACCGGCAAGACCGAGGCGGCCGAGCTGCACGCGGTGATCGCGCCCCTGTCGCGCAAGCTCGCGGCCAAGCTCGCCGCCCGCCAGCGGCGGCAGTCGCGCGGCACCATCGACATCCGGCGCACCCTGCGCGCTGCGATGTCGACCGGGGGCGTGCCGGTGCGCCCGGCCTACAAGCGCCGCACCCGCAGCCGGGCCGACATCGTCCTGCTGTGCGACATGTCGGGGTCGGTGGCGGGCTTCTCGCGCTTCACGATGCTGCTGCTCCAGTCGCTCGCGGGGGTCTTCCGCCGGGTGCGGTTCATCGGCTTCGTCAACACGTGCGACGACATCACCGACCTGGTCCGCGAGGCGCAGGTCGGCGAGGACATCAGCGAGCGGGTGGCCCGCGAGGCGCAGATGACCCGCTGGCACGGGTCGAGCGACTACGGCGCGGCCTTCGAGGACGCGGTGGAGCACCACCTCGACGCCATCGGGCCGCGCTCGACGGTGCTGATCCTCGGTGACGCGCGGACCAACGGCACCGACCCGCGCATCGACCGCCTGCGCATCCTCGTCTCCCAGGCCCGCTACGCCGCCTGGCTCAACCCCGAGGCGGAGCGCATGTGGGACACCGGCGACTCCGTGGCCAGCCGCTACGGCGAGGTCGTCGACATGCACGAGGTGCGCAACATCGAGCAGCTGCGGCAGTTCGTCTCCCGCCTGCCGGTGGGCTGAAGCCACTCCCCCTTCGTCCGCATTGCCCTACGGCAATGCAACGTCTCGAGGTCAAGACACTGCATTGCCATAGGGCAATGCAACGTCTCGAGGTCAAGACACTGCATTGCCGTAGGGCAATGCAGTGTCCGGGTGTCGCCTGTCGCGTCCGGTCGTCTCCTCTCGGTTCGCCGAGATCTGCAGAGGATCTCCAGATCGCGCCCCGGGGATCCGCCGGTCCGGCTCCCTAGCCTGATCCCATGACCACCACCGCACACCGCGTGCTCGTCGTCGAGGACGACCCGACGATCAACCAGGCCCTGGCCGACCGCCTCGTGGCAGAGGGCTTCGAGGTGGTCCGGGCGCACGACGGCCCGGGGGCGGTCGCCGCCCACGCCGAGCATGACCCCGCGGTCGTCGTGCTCGACCTCATGCTGCCCGGGTACGACGGACTCGAGGTGTGCCGCCGGATCCAGGCCGACCGCCCGGTGCCGGTGCTCATGCTCACCGCCCGCGACGACGAGAGCGACATCATCGTCGGGCTCGGGGTCGGGGCCGATGACTACCTCACCAAGCCCTTCCGCATGCGCGAGGTCGTCGCCCGGGTCCGGGCCCTGCTGCGTCGCGTCGAGCGCGCCGCCGAGCTGGGTCGCCCCGACGAGACGATCACCCACCTCGACGGCCTGACGCTCGACGAACGCACCCGACGCTGCACGATCGACGGCCACGCCGTGCACCTCACGCCGACGGAGTTCGACCTGCTCGCGCTGCTGGTCCACGAGCCCGGCGCCGTGCTGCGGCGCGAGCGGATCGTCGCCGACCTGTGGGGATGGGACGACGGGCTCGGCCGCGGCAGCCTCGACAGCCACGTCAAGGCGCTGCGCGCCAAGGTCGGCGCCCACCGCATCCGCACCGTCCACGGCGTCGGCTACGCACTCGACGACGGGGCCGGGCGATGAGTCGCTCCGCTCCCCTGCTCGAGCTCACCTCGATCCGCACCCGGCTGGCCGTGCTCGTCGGCGCGAGCGTCGTCGTCGCAGCCGTCGTCGGGACGATCGGCACCGACGCCGGCGTCCCCCTGTGGCTCGGGCTGCCGGCGACCATCGGCCTCGCCCTCGTCGTGACCCGCTGGCTGGCGACCGGCATGACGACCCCACTCACCCAGATGACCGATGCCGCACGGCGGATGGCGAAGGGGGACTACGGCGCCCGGATCACGACGTCGAGCCAGGACGAGGTCGGCGAGCTGGCGCGTGCCTTCGCGAGCATGGCCGCCGAGCTGGAGCAGGGCGAGGAGCACCGGCGGCGTCTCGTCGCCACCGTCGCCCACGAGCTGCGCACGCCCCTGTCGGCCCAGCAGGCCCTGCTCGAGAACCTCGCCGACGGCGTCACCACCCCGGACGAGACGACCCTGCGGGCCGCCCTCGCGCAGTCCGAGCGCCTCGGCTCCCTGGTCACGGACCTGCTCGACCTCTCACGCCCCGACAGTCGTCAGATCCCCCTCTCCCCCAGTCGGATCCGCGTGGGTGAGCTGCTCGACGACGCCGTCGCCGAAGCATCGCTCCAAGGTCGCGACGTCACCCTCGTCGTCGACGTCGAGCCCACCGACCTCACCATCACGGGTGACCGCGACCGACTGGCCCAGGTGACCGCCAACCTCCTCGACAACGCCGTGCGACACAGTCCAGCCGGCGGCACCGTCACCCTCACCGCCCGCACCACCGACAACGCGTGGACCCTCACCGTCGCCGACGAGGGCCCCGGCCTGACCCCCGAGCGGGCCGAGCGGCTCTTCCACCGCTTCGGTCCCGGCGGGGACGAAGGGGGTGGCACCGGCCTCGGCCTGGCCATCGCCGCGTGGGTCGCCTCGATGCACGGCGGCACGATCCGCGCCCTGGACGCCGACGCCGGAGCCCGGCTCGAGCTCCACCTCCCGCTCACCCCGCCGACCTCCCCTTCGCCGGCACCGCTCACCACGACCACCACTCAGGAGCCCACGATGACTGCAGAATCCGCGCCCTCCCTTCGAGGCTCGGCCGCGAACGGCCTCGCACCTCTGGGAACGGGGCTCTCGTTGTCGCGGTGGTGGCCAGAGCGGGTCACGCAGGGGCAGCCGCGGCTGCTGCTCGCCGCCCTCGCCGTGGGGCTGCTCGCCGCGATCCTGTTGCCGGGCAACGCGATCGGGCTCGGGCTACTCGTCGTGCTCACCGCCGGTGGTGCAGCCCTCTGGCTCGCCTCGGCTCGGCGGGCGAGGCCGTGGTCGTGGGTCACCGCGGCCCTGGCCCTCCCCCTCGGCCTGACGACGATCCTGCGCGACGACCCGGTGATGAGCTTCTTCGCCGTCGCCGTCGCCGGGGTGCTCGCCGCCGCCGCGTGCACCGACGCGCGCACGGTCACCGGGATGATCGCCTCGGTCATCGCATGGCCGCTCTCGGCGCTGCGCGGGCTGCCGCTGCTCGACCGGACGATCCGCGTCCTCGCCCGCCGGGGCAGCGGTTGGTCCATCCTGCGCACGGCCGTCGTGAGCCTCGCCCTGCTGCTCGTCTTCGGCGGGCTGCTCGCCTCCGCCGACGCCGTCCTCGGCTCGTGGGCCGCGGCCCTCGTGCCCGACATCAGCGACATGGCGATCTTCCGCGTCTTCGTCCTCGTCTTCTTCGCCGGCGTCACGCTCGCCGGTCTCTACCTCGCGATCAACCCGCCGACCGTCGAGGGGGCCGGGCTGTCGCCGCGCATCCCGGAGCGCGAGTGGCAGGTGCCCCTCGGGGTCGTCATCGCGATCTTCGTCGCCTTCGTCGTCGCCCAGGCCGCGGCCGTCGTCGGCGGGCACGATTACGTCATGCGCACCGCCGGCGTCACCTACGCAGAGTCGGCCCGCCAGGGCTTCGGCCAGCTCACCCTCGCCACCGCGCTCGTCCTCCTGCTCGTCGCCGGGGTCCGCGCGCTCGGCCGCACCAGCACCGAGCGCGACCGCCGGGTCATGCGCGCCATGAACGCGGCCCTGTGCATCCTCACCCTGCTCGTCGTCGCCTCCGCGCTGCGCCGCATGGCCCTCTACCAGGAGGCCTACGGCTACACGACGCTGCGGGTCAACGCCGACCTCTTCGAGGTCTGGCTCGGGCTCGTCGTGCTCGCGGTGCTCGTCTCCCTCTTCACCCCCACCCGGCGCTGGCTCGGACGCACGGTGCTCGTCACCGCGACCGCCCTGACCATCGTCGGCACCGTCGGCAACACGAGCGCGTGGGTCGCCGACCGCAACATCGAGCGGTGGCAGGCCACGGGCAAGATCGACACCTGGTACCTCAGCAGCCTGCCCGCCGACGCCGTGCCGACCATCGAGTCGAGCGCCCTGCCCGCGCACATCAAGCAGTGCGCGCTGTCGATGCACCAGGTGTACGGCGCGGGCGATGAGGACACCCTCGCCGGGTGGAACCTCGCCCGCTCCCGCGCCGAGGAGATCCGGCAGCGCTACGACGACCCGACCGAGTGCACCGACTCCCGCGGCTGGTCGAGGTGACGGGCGCCCCCTTCGCCCCGGCAGGGGTGGGCGAAGGGGGTGTCCGGCGCCACGATGCGGGCGACCAGCGGGGGGCGACGGTCACGCAGTAGTCTGCGGCCCATGGCCATCAGCAAAGTCCTCATCGCGAACCGCGGCGAGATCGCCGTCCGCATTGCCCGTGCCTGCGCCGACGCAGGCATCGGCTCCGTCGCCGTCTACGCCGAGCCCGACCGTGACGCCCTGCACGTCAAGGTCGCCGACGAGGCGTACGCCCTCGGCGGGCAGACGCCGGCCGACAGCTACCTGCTCCAGGACAAGCTCCTGCAGGTCGCCAAGGACGCCGGCGCCGACGCGGTCCACCCGGGCTACGGCTTCCTCGCCGAAAATGCCGACTTCGCCCAGGCCGTCCTCGACGCCGGCCTGATCTGGATCGGCCCGAGCCCCCAGGCCATCGACGCGCTGGGTGACAAGGCCAAGGCCAAGCACATCGCCGTCAAGGCCAACGCGCCCCTGGCTCCCGGCACCAACGACCCGGTCAAGGACGCCGACGAGGTCGTCGCCCTCGCCGAGGAGTTCGGCCTGCCGATCGCCATCAAGGCCGTCTACGGCGGTGGCGGCCGCGGCCTCAAGGTCGCCTACACCATGGAGGAGATCCCCGAGCTCTACGAGTCGGCCGTCCGCGAGGCCGTCACGGCCTTCGGCCGCGGCGAGTGCCTCGTCGAGAAGTTCCTCGACAAGCCGCGCCACGTCGAGACCCAGTGCCTCGCCGACCAGCACGGCAACGTCGTCGTCGTCTCGACGCGTGACTGCTCGCTGCAGCGCCGCAACCAGAAGCTCGTCGAGGAGGCCCCCGCGCCCTTCCTCACCGAGGAGCAGCACGCCGAGCTCGTCCGCGCCTCCAAGGCGATCCTCAAGGAGGCCGGCTACGTCGGTGCCGGCACCTGCGAGTACCTGGTCGCCCAGGACGGCACCATCTCCTTCCTCGAGGTCAACACCCGCCTGCAGGTCGAGCACCCCGTGACCGAGGAGGTCACCGGCATCGACCTCGTCCGCGAGATGCTGCGCATCGCCGACGGAGAGGAGCTCGGCTACGACGACCCGATCGCCCGCGGCCACTCCTTCGAGTTCCGCATCAACGGCGAGGACGCCGGCCGCAACTTCATGCCGGCCCCCGGCACCGTGACCAAGATGCGCGTCCCCCACGGCCCCGGTGTCCGCTGGGACGCCGGCATCGAGGAGGGCGACACCGTCGCCGGGGCCTTCGACTCGATGATCGCCAAGCTCATCGTCACCGGCTCCACCCGCCAGCAGGCGCTCGAGCGCTCCCGTCGCGCCCTCGACGAGCTCGTCGTCGACGGCATGCCGACGGTCGTGCCCTTCCACCAGGCGATCGTCCGCGACCCGGCCTTCGCGCCCGAGGGTGACGCGCCCTTCTCCGTCTACACCCGGTGGATCGAGACCGAGTTCGACAACCAGATCGCCCCCTACGGCGGCGAGGTCGGTGAGGCGGCCGAGGACGACGGCGAGCGCCAGAAGATCACCGTCGAGGTCGGCGGCAAGCGCCTCGAGGTCGTCCTGCCCGGTGGCCTCTCGCTCGGTGGCGGCGGTGCCGCCAAGAAGAAGGCGCCGAAGCGCTCGGGCGGGGGTGGCGGCGGCGCCGCGGCCTCCGGCGACAGCCTCACCGCCCCGATGCAGGGCACGATCGTCAAGCTCGCCGTCGAGGAGGGCCAGGAGGTCGCCGAGGGTGACCTCGTCGTCGTCCTCGAGGCGATGAAGATGGAGCAGCCGATCAACGCCCACAAGGCCGGCACGATCACCGGCCTGCAGGCCGAGGTCGGGGCCACCGTGAGCAACGGCGCGGTCCTCGCCGAGATCAAGGACTGATGGGCGCCTCCCCCAGCAGCACCGACGCCGCCCCCGGCACGCCTTCCCGGCGTGCCGGGGGCGGCGTCGTCATCGCCGTCCTCGCCCTCTGCGGGACGATCGTCTCGCTCCAGCAGACGATGGTGCTGCCGCTCGTCCCCGAGCTGCCCGACCTCATCGGCACGAGCGCCGGCAACGCCTCGTGGCTGGTCACCGCGACCCTCGTCGCCGGCGCGGTCGCGACGCCGGTCATCTCCCGCATGGCCGACATGTACGGCAAGCGGCGGATGATCCTCGTAACCCTGGCCATCGTCGCGCTCGGTGCCCTCGTCGGGGCCTTCGCCCCCTCCCTGCCGTTCCTCATCCTCGCCCGCGCCCTGCAGGGCATGGGCATGGCACTCGTGCCGGTCGGCATCGCGACGATGCGCGACGAGCTCGATCCCGAGCAGGTGCCGCTCGCCGTCGCCCTGATGAGTGCCACCCTCGCGATCGGGGCCGGGGTGGGGCTGCCGCTCGGTGGCTACCTCGCCGAGGCCTTCGACTGGCACATCGTGCTGTGGCTGCCCGGCGTCCTCGCCCTGCTGATGATCGCGCTCGTCCTCCTCACGGTCTCGGAGTCGAGCGTGCGCACCGCGGGCGCCTTCGACGTGCGTGGTGCGGTCCTGCTCAGCCTGGCGCTCGTGCTGCTGCTCCTCGCGGTCTCCAAGGGCAGCGACTGGGGCTGGCTCGACGTGCGCACGCTCGGCTGCTTCGCCGCGGGCCTGCTGCTGTTCGGCCTCTTCGTCCCGCTCGAGCTGCGCATCCCCAACCCGCTCGTCGACATCCGCACCGCTTCGCAGCCGGTCGTCATCGCGGCCAACACGATCTCGGTCTTCATGGGCTTCGCGATGTTCGTCAACATGCTCGTGTCGACCCAGCTGCTGCAGACGCCGAAGGAGACCGGCTACGGGCTGGGGCTCGACGCGCTGCACGCCGGCCTGTGGATGGCACCCTCCGCCGTGGCCTTCGGCCTGCTCGCGCCGCTCTCAGGCTGGGTGACCCGCCGCTTCGGGCCCGAGATGGCGATCGGTGCGGGCGCGGCGATCATGGCGATCTCCTACCTCGCCCGCATCCCCTTCAGCCACTCGATCGGTCTCGTCGTGCTCGGCACGATCACCGTGACCATCGGGACCGCGCTGGCCTACTCGGCGCTGCCGACGCTCATCATGCGCTCGGTGCCCGTCACCGAGACGGCGGCGGCCAACGGCCTCAACACGCTGCTGCGCTCGGTCGGCACGTCGACGGCGAGTGCCGTGACCACCGCTGTGCTCGCGGCGACGATCACGGCCAGCGGGTTTCCCACCTACACCGGCATGGCCACTGTCTTCGGTCTCGCGACGGCCGCCTCGCTCATCAGCCTCGGGCTGATCCTGCCCTTCCTGCGGCAGCGCTCCGCCGAGGTCCCGGCCCGACCCGACGTCGAGGAGCAGAAGGCCGACCACGTCGTCCACGGCCGGATCACCGACGCCGCGGGGCAGCCGCTCCCCGGGGCCGTCGTCACGGTGCTCGGCGGCCAGGGCTCGCACGTCGACTGGTCGCACACCGACTCGGCCGGTGACTACTCGGTGGCGACGGGCGGCCCGATCAAGCACCTCTTCGTCGTCACCGCCCCGGGCTGGGAACCCGTGAGCGCCTACGTCGACCTGGAGCGGGGCCCGCAGGTGCCGCCTCTGGTGCTGCGCGACCGGATGAGCGTCTCGGGCACCGTGATCGGTGTCGACGGGCAGCCCGCGGCGGACGTCTCCGTCGTCGTCACCCGCCGGTCTGGTGGGTCGGTCGACTGGATGCGTACCGGCCCCGACGGGCGCTACGAGCTGCCGGTGCCCAAGGAGGGCACCTATGTCGTCACGGCCGTCGACCGGGCCACGAGCGCCATCGTCACGCGGACCGTCGTGCTCGGTGGATCCGCCGTGCGCACCGACCTGCAGCTGCAGGCGGCAACGGTGACCGCGCCGGCCGACTGACCGCGGCCGGCGCGCCCGCCGGATCAGCCGGGCAGGGCCCCGCCGCCGGTCGAGGAGTCGCCCTGCGGCTCCGGGTCCGCCTTGGGGCTGGCGTCGCCCTCGGGCTCCGCCTTCTTCTCCTCCGGCAGGCCGAGCTTGTCCTCGACGAAGTCACCGGCCTTGTCGATGATCGACCTGAACTTGCCGCCGGTGCGCTTGTCGACGGCCTCCTGGACCTTGTCGATCGCACCGCGCGCCTGGTCCGGGTGGTCCCGGGCCGCGTCGCGTGCCTTGTCGACGTACTCGCCGCCGTTGAACTGCTGCGGGCTGTTGCTCATCCTCGGCTCCTTGGTCGCGGGCCGCGGGTCGGCCCCTTCGACCCTAGCGGCGGCAGCGCGCCGGCGCGCCGGCCTGCGCTCACTCCCCGTGGAGGGGGTGCAGGCGGCGGGCCGCCTCGGCAATGGTGCCGGTGAGCGAGGGGTAGACGGTGAAGGTCGAGGCGACCTGGTCAACGGACAACCGGTTGGCCACGGCCAGGGCCACCGGGAAGATCAGCTCGGACGCCCGCGGCGCGACGACGACACCGCCGAGCAGCGTGCCGGTCCCCCGGTAGGCGAAGAGCTTGACGAAGCCCTCCTCGATGCCGAGCATCTTCGCCCGCGGGTTGCGCGAGAGCGGCATCATCACGGCCTCAACGTCGGAGTTGTCCGCGGCGTCGGCGGCGCTCATGCCGACCGTGGCGATCTCGGGGTCGGTGAAAACATTGGCCGACACCGCCGAGAGACGAAGGGGGGTCACCGCGTCACCCAGCGCGTGCGCCATGGCCGTGCGGCCCTGCATCGCCGCGACCGACGCGAGCGCGAAGACGCCGGTGCAGTCGCCGGCGGCGTAGACGCCGCGGGCCGAGGTCCGCGAGACGCGGTCGGTGACGATGTGGCCGGACTCGCTGAGCTCGACGCCGACCTCTTCGAGGCCGATCTCGCGGGTGTTGGGCACGGCACCCACGGCGATGAGCACGTGGCTGCCCTCGACCTCGCGGCCGTCCTCGAGGGTGACGACGACACCGTCGCCACGCCGCTCGGCCGACGCCATGCGCGAGCGGTTGAGCACGGTCATGCCCCGTCGGCGGAAGACGTCCTCGATGACGGCAGCAGCGTCCTGGTCCTCGCCCGGCAGCACGAGATCGCGCGAGGAGATGAGCGTGACGTCGGTGCCCAGGCCGAGGTAGGCCTGCGCGAGCTCGGCGCCGGTGACGCCGGAGCCGACGACGATGAGCTTGTCGGGGATCTCGGGCAGCTCGTAGATCTGCTGCCAGGTGAGGATCCGCTCGCCGTCGGGCTGCGCGCTCGGCAGGACCCGCGGCGTGGCGCCCGTGCTCAGCAGCACGACGTCGGCGCTGATCGTCTCGGTCGCGCCGTCGGCGCCCTCGACGACGACCTCGCTCGGCGAGGCGAGTCGGCCGGTGCCGGACACCACCCGCACCCCGACCTCCTGCAGCCGAGCGGTGATGTCGGCGGACTGCGCCGCCGCGAGGTTGAGCACGCGGCGGTTAATCGCGTCGAGCTCGGCGACCGTCTCGGTCGCGACGTCACCCTCGTGGTCCTCGAGGTGCACCCCGAGCTCGGAGGCCGTCTCGAAGCCACCGAGGTAGTCGGCCGTCGCGATGAGGGTCTTGCTCGGGACGCAGTCGGTGAGGACCGCGGCCCCGCCGATGCCGTCCCGGTCGACGACGGTGACCGACGCCCCCAGGTGCGCGGCCACGAGGGCCGCCTCGTAGCCGCCCGGGCCGCCGCCGAGGATCACAACAGAGTTCGTTCGAGTCACGCCTCCCATCCAACCACCCTTGTAGATTGCGCCTGTGACCCAGACCGCTGACACCCAGGACCCCTTCGTCCTCGCCCACGACGCGGCGGCCGTCATCGCCGAGCGCACCGGCGTGGCGACCCACGACGTTGCCCTCGTCCTCGGCTCCGGCTGGGGCCAGACCGCAGACCGGGTCGGCCGCACCGTCGCCACCGTCGAGCAGGCCGAGGTGCCGGGCTTCACCGCCGCGGCCGTCGCCGGCCACTCCGGGCAGCTGCGCTCCGTCGAGATCGCCGACACCGGCCGGCGGGCGCTGGTCTTCGGCACCCGCACGCACTTCTACGAGGGCCGCGGCGTGCGCGCCGTCGTCCACGCGGTGCGCACCGCCGCCGCGGCCGGGTGCCGCGCGATCGTGCTGACCAACGGCTGCGGCGGGCTGCGGCCCGAGTGGGGCCCGGGCACCCCGGTCCTCATCAGCGACCACATCAACCTCACCGCGACCTCGCCGGTCGAGGGCGCCAACTTCGTCGACCTCACCGACCTCTACTCCCCCCGCCTCCGCGAGCTGGCCCGCGAGGTCGACCCCGACCTCGACGAGGGCGTCTACGCGCAGTTCCGCGGGCCGCACTACGAGACCCCCGCGGAGGTGCGCATGGCCGGGGTCCTCGGCGCCGACCTCGTCGGCATGTCGACGACGCTCGAGGCGATCGCCGCGCGCGAGGCCGGCCTCGAGGTCCTCGGGGTCTCGCTCGTCACCAATGCCGCCGCCGGCATCAGCGAGACTCCCCTGGCGCACGACGAGGTCGTCGCCGCCGGCCAGGCCGCCGCCGAGCGCTGCGGCACGCTCCTCGCCAGCATCGTCGCCCGGATCTGAGGCCCCCCCATGAGCTACACCTCCCGCCACGCCGCCGACGTCCCCGACGACCTGCTCGTCGCAGCGCGCGAGTGGGCCGCCGACGACCCCGACCCCGTGACCCGCGACGAGCTGCTGGCGATCGTGGCCGCTGCCGAAGGCGCCGTCCTGAGGCGCGACGAAGGAGCCACGAAGGGGGGTGACCCGGCCGCCGTCGCCGACCTCGCCGACCGCTTCACCGGGCTGCTCCAGTTCGGCACCGCCGGCCTGCGCGGCGCCCTCGGCGCCGGCCCCCACCGGATGAACCGCGCCGTCGTCATCCGCGCCGCCGCCGGGCTCGTGGCCCACCTGCAGGAGGCGAGCGCTTCTCCCCTTCGAGGCGACTCCGTCGCACCTCAGGACGGCGCCTTCGTCGTCATCGGGCGCGACGCGAGGTACAACTCCGATGCCTTCGCCATCGACACGGCCGCGGTCGTCACCGCCGCCGGCGGGCGGGCGGCGCTGCTGCCGGAGCCGCTGCCGACGCCGGTGCTGGCCTTCGCCATCCGGCACCTCGGCGCCGACGCGGGCGTCATGGTCACCGCCAGCCACAACCCGCCGCAGGACAACGGCTACAAGGTCTACCTCGGCGACGGCAGCCAGATCGTGCCGCCGAGCGACGCGCAGATCGCCGCCCAGATCGACCGGGTCGCGAGCGTCGCATCGGTCCCGCGGGCCGAGTCGGGCTGGGAGGTGCTCGGCGACGAGCTGCTCGAGGCCTACCTCGACGCCGTCTCCGGGGTCGTCGGCCTCGACACGCCCCGCGACCTGCGGGTGCTGCACACCTCGCTCCACGGCGTCGGCGACACGACGGTGCGCCGGGCCTTCGAGCGGGCCGGCTTCGCCGCCCCCGAGACGGTCGGCTCGCAGGCCGAGCCCGACCCCGACTTCCCGACGGTGACCTTCCCCAACCCCGAGGAGGACGGCGCCCTCGACGCGGCCCTGGCCGCGGCCCGCGAGAGCGGCCCGGACCTCGTCATCGCCAACGACCCCGACGCCGACCGCTGCGCCGTCGCCGTGCCCGACGGCGACGTCGACGGCGGCTGGCGCCTCCTGCGCGGCGACGAGCTCGGCGCGCTCCTCGCCTCGCACCTGATCATGCGCGGCGTCCCCGAAGGACGCCGGATGGCCAACTCCATCGTCAGCTCGCGGCTGCTCGCCGCGATGTGCCGGCTGTCGGGGGTGGCGCACGAGGAGACCCTCACCGGCTTCAAGTGGATCGCCCGCGTCGACGACCTGCACTACGGCTACGAGGAGGCGCTCGGCTACTGCGTCGCCCCCGACCTCGTGCGTGACAAGGACGGCGTCTCCGCGGCGCTGCTCATCGCCGAGCTCGCCGCGATCCTCAAGGCCGAGGGCCGGACCCTGCTCGACGTGCTCGACGACCTGCACCGCCAGCTCGGCGTGCACGCCACCGACGCCTTCTCCATCCGGGTCGAGGACCTCGCCGACATCGGGCGGATCATGGCCCGGCTGCGCGAGACACCGCCCGCCGAGGTCGCCGGCTCTCCCGTCGCGAGCGCCGAGGACCTCTCGGCCGGCGCCGGTGGACTGCCGCCGACCGACGGGCTGCGCTACCTGCTCGACGACGACTCCCGGATCATCGTGCGTCCCTCCGGCACCGAGCCCAAGCTCAAGGTCTACCTCGAGGCGATCGAGCCGGTCGCCGACCAGGACGACCTGGGGCCGGCACGGGACCGGGCCGCCGAGCGGCTCGGTCGGGTGCGCGCGGCAATGGAGTCGCTCACGGCGCTCTAGGGTCTCGAGGCTCGTTCCTCGCACCTCGACCCACGTATTGTTGGCTCTCGTGCCGACGCCAGCCCAGCCCCCTTCGACCGGACGTGTCGTCGTCCTCGCCGGGCCGAGTGGCTCCGGCAAGTCCCGTCTCGCCGCCCGCCTGCATCGTGACCACGGGTGGCCGGTCGTGCGGCTCGACGACTTCTACAAGGACCTCGACGCCCCCGACCTGCCCCGCAGCGAGGAGCTCGGCATGGTCGACTGGGACCACCCCGACAGCTGGGACGAGCCGGCGGCCGTCGCCGCGATGAGCGCCCTCCTGGCGACCGGGACGGCGGCGATGCCGATCTACGACATCAGCGTCTCGCGGGCCACGGGCGAGCACACCGTGACGGCGCGACCCGACGACCTCGTCGTCGCGGAGGGCATCTTCGCGGCCGAGGCGATCCCCGCCCTGCGCGAGGCCGGGCTGCTCCACTCCGCCTGGTGCATACGCCACCACCGGCTCAAGACCTTCGTACTGCGGCTGGCCCGCGACCTCAAGGAGCGCCGCAAGCCGCCGCTCACCCTCGTCCGCCGCGGTCTGGTCCTCATGCGGGACGAGCCGCGCGTCGTCGCCCGGCACGTCGAGCTCGGCGCGCGCTGCGCCACCCCCACGCAGGCCGAGCGCGAGCTCGCCGGCGCCTGAGTGCCGTGGGCCCGACGTCGTACCGCACCATCGCCCGTGACGGCGAGGTCGAGCTCGAGGTCAAGCGGTCACGCTTCCGGTGCACCCTCGAGCGAGTCGAGGACGAAGGGAGTGCCCGGGCCGTCGTCGAGCGCCTGCGCAAGCAGCACTGGGACGCCCGGCACCACTGCTCCGCCTTCGTCCTGGGTCCCGACGCGGGGGTGACCCGCTCCTCCGACGACGGCGAACCCTCCGGCACGGCCGGAGCCCCGATGCTCGAGGTCCTCACCGGGCACGAGGTGAGCGATGTCGTCGCGGTCGTCACCCGCTGGTTCGGCGGGGTGCTGCTCGGCACGGGTGGGCTCGTGCGCGCCTACGGCGACGCGGTGCGGGCCGGGCTCGACGAGGTCGGTGTGCTGCGCCGTGAGCTCGTCGTCGAGCACGCGCTGACCGTCTCGCACGTCGAGGCCGGGCGGGTCGACAACGAGCTACGCTCACGAGGCGTGCACGTCGTCGACGCCGACTACGCCGCCGAGGTCACCCTGACGCTCGGGGTCCCGGCCACAGAAGTCGCCGCCCTGGGCCCCCTCGTGGCCGAGCTGACCGCCGGCTCCGGGCGGCTGCGCGAGGTGGGGTCGCGCTGGGTCGACGCCCTAGGCTGAGGGCATGACCCGCCGTCCCCCCTTCGCCCCCGGCACGACCCTGACCGTCCAGGACGTCGCCGACCTCATCGACCACGCCCTGCTCAAGCCCGAGCTGACGCCCGACGAGGTGTCCGCCTCGGTCCGCGAGCTCGCCGCCCAGCGCATCTGGAGCGTGTGCGTGCGGCCGAGCGACGTCGCGCTGGCAGCGCAGGCCATCGCCTCCGTCGAGGGCAGCCCGACCCGGGTGTGCACGGTCATCGGCTTCCCCCACGGCACGACGTCGACCGCGGCCAAGGTCGCCGAGTCCCGCCAGGCCCTCGCCGACGGAGCCACCGAGCTCGACATGGTGCTCAACATCGGCCGACTGCGCGGCGGCGACGTCACGGCCGTGCGCGACGACATCGCTGCGGTCGTCGAGGTGGGCCACGAGGCCGGCGTCATCGTCAAGGTGATCTTCGAGACCGCGCTGCTCGACGAGCGGGCCAAGATCGACGCCTGCCGGGCGAGCGCCGACGCGGGGGCCGACTTCACGAAGACCTCCACGGGCTTCGCCGGCGGGGGCACGACCCTGGCCGACGTCGCGCTCATGCGGGCCAACACCCCCGACTCCATGGAGGTCAAGGCCTCCGGCGGCGTCCGCGACATCCCCACCCTCCTGGCGATGCTCGCCGAGGGCGTCACCCGCATCGGCACCTCGAGCACCGCGGCGCTGCTCGCCGAGGCAGAGCAGGTCGGCGCGGCCGGTCTGCTCGTCCCGGAGCCGGGTCAGACCGCCGACGCCGGGCCGAGCGCCACCTACTGAGTCGCCCCTCCCACCGCTCCCTTGCCTTCGGGTGAAGGTAAACGCGCCGAGGACTCGTCGGCGTGTACACCTCCACCCCTGAGCAGTCGGTGTGCCGCGACGACCTGCTCCATGAAGGTGTCCTCGAAGAGCCGCAGGCCGACGGTGTCGATCTGCAGCACCAGGTCCCCGGACAGAGTGCCGGAATTGCGCCTCAGGTTGTCCTCCGACACCGCGAGCCCCCACCGGTGCCCGGCCCCGTCGATCTCGACGACCAGCCCGCAGGCCCACCTCACGTCGAGGTAGATCCGTCCACGGGGTCCCTGTCGGACGACCTGCCGGTCGGGCTCAGGCAGTGCATGGCGACGGCAGATCCGGGCGAAGTCGAGCTCACCGAGTGCCTGGGCACCCAACGCGATGTCGGCCGCGATGGTCTTGATGAACTTGCGTCGGGTCCGCCCCTGCACGCTGGTGGTCGCCGACAGGAGCTGGTCGCCCGTGACGAGCCGCTGCTGGACAGGGAGCACCAGGATCAGGGCCGCCTCGCGGTCGGATCTAGCCCAGTGGGCGGCCCGCACCGCGGCCGGGCCGGGGGTAGCGACGGGCAGGGCGCCCGGGGCCACGGGCCGCGGGGAGGGTCGGCGCACCTTGTGCTGGACCACGCCCTCGACCGCGTGCGGGGTCGCGGTGTGCGGGATCGAGACGTGGATGCCCTCGGTCGTGAACCCCTTGAGCCCGCGGTGGTGCAGGGCGCTGGCCCCGTCGATCACGGCGATGCGCTCACCGACCTCCCACACGGCCCGCCACCGTCGGGCCAGGGGGCTGAGGTCACCGGTGTGCACAGCGATGGTCCACCTGCCGTGTGATCGCCACCGACCGGCTCGCAGCTGACGGCGAACCTCGTTCCGGTCGACCCCCACGGCCCGGAGCAGCCGCCGGCTGACGACTCCGTCGTGATCGGCAGCCGCACGGGTGGCAACCTCGTGCACGGTCCTGGCGCGTTGGATCATCGCCACAGCACAGTCGACAGCCGACGGGCAGCACGGCTCCGCCCTTCGTCTGTGGAGGGTGGGACGCCTCGCCACCGATCTGTGGATGACCAGTGGAGGTCAACACGCCGAGGACTCGTCGGCGTGTTCACCTCCACCGCTCGCGGCGACGCGATCGACCGCGGAGCGAGTCAGCCGGCGGCTGCAGCGGCGGCGTAGGCGGGCTTGATCGTCCCTTCGATGAGCTCCAGACGCTCGTCGAAGGGGAGGAAGGCCGACTTCATCGCATTGGTCGTCACCCAGCGCAGGTCGTCGAGGTCCCAGCCCGCCTCGGTGACCAGGGCGTGCATCTCGCGGGTCATCGACGTGTCGGACATCAGCCGGTTGTCGGTGTTGAGCGTGATCCGGTAGCGCAGCTTGGCCAGCAGGGTGATCGGGTGCGCCGCGATCGACGGCGCCGCCCCGGTCTGGACATTGCTGTGCGGGCACATCTCGAGCGGCACCCGGGTGTCACGGACGAAGGCGGCCAGACGCCCGAGCCGCAGCTGCGAGGGGTCCTCGCGCGCTGCTTCGTTGGCCGCCAGGGGGTCGTCGGTCACCGTCGCGCCGCGGAAGCCGATGTCGTCGACGATGCGCACGCCGTGCCCGAGACGGTCGGCGCCGCACCACTGCAGCGCCTCCCAGATGCTCGGGAGACCGAAGGCTTCCCCAGCGTGGATCGTGAAGTGCGCATTCTCGCGGCGTAGGTACTCGAAGGCGTCGAGGTGCCGGCTCGGCGGGTACCCGGCCTCGGCGCCCGCGATGTCGAAGCCCGCGACACCCCGGTCGCGGTAGCGCACGGCCAGCTCGGCGATCTCCCGCGACTTCGCGGCGTGCCGCATGGCGGTGAGCAGCGACCGGACGACGATCGGGCGCCCCTCGGCGGCGGCCAGCTCCTCCCCTTCGCGGAAGCCGGCGTCGACCTCCTCGACGACCTGCTCGAGGCTCAGCCCACCCGCCAGGTGCTGCTCGGGGGCGTAGCGGGACTCGGCGTAGACGACGCCGTCGCGGGCCAGGTCGAGCACCGATTCACGGGCCACGCGCCGCAGTGCCGACGCGGTCTGCATGACGCCGACGGTGTGCGCGAAGGTCTCGAGGTAGCGCTCCAGCGACCCGGAGTCCGCGGACTCGCGGAACCACCGGGCCAGCCCCTCGGCGGTCCGGTCGGCACCGCTCACCGGCAGCTCGTGACCGACCTCGTCGGCGATCTCCAGGACCGTGGCCGGCCGCAGACCCCCGTCGAGGTGGTCGTGCAGCACGACCTTGGGCAGGGCCCGGATCGCGGCCTCGTCGAGGCTCATGCCTCATCCTCGCGGTGCACGGTGTCCGGGGCGAAGGCGGGGGCGCAGATCGCGACGTACTCGGCACCGGCGTCGCCGGTCGAGTAGCGCACCCGCTCCCCCGCCCGCGTGACGATGCTCTGCCCGGCGTGCACCTCGGTGGTGCCGGCGTCGTGCTCGACGAGGACCGTCCCCGCGACGACGAGCGTGACCTCGTCGAAGTCCGGCCGCTGGGCCGGCTCGGACCACCCGGCCGGGGCCTTCATGTGGGCCACCGACATCGCGGTGCTGCCGGTGGCGACCCGGCCGACGTGCTCGGCGATGACCTTGCCGCCCGGGACGTCGATGATCGAGGGCTCGGCGTTGAGCTCGGGCACGTCAGGCCTCCCGGGCGGTGATCCGGTCGAGCACGACCTCGCGCTGTGCCGGCGCCGCGTCGCTGATCCGCCACGCGCCCGCCAGAGACTCCTGCGCCCGCGCGAAGCGCTCCGGGGTGTCGGTGTGCAGCGTCATCAGCGGCTGGCCCGCGCTCACCCGCTCACCCGGGCGGACGTGCAGCTCGACGCCGGCGCCGGCCTGCACCGGGTCCTCCTTGCGGGCCCGCCCGGCACCCAGGCGCCAGGCGGCGACACCCACGGCGAGTGCGTCGACGTGCTCGAGGTGACCGTCGGCGTCGGCGGTGATCGTCTCGGTCTCGGCAGCGGTCGGCAGGTCGGCATCGGGGTCGCCACCCTGCGCCGAGATCATCCGGCGCCACACGTCCATCGCCCGCCCGTCGGACAGCGCGGCGCGCAGCTCGTCGGCACCGACCTCCTGGCCCGCGGCGCGGGTCATCTCGTCGGCCAGGGCCACGGTGAGGTCGACGACGTCCTGCGGCCCGCCGCCGGAGAGGACCTCGACGGACTCGCGCACCTCGAGGGCGTTGCCGGCGGTCAGACCGAGCGGCACGGACATGTCGGTGATGAGCGCGACGGTGTTGACCCCCGCGTCGGTGCCGAGGTCGACCATCGTGCGCGCGAGCTCGCTCGCGTCCTCGCGGGTCTTCATGAAGGCCCCCGAGCCGACCTTGACGTCGAGCACGAGCGCCCCGGTGCCCTCGGCGATCTTCTTGCTCATGATCGAGCTGGCGATCAGCGGGATCGCCTCGACGGTGCCGGTGACGTCGCGCAGGGCGTAGAGCTTCTTGTCGGCGGGGGCCAGCCCGGCACCCGCGGCGCAGATGACCGCGCCGACGTCCTCGAGCTGGGCGAGCATCGCGTCGTTGGTCAGGTCGGCCTGCCAGCCGGGGATCGACTCGAGCTTGTCGAGGGTGCCGCCGGTGTGGCCGAGACCGCGGCCCGACAGCTGCGGCACCGCGACGTCGAAGACCGCGACGAGGGGCGCGAGCGGCAGGGTGATCTTGTCGCCGACCCCACCGGTCGAGTGCTTGTCGGAGGTCGGCCGGCTCAGGCCGGAGAAGTCCATCCGCTCGCCGCTGGCGATCATCGCCGCGGTCCACCGGGCGATCTCGGGACGGGTCATGCCGTTGAGCAGGATCGCCATCGCGAGCGAGGACATCTGCTCGTCGGCGACGACCCCTCGGGTGTAGGCGTCGATGACCCAGTCGATCTGCTCGGGCGTCAGCTCCCCGCGGTCCCGCTTGGTCCGGATGATGTCGACGGCGTCGTGCTGCTCGGTCACGGTGCTCCCTTCGTCAGGTCATCGGCACCGAAGGCCTGGGGCAGGATCTCGGCGAGGCCCCGCTCGCCCTCCGGCGTCTGGATGCGGCACTGCGGCCCGCCGTGCTCCCACAGCAGCTGGCGACAGCGGCCGCAGGGCATGAGCGTCTCACCTCGCGCATCGACGCACCACACGGCGACGAGCCGGCCGCCCCCGGTGCGCACGAGGTCGCTGATCAGCCCGCACTCGGCGCACAGGCCGACGGCGTACGACGCATTTTCGACATTGCACCCGCTCAGCAGGCGCCCGTCGTCGGCGTAGCCGGCCACGCCCACGGGGAAGTTGGAGTAGGGCGCGTAGGCCCGCTCCATCGCCTCGACCGCGGCCTCGCGCAGTCGCTGCCAGTCCGTCGCGGCGGGGCCGGCCACGTCAGTGGCCCTCTCCGCGGCGGTAGACCTTGCCGTTGGCCGCCGGCATGCGCAGGCGTTGGCTGGCGAAGGCGAGGACGAGCAGGGTCGTCAGGTGCGGCGCAAACCGGGTGACGTCGCCGGGGACGGTCTCGGTGATCACGAACATCACGCCGACGGCGACACCGATGGCGACGGCGATGGTGCCCTGGACGTAGCGCTGGCGGCGCAGGACCTGCCACAGGCCGAGACCGACGAGCAGCACCGCGATGAGCAGGAGCAGCGCGTGGATCGCGTCGCCGCCACCGCGCAGCTGCAGGGCGTCCATGAAGCCGAAGAGTCCAGAACCCATGAGCACCCCGCCGGGGCGCCAGTTGCCGAAGATCATCGCCGCGAGACCGATGTAGCCGCGGCCGTCGGTCTGGCTCTCGCGGTAGGCGTTGGACGCGACCATGGCGAGGAAGCCGCCGCCGAGACCGGCGAGTGCACCGGAGGCCGTCACCGCGACGTACTTGTAGAGGTAGACGTTGACGCCGAGGGTCTCGGCGGCGACCGGCGACTCACCGCACGAGCGGACCCGCAGGCCGAAGGGGGTGCGCCACAGCAGCCACCACGTGCCGACGATGAGCAGCAGGGCGATGACGGTGAGGATCGACAGGTTGGTCGTGGCGGCCCGCAGCAGCGCGGCGAGCTCGGAGACGAAGAACCAGCCCTTGTCCTCGACGGACTTCAGCGGGTCGGAGATGCCGGGGATGCCCACCCGCGGGAGCGAAGGGAGTGGCGGCGACTGCACGTCGCTGCCGCCCTCGAGCTCGCCGAAGAAGCGGGCGGCGAGGTAGCTCGCGACGCCCAAGGCGACGATGTTGAGCGCGACACCGGAGACGATGTGGTCGACGCCGAAGGTCACGGTCGCCAGGGCGTGGACGAGCCCGCCGACCGCGCCGCAGACCATGGCACCGACGATGCCCATCCACGGGCCGCCGTGGATCGCGCCGAAGGCGGCCCCCCACGTACCGAGGATCATCATGCCCTCGAGGCCGATGTTGATGACCCCGGCCCGCTCGGACCACAGGCCACCGAGACCCGCGAGGGCGAGGGGCATGGCGAGCGCCAGGGTGGCACCGAGGGTGCCGGAGGAGGAGATGTCGCTGATCCCCGTGACCAGACGGATCGCGGAGAGCGCGACGAGGACGCCGGCGAGGGCGAGCGGCCAGGCCCAGAAGGGGATGCGGCGGGCAGTCGTGGACGGAGCGATCTCGGTCTCGGTGCCGACACTCAGGCTCATGCCGTGGCTCCTTCCGTGGTGACGCCGGCATCGAGCTGGCGGGTGACCTGCTTCTGCTCGAAGCGCCGCTCGAATCGGGCGACGACCTCGTAGGCGATGACGACGGCCAGCAGGATGACGCCCTGGATGATGTAGACGAGCGCCGGGGAGACGCCGGCCTGCAGCTGCAGGCCGTCGCTCGCCTTTTCCAGCCACGACCACAGGAGCGCGGCGAAGGCGATGCCGACCGGGTGGTTGCGACCCAGCAGGGCGATGCCGATGCCGATGAAGCCGACGCCCTCCTGGAAGTTCAGCCCGTAGCTGTGGTCGGCCCCGAAGAAGGCCGGCATGCTGATGAGGCCGGCGACGGCGCCGGAGGCGATCATCGCGATGAGCACCATGCGCGGCACCTTGACACCGCTCGCGACGGCGGCCGACTCGGACTCACCCGTGGCGCGCACGTCGAAGCCGAACCGGGTGCGGTTGATGACGAACCAGTAGGCGATGCCGATCGCGATCGCGAGCACGAGCAGCGTGTAGACCCGGTTGGGTGCGTCGGCGAAGACCGCGAAGCCCTCGAGCTGGCTCGACTCGGGGATCTCCTGCGTGTTGCGGGTGTTGCTCCCCTCGGCGCGCTGGCCCCAGGTCCGCAGCCCCCAGCCGACGAGTCCGGCGGAGATCGTGTTGAGCATGATGGTCGAGATGACCTCGGAGACTCCGCGGCGGACCTTGAGCCAGCCGGCGATGCCTGCCCAGAAGCCACCGACGAGCATCGCGACGAGCATCGCGAGCACGATGTTGAGCACCCCGGGCAGCCAGCCCTGACCGGCGATGAGCGCCGCGGCGAAGGCGGCGATCCGGTACTGACCGTCGACGCCGATGTTGAAGAGCTTCATCTTGAAGCCGACGGCGACGGCGACGGCCGCGATGTAGTACGTGATCCCGCTGTTGATGATGTTGACCATCGTGCGCGGGCGCGGCTCGGACAGGAGCGTCGACCACACCTTGCCGACGGGGTCACCGACGAGCACGAGGACGAGCGAGGTCACGACGAAGGCGACGACGATGGCGAGCGCGGGGGCGGCCAGCGTCAGCAGGAGGCGACGGAGGCTGAGCTTCATGAGGCGTCCTTCCCGGCGCCGGTCATGGCGCTGCCGAGCTCCTGGCTCGTGACCTTGTCGGGGTCGAACTCCCCGGTGATGCGTCCGCGCAGGATGACCTTGATCGTGTCGGAGAGGCCGATGAGCTCCTCGAGGTCGGCGCTGATGAGCAGCACCGCCAGGCCCTCGCGACGGGCCTCCCGGATGAGGTCCCAGATCGCGGCCTGGGCTCCGACGTCGACGCCACGGGTCGGGTGCGAGGCGATGAGCACCTTGGGTGCATGGCTCATCTCGCGCCCGATGATGAGCTTTTGCTGGTTGCCGCCGGACAGCGAGCCGACGGTGACGTGGATGCCGGGTGTGCGCACGTCGTACTCGGCGACGATCCGCTCGGTGTCCGCGCGCGCGTCCGACGGGGTGAGGATCCCGCGGCGGGAGGCAGGGGCCTGGGTCTGGTGACCGAGCATCCGGTTTTCCCACAGCGGGGCGTCGAGCAGCAGGCCCTGACGGTGGCGGTCCTCGGGGATGTAGCCGACGCCTGCCTCGCGGATGCGGCGCACGTCCCAGTCGGAGATGTCGGTGCCCTCGAGCTCGATGCTGCCGCTGACCGGCTCGCGCATGCCCATGAGCACCTCGACGAGCTCGGCCTGGCCGTTGCCCTCGACGCCCGCGATGCCGACGACCTCGCCGGCGTGGATGTCGAGCGTGACGTCCTCGAGGGCGTTGCGCCCGGCGCCGGCGAGGGTGATGTCCCGGACGGAGAGCACGACGCGGTCGGTGACCGTCGACTCCTCGGTCTCCGGGGTGGGCAGCTCGGACCCGACCATGAGCTCAGCGAGCTGGCGGGCCGTGACGTCCTGGGGCAGGACGGTGTCGACGGTGGTGCCGCGGCGGATGACGGTGACCCGGTCGGCGACGGACAGCACCTCGTCGAGCTTGTGCGAGATGAAGAGCACCGTGATGCCCTCGCGCTTGAGCTCGCGCAGGTTGTCGAAGAGCTCGTCGACCTCCTGCGGCACGAGCACCGCGGTGGGCTCGTCGAGGATGATCGTGCGCGCACCCCGGTAGAGCACCTTGAGGATCTCGACGCGCTGCCGGGCTCCGACGCCGAGGTCGGCGACGAGCTCGCGGGGGTCGATCCCGAGGCCGTACTCGTCGGAGATCCGGGTGATCTCGGCGCGGGCCGCGGCACCGATGCCGTGCGGCTTTTCGGCGCCGAGCACGACGTTTTCGGCGACGGTGAGGTTGTCGGCGAGCATGAAGTGCTGGAAGACCATGCCGATGCCGTGCTTGATCGCGTCGGCCGGGCTGTGCAGGGTGACGGGCTCGCCACCGACGGAGATGGTCCCCTCGTCCGGCCGCTGGACCCCGTAGAGAATCTTCATCAGCGTCGACTTGCCGGCACCGTTCTCACCGACGATCGCGTGGACCGTGCCCCGCTCGACGCCGAAGGAGATGTCCCGGTTGGCGACGACGCCCGGGAAGCGCTTGGTGATGCCCTCGACCGCGACCGCGAGGTCACCGGTGGGTGGGCTCGAGGCCGAAGGGGGGTCTGGGACGGTCGTGCTCATGGTGCCTCCGTGGGACGTCCGCGGGTTGGTGCCGCAGGCGAAGGGTAGCGATCCCGGACGGGCCGGGGCCCGGTCGCACGCAGTGCGTGCGAACGGGCCCCGGGGTGCCGGTCGGCGTCACTTGGACGGGACGGTGATCTTCCCGTCGACGATCTGCTGCTTGTAGTCGTCGAGCTCCTTGGTGATGTCGTCGATCTTGCCGCCGGTGGTGGCGTACGAGACACCGCCGTCCTTGAGGTCGAACTCCTGGAGGCCGGTGAGCGGCTCACCCTCGGTCGAGGCCTTGATGTAGTCGAAGACCGCGACGTCCACGTTCTTGACCATCGAGGTGATGATGACGTCCTGGACGTCCTTCTCCGCGGTCTTGGCCTGGTCGGAGTCGACGCCGATGGCCATCTTCTTGTTGGCCTTGGCGGCCTCGAAGAGGCCCGATCCGGAGCCGCCGGCCGCGTGGTAGATGACGTCGGCGCCCTTGTCATACATGCCCTCGGCGGCGGTCTTGCCCTTCGCCGGGTCAGCGAAGCCCGAGCCGTCCTCGGCCAGGTACTTGGTCTGGATGTCGATCTTGGGGTCGACGGCCTGGGCGCCGGCCTTGAAGCCCGCCTCGAACTTGTTGATCAGGGGCACGTCGGTGCCACCGATGAAGCCGACCTTGCCGCTCTTGGACTTCAGCGCCGCGGCCGCGCCGACGAGGAAGGAACCCTCGTGCTCGGCGAAGACGAGCTGGGCGACGTTGTCGCCCTCGGAGTCGGCCGAGGCGTCGTCGATGATCGCGAAGGAGACGTCCGGGTTGTCCTTGGCCGCCCCGCCGATCGCCTTGGCGTAGATGTAGCCGACACCGATGATGTTGGTGCAGTCGGCGTCGACGAGCTGGTTGAGGCGGTCCTCGCGGGCAGCGTCGTTCTCGCCCTGGCTGGCCTCGACCTCCTCGATCTCGACGCCGAGCTCCTCCTTGGCCTGGTCCAGGCCCTTGGCGGCCGAGTCGTTGAAGGACTGGTCGCCGCGGCCACCCACGTCGTACGCGAGGCAGGCCTTGACGTCGCTGCCCTCCCCGGACGTGGCGTCACCACCCGAGTCGCTGCTGCCGCAGGCGGTCAGGGCCAGGGCGGCGACGGACATGATCGATGCGGCCTTCACGGTGTGACGCAAGGCGCTCTCCTTCTCGAGCAGGGGTACGAGTGACGCACGAGCGCCATCGCGGGATGCTACGTCGCGGCAGCCCCCACGTCAGGAGTCCGTGTGATCGGTGGGACCAACTGTTATGAGACCGCGACCGAAGGGGGAAAACCCTCACCCGGGTGCAAGGTTGCGGGTCAGGCGTCCTCGACGCGGGTCCACTCCCCCGCCGCGGCCAGGGTGAGCAGCGCGGTGCCGCCCCGCACCGCACCCTCGTCGACGACGAGGTCGCCCTGGTGCAGGTCGAAGGTGCGGCCGCCGTGGGTGCGGGTCCCGAGCCGGGCCATCGCGCCCTCCGCCTCGTGGAGCATCCACGCGAAGTCCTCGCCGCCCAGGCTGTGCGGGGTCGGGACCGGGCGCAGGCCGGCGGCCATCGTCGCCCGGCCGAGCGCGGCGACGGCGGCCGAGTCGTTGACCACCGGGGGGACGCCCCGGACGTGGTCGACGGCCGCGGTGACGCCGTAGGGCCGCACGACGTCGGCGACGACCTCGTGGAGCAGCGGACCGATCTCCTCCCACAGGCCGACGTCGAGCATGCGCAGCGTGGCCTGCGCGACGCCGGTCGAGGGGATGACGTTGATCGCCTCGCCCGCAGAGACGCGTCCCCAGACGACGACGAGCCCGGCGCGGGGGTCGACCCGGCGGCTGAGGACGGCCGGCACGTCGGTGACGACCTTGCCGAGGGCGTAGGTCAGGTCCTCGGTGAGGAAGGGCCGCGAGGTGTGCCCACCGCGCCCCCTCAGGGTGACGGTCACCTGGTCGGCAGCCGCGGTGAGCGGACCCTCGCGCAGGCCGATCTCGCCGACGTCGAGCGAGGGGTCGCAGTGCACCGCGTAGACGGTGTCGACGCCCTGCATCACCCCGGACTGGACGAATTTGAGCGCCCCGCCCGGCATCTGCTCCTCGGCGGGCTGGAAGACGAGTCGCACACCGACGTGACGTGCCGCGAGCTCGTCGGCGACCTCGGCCAGCGCCAGCCCGGCACCGAGCAGCGCCGTGGTGTGCACGTCGTGGCCGCAGGCGTGGCAGACACCGTCGACGGTCGAGCTCCAGTCGAGGCCGGTGCGCTCGCGCACGGGGAGGGCGTCGATGTCGCCGCGCAGGGCGACGCGGCGACGCGGCTCGGCGGCCCCGAGGTCGACGACGAGCCCGGTCTCGCTCACCGAGCGCGGCTCGAGCCCGGCGGCCTCCAGCCGCTCGCGCAGACGCGCGGTCGTGCGGTGCTCCTGGAAGGAGATCTCCGGGTGGCGGTGCAGGTCTCGCCGGAAGTCGATCAGCTCGGGCACCAGCCGGTCGACGACACGCAGCAGCGTCGGGGCGAGGGGAGCAGTCATGGCGGTGCGACTCTACCGACGTCCACGGCCGGGGACGTGGAGGTGCCCACCGGGTGAACGCGCGGCGTCACACCAGGTCGGTGCGCCCGGCAGCCTTGAGGGCCTCGACGACGAGCTTGACGTCCTGGGCGCGCTCGCGGCTGGCGACGAGGAGGGCGTCGTCGGTCTCGACGACGACGACGTCCTCGAGGCCGACGACGGCCACCATCCGGCCCGATCCGGAGACGACGAGCCCGCCGGAGTCGATGGCCTGAACGCGCTCGGGGTCACCGACGACGGTCATGGCTCCGTCGCCGGCCGGCAGCAGGCAGGAGAGCGACTTGAAGTCGCCGACGTCGTCCCAGTCGAAGGTCCCGGGGACGACGGCCACGCGGCCCTCGTCGGCGGCCGGCTCGGCGACGGCGTGGTCGATGGCGATCTTCTCGAGCGTCTCCCACCGGCTCTCGAGCAGGCTCGGGTCGGCAGCGATCTCGCGCAGCCCCGCCGCCAGGTCGGGGTGCCACTCGGCGAGCAGGTCCAGCAGGGTCGTGGCGCGCACGACGAACATGCCGGCGTTCCACCGGAACTCGCCGGTGGCCAGGTAGGAGGCGGCCTTGCGCGCGTCGGGCTTCTCGACGAACTGGCGCACGCGCGCCGCGGTCGGGTGGGCGCGCAACCGCGGGCCCATCTGGATGTAGCCGAAGCCGGTGGACGGGAAGGTCGGCTCGATGCCGATCGTCACGAGCAGGTCGTCGCGCGCGGCGACGGCCACGGCCTCGGTGACCGCCGCGGCGAAGGCCTCCTCGTCGCTGATGACGTGGTCGGCGGCGAAGGAGCCGATGATCGCGTCGGGGTCGCGTCGCTCCAGCACGGCCGCGGCCAGGCCGATCGCCGCCATCGAGTCGCGCGGCGAGGGCTCTGCGAGCAGCAGGTCCTCCGGCAGGTCCGGCACCTGCTCGCGCACCGCGTCGGCGTGCGCGGCGCCGGTGACGACGAGCACCCGCTCGCCGGCCAGCACCCGCAGGCGGTCCACGGTCGCCTGGATGAGCGTGCGGCCGCTGCCGGTCAGGTCGTGCAGGAACTTCGGCGACTCCGCCCGCGAGACCGGCCACAGCCGCGTCCCGGCGCCGCCGGCGGGCACCACGGCCCACAACCGATCAAGATCCCCTGACGTCGTCATGGCGGCACGCTACCCGGTGAGAGGACTCACGCTCACCGCCGCGAGGGCACCGGGCATCGTGGTCGATAGCCTGACGCGATGGACGCCAACGCAGCTCAGACCACGACGACTCCGCGCCGCGTAATGGTGACGGGAGGAGCGGGGTTCATCGGGTCGCACATCACCGAGAGCCTGCTCGACCAGGGGCACGAGGTTCTCGTCGTCGACAACTACTACTCGAGCACGCGCCGCAACCTCGTCCACCTGCTCGACCACCCCAACATCGAGGTCATGCGGCACGACGTGACCTTCCCGCTCTACGTCGAGGTCGACGAGATCTACCACCTCGCCTGCCCGGCGAGCCCGATCTTCTACCAGCGCGACCCGGTCCAGACGACGAAGACGAGCGTGCACGGGTCGATCAACATGCTGGGGCTGGCCAAGCGGACCAGGGCCAAGATCCTGCTGTCCTCGACCTCCGAGGTCTACGGCGACCCACAGGTCCACCCGCAGACCGAGGACTACTGGGGCAACGTCAACCCGATCGGCATCCGCTCCTGCTACGACGAGGGCAAGCGCTGCGCCGAGACCCTCTTCTTCGACTACCGCCGCCAGCACGACCTCGGCATCAAGGTCGCGCGCATCTTCAACACCTACGGCCCGCGCATGCAGCCCGACGACGGCCGCGTGGTGTCCAACTTCATCGTCCAGGCGCTCGCGGGCGAGCCGATCACCATCTACGGCGACGGCAGCCAGACCCGCTCCTTCTGCTACGTCGACGACATGGTCGACGGTCTGAGGGGCCTCATGGCCACACCCCACGAGGTCACCGGGCCGATCAACATCGGCAACCCCGTCGAGTTCACGATGCTCGAGCTGGCCGAGCTCGTCCTGGACATCACCGGCAGCGGCTCACGAATCGAGCACCGCCCGCTGCCCCAGGACGACCCGACCCGGCGGCGTCCCGACATCACCCGCGCCCAGGACACGCTCGGCTGGCAGCCGCGCGCCCATCTGCGCGACGGCCTCGAGCGCACCATCGCCTACTTCGCGGACCAAGTCGTCACCTGATGATCACCGGACACCCCCCTGCACGACACCGAAGGGAGGTGGCGTCACCGTCACATTGGAGACCGTGCGAGTGGCTATTGCGACCGAGTCCTTCCTGCCCAGCCTCAACGGTGTCACGACGAGCGTCTGCCGGGTGGCCGAGAACCTGCGCGAGCAGGGCCACAAGGCGATGATCATCGCTCCCGGCCCGGCCCCGGCGACCTTCGCGGGGCACGTCGTGCGGACCCTTCCGGCGGTCCCGGTCCGCGGGTTCCGCGCCGGCCTGCCGACCCGGGGGGTGCGCCGGGCGCTGCGCGACTTCAGGCCGGACGTGGTCCACGTCGCCTCCCCCTTCCTCGTCGGGGCACGCGGCCTGCACAACGCCGAGACCTTCGACCTGCCGACCGTGGCGATCTACCAGACCGACATGCCCAACTACGTCAAGCAGCACGGCCCCGGGGCTCTCGGGCGCGGGGTGTCCACACTGACGTGGGAGTGGGTGCGCCGACTGCACGAGCGCGCCGACCTGACGCTCGCCCCGAGCCGCCCGACGCTCGAGGAGCTGCGCGAGCACCGGATCCCGCGCACCGACCTGTGGGGTCGCGGTGTCGACACCCGCCTCTTCACGCCGGAGTGGAAGGACGACCCGGAGACCCTGGCCCTCAAGCAGGCGCTCGCACCCAACGGCGAGGTCATCCTCGGCTACGTCGGTCGGCTCGCCCCGGAGAAGGAGCTGCACCGCCTCGCCGAGCTGGCGCAGCTGCTCGGCACGCGCCTGGTCCTCGTCGGCGAGGGCCCGAGCCGCAACGAGCTCGGCGCGCGCCTGGCCGAGGCGGTCGCGGCCAGGCCCGGGCGTCCCAACCTGCCCCCGGCTTTCCTCGGTCCCCGCACGGGCGCCGACCTCGCCCGCGCCTACGCAGCCTTCGACGTCTTCGTCCACACGGGCACCAAGGAGACCTTTGGCCAGACGCTGCAGGAAGCGGCCGCGGCCGGCCTGCCGGTCGTCGCGCCCGCGGTCGGTGGACCGCTCGACCTCGTCGACCACGGCCGCTCCGGGTACCTCTTCGACCCCGAGGTGCGCGGCGACATCACCCGCTGGGTCGCCGAGCTCGTCGACAGCCCCAGCCGCCGCGAGGCGATGGGTGCGGCGGGTCCCGCCATGGTCGCCGAGCGCTCGTGGAGCAGCCTGACGAACCAGCTCGTCGGGCACTACGAGAGCGCCATCGGCAGGCACGCCGCCTGACGCTTCAGGGGCTCCCCGGCACCGGCCTTCGCCCCCGCAGGGCTATGGCGTCCATCGGGTGGGCGCTGGCATAGTTGCCGGTGCAGGCACCGGTGTCGATCCGGTGCCACTGGACAAGAGGACGTGTAGATGGACGCACCACCGTGTCGGCTCTGCTCCGCACCGTTGCGCGACACCTTCGTCGATCTGGGCTCCTCGCCGCCCTGCGAGAGCTTCCTGAGGGCAGACCAGCTGGACCAAGGTGAAATCTTCTACCCGCTCCACGTCCGCATCTGCTCCGAGTGCCTCCTCGTGCAGCTGCCTGCCTACATCCCCGCCGAGGAGATCTTCAGCGACTACGCCTACTTCTCCTCGTACTCCGACTCCTGGGTGCAGCACGCCAAGGACTTCGTCGACGGCGCGATCTCGCGCCTCGGCCTCGACAGCGACGCCTTCGTCGTCGAGGTCGCGAGCAACGATGGCTACCTCCTGCAGCACGTCGTCGCCCGGGGGCTGCGCGCCCTCGGGGTGGAGCCCGCCGCCAACATCGCCGAGGTGGCTCGCGGCAAGGGCATCCCCACCGAGACCACCTTCCTCGGGGAAGAGACGGGGGCGGCGATCGCCGAGGCTCACGGCCGCGCCGACCTGGTCGTCGCCAACAACGTCTTCGCACACGTCCCGGACATCGTCGACTTCGGCAGGGGGCTGCGCCGGCTGGTCGCCGACGACGGTGTCGTGAGCATCGAGATCCCCCACCTCCTTCGCCTGATCAAGGGCAACGAGTACGACACGATCTACCACGAGCACTACTCGTACCTCAGCCTGCTGACCACGCAGCGGGTGCTGGCGGCGGCCGGCCTGACCGTGGTCGACGTCGAGGAGCTCACCACCCACGGCGGCTCGCTACGCACGTGGTCCCGGCCCACGGAGTCGGCGGGAGCGCCCAGCGACGCCGTTGCCCGCGTGCTCGCCGACGAGGAGGCCGCGGGGCTGCACACCCTCGAGGGCCACGACGGGTTCGCCGACTCCGTCGCGATCGTGCGCAACGACCTGCTGGAGTTCCTCGTCGGCTGCTCCCGCGAGGGCCTCACCGTGGCCGGCTACGGGGCGCCGGGCAAGGGCAACACGCTGCTCAACCACTGCGGGATCCGCCGCGACCTGTTGGCCTTCACCGTCGACCGCAACCCCCACAAGCACGGGCTCTTCCTTCCCGGGACGCACATCCCGATCCGCCCGACCGAGGCCCTCGACGAGGAGCGTCCGGACGTCGTGCTCATCATGCCGTGGAACCTGCGCACGGAGATCGCTGCTCAACTGCAGCCGTTGCGCGACCGGGGCACCCGCCTCGTCGTCGCCCTGCCACACCTCGAGGAGCTGTGACGGTCCTTGGCCGTCCGGGAGGGAGCCAACCATGAAGGTCGTCCTCTTCTGCGGTGGTCTCGGCATGCGCATGCGCGCAGACAACCAGTCGCTGCCCAAACCGATGATGCCCATCGGCCCGCGCCCCGTGCTGTGGCACGTGATGCGCTACTACGCGCACTTCGGTCACACGGAGTTCGTCCTCTGCCTGGGGCATGGTGCCGAGGCGGTCAAGGAGTACTTCCTCAACTACCACGAGACCGGCTCCAACGACTTCGTGATGAGGCGG
Source organism: Janibacter indicus (assembly GCF_900176385.1). Classification (GTDB taxonomy): domain Bacteria; phylum Actinomycetota; class Actinomycetes; order Actinomycetales; family Dermatophilaceae; genus Janibacter; species Janibacter indicus. Next base: position 169,260 of record NZ_FWXN01000004.1, on the reverse strand, counting down.
GGCGGTGAGGACATCCGGATGCTCGGCACGGACATCAGCGAGTGGACGATCACCTTCGTCGACACCGGCCTGAGCACCGCGATCGGGGAGCGCCTGCGCCGCGTGCGGCACCACCTCGGCGACGACGAGATCTTCCTGGCCAACTACGGGGACGTCCTCACCGATGCGCCGATGAACCAACTCATCGAGGAGTTCAGACGCACCGGTGCCGTAGGCCAGATGCTCGCCGTCAAGCCGCAGGAGTCCTTCCACGTCATCGACATGGACGAGGACGGCAGGGTCACCGGTCTCACTCCCGTCGCGGAGATGCCCTTCCCCATCAACGGCGGGTACTTCTGCCTGCGCCAGGGAATCTTCGACTACCTGCACGAGGACGAGGACCTCGTCATGGACGCGTGCGTGCGCGCGGCCGCCGACGGACGCATGCGGGCGGTCCGGTACGACGGCTTCTGGGCGCCGATGGACACCCTCAAGGAGCGCACGGCCCTGCAGGAGCAGTACCGCCTCGGCACCAGCCCGTGGGCCGTCTGGCGACAGAGCTCCCCCCGGCCGCCGGTGTCGTCGCCGCTTGCGGTCCCGACGGTCGAGCCGACTCCGTGATGGCTGGTCGTCGACACCAGAAGAGCGTGCTGTTCATCGGGTTTCTGGGGACGGGCAACCTCGGCAACGACATCTCGCTCGCCGTGGTTGCCGAGGCCTTCGCTCGGCTCCACCCGCGGTTGCCGATGGAGATCCTGTCCTTCGGGCCGGCGCAGACCACCACCACGGGGTTGCCGCTTACCTCCCTGTCCTTGTCCCGGACGACGGCCCTGCGCAGGTTCAATCGCACGGCAGATCGTGCCTGGGTCAAGCTGTGCGACCTCGTCGCCATGACGCGGCTGCTGCATCGGACCGGGCACGTCATCGTTCCCGGTTCGGGCACCCTCGAGAGCGGCATCGGCGACGGGGCATGGGGGCTGCCCTGGGCGCTGGCTGCCACGGCGGTCCTGGCTCGGCTCACCGGGACCAAGATGCATCTACTCGCCGTCGGCGCCGACCGCGCGAGCGACCCGCGCACCGCCTACCTCAACCGCGTGACGAGCACGCTGGCGGCGAGCCGCTCCTATCGGGACGAACTCTCACGGCAAGCGGTGGCGGGTCTGGGGGTCGACGTGGCTGATGACCCCGTCGTGTCGGACCTTGCCTTCAGCCGGGCCGACGCGTCCGCCCGCCGAGCACCTCGGGAAGGGCCACGCCGTCGGGTCGGTCTGGGTGTCCAGGCCTGGCCAGGTGACGACAGCGCTGGGCCGACCGGGTCGTCGGCCCAGCGGGACTACACCGAGGCGATCGGTCGGATCGCCGCGGGCCTGCTCGACGACGGGTTCGAGGTGACGCTCCTGATCGGAGATCGGGTGGACTCCACGACCTTCGAGCACGTTCGGCGGTCGGTGTCCGAGCACGGTCATGATCCGGAGTCCGTTCGCTCCCAGGCGTCTGCGACCTTCGACGACCTCGTCGAGGTCATGGCCGCGCAGGACGTCGTCGTCGCCAGCCGATTCCACAACCTCATCGGTGCCGCCGTGGCCGCGCGACCGATCATCGCGCTGGCCTACGGGCCCAAGCACCATGAGCTCATGGCCGGGCTGGGGTTGTCGTCATGGACCCACGACGTCTCAGCCATTGACGTCGAGGAAGTGATCAGTCAGGTCAACCACGCCGTGGTGTCGGCGGTGAGGACGGGCGAGCAGGTCAATCGAGAATCCCTTCGCCGTGGCGCACTCGTGGACGCACACCTTGACGACTTCATCGCCTCGGTGGTCGGGCCCCCACACTCCATCGAACTGTCCGGACCCCACTGATGATGACCTTCAGACCTGCCCCGGGAGGCCTGTCGGTCCTGTGCCTAGGGGCACACCCCGACGACATCGAGATCGGCTGTGGCGGCCTGCTGCTCACCCTCGCTCACCGTCCAGTGACCACCGTCTCCGCAGTCGTGCTCTCCGGCACCCCGGAGCGGCGTGCCGAGGCCGAGGCAGCTCTCCCGTCCTTCGTCCCCGGCGCGAGTGTCCAGGTGCTTGACCTCCCGGACGGGCGAATGCCCGGTCGGTGGGAGGACGTCAAGCTGGCCCTCCAGGAGCTTGCCTCCGTGCACTCCCCCGACCTGATCCTTGCTCCTCGGGTCGACGACGCCCACCAGGACCACCGGCTCCTCGGACAGCTCGCCGCCACGTCCTGGCGTAGTGCCGTCGTACTGCACTACGAGATCCCGAAGTGGGACGCCGACCTGACCCCTCCGACCCACTACGTCCCCCTCTCCGAGGAGCAGGCGCGCCGCAAGGTCGCCTTGCTGCACCGGGGGTACCCGAGCCAGCACGGCCGGGACTGGTGGGACGAGGAGCTCTTCCTCGGCGTGATGCGCCTGCGGGGAGTGGAGTGCCGTTCGCGCTACGCGGAGGCATTCCACAGCCACAAGGTCCTGCTCGACCTGGGCCCGGACGAATCATGACCAGCTTCAGCCTTTCGAATGCCGCCCAGAAGCGGCTGCACGAGCTCGTTCCCGGTGGCGCCCACACCTATGCCCGTGGCTGCGACCAGTACCCGGAGGGGATGGCACCGGTGATCCGCCGTGGCAGCGGCGCCAGGGTCGAGGACCTCGACGGCAACATCTTCGTCGAGTACGGGATGGGCCTGCGATCGGTCACCCTGGGGCACGGCCACCCCGCGGTGGTGGAAGCAGTGACCCGGGCGGTCGCGGACGGCACGAGCTTCAGCCGACCGCATCACCTCGAGCTGGCCGCAGCAGAGGACTTCCTGACGCGGGTCTCCGGAGCCGAAATGGTCAAGTTCACCAAGAACGGCTCCGACGCCACGACGGCCGCGGTGAAGCTCTCCCGTGCCGCCACCGGCCGGCCGCTCGTCGCCGTCTGCGCGTCCCAACCCTTCTTCTCGACAGCGGACTGGTTCATCGGGACGACGCCGATGAAGGCCGGGATCCCGGCGGCCGACACCAGCACGACGGTCTCCTTCCGCTACAACGACCTCGACTCCGTCCGAGAGCTGCTCGACGCACACCCGGGGCGCATCGCGTGCTTCATCCTCGAAGCGGCCACTGCTCTCGCCGAGCCTGCTCCGGGATTCCTCGAGGGGCTGCGCACGCTGGCCGACGAGCAGGGCGTCGTGCTCGTCCTTGACGAGATGATCACGGGCATGCGTTGGTCCGGCGGTGGCGCACAGTCGGTGTATGGGATCACCCCCGACCTGTCGACGTGGGGCAAGGCCCTGGGCAACGGCCTAGCCGTCTCGGCCCTCGCGGGCAAGCGGGCACTGCTCGACCGAGGCGGCCTCAACACGGACGACTCCCGGGTCTTCCTGCTGTCGACGACGCACGGCCCCGAAGCCACGGGCCTCGCCGCGTACCTGGCCGTCTCACGCGTCTACCGCGAGGAGGACATCGTCGGGGTCATGGAACGTCAGGGAGCTCGGCTGGCCGCCGAGGTCAACCTGGCCGCCCGCGAGGCTGGCCTGCACGAGCACGTCTCGGTGATCGGCCGTCCCTCCTGCGCCGTCTTCACGACCAAGGACCACCTGGGCGCCCCGTCGCAGGCCTTCCGCACACTCTTCCTCCAGGAGCTCCTGCAGCGGGGAGTCCTGGCCCAGTCCTTCGTCATCTCAGCCGCCCACACCGACGCAGACGTCGACCTCACGGTCGCGGCCGTGAGCGAGGCGCTGCCGGTGTACGCCCGGGCGATCGAGCAGGGGGGTGTCGCTGGCCTGCTCAGGGGACGCCCGGTGGCGCCGGCGCTGCGCGAGTTCGCAGCGCCACGACGGCTCGGCCGCGGGTGAGCTCCGGGAAGCTAGCCGGGCGCTCCTCCACCTGCAGCAGGCTCTACTCCGAGAGTCTGCTGTGTGAGACGATCGCGGAGCCGGTCGACTCCTGATCCGGCCCTGCGCGAAGGGGACTTGAATGCGCGTACTCGTCAACGGCGACCGTGGATACATCGGAGCCGTCCTGGTACCCATCCTCCAAGCAGCTGGCCACGAGGTCGTGGGCCTCGACGCCGGTTGGTACGACGGGTGCGACTTCGGCCCCCAGCCGGGTGGATACACCTCTTTGACGGGTGACGTGCGGGACATCGTCGCCGCCGACCTCGAGGGCTTTGACGCCGTCGTCCACCTCGCCGCGATCTCCAACGACCCCATCGGCCACCTGAACCCCGACGCCACCTACGCTGTCAACGCCGATGCCGTCGGGCACATCGGGGCTGCGGCCAAGGCGGCAGGGACCGAACGATTCCTCTTCTCCTCCTCCTGTTCGCTCTACGGGGCCGGTGGCAGCGCGCTCAAGGCGGAGGACAGCGCGTTCAACCCCGTGACGCCCTACGGCGAGAGCAAGGTGCGCGCCGAGGCCCTCCTCGGCCGGCTGGCGGACGACGACTTCAGCCCGACATATCTGCGCAACGCGACGGCCTACGGCTCCTCGCCTCGACTGCGCGCCGACATCGTCGTCAACAACCTCACCGGTACGGCGCTCACCCGGGGCGAGGTCCGGCTCCAGAGCGACGGGAGCCCGTGGCGGCCCCTCGTGCACGTCCGCGACATCTCGATGGCCTTCCTCGCCGCGCTCGAGGCGCCCCGCGAGGACGTCCACGACGAGGCCTTCAACATCGGCCGCGACGAAGACGTCGTCCAGATCCGCGATATCGCGACCTCCGTCGCCGAGCTCACCGGCCGCCCGGTGACCTTCGCGGACGGCGCCGGCCCCGACGCCCGCGACTACCGTGTCGACTTCCGCAAGCTCGGCGACCGGCTGCCCGCGTTCACCCCGGAGTGGACCATCACCCGGGGCATCGCCGAACTGGCCGAGGACATGGGGCGCATCGGCCTGACCACCGAGGACTTCGAGGGCCCGCGCTACGTCCGCCTCCGGCGGATCGAGGAGCTGACCCGGTCCGGACGGCTCGACGCCCTGCTGCACGTCCGAGGGTGAGCCCGGTGGACGAGACCGACCGATCCGAAAATCTGGGGGGCCTCCTCCTCGACCGCGTCCGCCGCCTGCGACCGCACCTGCGCAGCCTGACGGGAGACGGGGTCAGGGCCACCCTCGACGTCATCGCCGACGAGCTGCCCATCGAGCGGCACTCCGTCCCCTCCGGCAGCCGAGCCTGCGACTGGGTGGTCCCCGACGAGTGGAATGTTGCAGCGGCACACGTCACTCACGTCGACGGGCGACGCGTCGTCGACCTGGCCGACCACGACCTGCACCTCGTCGGCTACAGCGTCCCCGTCCGCGAGCGCATGGACCTCGCGGCGCTGCGCCCGCACCTGCACACCCTGCCCGAGCACCCTGACTGGATCCCCTACCGCACGACCTACTACCACCGGGACTGGGGCTTCTGCCTCACCCAGCGTGTGCTCGACTCCCTGGACGAGGGACCCTACGACGTCGTGGTCGACAGTCGGCTCGAGACCGGCGAGCTCGTCTGGGGCGAGCTGGTCGTGCCCGGCGAGAGCGAGGACGAGGTCCTCGTGAGCAGCCACCTTTGCCACCCGTCGATGGCCAACGACAACCTCAGCGGGCTCGCCGTCGCAGTCGAGCTCGCTCGCCAGGTCCGTGCCCTCCCCTCGCGGCGCCTCACCTACCGCTTCGTCTTCGCCCCCGGGACCATCGGCTCCCTCGTCTGGCTAGAGCACCGCGCCGACGTGCTGCCCCGGGTCCGGCACGGGCTCGTCCTCACCGGCGTGGGTGGCCCAGGCCCCCTCGTGTACAAGCGCAGCCGTCACGGCGACCGCTCGATCGACCGCGCAGCAGCGCACGTCGTCGCACGACGCCGTGGCGAGATCCGCGACTACACCCCTTGGGGATATGACGAACGGCAGTACAACTCCCTGGGATTCGACCTGCCGGTCGGCCGACTGACCCGCACCCCGCACGGCGAGTACCCGGAATACCACACCTCGGCCGACGACCTCGACCTGCTGTCAGGCGATCACCTCGAGGAGGCCGTGCAGGCCCTCCTCGAGATCGTCGAGGTGATCGAGCACGACGGCCTGCACCGCAACCTCCTGCCGCGCGGCGAGCCCCAGCTTGGCCGACGCGGCCTCTACCCGACGACGGGCGGCCAAACCGCCGACGACGCCGTCATGGCGATGCTATGGGTCCTCGCCCTGGCCGACGGGCGGACCTCGCTGCTCGAGATCGCCGAGCGGGCCGACACCGACTTCGGCGTCGTCCGAGCGGCCGCGCGTCGGCTGCTGGACGCCGGGGTCCTCGAGGCCCTCACGTCGGACGCCGCCGAGGGTTGAGGGGGGCACCCAGCAGAAGCTGGTCAGCGCAGCTCAGGGGCGATCATCGCCAGACGTTCGCCCAGCTGGTCTATGGGCGGCGCGCCCAGATCCCGATCCGAGGCCAGGGTCACCGGTAACGGCCACGGGATGTCCAGCTGCGGGTCCCGGAAGGAGATCGTGAGGTCCTCCGCGGGGTCGTGCTGACGGTCGATCCGGTAACTGATGTCCGCCGGCCCGGTGAGCGCCTGGAAGCCGTGGGCGCACCCAGCCGGTATGTACACGGAGCGCGGGGTCTCGTCGTCGAGCTCGAAGGGGAGCCACCGCAGGTACGTGGGCGAGCCGGGCCGCAGGTCGACCACCACGTCGAAGATCGCCCCCCGAGAGCACCGCACGAGCTTGGACTCCCCCGCTCCGACGCGGACGTGCAACCCACGCACCACGCCCGATGCGGACCTGGAGACGGAGTCCTGGACGAAGCCGTGCGGGTCGATGCCCGCCGAGGCGACCACGGCGGCGTCGAAGGTCCGTGAGAAGAAGCCGCGATCGTCCCGGTGCGGGGTCGGCGTGAGGACGAGGACCCCCCGGATCGACGTGTGCGTGACGTCCATGCACCGAGTATGCCGTGCCTGACCCCGGTTGCTTGTCCCGACAAGCACGGGACAGAATGACCGGATGGAACCGCGCTGGCTCACCGACGACGAGCTGACGGCGTGGCTTCGCCTCATCGCCCTGGCGGAGCTGCTGCCATCGCGTCTGGACGCTCAGCTGCGGCGTGACTCGGCCCTGACGCACTTCGAGTACCAGGTGCTCGCGATGCTCTCCGAGGCACCCGAGCGCACGCTGCGCATGTCGTGGCTGGCCCAGCGGACCCAGGCCACCCTCCCCCGCCTGTCGCACGTCGCGCGGCGTCTCGAGGAGCGCGGGCTGCTCGTCCGGCGACCCAGCCAGACCGACGCGCGGGCCACCGACGCCACGCTCACCGACGCGGGCTGGGAGACGATCGTCGCGGCCGCCCCAGGTCACGTGTCGCTCGTGCGCGAGGAGGTCCTCGACGCACTCACCCCGGAGCAGGTCGGCCAGCTGTCCGACATCTGCTCGGCCGTCCTCGACCGGCTCGACCCGGAGGGGCACCTCACGATGAAGGCTGCAGAGGCTCCCCACTGAGCGCGAAGTCGGTCATGGGGCGCCACACGCCGTCGTCACCGTGCTCGTAGAGGTGGAAGTCGGTCACCTCGAAGGTCGCGTCGAAGGTCGCGAGCGCCCCAAAGGCCTCGTCGAGCTGGGCATCGCTTACCTGGTGGGCGATCGTGACGTGCGGGTGGTAGGGGAACTCGAGTTCGCGCACGACGGGCCCGCGCCGCACGGCCTGCTCGAGCCGCTCGCACATCGGGATCCCCCGGGCCACCTGGACGAAGACCACGGGGCTCACCGGGCGAAAGGTTCCGGTGCCCCGCAGCTGCATCGTGAAGGGGCCGTGCGCCGAGGCGACGGACCCGAGGTGGTGGGTGAAGGCCGCAAGCTCGCGGTCGGGGACCTCGGTCGGCGGCATGAGCGTGACGTGGGGCGGAATCGCCCGGGCCATCGGGTCGCCGACGTCCTCGCGCTGCTGCTGCAGCTGCGACCCCCAGGGCTCGGGGATCGCGATGGACACGCCGTGGACCGCCACGATCAGGCCTTGGGGGCGAGCAGCCCGACGCGCTCGTAGACGCGGTCACGGGTCGCGGAGGCGACCTCGGCGGCCCGGGCGGCGCCCTTGGCGAGGATGTTGTCGAGCTCGGCCGGGTCCGACATGAGCTCGTCCATGCGGCGCTGGTAGGGCTCGATCGCGGTGACGACGACGTCGGCGACCTCCTGCTTGAGGTCGCCGTAGCCGCGGTCGGCGAAGTGCGTCTCGAGGTCGGCGATCGACGTGCCGGACAGGGCCGAGTGGATCGACAGCAGGTTGGACACGCCGGGCTTGGCGTCGACGTCGTAGCGGATCTCGCCGTCGGTGTCGGTGACGGCGGAGCGGATCTTCTTGGCGATGCGCTTGGGCTCGTCGAGCAGCGAGATCAGGCCCTTGTCCGTCGACGAGGACTTGCTCATCTTGGCCGTCGGCTCCTGCAGGTCCATGATCCGCGCCGACTCCTTGAGGATGTGCGGCTCGGGGACGACGAGGGTGTCGCCGAAGCGGGCGTTGAAGCGCTCGGCGAGGTCGCGGGTGATCTCGAGGTGCTGGCGCTGGTCGTCGCCGACCGGCACCCGGGCCGCGTCGTAGATCAGGATGTCGGCGGCCATGAGGATCGGGTAGGTGAAGAGGCCGACGTTGGCGTTGTGCCCCTTGGCCGTCTTGTCCTTGAACTGCGTCATCCGGCTCGCCTCGCCGAAGGCGGTCTGGCAGGACAGCACCCACATCAGCTCGGTGTGCTCGCGCACGTGGCTCTGGCAGAAGATTGCCGAGCGCTCGGGGTCGACGCCGCCGGCGATGTACTGGGCGGCGGTGACGCGGCTGCGACGGGTGACGTCGGCCGGGTCGGTCGGCACGGTGAGCGCGTGCAGGTCGGCGACGAAGTAGTAGGCGTCGAAGTCCTCCTGCAGACCGACCCAGTTGACGAGCGCCCCGAGGTAGTTGCCGAGGTGGAGGGAGTCGCTCGTGGGCTGCATCCCGGAGAGGATGCGGGGCCGGTCAGTTGCAGGACTGGTCATGCGCTCATGATGCCAGCCGCGCCGCGGCGGCTCGCACGCGCTCGACGAATCTGTTGGGAGAGAAGGCCTCCACGTGCGCGCGGATCGCCGCGTCGTCCCACGTGGCGCTACGGTCGGCAACGACCGCGGCCCGGATCGCGTCGCCCGTCGGTACGTCGAAGAAGGCGCCGTTGACCCCCTCGGCGATGGTGTCGAGGTAGCCACCGGCGCGCAGCGCGAGCGTCGGTCGGCCGAAGGCCCCGGCCTCGAGCGGGGACAGGCCGAAGTCCTCGTGACTCGCCGCGACGAGAGCGCGCGCATGGCTGTAGGCCCACCGCATCTGCGCGTCGGTGAGGTCGGTCGCGATGCGCACGTTGTCCGGGGCGGCGGCCCGCAGCTGCTCGAGCAGGGGGCCGGCGCCGACGACGAGGAGGCGCTCCGGCAGACCGCGGAAGGCCTCGATGACCTGGTCGACGTTCTTGTACGGCAGCAGGCGAGAGACGACGAGGTGGTAGCCAGGGCCCAGCTCGACGCCCTCGTCCACGGGGGCGCGTTCGCCGGTGGTGTCGACGGCGAAGGGGGGCGGCAGCACCTCGGCGTCGATGCCGTAGGCCTCGTGGACCCGGTCACGCACGACGCGGCTGTTGGCGAGGTAGGCGTCGGCGCGGGCGGCCGCACGGCGGTCCCAGCGACGAAGCGGGGCGCGCAGCGCGAGCAGCGCCAGCCCGGTCGGCGAGCGTCGCGGGTCGCCGCCGAGATAGCGCTCGCTCTGGTAGAGCCAGCGGGCCGGCGCGTGGCAGTAGACGAGCTTGGGTCCGGTCGTCGGGAAGCCGTGCGCCCAGCCGCTGCTGCTCGCGATGACGAGGTCCGCGTCGATCCGCAGCAGGCTCGAGGCCAAGGGAAGGAAGGGCAGCGCCGCGCGGTGGTGGCGGCGCAGCGGCCCGACGCGGTTGAGCGGGCTGACCCGGATGTCGACGTCGCGGAACTCGGGGAAGGTGCCTGCGGGGTCGTAGAGGGTCGTATGCACCGTCGCGTCGGGGAAGGCGCGCAGCAGGGCCAGGACGACCCGCTCCGCTCCGCCGCGCTGGGTGAGGTAGTCGTGGGCGATCGCCACGCGCGGGCGCTCGTGCGTGCTCGGGCCGGGCCGGCCGGCCACCTCGCGCCACAGGCCCACGATGGTGTCGGTGCTCGGCCCGATGCCGAGGTCGGTGCGCGCCCGCTGCCAGCCGGCGGCGCCGCGACGCTCGGCCTCGTCGGGATCATCGAGGGCAGCGGTGATCGCCTCGGCGAGGGCGTCGACGTCACCCGGACGGACGAGCCAGCCGACCGGCACCGGGCCGCCCGTGACGATCTCGGGCACTCCCCCGGCGTCGGTCGCGACGACCGGCACCCCGCGGGCCATCGCCTCGGCCACGACCTGCCCGTAAGGCTCGGGGACGGGCGACGCGTGGACCGCCACGGTCATCGCGTCGAGCTCGGCGGCCGGGTCATCGCTGAAGCCGACGAGCTCGACGTGGTCGTCGAGACCCAGCCGGGCGATCTCGTGACGGATCTCCCCTTCGTGCTCCTCGTGGCCGAACATCGGGGAGCCCATGATGCAGAAGGTCGCCTCCGGGTGGCGGCGCACGACCTGCGCGGCGGCACGGACGAACTCGAGCTGACCCTTGGTCGGGGCAATCCGGCCGAGGATGCCGACGACCGGGGTGGCGGGTCGGGTGCGCGGAGCAGGCGCCAGCTGATCGGGGGCCAGCCCGGGGTGGGCGACGACCAGGCCACGGGCCCCCGGGAGGGTCTCGGCCGTGGCACGTGAGTTGGCGACGACCGCCCGCGGAGCACGAGCCGCCAGCCCACGTACCAGAGCGACCACGGGGGTCGGCAGGTAGTCGCGGCTGATCCGGTCATGGACATGCCACACGAGTGGCCGCCCGGCCAGACGCACAGCCGGGACGCCCAGCAGGTCCGCCTTGAGCGAGGTCGTGTGGACGACGTCGACGTCCAGCTGGCGCAGACGAGCGGCAAGACGTCGGACGAAGGGGATGGCTCCCGCCGCGCTCTTGGCCGCCGTCGCCGGGCGAGCCGCCTCGTACCGCGTCATGCGGCGCAGCCCCGGACGAAGGGGGAGCACCTCGACCTCGTGGCCGTGGTCACGCAGTCGGTCGACGAGGGGCCCATTCCCGAAGAGGATCACCCGAGCCACCACGTCATCGCGTGCCGCGAGCGCATCCATCTGGCGCAGGAGCGCAAGCTCGGCTCCTCCGAGCTGCGCGGTGTGGTCGAGGATGACGACCTCGAGAGGCCGCGCTCGGTCGCTCACCGTCGGCTTCCCCATGCGTGGAGCCTACCCGCGGAGCGGGGTGAGGTAACCGGCCTCGCGGGGGATGTCCGTGCAACGATCGACCCGTGACGATTGTGCAGCGTGCCACCCCGGTCCGGGTGGACGACGATCCGCGCCGGGGCCTGCCGACCAGGACGTCGACATGACCACGGGCTCTGGCCCCGGGCCCGGCAGGCTCGGCCGCCGGGACCTCGAGACAAGAGCCGTGAGCGGCGCCATGTGGACCATGATCCATGTGCTGGTGTCACTCCCCCTTGCCTTCGTGGTCAACGTCCTCCTCGCCCGCCTGCTCGGTGTGGAAGGTTACGGACGCGTCGCCTACCTCACCCTGGTCATGGAGATCGCCGGGGTGGTCGTCCTCGCCGGCGTCGGCGACGGTCTGGTCCAGTTCGGCGCGAAGGCACACTCACGCGGCGACCGATCCGAGGTCCGGTCGCTCCTGAGTCGTAGCCAGGGATTTCGGCTGCTGATCGGCGCCCCCGTCCTGACCCTTCTTGTGCTGCAGCTCGGGGACGTTCCCGTGGCCCTCCTTGTCCTCGCCATCCTCTTCGGCATCTGGATCCCTGCGGGATTCGGAGGCGCGGGTGCAGCGCTGACGATCCAGAACGACACGGCCCCCGAAGCGCGTCTGGCCATGGCGGTCAACATCGTGATGCAGGGCGCCGTGCTGACCGCCGCGTTCCTCCTGCCGAAGGCCGACGTCGTGTGGGCCACGCGCATGGTCGTCGGCGGACTCGGGGTCATCGCGGCGCTCGCTCTGGTCGACCGGCACTACCGGGTCGCACTGCTCGCACCACGGTTCCCGACCGGGATGCCGCCAGGCTTTTGGAGATTTGCCCTGCCGATCGGCGCGTCGGGCGTCGTGAGCGCCATCGCGCTGAATCGCTCCGAGGTGGTGATCCTGGAGGCGCTGTCCACCGCAGAGCAGGTGGGACTCTATGCGGTGGCCTTCGGGCTGGCCGGTCACCTGATGGCCCCGGCGCTCGCCTTGCTCAACCCGCTCACCCCGGCGGTGTCCGCCCTGAGAGAGGTCGACATCGACGCCGTCCAGGACGCCTTCCGTCGCACGGCGCGCATTGGCGGCGTGCTCGGAGGGTTCGTGGTTGCCATCGGTGGCCCGGTCCTCGCGATCCTCGTCCCCACGCTCTACGGCGACGCCTTCGCATCAGCCGCTGACCTGGTGCTGGCACTCACCGTGGTCTCCGGCTTCCTGGTGCTCACGTTCCCGATGCAGGCCTTTGTCACGGCGCGCCTGCAGGGCAGCAGCGTCCTGATGGTCAATCTGCTCTCTGCCGTCGCTGCCACCGTGCTGGCGCTGATCGCCATCCCCTTCTTCGGAGCCTGGGGGGCGGTTATCGCGAAGGTTGCCGTGGTGCTCACGCGCATCGTGTGGCTGGCGGCACGTGAGACGGAGAGCTTCATGGTCGGGCGCCTCGAGTTCCTCGGGACCTTTCGGGCCACCGTCGTCGCGTCCGTGACGGCGGTGATCGTCCACGTCGTGGCGGGCCTGGCCAACCCTTCGGGGACTGTGCAGCTGCTCGCCGCCGCACTGACCGCAGCTCTCTGCGCCGGCGGCATCTACGTACTCCTCCTCAAGGTCGTCGCGACCGGCCTCTCTGTGGGCGATTCCGCTACCCTGCAACGCGTCCTGCCGGCCAATTTGCAGCGGCTGTCGCGCACTACACTCGGGCTCGTCATCAGGTGACGTCCCGTCGAAGCGCACGAGGGTGAAAGGTGGCGGTCCAGGTGTCGGAGGTCATGGCGACCGGAGCTCCGGAAGTTCGACTTGAGGGCGACCGGGCGATCTGGACCAGCCGGGTCCGCGGCTCGACCACCGATGACCTGTGGTTCAGCGTTCCCGCGTCAGCCCACGACATGCTCTCTCCCGTGGCGGACCCCGCCCTCCTGGGCCTACTTCTGCCGGCCATGCGGCAGGGCCGGGACCTGCAGGTCGACGGACGCGTCTCAACTGACCTGTACTCCGCCCTGGACCTCGTCCAGCACGTCGTCTGTCGCACCTATCCGGAGTACCGACGGATCCACGTGGAGTGCTCTGAGCTCGATGATGCCACCTACCGCTCCCCCGGCGTCGGGATGGGGTTCTCCGGAGGCGTCGATTCGTTCGCCGCCCTGGTCCGGCACCACCTCGACCCGGATCCAGGTGTTCGTCGCCTGACTCACCTCCTGTTCAACAACGTCGGCTCGCACGGATCCTCACCCGGCTCCACCGCGCTCTTCCAGAAGCGGCTGGCCAGGGTCCAGAGAGCGACCGGCACACTCGGACTGCCGCTGATCGACCTCGACAGCAATCTCGACGAGCACTTCCGCCTCGACGAGGCCTACACGAGGACCGCGTTCCTCCAGACCGGGTTCATGCGCAATGCTGCCGCCGCGCACGTCCTCGCGTCCGGCATCGGCACATGGCTCTACAGCGCATCCACGTCGCTCGACCCGGTCGGGATCCACCCCTCGCCGGACTCGGCCGAGATGGAGCCCCTCGCCCTGCCGCTCCTCTCTTCAGCCCGCCTGACCGCCCGGATCACCGGCCTCGAGCCCAGGGTCGCCAAGACCCTGGCCGTGGCAGATCTCCCCGCTGACCTGCGGCCGTTCCTCGACGTGTGCATCCACGAGGTCGACGGACCCCCCATCAACTGCTCGCAGTGCGAGAAGTGCATGAGGACGATGCTCACGCTGGAGATCGTGGGCGGCCTCGGCAGGTTCACCCCCCAGGTATTCCGTCCGTGGCGTGTTCGCCAGCGCGCCGCCTACATGGCCGAGGTGCTGGCCGCTCCGTCTGAGCCCTACGAGGCGGAGATGATTGCTGAGGCCGCTCTGCGTGGCTGGGTGTGGCCCCGACGCTCGATCATGCGCGGTCAGGCGCTTCGTCGGTCACGGGGCGCCATGGCCTGGGCGCGCAGGACCCGTGCGGCGATCACGCCCAGGACCTGACCAGGGGGCGAGGCACACCACGTAAGCCCGGTCAGCGGTGTCCCCGCCGCATGGCCTGCACTCGCCACACGCTCTCACGTGACACGGGCAGATCCCGGATGGTCTCCTCCACGCGGGCGATCGACTCCTCCCGGGCCTCGGTGTCCGGGAGCGCCATGGCCGCGAGCAGGTCCGTCGATGACAGGACCCCGTCGGTTCGGATCTCTCGGCTGCGCCCCGGTGTCACGACGGCTTCGTAGTCACGGAACTTGAAGTCGCCACCCCACAGCGGAGGGTGGCGCTGGGTCCACGCAGCAGGGATCCCCAAGGCGTCGGCCACCACCAGTCCGTGTAGGGAGGTGGTGAGCACGGCAGAGCAGTGCGAGATGTGCCGGATGACTGCCCCGGGGCCTCGACGGACATCCACGACCGTGGCTCCACGCACGCGCCGGGCGACCAGATCCTGCAACGACGGGTCCTCGCGGTGCACCCCGTGCGGCACGATGCCGATCCTCCAACGGGCCCTGCCGCGCGACGCCCATCGCCCCACGAGCAGTCCGGGATCGCCCAGCGCCACGTCCTCCTCGATACCCAGCGCCGCCTTGGTCAGCGGACCGCGCACCGCGAGGACCCGAGCCTGCGGGAGCTCCAGCGGGTCACCGTGCAGCAATCCCGAGCCCCAGATTGTCCCGCTGAAGTCTGACTGCAGCTGTTCGACGATGCTGCCGACCCCTGAGGCACGAGCCCTGTCAGGAGGCGTGTGGACCGCGACGACTCCGTACCGCGCGAGGATCCACGGCGTGAGCGCATCGCCGAAGTTGGGGTGTCCGTTCCACCAGTAGGCGGGCAGGATCATCGGCTCCATCGACCGCGACCGCGCAGCGGCGGTAGCCACTCGCCACAACGAGCGCGCGCGGCGCCTGCTGGCGGAGTCGTAGGGCCAGACGCGATCGCCCAAACGGTCAGGCATCACGGCCTCCGGCCTCGTACAGGTCGCAGTACAGGTCAGCCACGGCCTGCCACGAGAACTCTTCGCACCGGGCGCTGCCCGCCGCCGCGAGGGCCGCCGCCGTGACCGGGTCTGCAAGGAGCGCGGCGACCGCACCGGCAAGTGCCGAGGAGTCGATGGGGTCGACCAGCACACCATCGACACCGTCGGACACGAACTCCGGCATCCCCCCGTGAACCGTGCCCACGAGTGGCGTCCCAGCCCGCCATGCTTCGAGGGCCACCAGCCCGAAGGCCTCCCGGCGGCTCGGCACCACGACCACATCGGCGTGTGACATCGCCGTGGCCACCTGCCTCGGACTCAGGCGACCCAGCAGGTGCACCCGCTCGGAGATGCCGGCCGCGCGAGCCAGTGCCCGCAGCCGCTCGGCGTCGGTGCCATCGCCGCCGATGACCACCTGGACGCCGGCCAACCGAGGATCAGCGGCGGCGTCCAGCAGCAGGTCGAACCCCTTCATGTGCTCGACTCGACCGACACCGAGCACCACCGGTCGACCGGGCGGCAGGTCCACCGGCTCCATCGCTTGCGGGTGCGGGTCGATACCGTTGGGGACCACGACACCCTCCCTCAGGCCGAAGCGGGCCCGCAGGTCGGCCAGCACGAACTCGGCCGGCGCGGTCACGGCGACCGCGCGGACCACCGAACGGCGCAGCGCCATCCGCAGCAGGGCCGATCGGTCGTAGGCGCCGTGGTCATCGGCAAAGGTCTCTCCGTGCGTGGTCACTACGAGTGGGGTCCGGGCGATGGCATGAGCCGCGAGTGCGTACACCCCGTTGGGCCCGAAGCAGTGCACGTGGAGAACGTCGGGACGAAACTGACGCATGGCCCTGGACCACGAGCGAGCAGCAACCGGCAGGGCCGCCACGAACCTGAGCACGGCACCCACCTGTGCAGCAGGTAGCGGTGTCGGGAGGTACCTCACGGTGATCCCATCGACGGCCTGCTCGCCGAGGTGCTCACCACGGTCGACCGTCCACACCTCTGCGCTGACGCCCTGACGATGCAGCTCTCGCGCGAGCTGCCGGACGTGCTCCTCCACGCCGCCGACGTACGGGTGGTACGACGATGCGATGAGCGCCACGCGCCGCGGCCTACCCTTGGACACGGATGCCCCCTTCGCCCCACCCACGGGGGCCATCATGGCAGTCACCCCCTGAGGAACGGAAGAGTGCATGCCCCACCTGAGGATTGCACGCACGGCTGCAGCCGATCTGCTGGGCACGGGCGTTTACGAGCAGCAGGTTCTCGCCCGTGCCGCTGCGGCCCTGCCCGCCGGGTGGACCACGAGCGAGGCCGTCGTCCGGTCCCTCCGCTCGCCCTTGGCAGGCACGCATCGGCTGCCGATGGCGCAGGTGGCGCGGGCGCCCGTGGCGGCGCGGCGGGCCGTGGGCCGTGCCATCCACCCCGGCAACGCCGTCGTCCACCGCATGAACCTAGAACTGCCACCGGCGCCCGTGGACGTCATCACCCTCCACGACGTCGTCGCGTGGAAGTACCCCGACGAGTCGCCTCCCGTCCCGGCCGCCGCCCAGGAGATCCGTCGCGCCGCGGCCGTCATCTGCGTCTCGCACTTCAGTGCTTCGGAGGCGGTCGATCTCCTGGGCATCGAGGACCCGCACGTCATCCACCACGGAGTCGACCCACGCTTCCTCGATGCGGCACCAGCCTCGGCCGAGGCGCTCGCGCTACTGGGCATCACTCGTCCCTTCGTGATGACCACCGGGGGCGCGTCCGAACGCAAGAACCTCGCCGGACTCGCCCACGCCTGGCCGGCGGTCCACCGGGCTCGTCCAGACCTCACTCTCGTCCTGACCGGCCCCCCACACCCATGCCGTCAGGCACTCTTCGCCCACCAACCCGGCGTGATCCTGACCGGCATGGTCGCCGTCGATCTCATGCCGGGCCTGATGGCTGCTGCTGAGGCGGTCATCGTCCCCTCCCTGTACGAGGGCTTCGGCTTCCCCGCGCTCGAGGGCATGGCCGTCGGCACCACCGTGGTCGCCGCCGCCACCAGTTCCCTGCCTGAGGTCGTCGGCGACGGGGCTCTGCTCGTCGAGCCGGACAGCACGTCCCTCGCGCAGGGGATCATCGATGCCACGTCGAACGACCCGGAGGTCGCCACCATCGCGGCACGCGGCCGCCGTCGTGCTGCTCACCTCACCTGGGAGCGGAGCCTGGCCCAGCATGCGGCGGTGTGGGCCTCGCTCGCAGGCTGACCCGGCGCCGTCAGCTCGAACCGCGGACGGTCTCCCGGCGGATGAGACCGGCCAACAGGTCGGCCGAGTCCTTGGCGGACCTGGGTGGGGTCGTGTCGTCGGCACCGGCCGAGCCCACCGACTGGAGTGCCCGCCGGAGACCAGCGACGTCGCCCGGCGGCACGACGACCGGGTTGGCTCCCCCACCGACGTAGTCGGCGACGGCCGGGATGTCGCTGACGACCACCGGCGTCCCGGCGGCGAGGTTCTCGAGCAGAACCGTTTGGCCGGTGGAGATGCCGATGTCCCGCAGCGGTAGGACCATGACCCGGCACTCGAGGTACATCTCACGCAGCTCACTGATCGGCACGTGGGAGCGAAAGGTGACGTCCTGGTCCGACATCACGGCCCGAGCCTGGCTGATGTTGTCCTCGTCGGTGACGACCACGAGGCGCTCACCCGGCGAGAGCGCCCGCACGAGCGTCGGGTAGTCCTTGCCCTCGTTCGTGCCCACCGCGAGCACGTAGTCCAGGCGTGGCCTGCCGACCCGGGGACGGAAGAAGTCGGTGTCGACGCCGAGCGGGACGAAGGACACGCGGCGCTCGTCGATGCCGAGGATCTCGGCGAGTTGCCGGACCTGGGCCGAGCTGAAGGTGCAGAGGCGGTCCGCCTCCCGCAGAAGCCGGCGCCGGACCCGGCCCGCGAGGTCGTCCGCGCGGTAGGGCTCGCCGGTGGCCGCAACAGTCAGGACAACGACGGGCACCCGGAGGACGCCCATGGCCTTCAGCAGCAAGGGAGCATTGGCCGCCGCCTCGTGCGTGCAGACCACGGCATCGAGGCGACCCTGGATCACCGCACACCAGATGGCTTGGGCGACCTTCCACCACTGCGCAGCACCGGGCACCCAGGAGGGCACCCGCCACGGACACAGGTGGACGTCATGGCCGAGCTCTCGCAGCTCGACCGCGAAGAACAGTCGGTGGGAAGGCACCTCACCCCTGCGGTGGGCGACCTCCTCGTGCTGGACGTTCGAGACGAACAGGTACGCCATCCGCATCGGTCACTCCTCCCGTGCCACCCGATGGACGCCAGAGTAGCCACCTCGCTGTGGACACCGCTGCTACTGTCAGGCGAGGCAAAGGCGCGCGGAGCGCCGACGTCAGGGCGGACCGAGGCCATCAGCATCGGGAGAACACCATGATCGACGCGACGGACCGAGCACCCCTGGTCACCGTGGGGATCCCGGTGTACCAGGGCGAGAGGTACCTGCCGGAGACGCTCGCGTCCGTGATGGCCCAAGACCACCCCGCCGTCGAGATCCTGATCAGCGACAACGGGTCGGGCGACGGCACCGAGGAGATCTGCCGGTCCGCCGCGGCGGGCGACGACCGGGTGCGCTACCTGCGCTACGCAGACAACCGGGGCGGCACGTGGAACTACAACAACCTCATCCGCGAGGCGCGTGGGTCGCTGCTGACGATCACCGCTGCCGACGACGTCAAGCTGCCCACCTTCGTGTCGAGCTGCGTCGCAGCCCTGGAGGCGGCCGGAAGCGGCTGCGTGCTCGCCATGACGCGAACGCGCATCATCGACGAACACGGCGACGTCGTCGAAGACCTCGGTGACGCGAGCCTGACGATCGACGAGCCCACCCCGCACCAACGGATGGCCCACTTCATGCGGGCCCAGGCTCCTCACCTCGTGTACGGGCTCGTCCGTACCGAAACCTTCCGTGCGACCCGTGGCTTCCGGCCGGTGGTCGGGGACGACTACGTCATGCTCACCGAGCTGGCCACCCGCGGATTCTTCACCCTGGTGCCCGAGCAGTCCTTCCTCCAGCGCAAGCACCCGCTGGCCCACTCGGCCGACAGGGCCGGGGACGTCACCTTCTACCGTCCGCAAGGTCACGGCCGCTTCGCCTTCCCCCACACCAGGCTCGATGTCGACCTGCTCCGTGCATGCCTGGTCGCCCCCCTTCCCGTCGCAGGGAAGACCCGATGCCTGGCTGCCTCGATCAGGAACTGGATCGTGCCCCAGTGGCGCGGGGCTGCCGGCGACGTGCGCGACGCTCTCGGGATCAGCTGGAAACCGCGTCGGCCCGTGCGCTGACGCCGAAGACGACTCCGGCGACCGTGCCGACCACGAGGATGGACCCCAGGGTGTCGCTCGGCCGGTGCGCGAGCCCGACCACGTTGCCGACCATCGCCAGGACGAGCACGAGGCCGAGGGCCACGACCAGCCCCCGCGGACGGCGGGGCAACAGGAGCCGCACCGCAACGAGCAGAGCGGCGACCAGGGTCACGTGCGTCGACGGGAAGGTGTTGAAGGGGTAGGCGTACCCCTCGCCGCTGTAGACCGGCCGCCACAGCACAGGATCCCGCAGCAGCCGGCTGACGACCACCGACACGACGACGAACGCGGCAACCTCGAGCACACGCCGCCGGTCCCACCGCCACCGGACGAGCGCAGCAACGACGACGGCGACGACAAGAGCCGCGGGGACGAGGCGACGGGCCACCCACGGAAGGAGGATCGCCACGGACCCGCCGCCGAACTGCTGGGCGGCCCCGAACACCTGGTTGTCGATCTGCTGGCCTGATTCGGCCACCACCGCGCCGACGTAGACGACGACAAAGCCGACTGCGCAACCGAGTGCCAGCCTCCACTGCCGACTGCCCATGAGGCTCCTCGATTCCGGCGAGCTCTGCTGCGCTACCGACCTGTGGGGGTGTGACGTCGACCAGGCATTCTCCTGAGCCAGTGACGATGCTAGTGTGTGACAGTCAGCGCTACCACGCTGCACGGGGTCTCGCAACTGGAGGAATGCGAACATGGGGGATGACTCGACGCAGGGCGCGGAGCCGCTGGGCCGCCGGTCGGTGGTCAAGGGTGCTGCATGGACCGCTCCGATCGTGACGCTCGGCGTGGCTGCGCCCGCCACCGCGGCCAGTGCCCAGCCGATCACCCCCGACGCCTCGTGGAGCTGCCGTCCCCACAAGGAGGGCTGGACGTACACTGTCCGGTTGACGCTGTCGAACGGCCTGCGCTGCGGGGTGAACGTCAGCATCCGGACGTTCCAGGTCCGGATCAACGGTCGGACGGTCGTGTCCGGAGGCGGCACCGTCTTCGTGTCAGCGGGGAAGTCGAGCACCCTGACCTTCGCCGGGGGCACAACGAACGCCAGAGGTCAGGGTGCACTCACCCTGACCTACTCCTACCGGGACTGCGGGGGCGCCACTCGCGCCGAGACCCGCAACCTCACGCTGAGTCCGCTCGGCCACTGCCAGGGCGCCCACGGCGCAGACCCCGACAAGAGCTCGGTCGCCACCGAGTCGACGACCCCCTCGTCGGCACCGGCCCCGGAGGCGGACGTCGTCACACCCACGCCTGCCCCCTCCACGCCTGCGGCCTCGCAGCCGGCCACGGACCCCCAGCTCACGACGCAGCCAACGACCACGACGGCAGCGCCCACGCACTGATCCACACCTCCGGTCGATGCGCTCAGGGCCGCCCAGCCTGAGGGATCACCTCGGCCGACCACGGCCTGACGGCGAGCCCGGCTCGGGGACCACCTTGCGCGCGATCGCAGGATCCCGCCCGGCTGCCTGCTTTTTGGTCTCGCCGCCGTACCCGTAGGCCCGGTGGCCGCGTGCGGGGGCGAAGTTCAGCGCAAACCCCGACACCGCCGCATCAACCGTGGACAGCTGCTTCATCGCACTGGCGAGATCACGCTTCTTGGTGCGCTCGTGTCCGGCGACCATGAGGATGCCGCCGGTCAGCCGCTGGACGATCACGGCGTCGACCACCGGGAGCACGGGAGGGCTGTCGACGATGACGAAGTCGTAGTCCTCCACCAACGTTGCGAACAGGTCCTCCATCGGCTGGGACCCTAGGAGCTCGCTCGGGTTGGGCGGCACCTGCCCGGCCGGCATGACGTGCACTCCGGACGCGCCCCACCGGTGGATGACCTCATCAGGCGTGGCGTGACCGAGCAGGACCGTCGTGAGCCCGACGGCGCCTTCGATCCCCAGCACGTCCGCGACCGAGGGGCTGCGCAGGTCGGCGTCGACCAAGAGGGTCTTGGTCCCGGCATCCGCCATGGCGAGCGCGAGGTTGACCGCGGTCGTCGTCTTGCCCTCTTCCGGCACGGCCGAGGTGACGACGAAGGAGTGCCGGCCCGTGGTCACGTCCACGAAGAGCAGGTTGGTGCGCAGGCGTCGGACGCTCTCGGCGTGCTGGCCGTGCGGGTCGTGCTCGATGCTCAGCAGGACCCCGCCCGACGTGCGCTCTGCGGGCAGCGTCGCCAGCACCGGCGCGTCTGACAGACTCTTGATGTCCTCCTCCGACCGGACCTTGGTGTCCAGCGCGTGCCGGACCAACGCCAGACCGACGCCCAGCACCAGGCCGCCGAGCAGCGCCAGGGCGAGGTTGTTGCGCAGGTTGGGCGAGGTCGGGCTGGTCGGCACGGACGCCGGCTGAAGTGGCCGCGACACGACCCTGTTGTTGGAGCTGGTGATCACGGTGGAGAAGTCGCCCGCCACGTCAGCCAGGTGTGGACCGATCCCGTTGGCCACCTCAGCGGCCTCCTGCGGGCTGGAGGAGCGTGCCGTGATGTCGACGATCGATGTCGACGACGAGACGGACGCTTCCACGTCGATCGGGTGCCCCTCGACCATCCCCAGGTCCTTGCGCAGCGGGTCGAGCACTGCGGGTGTGCCGAGGATCGACTGGTAGGTCTCGAGATCGCTGGTGGTGAGGACCACGGTCCCGTCGCCCCGCCCTTGCACGGGTTCGACGCTCAGGTAGACCGTGGCCTGGGCGGTGTACACCGGTGTTGTGAGGTAGGTCGTCACTCCCGCCACCGCCATCGCGACCACGACGCACGCCACGATGATTCGCCACCGGGAGGTCACGACGCTGACGAACTCCGTAAACCGCACCAGTGCTCCTGCCGTCGATGTCTCCCTGGCTCCCGCGCCGTTGACCAGCGATAGTGTCCGTAGTCGAGAGCCCTTGTCCTAGGAGTGTATGACGATGCGTGTCCTCAGGATCAGTCACAGTGGGGTCGTCGACGCGTGGCGGGCGCGCGAGCGGTTCGCCAGGGCGCAGGGCATCGAGGTCCACTCGGTGACCGCGACCGAGTGGGACGAAGGCGGGTCAATGGTGGCCATGACCCCTCGGCCCGGCGAGGACATCGAGGCAGTGCGCACTCTCGGGACCCACCCGGCGCTCTTCCTCTACGACCCTCGCCGGCTGTGGCAGCTGCTCGGGGAGGATTGGGACGTCCTGGACCTCCACGAGGAGCCCTTCGCCCTGGCCACTGCCGAGGTCCTGGCGATCCGGGCACTCCGGCGCAACCGGGTTCCGTACCTGCTGTACTCGGCGCAGAACCTCGACAAACGGTACCCACCTCCCTTCGGCTGGTGCGAGAAGTGGTCCTTGAGGCACGCCGGCGCCGTGAGCGTCTGCAACCGGCGCGCGGGCGAGATCGTCCGGCGCAAGGGCCTCATCGGTCGCGCGGTCCTCATCGGGCTGGGTATCGACGGCTCCACGTTCACCCCCGACCCAGCCGGGCACCTCGACGGCTCGTCGATCCGGGTGGGCTACGTGGGCCGGTTGGAGCACCACAAGGGCGTGGACGTCCTCATCGAGGCCGTGGCCCGCAACCCGCGGCTCACCCTCGCGATCGCTGGTGCAGGACCCGAGCATGAGCGACTGCGCTCGATGGCAGCGAGCTCGCCCGCTGCGGACCGCGTCGAGTTCCTCGGTCCGGTCGACCAGGCGGCACTGCCCCACTTCTACCGACGCCTGGACGTGCTCGCCGTCCCGTCACGCACGACCGCCAGCTGGCTGGAGCAGTTCGGGCGCGTGGCTGTCGAGGCGATGGCCTGCGGTGTCCCCGTCGTCGCGAGCGACAGCGGCGCACTGCCGGACGTCGTGGGCGATGCCGGCCTCCTCGTGCCCCCGGATGACCCTGACGCCCTGGCTGCGGCGTTGGGGCGCGCCGGTGATGACACGCCGACCCACGAGACGATGCGCACGCGGGGACTGGCCCGGGCACGTGACTACGATTGGGAGTCCATCGGCGCGGAGTACGTGACCCTCTACGAGGCCGTCGCAAGGCTCCAGCGGCACGACACGCACCGCGAGCTGGAGATCATCGTCGTCGCTTACCACTCTGCGGACATGCTCCGCGACACCCTCACCCCGATCCGGCACTTGCCGATCACCGTCGTGGACAACTCCTCCGACGTCGGGGTCCGTGCGGTGTGCGAGGACCTCGGTGTCCGCTACCTCGACCCGGGGAACAACGGCGGGTTTGCCGCCGGCGTGAACCACGGCCTGGCCCACCGGCTCCACCCGTCGTCGGACGTCCTCCTCCTCAACCCGGATGCCGTGATCGACCCGGACGGCATCCGCACATTGCACGAGCGACTGCTCCGTGAGCCCGATCTCGCCAGCGTGGGGCCGGCCCAGGTCGACGGATCGGGTCGGAGCAGTCGCGTTTCGTGGCCCTTCCCGACTCCGTGGGGCAGCATCGTCGAGGCGATCGGACTGGGCCGCTGTCGCCGCGCCGAGTACGTGATCGGCTCGGTCCTCCTTTTGCGTGCCGAGGCCTTGGCCCAGGTCGGCGAGCTGGACGAGTCCTTCTTCTTGTACGCGGAGGAGACCGACTGGGCCCGACGAGCAGCACACCTGGGCTGGCGCCACGAGCTCGTCGCCGAGGTGGCCGCGACCCACCTCGGCGGGGCGACGAGCACGGACTCCTCGCTCCGTGACGCCCACTTCCACGCGTCCCAGGAGCGATACCACCGCAAGCACTTCGGCGACGTCGGCTGGCAGGTCACGCGGGCCGCAACCATCCTCGGTTCCGTGGTGAGGGGCATCGTGCTCCGCGACCAGCGAGCCGCCGCCGCCCGACGGCGCGCGGTGCGCTATCTCCGCGGCCCCGTCGCGGTCGAGACCGCACTGACGGGCAGGTCCGCTGCGCTTACCCGCTCTGGAGAGCGACCATGGACGCCCTGAGGTCGAGCGGCGGGCCTGCGGCGCTCGTGCTCGCCGCGCTGCTCCTCGCACTCGGCGTGGGGTGGCTGGTCCCTCAGACGCCGCTGATCGCACTGGCGGCGGCCGGCGCGGTCCTCCTGCTCGGACTCGTCGCAGTGGACGCCGCACTCGTCCCCCTGCTCTTCCTGCCGTTGCTCTACGTCACATACCGCGTCGGCGGGGGCGGCGTCGACCTGTCGGTGTCCGACCTCGCCCTGGGTCTGGGCACGATTCCGGCGCTGGTCTTCGCCCGACGTCCCTACAGCCGACCCATGCGACAGATCCTCTGGTTCACCGCCATCTACCAGACCAGCACGCTCTTCACGGTGATCGCCAACCCGTACCTCGCCAACGGCGTCGAGTGGGTCCACGCCTGGTTCCTCATCGGTGGGGCGCTGATCTACGGGTGGGCCATCGGTCGTGGTGGCCACGGGCGAACGGGCATGCTGCTGCTGCTCGCCACCGCGTGCGTCCTGTCCCTCTTCGTGGTCGCCCGCGGCCTGATCAGCCTGGCCCAGGGCACCTTCGGGCCGGTGGAGCTCGGCTACGGAATGCAGAAGAACTTCCTCGGCACGGTCCTCGCGATGACCGCCCTCATCGCCTACGTCCGACCCCGCTGGCTCCAGCTGCAGCCGCACCTCGCGGCCGGCATCTTCTGGCTGCTGGCAGCAGCCGTGGGGTTCACCCAGTCCCGTCAGGCGATCATCGCGCTCGGTATCGTCCTCGCGATCCTCGTGCTCCGGTCCAACACCGATCGCCGTCGTTCCAAGCTCATCCTGCTGGTCGTCATCCCCGCCGCCGTCGTCGTCGGCACCCTGGTCCAGGAGCAGTCGAAGAGCGGCAATCAGTTCAACTCCTACTTCCAACGCCTGACGTGGTTCGGGGACGCCATCGAGATCTGGTCCACCCAGCCCCTCGTCGGGGTCGGGCTGAGGTACTGGTACACCGGCAGGTACCCCGCCTTCCAACCCCCCAACGCGGAGATCGAGGTCCTCGCCTCCGCCGGGCTGATCGGGTTGGCCGGGTTCGTCGTGCTGATGATCGGTTGCGTGTACGTCCTGTGGCGGGTCCCTCCGGAATACGGCCTCCTGGCCGTGCTGGCCGTGCTGTCCCGCTTCATCCAGGGGCAGTTCGACCTCTTCTGGGTCGCGAGCCAGTGCTCCATCCCCTTCGTCATCGCCGGGATCTGCCTGGGTGTCCAGGCCCTGCACGACGACGAAGGGGGCACCCTCCTCGCCCAGGACGCGACGATGGACGGTGCGCGCCATCCCGGGGCCACAGCCGGAGCAGTGTCATCATGAGGATCACCCACGTGGTGTGCACCCAGGACTTCGCCGGCGTCGAGAGCCACGTCGCCGTGCTCGCCGCCGCCCAGCACGACCGCGGCCACGAGGTGACCGTGCTCGGCGGGGACGTCGAGCGGATGCGCGCCGCCATAGACCGTCCCGCGGTGTCCGTTCGTCCCGTCCGGGGGATCCTCGACGCCGTCCGGCAGCTCGCCGGCCCCGCCGGGTCAGCAGCCGATCTCGTCGCCACCCACATGTCGGCCGCCGACCTCGCCGCGACGATCGCGCCGACCCTCGTGGGCACGCCGATCGTCAGTACGCGCCACTTCGCCGCCCGTCGCGGTTCCCGGGCGGTCAGCCGAGCGGCACTGTGGCTGACCGCTCGCCGGATGGACGCCGAGATCGCGGTCAGCTCGCACATCAGGAAGGTCGTCGGAGGGGAGCCCACCGTGGTCCTGCCGGGGATACCGCATCGCCATGCCGGTGAGAGCGGCGAACCACGCGAACCAACCGTCCTGATGGTCCAGCGCCTCGAGGCGGAAAAGCAGACCGAGGTCGGGATCCGGGCCTTCGCCGCCTCAGGTCTCGCCGACGACGGATGGCAGCTGAGGGTGGCCGGTGACGGTGCCGAACGCCCTCGGTTGGAGGCACTGGCGCGCGAACTGGGCATCGGCGGGAGCACGACCTTCCTCGGCCACCGGCACGACGTCGATGCCCTCATGTCCCGCGCCAGCATCTTCATGGCGACGTGCGGAGTGGAGGGGCTGGGGCTGGCCGTCGTCGAGGCGATGGCCAGCGGCCTGCCGGTCGTGGCCAGTGCGGCTGCGGGCCACCTCGAGACCGTGGGGCCGGTGGCCGCGGCCGCACTCTTCCCCGTCGGCGACCCGGTGGCCGCCGGGAGGCTGCTGGTCGCCCTCGCCCACGACCCGCGCCGGCGCGCGGCCTACGGAGCAGCTCTCAGGGCACGGCAGCACTCCACCTTCTCGATCACCGGTCAGGCAGCTGCCACCGACGCGGTGTACGAGCACGCGGCGGCCCGACGTGCCGTGACGACCGGGCCCGCCGACAGGTGCCTGGTCGTCATCTCCCTCGAGCCGTGGGACGAGGTGTGGCGGAGGAACCAGCACCTCGTGGCGGGCCTGCTGCGTACCGACCCCGGGCTGAGGGTCCTCTTCGTCGAGCCGCCCAGCGACCTCTCCCAGGCGATCCGCACGGGCTCGTTGCCCCGCCCCGGTCGCGGCCTGCGGATCGGACCTCGGCTCGACGGGGTGGCGCCCGGCGCGATCTGGCTCCACGAGCCGACCAAGCCCCTCCCCCGCCTGCTCGACCACGGCTACGACCGCAGGTGGGCCCGGGGCATCCTGAGGTCGGCATCCCGCGCCGGCCTGCCGCAGCCGACGCTGTGGGTCAACGACCCCGCTGGCGCCGAGCTGCTCGAGATGAGCGACTGGCCCGCCCTGTACGACATCACCGACGACTGGCTCGCGGCCCAACGGGACGACGCGACCCACGCGCGCCTCGTCCGCCAGGAGGACGAGCTGATGCAGGGCTGCGCCGAGGTCGTCGTCTGCTCCACGGGCCTCGTGCGCACCAAGTCGCCGCGACGGCCGGTCACCCTCATCCAGAACGCCGTCGACGCGGAAGGCATCCGGCGTGCCCGCGCTAGGCCGGCGGACCTCCCGCCCGGTCCTGTCGCGGTCTACGTCGGCACGCTGCACAGCGACCGTCTCGACCTCGGCCTGTGCGTCGCCACGGCGGACGCGCTCGGCGACACGGGCACGCTGGTGCTCGTCGGGCCCAACGCCCTGGGGCGAGACGAGGACGCCCGGCTCGCGGCAGCGGGGGTGGTGCGCCTCGGCCCCCGTCCCGCGTCGGAGGTCGGCGGGTACCTCCAGCACGCGGACGTGCTCGTCGTCCCCCACGTCGTCGACGAGTTCACCGAGAGCCTCGACCCGATCAAGCTCCACGAGTACCTGGCAGCAGGTCGGGTCGTCGTCAGCACACCCGTGTCCGGCTTCCGCGACGTCGCGGACGAGCGCCGCCGGGTCGTCCCTGCGCAGGATTTCGCCGCGACGGTCGCGGCAGCGGTCCCGGCCAGTGACACCTTCCCGACCGGGTCGGACCCGACCGTGCCGACCTGGGCCGAGCGGGTCGAGCAGATGCGCGCGGTGCTGGAGCGGGTCAGCGGCGGGCAGCCGGGCGACGGCGTCGCGGACGTCCCGCTGGGCGCCCGGGTGCGCCTGGGGCACGCCGCGATCCAGCACATCGCCGCAACACACGGCGTGGATCTGCTCCACATCAAGGGTGCGGCGATCGACGACGCGATGACCCACCCCGGCCGGCGGCCCGGTGACATCGACGTGCTGGTGCGTCCCGAGGACGTCGCGCTGCTCCTCCGACTGACGACGGACGCCGGGTTCCGCCTCGTGAGCGGGTTCCGGACAGGCTCTCCCTTCGGGCACGCGGCGACGCTCGACCACCCGGTATGGGGTCACCTCGACGTGCACCGCCACTTCCCCGGCATCGGTCTGGACGCCACCGCGGCGTTCGACCACCTCTGGGAAGGACGCACCCACCGCGACATCGGCGGCGCCCGCTGTGCCACGCCCGGACCCGCGGCTCACGGCGTCCTGCTCGTGCTGCACGCCGCGCGCAATGTCGAGGGAGGCCAGGCCACGGCGGACGTCGAGCACGTCTGGCACCACGCCGACGACGAGGCCCGTGCGGCGATGGCGGCGGAGGCTGTGGCCATCGGTGCCGAGACCGCCTTCGCCGTGGGGACCGGGGAGACGGACCGCGTCCAGGACGCCGCCGGACTGCGTGACTGGCTCGCCCTGACCCAGGGGGACTCCCGCCTGTCCGAGTGGCGGGCCAGGATCCGCACCGCGCCCGATGCGCCCTCCAGGCTGCGGCTCATCGCCATGCTGCCCCTCGTCAACACCGACGCGCTGGCCGCTCGACTGGGCCGCCCACCCACACCCGGGGAGATCGCAAGGGCCTTCGTCGACCGCGTCCGGCAGGCCGTCGTCGAGGTCACGGGACGGGCCCGATGACAGCCCGCGACACCCACCGCGTCCCGACCGGGGTCGGGTGGACCGTCGACCGCGACGACGGGGGCACGAGGGTCTACGTCGCGCGCCTGCCGCACGGGCCGATCCACGTGCTCGACGGGACCGCGGCGCTCATCTGGCTCGAGGCGCTGCGACAGGACCCGAGCAACCTGTCGACAAGGGTCGCAACGGCTGCCGGCGTGCCCGAGGAGGCTCTGGGCGACGACGTCACCCGGTTTGTCGCCGACCTCGTGGCGCGCGGGCTGCTCACCACCTGACGCGTCACCCCTGCAGGTGCCTGACCCGCCGGGTACTCGTGGACGATCTCCCCGATCGCGGCATTCCCATCGGGCGGGATCGCGGCGATGATCGACTCCTCGCTGCCCTCGGTCTCGTCCTTGATCAGGTCGATGCGGCCCACGACCTGGAGGACCCCGCGCGGGCCCCGGGCGAGGCCCTCGCAGAGCACCTCGACGGCGACCTTGCCGTCGCTGGTCGGCTGGTACCCGGCCAGACCGCGGTAGAAGCGTGAAAGGTCGGCGCCCCGGTGCCGTAGTCGTGCCGGTGGAAGACCTCGTTGACGGTGCGCACGTCGTGCGGGTGTGGAGGAGCGTCACCAGCTCCGTGGGCGAGCGCAGCTCGGACCGCCACGGATGTGCTGCGGGTCCCCCGGACGTACCCCAGCAGCGAGTCCACCGGGTGGCGGCTCGTCAGAAGCGTCGACCACACGCCGCGGTAGTTGCGCGGCCAAGGGGGGCACTCCAGCGACGACGCCCGTCCCTGGGCATCAGTACGCCCCGTCCTTGGTGACGACGGCGTGGAAGGTCCGCCAGAGGATGACGAGGTCCTGCGCGACCGACCAGTTTTCGACGTAGTAGAGGTCGAAGCGCACCGACTGCTCCCAGGTGAGGTTGCTGCGGCCGTTGATCTGCCACAACCCCGTCATGCCCGGCTTGACGAGGAGCCGACGGTGCGCATCGTGCTCGTAACGTGCCACCTCCGAGGGCAGCGGCGGGCGCGGACCGACCAGGCTCATGTGCCCAGTGAGGACGTTGAAGAGCTGGGGCAGCTCGTCGATCGAGTACCTCCGGATGTAGCGCCCCACCGGAGTGATGCGCGGGTCGTCCTTGAGCTTGAAGAGCACCCCGCGGTCGACCTCGTCCGGGGTGCGCTGGCGCAGCTGGTCGAGCCGGTCCTCGGCGTCGACCGCCATCGAGCGGAACTTCGTCATGCGGAAGGTCCTGCCGTCGAGCCCGACCCGCTCCTGCCGGAAGAAGACCGGCCCACCGTCCGACAGCCTGATCAGGGCGGCGACGACGACCAGCAGCGGCGAGAAGAGGAGGACGAGGGCGAGCGCCCCGACCCAGTCGATGGTCGACTTCAGCACCAACCGGGGGCCGGAAAAGCTCGGCGCCTCGACGTGCAGGAGCGGCAGACCGGCTACGGGCCGGGTGAGCACCCGCGGACCGGCGATCTCCGTCAGACCCGGGGAGACCACCAGCTCGATGCCGCTGCCCTCGAGCGCCCACCCGAGCCGCCGCAGGCCTCCGGCGCCGAGGGCGTGCGTGTCGGCGCAGGCGACCACGTCGACGCCGAGCTCGATCGCCACGCGCGCCCCCTCGCGCTCGGTGCCCAGCACCGGCATGTCGGCCAGGCCATCGGGGGCCGCCGCCGTGCACACCCCGATGACGCGGTACCCGGCCTCGGGCACGGTCGCGAACGTGTCGACGAGGTGACGCACCGTGCTCGGGTCACCGACGACGAGGACGTCGTGGCTGAGGTCACCCGCCGACCGGCGGTGACCCAGCCAGGCGCGCCAGACCCGACGAGCGGCCCACAGAACGATGATCCCTGCCGGGAGCGCGAGCAGGATGTAACCGCGCGCGACCTGCACCTGGAGCGCGAAGGCAGCCATGGCCACGACAGCGAAGACCCGCAGCGTGGCCGTCGCGATGAGCCGGTACTCCACGGTCCCGTGCCCAAGGACGTGCATGTCGTAGACGCCGTGGAAGCGCAGGGCGAGCCACCACGCAAGGATGAGGAGGATGCTGAACCACGTGTAACTGATGGTGACGTCGCCACTCGTCGCCGCGACGTCGGTCCGGCCGTCGATGCCGAATCGGACGACCTGCGCACCGAAGGTGGCCCAGGTGATGACGAGGAAGTCGGTCAGGGCAAGCAGTCCCTGGAGCGGTCGGAGTGCTGCCCGGCCCGCGCCGACGCCGGGAGCCAGACGTGGCAGGCCGACCACGGTCAAGCTCGCGGGTTGGTCAAGGATGCGGCAACCGGACCGTCGGCCAGCCGGATGGCCTCGGCCATCCGGCCCCGAGACGCACCTGCCTCGACAGCACGGCGGCGCAACTCCTCGAGCCGGGCCGACGCGGCTGCACCATCGCCAGGAACTGTCTTGCGGCCGCGGAGACGCAGGAACGACATGCCTGCCCCGTAGGCCACGACCGGCACGGAAGCCCACCCCAGGAACACCATCAACTCGATGTGCACGAACTCGCCTCCCCAGCGAAGTGTCGAGGGGCGGTCTGTCCGCCCCGAGCTCGTGGACCTCCCCGGCCACGATCTCGAGAAGGAACTTTACCGTTCACTTACCATCCTTGCCATACCTTGACCACAATTTTCGTGTGACCTCCGTCGCCCGCCGAAGATCGTCTACGACGGCTCGCTCGTCGCACGACCCCCGGGTGGCGGCACCGCAGCCGAGGTTGAGATGCTGCGGGCACCACAAGCGACGTCGGCGGAGGCCCTGACCATGAAGGTGATCGTCCAGATCCCCTGCCTCGACGAGGAGGCGACCCTCCCCCTGGTCCTCGCGACGATCCCGACGCACATCCCCGGCGTCGACACCATCGAGACCCTCGTCATCGACGACGGCTCCAGTGACCGTACCGCAGACGTCGCCCGCGAGCTCGGCATCACGCACCTCATCCGGCACAGCCGGCCGCTCGGACTGGCCCGCTCCTTCCGTGACGGTGCCGACTTCGCCCTGCGTCACGGCGCCGACATCCTCGTCAACACCGACGGCGACAACCAGTACCCGCAGGAGCGCATCGGCGACCTCGTCGAGCCGATCATCGCCGGCCGCGCCGACATCGTCGTCGCCGACCGGCAGACCGCCACGATCGCCCACTTCTCCCCCTTCAAGCGGCGCATGCAGTCCTTCGGGTCGGCCGTGGTCAACCGGGCCGCGAGCACCGACCTGCCCGACGCCGCCAGCGGCTTCCGCGCCTACTCCGCCGCCTCCCTCATGCGGCTGAACATCGTCACCGAGTTCTCCTACTGCATGGAGACGATCATCCAGGCCGGCCACAAGCGGCTGGCCATCGAGTCCGTCCCCGTCGTCACCAACGACAAGACCCGTGAATCGCGGCTCTTTACGAGCATCTGGCAGCACATGGCCAAGTCCGCATCGGCGATCGTGCGCTCCTTCATCATGTTCAAGCCGCACGCCTTCTTCGGGATCGTCGGCAGCGTCCTGCTCGTGCTGGGGCTCATCCCCTTCGTCCGCTTCCTCGTCCTGGCCGCGATGGGCGACTCGGCCGGCCACATCCAGTCGCTGATCTTCGGCACGACCCTGCTCGTCGGCGCCCTCTTCAGCTTCGCGCTGCTCATCCTCGCCGACCTGCAGCGCACCAACCGTGTGCTCCTCGAGGAGACGATCGAGCAGCTGCGCCTCATCCGCTTCGGCCCACCACGCATCCCCCCGGTCCACGACGACCGGGGGTGACCTCCCTTCGTCGGACCGCGGGACGCGACCGGCCCGACCCGTGGGAGGATCAGGGGAGACCCACCCCACACCCCACGGAGGGACACACATGACCGCGAAGATCGTCTGGACCAAGATCGACGAGGCGCCGGCACTGGCCACCTACTCGCTGCTCCCGATCGTCCAGGGCTTCACCTCGGGCTCCGGTGTGGAGCTGGAGACGAGCGACATCTCGCTCGCCGGCCGCATCCTCGCCCAGTTCCCCGACCGGCTGACCGACGAGCAGCGCGTCGCCGACAACCTCGCCGGGCTCGGCCGGCTGGCCAAGACGCCCGAGGCCAACATCATCAAGCTGCCCAACATCTCGGCCTCCGTGCCGCAGCTCAAGGCAGCGATCGCCGAGCTGCAGGGCCAGGGCTACGACCTGCCGGACTACCCCGACAACCCGAGCACCGACGAGGAGCAGCAGGTCGCCGCGGCCTACGCCAACGTCCTCGGCTCCGCGGTCAACCCCGTCCTGCGTGAGGGCAACTCCGACCGCCGCGCCCCGCTCGCGGTCAAGAACTTCACGAAGAAGCACCCGCACAAGCTCGGCCCGTGGACCGCCGACAACAAGGCCCGTGTCGCCTCGATGAGCGAGGGCGACTTCTACGGCAACGAGAAGTCCATCGTCTCCCCCGCCGACGACACCCTGAAGATCACGCTGACGGCCCAGGACGGCACCGAGGCCGTCCTCAAGGACTCCGTCCCGGTGACGAAGGGGGAGATCGTCGACGCGACCTTCATGTCGGCCAAGGCGCTGCGCGCCTTCTACGACGCCCAGATCGAGGCCGCCCGCGCCGAGGGCCTGCTGCTGTCGCTACACCTGAAGGCGACGATGATGAAGGTCTCCGACCCCATCCTCTTCGGCCACGGCGTCGCTGCATGGCTCGGCGACCTCGTCGACAAGCACGCCGCGTCCTTCCTCATGGCCGACGTCGACCTGCGCTACGGCCTGGCCTCGCTCTACACCCAGCTCGACAAGCTGCCGGCCGAGACCCGCGACGCGATCCGTGCCGACATCGACGCCCTCGCCGAGCGCCGCCCCGCGCTGGCGATGGTCGACTCCGACAAGGGCATCACCAACCTCCACGTCCCCAGCGACGTCATCATCGACGCCTCGATGCCGGTCGTCATCCGCGACTCCGGTCAGATGTGGGACGCCGAGGGTGGCCAGCAGGAGACCCTCGCGATGATCCCCGACCGCTCCTACGGCCCGATGTACGCCGCGGTCATCGAGGAGCACAAGCGCAACGGCGCCCTCGACCCGTCGACCATCGGCAGCGTGCCCAATGTCGGCCTCATGGCCCAGAAGGCCGAGGAGTACGGCTCGCACCCGACGACCTTCGAGATCCCGACCGCCGGCACCGTCACGGTCACCACCTCGGCCGGCGAGGTTGTCCTCGAGCACGCCGTCGAGGAGGGCGACATCTGGCGGATGAGCCGGGTCAAGGACATCCCCGTCCAGGACTGGGTCAAGCTGGCCGTCACCCGCGCCCGCGCGACCGGTGCCCCGGCCGTCTTCTTCCTCGACGAGGCCCGCGCCCACGACGCCCAGATCATCGCCAAGGTCAAGGAGTACCTGCCGCAGCACGACACCGAGGGCCTCGAGATCAAGATCCTCTCGCCCGTCGATGCGGTGACCTTCTGCCTCGAGCAGATCCGCGCCGGCAAGGACGCCATCTCGGTCACGGGCAATGTCCTGCGCGACTACCTCACCGACCTCTTCCCGATCCTCGAGCTCGGCACGAGCGCCAAGATGCTCTCGATCGTCCCGCTCCTGGCGGGCGGCGGTCTCTTCGAGACCGGTGCCGGCGGCTCCGCGCCCAAGCACGTGCAGCAGTTCGTCAAGGAAAACTACCTGCGCTGGGACTCCCTGGGTGAGTTCTCCGCGCTGGGCGCCTCCCTCGAGCACCTCGCCACGCACTTCGACAACCCCAAGGCGCAGGTCCTCGCAGACACCCTCGACACGGCGATCGCCACCTTCCTCGAGGAAAACAAGAGCCCGGCCCGCAAGCTCGGCTCGATCGACAACCGCGGCAGCCACTTCTACCTCGCCCTCTACTGGGCACAGGCGCTGGCGGCCCAGGACACCGACGCCGAGCTCAAGGAGCGTTTCACCCGCGTCGCCGCCGAGCTCGGCGACAACGAGGCGAAGATCAACGACGAGCTCATCGGCGCGCAGGGCTCGCCGGTCGACCTCGGTGGCTACTACAAGCCCGACGCCGCCAAGGCGTCGGCGGCGATGCGCCCGAGCGCGACACTCAACGCCATCATCGACAGCCTCTGAGCTGACGACGAGGCGAAGGGGGGAGGTCCGGTGGACCTCCCCCCTTCGTGACGGCCGCGGGCGGCCTCCTCAGGACGGCGCCCTTCGTCGTCCCGGGCGGACCGACCCATCCGTCACCCCGGGCAGCGCCGAACCCCCTCCATGAGTTCTCGGTCCGCACTCCCCGCCGCCTGCGGCGTCCTCGCGGCAGGCCTCGGCACGGCCGCTGCCCACCTCGTCGCGGCCCTGACCTCCCCCGCGTCGTCGCCGGTCCTCGCCGTCGGCAGCCAGGTCATCGACGCGACCCCGACCCCGGTCAAGGAGTGGGCGGTCGGC
This sequence comes from Janibacter indicus, assembly GCF_900176385.1. GTDB lineage: Bacteria > Actinomycetota > Actinomycetes > Actinomycetales > Dermatophilaceae > Janibacter > Janibacter indicus. The sequence goes on along the minus strand of NZ_FWXN01000004.1, from coordinate 134,123 downwards.
ACCTTCGGCACGGCCGACAAGCCGATCCTCATCGGCTCGGTCGCCGTCGTCTCCCTGCTCCTCGCGGCCCTCGCGGGCACCGTGCGGCCACGCTCCCGGCTGGCCTCGACGCTGCTCCTCCTGCTGCTCACCGGCCTCGCCGGCGCGGCCGCGGTGCTGCGGCCCACCGCCGACGACGTGGCCTGGCTCCCCGCCCTCGTCGCGGCCGTCGTCGGGATCCTGACGCTCGACCTGCTCGTCGCCCGGGTGCTGCCCTCGGGCTCCGCCCACGCCGACCCCACGCACCCGACGCGACGTCGGGTCGTCGCCCTCGGGGGCACCGGCGCCGCCGCGCTGGCGATCGGCGGCTCAGGGCAGGCGCTCGTCGCCCGGTCCGCGCCGCCCACGCTCACCCTGCCGCGACCGACGCGGCCCCTGCCCGCCCTGCCGAAGGGGGTGGACGTCGGCAAGTCCGGGATCTCCCCCTTCGTCACGGCGAATGCCGACTTCTACCGGATCGACACCGCACTCCTCGCCCCGCGCGTCGACCCCGGCGAGTGGTCGCTGACGATCGACGGTGACGTGCCACGTGAGGTGACGATGGACATCGACGAGCTGCTCGCCACGCCGATGGTCGAGCGCGACATCACCCTCAACTGCGTCTCCAACGAGGTCGGCGGCCCCTACATCGGCCACGCCCGCTGGCTCGGCGTGCCCACTCGCGAGCTGCTCGCCCGCGCCGGACTCGACACCGACCCACGCGACCCCGACCTGCAGGTGCTCTCGACGTCGACCGACGGCATGACGATCTCGACGCCGCTCTCGGCCCTCCTCGACGACCGCGACGCGCTCGTCGCCGTCGGCATGAACGGCGCCCCCCTGCCCCGCGAGCACGGCTTCCCCGCCCGCCTCGTCACGCCCGGGCTCTACGGCTTCGTCGGCGCCACGAAGTGGCTCACCCGCATGACCGTCACCCGCTACGACGCGGCGAGCGCCTACTGGACAGACCGCGACTGGGCGACCGACGGCCGGGTGCGCACCCAGGCCCGGATCGACACGCCCCGGGCGCTGCGTCGCATCCCGCCCGGCCGCACCGTCATCGGCGGCGTCGCCTGGGCACAGCGCCGCGGCATCGAGCGGGTCGACGTGCGCGTCGACGACGGCGAGTGGCGCCGGGCGACGCTCGGCACCGAGGCGGGCGTCGACTGCTGGCGCCAGTGGTTCCTGCCGTGGAACGCGACCCCGGGTCGGCACGACCTCACCGTGCGCGCCACCGACGGCACGGGCGAGGTGCAGACGCGTCAGGAGGCCACTCCCTTCCCCGCCGGCGCCACCGGCTGGCACTCGATCGCCGTGACCGTGACGGACTGACCCATCCGCACGCCCGACGGCTCCGAATCCCTTGTCGCACAGCCACCCACGATGACCGGAGGCACGACATGTCCCGCATGACCACGACCCGCACCGTCGCCCTGCTCGCCGCAGCCGCGCTCCCCTTCGCCCTCACCGCCTGCGGTGACGACACCGACACCGGCAGCTCCGCGAGCTCGTCGAGCAGCTCGGAGTCGATGGGGTCCGACGACTCGATGTCCTCGTCCACCGACGCCGCCGAGGCGGGCGCCCCCTTCGGCGAGGGGTGCGCATCCGTGCCCGAGGACGGCAAGGGCTCCTTCGACGGCATGTCGACCGACCCGGTCGCGACCGCCGCGAGCAACAACCCGCTCCTCAAGACGCTCGTCAAGGCCGTCACCGAGGCCGACCTGGCCAAGACGCTCAACTCCTCCGAGGACATCACCGTCTTCGCCCCGACCGACGACGCCTTCGCCGCCATGGACCAGGCCACGCTCGACAAGGCGATGGGTGACCCCAAGGGCCTGCTGACGACGGTGCTCACCCACCACGTCGTCGAGGGCCGCCTCGCTCCCGAGGACCTCGCCGGCACCCACGAGACCCTCGCCGGCGACAAGATCACCGTCAAGGGTTCGGGCGAGGACTTCACCGTCGGCGAGGCCAACGTCGTCTGCGGAGACGTCCAGACCGCCAATGCCACGGTCTACATCGTCGACTCGGTCCTCATGCCGACCGCCAAGAAGTAACCTGATCCGTCACCATGGACCTCGTGCCCCCTCCCCGTGAGCAGGACCCGCCGGACGCCCGCACGGCCTCCGAGCGGGAGCCTGCCCACGGGGGCCACGACCGGCTCGCCCACCGCCTCAAGCAGGTGGCGAAGGGGGACGAGGTCGCCTTCGCCGCCGTCTACGACGAGACAGCTCCCCGACTGCACGGTCTCGTCCTGCGGATCCTGCGCAACCCGGCGCAGTCCGAGGAAGTGACCCAGGAGGTCTACCTCGAGGTGTGGCGCCGGGCCAGCCACTTCGACCCGCGGCGCGGGTCGGCGATCGGCTGGCTGCTCACGATGGCCCACCGCCGCGCCATCGACCGGGTGCGCTCGAGCCAAGCCGCCGCGGTCCGCGACGACGGCTGGCACGCCCGGTCCCGTGAGGTCGACTTCGACACCACCGCGGAGACGGCGACGGCCCGCATCGAGGCCGCCCGGGTGCGCTCGGCCCTCGACGGGCTGACCGCCAACCAGCGCGAGGCCGTGAGCCTGGCCTACCTGGGCGGCTACACCCACACGGAGGTCGCGAGCCTCCTCGACCTACCACTCGGCACCGCCAAGACACGTATCCGCGACGGACTCATCCGTCTGAGGGACCAGCTGGGAGTGACCCCATGAGCGACGACCTGCACAGCCTCTCCGGGGCCTATGCCCTCGACGCCCTCGACGACGACGAGCGCGCCGACTTCGAGGAGCACCTCGCGCGCTGCCCGGCCTGCCGCGACGAGGTCGACTCCTTCGGCGCGGTCACTCCGCTGCTCGCCGAGACGGTCGCGGTCACCCCGCCGCCGTCACTGCGGGACGACATCCTGGCCCGGGCCGCTCAGACCCGTCAGGACCCGCCGCCCGCCGCGCACCCCACGCCCACCCACGCCGAGGACGAGGCGCAGGTGCTCTCCCTTCGCCGGCGGGCGCGGCGCCGCTGGGTCGCCCTCGCCGCGGCTGCCGCCCTCCTCGTCGGCGGCGGTGTCACCTGGCAGGTCGTCGACCGCGCCACCACGAGCATCTCCGAGGAGGTCGCGGCGGCACCCGATGCGCGCACCCAGGAGGTCACCACCGCCGACGGCGGCACGGTCCGGGTCGTGCGCTCCGAGCGCATGGGCAAGGCCGTGCTGCGCGTCGAAGGGCTCGCCGACCCCGGCGACGGGCACGCTTACCAGGCCTGGCTGCAGGACCCCTCGGGCGCCATGACCTCCGCCGGGATGGTGCCCGGCACCGACGGCGAGATGGTGCTCGAGGGTGATGTCACCGCAGCTGAGGGCGTCGGCCTGAGCGTCGAGCCCACTGGAGGGTCCCAGCAGCCGACGACCGACCCCGTGGCACTCGTGGCGCTGGGCTGACGGACGCCGGTGACACCGGCACCCCGCCTCGGAGTAGGGTCGAGACCGTATCTGCTCCCCAATCACCGCACGAAGGGGTACGACTTCTCGTGAGCACCACTCCCGTCAAGGTCGCCGTTACCGGCGCCGCCGGCCAGATCGGCTACAGCCTTCTCTTCCGCATCGCCAGCGGGTCGCTCTTCGGCCCCGACACCCCGGTCGAGCTGCGACTGCTCGAGATCACCCCGGCCCTCAAGGCCCTCGAGGGTGTCGTCATGGAGCTCGACGACTGCGCCTTCCCGACCCTCGCCGGTGTCGAGATCGGCGACGACGCCGAAAAGGTCTTCGACGGCGTCAACCACGCGCTGCTCGTCGGTGCCCGCCCCCGCGGCCCGGGCATGGAGCGCGGTGACCTCCTCGAGGCCAACGGCGGCATCTTCGCCCCGCAGGGCGCGGCCCTCAACAAGGTCGCGGCCGACGACGTGCGCGTGACGATCACGGGCAACCCGGCCAACACCAACGCCCTCATTGCGATGAACAACGCGCCCGACATCCCCAACGAGCGCTTCAGCGCCCTGACCCGCCTGGACCACAACCGGGCGATCAGCCAGCTGTCCGCCAAGCTCGGCGTGCCGGTCACCGAGATCAAGAAGATGACGATCTGGGGCAACCACTCCGCCACCCAGTACCCCGACCTCTTCCACGCCGAGGTCTCCGGCAAGAACGCCGCCGAGGCCGTCGGTGACCAGGAGTGGCTCGAGAGCACCTTCATCCCGACCGTTGCCAAGCGCGGCGCCGCGATCATCGAGGCGCGTGGCGCCTCCTCCGCGGCCTCCGCCGCCTCGGCCACCGTCGACCACGCCCGTGACTGGGCGCTCGGCACCCCCGAGGGCGACTGGGTCTCGATGTCGGTCTGCTCCGACGGCTCCTACGGTGTCCCCGAGGGCCTCATCTCCTCCTTCCCCGTCACGGTCAAGGACGGCAAGTGGGAGATCGTCCAGGGCCTCGAGATCGACGACTTCTCCCGCGGCAAGATCGACGCCTCGGTCGCCGAGCTCGCCGAGGAGCGCGACGCCGTCACCAAGCTCGGCCTCATCAAGGGCTGACGCCAGCACGGCTCACGAAGGGGGCCCGCCGCACCAGATGGTGCGACGGGCCCCCTTCGGTGTCCGCTCAGGATCAGCGGGCCGAGAGATCGAGGGTGAAGCCCGAGACGAGGACAGCGACACCCAGGACGACGAGGGTGATGACGTCGACGAGCGGCCCGCGCACGGCGATGCCCCCCATGGTCGACCCGCGCACGGTCACCCGCAGCAGGGCCGCGAGCAGCAGGCTCCCCCCGAGGCAGAGGGTCGCCCTCAGCACGTGGTCGGTCGCGAGGAAGAGCATGGCCACGGCGACCCCGGCCGCCACGACCCACCACGCGGCGAGCGCCGGTACGTCAAGGGGAGGCCTGGCCGGAACCGTCGGTTGCTCGGGCTCGCTCATCGCAGCTGCTGCTCCGCGGCCTCGACGACATTGGTCAGCAGCATCGCGCGGGTCATCGGGCCGACGCCCCCGGGGTTGGGGCTGATCCACCCGGCGACCTGGGCGACGTCGTCGGCCACGTCGCCGGCGATCTTGCCGTCGACGCGGCTGACGCCCACGTCGAGCACCGCTGCGCCCGGCTTGACCATGTCGGCGGTGATGATGCCCGGCACGCCAGCGGCCGCGACGACGATGTCCGCCTGACGCACCTCGGCGGCCAGGTCACGCGTGCCGGTGTGGCAGGAGACGACGGTGGCGTTCTCGCTGCGGCGGGTGAGGATCAGGCCGAGCGGCCGCCCGACGGTGATCCCCCGGCCGACGATCGCGACGCGAGCGCCGGCGATCGGCACGTCGTGGCGGCGCAGCAGCTCGATGCAGCCCATCGGGGTGCACGGCAGCGGGGCCGGCTCGCCGAGGACCAGCCACCCGAGGTTGGTCGGGTGCAGCCCGTCGACGTCCTTGGCCGGGTCGACCGCCGAGAGGATCCTGTTCTCGTCCAGGCCGGTCGGCTGCTGCACGAGGAAGCCCGTGCAGGCCGGGTCGTCGTTGAGACCGCGCACGACCTCGAGGACCTCGTCGAGGGTCGCGGTGCCCGGCAGGTCACGGCGGATGCTCGTGATGCCGATCTCGGCGCAGTCCTTGTGCTTCGCGGCGACGTACCACGAGCTCCCGGGGTCGTCGCCGACGAGCACGGTGCCCAGACCGGGGGTGATCCCCTGGTCCTTGAGCGCCGCCACCCGCGTGGCGAGCTCGGTCTTGATCGACGCGAGTGCCGCCTTGCCGTCGAGGATCTGTGCAGTCACGGATCTCATCCTTTCACGAGGGTCGAGGGGTCGGGTGCGGTCCGCGTGGGGCGGGCGAACCACCCGGCGACGGTGGCCGCGGCCAAGGTCACGCCGGCTCCGAGGGCCATGACGAGGGTGACCTCGTGGCCGGACGTGGGCACGGCCAGATCGATCGCCAGGGCCGAGAGGATCTGTCCGCTGAGCAGGGCCAGACCGAAGACGAGCACACCCAGGTGCTGCACGGCCCACGCGGCCACGGCGATGAAGACCACGCCGATGCAGCCGCCCCACCACGCCCACCACGGCACGCCAGCGAAGGACACCGGCTCATAGGCACCACGCAGCCACTGGACGCCGAGGAAGACGACGAGAAAGGCGGTGCCGGTGAGGAAGTTCTGCCCCGTCGTCGCAAGGACGTCACGGCTGACGAGGTTGACCCGGCCGTTGACCCCCTGCTGCATCGCGAGGCCGGCGCCGGCCACCACCGCGAGGACGACGGGAAGGGGGGAGAGTCCACCTTCGCCCAGGGAGCCGGAGACGGTCACGCCCACGCCGGCGACGGCGAGGACGGCCGCGATCACCCGGCTGGGCAGGATCGGGCGGCGTCCACCGGGACCGATCCCGAGCCGGTCGACGAGCAGGCCGGTGGCCGTCTGGCCGGCGACCGTCGCGACGGTGAAGATCGCGACGCCCACGAGCGGCACCGCCGCGGTCTGGATGGCGACGAAGAACCCGCCGCCGACGCCGCCGAGGCACTGCCACCAGCGCAGCCGCTCCTCGCGAAGGGCAGCGGCGATGCGGCCGATGCCGCGACGGACCCGGGCCGACAAGAGCGTCGCGAGCCCGAGCAGGACCAGCCCGGAGCCGAAGCTCCACACCGCCGCCTGCGCGGGCGCGCCGAGCACCGACGAGACCTCGCCGTTCATCCGCGACTGGGCCGACATGCCCCACCCGCTGACGAAGGCCAGGATGAGCGCCAGCCGGTACCGGCTCGCGGGCGCCCGGGGTGCGTCAGTGGGCAAAGTGGCGGGTACCGGTGAAGTACATCGTGATGCCGGCGGCCTGCGCCGCAGCGACGACCTCGTCGTCGCGGACGGACCCACCGGGGGCGACGACGGCGCTGACGCCGGCGTCGAGCAGCACCTGCAGCCCGTCGGCGAAGGGGAAGAAGGCGTCCGAGGCGGCGACAGCCCCCTTCGCCCGCTTCTCGCCCGCCCGGCTCACCGCGAGGTGGCAGGAGTCGACGCGGTTGACCTGACCCATGCCGATGCCGACCAAGCCCTGGTCCTTGGCGAGCAGGATCGCGTTGGACTTCGTCGCGCGCACCGCGCGCCAGGCGAAGGCGAGGTCGGCGAGGGTCGCCTCGTCGGCAGCCTCACCGGTCACGAGCGCCCAGTCGCTCGGGTCGTCGCCGTGGCCCTGGGTCGGCTTGTCGTCCCCCTTCGCCTCGACGACGCCGTCGAGGGCATCGCGCTGCTGGACGAGCAGGCCACCTGAGACCGGCCGGGTCTCGACGCCGCCCGGGGCAGGAGTCGCGACCTTGAGCAGGCGACGGTTCTTCTTCTCCTTGAGGATCTCCAGCGCGTCCGGCTCGAAGTCGGGCGCGACGACGACCTCGGAGAAGGTGTCGTTGAGGGCCGTGGCCATCGCCGCGGTCACCGGGCGGTTGGTCGCGACGATGCCGCCGTAGGCGGAGACGGGGTCGCACGCGTGGGCGCGCTCGTAGGCGACCTCGATGCTCTCCCCCACCGCGATGCCGCACGGGTTGGCGTGCTTGATGATCGCCACGGTCGGCTGGTCGCCGTGGTCGTGGGCGGCGCGCAGCGCGGCGTCACCGTCGATGTAGTTGTTGTACGACATCTCCTTGCCGTGCAGCTGCTCGGCGCCGGCGATGCCGCCCCCGCCCTCGGCGACGTACAGCGCGGCGGCCTGGTGCGGGTTCTCGCCGTACCGCAGGCCGGACTTCTTGGCCCACGTGCCACCGACCCAGCCGGGGAAGGGCGTCTCGTCGCTCGGGCTGACGACCGAGCCCATCCACGTGGCGACGGCCACGTCGTAGGTGGCCGTGTGGACGAAGGCGTCGGTGGCCAGGCGCTGGCGCTGGGCGAGGGTGAAGCCGCCACCGCGCACCGCCTCGAGGACGTCACCGTAGGTCGTGGGGTCGGTGACGATCGCGACGGAGGCGTGGTTCTTGGCCGCGGCGCGCACCATGGTCGGGCCGCCGATGTCGATCTTCTCGATGCAGTCCTGCACGCCTGCACCGGAGGCGACGGTGTCGGCGAAGGGATAGAGGTTGACGACGACGAGGTCGAAGGGGGCGACCTCCAGCTCCTCGAGCTGCCGCACGTGGTCCTCGAGCCGGGTGTCGGCGAGGATGCCCGCGTGGACCCGCGGGTGGAGGGTCTTGACCCGGCCGTCGAGGCACTCGGGGAAGCCGGTGAGGTCCTCGACCTTGGTCACCGGGAGGCCGAGACCGGCGATCGTGGCGGCCGAGCCGCCGGTGGAGACGAGTTCGACCCCGGCGTCGGCGAGCCCGCGGACGAGGTCCTCCAGGCCGGTCTTGTCGAAGACGGAGACGAGGGCACGGCGGACGGGACGGCGGTCTGACACGAGTACTCCTGGAGGGTCGCTGCGGTGCGGTGGGTGCACCCAGGCGGGCGATGCACCTCGACTTGTCTCACTCCCCGGTGGTGATCCACCTTCGCCAGTCGTGTGCCCCCGAGTCTAGATGCTCAGCCGATGTGCACCCGTCGTCCCTCGACCCGCCAGCCGCCGGTGGCCATGGCGGTGACGACGTCGACGAGCATCTCGCGCTCGACGACCTTGATCCGCTTGTGCAGCGTCTCCTCGGTGTCGTCGGGCGCGATCGCCACGGTGCGCTGCTCGATGATCGGCCCGGTGTCGACGCCGGAGTCGACGAGGTGGGCGGTCGACCCGGTGACGGTCACGCCGTACGCGAGGGCATCGCGCACCCCGTGGGCACCGGGGAAGGCGGGCAGCAGCGCCGGGTGGGTGTTGACGAAGGTGGCGGCGGCCAGGGCCTGCGGCCCGAGGATCTTCATGAAGCCGGCCGTGACGACGAGGTCGGGCGCGTGCTCGGCGATGCGGGCGGCGAGCGCCTCGTCCCACGCGCCGCGGTCGGCGTGGTCGCGCACCGCCTCGACGAAGGTCTCCACCCCGGCCGACCGCGCGCGCTCCAGGCCGGCGCACTCCTTGTCGGCGCCGACGGCGACGACCTGCGCGGGCAGGGTGCCCGCGGACTGGGCGTCGAGCAGGGCCTGCAGGAGGGACCCGGAGCCGGAGACGAGGACGACGAGACGAAGGGGGGCGCTCACCCCGCGAGTCTAGGTCGCGTGGGTGAGCGCCCCTCGTCGTCCCGGGGACGAGACCCGTCGTCGACGTCAGACGAGCGTGTACCCGCCGGTGCTGATCGTGAATCCCTGGCCATCGACCGTGCACCGCACGTGCTCCCGGGTGCTCGTGCACCGGGCGCCACCGACGTTGAGGCTCTTGCCATAGGGCAGGACGGCCTGCCCGTTGCCCGCGGTGCCGAAGGACTCCTGCCACCACAGCCGCGCCTGCTCGGAGTCAGCTCTGCCGGTGGCGACGACGTCACTCACGCAGCCGACCTGCGCACCTCCGTCACTGCTCACGTGCATGCTCGTGCCGGTGTCCCACTCGCAGTCGGCGGCGACGTCATCGGCGACGGGGAAGGTGGCGCCGACGAGGTCGCACCGCACCTGGGTGGTGCCCATGGCGGTCATGTGACAGCTGATCCTGCCGCTCGGCGAGACGAAGAGCGCTTCGGAGTCCCGGGTCGTCAGCTCGTCGCCGCCGCCCGACGGTGCGGACGCGTTGGCATCGGGCGGCACGGTCCCGGGTTCGCTCGGATCGGCCGGCGCCGCGGAGGGCCCGCTGCTGCTGGGCGCGGCCGGGGCCGCGGTCGACGTGGCGCTCGCGGCCGGGGAGGCAGTCTGCGTCGTCGTCGCCGAGGTGGTCATCTGCGAGCGCTCGGTCACCGTGGTCTGCGACGCCGGGTCCCCGGCCTGGTCGGAACCGCCACAGGCTGCGAGCGAGAGCGCGGCGATGGCGGCGGCCGCCACGGTCATGATCGGTCGGGTCCTGCGGTTCATCGGAGTGCCCCTGTCCTGCGGCTCCCCCTGCGGGGCCGCTCACCCCAGCAGACGGTCGGAGCCGCGATCCGGTTGCATCACGAGTCGGTCACGGCACCCGGGACCGCTGCGGCAGGACGAAGGGGGATCCGCTCAGCGGCGCAGGACCCACCAGTCACGGGCGAGAACGGCCAGGGCGCCCAGCCCCAGCTCGAGCAGCAGCACGAGCATGAGCGGCAGCGCGGGAGCACCGAGGTCGCTCAGGCGCACCGCACCGATCGAGCCGCCGCCGAGACCGTCGAGCACGGCCACCCCGACGGCGGCGACGAGGACGGCGGTGGCGACGGCCGCGAGCTTGGCCTGGGTGGGGGCCAGACGCGGCACCTCGCGGAGGGCCCAGCGGGCGACGAGGACCCCGACGACCACGGGCAGCAGCACCAGGAGCCGGGTCACCCACGGCAGGTCACCGGGCTGGGGCTGGGCGGCGAGCACGGGCACCATCGGCAGCAGCCCGGCCTCGGCCCCCGACCAGGTGGTCATCGCCCCGCCGGCGGTGGCGACACCCGGGCCGGCGGCGAAGGACAGCGCCCAGATGCCGAGGTTGGGCAGCAGCAGCAGCTGGAGGAGCACGAGGAGCAGGCCGCCGAAGAAGCCGGCCTCGAGCTCGGACTGGATGTGCCCGACACGGCCCAGGTGGATCGCCGTCGCGACGACGACGAGCAGGGAACCCATTCCGACGAGGGTGGCGGCCCCCTTCGCCCCGGGCCGCAGGCCACGACGCAGCGCGAGCGGCGCGCTCGCCCACCGCTCGGCGACCGGCTCGGGCAGGCCGTGCGCGAGGAGCAGGCCGACAACCGGCACGACGACGAGGGGTACGGGCAGGCTGGTCCAGCCGGGAGTGGCCGGGGAGAGCTGACCGAGCAGTGCGGCGACGAGACCGAAGAGCGCGTACCCGCCGACCCAGGCGCCCTGCAGCCGCGGCTCGGACTCGTCGGGCAGACCGCGACGGGCGCCCCACCGGGCGAGCAGCACGAGCAGGAGGGTGCCGAGCAGCGGGGTGAGGGCGAGGACGCCCTCGCCCACGTGCAGGCGGCCGCCGCCGAGGACGAGCCACAGCAGGCTGCCCGAGCCGAGCACGTCACCGAAGCTCGCGGTGGCCCGCGGTACGGCCAGACCGGCGAGGACGACGAGCAGGACGGTGACGCACCACCCGGCGGCCGCGGTCGCCGCGCCGGCGCCCGCAGCCCGCACCTCGGGCCGCTGGCGGGTAGCGTCGTGCCCGGTCGTGGCCGACCGGATCATCTCCATCACCGTCACACCCCCATCGTCACCGACGACGCGGGGCCGGTGGTGGAGGCAAGCCGAGGCTCGGCAAAAGATTTCGGGATCGGGGGCAACCGAGTGCCCCCCTGACGCGTCTGGAGGGGTGAATGAAGGGAGGCGAAGCATCGGCGGAGGCCGAGTTCGACGACTTCTACCGCTCCACGGCGCAGCGCGTCGTGCACCTCGTCTATGCCTCGACGGGCGACCTCGAGCTGGCTCGGGACTCCACCCAGGAGGCCTTCGCCAGGGCGTGGCAGCGGTGGGACCAGGTCCGCGCCACGGACGAGCCGGGCGCCTGGGTACGAACCGTGGCACGCCGCATTGCGATCTCCGCATGGCGCAAGGACACCAACCGGACCAAGGCGATGGAACGCCACGGCGAGGGCTCCGCCCCCACCGCTCCCAACGAGGACCGCGTGGCGGTCGTGGCTGCCCTGCGCACCCTCGGTCCGGACGTGCGCGAGACGCTCGCCCTGCACTACCTCACCGACCTCTCCGTGGAGGAGATCTCCCGCCAGACCGGCACCCCGCCGGGCACCATCAAGGCGCGCCTGCACCGCGGGCGCGCGCAGCTCGCCAAGATCCTCGCCGACAAGGAGGCCCACGATGACTGACCGTCACGACCCGCCGTGGGACCCCGAGGACGACGAGCTGGTCCGGGCGGCGCTCATGTCGCTCATGGACGACGTCCGCGACGAGCCGCTGCCCGAGCCCGCCTTCATCCGCGCCCGGGCCGAGGGCTCGAGGGACCGGGAGCACGACGCCACCGGCACCGTCGTCGAGCTCGGCCGCCGCCGGCGCCGGACCTTTGCGGTCGTCGCCGGCGTGGCCGCCGCCGCACTCGTCGCGACCTCGGCCGCGGTGATCGTCGTGGACCGACCCGGCACCGCACCCGCCGGCACCACGACCGTCACCGCCACCGACGATGCGATCGCCCTGCTCGACTCGCAGGAGTGGAGCGCCGCGCTCGGGCTCGACGTGACCAGCACCCGTTCGTCGGCCGACCCGCAGGGCCAGTGCTTCCAGACCCCCGAGAGCGGGTCCTGGGACCGACGCGTCTCCACGCTCGCCGACGGCCGGGTCATCGCCGGGCAGTGGATCGGCACCTCGACCACGAGCACCGACGCCCCGACCGACGCGGTCGACGAGGCCGTCGCCCGCTGCGAGGAGACCTACACCGTCTCCTCGCGCATCACCGAGCAGCTGCCGCTCACCACCGGCGACGCGACCTACCGCTCGTGGCACGCCACCGGCCCCGACGGCTCGACCTACTGGTGGGTCGAGGCCTCACGAGGTCGCACGACGACCTTCCTCACCGTCGCCGAGCTCGACGGCATGACCTACTCGAGCGACGAGATGCGCAACCTCGCCAAGGCTGCGCTGGGCGACGTCGACCTGGTGACCGACACGGGCTGGATGCCGGGTGACGGCGTCAGCACGACGACCGGCCCGGACGGCGCCGAGATCACCTACTGACCGCAGCGACAGCCGCGGCGATGCACTCCCGGCGAGCACGGCAACGCCGACCCGGGAGCAGGGGGGATCGACCGGGTCGGCGCTGTGTCGCCAACGGTAGGCCCGGGGAGGACTGCACGTCACTCCCCGGACCCCACCGTCCGGATGTGTCCTGCGTCACCCACGCAGGGAGCGCAGGGTGAGCGCGGTCGACACCGCGGCCTCCGCCGCCTCACGCCCCTTGTCCTCGCGCGACCCCGGCAGCCCGGCACGGTCGAGGGCCTGCGCGTCGTCGTCGCAGGTCAGCAGGCCGAAGCCCACCGGGGTCCCGGTCTCGATCGCCACCCGCGACAACCCGTCGGTCGCCGCGGAGCAGACGTAGTCGAAGTGCGGTGTGCCACCGCGGATCACCACCCCCAGGGCCACGACCGCGTCGTGGGTCCTCGCCAGCTGCGCCGCGACGACCGGCAGCTCGAAGCTGCCCGGCACCGGGACGAAGGTCGGCTCGATGCCCGCCTCGCCCAGCGCGGCCCGCGCGCCGGCGACGAGGCCGTCCATGACCTGGGTGTGCCAGCTCGACGCGACGATCGCGACCCGCAGGTCGCTCGCGTCGCCGAGGTCGATCCGAGGTGCTCCGTGCCCGCTCATCGGGTGCTCCCTTCGTCGTGGGTCTCCGGCAGCCACGGGAGGTCGTGGCCCATCCGGTCGCGCTTGGTGCGCAGGTAGTGGAGGTTGTCGCTGGTGATGCTCGGCGGCAACGGCTCCCGGCCGGACACCTCGATGCCGAGCGAGGTGAGCGCCTCGACCTTCGCCGGGTTGTTGCTCAGCAGGCGCACGGTGCCGAGCCCGAGGTCGCGCAGCACCTGGGCGGCGTGCGTGTAGTCCCGCGCGTCGACGGGCAGGCCGAGCTCGGAGTTGGCGTCGACGGTGTCGGCGCCGGCGTCCTGGGCGGCGTAGGCGCGCAGCTTGTCGACGAGCCCGATGCCGCGACCCTCGTGGCCGCGGACGTAGACGATGACGCCGGCCCCGGCCCGCACGACGGCCGACTGGGCCGCCTCGAGCTGCGGGCCGCAGTCGCAGCGCTTGGAGCCGAAGACGTCTCCGGTCAGGCACTCGCTGTGCACCCGCACGAGGGGGGTGCCCTCGCTGATGTCGCCGTGGACGAGCGCGATGTGCTCGCTGCCGTCGACACCGCTGCGGTAGCCGTGGGCGGTGAACTCGCCGTGCACCGTCGGCAGCCGCGTCGAGACGACCCGCTCGACGAGCGCCTCGGTGCGGCGGCGCAGGTCGACGAGGTCGGCGATGCTCACCAGCGGCCAGCCTCGCTCGTCGGCGAGCCGGCGCAGCTGCGGCAGCCGCGACATCGAGCCGTCCTCCTCGACGACCTCGCAGATGACGCCGGCCGGGCGGCGGCCGGCGAGCCGGCACAGGTCGACGGCGGCCTCGGTGTGCCCGCGGCGCACGAGGACACCCCCGTCACGAGCCCGAAGGGGGAAGACGTGGCCCGGGCGGGCCAGGTCCTCGCGACCGGTCGCCGGGTCGGCGAGCAGCCGCGCCGTGCGGGCCCGGTCGGCGGCGCTGATGCCGGTCGTCACACCCTCGCGCGCGTCGACCGAGATCGTGTATGCGGTGCCCTTGGCGTCCTCGTTGATCGCCGTCATCGGCGGCAGGGCGAGGCGGTCGAGGTCCTCCCCCGTCATCGCGACGCAGATGACCCCGCTGCCGAGGCGCACGGTGGCACCCATGAGCTCGTCGGTCGCGGCGTCCGCGGCGAAGATGATGTCGCCCTCGTTCTCCCGGTCGGCGTCGTCGACGACGAGCACCGGGCGACCGGCGGCCATGGCCTCGATGGCGGTCTCGATCGGGTCGAGCAGGCTCTCGTCGTGGCTCATCGTGCGTCCTTCGTCCCGAGCGCGAGGGTGCGCTGCACGTACTTGCCGAGGATGTCGACCTCGACGTTGACCCGGTCGCCGACTCCCTTGCGGCCCAGGGTCGTCAGCTCCATGGTCGTCGGGATGAGGGCGACCTCGACGTGGTCGTCGCCGACCGCGGTGAGGGTCAGGCTCACCCCGTCGAGACAGATCGAGCCCTTGTCCACGACGAAGGGGGCCAGCTCGGGCGCGAGCGAGAGCCGCACCTCCTCCCAGCGATCCCCCGGGCGTCGCTCGGTGATCGTCGCGGTCCCGTCGACGTGCCCCTGGACGAGGTGCCCGTCGAGGCGCGCGCCGAGCACCATCGCCCGCTCGAGGTTGACCACGTCGCCGACCGCGAGGTCGCCGAGGACGGTGCGGCGCAGGCTCTCGGCCATGACGTCGAAGGTGACGACTCCCCCCTTCGCCTCGTGGTCGGTGACGGTCAGGCAGGCGCCGTTGACGGCGATCGACGCCCCGTGGGCGACCTCGGTGGTCGTCACCTCGCCACGGACGGTGAGCCGGCTGGAGTCGGCGCCCGGCTCGATGGCGACCACCTCCCCGAGCTCCTCGATGATCCCGGTGAACATCAGCGCTCCCTCCTCACGGTGGCGGTGACGGCGACGTCGTCGCCGAGGCGGGCGACGTCGGTGGTGGTGAGGCGCAGCGCCTCGGTGATGGTCGTGATCCCCGCGTCCGCGAGGACCGGCGAGCCGGCCCCGAGCAGCGCGGGGGCGATGTGGGCGACGACCTCGTCGACGAGGTCGTCGGCGACGGCGGACGCGGCCAGTCGCGCGCCGCCCTCGAGCAGGACGGAGTGCACCCCGCGCCCGTGGAGGGCCGTGAGCAGGGCCGCGAGGTCGAGGCTCCGCTCCCCCGCCGGCAGGGCGAGCACGTCGACCCCGGCCGCGGTGAGCCGGGCCACGTCGGCGCCCTCGGCGACGACGACGAGCGTCGGCGCGACGTCGTCGAGGACCCGGGCGGTGAGCGCGATCTCGGCGCGCGGGTCGAGGACGACGCGCAGCGGTTGGGTGACGTCGTCGAGGCCGCGGACCGCCAGGTGCGGGTCGTCCGCGCGCAGGGTGCCGGCGCCGACGAGGACGGCGTCACGCTCGGCGCGCAGCCGGTGGACCGCCTCGCGGGCCGTCGCGCCGGTGATCCAGCGGCTCGTGCCGTCGGCGGCCGATGTGCGTCCGTCGAGGGTCGTGGCGAGCTTCCACGTCACCCACGGCCGACCGGTGCGCACGGCGTGCAGCCAGGCCCGGTTGCCGTGCTCGGCCGCCTCTCGGCCGACCCCCTCGACGATCTCGACACCGTTGCGGCGCAACAGGTCCGCTCCCCCGCCGGCGGTCTCGGTGGGGTCGGGGACGGCGACGACGACCCGGGCGACGCCGGCGGCGAGGAGGGCGCTCGTGCAGGGGCCGGTGCGACCGGTGTGGCGGCAGGGCTCGAGGGTGACGACGGCGGTGCCGCCGCGTGCGGAGTCTCCGGCGGCAGCCAGCGCCTCGACCTCGGCGTGGGGGCCACCGGCCCGGGAGTGCCACCCTTCGCCCACGACGGCACCGGCCGCGTCGAGGACGACGCACCCGACGACGGGGTTGGGGGCGGTGCGACCGAGGCCGCGCGCCGCCAGCTCGACGGCGCGGGTCATGGCCCACTCGATGGTGACCGGTTGCTGCATCTGCCTCTCCGTGGTCCGACGCGGACCACGGAGCACAGGAAGGCACGCCGATGGCGTGACGACGACGTGGGACCACCGGGCAGCCGGTGACGACCGCACCGGACGGTCACCCGACAGGGAGCCCGCACGGCACGGCCCACGCCGTCGCGTGCTGCCTCCCATCCGGACTTTCACCGTCGGTGCTGGAGTTCCACCAGCTCAACCCGGCCTCGAGAGGACGGGCTCGCGGACTGTTACCGCCGGCTCGGAATTACACCGACCCCGGAGCACGCGTACGACTGAACTCGTACGCGCATCAGGCTACTCCCCTCACGGGTCGGTGCCATCGTGGGTCTCACCACACGGCACCGGCCCGGAGGATGTCACGTCAGTTCTTCGCGAAGTAGCGCAGCCGGTCGAGCGAGCCGTTCCAGACGTTCTGATCGATCGGGCTGTCGGTGTACTGCCAGAAGGAGTAGGTGCCCCAGCCGGTGGGCAGCGTGCCGACGCTGCTGGAGTAGCGGGCGATCCACAGCGGCGACTTCGCCGCGAAGCTCGTGTCGTGGCCGACGCACTCGTTCCACCAGTTGGTGTTGGTGTAGATCACCGGGTAGCGGCCGGTGCGCGCCTTGTACTGGTTGAGGAAGGAGTTGATCCAGGTCCGCATGCCGCTCTGGGTCAGTCCGTAGCAGGTGCTGCCGTAGGGGTTCCACTCGACGTCGAGGACGCCGGGCAGCGTCTGGCCGTCGGCGGACCAGCCGCCCCCGTGGTCGACGAAGTAGTTGGCCTGGGTGGCGCCCGAGGAGGTGTTGGGCAGCGCGAAGTGGTAGCTGCCGCGGACCATGCCTACGTTGTAGGAGCCGTTGTACTGCTGGGCGAAGGAGGGGCTGGTGTAGCCGGTCCCCTCGGTCGCCTTGACGTAGGCGAAGCGCTTGCCGGCATTCCACTGCGCGGTCCAGTCGACCGAGCCCTGCCAGTTGGACACGTCGATGCCCGGGACGCCCGCGGGCGCGGCCACGGTTGCGCTGCTGCGCGCCGTCGGCTGCTGCGAGCGCTCCTTCCACCCCATGCGCGCGTCGCCGGGCTCGGTGATGCCGGCCGCCTTGGCCTCGGGTGTCGGGCGGTCCTGGGTGGGTGCGGCCGAGGCGGTCGTGGCCGTGAGGGCGGTCGCCGCGAGCAGCGCGGCGAGCACGGTGGTCGTGCGGGACATGGAGGTCTCCTGGCGTCGGGTGCGGGCCGCGGCAGGCGGCCCGCGTGGACCCTAGGGACCGCAGGTGACGAGGGGCCCACGAACTCCCCTCGCTGCGGTCAGACCTTCGTCAGGATCTGCCGGGCACGACGAAGGGGAGGGAAGACCTCGCGGTCTCCCCTCCCCTTCGCTCGTGGGTCGGGCTGGTTACTTGCCCAGACCCTGCATGATCTCGCGCATGAGGGCAGCGGTCTCGGACGGCGTCTTGCCGACCTTGACGCCGGCGGCCTCGAGGGCCTCCTTCTTGGCGGCAGCCGTGCCCGAGGAGCCGGAGACGATGGCGCCGGCGTGGCCCATGGTCTTGCCCTCCGGGGCGGTGAAGCCCGCGACGTAGCCGACGACCGGCTTCGTGACGTGCTCCTTGATGTAGGCCGCAGCCCGCTCCTCGGCGTCGCCACCGATCTCGCCGATCATGACGATCGCGTCGGTCTCGGGGTCGGCCTCGAAGGCCTCGAGGCAGTCGATGTGCGTCGTGCCGATGATCGGGTCGCCACCGATGCCGACGGCCGTGGAGAAGCCGAACTCACGCAGCTCGTACATCATCTGGTAGGTCAGCGTGCCCGACTTGGAGACCAGGCCGATGCGACCGGCGCCGGCGATGTCCGCCGGGATGATGCCGGCATTGGACTTGCCGGGGCTGATCAGGCCGGGGCAGTTGGGGCCGATGAGGCGCGTGGCCTTGCCGACGGAGTAGTTGTAGAACTCCGCGGAGTCCCTGACGGGGATGCCCTCGGTGATGATGACGGCGAGGCCGATCTCGGCGTCGATGGCCTCGACGACGGCGGACTTGGCGAAGGCCGGCGGCACGAAGATGACCGACACGTCGGCGCCGGTCTCCTTGATCGCGTCGGCGACGGAGCCGAAGACGGGGACGGACTGGCCCCCCGGGAAGTCGACGCTCTGGCCGGCCTTCTTGGGGTTGACGCCGCCCACGACGTTGGTGCCCGAGGCGAGCATGCGCGTCGTGTGCTTCATGCCCTCCGCGCCGGTCATGCCCTGGACGATGACCTTGGAGTCAGCGGTGAGGAAGATTGCCATGTCTGTTTCAGTCGTCCTTTACTTCGCGGCCAGCTCGGCGGCCTTGCGGGCAGCGCCGTCCATGGTGGCCTCGACGGTCACGAGCGGGTGGTTGAACTCGGCGAGGATGCGACGACCCTCGTCGACGTTGTTGCCGTCGAGACGCACGACGAGGGGCTTGGTGGCCGAGTCGCCGAGGGTCTTGAGGGCGCCGACGATGCCGTCAGCGACCGCGTCGCACGCGGTGATGCCACCGAAGACGTTGACGAAGACGGACTTGACCTGCTCGTCGCCGAGGATGACGTCGAGGCCGTTGGCCATGACCTCGGCCGAGGCGCCGCCACCGATGTCGAGGAAGTTGGCCGGCTTGGCCTTGCCCCCGGTGAAGTCCTCACCGGCGTAGGCGACGACGTCGAGGGTGCTCATGACGAGCCCGGCGCCGTTGCCGATGATGCCGACGTTGCCGTCGAGCTTGACGTAGTTGAGGCCCTTCTCCTTGGCCTTCGCCTCGAGCGGGTCGGCCGCGGCCTTGTCCTCGAACTCGGCGTGGGCCGGCTGACGGAAGTCGGCGTTGCCGTCGAGGGTGACCTTGCCGTCGAGGGCGACGATGTCGCCCTGCTCGGTCTTGACGAGGGGGTTGACCTCGACGAGGGTCGCGTCCTCGTCGCGGTAGACGACCCACAGCTTCTTGAGCACGTCGGCGATCTTGGCCTGGTCGGCCTCGTCGAAGCCGGCGGCCTGGACGATCTCGGTGGCCTTGGCGTCGTCGATGCCGACGTTGGGGTCGACCGCGATGCGGGCGAGGGCCTCGGGGCGCTCGACAGCGAGCTGCTCGATCTCCATGCCGCCCTCCTTGGAGCACATGGCGAGGTAGGTCCGGTTGGCCCGGTCGAGCAGGATGGAGAAGTAGTACTCCTCGGCGATCTGCGCGCCCTGGGCGATCATGACCTTGTGGACCGTGTGGCCCTTGATGTCCATGCCCAGGATGGCCTCGGCGTGCGCCTCGGCCTCGTCAGCGGTCTTGGCGACCTTGACGCCGCCGGCCTTGCCGCGGCCACCGGTCTTGACCTGGGCCTTGACGACGGTGACACCGCCGCTCTTGGCGCCGATGGTCTCGGCGGCTGCTCGAGCCTCCTGGGGGGTGGTGGCGACGGCGCCGGCAAGAACCGGGACGCCGTGCTTCTCGAACACGTCGCGTGCTTGGTACTCGAAGAGATCCACGAGGGTGATTCCGTCCTCTGCTGTGGTAACGGGGTGCGGGACGAGACTAGCCCCCGGACGAAGGGGGAGCACGTCCGGTCTCGCGAGCGCTCGCGACGCGGGGTCGTTCAACCGTGGATCACGGAGTCGTCACGAGATCTCGCTCAAAGCACCGAAGCGGGGTTACCCTCGGGTCACCATGGCCACGCAGCAGCCGCACGACGGCGACCTCGCGACCGGCGACCCGGCACCGACGTCGGCGAGCCTGCGGTCCGGCGTGGTCGACCAGGCCCGGCGGATGGCGACGACGCAGGCGATGGTCTTCGCCGCCGTCGAGCTCGTCTGGGCGACGACGCACTTCTCCCTCTACCCCTTCGGCACCCGCTCGCCCCGCCGCGGCGGCCCGCGCCACGGCTACCGCATCGAGCACCTCAACCCCGTGCGCCGCGGCATGCTCGTCGCCGGCCTCGTCGAGAGCGGGACGCCGATCCTGCTGCTCCACGGCTTCGCCGACAACCACTCGATCTTCACCGTGCTGCGTCGCGGCCTGCTGCGGCGCGGCTTCAGCCGGGTCTTCGCGATGAACTACTCCGTGCGCACCCGCGACGTGCGCACGGCCGCCGCCCAGCTCGCGGAGGAGGTCGAGGCGATCGTCGAGGAGACGGGCTACGAGCGGATCCACATCGTCGCGCACAGCCTGGGTGGGGTCGTCGCCCGCTACTACGTCACCCGCCTCGGTGGTGACGAGCGCATCCACACCCTCGCCACGCTCGGCGCGCCGCACACGGGCACGCTCGCGGCCTACCTCCTGCCCACCTCGCTCACCCGCCAGTTGCGCCCCGGCAGTGCGCTGATGCAGGAGCTCAACGAGCCCGCGCCCGGCTGCCGGACCCGGATCATCGCCTTCTGGTCCGACACCGACGAGGTGATCGTCCCGGCGGTTGGGGCCTCACTCCAGCAGGAGGGCGTCGAGGTGACCAATGTGCGCCTGCGGGGCGTCGGGCACCTGTCGCTGCCGATCCTGCCGACCGTCGTGCACAAGATCGCGACGAGCCTCGTGCAGATCGACTCCGAGGGCAACCAGACCGCGTCGGTCACCGACATCTCCGCCTGATCGGGCGCCCGCGCGCGACGGCCTCGACGGGGTCGACCACACTCGTGTGGCCCGGGCCACCCTCAGTTTTGCATAACGAAATGGTCACGCTAGGGTTGCCGAGATTTGTCCACGGTCCCACCCCAGGGGCTGAGTCCGAGATCCCCTGCGAGGACGTCCCCTTCATGAGTGAGTACACCGGTCGACACCGGCCGCCCACCCGCGCCGAGCGCCGCGCCCAGCAGCGCCGATCGCGCCTCCCCAAGAGCTTCGGCCCCGCCTACGCGCTGCCCACCGCGGCCGCCGCGGCCCTCGTGCTGACGGCTGCCGGCGCCACCGCCGCGCAGTCCTCGCCGTTCACCTCGGCCGCCTCGCACGCGCAGGCCGCCTTCACCCCGGCCGGCGCCGAGACCCCGAGCGCCGCTGCGCTGCTCTCCGACCCCGACGTCGTCGAGAGCGCCCGCGCCCAGTCCGCCACGACCACCGACGAGACCGACGGTCTCGCCCAGCGCCGCCAGGCCGCGTCGACCTCGGTCGCCCAGGACCAGGGCCGCACCCAGGAGCGCCAGCGCGTCGCCCGCGACAAGGCCCGCAAGCAGCTGGCCGCCGACCGCGCCGAGGCCAAGAAGCGCGCCGCCCGCGAGCGCTCCGCCGAGAGCACCTCGGGCTCGACCACCACGGCCGCCGGTGCCGAGACCAGCGACTCCGGTGACGCCAGCTCGGTCGGTGCCCAGGGCTGGGTCAAGCCGCTCGACAACGCGGTCTTCACCTCCCCCTTCGGTCACCGCTGGGGTCGCCTGCACGCCGGTCAGGACTACGCCGCCGCCGTCGGCACCCCGCTCAAGGCGATGAGCAGCGGTGAGGTCATCGGCGCCGGTCCGATGGACGGCTACGGCATCTACATCGACATCAAGTACTGGGACGGCACGGTCTCGCGCTACGGGCACCTGAGCTCGGTGAGCGCCTCCGTCGGCCAGCAGGTCGCCCCGGGCGACACCGTCGCCCTCTCGGGCAACACCGGCCGCTCGACCGGGCCGCACCTGCACATGGAGATCCACCCGGGCGGCGGCGAGCCGATCGACCCCGCCGGCTGGCTCGCCGAGCGCGGGATCAGCTGACCCACCCAGCCAGCCCGAAGGGGGCCGACGACCACTGGTCGTCGGCCCCCTTCGGTCGTCCGGAGGCTGCATTGCCGTAGGGCAATGCGACGTCAGCCTGCATTGCCGTAGGGCAATGCAGCCTCAGAGCTTTTCGAGGGGGGCATAGCGCAGCAGGAGGCGCTTGACGCCGTCCTCGCCCCCGAAGTCGACGTGGGCCATGGCCTTGTCGCCCTCGCCCTCGACCCGGATCACGGTGCCCAGACCGAAGCTGTCATGGGTGACCTTGTCGCCGTCGGACAGGGCGATCACCGGACGGTTGCCGGGCGAGCGGACACCGGGCCGCGCAGCCAGTCGAGCGACCGCCGGGGCATTCGTCGAGCGGGTCGGGCCGACCGGCGGACCGGTGCGCTCCCACCGCACGAGGTGCTGCGGGATCTCGTCAAGGAAGCGCGAGGCGGGGTTGTACTGCGGCGCACCGAAGGCGCTGCGGACCGCGGCCCGCGACAGGTGCAGCCGCTCCCGGGCACGGGTGATGCCGACATAGGCCAGCCGCCGCTCCTCCTCGAGCTCGACCTCCTTGCCCAGGCTGCGCTGGTGCGGGAAGGTGCCGTCCTCCATGCCGGTGAGGAAGACGACCGGGAACTCCAGACCCTTGGCGGTGTGCAGAGTCATGAGGGTGACGACGCCCTGGTCGTCGGCCTCGTCGTCGGGGATCTCGTCGGCGTCGGCAACGAGGCTGACCTGCTCGAGGAAGTCGTCGAGGCTGATGACCTCGCCGGTCTCCTCGCGGGTCGCGTCGAACTCGCGGGCCACCCCGACGAGCTCTTGCAAATTTTCGAGGCGGGTCTCGTCCTGCGGGTCGCGGCTGGCCTGCAGCTCGGCGACGTAGCCGGTGCGGTCGAGGACGGCTTCGAGGAGGTCACCGATGCCGGCCCCCTCCTCCTGCAGCGCGCCCAGACTCTCGAGGAGTGCGGTGAAGCCACGTACGGCCGTGACCGACCGGGTCGCGATGCCCGGTGCGTCCTCGACCCGACCGAGCGCCGCGACGAAGGGGATCCGCTCGCGATCGGCGAGCTGCGCCACGGCGGCCTGGGCCCGGTCGCCGATGCCCCGCTTGGGGACGTTGATGATCCGGCGCAGGTTGACGGTGTCGGCGGGGTTGGCGACGACGCGCAGGTAGGCCAGTGCGTCCTTGACCTCGCGCCGCTCGTAGAAGCGGGTGCCACCGACGACCTTGTAGGGCAGGCCGACGCGGACGAAGACCTCCTCGATGGCGCGCGACTGGGCATTGGTCCGGTAGAAGACCGCGACGTCGCCGGGCCGCACGCCGTGCTCGTCGTGGAGCTCGTCGATGGTCTTGGCGATGAAGGAGGCCTCGTCGTGCTCGTTGTCGCCGACGTAGCCGACGATCGGCTCGCCCTCGCCGGACTGCGTCCAGAGGTTCTTCTTGCGACGGGACTCGTTGCGCTCGATGACGGCATTGGCCGCGGTGAGGATCGTCTGGGTCGAGCGGTAGTTTTGCTCCAGCAGGATCGAGCGCGCGTCCGGGTAGTCCTCCTCGAACTCGATGATGTTGCGGATCGAGGCCCCGCGGAAGGCGTAGATCGACTGGTCGGCGTCACCGACGACGACGAGCTCGCTCGGCTCGACGGCGTGCTCGCCCCGGGTCGCGTCCTTGTCGCCGCCCACGAGCTCCTTGACGAGCATGTACTGCGCGTGGTTGGTGTCCTGGTACTCGTCGACGAGCACGTGGCGGAAGCGGCGACGGTAGTGCTCGGCCACGTCGGGGAAGGCCTGCAGGATGTGCACCGTCGTCATGATGATGTCGTCGAAGTCGAGCGCATTGGCCTGGCGCCGCCGACGCTGGTACTCGGTGTAGACCTGCGACAGCGTCTGGTCCTGCTGCGTGCCTCCCGGCTGCTGCGCGTCCTCGTCGGCCGCGACCCGGCGGGCGTACTCCTCCTCGTCGACGAGCTCGTTCTTGAGGTTGCTGATCCGGTGCCCCATGGCCCTCGGCGGGAAGCGCTTGGGGTCGAGGTCGAGGTCGCGCATGACGAGGGCGATGAGCCGCTGGCTGTCGGCGGCGTCGTAGATCGAGAAGCTGCTCTTCATGCCGACCTTGGTGGCCTCGCGGCGCAGGATGCGCACGCACGCCGAGTGGAAGGTCATCACCCACATCGCCTTGGCCCGGGGACCGACGAGGTCTTCGACCCGCTCGCGCATCTCCGCGGCGGCCTTGTTGGTGAAGGTGATCGCGAGGATCTGCCCCGGCTGGGCACCGCGGGCGGCGAGCAGGTGGGCGATGCGGTGGGTGAGCACCCGGGTCTTGCCCGAGCCGGCGCCCGCGACGATGAGCAGCGGACCGCCCGCGTGCAGGACCGCCTCGCGCTGGGCGGGGTTGAGACCCGCGACGAGCTCCTCGGGATCGCGCTCCGGCGGGCGCTGGTGCGGGCTGTGCGCGGCCCGCGTCGGCCCCTCGGCGGACATGGCCCACGTGGGCACCCCCGCATCGGAGACGTCGGTGGTCCACTCACCGGGGAGGGCATCGGGAAGGTCGTCGAAGAGGCTGCTCATCTCGCCCTCCAGCCTACGTCGGAGCCCCGACACCGATCACCCGGCGAGGGCGGCGATGGCCCGCGAGGCGGCGGCCGGGCCGTCGATCGCAGCGGCCCGGTCCCGGACCTTCCGCGCCGCCTCGCGCAGCCGTGGATCGCGGAGCAGGCGATCGACGATCCCCGGCAGCTCGCCAAGGCGCAGCTGTCGGGCGGTGAAGGGGAGGGCATGACCGGCGAGCTCGCACTGCCGGATGTTCCAGCGCTGCTCCGCCTGCAGCCCGATCCCGGCGAAGGGGGCACCGGAGACGCACGCCGTCTGCACCGTGCCCTCGCCACCGTGGGTCACGGACGCGTCGACGAGCCCGGCCAGTCGGTGTGCCGGGATGAAGTCGGTCATGACCACCGAGCGGGGAAGCCGGCGACGGTCGGCTTCCGTGAGGTACCGGCCGGCCCCGGAGACGATCTCCACGTCGAGGGCCCCGACCGCCTCGAGGACCGCGAGCACGAGGTCGCGGCGTGCCGAGGACCCCATGCCCACGTAGACGACGGGCCGGCCGGTGGCGGTCAGGGCGTGGACCTCCTGCGGCAACTCCCCCGCCGTCCGGGAGTAGACCGGACCGATGACCTCGTCCCTCGGCCCGAGCGGCAGCGGCTCGAGCGCGGGCGGGAGCGAGGCGATGAGGTTGAGATCGCCGTCCAGCGCCTCGAGCGTGGTTGGGGGCAGGCACACACCGTGCTCCGCCGCGACGGCGCGGAAGGCCCCCGGCAGGTAGGTCAGCCTCTGGCCCACCGTCCGGATCGTCCGACCCGCCACCGCGTTGGCCGCCGTCGCGAGGCGCCCCCGCCCGGCAACCACCGGGAAGTCGCTCATGGACGACAGGTGCCCGCGACTCATGGCGTAGGGCTTGACGTAGACGAGGGGGATCCCGGCCGCACGGGCCGAGACGAAGGTGCTCATCGTCGACCCGATGACGACGACGTCGGGTCGCCACTCGTCCATGAGGTCGAGCTCGCTGCGCACTCGCCGGCGCAACATGTCGACGGTGAAGGGGTGCCGCACCGCACGCCCCTGGTCGACGGCGAGGAGACGGTCGGCGTCCGCCTCGCTCAGGCGGGGCTCGAGCAACTCGAGGGGCAGCCCGGCGTCCGTCACGTGACCGCTGAAGCGCGTCGAGTACCCGCAGACGATGACCTCGTGCCCGTCCGCTCGCATGCGGCGCGCGACCTCGACCCCGCGGGAGGTCTCCCCCAGGTTGAAGGTCTCGGGAGCGAAGAGGACGCGCACCATGTCCTCTGCCTACCACGCGCCCCGGGTCTCGAGGGCCTCGCTGGCGCTCGGCCACCTCGACCAACGGGGGTCGAGGTGCGAGCTGGCGAGCCTCGAGACCACTCAGGAGTATCTTGCGCCGGTGAGCCCGATGCGCGAGGACCTGAGTCTGCTGCGCGAGCGACGCTTCGCCTCGCTCTTCGCCGCGCGCACCCTGTCGATGCTCGGGCTCGCCTTCGCACCGGTGGCACTGGCCTTCGGGGTGCTCGACCTGCCCGGGGCCGACGCCGGCACCCTCTCGCTCGTCGTCGCCGCCGAGGCGGTCCCGCACGTGCTCGGCCTGCTCCTCGGTGGCGTGGTCGCCGACCGCTACCCGCGCCGGCTGGTGATGTTCACCGGGGAGTGCCTCTCGCTCGTCGCGTGGCTGGGCATCGGCACCATGCTCCTCGTCGGCTGGGCGCCGATCCCGCTCGTGTGCGCCTTCGCCGTCCTCACCGGCCTGGCGGGCGCGGTCGTCTGGCCGGTCCTGTCGGGGATCATCCCCGAGGTCGCGCCGCGCGACCGGCTCCAGCCGGCCAACGCCCTGCTCGCCGTGGGCGCCAACGCCGCTCGCGTCGGCGGCCTCATCGCCGCGGGCGCGGTGGTCGTCGCCATCGGTCCCGGCTGGGCACTCATCACGGCCGCCGCGATCTACGCCTGCGCGGCCGGCTTCGCGTGGCGCATCGGCACCACCCGCCCCGGACGCGAAGGGGGGACCTCCGTCCTCGCCGAGCTGCGGGAGGGGTGGGTCGAGTTCTCCTCCCGGGAGTGGCTGTGGGTGGTGGTCGCGCAGTTCGCCCTGCTCGTCCTCGCCTGGCAGGGCGCGCACACCGTGCTGGGCCCGGTCGTCGCCAAGGCCGAGCTGGGCGGGGCCGGCGCGTGGTCGGCAATCCTCACCGGTGAGGCCGTCGGCATGCTCGTCGGGGTCCTCGTCGCGATGCGCATCCGCCCCCGCCGGCCGATCCTCGTCGGTGTCCTGCTCACCTCCGCCACGGCCCTGCCCTACCTGCTCCTCGGGCTCGGCGCTCCCCTGCCGGTCATCGTGCTCGGCGGCTTCGTCATGGGGCTGGGCATGGACGCCTTCACCGTGCTCTGGCAGACGACCATGCAGCGGGAGGTACCGCCGGAGGCCCTCTCCCGGGTGGCCTCCTACGACGCCTTCGGCTCGATGGTCTTCGGTCCGGTCGGGGTGCTGCTCGCCGGTCCCGCCGCGGTGCACCTCGGCGCGCACACCGCGCTGCTCGTGTGCGCCGGCGTGATCATCGCCTCGGCCCTGCTCGCGCTGCTCTCCCGTGAGGTGCGCACCCTGCAGGCACCGGAGGTGGCCACCCCGGTGCCCGAGGGCAGCTTCGCGGCGCCGGTCGACCCGGCTGCGCCCTGACCCCCTTCGTCAGGCCGCGCGGAGACGGGCCACCGGCAGCCCGAGGTCACGCCACGCGGCGAAGCCCCCGACGACGTCGGTCGCCCGCCCGATCCCGATGGAGCGCAGGGAGTCCGCCGCCAGCGACGAGGTGTAGCCCTCCTGGCAGATGACGATGACCCGGTCGCCGAGGGCGACGCCGGGCAGCGAGGCCTCCTGCCGCGGGTCGAGCCGCCACTCGAGGACATTGCGCTCGATGACCCAGGGGTCGAGGACGCCGGCGACCTCCCCTTCGGCAGCCCGCTGCGCCGCGGGGCGGATGTCGACCAGGCGCGCGGTGCCCTCGCGCACCTCCCGCCAGGCCTGCGTCGGCGTGATGCGGCTCAGGCGGGAGCGGGCGTCGGCGAGCAGCGCGTCGATGCCGGCGTGGTGGCCGGCCATGCCGCTCACCACGCCGGTCGCTGCTCGACGCCGGAGGGCCGCAGCGCTCCGTCGACGAGGTCGTAGTGGGTCATCTGCGCGAGCGTCGGGCTGTAGGCGTGGACCGAGACGGCGACCTCGCGCCCGAGGTTGGCGACGTCGTGGAGGTGGCTGCCCCCGAAGGCTTGCGGATGAGCCAGACCTGCAGCTGCGGGCTGTCGGCGAGCAGCCGCCAGCTGCGCTCACCGGGGCGTTCGGGGTCGGGACCGAGGGTGTCGGCCAGGGCAGGGTCGCTCGAGAAGAGCTGCGTCAGCCGCAGCAGCTGGACGGGGGTGAAGGCCTCGACGCCGGGGGTCGGCCCGGCGAGGGCAGGGGTGGACGAGGTCGTGTACATGGGCGGGCTCCTGTGCGGTGGTCTGCGGGCTGCGGTCAGGCGCAGCGGCGACAGAGGGCACCGAGGTGGAGCGCGAGGTCCAGGTGCAGACGACGCACCCCGGCGAAGGGGGTCCCGGCGCGCGTCGTGTGGTCCATGCCGAGAGCCCACCACGTGCGCACCCCTCCCGTCAAACTCCTATTCACATGGTGGGAGATTGCTCGGCCTAGGGTGTCCGGCATGACCCAGATCGTGCGACCCGACGCCCGCTACCAGCGCTCCTACCTCGAGGCGCTGGACGAGTTCGACGGGGCGCACCGCGACGGCGACGGCGAGCTGCAGCTGGCGGCCGACCCGACGACGGGCTTCGCCGGCCTGGACTTCACCCGCGAGGGGCTCGAGAACCCCGACGCCTTCCGTCGGCTGGTGCAGGCGCGCCGCGCCGACGAGCTGCCGGAGACCCCGAGGCCGGCCCACTTCGTCCCGTGCACCTACCTGTGGATCGTCGAGGGCGACACCTATCTCGGCTCGATCGCCTTCCGGCACGAGCTGACCGACTTCCTCCTCGAGCAGGGCGGGCACATCGGCTACTCGATCCGGCCCTCGGCGAGGCGGCAGGGGCACGCGAGCGCCGCCCTGCGCCAGGTGCTCGAGCTCGCCGCCGAGATGGGGCACGACCGGGTGCTCGTCACGTGCGACGAGGACAACGCCGCCTCCCGCGCGACGATCGAGGGCGCCGGTGGGGCCTACGAGGACTCGCGGGTCGGCAAGCGGCGCTACTGGGTGCCCACCCTGGTCACGGACCGCCCCGCGGGCGCCCGGCTGGCCTAGTCTCAAGGACATGGCCCGCGGCAAGCACGGCGAGGACGTCCATCTCGACGTCGGGGGGCGCGATGTGCGCATCTCCTCCCCCGACCGGGTCTACTTCCCCGAGCGCGGGGAGACCAAGCTCGACCTCGCGCACTACTACCTGGCCGTCGGCGACGGGATCCTGCGCGCGCTGCGCGAGCGGCCGACGATGCTGCACCGCTTCCCCAAGGGGGTGAGCGGCGCCAAGGTCCACCAGAAGCGCCTGCCCAAGGGGGCGCCCGACTGGGTCGAGACGGTGCGGCTGCACTTCCCCCGCTTCGACCTGCACGCCGACGAGCTGTGCCCGACCGAGCTCGCGCAGATCATCTGGGCGGTGCAGATGAGCACGGTCGAGCTGCACCCGTGGAATGTCCGCCGCGCCGACGTCGACCGACCCGACGAGTGGCGGATCGACCTCGACCCCATGCCGGATGCTCCCTTCGACCGGGTGCGGCGGGTGGCCGGCGTCGTCCACGAGGTGCTCGACGAGCTCGGGGTCGTCGGCTACCCCAAGACGAGCGGCGGGTCCGGCCTGCACGTCTACGTCCGGGTCGAGCCGCGGTGGGAGTTCGGCGAGGTACGAAGGGCGGCGCTCGCCTTCGCCCGTGAGGTCGAGAGACGCGCCCCGCAGGACGTGACGACGACGTGGTGGCGCAAGGACCGCGACCCGGCGGCGGTCTTCGTCGACTACAACCAGAATGCCCGCGACCACACCATCGCGGCCGCCTACTCGGTGCGAGGCAATGCGCGCGGGACGGTGTCGACGCCGGTCACCTGGGACGAGATCGCCGACGTCGAGCCGCAGGACTGCACGATCGCGACCGTACCGGAGCGCTTCGCTGAGGTCGGCGACCTGCACGCGAGCATCGACGACGTCGCGCACGACCTCACGCTGCTCCTCGAGTGGGCCCAGCGTGACGAGGCCGCCGGGCACGAGGGGCCGGCGGACCCGGGCGACTGACCGCGGCCGGCTACTCCCCGCGCCGCAGGCAGGCGTCGAGCCAGTGGGTCAGGCCCGCCTCGTCGTCGACGGCATCGGGGTGGACGTCGAGCCAGCTCGGGCCCATGTCCTTGCCGCCCATGTCGGCGATCTGGGCGTAGAGCGGGCCGGCGTCGGCGAGCAGGTCCGCGCTCTCGACGGGGTCGACGCGCGCGAGCAGCCCTCCCCCGCCGCGGACGCCGACGAGGATCGACCCGCCGACCATGAAGATCAGCGCGCCGAACATCCTCTTCTCCTGCCACTCGATGCCGCGGTCGGCGAGGTCGGTGCGGATGCGAGCGGCGAGGGCTATGTCGATGGCCACCGGACGAGTCTGCCCCACCCGCCGGTCGAGGTGGCCGAGCGCCAGCGAGGCCCTCGAGACCGCGCACCAGGTCTCGAGGCTCGTCGCAAAGCTCCTCACACCTCGACCAACGGGTGTGATGGTCGTGGTGGCCGAGCGCCAGCGAGGCCCTCGAGACCCCGCACCAGGTCTCGAGGCTCGTCGCAAAGCTCCTCACACCTCGACCACCGGGATTGGCCCCTATGTTGGATGGATGAGCGAGCTGCTGCCGCACCCGGTGACGGGCGCTCCCTTCGCCTCACCGGTGGCGCCGGGGACCGGCTGGCCGGACGACCTCGCGAGCGCGGAGACGCCCGTGGCCCGCACGGCTGCTCAGGTGAGACGACTGGCGAAGGGAGCGACGGGCGAGGAGCTCGACGCCCGGATCTCCGTGTGCCGGGCCTGCCCGCGACTCGTCGCCTGGCGCGAGGAGGTCGCGGCCACCAAGCGCGCGGCCTTCGCCGACCAGCCCTACTGGGGGCGGCCGGTGCCGGCGCTCGGACCGCCCGACGCCCCCGTGGTGATCGTCGGGCTGGCGCCGGCGGCGCACGGGGCCAACCGGACCGGGCGCAACTTCACCGGCGACCGGTCGGGCGACTGGCTCTTCGCCGCACTGCACCGGGCGGGGTACGCGGGCCAACCCGAGTCCTGGGCGGC
This sequence comes from Janibacter indicus, assembly GCF_900176385.1. Classification (GTDB taxonomy): domain Bacteria; phylum Actinomycetota; class Actinomycetes; order Actinomycetales; family Dermatophilaceae; genus Janibacter; species Janibacter indicus. Next base: position 103,433 of record NZ_FWXN01000004.1, on the reverse strand, counting down.
CGGGGACGGACTGACCCTCGACCGCGTACGGATCATGGCCCCGGTGCGGTGCGCGCCCCCGCAGAACAAGCCCACGACCGACGAGAAGCAGACGTGCGCACCGTGGCTCGACGCGGACCTGGCGAGGAGCGCTCCCTTCGTCCGCTCGATCATGTGCCTGGGTGCCATCGCGTGGGACGCGACGATCGCCGGGGTGCGGCACGCCGGGTGGGAGGTGCCCCGACCGAAGCCGAAGTTCGGCCACGGCGCCCGCGCGGGCCTGCGCACACCCGAGGGACGCGAGGTGGAGCTCGTCGGCTGCTACCACGTGAGCCAGCACAACACCCAGACCGGTCGGCTCACCGAGGCCATGCTCGACGAGGTCATCGGCTCGCTGCAGTCCCTAGGGTGAGGGCATGGCCACCACGCGCGCACTCGTCGTCACCCGCCACGGAGGACCCGAGGTCCTCGCCGTCGAGGAGAGGGAGGTGGCGGAGCCGGGCCCCGGGGAGGCGCTCGTCGAGGTGGCGGCCGGAGGCGTCAACTTCATCGACGTCTACCAGCGGGAGGGGATCTACCCGACCGAGCCGCCCTACGTCGCGGGCTTCGAGGCGGCCGGCACCGTCCGCGCCGTGGGTGAGGGCGCGGCCGTCGCCGTGGGAGACCGGGTCGCCTGGTCGATGACCTCGGGCCTGCACGCCGAGCTCGTCCTCGCCGACTCGACGCGGCTGCTGCCCGTCCCCGACGACGTCGACCTCGAGACCGCGTGCGCCGCGACGCTGCAGGGCATGACCGCCCACGCGCTCGTCACCGACTGCGTGCGCGTCGAGGAGGGCACCGTCGCCGTCGTGCACGCCGCGGCCGGTGGCGTCGGGCAGCTGCTGACGCAGATGATCACGAACCGCGGCGGCACCGTCATCGCGACGGCGGGGTCGGACACCAAGCTCGAGATCGCTCGCTCCCGAGGTGCCTCCGAGGTCATCGACTACGGCCAGAGCGAGGACCTCGCCGCCGACATCGCCGCCGCCGCACGCCGGCTGGGGGCCGACGCGGGTGTCGACGTCGTCTACGACGGGGTGGGCAAGGCGACCTTCGACGCGTCGCTCGCGTCGCTGCGCCGGCGCGGGACCCTCGTGCTCTTCGGCGCGGCGTCCGGGCAGGTACCCCCCTTCGACCTGCAGCGGCTGAACTCCGGCGGCTCGCTCTTCGTCACCCGGCCGACGCTGGCCCACTACATCGAGGACCGCGAGGAGCTGCTCATGCGCGGGCGCGAGGTCTTCGAGGACATCGCGGCCGGACGGCTCGACATCGCCATCGGTGGGCGGCACTCCTTCGCCGAGGCGGCTGAGGCCTATCGCGCGCTCGAGGGGCGGCAGACGACGGGCAAGGTCATCCTCGTGCCCTGACCCGGCGCTGCGCCCGCGTGTCGCGCGGCAGTTCGGGCTGCGTCCGACGAGGATCCGGGCCTGTCACCCGGCGCGCCGTGCGAACTGCCGCGTGACATGCCGCCGGGTTGCCGCTGTGGAAACCCCCGCGGCGACTGGAGCGATCCGGGCCACTCTTGGGTGATGTCCGTCCTCCCGCTCCTCATCGCTCAGCACGGCGGCACCGCATCGCGCGCCCAGATCCTTGAGATCACCACGCCCATGGGTCTGCGCGACGCCCTCGCGGCGGGAGAGGTCATGCGGCACCGGCGCGGTGTCTACGGGCTCCCACTCGACGAGCAGGGGGCCATCGCCGTCCGCACCGGAGCGGTGCTCAGCCATCGCAGCGCCGCTCTCCACCACGGACTGCCCGTCCTGCACGCGCCCGAGCCGCCGGAGGCCGTCGTCTCCCGCGCTCGCAGCATCACCGTCCCCGACGAGCTGCGGCTGCGCTTCCGCACCCTCGGGCCCGGAGATGTCGAGGGCCCGGCGACCACACCCCTGCGGACCGTCGTCGACTGCGCTCGTGACCTCCCCCTGCCCGAGGCACTTGCAGTCGCCGACTCGGCGCTGCGGTCAGGTCTGGTCACCCCACGGGAGCTGACGCGTGCGACCCTGCCGCGCACCGGTCGCGCGGCGGCTCGCCGGGTGCTGGACCTCGCGTCTGCCGAGGCCGTCAATCCCTTCGAGTCGGGCCTACGCGCTCTGGCGGTCGAGGCGGACGACCGCGGCTGGGTCGCCCAGGTGCCGATCACCCTGCGGGACGGGAGGACACTGCACGCCGACGTGGGTGACCCGGTGACCCGGATCGCGCTCGAGGCAGACAGCCACGAGTTCCACAAGAAGCGCGAGGCCGTGCGCACGGACTGCTGGCGTGGCAACGAGATGACCCTCGCCTGCTGGGTCGTGCTCCGCTTTGCCTGGGAGCACGTGATGTTCAACCCCGACTGGGTGCGCGAGGTCATCGCGTGGGTCGTGCAGCAACGAGGGGGCGTGTCGCGCGGCAGTTCGCGCTCGGCCTGACGTGGATCCGGGCCCGGTGCCGGGCGTGCCGCGTCAACAGCCGCGGGACACGCCGCAGCTGACTACCAGAGGAAGGCGATGGCGGCGTTGACGACCGCCAGGCCGGCGGCGGCCCAGGCGAGCTTGGGCGCGGCGGCCTCACCGCGCTTGGCCTTGGCGTTGCCGATCTCGGCGCAGGCGAGGACGGCGATCATGATGACGAGCTTGGTGCCGATCTTGGCGTGGTTGACCGGGTCGTCGCCCGCCCCGGCGAGGCCGGTGAGGCCCAGACCGAGCAGGAGCTGGATGCGCGCGCCCCACACCTGGATCAGGTGACCGCGCCCGGCGACGGCGGGGCCGACGACGATCGCGAGCATGGCGATCATGTGGAGGATGTAGAGGATGAGGTGCAGGGCGTCCATGCGCCCAAGCCTAGGCGACCTGCGCCCCGTCTCCTACAGCGGGTAGGAGTCGCTGCCCGGCACCCACGGCCAGGCCAGGCGCACCATCTCGGCGAGCGGCAGGTCCCCGACCTCGGCGAGCGGGACCCACGCGGCAGCACCGGTCGAGCCGTCGACCTCCACGACGTGCGCCGGCGTCGGTCGTGGGCAGGTCGCCCGGTGGATCAGCCGCACCGCGTGGAAGTCCTCGTGCCGCTCCCCGGCTGCCACGTCGCCGACCCAGTGACGTGACTGCACCTGCACGAGCTCGTCGACGACGACCTCCTGCCCGGTCTCCTCGTGCACCTCGCGGACGACGCCGTCGGCCGGGGACTCGCCCGGGTCGACGCCACCGCCGGGCAGGGTCCACAGGCCACCCGCGCCGCCCACCCAGTCGGAGAGCTGCGACATGAGCAGCCGCCCCTCGTCGACGACGAGCGCATAGGCGGCGAGCCGCTGCAGGACCGTCGCGCCGGGCGGGGCAGTCTGCGGCGTCACGGGTGGCACCGGCCCGGGCAGCGGGCTGACCTGCCAGCGGACCTCGACGTCACCACCCGCGAGATCGCTGCCCGTCGGTGCACCCGACCAGCCGTGCGCGGCGAGCAGGTCGGCCGGGTCCTGCCCGTGCGCGAGCGGCCAGCGCCCGACCTCGCCGTCTGGGCCGTCGGCCACGACGACGACGCTCATGCGCCGGCCCGTCGGTACTCGTCGACGGCGAGCGCGACGACGCGGTCCCAGGTCTGGGCCGGCGGCACGCGTCGGTTGTGCGCGGCGATCCGGGTGCGCAGGGTGTCGTCGGCGACGAGCCGCACGAGCGCGTCGGCGAGCCCCGAGTCGTCCGGGGCGAGCAGCCCCGAGACCCCGTCGGTGACGACCTCGCGTACCCCGGAGTCGGCGCGGGCGATCACCGGCAGGCCGGCGGTGCGAGCTTCGAGCGCGGCGATGCCGAAGGCCTCCAGGCGGGTCGGAGAGAGATAGGCGTCGGCCCGGGACCAGGCCGCCGCGAGCTCGGGCCTGCTCACCCGCCCGCGCAGCCGGACGACGTCATGCAGCCCGAGCGCGGCGACCCGGGCCTCGAGCCAGGGCCGCAGCGGTCCTTCGCCGTAGACGTCGAGGACCATGGCACCCGGGCCCAGCCGGCGACGGGCGGCGGCGACCACGGAGAGCAGCGCGCCGACCCGCTTGCGGGGGGCCAGGCGGGTGGCCGTGACGAGGCGGACGGGGGTGGTCTCGAGGCGCGCTGGCGCTCTCCCCGGGTCCTGAGGAGGCGCGCCAGCGCCGTCTCGAACGGCGACCAGCGGCGGTTCCCACAGGCTGGGGTCGATGCCATTGGGCAGCACGGCGACGGGCTCCCCCTTCGCCGCCTGTCGCACACCCTCGGCAGCGAAACCGGAGACGGCCGACAGCACCGCCCCCCGCTCCACCCACCGGCGCACCGCCGGTCCGAGGGGGCGTGCGGCGCGGTCGAGGACGCAGTGCCACGTGAGGGCCGTCGGCAGGCCCAGATGGGTCGCCAGCTCGGCCATGTCCCACGCGAAGGGAGAGACGACGCCCAAGTGCACGTGCGCCACGTCGAAGCCCCCTTCGGCCAGCAGACGTCGCGCCTCCGGCACCGCGAGCGGGTTGACCGGCAGGCCCAGCGCGAGCGGGGTGTCGAGTCGGTGCACGAGGATGCTGGGTCTCGAGGCTCCCTTGCTGCGCAAACTCGCACCTCGACCAGCGGAGGTCGCGGTGAGCACCTCGACCTCGTGGCCGGCCTGCACCAGCTGCACCGCGAGGTCCCCCACCTGCGACTCGATCCCGCCCGTGCGCGGCGGGTAGCAGTCGGAGAGCAGGGCCACCTTCACGCGTCCAAGGGTGCCACGGCGCGGTGTGGGAGGGTTTCACCGATGGACCAGCCAGCCCGCACCCTCGTCGTCTTCCACGCGCACCCCGACGACGAGGCGCTGCTCACCGCCGGCACGATGGCGCGGGCCGCCGCCGCGGGACACCGGGTCGTCCTCGTCGTCGCCACCGACGGCGCGCTCGGCCAGGCCGACGAGTCCACCTTCGGGACGAAGGGGGACGCCCTCGCCGCCACCCGCAGCCGGGAGCTGGCCGCGAGCGCACGCGCGCTGGGCGTCGCCCGCACCGTCGAGCTGGGCCACGCCGACAGCGGCAGCGGCCCCGACGTGTGGCCCGACCCGCCGGGCGGGCGCCGCTTCGTCCGCGTGCCGGTGGACGAGGCAGCCGAGGCGGTGAGCCAGATCCTCGTCGAGGAGCAGGCCGACGTGCTGACCACCTACGACCCCCACGGCGGCTACGGTCACCGTGACCACGTGCACGTCCACGAGGTCGGGGCCCGGGCCGCCGAGCTGGCCCGCGAGCGCGGTGTCGACGTGCGGGTGCTGTGGGCGACGGTCCCCCGCGATCTCATCTGCCGGGCCCTCGACCTCGTGGCCAGGGTCTACCGCTTCCCGCCGGAGTTCGACCGCAGCAGCTTCGACCGGGCCTTCAGCGCCTCGGCCGAGATCACCCACCGCGTCCCGGTGCGGCGCTTCGCCGCGGCCAAGCGCGCGTCGATGCGCGCGCACGCCAGCCAGGCGTCGGCCGCGGGGGGCGACGACCGCACGCTCGGGATGCTCGTGCGCATCCCCCGCCCGCTCTACGACCTCGTCTTCGGCCGGGAGTGGTTCGTCGACCCCGACGCCCCGCCCGGCACGACCGCCACCGACGTCTTCGAGGGGCTGGCATGACGGACGCGCTCACCGAGCCGGACACCTCCGGCTCCACCCCACCGACGCGACGGACCTCCCCCTTCGTCCGGGTGCTGCAGGTGACACTCGGGCTGGGGCTTGCCGTCGCCATGCTGTGGTGGGGCCTGCCGCACTTCGCCAAGACGTCGTGGGCCGAGGTGTGGCACGTCCTGCGCACGGTGCCGGCGTGGAAGGCCGCGCTCTTCATGGGCCTCGTCGTCGCCGGGCTGTACTGCTACACCTTCGTGATGACGGGCGCGATGCAGGGGCTGAGCCATCTGCGCGCCCTCATCCTCAACGTCTGCGGGTCGTCCGTGTCCAACCTGCTGCCCGGTGGCGGCGCCGTGGGGCTCGCGGCGACCTACTCGATCGCCAAGTCCTGGGGCTTCTCCGCCGCCTCCGTCACGACGATGGCCGTGGTGACCGGCGTGTGGAATGTCCTCGCCCGGGTCGCCCTCCCCATCATCGCCGTGCTCGGGCTCGCCTGGGGTGCCACGGACTTGCCGACGGCCATGCGCGAGGCCGCCTGGGCCGCGGTCCTGTCCGGCACGGCGATCGTCGTGGTCTTCGCGCTGGCCGTCGGGACCGATGCGGGAGCCCGCCAGCTCGGCCGGGCCATCGACCGGCTGGTCCGGCTCGTCCGACGCGGCCACGGCGACACCGTCGAGGCGGGCCTGACCGGGCTGCGGTCCCGCACCGCCGAGACCGTGCGCACCGGCTGGCTGTCGATGACCCTGGGGATGGTCGGCTTCTTCGGTCTCTACTACGTGCTCTTCCTGCTGTGCACGCAGACCACCGGCATCGAGCTGCCCTTCGGCCAGCTCTTCGCGGCCTATGCGATCGGCCGGCTGCTCACCGCCGTCGGCGTCACCCCCGGCGGACTGGGCGTCACCGAGACGGGCACGGCCGCGGCGCTCGTCGCCTGGGGTGCCGACCCGGCGTCGGCGATGGCTGGGGTGGTGCTCTTCTCGATCTTCACGCACTTCATGGAGATCCCGCTGGGCGCGCTCGGCTGGATCGCCTGGAGCCTCATGCCCCGGGCCAGCGCCCGGGAGCGGGCCGCGACGGAGGCCTGATCGCCCCGCTCGCCGGGCTCAGCCGACGAGTCGCCGCACCTGCCGGCTCTGGGCCTGCCGCGCCACCTCGTCGTCGAGCTGCTCCGGCGCGAAGTCGCGTCCGGTCGCCAGCTCGGCCGCCCACCCGATGAGGGTGTCGGCGAGGCGCGGGTTGGCCGGGAGGATCGGGCCGTGCAGGTAGGAGCCGATGACGTGGCCGGTGACGGCGCCCTCGGTGCCGTCGGCGCCGTTGTTGCCCATGCCGTGCCGCACCCGACCGAAGGGGGCCTGGCCCGCCCCGAGCGTCGTCGAGCCCGAGTGGTTTTCGTAGCCCACGACGTCACCGTGGTCGGTGGTGAGGACGACCGGTCCGATCATCCTCTTTTCGTTGCCCTGGGTGGTCACGTCGAGGATCCCCAGGCCCGGCAGGCGCTGCCCCTCGACGGTGACGAAGGCATTGCCGAAGAGCTGGTACATGCCGCAGATCATGAGCATCGGCGTGCCGTCGGCGGCCAGCGAGCGCAGCCGGTCGCCGATCCGATCGAGGTCCTCCTCAACCTTGGACTGGCCCGAGTCCTGGCCGCCGCCGCCCACGACGAGGTGGGCCTGCTCGGGGAACTCCTGCCCGGGGTGGTGCTGGTGGACCACGGGCACGTAGCCGTGGCGGCGGATCCGCGCGGCGAGGCAGCGGGTGTTGCCCAGGTCGCCGTAGATGCTCATCTCGCGCGGGTAGAGGTGCACGAGGTGGATCTCGCCCTTGCCCTCGTGGCCGGGGTCGGCCGGCAGTGCGGACCCGGTCGGCTCGCCGAGGATCGGGATGTCGAGGCTGGCGTCACTCATCACTGGGCTCCCTCGGGCGCGTCGACGCCCATCTCCGGCAGGTCGTAGCGCTCACCGAGCATGCGGCGCAGCGCGAGCATCGCCGTGTAGGTGCAGAAGATCCGCTTGGGCTCGTCGCGGTGGTCGGCGAGGAAGCGGTCGAGGGCGGCCGCGAGGTCGACCTCGGTGTCGCCGACGGGCACGTCGTCGTACTGCAGCCGCAGGGCCATGTCCCAGCCACGCACGCCGCTGGTGATGGCAACTCCCTTGTCGCGCAAGGACTCGAAGCTCACGTCGTAGAGCCACGAGACGTCGCGACCGTCGGCGTAGTCGTCGTTGATCGCGACCATCGTGGCGACCGGCGTCGAGCCGTAGGTGCCGAGCGCGACGGTGAAGCCGGCGGGGTTCTTGACCAGGACCAGCTCGAGCGGGGTCCCGTCGGCGTCGACGACCTCACCCCGGCCGAAGGGGGGCGCGACCGTCCGCAACGCCTGCTCGGCGGCGTCGGTGCGGAAGCCGTCGCCGAGGAGGGCGCGGGCGGTGGCCGTCGCGGCCGTGGCGTTGATCATCGCGGCGAGGCCGCGCTGGCGCAGGGAGACGGGGCCGACGCGGCCCCCTTCGCCCTGCTCGCCGAAGAGCACGCTCAGCTCGTGCTCGTCGACCGGCTGCAGGAGCGCGTCTCGCGGGCCGACCGGCGGCGGGGTGTAGGTCTCGTGGCCGCGGGCGTCGTGCTCCTGCAGCTCGCCGAGCCGGTCGGCGATCGAGGCGTCGAGGCCGAACCACGCGATGTCGAGGCCGCTCACCGTCGTCGCGATGCGGTTGACGAAGGGGTCGTCGCGGTTGAGCACGACGCCCTGCGTCGTCATGCCGGCCAGCTGCGTGAGCAGGCCTGCGGTGTGGTCGATCTCGGCGAAGCGGTCGAGCTGGTCACGCGCGACGTTGAGCAGCAGGGCGTGGGTCGGTGCGACGGCCCGGGCAAAGTGCAGTGCGTGCGCCTCATCGAGCTCGAGGACGGCGATGTCGGCCTGGAGTCGGCCGCGGTGGAGTCGCTCGGCGAGCAGGGCGGAGATGACGCCACGCGTGAAGTTGCTGCCGGTGGGGTTGGTGAAGACGGTGCGGCCGTGGGCCCGCAGCAGCGCGACGAGCATCTTGGTCGTCGTCGTCTTGCCGTTGGTGCCGGAGACGACGACGATCCCGCCCGGGACGTCGCCGAGGGCGTGGGCGAGGAAGCCGGGGTCGATCTTCTCGGCCACGAGGCCCGGTAGCGCCGAGCCGCCAGAACCTCCACCGCGGAGGCGGGCGGCACGACGGGCGGTCTTGCCGGCGAAGGCGGCGACTGCGGTCTTGAGCACCGACTCACCCTAACGGCGCGGAGGCCCCCGGCCGTGCAGCGAAGTCGGCGCTGCGCGTCTGACCGGAGCGCTCGGCGATGGCGTCCATCACCTCGTCGGTGATCGCGCGCAGCAGCTTGCCCTTGACGTGCTGGGCCTCGAGGGCCGCGACGTCGACCGGCGGGGCGAAGCGCACGGTCACGCGGTGCGGGCGGATGCCCCGCGCGTCGACGGGCTGGGCCCGGTCGGTGCCGATGAGGGCGCAGGGGACGACCGGTGCGCCGGAGGCCAGCGCCAGCCGGCCGACACCGGTGCGGCCCTTGTGCAGCAGACCGTCGCGGCTGCGGGTGCCCTCCGGGTAGATGCCGAAGGCCCCGCCGGTCGCGAGGTGCTCCTCGGCGAGCTCGAGCGAGCGCGCCGCGGCGCGGGCGTCGGAGCGGTCGACAGGGATCATCCCGCCGAACTCGCCGAACCACAGCCGGCCCAGCCAGCCCTTGATCCCCGTGCCGGTGACGTACTCGGCCTTGCCGAGGAACCCGACCTTGCGGCCGGCGGCGAGCGGGATGACCATCGAGTCGATGAAGCTCAGGTGGTTGCTCGCGATGATCACCGGGCCGGTCGCCGGGACGTGCTCGGCGCCCTCGACCCGCAGTCGCACCCACGCCCGCAGCGGTGGCCCCACGACGACCCGCCGCAGGAGCCACTCCAGGACGCGCATCGCCGGGTTGCTGCTCACCCGGCCAGCGTAGGCCAGCGTCACTTCCCCGATTGGCGCGCGTCCGGCCGATGGGCGAGCATGCGCCCATGACGACGCCGCCTCCCCCGCACCCGCCGCAGCAGCCGCACGGCCACCAGCCCCAGGGCCAGTCGCCGCACGGTCAGCAGGTGATGCCGGTGTCCGGTCCGCAGGCGAGCACGATGCAGCCCCCGCCGGGGCACGGAGCGCTGCTGCTCACCCTGCAGGGCAATGCCTTCACCACCGGCCTGACGCCGACGGTGCACATCGACGGCTACCCGGTGCCGGCCGCCTTCGGGCCGAACTTCTACCCCCTTCGTCCCGGGAGGCACCACGTCCACGTGCACGCGCAGTGGATGCGGCAGTACGGCCAGGCCGACCTGCCCCTTGAGGTCCACGCCGGGCAGACGGTGCCGGGCTTCTACGCGGTGCCGTGGCACCAGTTCACGACCGGCTCGATCGGCCACGACAAGCAGTCGCGCAAGGGTCTGGGCGTGATGATCGCGATCATCGTCGCGACCGTGGCGATCATCTGCCTCTGCGGCCTCGGCAGCGTGCTGGCCTCCGCCTGACGAAGGGGGTCAGCTCCCGTCGTCGTCCGTCTGGGCGACGGTGGCCACCCACTCGTCCCAGTCGGACTCGAGGTCTGCCACGGTGGTCCCCCGGTAGGTCACCCGGCCGCCACCGACGTCACCGGCCACGAGGGACCCGTCGTGCAGGACGTTGATCATTCGCGCCCGGGGCTCACCCGACTCGCGGGAGAGCGTGGTGAGGTTGCCGATGACGTAGGTGTCCTGGAGGAAGTTCAACCCTCCGGTGCCCGCAGCGTCGCTGAGCTCCTGCTCCGTGAAGGATGCGGACACCGCGGGTGCCGTGCGCTCGCGAGCCCCGTCCGGCAGCTGGAGGCGGCTCATGTAGACCGCTCGCTCCTCGGCTCCCAGACGCACGAGGGCGAGGAGGTGGAAGCCCTGCGTGGTGACGGTCTCCCGCAGCCAGATGTCGTCCTCGACGTGACGCAGCAGATACCACGTCTCACCGATCGCCCCCATCACGCGCAGGGACAGCTGGATCGCGTTGCGCCGCAGCGTGATCCCGGCGACGACCGGCGTCTCGAGCGAGACCGTGCCGGTCCCGTCCTCGGCGATCTCGACCGGGACCTCGGCCAGGCCGAGGTCGGCGCCGATCTCACCTCGCACCGCTCGCGCCCGGACCGCCCCGAGCGCCGCCGCCTGCTGCTCGACCTCCTCCAGGCGCCCGAACCAGAGCCCGAAGGGGGCGGCCTCCTCGAGGTCCCGCGTGTAGGCGAAGAGCTCCTCGTCGGTGAGCATGCCCAGGTTGAGCACGTCGTCCCCCGAGGTGCGGTAGTCGTCGACGACGAGACGGACGGCCTCCGCGCCGTCGGCCAGGTCGATCGTGGTGTCGGCAGGTTGGGTCATGAGGACATCCTCGCGTCAGACGGTCGGCAGTGGCGAGCGGGGGTGCGCGCGTCTGTTAGGGCCAGGGCAGTGGGTTGAGGTCGGCCAGCGTGTCGCCGGCGTCCTTGACGGCGTCGACACCGCCCTCGAACAGCTCCTTGGGAGAGGGCCCGGGCAGGTCGAAGTCCTTGTTGGGCAGGAGGTCGGCGAGCCCGAGCGGGTAGATCGGCGCCATGGCCAGGGCCCGCACCGTCGTGATCGAGTTCTCCGGCAGGCCCAGCTTGTTGGCGAGCGCGCGCTCCATCTTCGGCATGTACTCGTGGCGCAGCTGCTCCAGACCGATGCCGGCGGCGATCAGGGTGCCGTAGGGCGGGAAGAAGCCGGCAACCATCGCCGTGGTTCCGAGGATTCCCTTGTTCCAGAAGTCGGCCGGGTTGATCTCGCCGCTCCACCAGTCATGGACGAGATCCTTCATGTCCCAGGCCCAGAAGCCCACACCGAGGCCCGGGATGGCCTTGCCGAAGATCTTGCCGAGCTTGCCGACGAACTTGCCGACGGGGGCGAGCTTCTCGCCCCACTTCAGCAGCTTGGGGAAGGTCTCGTCGAACCACTTGCCGGCCTGACGCAGCAGGTCGTCGGTCACCTGCTTGAACTTGGCCGAGATGTCTCGGACGCTGTCCCAGATGTCCTTGAGGATGAGCGGGATGCCGAGGGGCGTCCAGATGTTGTCCTTGATCCAGTCGACGACGCCCTTGACGCCCTCCCAGACCTTGGAGAGCCCGTCGCCGATCCCCTTGATGATCCGATCGAGCAGGGACTGCCCCTCACCGCTCTTGCCCGGGGGCACGACCGGGCCGCCGGTCCGGCCACCGACGCCGTCGGATGCCTTGTCCTGGTCGTTGGCCTGGCGGACGAGCTCGCGGCCGAAGTCGCGCAGCGCCTGACCCGCGTGGTCGAGCTGCGGCATGGCCCGGTCCCACCCGTCCTCGAACTTCTCGAGGTCGGGTCCGGACCACGCCCCCTCGAGCACACTGATCTGCCCCTCGCCGCTCGCACGCACGTCGTCGATCTTCGTGCTCTGGCTCAGCAGCTGCTGAGCGATTGAACGCACGCGTTCGACGTCCATCCCATCGGTGACGGTCACTGCTCGTCCCCTCGTCTCTCTCGGTCTGCGGCAAGGTGCTGATGACGAACCTACGGGCAATGCCTCACCGAGACGATGGGGAGCACTCCCCTAGGGTGGCCGCCATGACACCGAACGCGAACGCGCCCCAGGGGTGGATCAGGCTGACGATCACGGGCAGCACCACGGGTGCGATCGTCCGTGCCCGGGTCGACGGGCACGGCGTCGACGTCGTCGCACCCACGACCGTCGTCCCGGTCGCCCCGGGACGTCACCGGCTCGAGGTGGAGTCGTCGGTCGGCTTCACGACCTACGGGGAGACCCGCACAGACGTCGACGTGGCGCCGGGTCAGGCGGCCGACCTCTTCTACGCCGTCCCGAAGTCGATGGTGTCCAAGGGTGAGCTCGGGACGACGCCGCAGCCTCGGCGCGCGGGCCTCGACATGCGGCAGGTCGCCGTCTCGATCGGTGGCGGTGTCGGGCTGATCTGCCTCTGCGGTCTCATCGGGGGTGTGTGGAAGCTCGTCTTCGGCTGACGGGTCGAAGGGAGGTCCCGCTCACTCCCACTCGATGGTGCCCGGCGGCTTGCTCGTCACGTCGAGCACGACCCGGTTGACCTCTTCGACCTCGTTGGTGATGCGCGTGGAGATCTGCGCCAGCACGTCACCCGGCACGCGGGTCCAGTCGGCGGTCATCGCGTCCTCGGACGAGACGGGGCGCAGGACGATCGGGTGGCCGTAGGTGCGGCCGTCGCCCTGGACACCCACCGAGCGGACGTCGGCAAGCAGGACGACCGGGCACTGCCAGATCTCCTTGTCGAGGCCGGCGGCGGTCAGCTCCTCGCGGGCGATGGCGTCGGCGCGGCGCAGGATGTCGAGGTTGTGCTCGGTGACCTCACCGATGATGCGGATACCCAGGCCCGGCCCGGGGAAGGGCTGGCGGTCGACGATCGCGTCGGGCACCCCGAGCTCGCGGCCGACCTGACGGACCTCGTCCTTGAAGAGGGCGCGCAGCGGCTCGATGAGCTTGAACTGCAGGTCGTCGGGCAGGCCGCCGACGTTGTGGTGCGACTTGATGTTGGCCGCACCCGTGCCGCCGCCGGACTCGACGACGTCGGGGTAGAGCGTGCCCTGGACGAGCCACTTGACCGGGTGGCCGGACTCGTCGCCCTCGCCGACGACGTCGCGCGCCGCCTGCTCGAAGACGCGGATGAACTCGCGGCCGATGATCTTGCGCTTGTCCTCGGGGTCGGTGACCCCGGCGAGCGCACCGAGGAAGCGCTCCTTGGCATCGACGACGACGAGCTTGACCCCGGTCGCGGCGACGAACTCCTCCTCGACCTGCTCGGCCTCGCCCTGCCGCAGCAGGCCGTGGTCGACGAAGACGCAGGTCAGCTGCTCGCCGACGGCGCGCTGCACGAGCGCCGCAGCGACCGAGGAGTCGACCCCGCCGGAGAGGGCGCAGAGCACGCGGTCCTCACCGACGGTCTCGCGGATGAGCTCGACCTGCTCGTCGATGACATTGTCGGCGGTCCAGTCGGGGCTCAGCCCGGCGCCACGGACGAGGAAGTTCTCGAGGACGGGCTGGCCGAAGGTCGAGTGCAGCACCTCGGGGTGCCACTGCACCCCGTAGAGGCGCCGCTCATCGTCCTCGAAGGCCGCGACCGGAGCGCCGGAGGTGCTCGCGGTGACCCGCATGCCCTCGGGCGCCTCGGTGACCGAGTCGCCGTGGCTCATCCACACCGACTGCTCGGCGGGCTGGCCGTTGAAGAGCGTGGACTCGCGGTCGCTCACCTGCGCGCGGGTCGAGCCGTACTCGCGCAGACCGGTCCGCTCGACGGTGCCGCCGAGCGCCTGGACCATGGCCTGGAAGCCGTAGCACATGCCGAAGACCGGGACCCCGGCCTCGAGCAGCGTCACGTCGAGCGAGGGGGCGTCCTCGGCGTAGACCGACGAGGGGCCGCCGGAGAGGATCACCGCGGCCGGCCCCTTGGCGAGGATCTCGGCCACGGGCATCGTGTGCGGCACGACCTCGCTGTAGATCTTCGCCTCACGCACGCGACGTGCGATGAGCTGGGCGTACTGGGCGCCGTAGTCGACGACGAGGACCGGAGAGGTCTTGAGCGATTCCGTCACCCGCACAGGCTACCGGGGCGAGGGCGCTCCCCCTTCGTCGCCTCAGGTGGTGAGCGGCGTGACCTCGCGGACGACGCGGCGCTCCTCGACGAAGGCGAGGAAGGGGATGCACGCGAGCAGCAGGATGACGATCATCCGGCCCACGGACCAGCCGACCTTGAAGCCGAGGTTGGCCGTCGCGACGGCGAAGACCATGAAGATCAGTCCGTGCACCGGCGACCACCACGAGAGCACGTCGTTGTCCATGCCGTACTTGAGGACCATCTCGACGATGAGGACGAACATCGCCAGACCGGCGACGATCGCCGTCCCGCGGAAGAAGGTCAGGGCCGTCGCGATCGCTCTCGGGTCCGCGGTGGGACCTGCCTTGGTCTCGTGGCTGCTCACGTCGACTCCTCCAACTCCCGGGCGGGTACGTCCGCCTCGTCCTGGCGCGCCGCCTGGCGCACGATCTTCAACCACATCCACACCGCGAAGGCCGCGAAAAGCCACCACTGGAAGGCGTACATCACGTTGCGGAACTGCAGCGAGGTGTCCGGCAGCGGTGGTGGCACCCGCTCCAGACCGTCGGCCCGCGCGACGCCGTCCTCGCTGACGGCGAAGGCGAAGCCGTTGTACATCTCGCCCGACCACTCGTTGACCAGCTGGGCGATGTCGACCGAGGCCAGCTGACCGTCCTCGACGCCACCGGTCTCGTCCGGCGCCTCCGGAGGAGCCAACGACCCGACGAGCTCGGTGGTTCCCTGCGGGGCCGAAGGGGGGTCCTCCCCTTCGGGGACGAAGCCGCGGACGACGGCGAGGTTGGCGCCGGTGCCGTCCACGACGAAGCGGTCGAGGACCCACTCGACGTGCTGCCCCTCGTAGCGCCGGTCCACGACGACGAGGGGGGTACCGACGTAGCGACCGGTCGCGGTCACCCGCTGGCCCGACCCGTCGTCGGGGAAGGACTCGTGCGGGGCCATGACCTCGGCCAGCGGCCGCACCGGCTGCTCCTGCACCTCACGGACCGCGTCGGCCCGGGCCACGTCGTGCGCCACGGACCACTGCCAGCGGCCCGCGATGATGCCGAGGACCACGAGCACCAGGGCCACCACGAGCAGCCCCAGATAGCGGGGGCGAAGGGCGGTCCGGAGCACCCGCTCAGGCTACGTGAGCGCTCTGGGCGCCCCTCACGCCCTCCGCACGGATGGCATGGGCAGCGACACCTTGGAGCTGGTGTGCGTGTACTCGCGGACCGCCGGCGTGCGGGCGGGCACCGGGTCGAGGCGCCGGTAGGCGTCGCCCTGAGCGGGGCGCCCATCGGCGTCACCGGCGTTGGGCCACAGCGAGAAGGCGCGCTCGGCCTGCGCGGTGATCGTCAGTGAGGGGTTGACCCCGAGGTTGGCAGAGACGGCCGAGCCGTCGACGACGCTGATGCCCGGGTGGCCCCACAGACGGTGGTAGGGGTCGATGACGCCGGTGGCCGGGGAGTCGGCGATCGGGGCGCCGCCGAGGAAGTGCGCGGTGAGCGGGATGTCGAAGGCCTCGCTCCACGTGCCGCCGGGGTAGAAGGGGCGCCCGATCCGCTCGGCCAGCTTGGTGGCCAGGACCCGGATGCCCTCGTGCCCGGCCGCGATGTAGGTCGGGTTCTCCTCACCGTGGCCCTGCGTCGAGGTCAACCGCCGGCGCCGACCCGGTCCCGTCGTCAGAGAGGTCGTCAGCGAGTTGTCGAGCGACTGCATGACCAGGCCGATGACCGTGCTGTCGGCGAAGTGCGTGCCCGGCGGGAACCACGCCTTGAGCGCCGGCAGCTGGCGCGGCAGCTCGGCGAGCAGCTTGGCCCAGCGCGGGGCGTGACCGGTGCGCGGGGGCGCGAGCAGAGTCGTGAGCAGACCCATCGCGTCGGAGCCGTGGCCGTAGCGCACGTTTTCGATGTGCGTGTCTGCGTCGGGGTGGAAGGAGGAGGTGATGGCCACGCCCTTCGTCAGGTCGTGCTCTCCCTCCGGCGGGCTGTCGGCGAGCGCCCCGACGAGCGCCTCGGAGTTGGTCCGGGTCAGCTGCCCGAGGAAGTCGCTGATCGCCGGCAGCTCGCCGTCGGCCTTCATCTCGTGGAGGAGGGTCTGCGTGCCCCAGGTGCCGGCCGCGACGACGACCTTGCTGGCCGTCGTGACGCGGGCGCTCTTGTCCCCCAACGCATCGGTCGCCTCGTGGCGCACCCGGTAGACCTCGTCGGGGCCCTCGGTGCCGGGGACCACGCCGACGCGGGTGACGGTCCGCATCGGGACGATCTGCACACCGAGCCCCTCGGCGAGCGCCAGGTAGTTCTTCATCAGGGTGTTCTTGGCGCCGACGCGGCAACCGACCATGCAGTTGCCGCACTCGGTGCACGTCGTGCGCGCGGGGCCGGCCCCACCGAAGTAGGGGTCGCCGACGTCCTTGCCCTGCTGCTCGCGCGAGTCGTCGTCACCGAAGAGCACGCCGACCGGCGTCTTGCGGAAGGTCTCGGCCACGCCCATCTGGGCGGCCGCGTCGCGCATGGCGTCCTCGACGACCCCCTCGCAGGGGTTGGTGACGACGCCGAGCATCGTGCTCGCCATGTCGTAGTGCGGCAGGAGCTCGGCCTGCCAGTCGGTGATGTGCCCCCACTGCCGGTCGCGGAAGAAGACCTCCGGCGGGACGTAGAGGGTGTTGGCGTAGTTGAGCGACCCGCCACCCACACCCGCTCCGGCGAGGATCATCACGTCCTTGAGCATGTGGATGCGCTGGATGCCGTAACAGCCGGCCTTGGGCGCCCACAGGAAGTTCTTCAGGTCCCAGCTGGTCTCGGCGAAGTCCTCGTCGGCGAAGCGGCGCCCGGCCTCGAGGATGGTCACCCGGTAGCCCTTCTCCGCCAGGCGAAGGGCGGCGACCGAGCCTCCGAAGCCGGAGCCGATGACCAGGACGTCGGTGTCGGTGGTCACGTCCGGGGTCACTTCATCCCTGCCATCTTCATCAGCTTCAGGCCAGCGGTGAGGGCCTTGGAGTAGGTCTTGTCGCTCAGCCCGAAGGCGGGTGCGATCGGCACGAGGTACTGGGCGGCGACGGTCTGCGCCTCGGTGTACTTGAGGATGCCCTCGGCCCCGTGGCGGCGGCCCATGCCGGAGTCTTTCATGCCGCCCATCGGGGCCCCCATGGACCCCCAGGCGGCGGCGTAGCACTCGTTGATGTTGACCGTGCCGGACTTGATGCGCGCGGCGATGCGTCGCCCGCGGGCGACGTCGGTGGTCCAGACCGAGGAGTTGAGCCCGTAGCTGGTGTCGTTGGCCAGCCGGACCGCGTCGTCGTCGTCGGCGACCCGGTAGATGGCCACGAGCGGCCCGAAGGTCTCGTCGTCGCGGCACTCCATCCCGGCGCTGACGCCCTCGATGACGGTCGGCTCGTAGACATAGGGCCCGATGTCGGGGCGGTGCTTGCCGCCGGTGAGGACCGTGGCCCCCTTGGCGACGGCGTCCTCGACGTGGCGGGTGACGGTGTCGAGCTGGGCCTGGTTGACCAGCGAGCCCATGTCGTAGCCGTACTCGAGCTCGGTGCCGAGGGTCATCGCGTCGACGGCGGCCACGAAGCGCGGGATGAACTCGTCGGCGATCGCCTCGTGGACGAGGACCCGCTCGGTCGAGATGCACAGCTGGCCCGCGCTGGAGAAGCAGGCGCGCACCGCACCCTCGACCGCGCGACCCAGGTCGGCGTCGTCGGCGATGTAGACGGAGTTCTTGCCGCCGAGCTCGAGGCTGAAGGAGACGAGACGCTCGGCAGCGGACACCGCGACCCGGCGGCCGGTCGGGGTCGAGCCGGTGTAGCAGACGTAGTCGGTGGTGTCGACGACGGCCTGACCTGCCTCGGCCCCCGAGCCGAGGACGACCTGCAGGACACCCTCGGGCAGCCCGGCGTCGCCGAGCAGCTCGACCCCGGCGAGCGCGGTCACCGAGCCCTGCTGGTCGGGGCGCAGCACGACGGCGTTGCCGGCCATGAGTGCGGGCAGCGCGTCGGTGATCGCCAGGCTCAGCGGGTAGTTCCACGGCGAGACGATGCCGACGACGCCCTTGGGGTGGTGCTGCACGCGGGTCTGGGTCAGCACCGGGAAGGCGCCGGCGACCTTGCGCGGGCGCAGGTGGGCCTCGGCGGTCCGGCCGTAGTAGCGCGCGGCAAGAGCCGTGTCGAGGACCTCCTCGAAGGCCTGCTTGCGCACCTTGCCGGACTCGATCTGGACGAGGTCGAGCAGCTCGACCTGCTTGGCCAGGACGAGGTCGTGGAAGCGCAGCAGGACCCGGCGACGCTCCTCGAAGGACGTGGCCGCCCACCGTGGCTGGGCCGCGCGAGCCGCGATCACCGCGCGGTCGACGTCCTGCGCGCTCGACGTCGGGAGCGCCGCGATCGGCCCGCCGGTCAGCGGGGAGGTGCGGGTGAAGGTCGCTGCCGTGGGAGAGGCGACCACCCGGCTGGCCAGACGTCGGGCACGCCCCGGGTCGACCGCATAGGTGGCGGTGGGGTCGAGGTCAGGGTCAGCGATGATCTCCGAGGTCATTACCCCAAGATAACCGTGCAGCCGGGGGCCCGCCAGAGTGCGCGACGTGATGCGCGCGACGCGGCCGACTCTGGCCCCTGAGGAGAGGCTCCGGCCCCTGAGAAGACGGGGAACCCGGCCTTGGCGCTGCGGGTGAGCCGCGGCCGAGCCCGGCCGCATCTGTGTCACACAGGCGGCACCTGTGTGACCGCATGGAGTGACACGGGCGGGCGGACCGTCACACGGAAGGGGGCGTCACCGCGGCGCCGCCCGGCGCGGATGGCCCTGCCTCCCGACCATCAGTGCCTCGAAGGGCGCACGACCTCAAGGACATGTGAACCGAGGCCGCACGCGACTCCCTTCGAGACGCTCGCTGCGCAAGCTCCTCAGGGAGCGTCAGACCACCCCGGTCAGCTCGGCTGGTGGGGCGCGACGACGACCTCGATGCGCTGCAGCTCCTTGACCTCGGTGTAGCCGGTGGTGGCCATGGCCCGGCGCAGGGCGCCGATGAGGTTGGTCGTGCCGTCGGCGACCCGGCTGGGGCCGAAGAGGACCTCCTGGAGCGGGGCGACCGAGCCGACCTCGACCCGCGCGCCACGAGGCAGCTCGGGGTGGTGCGCCTCGGCCCCCCAGTGGAATCCGCGCCCGGGTGCATCGGTGGCTCGGGCGAGGGCGGCACCGAGCATGACCGCGTCGGCACCGCAGGCGATCGCCTTGACGATGTCGCCGCTCGTGCCCAGCCCGCCGTCGGCGATGACGTGGACGTAGCGACCGCCGGACTCGTCGAGGTAGTCACGGCGGGCCGCCGCGACGTCGGCGACCGCACTGGCCATCGGGGCGTGGATGCCGAGCGCCTGCCGGGTCGTGTGCGCCGCTCCCCCGCCGAAGCCGACGAGGACGCCCGCGGCACCGGTGCGCATCAGGTGCAGGGCTGCGGTGTAGCTCGCGGCGCCACCGACGATCACCGGCACGTCGAGCTCGTAGATGAACCGCTTGAGGTTGAGCGGCTCGCTGCGGCTGCTCACGTGCTCTGCGGAGACGGTCGTGCCGCGGATGACGAAGAGGTCGACCCCGGCGTCGACGACGGTCTTCCAGTGCTGCTGGGTGTTCTGCGGGCTGAGGGCACCGGCGACGGCGACCCCCGCGGCGCGCAGCTGGCGCAGCCGCTCGGTGATCAGCTCCGGCTGGATCGGGGCGGCGTAGATCTCCTGCATGCGCGCGGTCGCCAGGGCGGGGTCGAGCGAGGCGATCTCCGCCAGGAGCGGCTCGGGGTCGCTGTAGCGCGTCCACAGCCCCTCGAGGTCGAGCACCGGCAGCCCCCCGGCCTCGCCGAAGGCGATCGCCGTCGTCGGCGACATCACCGAGTCCATCGGCGCGGCGATGACCGGCATCTCGAAGTGGTAGGCATCGATCTGCCAGTCCAGGGAGACCTCCTCGGGGTCGCGCGTACGCCGACTCGGCAGCACCGCGATGTCGTCGAAGGAGTAGGCCCTGCGGCCCCGCTTGCCTCGGCCGATCTCGTTCTCGTTCACCCGCACACCCTAATTGGCTTGGCCCCTCACCCACGAGGGCGCATACTTACTTGGCCGACGCATACATCTATCCGCGTGTGGCCAGGGTGGCGGCGAGGCCGCCGCCTCCCCCCTTCGCACTCTCCCAGGAGACTCCTGTGTCCGTCACCACGCACGACCCCTCACTGCCACCGGAGTACCCGGACAAGATCGACGCCGCCGTGCTCAAGATCGCCGGCGTCGTCGTCCTCGGCTCGATCATGTCGATCCTCGACATCACGGTCGTCAACGTCGCCCTGCCCCACTTCCAGACCGACCTGGCGACCGGCCCCGAGCCGCTGCACTACTCCACCGTCGCGTGGACCGTCACCGCCTACACGCTCGCCCTGGCCACGGTCATCCCGCTCACCGGGTGGGCCGCCGACCGCTTCGGCACCAAGCGCCTGTACCTCATGGCCATCGCCTTCTTCGTCGCCGGCTCGGTCCTGTGCGCCTTCGCCCCGTCGATCGGCATGCTCATCGGCGCCCGCGTCGTCCAGGGCCTGGGTGGCGGCATGCTCATGCCGCTCGGTATGACGATCATGACCCGCGCGGCGGGCCCCGACCGCATCGGTCGCCTCATGGCGATCCTCGGCATCCCGATGCTCCTCGGCCCGATCGGTGGCCCGATCCTCGGCGGCTGGCTCATCGACAACGCGCACTGGCTCGGCCGCCCGAGCTGGACGTGGATCTTCCTGATCAACCTGCCGCTCGGCATCGTCGCGCTCGTCTACGCCGCCATCGCCCTGCCCAAGGACCACACCGAGCCCACTGAGTCGCTCGACGTCGTCGGCCTGCTCCTGATGTCCCCGGGCCTGGCGCTCTTCCTCTACGGCGTCTCCTCGATCCCCGAGGAGGGCACGGTCAACTCGCCCAAGGTCTACGGCACGGCGCTGGCCGGGCTCGTCCTCATCCTCGCCTTCGCCTGGTGGTCGATGCGGCCCAAGCACCCGCTGCTCGACCTGCGCCTGCTCGCCAACCGGCAGTTCTCGGTCGCCGCGCTGACGATGTTCCTCTTCGCGGCAGCCTTCTTCGGCGGCCTGCTCCTCATGCCGACCTACTTCCAGCAGGTGCGCGGCGAGAGCACGACGATGGCCGGCGTGCTGATGATCCCGCAGGGTCTCGGCGCACTCGTCACCATGCCCATCGCCGGCATGCTCGTCGACAAGTACCCCGTCGGCCGGATCGTCCCGGTCGGCATCGCCCTGATCACCGGCGGCATGTTCGCCTTCACCCAGCTGTCGGCGGACTCGAGCTACTGGGGCTTCGTCATCCCGGCGCTCTTCGTCATGGGCCTGGGCATGGGCGCGACGATGATGCCGCTCATGACCAGCTCGCTCAAGGCCCTCACGGCCCACCAGGTCGCCCGTGGCTCGACGCTGCTCAACATCACCCAGCAGGTCGCCAGTTCCTTCGGCGTCGCCATCGCGTCGGTCGTGCTGACCCGCGGCTTCGAGGACCGGCCGCTCATCGGTCAGGCCCAGCAGTTCGGCGAGGAGAGCGCCAAGGCCACCGACCCGGGTGCGATGCAGGAGCTGCTCGCGAAGTTCCCCGAGGTCGCGCAGATCATGGCCCAGTACGCATCAGACCCGCAGGCCGGTGCCGCGGCGCTGATGCAGGCCGTGCGCGTCGACATGGCCGAGGCCTTCGCGGCGACCTACTGGGTCTCCGCCTTCATGTGCCTCGCGACCCTCGTCGTGGCGGCCTTCCTGCCGCGCAAGCGGGAGGAGAGCCACCTGCTCGACGAGGAGCCGGGCGAGAGCGCTCCGGTCCTCGTGCACTGAGGCCCTGCCCACCCCATGGCGAAGGGGGTCGCTCCCGTGACGGGAGCGGCCCCCTTCGTCGTGCTCGGAAGTTTTTTGCAGACCACGCAACCGGCCGCACCCGAGGCACGTCTGGAGAGATGACGCGGGCCACAGGGGGCCGCAGATCATCAGGGGAGATCAGCAATGAAGCACGTGCGCACCACCACCACGACCGCCATCACGCTCGCGCTCGCCGCCACCGGCTTCGCCGGAACGGCGCAGGCCGCCGGCTCGGGCGGGTCCGCGGGCCCCAATGCCTGCGAGGGCAAGGGCAGCGGCTGCGTCATCGTCAGCCGGGCCGACGTCGACGGCGACGGGCGCTCCGACTCCGTCGCGCAGACGCACTGGGGTGCCACCGCCGAGGGCGGGGACAAGATCACCACCCGCGTGCACACCGCCGACGGCGAGCGGCTCCAGGTCGTCACCGACACCCAGCGCAGGATGGGCCGCGATGCCTTCTTCGGGGCCGCGAAGATCGACGGCGAGGCCGGCTACGAGCTCGTCACCAAGACCGACCTCGGCGCCCACACCGCCTACTCGCAGGTCCTCACCTATCGCGACGGACGGCTGACCACGCTCAAGGACCCGCGCTCCCGGTACCGCTGGGTCACCGACGGCTCGGTGTGGTCCTCGGTGGGCTACAAGCGGACGACGACGAGCACCGGCGCGGTCAAGGTCATCGCGTCCGAGGCCGCCCGCCCCGCCAACGGCGGCGCCTTCCGCCAGACCCTCTACTCCGCGCAGTGGAAGAACGGCGACTGGCAGCGGCTGAGCCTGCTCACCCGCACGGTCAGCGCCTCCACGGCCGGCGAGTGGAGCGGCTGGAACATCCCCTACCTGCCGAGCGGCATCTGACCGTCGTCGCGGTCGTCGGGGGACGGCCGGCGAGCACACGACGACCGGGGCCCCGGAATCCACACTGGGCCCCGGTCGTTGGGCACGATGGAGACACCCACGAGGGAAGGAACCCCCGGATGCGCAAGCTCAAGAACGCCGCCGTCATCATCACCGCCGCCGAGGCCGCCCGTCAGTGGGCGCACAACAACCCCGAGCAGGCCGCCAAGTTCATCGACACGGCCACCGGCTTCGTCGACAGCCGCACGAAGGGGAAGTACACCTCCCAGATCGCCGGCTTCTCCTCCATGGCGAAGAAGAACCTCACCGGCACCGACACGGTGCGCGGCTCGACCGTCCACGACCAGGCGCCGCCGAAGCCGCAGGGCTCGAAGCCCACCTTCCCCGACGGCCGACTCTGAGCTACACCTCGGTGGCCTCGAGGACGCGCAGCACGTTGCCGTGCGCGAGGGCCTCGAGGTCGCTGCGGCTCCAGCCCCGCTCCCCCAGCGCAGCGAGCAGGCGCGGATAGCTCGCGACGTCCTCGAGCCCGACGGGCGTCTCGTCGACGCCGTCGTAGTCGGCCCCGATGCCCACGTGCTCGACGCCGACGACCTCCCGCAGGTGCTCGAAGTGCGCGACGACGTGCTCGAGGGTCGCCACCGGGTCGGGCACGACGTCGGTGCGGCCGAGGACCTCGTCGGCGCGGGCCTGGTTGACGAACTTCGGCACGACATTGGCCATGACGATGCCGCCGTTGCCCGGGATGCGCTCGAGCACGTCGTCGGGGACATTGCGCGGGTGGTCGCAGATCGCGCGGGCTCCCGAGTGGCTGAAGAGCACCGGCAGGCGGGTCGCGTCGAGCGCGTCGTGCATCGTCTCGGCGCTCACGTGGGACAGGTCGACCATGACCCCCAGGCGGTTCATCTCCGCCACGACCTCGCGCCCGACGTCGGTCAGCCCACCGTGCACGCGCTCGTCCGTCGCCGAGTCCGCCCACGGCGTGTTGTCGTTGTGGGTGAGCGTCATGTAGCGCGCACCGCGGTCGGCGAAGTTGGCGAGGTGCTGGAGCGAGCCGTTGATGCTGTGCCCACCCTCCATGCCGACGAGCGCCGCGTGCTTGCCCTCCGCCCAGGCGGCGCGGACCTCGGCGACCGTGCGGGCCGGCACCATCTCGTCGTAGCGGCGGCACATCGCCTCGACGAAGTCGATCTGCTGGTGCGTCGCGACGACCGCGTCCTCACCCTCCATCGAGCACGGCACCCACACCGACCACAGCTGGGCGGCCAGACCCCCTTCGCGCATCCGCGGCAGGTCCGTGTGCAGGTGCGGCTGCGGTCGGGCGATGTCGCACGCGTCGAGGTCGTAGCCGGCCACCTCGCGGTGGTGCCAGGGCAGGTCGTTGTGGCCGTCGAGGACCGGGATCGGTGCGCTGGTCGTCATCACCCCAGTCAACCAGTCACCCGGTGCATGCTGGTGCCATGCGCCCCGGAGTCCACAACGCCATCACCGACGTGCCCGGCGTGCGCGTCGGCCACGCCACCCGTGACGAGCCCGGCTGGCTGACCGGCACGACGGTGGTCGTGCCGCCGCTCGGCACCACGGGCGGGGTCGACGTGCGCGGTGGTGGCCCGGGCACCCGCGAGACCGACCTGCTCGACCCTCGCAACCTCGTCGACGCCGTCGACGCCGTCGTCCTCTCCGGCGGCAGCGCCTACGGGCTCTCGTCCGCCGACGGTGTGGTCGCTGCGCTCGCCGACGAGCGGCGCGGCTGGCCGGTCGGTCCCGGGCCGGGAGAGGTCGTGCCGATCGTGCCCGCGGCGATCCTCTTCGACCTCGGGCGGGCCGGCTCCTGGCGCCACCACCCCGGTCCGGCCGAGGGTCGCGCGGCCTACCTCGCGGCGAGCGACGGCCCGGTGGACGAAGGGGGTGTCGGCGCCGGCACCGGAGCCCGTGCCGGGGGCCTGCGCGGCGGCATCGGGTCGGCGAGCCTCGTCCTGTCGTCGGGCGCGACGGTCGGCGCTCTCGTCGCGGTCAACGCCGTCGGCTCACCCCTCTCCCCCGACGGCCGGCTGCTCGCCGAGCGCCTGCTCGCGCCGGGCGAGGTCGACCTGCCCGAGCCGGATCCCGTTGCGGTGCAAGCCCACTGGGAGCGTCAGGAGGCCGAGGCGCAGGCTCTGCGCGCGGGGACCGCCACGACGCTCGCGGTCGTCGCGACAGATGCCCGGCTCGACAAGGCCGGCTGTTCGAAGCTCGCGGGCGTCGCCCACGACGGCTTCGCCCGGGCCCTGTCCCCCGTGCACACGGCCTTCGACGGCGACACGGTCTTCGCGCTGTCGACACCGGGCGGGGTGACGCCGACTCCCTTCGACGTGGTGGAGCTGCAGACCGCGGCAGCCGACTGCGTGAGCCGGGCCATCACCCGGGCGGTGCTGGCTGCCGGATCGGTCGACCGCAGCGAGGACGGTGGGGCCGTGCTGCCGGGCTACCGGGCGACGCTCAGTCGGAGGTGACGAAGGTCAGGTCGACGTCGCCGCTGGGGCCGTCGCCACTCGGGCCGTCGGAGATGTGGTGCCGCGCCTCGTGCCGGATGACCCAGACACACAGGGCGACGAGGGGGAAGCTGATCAGGGCGACACCGATTGCCTCGTCGCGCATGACGAGCCCGGTGATGCCGGTCAGCGTCAGGATCACGATCCCGACGAAGGCTGTGACCATGTGGAACCCCGCGAGGTCGCTGCGGGTCTCGCGGGTGCGCAACCAGCGGTGCCGCAGCAGCCCGGCGGTCCAGGAGAGCAGCCACCCGATCGGCAGCAGGACCAGGGAGAGCATGGCCCACTCGGGGGCGATCGTGTCCTGCAGCTTGCTCAGGACGACGCCGAGCACGACGAGGGCGGGCAACCAGGCGATGAGGCAGATGCCGCCGATCGCGCCCAGCAGGTCGAGGCCCCGGCCGCTGCCACGGGTCGACGTCGGGATCCCCGGCCCGACCTCACGACGACGCAGCGCGGCGGCACGCAGCTCGTCTTCGGTGGGCTCAGGTCGCTGACGGGCCGGTGCGCTGGCGTCACGCCGCCCCGCCTGGCGGGTGCGGGCCCCCTCGTCGGCCGCGACCCGCTCGGCGAATCGCTCCCGCTCGTGCGGCGGTGACCACCGGTCGATCCGCAGCTCGTTGCCGAAGACGTCGACGTGCACGCGCTCGTCCTTGAGCTGTCGCCACGTGTCGCGGACGTAGAAGACGAGCGCCGCACCGCCGAAGAGCACGAACCACGCGAGGAAGGTCGGCACGTGCGCGTCGGGCTCGGTCTGCCCCTCGACGAGCATGCGGGTGAGCATGGTCATGGCGAAGGACAGGACCGCCATGAGCAGGAGCACGACGGGCAGGCCGACGACGATCATCAGCCACCACATCGGCCCCAGGGCCTTGGGCTCGACGTGCTGCTCCCCCCGCGCAGACATGGTCAGCCCAGGCTGTAGTTGGGCGCCTCGACGATGCCCTGGATGTCGTGGGGGTGGCTCTCCTTGAGGGAGGCGGAGGTGATCCGGACGAACTTCCCCTTCGCCTGCAGCTCGGGGACGGTGCCCGCGCCGACGTAGAACATCGACTGCCGCAGGCCACCGACCATCTGGTGGGCGACCTGGGCGAGGGTGCCGCGGTAGGCGACCCGGCCCTCGATGCCCTCGGGCACGAGCTGGTCGTCGCTCGTGACCTCGGCCTGGAAGTAGCGGTCCTTGCTGAAGGACTTCTTGCCGCGGCTGCTCATCGCACCGAGGCTGCCCATGCCGCGGTAGGCCTTGAACTGCTTGCCGTTGACGAAGATCAGCTCGCCCGGGCTCTCCTCGCAGCCGGCGAGGAGCGAGCCGACCATGACGGTGTCGGCCCCGGCGACGATCGCCTTGGCGATGTCACCGGAGTACTGGAGGCCACCGTCGGCGATGACGGGGATGCCGGCGGGCTTGGCCGCGAGCGAGGCGTCGTGGACCGCGGTGATCTGCGGGGCGCCGACGCCGGTGACGATGCGGGTGGTGCAGATCGAGCCCGGCCCGACGCCGACCTTGATCCCGTCGACGCCGGCGTCGATGAAGGCCTGGGCCCCCTCGCGGGTGGCGACGTTGCCGCCGATGACCTGCACGTGCCGGGTGGCGGGATCGGACTTGAGCCGCTCGACCATCTCGAGGAGCAGCTTGACGTGGCCGTGCGCGGTGTCGGCGACGAGCACGTCGACACCGGCGTCGATGAGCGTGGTCGCCCGCTCCCACGCGTCGCCGAAGTAGCCGATGGCGGCACCGACGAGCAGGCGGCCCTGCGCGTCCTTGCTCGCATTGGGGAACTGCTCGCTCTTGACGAAGTCCTTGACGGTGATCAGACCGGCGAGCCGACCCTGCTCGTCGACGATCGGCAGCCGCTCGCGCTTGTGCTGGCGCAGCAGCAGGGTGGCGTCCTCCTGGGAGATGCCGACCGGGGCGGTGATGAGCGGCATCGGCGTCATGACGTCGCGCACGAGGGTCGTGGCCCACTCGGCGACCGGGGTGAAGCGCAGGTCGCGGTTGGTGATGATGCCGATGAGCACGTCGGACTCGTCGACGACGGGAAGCCCGGAGACGCGGTACTCGCCGCAGCGCTGGTCGAGGTCGTCGAGCGTCGCGTCGGGCCCGATGACGACGGGGTTGGTGATCATGCCCGTCTGGGTCCGCTTGACGAGGTCGACCTGGTAGGCCTGGTCCGCGATGGACAGGTTGCGGTGCAGGACACCGATGCCGCCCTGGCGAGCCATGGCGATCGCCATCCGCGACTCGGTGACGGTGTCCATCGCCGCGGAGATGAGCGGCGTCTTGAGGCTGATCTCGCGGGTCAGCCGACTCGTGGTGTCGAGGTCGCCGGGGGCCAGCTCGCTGTAGCCCGGCAGCAGCAGGACGTCGTCGTAGGTCAGGCCCACCTTGGCGAAGGGGTCGGGGGCCGCGCCCCCGGTGTGGTCACGGGCGGTCGGGTCACCGAAATCCATCTCCCTATCCTAAGTCACCCCGAGCGCGCCTCCGGACCTGACCAATCGCTGACCAAATGGCTCAACTTCGGGGCAAACCCATACCTTTTCGTCGACCTCTGTTTGCGCCGATCTTCTTAGGTTGGCAGAGAAATCACGGGGGTGCTCGACCTCCACAGCACCCTGAGCACGGAGGTAGACAGATGGCACAGGCAGACAAGGCGCCCGGTCCGGTCGCGGACCTGTGGGAGTGGCAGTTCGAGGGCGCGTGCCGCGAGACGGGCAGCGAGTCCTTCTACCACCCCGACGGCGAGCGCGGCGCGGCCCGCCGCCTCCGCGACGCGGCCGCCAAGGAGATCTGCACCGGCTGCCCCGTGATGCTCGCCTGCCGCGAGCACGCCCTCGCCATCCGTGAGCCCTTCGGCGTGTGGGGCGGCATGACCGAGGACGAGCGTCAGGTCGCCCTCGCCGAGCGCGACATCGCCGCCGCAGGCATCGCCGGCTGAGCGACGACTCGACGAAGGGGGGCGTCAGGCGCCCCCTTCGCGTCCTAGGCTGGTGGGGTGAGCTCTCCCGCACCGGTCCACATTCGTGACGAGTCCATCCGCCTCGGCCAGCTGCTCAAGCTCGCCGGCCTCGTGGAGGACGGCGCGATGGCTCGCGAGGTCATCGCCGCCGGCGAGGTGAGCGTCGACGGCCAGCCCGAGACGCGCCGCGGCGCGCAGGTCCGGGCGGGCAGCCTCGTGGACTTCGCCGGCCAGCAGGTCGAGGTCGTCACCGGAGAGGCCGAGATCGACGTCCCCTGGTGACGACGGTCCCTGAGGAGGTCGCGCAGCGACCGTCTCGATGGGTCAGCCCTCGGTGAGCATCCAGTCGAGCGCCTGGTCGACGTGGATCGCCGTGGTGTCGTGCAGCGGCACGGGGCAGTCGTCCTCCTCGAGCAGCAGGCCGAGCTCGGTGCCCGCGAGCACGACGCACTCGGCGCCCCGCTCGGCCATCCCCTGCATCACCGAGCGCAGGGCGCGCCGTGAGGTGTCCTTGATGACCCCGTGGACGAGCTCCTCGTAGATGATCCGGTCGACCTCGGGCCGCTCGGCCTCCTCGGGCAGGAGCACCTCGATGCCGCGCTCGACGAAGGGAGCGGTGTAAAAGTCCCCCGACATCGTCGTCAGCGTGGCGATCAGCCCGATCTTGCGCTGCCGCGAGGCCTCGACCCGGCGAGCGGTCGCCTCGGCGATGTGCAGGAAGGGCAGGTCGACCGCCTCGGCGACCTGGTCGGCCACGACGTGCATCGTGTTGGCGGCGAGGATGATGCCCTCCGCTCCCCCGGCCTGCAGGCTCCGGGCCCCCTCGACGAGCAGCCGGGCCATCTCGTCCCAGTCACCGGCATTTTCGGCGTCGTCGACCGGCTGGAAGTCGAGGCTGTGCACGAGGACACGGGCGCTGTGCAACCCGCCCAGGCGCGCGTCGACCCCTTCGTTGAGACGGCGGTAGTACTCCGCCGTCGCCGACCAACCCATTCCGCCGAGGACACCAAGGAGACGCATGGGCACACCCTAGCCAGCAGGCTTGCGCGCGCGGGGCCTTCGTTCCGCCTTGTGGTTCGCATCGCGGGCGGTTGTCCGGCCACATCCGGCCCGGGCATACCCTGCAGGCGTGAAGGTGCTGCTGCTCGAGAACATCCACGACGTCGCCCGTGACGCCCTGACCTCCGCCGGCTTCGAGGTCGAGACCCGCTCCGGGGCCCTCGACGAGACCGAGCTGATCTCCGCCCTCGAGGGCGTCGACCTGCTCGGCGTCCGCTCCAAGACCAAGGTGACCCAGGCGGTCATCCAGGCCCGGCCCGAGCTCAAGGCCGTCGGCGCCTTCTGCATCGGCACCAACCAGATCGACCTCGACGCGGCCGCCCAGGCCGGCACCGTCGTCTTCAATGCCCCCTTCTCCAACACGCGCAGCGTCGTCGAGCTGGCCCTGGGCGAGATCATCGCCCTCGCCCGCCACCTGACGGACAAGAACGCCGCGCTCCACGCCGGTGTCTGGGACAAGTCGGCCAAGGGCGCCCACGAGGTGCGCGGCCGCACGCTCGGCATCGTCGGCTACGGCAACATCGGCGCCCAGCTGTCGGTCGTCGCCGAGGCCTTCGGCATGCACGTGTCCTTCTACGACCTCGAGGACAAGCTGCCGCTGGGCAATGCCACGAAGTGCACCTCGCTCGACGAGCTGCTCGAGACCTGCGAGACGATCACGCTCCACGTCGACGGCCGCGCGGGCAATGCCGGCACCTTCGGCGCCGAGCAGTTCGCCAAGATGCGCCCGCGCAGCCTCTTCCTCAACCTCTCGCGCGGCTTCGTCGTCGACCTCGAGGCCCTGCGCGACAACCTCGTCTCCGGGCACATCGCCGGCGCGGCCGTCGACGTCTTCCCGAGCGAGCCCAAGAAGGCGGGCGACCCCTTCGAGAACTGCCTGCAGGGCATCCCCAACGTCATCCTCACCCCGCACGTCGGTGGCTCCACCGAGGAGGCGCAGTACGACATCGGCCGCTACGTCGCCGGCAAGCTGCGCGACTGGGCCGACACCGGCGCGACCTCGATGTCGGTCAACGTCCCGGCCGTCGCTGCCCCCGTCGCCGTGGGTAGCACCCGCATCCTCCACCTGCACAAGAACGTCCCCGGCGTCCTCGCCCGGGTCAACACGATCCTGTCCGAGGGCGACGTCAACATCGACAGCCAGCAGCTGAGCACCAAGGGCGAGTACGGCTACGCCGTCACCGACCTCGCGAGCGGCCTGCCCGCCGACACCGAGCAGCGTCTGCGCGACCTGCCCGAGACCGTCGAGGTCCGGGTCATCGTCACGGCCTGATCCCCCTTCGCGGGTGGAGGGGGTCACTCCCCGTCGCGCAGCGCAGCCACGTCTGCGGCCCGCACGATCCGGGCTGAAGCGACCCAGGCAGCCGCCGCCGTCCCCCCGGTCATGAGCACCACGACGCCGGCAACGAGCCACCAGTCGACAGCGAAGGGGACCTCGTTGTCCGGGAGAACTGCCGACAGAAGTCAGGCAGTTGTTGGTGGTTCGGTGGGTGGTTCAGTGGGTTGATCAGGAACGGGCCGTGCCGTCGTGGCGGCCTCGGCGTCGATCAGCTTTCGGCGGAGGATCTTCCCCACCGGGCTCTTCGGAATCTCCGGCACGATCTCGACACGCTTGGGTACCTTGTACGGCGACAGACCGGAGTCGTTCTTGGCCCAGTCGAGGATCTGCGCGCTGAGCCCACTCGGGTCGACTCCGTCAACCGGCACGACGAAGCAGGTCACGGACTGCCCCCAGCGTTCGTCCGGAAGGCCAACGACGACCACCTCGCCGATCGCCGGGTGGTGGGACAGGACGTCTTCCACCTCGACCGGGTGGACGTTTTCGCCGCCGGTGATGATCATGTCGTCGACGCGGCCCTCGACCCACAGGTCGCCGTCCTCGTCGACCCGCCCGACGTCCCCGGTGTGGTACCACCCGTGGCGAATCGACTTCGCGTCGGCGTCAGGACGCTGCCAGTAGCCGGCGAAGGCCTCGGGGCAGCGCAGATCGACCACGATTTCGCCCTCGGTTCCCACCGGCAGGGAGTCATGAGTCTCATCCGAGGTGGGGTCCACGACCCGCCAGCGTCCGAACACACCCGGGCGTCCGGCTGCGCCCGGCTTGGCGGCGGCGTCGGCGGCGATGGAGAAGGTGTAGACCTCGCTGGATCCGTAGTGGTTGACGAACACCTCGGGGTGGATCGCCTGCACCAACTGCTCGCAGAGCGCGGAGGTCATTGGTGCCCCGGCGAAGGCCAGCTTGCGGACGCTGCCGGCCACCCTTTCCATGTCGCCACCCTTGTTCACAACGGACCAGAAGGCCGTCGGCACCAGGTAGAGCGCCGTCACGCCCTCCTGTTCGATCAGGTCGACTGCTTCGCCTGGGTTGAACACCGGCTGGACGACGAAGGTGCCGCCCACCACCACCATCGAGAGCAACGAGCGCAGGCCCATCGTGTGGTAGAGCGGCATCGCGCCGAGGGTGATCTCCCCCGGGGCGTAACGGGCCTGCACGACGTGCGCCACCGAAGCGGCATGCTCGTTGCTCTGGGTGCGCGGCACCCCCTTGGGCCGCCCGGTGGTGCCACTGGTGTAGAGCATCACGCTCCAGTCGTCCGGCCCGACCTCGACGCCCGGGTCAGTGGGGTCCGCCCCGGCCACCGCTTGCTCGAAGTCCTGAGCCCCGGCCACCGCATCGGTGTCGACTGACAGCACGATCGGTGAAA
This sequence comes from Janibacter indicus, assembly GCF_900176385.1. Classification (GTDB taxonomy): domain Bacteria; phylum Actinomycetota; class Actinomycetes; order Actinomycetales; family Dermatophilaceae; genus Janibacter; species Janibacter indicus. The sequence continues at coordinate 71,258 of NZ_FWXN01000004.1, read as the reverse complement.
CCTTCGACGCGCTGAGCACCTCGGCGGCCATCGAGCCGGCGACGTCGTCCACCACGACCACTGTCGGGGTCGAGTCGTCCAGGCAGTGCACCAACTCGACCACGCCGAGTCGGATGTTGTACGGGGTGGACATCACGCCGATCTTCTGCAGCGCCAGGTGGGTGGAGGCCATCTCCTCGCTGTTGGACAGGAGCAACCCGACCCTGTCGCCTCGACGTACGCCGAGGGAGGTCATCAGGTTCGCGATCCGATTTGTCCGCTCGTCGAGCTCGCGGTAGGTCAGTCGGCGCTGGCCTGCGAACGCGAGCCGCTCGGGGTGACGTTCAGCCGCCCAGGTAAGGGTTCTTCCGAGTTCCATGTCAATTCCTTCTGGAGAACAGTCGAACGAGCGCTGCCACACGGGAGCGAATGAGGGCCATCACCATCGACAGTGCGCTGGCCGGGGCGGCCTCGGTGGGCGCCTCACCGCGTGCGGCGGCCTCGATGTTGCTGGCGAACTGCTGGAACATGTCCCGGCTGACGTCGTTGACCAGGCCGCGACCAAACTGCGCGATCCGGCCCGCCATGTGGAGTTCGGCCGTGGCGCGCAGGGCGGTCCGCCCGTCCCCCTGCGGTTCCGCGACCAGGTCGACGACGGCCGCGACGTCGCCGGAGGACGCGTCCGCGGCTTGGCCGATCACCTTGACCCGGTGCGTTTCCTCGTCCCGCTCGACGATCCGCACGTCCCCGAGGAACGCGAGTCGTACCGGGCCGAGGCTGACCCGCATCCGCCCCTTGTACTGGTCGTCGCCGAAGTCCTCGATGATCTCCGCCCCCGGCAGGCAGGCGGCGAGCGTTGAGGTACTTTCGATGATCGACCAGATCCGGTCGATCGGCTCGTCGGCCGCGGTGTCCACCGTGACGACGGCGGTGGGCTCGCCCGAGGGAACGCTGATCTCGGCCCGTCCCCCGGTATTTGCCTGTTCGAGCTCCATCGGCTCACCGGCTCCGCCGAGGGTCGCCCGCGGCAGCCGGGGTTCGGGTTGGGCGCAGTTGCGCGGTCCTGGCACCCCGTCGGGGTACTTCCGGGCGACGTCGGCGACGGCGTCGACGATGTTGCGGTATCCGGTGCACCGGCACAACACACCGGACAGTTGGTCCGGCAGTTCTTCCTCGCTCGGCTGCTCGTCGGTCTTCAGCAGGTCGTAGGCACTCATGATCTGCCCCGGGGTGCAGAACCCGCACTGCAGTGCGTGGTGGCTGCCGAAGGACTCTTGCAGGGGATGCAGGTCGGAGGGAGTGCCCATTCCCTCAACGGTCAGCACCTCGGAGCCGTCGACCTGGCAGGCCAGCATCAAGCAGGCGCGGGCAGCGTCGCCGTCGACCAGCACCGTGCAGAGGCCACAGACGCCGTGCTCGCAGCCCAGGTGGGTCCCGGTCAGGCCGAGATGGTCACGGAGCGCATCCGCCAGTGTCACCCGCGGTGCGACGTGTACGGTCGCGGGTCGACCGTTGATGATGAAATCGACCCTCATCAACTCGTCGGCGGCACAACGCACCCCCGGCGTCTGGTGTCCTCGGCGCCTGCGGTGCCGCCGAAGCGGGGCGAGTGCCCGTTCGCGGAGTTCGGTCATCAGTGGTTCCTCCTCATGCTGCGCTGGGTGGCGGAGATCAACTCGCGGCCACCGAGCACGCGCACCAACCGTCGACGGTAAGCAGCGCTGGCGTGCTTGTCTCCGCCGGTAGTGACCAGTGCGTCGGCTGCCTCCGCCAGTGCGTCGGTCACCCGGCCGGCGTCTGCCCGCTGTACTTCGCCCGACAGCAGTTCGCCCACTGCATCAGTGACGTCGATCAGCTGCGGGCGATCCGCGACCCCGAAGGCGCCGATCCGGGCCCGTCGGACGCGATCGCCGTCCGTCTCCACCATGGCCGTGATCCCGACCAGTGCGAAGTCGCCGTGCCTGCGGGCCGTCTCGGCGAAGCCGAAACCCTGCCCCGGCCGGGCGCGAGGGAAGTCGACGTACTCCAGTACCTCCCCCGGTTCCAGGGCCGTGGTCATCGCTCCGCGGAAAAACTCCGCGGCGGTGAGTTCCTTGGTCCCCTTGGGCCCGTTGACACCAAACCGGGCGCCGAGGGTGAGTGCCACCGCCGGTAGCTCCGAGGCGGGATCCGCGTGTGCCAGTGATCCGCACACGGTCCCCCGGCTCCGGATCTCCCGGTGGCCGATCCAGGGCAGGGCCCGTGACAGCAGCGGAACTCCGAGGTCGCGGTGTCGCTCGACTGTGCGCTGCCGCACCGCGGCCCCGATCCGAACGTGGTCAGCAGTTTCGATCTGCTGCCACCGCTCCACTCGAGTGATGTCGACGAGCGTGGTCGGCCGCCCCAGCCGCATCGCGAGCACTGGCACCAACGACTGGCCACCGGCGATGACCTTCGCCTCGCCATGGGCCTGCGCGGCAGCCAGTTCCGCCACGACGTCCTGCGGAGTCGTCGGACGGACGTACGCGAAGGGAGCGGCCTTCATGTCAGCGGTTCCGGAACTGCGGCTTGCGGTTTTCCCCGAAAGCAGCGACACCCTCGGCGAAGTCCTCGGTGGCGCGCAGCATCGCGTACGACTTGCGCTCCAGCTCGACACCGGTGGCCAGCGGGCCGTCGATGCCACGGTCGAGGACTTCCTTGGCGGTCCGCAGTGCCACGGAGGAGAAGCCGAGCAGGGAGGACACGACGCGCTCGACCTCGTCCTCCATTGCCTTCTTGTCCGCGGAGGCACTGGCCACCAGACCCCAGTCCTGGGCCTGCTGGCCGGTGATCCGTTCGCCGGTGAGGATGTGGTACTTCGCGCGAGACAGCCCGATCAGCCGGGACAGCCGCTGGGTCCCACCCGAACCGGGCATCATCCCGAGCTTCATCTCCGGCAGCGCGAACGAGGACCGCTGAGTGGCCAGCCGAATGTCTGTGGACAGCACGAGCTCCAGGCCGACGCCGAAGCAGTAGCCGTCGATCGCCGCGATCACCGGCTTCGGGGACCGGCTTGCTGCGGTGACGTCGTGGCCGAGATCGGTCAGGTCGAAGGGGGCCACCTCCATGAAGCCGGCGATGTCGCCACCGGAGGTGAAGTTCTCACCCTCACCACGGATGACCACGACCCGAACGTCATCGTCGGCATCGATCTCGGAGAACCGTTCGGCCATCAAGGCCCGCATCTCCATGGTGACGATGTTGAGCCGACCGTGGTCGAGGGTGAGGTTGGCCACGCGGCCGTCATGGCTGCGCTCGAGCCGGATGTCGCCTCCGGTGGTGGGCATGGCATTCCTTTCGATGGGTGTGCTGGGGGATCTTGTGCTGGGGGTTGGGCTGCAGGTGTTGTCGTCAGTCGTTCGGGTACAGCAGGTCGTGCAGCACGCTGGGGTGGACGGGCAGGGAGTTGATCTCCACCCCGTGCTCGCTGACGGCGTCCTCGACAGCATTCGCGAGGGCCACGGGGAAACTCATGCTGGCGCCCTCACCGGCTCCCTTGGCACCCAGCCGGGTGAGCGGGGAGGGGGTCTCGATGTGATCCATCCGGAACGGAAACATCGACTCCGCCGAGGTGGGCACCAGGTAGTCCATGAAGGTGGAGACGGGCTGCCCCGAATCGGAGTAGCTCATCTCTTCGTACATGGCACCGCCGAGGGCCTGGACCATCGCACCGTGCACCTGACCTGTGAACAACTGCTCGTTCAGGATGGTGCCGGCGTCGTGAACGCTGACCACGTCGTCGATGGTGATCTCCAGCGTCTCCGGGTCGATCCGAACACTCACCAGGTCGGCGACGAAGCCGTAGCACAGCGACGAGTTGACCTGGTCGGTGCGCGACGGCGCCTGTGCCTGCGGGGGCGTGAAGGCAACGTTGACCTCGAGCGTGGCCTCTTCGCCTCCCGGCAGGCGGCCCGGATCCCAGTGGATCAGGCCGGCGGCGTGCTTGAACGACACTGACTTCTCCGGGTCGCCCATGACACGGACGGTGCCTTGGTGGAGTTCGAGCAGGTCCGCGGTGGTGTCGAGCATCAGGGCAGCGGCCCTCTTGATCCGCTCACCGATCTCACGGGCACCGTCCACCAGTGCGGAGGTGAGCAGCGGGGAGAATCGTGAGGAGTAGCTGCCGGAGGTGATGGTCCACGCCGTGGTGGCGGTGTCCATCACCACGGTCGGCACCACCTGCTCCTCGGGTAGACCGAGTTCGCGGGCGACCACCTGGCGCGCGACCGTGGCATGCCCCTGGCCCTGCGGGACGGTGCCGAGGGTGATGCCGACGATGCCTTGCGGATCAACGCTGAGGTGTACGTGTTCCGTCGAACCCGACTTGCCACGTCCGGGCGGACGGTTCTCCGCTGGGGTGGCCAGCCCGACGTAGCCGATGTTGGTCCCGGACGGTTCGACGATCAGCGCGACCCCGGTTCCGACCAGTTCGCCGCGCGCCCGGGCTTCGGCCTGGCGGGCCAACAGGGCTTGGTAGTCGGAGTTGTCCTCGAGGTGTTCCACCACCTTCTGGTAGTTGCCCGAGTCGTAGATCCCACCCGTCGGGGTGGCGTACGGGAAGGACTCCGCTCCGATCAGGTTTCGCTTGCGGAACTCCAGCCGATCCAGCCCGACCGCCTTGGCAGCCTTGTCCATGATCCGTTCCAGGGCGAAGTAGAGCTGCTGGCCGCCGAAGCCACGGTTCAGCCCGGTCGGGCACTTGTTCGTGACCACTGCCCGGGACCGGAGTCGGACGTGCTCGATGCCGTACGCCCCGGTCATGTTGCCGAAGCAGCGGTAGAGGGTGGCGGGCTCGGGCGGGCGCAGGTATGCGCCGACGTTCTCCACGAAGTCGATGTCGATGGCCTGGATGATGCCGGCCGCGTCGATGGCGGTCCGGACCTTCATGTGTCGGTCCGACCCGGCTGAGCTGGCGAGCAGGTGCTCGGAGCGATCCTCCGACCAGCGCACCGGTCGACCGGCGTGCCGAGAGGCCAGCGCCATCAGCGCGATGTAGGGGTAGATGCCCGCCTTGATACCGAATGATCCGCCGTTGTCGGCCGGGACGTGCAGGCGCAACTGAGAGGTGGTCAGCCCCATTGCCCCACAGAGCACCGGGACCATCGAGAAGGGCCCGTGGAAGTTCGACCAGACCGTCACCTCGGGGTGTTGGGGACCGTCGACCCAGTTGGCCACCACGTTGTAGCACTCCATCGGGGTGGAGGAGTAACGCGGGAAGTAGTACTCCCCCTCGACCACGTGGGCGGCATCGGCGAAGGCCTCGTCCACCTCGCCGAAGTTGAAGGTGCGATCGCTGGCGACGTTGGTCTTGCTGCGCTCGTGCAGCAGCGGGGAGTCCGGGGTGAGGGCCTTCATCGCATCCACGACGACGGGTTCGAGCTCGTAGCTGATGTCCACCAGGTCGCCGGCGTCCTCCGCGGTGTATCGATCGGTGGCGACGACCACGGCAACCGGCTCCCCGACGTAGCGGACCTTGTCGGTCCCGGTCGGGTAGTAGTCCATCGGTGCCCGCAGCGAAAGGGGGAAGGGCTTCAAGGCTGCAAGGACTTCCTCGGGCCCGATCACCGCGGCCACGCCGGGATGATTCCGAGCGCGTTGCAGGTCGACGGACGTGATCTTGGCGTGTGCGTTCGGGCTCCGGACGATGGCGGCGACGAGGGTGCCCGGAATGGGGTCGAGATCGTCGAGGAAGGAGCCCTTGCCGGTGACAAGGTTGGCGTCCTCGAGTCTGGACATCGCCCTTGAAGTCATCCTCCACACCTTTCACCGTGTGACATGCACCGTCCATTTCGGACCGTCTTGACTGCACCATATGTTTACCATGTGGGCATGTCAAGGGACCGCCTCACTGTCACCTCGTTCCTGGTGCTCGGGCTGATTGCTCTCCGCGGACCCTCCACCTCGTACGACTTGAAGCGGGCCTCCGGCCACTCGATCGGCTACTTCTGGCCGTTCCCGCACGCCCAGCTCTACTCGGAGCCGCGCAAGCTCGCCGACGCCGGGCTGCTCACGGTCGAGGAGGAGATGAACGGGCGCCGCCGCCAGACCTTCTCGATCACCGAGGAGGGGCGTGAGGCACTGGTGGCGTGGCTCGACCAACCGATCACCGATCCGATGCAGATCCGCGACGTCGCGGAGCTGAAACTCTTCTTCAGCGAGTTGATGGGACCCGACACGGAGCGACGGTTGGCCGCCGGCCAGATCAAGCAGCACACGGCCCGACTGGCCGAGTACCACTCCATCCAGGAGCGGTTCGCCGACCGTGCCGATGTGGCCTCGCGGATGATCCCCCTCGAGCTGGGAATCGCGATGACCGAGGCAGCGCTGGCCTTCTGGGTGGACTTGGCCGAGCGGCTCGATCCCGAGGACTGACCCTCAGCGCCACCGGCTGCGGCCCGCGGCAGCCTCGCTGGGGCGGTCTTTCACAGCGATCAGGGTCGGTCGGTGGCTCCTAGGTCGCATCTACACCACGGAGCATGACGAATGGGGTGGCGCACCAACCGGTGCGCCACCCCATTCGATCAGGTCGGGACGTCAGTGCGAGTGGCCGTGACCCTCGTCCTCGTCCTCCTTCTTGTCCACGACGAGCGTGTCGGTGGTGAGGACCATCGACGCGATCGAGGCGGCGTTGACGAGCGCGGAGCGGGTGACCTTGACCGGGTCGATGACGCCCTGGCCGATGAGGTCGCCGTACTCGCCGGTCGCGGCGTTGAGGCCCTGACCCGGGGTCAGCTCCTGCACCTTGGCGACGGCGACGTAGCCCTCGAGGCCCGCGTTCTCGGCGATCCAGCGCAGCGGCTCGACACCGGCGGTGCGCACGATGTTGGCGCCGACCTGCTCGTCACCCTCGAGCTGCACGGCGTCGAGCGCGGAGACGGCGTGGGCCAGGGCGGAGCCACCGCCCGCGACGATGCCCTCCTCGATGGCCGCGCGGGTCGCGGAGATCGCGTCCTCGATGCGGTGCTTCTTCTCCTTGAGCTCGACCTCGGTGTGGGCACCCACCTGGATGACGCACACGCCACCGGCAAGCTTGGCGAGGCGCTCCTGAAGCTTCTCGCGGTCCCAGTCGGAGTCGGTGCGCTCGATCTCGGACTTGATCTGGTTGACCCGACCAGTCACGTCGTCGGCAGCACCCTGGCCGTCGATGATCGTCGTGGTGTCCTTGGTGACGACGATGCGACGGGCCTGCCCAAGGTCCTCGAGGGTGACCTGGTCGAGCTTGAGGCCGACCTCCTCGGCGATGACCTGACCGCCGGTGAGGATCGCTATGTCCTGGAGCATCGCCTTGCGGCGGTCGCCGAAGCCGGGAGCCTTGACGGCCGCGACGTTGAAGACGCCCTTGAGCTTGTTGACGACGAGCGTCGAGAGGGCCTCGCCGTCGATGTCCTCGGCGATGACGAGCAGCGGCTTGCCGGACTGCACGACCTTCTCCAGCACCGGGAGGATCTCCTGGATGTTGGAGATCTTGCCCTGGTTGATCAGGACGTAGGCGTCCTCGAGGACACCCTCCATACGCTCCGGGTCGGTGACGAAGTAGGGGCTGATGTAGCCCTTGTCGAACTGCATGCCCTCGGTGAAGTCGAGCGCGGTCTCGGCGGTCGAGGACTCCTCGACGGTGATGACGCCGTCCTTGCCGACCTTGTCGAAGGCGTCGGCGATGATCCCGCCGATGCCCTGGTCCTGGGCGGACAGCGACGCGACCTGGGCGATCTCGTCCTTGCCCTCGACCTCACGGGCGGTCTCGAGCAGGCGGGCCGAGACGGCCTCGACGGCCTTGTCGATGCCGCGCTTGAGGCCGGACGGGGCGGCTCCCGCGGCGACATTGCGCAGGCCCTCCTTGACCATGGCCTGGGCGAGGACGGTCGCGGTCGTCGTGCCGTCACCGGCGACGTCGTTGGTCTTGGTGGCGACCTCCTTGGCGAGCTGGGCGCCGAGGTTCTCGTAGGGGTCCTCGAGCTCGATCTCGCGGGCGATCGTCACGCCGTCGTTGGTGATCGTGGGGGCGCCCCACTGCTTGTCGATGACGACATTGCGGCCCTTGGGGCCGAGGGTCACCTTGACGGCGTTGGCGAGCTGGTCGACGCCGCGCTGGAGGGCGTCACGGGCGGAGTCGTTGAACTCCAGTTCCTTGGCCATGTCTGTCCTTTGGTTCTAACGAAGGGGGAAGAGGTGACGCCCCGGAGGGCCCGGGAGGGGCCGCACCCGGGGCGTCAGCTCAGTACTGGGAAGGATCGTCAGCCGACGATCGCGAGCACGTCGCGCGCGGAGAGGATGAGGTACTCCTGGCCGCCGTGCTTGACCTCGGTGCCGCCGTACTTGGAGTAGATGACGCGGTCGCCGACGGAGATGTCCATCGGGATGCGCTCGTCACCGTCCTCGTTGAACCGGCCGGGGCCGACGGCGACGACCTCGCCCTCCTGGGGCTTCTCCTTGGCGGTGTCCGGGATGACGAGGCCGGAGGCGGTGGTCTGCTCCGCCTCGATGCCCTGGACGACGATCCGGTCCTCGAGCGGCTTGATGGAAACCGACACGGTGACTCCTTCTGTGGGGACGTGTGTGTGAACGTGGGGCGAAGCCTGGCCGGGCGCCGTCGCGGGGGTCGTCCAACCGTGGCATCTGGCACTCGCCGGAGGTGAGTGCCAAGAGCAAATCTAGGCACCCGATTGGCACTCGGTCAACCCGAGTGCCAATCCCCGTCGCGACCGGGCCGCTGGGCGGCCCGGGATGCGTGACAATGGCGCACGTGGATCCGACGACCGTGCGCTGGCTGGCCTCCCCCGAGGGGCACGAGTCCCTGCACGGCCTGCCCGAGTACCGCGAGGCGGACGCGGTCGGTCTGGCCTCTCGGCTGCGGGCGGGGGGTCACTCCGCCGAGCGCGTCGCCGCCCTCCTGACGCAGAAGCGCCTGCAGGCGCGCGCGCAGGAGAAGTTCGGCGAGTTCGCCGACGGCATGCTCTTCACCCCCGATGGTCTCGAGCAGGCCAGCCGGCTCGAGGTGGCGGCGACGCACGCCGGCCGCTACGCGACGGCCAGCCTGGCGACCGTCCACGACCTCGGCTGCGGCATCGGCTCGGACGCGATGGCGATGAGCGCCCTCGGTGTCACCGTCCACGGCGTCGATGCCGACCCGCTCACGGCGGCCATCGCCGACGTCAACCTGCGGCCGTGGCCCGACAGCCGGGCCCGCACCGGTGTGGCCGAGGACTTCGAGGCACCGCTCGACCCGCTGCACTCGCGCACCGGAGTCTGGCTCGACCCCGCCCGCCGCACCCCCGGAGTCACCGACCGCTCCGGCCGCACCCGGCGCGTCTTCCGGCTCGACGAGGTCTCCCCGTCGTGGGACTTCGTGCTCTCCGTCGCCCGTGACGTCCCCGCGACCGGGGCCAAGCTCTCCCCTTCGCTCCCCCACGACATCCCGCCGCTCGGCACCGAGGCCCAGTGGACCTCGTGGCAGGGCACCGTCCTCGAGTGCACGGTCTGGTGGGGCCCGCTCGTCAAGGAGGCCGGCCGCAGCGCCCGGGTCCTGCGCAAGGGCGCGCCGCCGGTCGAGGTCGACCAGCGCAGCTGCGAGGACGACCCGGCCGCCGCCCTCTCGCTCGCCGACACCGGCCGCTGGCTCTACGAGGCCGACCGCGCGGTCACCCGGGCAGGCCTCATCGGCACCGTCACCGGCGCCGTCTCCGGCATGGAGCTCGAGGCCGGGCTCGGCTACGTCACCAGCGACGACGCGGTCGACCTCGGCCACGCCCGACGCTACGAGGTGCTCGAGGCGATGCCCTTCTCCGTCAAGGGTCTGCGCGGGTGGCTCCGCGAGCGCGGGGTCACCGGCCTCACGGTCAAGAAGCGCGGGATCCGGCTCGACGAGGACCAGCTGCGCAAGCAGCTGAAGATCGGCCGCGGGGCCGGCGACGGCGACAGTGCCACCGTCGTGCTCACCCGCGTCGGCGGCGAGCATGCCGTGCTCGTCGTCGAGGCCTCCTGAGCGCGGCATCACCGGCGCGAGCGCCGTCGACGCCCATGCGGCGCAGGTAGCCTGCCCCCCATGCCGACCCGAGCCAGTCACCTGACCCGCGCCGCTGCAGGCCTCGCCGTCCTCGCCCTCGTCGGGTGCGCCTCCGACGACCCGGGAGCAGACGGCACGAGCTCCTCCTCGCCGTCGTCCTCGACCTCGACCTCGACCTCGACCGAGGACACGACCTCCGCGACGTCGTCCTCGGCGGCGACGTCCTCCCCTTCGTCCTCGTCGCGGTCCACCACGGCGACCGCCGACGGCCCCGAGGCCAGCGCCTGCGTCGAGCAGGTGCGTGACGCGATGACGCCGACCCAGCAGGCCGGTCAGCTGCTCATGGCGGCCATGCAGCCGGGGCCGGCCACCTCCCTCGACGGGCCGATCGGGGCGCAGGGCCTGGGCTCGATGCTCTACCTTGGCGGCTGGCAGGAGAGTGCGACCGTCGCGGCCGCCAGCACGCACCTGCAGGACGTCTCCCCCACCGTCGACGGGACCAAGGTGGGCATGCTCGTCGCGGCCGACCAGGAGGGCGGCGAGGTCCAGCAGCTCACCGGGTCCGGGTTCACCTCGATGCCCTCCGGCCTCGAGCAGGCGCAGGACCCCGACCTGCGGGCCTCGGCCAAGGCCTGGGGTGCCGAGCTCAAGCAGGCGGGGGTCAACGTCAATCTCGCCCCGACCGCTGACACCGTCCCCAGCGAGATCGGCACGGCCAACGAACCCATCGGCAAGTGGGGCCGCCAGTACGGCTCGACCCCGCAGGCCGCGAGCAAGGGCGCGGTCGCCTTCGGTCAGGGCATGCAGGACGCGGGCGTCGAGCCGACGGTCAAGCACTTCCCCGGGCTGGGGCGGATCACCGGCAACACCGACCTGCGTGACACCGGCATCACCGACTCGACGATGACCCGCGACGACGCGCACCTGACCCCCTTCGCCGACAGCATCGAGGCCGGGACCAAGATCGTCATGGTCGGCTCCGCGCACTACTCCAAGATCGACGGCGAGACCCCGGCCCTCTTCTCTCGCACGATCGTCGACGGCATGCTCCGGGACGACCTCGGCTTCGACGGGGTCGTCATCACGGATGACGTCGGCGCGGCCAAGGCGGTCGCGGCCACGCCGGTCGGCGAGCGCGCGACGCGCTTCATCTCCGCCGGCGGCGACATCGTCCTCACGGCCGAGCCGGCCCAGGTCCCCACGATGGTGTCCGCCATCGAGGCCAAGGCGAAGGGGGACCCGGCCTTCGCGAAGCAGGTCACCGCCTCGGTCACCCGGGTGCTGACGCTCAAGGAGGACATGGGTCTGCTGCGCTGCGGCTGAGCCAACCGGCGACCGGCGCGTAGACCTCTGGCTCGGGTGAGGGCAACCCCCGCCGCGACCAAAGGCGTACGGGGCTCGAGACCACGGGCCGATGCCCGCGACGCGGTGCCGGCGCGAGTCTTGCCGCATGAGCACCTCGACGACGGGCCCGCATACGCCCCAGACCCCCTTCGCCCCTCCGACGACCCTGCTGCCGGCCCCGAGCATCGAGCCGGCGGCCCCGCAACCCACCCAGGCGCGCAGCTACGTCCACCAGATGCGCGGGCCCAGCCACCGTTGGTGGCGGCCCCTCCTCGCGCTCCTCGTCGCCTCGATCGCGGCCCTCGTCGGGATGGGCGTGATCACCGGCGCCTTCATCGCCACGGGTCTGGTCACGAGCGAGGAGCAGATGTTCGACGTGCTCGACCCCACGGCGTCGCTGCTCGGCAACCTCCTCATCGCCGTGCTCATCCCCGCCACCCTGCTGGGCCTGCGGGTCGGCTTCGGTCCGGGCGCGGGGCGGGTGCTGTCCGTGGCCGGAAGGATGCGCTGGGCCTGGCTGGCCCGCTGCGGTGCCGTGCTGGCGCCGATCTGGGCGGCCTACCTCGCCATCGCCTGGCTCGCCGACGGCGCAGAGGTGCTCGGGCGTCCGGAGCACTGGGTCGGACTGCTCGTCGTGTCGCTGCTGACGACGCCGCTGCAGGCCGCCGCCGAGGAGATCTTCATGCGCGGTGGGCTCGTTCAGGGCCTGGGTGCCTGGGTGCGCTCCCCCGTCGTCGCGCTCGGCGTGACGACCCTGCTGTCGGCGGCGCTCTTCGCCCTGGCGCACGGGTCGATGGACATCTGGATCCTCATCGACCTCGGGTGGATGGCCGCGGTCGGGTGCTGGCTCACCTGGCGCACGGGCGGGCTCGAGGCGATCATCGCGCTCCACGTGGTCAACAACCTGCTCGTCATCACCTTGGGCCTGCTGGCCGGTGGCCTCGAGCAGAGCTACGTCGACACCGGTGCGACGAGCACACCGCTCGCCGCCGGGGCAAGCGTGGCCGCCACGACGCTCGTCGCCGCGGTCCTGCTGCATCTCGCTCGGCGGCACGGCATCGCCCCGCAGGGCTGGCGCGAGCCGGCGCTCGGCTGAGCTCGCGCCCGGCCCGGGGGCCCGGGGGCCGAGGGTCCGGCGGTCCGGGCGGTGCCTACGCCACTGCTCCGTACGACGGGTCACGGCTCCCGATCCAGCACACCCCCGGACCGGACTACGCCGCCCCACTGCCCCGCCCAGCCCCGCCCACAGCACGGAGCAGCGACGACCTCGGCCGGCTCGGCCGAGCCGGCCGCAGCCTCAGTGCGCGTGGTCGTGGTCGACGTGCACGGGCAGGCCGGTGCGCACGTCGGTCACCGGCAGCGAGCTGTCGGCTGGCAGCGACAGGTCGCTGGCCGGCCGGCCCTTGAGCATCATCTGGGCGCCGAGGCTGGCGACCATCGCGCCGTTGTCGGTGCACAGCCCCGGCCGCGGGACGCGCAGCTGGATGCCCGCGTTGTCGCACCGCTGCTGGGCCATCGCCCGCAAGCGCGAGTTGGCGGCCACCCCGCCACCGACCTGGAGCGCAGCGACGTCGTGCTCGGTGCAGGCGAGGACCGCCTTGCGGGTGAGGATGTCGACGACGGCTTCCTGGAAGGACGCAGCGACGTCGGCCACCGGCACGTCGCGCCCGGCGGCCTGCTCGGCCTGGACCCACCGGGTCACCGCCGTCTTGAGGCCGGAGAAGGAGAAGTCGAAGCGGTGACGCTCCATGTCCTTGCGGGTGGAGAGCCCACGCGGGAAGTCGATGGTGATCTGCCCGTCGCTCGCCGCCCGGTCGATGTGCGGCCCCCCGGGGAAGGGCAGGCCGAGCACGCGGGCCACCTTGTCGAAGGCCTCCCCCGCAGCGTCGTCGATCGTCGAGCCGAGACTGCGGATGTCGTGCGTGACGTCGGGGACGAGCAGCAGCGAGGAGTGCCCGCCGCTCACGAGCATCGCCATCGTCGGCTCGGGCAGCGGACCGTGCTCGACGATGTCGACGGCGACGTGGCTCGCCAGGTGGTTGACCCCGTAGATCGGCAGGCCCAGCGCCACCGCCAGCGCCTTGGCCGATGCGACGCCGACCATCAGCGGCCCGGCGAGCCCCGGACCGGAGGTCACGGCGATGCCGTCGAGGTCGGTCAGGGCGACCCCGGCCTCGCGGCAGGCCCGCTCGATCGTCGGGACCATCGCCTCGAGGTGCGCTCGGGAGGCCACCTCGGGCACGACGCCGCCGAAGCGGGCGTGCTCGTCGACGCTCGACGCGATGGCGTCGAAGAGCAGCTCGGTGCCGTGGACGATGCCGACACCGGTCTCGTCGCACGAGGTCTCGATGCCGAGGACCAGGGGTGCGTCCGTCATGCCTGCGCCTCCTGCGTCAGGTCGAGGGCGAGGACGAGCGCGTCGACCCCACCCGGGTAGTAGCCGCGCCGGGTCTGCAGCAGCCGGAAGCCGGCCGAGTCGTAGAGCCCGCGCGCCGCGGTGTTGTCCGCTCGCACCTCGAGCAGCAGTCGCTCGGCGCCCGCGGCCCGCGAGCGCGCCACGAGCTCCTCGAGCAGACGGCGCCCGAGCCCGCGCCCGCGGACCCGCGGCAGGGTCGCGATGGTCATGACGTCGCTCGTGTCGCCCGCGTGGTCGAGCCCGGCGTAGCCGGCGATCCCGTCGCCGTCCTCCGCGACGAGGTACTCGCGCCGCGGCCGACCGGCGAGCTCGCCCCACCACGACGCGAGGCTCCACGCCTCGGTGCCGAAGAGCTCCTGCTCCAGGTCCGCCAGTCGCTCCAGGTCCTGCCAGCGCACCTCCCTCATGACGAAGGGGGGAGCCGTCACCGCGGTCACTGGCTCGCCTCGGCACCGCGGCCGGCCCGCTCGCCCTGCCGCAGGTCGCGCTGCTGCTGACGGGGTGAGGGCTTCAGCGCGGACATCGGCGCCGTGGACGCGGGCGCGACCGCGTCGGGGCGGCGCAGGTAGAGCGGTTCGACGGGCATCTTCTCGCCCGCGGCGATGCGCCGGGCGGCGAGGGCGGCGAGCACCCCGGCGTCGACGTCGAGCAGGGCGGCGTCGGCCCCCTCACCCGCCAGGTCGAGCGGGTGAGCCAGCAGGTCGGAGTAGAGCAGCGGACCCCGGCCGACGGTGGGCAGCGCGCGCACGTCGTCCGGCAGGTCGGCGGGCCGGGTCACGGCAGGCTCGTCGAGCGGCGTGATCCCACCCGCAGCGCAGCGGTAGCGGGCCCAGTAGACCTCCTTGCGCCGGGCGTCGCTCGCCACGAGCAGCTCGCCCTCGTGCCCGCCGGCGGCAGCCGCGGCGGCGAGCGCGTCGAGCGAGCACACCCCGTGCACGGTGATGCCCCGCGCGTGGGCGAGGGTCTGCGCGGTGACGAGACCGACCCGCAGGCCGGTGAAGGGCCCGGGGCCCGTCCCGACGGCGACGTGGGTCAGCTCGTCGACGGCGGTCGCTGCCCTCGCGAGCGTCTCGACGACCAGCGGCGCGAGCAGCTCGGTGTGCCGGCGCGCGTCGACGACGGAGCGGCTGGCGAGCACCCGCTCGCCGTCGTGGACGGCGACCGAGATCGCCGAAGTGGCCGTGTCCAGCGCGAGCAGCCTCACGGCACTCCCCCTTCGTCGGCGGACGTGCGGGTCGTCGCGCCCACGGTCTCCTGCAGGTGGGACTCGACGTCGACGCCTGCCCAGCGTGCGCCGACACCGGTGACGGTGAGCGTCCGTGCCTCGGTCGCCGGGTCGGCGACGAGGGTGATCTCGAGCCGCTCGTCGGCCAGTCCCTCGGCGAGGCCGGCACCCCACTCGACGACGGTCACGGCCTCGTCGAGCTCGGAGTCGAGGTCCAGGTCGTCGAGCTCGGCGGAGCCACCGAGGCGGTAGGCGTCGACGTGGACGAGCTCAGGGCCCCCCACGAGCGAGGGGTGGACGCGCACGATGACGAAGGTCGGGGAGGTCACCGCGCCCCGCACCCCGAGCCCTTCGCCGAGGCCACGGGTCAGGGTCGTCTTGCCGGCGCCCAGGCCCCCGGTGAGCACGACGAGGTCGCCGGCCCCCAGCAGGTCGGCCAGTCGGCGACCGGCGGCGACGGTCGTGTCCGCGTCGGGCAGCAGCAGACTCATGCGGTGCGCTCCGTCGCGGGTTCCGCGGTCCCTTCGCTGACGGCAGCCTTGGCCCGCTCGGCGTCGCGCTCGGCGTCCTCGCCGCGGCTGCGCTCGAGCAGACCGAGGATGCCGTCGGTGACCGGCCCCGGCCTCTCGAGCTGGAGCAGGTGGCCCACGCCGGGTACGACGACGTGCTCGGCCGCCGGCAGGGCGTCGGCGAGCGCCTGGCTGTGCGCCGGCGGCGTGAGCACGTCCTTGGACCCCGCGACGATGAGTACGGGGGTGTCGACGAGACCGGGCAGGCTGTCGCGCACGTCGAGCTCGTCGAGCTCGGGCAGGAAGGCGCCGATCGCGTCGAGCCGGGTGCCGAAGATCATCGTCGCGAGCTTGCGCAGCATCTCCTTGGGCATCGTGGTGCCGAAGGAGTAGCGCTGGATCGCCCGGTTTTCGACGGCGCGACCGGCGGCGCGCATGCCGCCCCACACGCCGTCGCGACGGCCGAGCCCACCGAGGAACCCCGGACCGAAGCGGGTGATCACGCCGTCGAGCATCTTGCCCAGACCGACGTGCACGAGGCTGTCGCCGCCGGCGCTCGTCGCGATGAGGGCGACTCCGCGGACCCGGTCGCGGGTGAGCTCGGGATAGCGACCGGCGAAACTCATGATCGTCATGCCGCCCATCGAGTGGCCGACGAGGACGATCTCGCCGTCGGGGGTCGTCGCGTCGACGACGGCCCGCAGGTCCTGGCCGAGCTGGTCGATGGTGCAGCGCTCGAGGTCGCCGGCCTGGGAGGCGCCGTGGTTGCGCTGGTCGTAGCTGACGACGCGGTAGCCGGCGTCGACGAGCGCGCGCCGCTGGAAGACCCAGGAGCTGAGGTTGAGCACGAAGCCGTGGACGAGCACGACGGTCGGCCCGGTCTGCGGGGTCCAGCCCTCCGGCTCGTCGACCTCGACGTGCAGCACGACCCCGTCGTTGGCCGGGACGGCCTGCACCTTGTCCGTGACGAAGGGGAAGACGTGCACCTCGTCGTGGGGGGTCACGGCATAGGCGCGGGAGCGCTTGACCGCGGACCGGCCTGCGTAGCCCGCACCGGCGATCGCCACACCGCCGACGGCCGCGGCCGCGAGGCCGATGCCGGTCGCCGCCGCCTTGCCGATGCCGCCGTGCTCGTGCTCGTCCATCACTGGCCTCCGAGGTAGCGACGCGGGACGCGAGGCCCGAGCCGGGTGACGATCTCGTAGTTGATCGTGTCGATCGCGGCCGCCCAGTCCTGGGCGGTCGGCTCGCCGTCGGCCTCGCGGCCGATGAGGACGACCTCGTCGCCGGCCACGGCGGGGCTGTCGGCGCCCAGGTCGAGCACCATCTGGTCCATGCACACCCGTCCCGCGACGGTGTGGCGGCGGCCGTGGACCTGCATCGGGCCGACACACGAGGCGTGCCGGGGGATGCCGTCGGCATAGCCGAGCGGCACGAGGCCGAGGCGGGTGTCCCCCTTCGTCGTGTACTGGTGGCCGTAGGAGACACCCTGGCCGGCCGGGCAGTCCTTGACGTTGATGAGGCGGGCGACGACGCGCATGGCCTCGCGCAGGCCGAAGTGGGGGGGCCCACCGATGTCGGGCACCGGCGAGAGGCCGTAGATCGAGACCCCCGGGCGGACCATGTCGAATCGCGCCGAGGGGTTGGTCAGGGTCGCCGCGGAGTTGGCGAGGTGGCGGATGCGCGGGCGCAGACCGGCGCGCTCGGCGTCACCGAGGATCGCGCCGAAGGTCTCCTGCTGGGCCCGCACCGTCGGGTGGTCGGGCGCGTCTGCGTAGGCGAAGTGGCTGAAGATGCCCTCGACGTCGAGCACGCCCTCGGCCTCGAGCCGGGCGGCGTCCACGAGCATGTCGGCGAGGTCCTCGCGCCACGCGCCCCCGCGCCCGAGGCCGGTGTCGACCTTGAGGTGGACGCGGGCCGTCTGCCCGGTGGCCCGGGCCGCCGCGGCGATCTCGGCGAGCGCCCACGGGGCACCGGCCGAGAGGGTGATGTCGGCCCGCACGGCACCGGCGAGGTCGGCCCCGGGCGGGAAGAGCCAGGTGAGGATCGGCGCGGTGATGCCAGCGGCACGGGCAGCCAACGCCTCGCCGAGCTGGGCGATGCCCAGATAGGTCGCGCCGCCGGCCAGGGCCGCGCCAGCGACCGGGACGAGGCCGTGGCCGTAGGCATCGCCCTTGATGACCGCCATGACGTCCGCGTCACCGGCGAGCTCGCCGAGGCGGGCGACGTTGCCGCGGATCGCGTCGAGGTCGATGTCCGCCCACGCGGACAGGCCGTCGGTCGGCGCATCGCTCGGCAGGACCGAGGGAGTCGCGACGGACGGCAGGGCAGGGTGCGGGGTCGAGATGTCCATGGGTACCGACCGAGTCTAGATCGGCGAAGGGGGGCAGACTGGCAGGCATGACCCACCGCGCCGACGACTACCAGGCCGACCGCACCCGCTACGACGCCACGGACTACCGCCGGTGCGGCCGTTCGGGCCTGCTCCTGCCCCCGATCTCGCTCGGCCTGTGGCACAACTTCGGCGACGCGGAGCCCCTCGAGACGCAGCGGGCGGTGCTGCGGCGCGCCTTCGATCGGGGCGTGACGCACATGGACCTCGCCAACAACTACGGCCCGCCCTACGGCGCCGCAGAGCGCAACTTCGGGACGATCTTCGCCGACGACTTCCGCCCCTACCGCGACGAGCTGATCATCTCGACCAAGGCCGGCTGGGACATGTGGCCCGGCCCCTACGGGCAGGGCGGCGGCTCGCGCAAATACCTGCTCGCCTCGCTCGACCAGTCGCTTGAGCGGATGGGCCTGGACTACGTCGACATCTTCTACAGCCACCGCTTCGATCCCGACACGCCGCTCGAGGAGACAATGGGCGCGCTCGACGCCGCGGTCCGCGCGGGCAAGGCGCTCTACGTCGGCATCTCCTCCTACGGCCCGGAGCGCACCCGCGAGGCGCACGCGATCCTGCGCGAGATGGGCACTCCCCTGCTCATCCACCAGCCGTCCTACTCGATGATCAACCGCTGGATCGAGGACGAGCTGCTCGACACCGTCGACGAGCTCGGGGTCGGCACGATCGCCTTCACCCCGCTCGCCCAGGGGCTGCTCACCAACAAGTACCTCGGCGGCATCCCCGAGGACTCGCGCGCCGCCCGCGAGGGCACCGGCATCGCCGACCAGCTGACCGACGACAACATCGCCCGCATCCGCGCGCTCGACGCCCTCGCCCAGGAGCGCGGTCAGACCCTCGCGCAGATGGCCCTGGCCTGGGCGCTGCGCGACGAGCGCGTCACCTCGCTGCTCGTCGGCGCACGCACCGTCGAGCAGCTCGACAACAGCCTCGACGCGCTGGGCAACACCGACTTCAGCGACGAGGAGCTCGCCCGCATCGACGAGCACGCCGTCGACGGCGGGGTCAACTGGTGGGCGGAGTCGGCCCGGGGTTAGGAGCGCAGCAGCGCGGCGACGGTCGGGCCGAGCGCGTGCGCCACGGCGAGTGCCCGCACCGGCCCCCCGGGGTTGGCGTCGTGGGCGGCGCGTCCGTGCACGAGCGCGGCGAGCGAGCCTGCCTCGGCCGGCTCCAGCCCGCCCGCGAGCAGGGCTCCGGCGAGCCCGGCGAGGACATCACCCGACCCCGCGGTCGCCAACCACGCCGGCGCGTCGTCCTGCACGTGCACCGGCCCCTCGACGTCGACGACGAGTGTCGCGCTCCCCTTGAGCAGCACCGTTGCACCGGTGAGCCCGGCGAGCATCCGGGCGTGCTCGAGCGGTGCGCCCTCGACCTCCGCGCGGGTCAGCTCGGTCGAGCGCTCCCGCAGCCGGGTGATCATCCGCGCGCACTCCCCCGCGTGCGGTGTGAGCAGGGTCGGCGCATCGCGTCGGCCGGTGACGAGGTCGAGACCACCGGCGTCGACGAGCACGGGCAGGTCGGAGTCGAGCGCGGCCCGAGCAGCGGCGAGCTGGGCGTCGGCGCCCGGCGCGGTCGAGGTCGTGTCGAGACCGGGCCCGACGACCCAGGCCTGGACCCTCCCTTCGCCGTGGACGGCCTCGGGGACCGCCGCCCGCACGAGCGCGGTCGGCGCCTCGGTGCCGACGTAGCGGACCATGCCCACCCCGGCGGTGACAGCCGCCGTCGTCGTGAGCACCGCTGCGCCCGTGTACTGCTCACCACCGGCGACGACCCCGAGGACCCCGCGCGAGTACTTGTCCTCGTCGGGCCCCGGCACCGGCCACAGGAGCGGCACGTCGTCGGGGGTGATCCGCACGACGGCGGGCGTCGCCTCGGTGAGGTCGAGCCCGATGTCGATGACGGTGAGCACACCGCAGGCGGCCTCGGTCGGGGGCAGCAGGTGCACCGGTTTGGGCGCACCGAAGGTCACGGTCTCGTCGGCGAAGACCGCGTCGGCGAGCGCGTCGCCACCCTCGACCGGCTGCCCGGACGGGGTGTCGACGGAGATGACCCAGGCCCGGTCACGGATCGCGTCGACCCACGGCCGGGCGAAGGGAGGCAGTCCCGGCCTGCCCCCGATGCCGGTGATGCCGTCGAGGACGACCTCGGCCCGGGAGATCGCGGTGAGCGCCTCGCGGCTGTCGGCGGCGAGAACCGTGGCTCCGCGCTGCCGAGCGAGCTCGGCGGCCTCGGTCTGCACCTGCGAGGCCGTGGTGTCGATGCACACGGCCGAGGCCTCGAAGCCGCGCTTGGCCAGGCGGGCGATGGCGTAGAGCGCGTCGGCGCCGTTGTTGCCCGGGCCGACGAGTGCCGTGACGGTGCGCGCGCCGCGCTCGCGCATCCGCCCGGCCGTCACGCGCGCGACCCCGCGGGCGGCCCGCTGCATCAGCTCACCACTCTCGAGGAGCTCGGGCAGGGACGCCTCGGCGGCGCGGATGGTCGGGGCGGAGTAGCCGGTGATCACGCCGTCGACGCTACCGGCTGCGGGAGGTGACGGTCCGCCCCCTTCGCCCGTGGTGGACGAAGGGGGGGGTCAGTCGGTCTCGGCGACGACGATCGCCGTCGCGATGCCGCCGTCGTGGCTGAGCGAGATGTGCAGCCGGTCGGCGCCCAGGGCCTCGGCGCGCTCGGCGACCTTGCCGCTGATCGCCAGGACCGGCTCCCCGTGGACACCGGAGGTCACCTCGACGCCCTGCCAGGGCAGGTCGCCGGGGGTCATCAGAGCCTTGCCGACGGCTTCCTTGGCGGCGAAGCGCGCGGCGAGCGACCGCAGCGGCAGGTCACGCTCGGCCGCGGTGAAGACGCGGTCGAGCAGCGCCGGCGTGCGCTCGAGCCGCTCGCCGAGGCGGGCGATGTCGACGACGTCGATGCCGACCCCGACGATCACGGGGTCACTCGACCGTGACGGACTTGGCGAGGTTGCGCGGCTGGTCGACGTCGAGCCCCTTGGCGGTCGACAGGTGCAGCGCGAAGACCTGGAGGGGCACGACGGTGAGCAGCGGCTGGAGCAGCGGCGACGTGTGCGGCACCCGGATGACCTCGTCGGCGAAGGGCAGCACCTCGTCGTCACCCTCCTGGGCGATGACGAGCGTGCGAGCACCCCGGGCACGGATCTCCTGGATGTTGGAGACGACCTTCTTGTGCAGGTCATTGGGGGTGTCCGGACCGGGGACGACGATGAAGACCGGCTGGCCGGGCTCGATGAGGGCGATCGGGCCGTGCTTGAGCTCACCGGCGGCGAAGCCCTCGGCGTGGATGTAGGCGAGCTCCTTGAGCTTGAGCGCGCCCTCCATGGCGATCGGGTAGCCGACGTTGCGGCCGAGGAAGAGCACCGAGCGGGTGTCGGCCATGAAGCGGGCGATCTCCTCGACCCGGTCCATGGTGCCGAGCAGCGCCTCGATCTTGGCCGGGACCTCGTGCAGCTCGGCCATGACGGCCTTGGCGTCGTCGGCGTAGGTCTGGCCGCGCAGTTGCGCGAGGTAGAGGCCCAGGACGTAGCAGGCGGTGATCTGCGCGAGGAAGGCCTTGGTCGAGGCGACCGCGATCTCCGGGCCGGCGTGCGTGTAGAGCACGGCGTCGGACTCGCGCGGGATCGTCGCGCCGTGCGTGTTGCACACCGAGACGGTGAGGGCGCCGAGCGAACGGGCGTGCCGCACGGCCATCGCCGTGTCGGCGGTCTCGCCGGACTGGCTGATCGAGACGACGAGGGTGCGCTCGGAGACGATCGGGTCGCAGTAGCGGAACTCGTGCGCCAGGGAGACCTCGACGGGGATGCGGGTCCAGTGCTCGATGGCGTACTTGGCGACCATGCCGGCGTAGGCGGCGGTGCCGCACGCGACGATGGTGATCCGGTCGACCTGCTTGAGCTTGTCCTCGTCGATGCGCAGCTCGTCGAGGACGAGACGGCCCTCGGCGTCGGTGCGCCCGAGGAGGGTGTCGCCGACCGCGTGCGGCTGGTCGTTGATCTCCTTCTCCATGAAGGTGTCGTAGCCGCCCTTCTCCGCGGCGGCCGCGTCCCAGGTCACCTCGTAGGGCTTGCCCTCGGCGGGGGTGCCGTCGAAGTTCATCACCGTGTGCGAGGACGGGGTGATCGTGACGATCTGGTCCTGGTCGAGCTCGACGGCCTGCTTGGTGTAGCCGATGAAGGCGGCGACGTCGGAGCCGAGGAAGTTCTCCCCTTCGCCCAGACCCACGACGAGCGGGCTGTTGCGGCGGGCGGCGACGACGGTGTCGGGGGCGTCGGCGTGGACAGCGAGGAGTGTGAAGGCGCCCTCGAGTCGGTTGACCACCGAGCGCATCGCCTCGGTGAGGTCACCCGACTCGGCGAAGGCCGCGGCGAGCAGCTGCGCGGCGACCTCGGTGTCGGTCTCGGAGGTGAACTCCACACCCTGCGCGAGCAGCTCCTGCTTGAGGGCGTGGAAGTTCTCGACGATGCCGTTGTGGACGACGGCGAGCTTGCCGTCGCGGCCACCGCGGTGCGGGTGCGCATTTTCGTCCGTCGGGCCACCGTGGGTGGCCCAGCGGGTGTGCCCGATGGCCGTGGCCGCCGCGGGGACGCTCTCGCCCTCCAGGGCCGAGCGCAGGTTCTCGAGCTTGCCCGCACGCTTCTGCGTGAAGACCTCGTCGCCGGCGACGAGCGCGACGCCGGCCGAGTCGTAGCCGCGGTACTCCAACCGCGCCAGGCCCTCCATGACGACGTCCAGAGGGCGGGCGCCCGTGTCGGGGCCGACGTATCCAACGATTCCGCACATGGCGGACAGGCTAACCGCCCGGTGACCGTCTGCTGAAAAGGTGGGACACAATGGGGTGCGTGTCCACCGCCGCCACGACGAGCTTGCCCTCCCCCTTCGTCGAGCTCGACCGCCAGGCATGGGCCACCCTGCGCGAAAATCACCCGCTCAACCTCGACGAGGGCGACCTCGCCCGGCTGCGCGGCCTGAGCGACCCGATCGACCTCGAGGAGGTCCAGGAGGTCTACCTCCCGCTCTCGCGCCTGCTGACCTTCTACGTCTCGGCGACGACCCGGCTGCACCGGATCACCTCGACCTTCCTCGGCGAACGCCCGCCCAAGGCCCCCTTCGTCATCGGCGTCGCCGGGTCGGTCGCCGTCGGCAAATCGACGACGGCGCGCATCCTGCGCGAGCTCATGCAGCGCTGGCCCGACACCCCCAAGGTCGACCTGGTCACCACCGACGGCTTCCTCCTCCCCAATGCCGAGCTCGAGCGTCGTGGCCTGCTGCAGCGCAAGGGCTTCCCCGAGGCCTACGACCGTCGGGCGCTGCTGCGCTTCATCTCGGCGGTCAAGGCGGGCCAGCCCGAGGTGACGGCGCCCGTCTACTCGCACCTGACCTACGACATCGTTCCCGACGAGCACATCGTGGTCCGCCAGCCCGACGTGCTCATCGTCGAGGGCCTCAACGTCCTGCAGCCGCCGGGCACCCGCAGCGACGGTCGCACCGGCCTGGCCGTCAGCGACTTCTTCGACTTCTCGGTCTACGTCGACGCCAACATCGCCGACATCCGCCACTGGTACGTCGAGCGCTTCCTGCGCCTGCGCAAGACCGCCTTCGCCGACCCGGCCTCCTACTTCCACCGCTACGCCGAGCTCACCGACGAGCAGGCCCGCGCCCGTGCCCTGCACATCTTCGAGACGATCAACGAGCCCAATCTGCTCGACAACGTCCTGCCGACCCGCGGCCGGGCCACCCTCGTCCTGACGAAGGGGGCGGACCACCAGGTCCGCCGCATCCGGCTGCGCAAGTTGTAGCGCCTCCACGCCTCCGAGCCTCCACGCCTCCGAGCCCGCGTGGTCCAGCCTGCCTGCCCGGTCCGGCGGGGTGATGGTGACGTCGGCGCCCGCCGAAGTCCTTCGTCATCGCCCTGCAGGAGTTGTCGTGCCCGACTTCGGCTTGATGTGCGCCGACATCACCATCGCCCCGCCTTGGTCGGTCCACGACGAAGCCCCCGCGACCTGGTGGTCGCGGGGGCTTCGTGCTGGGTGGCTCAGTACCAGTGCGGGTCGTTGCTGTCCCAGAAGGCCTTGGCGCCGCAGGGGTCGCCGTAGGAGGTCTTGATGTAGTCCATGCCCCACTCCATCTGGGTGATGGGGTTGGTCTTCCAGTCGTCGCCGGCGGTGGCCATCTTGCTGGCCGGGAGCGACTGCGGGATGCCGTAGGCACCGGACGAGGAGTTGGTCGCGCTGTAGTCCCAGTTGCTCTCGCCGATCCACAGGCTGACGAGGCAGGACCACTGGTCGTCGCCCCAGCCGTACTCGGCGGCGAGCTCCTTGCCGTAGGGCGCGGGGTCGGCCTGGATCTGCTTGATCTCCGCGTCGGTGAACTCGCGCTCGCTGACCGGCTTCGCCTTCTCCTGCTTGCGCTTGCGCTCGGCCGCCTCCTTCTTGGCGGCGGCCTTGCGCTTGGCCTCGGCGGCCTTCTTGGCCTCGGCCTTCTTCTTCGCGGCGGCGGTGGCCAGACGGTCCTGCTCACGGGAGGCGCTGCGGGAGACGTTGGTCGCGCGGCGGTCCTCGGCCAGGCGGGTGGTGTCGGCGGCCATGGCGTCGGACACGGCGATGGTCTTCGAGCTCTCGGCGGCCGGGGCAGCGGTCTTCGCGTCGTGCGAGGGGTCGCCGAGGGCGACGGTGGCGCCCACCGAGCCGAGCATCGCCACGGCGATGGCTCCGCCCACGACGGGACGCCGGATCGCGGCGCGCAGCGAGGCGCCCTTGTCGCTGCGGGCGCGTGCGGCGCCGTGCCTGGGCGTGTAGTCGCTCGACTTCACGACACCAGCTCCTTCCATGCAACAGCCACTCAACGAGTGAGTGGCTGTGTGTGCCGATGTCGTCAGGGGATCGACCCGGCCGTTACCTTTTTGAGACCTTAGCGGACGTCCGGCCGTCGGCGCAAAAGTGGGGTGTGGACGAAGGCGGTGGCGCTGGGCGACTGATGGCCCATGCGGTGTCACTCGGCAGCGTTGGTGTCACCGGTCGGCGTTGACGCCACCTGGTTGCCCGGAGAAGGGGGACCAGGCGACACCAACGCCGTCAGGCGGCCCGGCCGAGCCGCGAAGGGGAGGTCCGCCGGCTGCACGAGTCGGCGGACCTCCCCTTCGTCGCGGGTCAGACGTCGAGTCCCTCCAGCAGGTCCGTGACCAGGGCGGCGATGGGGCTGCGCTCGCTGCGCGTGAGAGTGACGTGGGCGAAGAGCGGGTGCCCCTTGAGCGTCTCGATGACCGCGGCGACGCCGTCGTGGCGGCCGACACGCAGGTTGTCGCGCTGGGCGACGTCGTGGGTCAGGACGATCTTGGAGTTCTGGCCGATGCGCGACATCACGGTGAGCAGGACGTTGCGCTCGAGGCTCTGGGCCTCGTCGACGATGACGAAGGCGTCGTGGAGGCTGCGGCCGCGGATGTGGGTGAGCGGCAGCACCTCGAGCATCTCGCGGTCGATGATCTCTTCGACGACCTCCTTCGACACCAGCGCGCCGAGGGTGTCGTGGACCGCCTGCGCCCACGGACCCATCTTTTCCTGCTCGCTGCCGGGCAGGTAGCCCAGCTCCTGGCCGCCGACCGCGTAGAGGGGGCGGAAGACGACGACCTTGCGGTGCTGGCGGCGCTCCATGACCGCCTCGAGCCCGGCGCACATCGCCAGGGCGCTCTTGCCGGTGCCGGCGCGACCGCCGAGGCTGACGATGCCGACGTCGGGGTCGAGGAGCAGGTCGAGGGCGATGCGCTGCTCCGCCGAGCGGCCGTGCAGGCCGAAGGCGTCGCGGTCGCCCCGCACGAGGCGCACCTGCTTGTCAGCCCCGACCCGGCCGAGGGCACTCCCCCGCGGCGAGATGATCTTCAGCCCCGTGTGGCACGGCAGCTCGGCAGCTGCCAGGTGCTCGACGCGGCCGGTCTCGTAGAGGTGGTCGACCTCCTCGGCCGCCATCTCGAGCTCGGCCATGCCGGTCCAGCCGGAGTCGGAGCGACTCTGCTCGTGGCGGTACTCCTGGGCGTCGATGCCGACCGCCGAGGCCTTGACCCGCATCGGCAGATCCTTGGACACGACGGTGACGTCGCAGCCCTCGAGCGAGAGGTTCTTGGCCACGGCGAGGATGCGGGTGTCGTTGTCCCCGAGGCGAAACCCGGAGGGTAGCGACATCGGGTCGGTGTGGTTGAGCTCGACCCGTAGCGTGCCGCCGTCGTCACCGACCGGGACCGGCGCGTCGAGGCGGCCGGCGCTGATCCGCAGGTCGTCGAGGTGCCGTAGCGCGGTGCGGGCGAAGTAGCCCAGCTCGGGGTGGTGCCGTTTGCCCTCGAGCTCGGTGACGACGACGACGGGCAGGACGACCTCGTGCTCCTTGAAGCGCAGCATCGCCCGCGGGTCGGACAGTAGGACGGAGGTGTCGAGCACGTAGGTGCGGCGGCCCTCGTCCTGGGGCGGGAGGTCCACCGGGTCGGGCGCGCCCTCGGGCTGCGCGAGCGAGGGGGTGACGGTCTGGGTCATCAGGTCGTCCACGTCGGTCTCCTCCACGGGCGCCGCGCCGGCAGGCGCGCACGCGCCTACTCTCGGTGCTGGTGCCGGGACCGGGCCGACGGCGAGAGCCGGGGCCGGGTCCGGCCCCTCCTGCTGAGCAGCAGCTCCATACCTGAGGCCTCCCGGACGGCCTGCGGTGTGCAGTCCGTCACTGTCAACGTACGACCGCGCACCACCGCGGCCGTGCACGTTCCGGGCGTGTCGGAGCCGCCGAACGAGAAGTTCACATCCCCGAAACCCTCGTCCGTCACACCTGCCCCACCGGCCACTCCTCCCCCTTCGCGGGGAGGCACGACCTCACGGACGTGCGAAGGGAGGGTCAGGCGCCGAAGCGGCGGTGCCGGTCGGCGTAGGCGCGCAGCGCCCGCAGGAAGTCGACCCGACGGAACTCGGGCCAGTAGACCTCGCAGAAGTAGTACTCGCTGTGCGCCGACTGCCACAGCAGGAAGCCGGAGAGGCGCTGCTCCCCCGACGTGCGAATGACGAGGTCGGGGTCGGGCTGGCCCTTGGTGTAGAGGTGCGCGCCGATGTCCTCGACGGTCAGCTCGCCGGCGACCTCGTCGAGGGTGGCGCCCTCGGCGGCCCGGGCGCGCAGCAACGAGCGCACGGCGTCGGCGATTTCCTGGCGCCCGCCGTAGCCGACGGCGACGTTGACGATGAGGCCCTCGACCTCGCTCGTCTCCTCCTCGGCGCGACGCAGGGCGGCCGCGGTCTGCACCGGGAGCATGTCGAGAGCGCCCGCCGCGTGCAGCTGCCAGCGGCCGGCGGCCGCGAGGTCAGCGACGAGACCCTCGATGATCCGCAGCAGCTTGTCGAGCTCCTGGGGCGGACGGGTGAGGTTGTCGGTCGAGAGCAGCCAGAGCGTGACGACCTCGACGCCGGCCTCCTCGCACCACTCGAGGAAGCTGCCCACGTTGGCCGCGCCGGCGCGGTGGCCGTCGTCGGCGTTGCCCCCACGCGCCTTGGCGAAGCGCCGGTTGCCGTCGACGATCATGCCCACGTGACGGGGCACCGAGTCGGCGTCGAGCTGGCCGACGAGGCGGCGCTCGTAGGCGCTGTAGAGCGGGTTGCGCACGCGCGAGTCCCTTCCTGGCGAGGATCGTGCGCCCAACCTACCGCCGGGCCGTGTCACCCCTCACACGGGCGGCCCGAAGGGCGCTCCGGCATGGTCAACCTACGGCGCCGTAGGTTACCGTCTTCGGCATGGATTCCCCTCGCGCGGAGATCAAGGAGCTCGCCGACGACGTCGGCGAGCACGTCGACGCCTTCGTCGAGGCGGTCAAGCCGCACCTGCGGGGATGGCTCCACCTGGTCACCGCTCCCCTGGCCCTCGTCGGGGGCCTCGTGCTCACCTCGACCGCCCCCACCCAGGGCGGCCGCGTCGCCGCGATGGTCTTCACGATCACCGCCGGTCTGCTCTTCGGCACCTCGGCGGTCTACCACCGGGGCCGCTGGGGCGGACGTCTGGCCGGCGCGCTGCGCCGCTGGGACCACGCCAACATCTTCCTCATCATCGCGGGGAGCTACACCCCCTTCGCGCTGATGCTGCCGCGCACCCAGGCGATCACGCTGCTCGCCATCGTCTGGAGCGGCGCGATCATCGGGGTGCTCTTCCGCGTGCTGTGGGTCGGCGCGCCGCGCTGGCTCTACGTGCCGGTCTACGTCGCCCTCGGCTGGGTCGCCGTCTTCTACATCAAGCCGCTGCTGACCCACGGCGGCTGGACGATCCTCGCCTTCGTCGTCGCGGGCGGCGCGCTCTACACCGCAGGCGCCGTGGTCTACGGCCTCAAGCGGCCCAACCCGTCACCGCGGTGGTTCGGCTTCCACGAGATCTTCCACGCGCTGACGGTGCTGGCCTTCATCTCACACTTCGTCGCCGCGACGCTCGCCCTCTTCGGGCCGATCGCCAACTCCTGACGCGTCCTGCGACGAGGGCTCCTCGCCCTCCCCCGACGCATCGCGCGCCAGCCCGGCTCGCTCGGCCCGCTCGCGCTCGGCCTGCTCCCGGTCACGCTCGGCGAGGTTGATCCGGCGCAGCCGCCCGAACATGCTGCGCATGAGCAGCCACAGGGCCAGGGCCAGGACGAAGAAGGCGACGAAGGCCCACATCCCGGGGCCGGCCTCGGTGCTGGGGGTCTTCACTGCCACTCCCTCACGGTCGGTGCGGTCCGGGTGTCGTGGACCGCGGTCAGGTCGGTGCGCGCACCGAGGGCGTCGGCCTCGGCCAGGTTCGCCGGGATCCCGGCGAAGAGGTCGTCCTCGGGCAGCGAGGTCTCGACGAGGCTGATCGCCAGCTCGTACTCCTCGGTCGGCCACAGGTCGGCCTGCACGTCGTTGGGCACGGCAAAGAAGAAGCCATCGGGATCGATCTGCGTCGCGTGCGAGCGCAGCGCCTCGTCACGGGCGTCGAAGAAGGCCGAGCACTCGACCCACGTCGTCAGCGTGCGCTGCGGTCGACCCTCGGCGCGCGTGATCCAGACGAGGAAGGGGGACTCCTTGCCCGCTGCGACGAGCGCCTCGTGGAAGGTGTGGATCCGGTCGAGGCTGAAGCCGCCGATGTAGTAGAGCTTGAGCGGCTGCCAGGGCTCGCCGGCGTGCGGGAAGGCCTCGGGGTCGCCGGCCGCCTCGAAGGCCGCGACGCTCGCGCGGTTGGTCATGACGTGGTCGGGGTGCGGGTAGCCCCCGTTTTCGTCGTAGGTCGTCATGACGTGCGGGCGGAAGCGGCGGATCTCGCGCACGAGCGCCTCGGTCGCCACCTCGAGCGGCTCACGGTAGAAGCAGCCGTCGGGCAGCGCGGGCAGCGGGTCGCCCTCGGGCAGGCCGGAGTCGACGAAGCCGAGCCAGGTGTGCTGGACCCCGAGGGCGGCCTGCGCCCGCGCCATCTCCTGACGCCGCACCTCGACGATGTCGCGCTGGATGTGCGGGTCGTCCTTGAGCCTGGGGTTGAGCACGTCGCCGCGCTCACCACCGGTGCACGTCACGACGAGCACCTCGGCGCCGTCGTGGACGTAGCGGGCGGTCGTCGCGGCACCCTTGCTCGACTCGTCGTCGGGGTGTGCGTGCACGGCCATGAGCCTGAGTGCTTCCACTGCTGGGGTCCTCCCGGGGAGGTGCGCCGCGCGGGCCGGTGTGCCGACGCGGTCTGGTGTCACGGACAATGGACCCATCCTCTCACCGTGCGCCGACCCCCTCGACGACGACCGGTGCCACCCCCTTCGCCCGCAGGAGCAGTGATGAGCCCCGACGCCCCCGAGACCCAACCGGCCTGGGACCCGGAGCGCGAGGAGGCGGAGCACGAGGCCGGCGGCGGTCGGGGACAACGGCGCTGGTGGCTCCTCGGGGGCGGCTTCGTCGTCGTCGCGACCGCGCTGACCATCTGGTTCGGCCTCTCGAGCACCGAGGGCGCGGTGACGAGCACCGACATCGGCTTCGAGCGCAACGGCGAGCGCGAGATCGTCATGATCTTCGACGTCACCCGCCCCCCGGGGACCGCGCTGTCGTGCACGGTGACCGCGATGGACGACCAGTACGGACGCGTCGGGACCAAGGAGCAGGCGGTGCCGGCGAGCGAGGAGCGCACCACGCGCGTGCGGGTCGCGGTGCGCACGACGACGACCGCGGTGACGGCGACGGTCAAGGACTGCGCCGCGGTGGACTGACACCTGCATCTGCCGGCAGATGGCGGTACACTGATCCTTTACCGCAACCGTGGGTCTGGACCGATGGGTCCAGACCTTTGTGCATCACCCGGCACCGCCGAGGCACCACGGTTCACCGTCCGTGGGGGGTCGACGTCGATCCCGCACGGCTACAGAGCAAGGAGAGATCCGTGACCCAGACCGCGTCCACCGCGTCGTACCTGACCGAGGAGGCCTTCGAGCGACTCCAGGCCGAGCTGCGTGAGCTCTCGGGCCCGGGTCGCGTCGAGATCGCCAAGCGCATCGAGGCCGCCCGCGAGGAGGGCGACCTGAAGGAAAACGGTGGCTACCACGCCGCCAAGGAGGAGCAGGGCAAGATGGAGGCCCGCATCCGCCAGCTCAAGCAGATCCTCGACACCGCGATCGTCGGCGAGGCCCCGCCGGACGACGGTGTCGTCGAGCCCGGCATGGTCGTCACCGTCGAGCTCTTCGGCGACGAGGAGACCTTCCTCCTCGGGTCCCGCGAGATCGCCGACGGCAGCGACTCGATCGACGTCTACTCCGAGCAGTCCCCGCTCGGCGGCGCGATCAACGGCAAGAAGGTCGGCGAGACCGCCACCTACGACGCCCCCAACGGCAAGACCATCGAGGTCAAGATCGTCTCGGCCAAGCCCTACCAGGCCTGATCGCCGCGACGGCAGAGCCACGAAGGGGGGTCCCGACCAACTGGTCGGGACCCCCCTTCGTCATGCCTGTGGACGAGTCAGCGCAGCCACTCCCCGTCGACGTCCTGGTGCAGCTCGCCCTCGCCGATCCGGATCGGGTCGAAGGGCAGGGGCGCCGGCAGGATCTCGATCGGGCCGATCTCCGGCCGCTCCCAGGGTGCGGGCAGCGGCTCGATCGGGCCGAGGTCCGGGCTCTCCCATGCAGGCAGCGGCTCGAGCGAGTCGATGTCCGGCAGGTCCCATGCGGGCTGGGTCTCGACCCGCTCGAAGGCGGGCTGGGTCTCGACCCGCTCGAAGGCGCCCAGCTCGAGGGTCTCGGCGTCGTCGGGCAGCGCCGGGCACACCGCCAGGGGGTGGTCACGCAGGGAGTCCGCCAGCCGGTAGGCCTGACCGGTCCCCCCGCCGTCGGACCGCTCGAAGGCCGCGCCGTCGCTGCTCGAGCCGCCTCCGTCGGACCGCTCGAAGGCCGGTCCGTGGCTGCTCGAGCCGCCCCGGTCGGAGCGCTGGAATGCCGGGCCTGCGGAGCCACCGCTCAGGGCACTGCCGCCGATGCTGGACTTGGTGCGCTGCGCCTCGGCCTCGGCGACGAGCTTGCGGCTGAAGGTGCGCATCGCGCTCTCGGCGTCGTCGAGCTGGCGGTGCGCCGCGCGCCAGTCCTTGGCGAAGCGCTCGAAGTCGGGTCCGTCCCACAGCGCCCGCAGACGCTCGACGAGGTTGGCCCCACGGTCACCGGCGTCGGTAACCTTGTCCCCCTGGCGTCGCAGGGCCACGGCGATGTCGTCGAGTCTCTCGACGTCCGCCCCATGACTGATGTGCCGCACCCGCGCCTGCCTTCCTCCGGTCTCGGGTCAACCCTAGGCAGCCGGAGCCGATGCTCCCAATGGGGAGGACTCCCCTTCGCCGACCTGCGAGGATGGAGGGCATGTTCGGTCGTGCGATCCCCCCCATGCCCACCGCCGAGAGCGCCCTGCCGGGACGTCCGGAGCGGCCCTTCACCGTGCCGACGACCCACGAGGTGCTCGGCACGCCGCTCGAGGGCCCGTGGCCCGAGGGCACCGAGGTGCTCCACGTCGCGATGGGCTGCTTCTGGGGCGCGGAGCGGATCTTCTGGCAGCTGCCCGGCGTGGTGACCACGGCCGCCGGCTACATGGGAGGCTTCACGCCCAACCCGACCTACGAGGAGACGTGCACCGGCCTGACCGGGCACACCGAGAGCGTCCTCGTCGCCTACGACCCCCGGCAGACGCGACCGGAGTTGCTGCTCAAGGCCTTCTGGGAAAATCACGACCCGACGACCCCCGACCGCCAGGGCAATGACGTCGGCACGCAGTACCGCTCGGCGATCTACTGGACCACCGAGGAGCAGCGCGCGGCCGTCGAGGCGACGGCCGCGTCCTTCGGTGAGGAGCTGGCCCGGCACGGCCTGCCGCCGGTCGTCACCGAGATGCGCCCTGCCAGCGAGGCGGGCGCCTTCTGGTACGCCGAGGACTACCACCAGCAGTACCTCCACAAGAACCCTGGCGGGTACTGCAACCACGGACCCAACGGCCTGACCTGCCAGGTCGGGATCCTGCGTCAGGACGAGGTGCCGAGCCAGGAGTCGGTGCTGGGCCGCGACGCCTGACCCGGTCACCTGCCGAGGAGCCGGCGCCACCACCGTCGAGGCGAAGGGGGCGACCCCGGGGCCTCCACCGGCGTCGGGACGACGGCCCGCTCCTCGCGCAGCCGACGCCACGCCGCGACCATCTGCTCGACGTCGACTGTCGGGGCCAGCGGCGGCGCCGTCGGCCCGAAGGTCGGGCGCCTGCGCTCGTCGAGCACGCGCCGGTTGAAGTCGCGCAGCAGCTCGCGCACATCGGCCTCGTGGCGCTCCTCCGCGAGGGACTGCGGATAACCAGCCGCCTCGCGTCGCAGCTGCAGCACGGGTGGCAGCGCATCGCTGCAGTCGAGCCCCTCGCGGGCCATCATCCCCTTGACCCACCAGTCGGGATCACTGCTCTCGATCCCACGCAGGGGCCGACCCGCGCCGGGCAGGTCGTCGAACTCCCCGCGCTCGGTGGCCTCACGGATCTGACGCTCGACCCACCCCTCGTACGGCGGTACTCCCATGACCCCAGTGTGACCCCGGCTCACTCCCCGCGGGCGGAGATGACCACGACGTCACGGTCAGCGGCGACCCAGGCGTCGACCTGCCACATGTCCGGACCGCCGACGGCCACCGGGGCGAAGTCACCTTCGCCGACCTCGTCGGCCACGGCGTCGACGAGGTCCATGTCCCGGCCACTGTCTGACGACGGCTGCGCGCGAAGGGAGTCGGCCACCCCGGGCTCGACGGTGACCACGGCGTCGATCCAGTAGGTCGAGGGGCCGGGCGCGCTCCGGTCGTCGCCGAGGGTGCCGGACTGCCACGTCGCCGACACGGGCTCACCGAGGTCGGGGAAGCGCGAGGTCAGCGGGTCGAGGTCGGTGCGCGTCCCGCGTTCGTCGACCGCCTTGGTCGGCTCGGTGGGCAGCTCGGGCTCGCTCCCCCAGCCGCACCCGGCCAGCGTGAGGAGTGCGGCGAGGAGCAGACCGAGGGAGCGCATCTCACAGGCTCGCGGCCAGTTCGGTGCCCTGCCGGATCGCTCGCTTGGCATCGAGCTCGGCGGCGACGTCGGCGCCACCGATGACGTGCACGGTGACTCCCTTCGCCCGGAGCGGGTCGACGAGGTCACGGACCGACTCCTGGCCGGTGCACACGACGACGTTGTCGACCTCGAGCAGACGGGGCGCGCCGTCGACGGTGATGTGCAGGCCCGCGTCGTCGATGCGCTCGTAGGCGGCGCCGGTGATCTGGTGGACACCCTTGGCCTTGATCGCCGCGCGGTGGACCCAGCCCGTGGTCTTGCCGAGGCCGGCGCCGATCTTGGTCTCCTTGCGCTGCACGAGGTAGACGGTGCGCGGCGAGGGGGCCGGGTAGGCCTCCTTGAGCCCGCCACGGTCGGCCGAGAGGGGGTCGACGCCCCACTCGTCCTGCCACTCCTTGAGGTCGAGCGTCGGCGACTCGACGGTGGTGAGCAGCTCGGTGATGTCGACACCGATGCCGCCGGCGCCGATGACCGCGACCCGCTCGCCGATGTCGCGGGTGCCCAGGACGGCCTCGGGATAGGTGACGACCATCGGGTGGTCGATGCCCTCGATCTCGGGGACCCGCGGGGTCACGCCGGTGGCGAGGACCACCTCGTCGAAGTCCGCGAGGTCGTCGGCGCCGACCCGGGTGCCGAGGTGCACGGTCACGTCGCGGCGCTCGAGCTCACCGCGGAAGTAGCGGATCGTCTCGGCGAACTCCTCCTTGCCGGGGATGCGCATGGCGAGCGCGAACTGACCGCCGATGTCGTCGCCGGCCTCGAAGAGGTCCACGTCGTGGCCGCGCTCGGCAGCAGAGACGGCGGCCGACAGACCCGCCGGGCCGCCACCGACGACCGCGACCCGCTTGCGACGGGCCGTCGGCGACAGGACGAGCTCGGTCTCGTGGCCGGCGCGCGGGTTGACCAGGCAGCTGGCGACCTTGCGCTGGAAGGTGTGGTCGAGGCAGGCCTGGTTGCAGGCGATGCAGGTGTTGATCGCCTCGCTGCGCCCGGCCTGCGCCTTGGTGCCCCACGCCGGGTCGGCGAGCCACGGGCGCGCCATCTGCACGAGGTCGGCCTGACCGGCGGCGAGGACCTGCTCGGCCTGGTCGGGCATGTTGATCCGGTTGCTGGTGACGACCGGGATGTCGACGTGCGGGCGCAGCCGCTCGGCGACGTCGGTGAAGGCCATCCGCGGCACCGAGGTGACGATCGTCGGCACCCGCGCCTCGTGCCAGCCGATGCCGGTCGAGAGGATCGTCGCGCCGGCCGCCTCGATCTCGGTGGCCAGGGCGAGGATCTCCTCCCACGTCTGGCCGCCCTCGACGAGGTCGAGGATCGACAGCCGGTAGACGACGATGAAGTCCTCCCCCACCGCGGCCCGCACGGCGCGGACGATCTCGGTGGCGATGCGGCGCCGGTTGGCGGGCGTGCCGCCCCAGCCGTCGGTGCGCTTGTTGGTCCGCGGGGCGAGGAACTGGTTGATGAAGTAGCCCTCGGAGCCCATGACCTCGACGCCGTCGTAGCCGGCGGAGCGGGCGAGCTCGGCCGCGCGGGCGAAGGCCCGGATCTGGCGGCGAACTCCCTTCTCGCTCAGGCCTCGAGCGGCGAAGGGTGTGATGGGAGACTTCCCGGACGAGGCCGAGACCGAGTAAGGGTGGTAGGCGTAGCGGCCGGCGTGCAGGATCTGAAGCGCGATCTTGCCGCCCTCGCGGTGGACCGCGTCGGTGACCTGCTGGTGGTGGCGCGCCTCGCGGCGGGTGGTGAGCTTCGAGGCGAAGGGGTAGAAGCTGCCCTCGATGTTGGGGGCGAAGCCGCCGGTGACGATGAGGCCGGCTCCCCCCTTCGCCCGCTCCGCGTAGAAGGCCGCGAGCCGCTCGAAGTTGCTCGCCCGGTCCTCGAGGCCGGTGTGCATCGACCCCATGATCGTGCGGTTGCGCAGGGTCGTGAAGCCCAGGTCGAGCGGCGAGAAGAGCGTGGGGTACTCGGTCATCGTGGTCCTTCGTGGGAGTGACGTGCGTCGGGCCGACGGTACCCATGACGAAGGGGGTGTCGCACCGCTCGTTGGCTTTGTCACCACGGGATGACACAGTTGGGCCCACGACCGGGGACACGAGGAGAGCCATGGCAGAGCTGGGACGCATCGTCGGCAAGGCCGCGCTGGGTGCTGCCGGCACCGCCGCCGCCGGCGCCACGCTGGCCGGTCTCGGCTACGGGCTCATCCAGGCCGAGGCCAAGATCACCCGCAAGATCGTCGGCAACCCCTTCGACGGGGCGCCCGACGACGACGGGGTCTACGGCGCCGCTCCTGGCGAGCCGGTGCAGCTGCTCGTGCTCGGCGACTCGACCGCCGCGGGCATGGGCGCGGACAACCGCTTCCAGACGATCGGCGCGATCCTCGCGACCGGGCTCGCCGCGATCATGGGCCGCCCGGTGGAGCTGACCAACGAGGCCGTCGTCGGGGCCGAGTCCTCCGACCTGAGCTCCCAGCTGTCCAAGGCGCTCGAGCGCATCGACCAGCCCGATGTCGCGGTCATCCTCATCGGCGCCAACGACGTCACCCACCGCATCGACCGCTCGGTCTCGGTCCAGCACCTGCAGCGCACCGTGCGCTACCTGCGC
Organism: Janibacter indicus; assembly: GCF_900176385.1. Lineage (GTDB taxonomy): Bacteria > Actinomycetota > Actinomycetes > Actinomycetales > Dermatophilaceae > Janibacter > Janibacter indicus. The sequence continues at coordinate 35,209 of NZ_FWXN01000004.1, read as the reverse complement.
ACGCTCGGCGTCCCGGTCGTCGTGGGCACCTGCCCCGACCTCGGCACGGTCGAGCCGGTCCCCTTCCCGCTCAACAAGCTGCTGCGGCAGTGGAGCCGCGAGCTGGCCGCAGCACAGACCGTTGCGGCGGTCGAGGCCGGGGCGCGCACGGTGTCGATGGGTGACCTGCTCGGGCCCGAGTTCGCCGCCAGCCCGTCGATCATGTTCAGCCAAGACCGGTTCCACCCCTCCGCCGCGGGCTACGCGCGGGTCGCGTCGGCGCTGCTGCCGTCGGTGGCCGCCGAGGTCGACGCCTGGCCCGAGGGCGCCACCCGCGACTCCGAGCCCGAGGCGGCGCGCGGAGAGGGCATCGGTGCCCTCGACGACGCCGCCGAGCGGGCGGCCTCCTCCCCCGGTACCGAGGTCGGCCCCGCCGAGCTGCGCGGCCGCAGCCACGGCCCCCGCGGCCCGTGGGCGATGCTACGCCGCCGCGGCGAGCACGAGGTCACCGACGTCTGAGCCCGCCGCCCGGGCCCCTGATGTCCGTACTTCCTCAAGGGGATGCGCAGGCCAGGCTGCATTGCCCTACGGCAATGCGCAGGCCTGGCCTCTGACGTCCGCATTGCCCTACGGCAATGTGCAGGCCCGGCCACTGGTGTCCGCATTGCCGTAGGGCAATGCGGTCATGTGGGCGCGGTCAGGCCCAGGTGAGGCGAAGGGAGGCGAGCCGCTGCGCGAGGTGCGGGGACTCCCCTTCGGCCCGGCAGGCGTCGAAGACGACCACCCGCAGCTGGTCCATGACCACGGCCGGCCCGAGGTCGGGCAGGGGTTCGCCCGCGACGTCGGCCATCAGGTCGTGCACGCCCGCAACGCGCTCGGCCGCGCGGTCCAGCGGCAGCTGCTGCCACCTGCGGACCACGCGGCCGAGCTCGGTCGCGACGTCGTCGGGGATCAATCCGAGCGGAGCCGGGCCAGCAGGCGCAGCAGCTCGAGGTAGAGCCAGACGAGGGTGACGAGGAGTCCGATCGCCAGGTGCCAGCCGTAGCTGACCGGCGCCTGGGTGCGGATCGCCGTCTCGATGTTGTCGAAGTCGAGCGCCAGGGTGACCGCGGCCAGACCGGTGCCGAAGACCGAGATGCCGATGCCGAGCCAGCCCGTGCCACCGAAGCCGAAGGGCGAGCCGTCGAAGAAGATCATGTAGCCGAGGTTGATCATCGAGAAGACGAAGTAGCCCAAGACCATCATGCTGACGATGGCGCGGAACTTCTGCGTCACCTTGATGACACCCGTGCGGTAGAGGACGAGCATCGCGCCGAAGACGCAGAGCGTCGCGAGGATCGCCTGGGTGACGATGGACTCGAAGACGCTCGAGCCGACCGGGTCGTAGATCTGGTGGTAGAAGCCGCTGATCGGCCCGACGAAGGCGCCCTCGAGGACCGCGTAGAGGACCGCGACGACGACGCCGACCGGCTTGCGGCGGAACATCATGAACAGGCTCATGCCGATGGTGCCCACGAGGCCGACCATCATCATCAGGCTGCCGATCGCCGGGACCATCGCCGACAGGGTCCAACCGACCGCCGAGACGGCCAGCAGCACGGCGAAGAGCGCGCCGGTGCGCAGGAGGACGTCGTCGAGGGTGATCGGCCGGTTGTCGCCGCCACCGCCGCCGAAGCCACCGGCGGGCCCGGGCTGACCGTAGCCCGGCTGGGGCTGACCGTAGGGCTGGCCGTACTGCTGCGGCTGGCCGTACTGCTGGGGCTGGCCGTAGGGCTGGCCCTGCTGGGGCGCGTAGCCCTGGTTGCCGTAGGCCTGCTGGCCGTACTGCTGCTGGGGCGCCTGCCCCGTGTCACGGAAGCCGGCGTAGCCGTGCTGGGCGTCCTGCTCGACCCGGCCGAGGATCGGGTTGCTCATCGTCTGCTCCTGATGGGGCTGGCACGGCACGTCGGCCGCAGAGGTGTCACCAGACTAAGCGGTCGACATGAGGCTGGTGTTCCCGGATCCACAGGCCGTTGCCGGATCGCAAGGAGACGGCCGGCCGGGCCCGAGGGTCCCGACCGGCCGCCGTCGTGCGTGGAGAGGTCAGCCCAGCCCGTCGAGGGCCTGCTCGAGGTCGGCGAGCAGGTCGGAGACGTCCTCGATGCCGACCGACAGGCGCACCAGGTCGTCGGGCACCTCGAGCATCGAGCCTGCGGTCGACGCGTGGGTCATCGCCCCCGGGTGCTCGATGAGCGACTCGATGCCGCCGAGCGACTCGGCGAGGGTGAAGATTTCGGTCCGCGCGCACAGCTGCTGCGCGGCCTCACGCCCACGAGCCATGCGCACCGAGATCATGCCGCCGAAGCGGGACATCTGGCGGGCGGCGACCTCGTGGCCCGGGTGCTCGGGCAGCCCCGGGTAGAGGATCGAGGAGATCTCCGAGTGGCCCGCGAGCAGGTCGACGACCGCCTCAGCGTTGTCGCAGTGCCGGTCCATCCGCACGCCGAGCGTCTTGATCCCGCGCATCGTCAGGTAGGCGTCGAAGGGTCCGGGGACGCCTCCGGAGCCGTTCTGCAGGAAGGCGACGTCGACGTCGATCTGCTCGTCGTCGGTGACGAGCAGGCCACCGACGACGTCGCTGTGGCCGCCGAGGTACTTGGTGCTCGAGTGGAGCACCACGTCGGCGCCCCGCGTGAGCGGCTGCTGCAGGTAGGGACTGGCGAAGGTGTTGTCGACGACCAGCCGCGCCCCGCCCGCGTGGGCGACCTCGGCGACGGCCTCGATGTCGCCGATGTTGAGCAGCGGGTTGGTCGGCGTCTCGAGCCACACGAGCTTGGTCGTCGGGCGCATCGCGGCGCGGATCGCGTCGACGTTACCGACCGGCGCCGGCGTGTGCTCGATCCCCCACTGGGAGAAGACCTTGTCGATGAGCCGGAAGGTGCCGCCGTAGGCGTCGTCGGGGATGACGAGGTGGTCCCCCGGACGAAGGGAGGCCCGCAGGATCGCGTCGGTCGCGGCCATGCCGGAGGCGAAGGCACGACCGAAGGTGCCGGACTCGATGGACGCGGCATTGGCCTCGAGGGCCTGGCGGGTCGGGTTGCCGGTGCGGGCGTACTCGAAGCCGCCGCGCATGCCGCCGACGCCGTCCTGGGCGAAGGTCGAGCTGGCGTAGATCGGGACGTTGACCGCGCCGGTCAGCGGGTCGGGCTCGTAGCCGGCGTGGATCGCCCGGGTGGCGAACCCCTGGGTCGCGTGCGCGTCGGCCGCGCTCTTGCGCTCGGACATGGTCAGCCCTTCGCTCGGTGGGACAGGTGGCCCAGCAGGTCCTGCCGGGTGATGACGCCGAGGGGCTTGCCGCCCTCGACGACGAGCAGCGCGTCGGCCTGCTCGAGCGCCTCGGTCGCGGCCGAGACGGGCTCGGCGGCACCGATCTGCGGCAGCTTGGCGCCCATGTGCGCGCTCACCGGGTCGGCGAGCGAGGCGTGCCCCTCGAAGACGGCCGTGAGCAGCTCGCGCTCGGTGACCGCCCCGGCGACCTCGCCGATGACGACCGGCGGCTCAGCACCGACGACGGGCATCTGCGAGACGCCGTACTCGCGCAGGATGTCGATGGCCTCGCGGATCGTCTCGTTGGGGTGGGTGTGGACGAGGTCGGGCAGCTCGCCGCCCTTGCCACGCAGCACCTCGCCGACGGTGGCGTCACTCCCTTCGTCGCCGGGCAGGAAGCCGTAGGAGGCCATCCAGTCGTCGTCGAAGATCTTGGCCAGGTAGCCGCGGCCGCCGTCGGGCAGCAGGACGACGATCTTGGCGTCGGGGCCCTCCCGCTCGGCGACGCGCAGCGCGGCGACGACCGCCATGCCGCTCGAGCCACCGACGAGCAGCCCCTCCTCGCGGGCCAGGCGACGGGTCATGGCGAAGGCCTCGGCGTCGTCGACCGCGATGACCTCGTCGGGCACCTCCGGGTCGTAGGCCCCGGGCCACATGTCCTCGCCGACGCCCTCGACGAGGTAGGGGCGGCCGGTGCCGCCGGAGTAGACCGAGCCCTCGGGGTCGGCGCCGATGATCTTGACCCGGCCCTCGCTGATCTCCTTGAGGTAGCGACCGGTGCCCGTGATCGTGCCGCCGGTGCCGATGCCGGCGACGAGGTGGGTGATCTCGCCGTCGGTCTGCTCCCAGATCTCCGGACCGGTGCTCTCGTAGTGCGCCTGCGGCCCGTTGAGGTTGAAGAACTGGTTGGGCTTCCACGCCCCCTCGATCTCCGCCGTCAGCCGGTCACTCACCGAGTAGTAGCTGTCGGGGTGGTCGGGCGCGACGGAGGTCGGCACGATCTGCACCTCGGCGCCGTAGGCACGCAGCACGTCGATCTTGTCCTTGCCGACCTTGTCGGGGCAGACGAAGATGCAGCGGTAGCCGCGCTCCTGCGCGACGAGCGCCAGACCGACGCCGGTGTTGCCGGAGGTCGGCTCGACGATGGTCCCGCCGGGCTTCAGCTCGCCCGAGGCCTCGGCCGCCTCGATGAGCTTGCGGGCGATGCGGTCCTTGATGCTGCCGCCGGGGTTGAGGTACTCGACCTTGGCCGCGACGAGCCCGAACCCCTCGGGGGCAACGGAGGAGAGCCTGACCAGCGGGGTGTTGCCGATCAGGTCGGAGACGTTGTCTGCGATCTGCATGTCCGCATCGTGGCACGGATCACCAGCGGCCGACACCGCGCTCCGGTCCCCTAGTCGATCTGCCCGACCGGGGTGCGCTTCTCCGCCTGGAAGGCGTCCTCGGTGCGACCACGCGCCCAGTAGCCGGAGATCGAGATCGCCTCTCGGGCCACGCCGCGCTCCTTGAGGACGCGACGCACCGCCTTGATCGACTCGCGCTCCCCGTGGGCGAAGACCTGGACCCCGTCGCGCCACTCGACGCCGTCGACCGCACGGGCCAGGAAGTCGACGTCGTCCGTCGCCGGGTTGACGAGCCACTGCACGTCGATGTGCTCCGGAGCGCGAAGGGGGATGACGTCACCCCGGTCCTCCACCTCGAGCAGGGCGACGCCGCTCGCGTCGGCGGGCATCGCCTCGAGCGAGGCTGCGATGGCCGGCACGGCCGAGAGGTCACCGGCGAGCAGGTGCCAGCCGGCGTCCGGGTCGGGGGCGTAGCCGCTGCCGGGACCCGAGAGGACGATGCGGTCTCCCCCCTTCGCCTGCTGGGCCCAGGGACCCGCGTGGCCGACGTCGCCGTGCGTCACGAAGTCGATGGTCAGCAGGCGCGCCTCGCGGTCGACCGCACGCACGGTGTAGGTGCGGGTGATCGGGTCGCCATCGGCATCGGTGAAGCGCAACTTGACGTAGGCGTCGGTGTGCTCGGCCGCGCCGAAGTCCGCCAGCGAGTCACCGGTGAGGACGACGCGCACGAGGTGCGGGCCGACGCGCTCGGTGGAGACGACGGTGAGCTCGTGCTGGGGGCGCGGAGGGCGGGCGGGACGATCAGGAGAAGCCATGAACTGAGGCTACCCTTACCATATCCGGAGTCCGTCCCGGGGTACCGCTACGCTGTCCGGGCTGCCACGACCGGGACCGCCCGGCACCGGGGCAGCGACACAGGCGGGCGTAGGCCAACTGGCGAGCCGGGGAACTTAAAATTCCTGTCGAACGTGTGGGTTCGAATCCCACCGCCCGCACCCCTCACCCGAGGGCCGCACGCAGCTCCTCAACCGTCATCCCCTCGATCTTGCGGACCACCTCTGCGCCGGGCCCGTGCGCGTCGGCCCCGTGCAACTGCCCCTCGTCGTCGACGACGAACTGGCCCTGGGTCGAGGTGATCGTGAGAACCCGCTCGCGGGAGGTCTTGTCGAGGAACAGGACGGCGCACTGACCCACCTGTGCCGGGAGCAGCCCGTTGGTCCTCGGGACCCGCCCGTGGTCACGACCCGCCTGCCGCACCGTCACCTCTCCGGAGCTCGCGAGGTCTCCGTCCCCGTCAAGGACGGACTCGACCTCGACCGTCAGGTGCTCCATCTGGACCCCCTTGCCGTCCTCGCTGTCGGCGATGAGCTCGGCGTCCTGCGCCCGCAGGACGCGGCCGACGACGACGATTTCGGACTCGTCCGCGAGGTCCTCGAGTGACTCCGCGACGACGCGCTCGTCCGCGTCGACCTGGATGGTCTCCGCCGTGGACAGCTGCGACTGCCTGGATGTGGGACTACCGCAGGGCCCCTCGCCCCTGTCAGCGCTCGGCGTTGAACCACACGCCGTCACCGCAGCGACAGCGAAACCACAAGCGTAGGCCCTCACCATGGACACGATGACGCCCCCTTCTCAGTAATTGTTCGAGATGGATTCCTTGTCGTGCGCGTCGAAGTAGATCGATATGCCCAGTTGCCCTGCGTCGCCTGACTTCATCTCAGAGTCGGCTGAGTATCAATGCCCCAATCCAGCCCCGTGCCCGAACTCGTGAATTCCGGTCTTGCTCCGCTGGCGTCCCGAATCACTGGCACTGGCGATGTTGGCAGTGTCGTAACGAATGCGCGCTTCCTCGCACTTTCCGTCCGATCGAACTTCGATGCAGGCGTACTGGCCGAACCATGTCGAATCACAATCAGCATCCGACACCGCAACATCATCGATGCTCAGATCGCTCGTCAACCTTGTGTGAATCTCTGGGCGAGGATCTATGCCTTGCGAGCGAGCATGCCAAGCGGACCCATTACGGTCATCAAACGCGAAGCTGCCCACCCCATGGATTGACGCTAGGCCCGTGTCGAGCGAGAGGCAAGCCCCAAACTGAGTCTTCGGCATCCCCCGGGCCGTGCCGTCAGGCGGTCTCTTCCTCGACGACGACGGGCCGCACGACCGACTGCGCGATGCCGTCGAGGATGTCGTGCTCTGAGACGGTGACGACGAGGTCGGGGCCGTTGGCGCCGCGGGCCCGCTCGAGCACCTCCCACCAGATGAGGGCTCCGGCGCCGATGACGTCGACGCGCCCCGGGTGCATGAAGGGCTGGGCCGCGCGCTCGGCGCGCGTGCTGAGGATGAGCCGCTCGCAGGCGATCATCATCTCCTCGATCGGGATCCGCGCCAGGTGGATCGCCTGGCGGTCGTAGGAGGTCAGACCGAGAGCCAGGGCGGCGACCGTCGTCACCGATCCGGCGAGACCGACGACCGTCGTGACGCCCCCCAGACCGACCTCGGCCTCGGCCGCGTCGAGCGCCTCGGCGATGTCGTAGCGCGCGGCGTCGATGACCTCCTGGGTCGGAGGGTCGGTGCGGTGGTGCCGCTCGGTGAGGCGCACGCAGCCGATGTCGAGCGAGGTGCCGGCGATGACCTCGTGCGTGCCGCGGACGATCTCGGTCGAGCCGCCGCCGATGTCGGCGACGAGGTAGGGCCCGTCGAAGCCCGCGTCGGCCAGCCCCGCGGTCGCGCCGGCGAAGCTCAGCGCGGCCTCCTCGGCCCCGGTCACGACCTCAGGAGCGACGTCGAGGTCGCCGAAGGCATCGCGGACACCCGCCACGAACTCGTCGGCATTGCTCGCGTCGCGCGACGCCGAGGTGGCGACGAAGCGCACCCTGCCCACGGGCACGCCGTGCTCCCGGCACTGCTGCGCGTACTCGCGGCACATGCCGAGCGTGCGCTCGAGAGCCACCGGGTCGAGCATGCCGGTGCGGTCGACGCCCTGACCGAGGCGCACGACCTCGGTGCGCCTCAGCACCTCGGTGAGCACGGGTGTCGCCGCCTCGTTCTCGGGCGTGACCTCCGCGGCATCGGCGATGAGCAGGCGGATGGAGTTGGTGCCACAGTCGATCGCTGCGACCCTCATGCGTCGCTCCCTTCGTCCGCGCTGACGCACGGGCTGGCGTGCCACCACTCGGGCAGCAGGTCGAGGGCCTCGTCACCCAGGGGGTTGACCTCGGGCCCGGCGGCCAGTGAGTGGGCGACGAGCACGTGCAGACACTTGACGCGGGTCGGCATGCCGCCGGCCGAGATGCCGTCGATCTCGGGGACGTCACCGAGCTCCGCGCGCCGGGCGAGGTAGTCCTCGTGGGCCGCCCGGTAGCGCGCGGCGAGGTCCTCGTCCTCGAGCAGCCGCTGCGACATCTGCGCCATGAGCCCGCTGGACTCGAGCGTCGAGATCGGGCCGGTGAGGCGCGGGCACGTCGCGTAGTAGGTCGTGGGGAAGGGGGTGCCGCCCGGCAGGCGGGGCGCGGTGCGCAGCACCGTCGGGCCGCCGCACGGGCAGCGGTGGGCGACCTCCGCGGTGGCGCGCGCCGGGCGGCCGAGCTGGCGGTGAACGGTCTCGAGGTCCTGCGGGTCGACGCGGTCGAGGTCGTTGCCCAGGTCGTCGAAGCTCACTGCGCCGAGGTGGGGTCGTCGGCCGCGGCCACGGACGAGGCGACCTGCTCGTACCAGGGCTGCGTGGCCGGGGCGGTGACCGCACCGGTCTCGGGGTCGACCTCGGGGCTGTCGGCCTCGGGGTCGATGACCGTGTAGGTGCGCTCCCCCGGCTTGACGAACTTCAGCCGCTTGCGGGCCTGGGCCTCGACGTACTCGTCGGTCCCCCACAGGTCGCGCTGGCGCTCGAGGTCCTCGACATTGGCCTCCTGCGCGGCGACCTGCTCGTTGAGCTCGCCGAGACGCTGACGCTGGTCGTACCAAGACTTGCCGGTCGGCACGAGCATGACGCCCAGCAGCAGCATGAGCGAGCCGAGCACGACCCAGCGCCGGGTCGTCATCACGGCGCGGCGCTGCTGGGCCTCGCGGGTCGCCGGGCCCGAGCGGGTCCGGGGGCGGGCGCTCCCCCGGCCGGCCGGCCGGGTCGTGCTGGGTCGCCGGGCCGCGCCCGGCACGCCGGAGCGTGCGGGGCGGCGGCGCGGCGTACGAGCCATGACGGCGCTCAGCCCTTGAAGCGCGGGAAGGCGCCCGCGCCGGCGTAGACCGCGGCGTCGTCGAGCTCCTCCTCGATGCGCAGGAGCTGGTTGTACTTGGCGACGCGCTCGGAGCGGGCCGGGGCGCCGGTCTTGATCTGGCCGCAGTTGGTCGCGACGGCGAGGTCGGCGATGGTCACGTCCTCGGTCTCGCCGGAGCGGTGGCTCATCATCGAGGTGTAGCCGCTGCGGGTGGCCAGGGCGACGGCGTCCATCGTCTCGGTGAGCGAGCCGATCTGGTTGACCTTGACCAGCAGGGCGTTGGCCGCGCCGTCCTGGATGCCGCGGGCCAGACGCTCGGGGTTGGTGACGAAGAGGTCGTCACCGACGAGCTGGACCTTGTCGCCGAGCTGCGCGGTGAGCTCCTGCCAGCCGGCCCAGTCGTCCTCGTCGAGCGGATCCTCGATGGACACGAGCGGGTAAGCGTCGACGAGCTCGCCGTAGTAGGCCGCCATGTCCTTGGCGGTCTTCTTCTTGCCCTCGAAGGTGTACTTGCCCTTGTCGCAGAACTCGCTGGCGGCGACGTCGAGCGCGAGCGCGATCTGGGTACCGGGCTCGTAGCCGGCCTTCTTGATCGCGGTGATGATCAGGTCGAGCGCCTCGCGGTTGCTCTCGAGGTTGGGGGCGAAGCCGCCCTCGTCACCGAGGCCTGTCGACAGGCCCTTGTCCTTGAGCACGGCCTTGAGCGAGTGGTAGACCTCGGTGCCCCAGCGCAGCGCCTCGCGGAAGGAGGGCGCGCCGATCGGAGCGATCATGAACTCCTGGATGTCGACGTTGGAGTCCGCGTGGGAGCCGCCGTTGAGGATGTTCATCATCGGCACGGGCAGGACGTGGGCGTTGGGGCCGCCGACGTAGCGGAAGAGCGGCAGGCCAGCGGACTCGGCCGCCGCCTTGGCCACGGCGAGCGAGACGCCGAGGATCGCGTTGGCGCCGATCGTGCCCTTGTTGTCGGTGCCGTCGATGGCGAGCATCTCGCCGTCGACGAGGCGCTGCTCGCTGGCGTCGAAGCCGACGAGACGCGGGGTCAGGTCGTCCTCGATCGCGCGGACGGCGTCCTCGACGCCCTTGCCCAGGTAGCGCTTCTTGTCGCCGTCGCGACGCTCGACGGCCTCGAAGGCGCCGGTCGACGCACCGCTCGGCACCGCGGCGCGGGCGATGGTGCCGTCGTCGAGGGCGACCTCGACCTCGACGGTCGGGTTGCCGCGGGAGTCGAGGATCTCGCGGGCGCCAATTGCTTCGATGCTGGCCACTACCGGCTCCTTGGTGGTGCTCGATACACGGGGAAGGTCGCCACGAGCGTAACGGCTCGGCCACGGCGCTTCGCGCTGCGACCCACCCCATGGACCGGGCGAAGGGAGGTCAGCCCGCCGCGAGCAGGTCCGCCAACCGCCGCTGCTGGACCCCGCCGACGAAGTTGGCCGGCTCCAACCAGGCCTCGTGCGCTGCCCGGACCCGCGGCCAGTCGTCGAGCGTCAGGGCGAACCACGCGGTGTCGCGGGACCTCCCCTTCGTCACGACGTGACGGCGGAAGGTGCCCTCGTGGGCGAACCCGAGCCGCTCGGCGGCCCGGCGGGAGGGGGCGTTGAGGCTGTCGCACTTCCACTCGAGGCGGCGGTAGCCGAGGCCGAAGACGTGCCGCGCGAGCAGCGACATCGCCTCGGTCGCGGCGGTCGTACGCTGCAACCGCGGGCCGAGCACGACGTTGCCGATCTCGACCACGCCGTGGGCCCGGTCGATGCGCATGAGGCTCACCAGTCCGCAGGCGACCCCGTCGCCGTCGCGGACGAGCACCTCGACGGTGTCGCCGGCGAGCCGGCCGGCGACGTAGGCCACGACGTCGTCGGGGCGCTCCTCCTTGAGATAGGTCCACAGGGCGTCGTGATCGGGCCCGGCGACCTCGGGCGCGAGCTCGTCGGCGTGCTCGGGCGCAAGCGGCTCGACGGTGCACCAGCGACCGGTGGTCGCCGGCAGGTCGGGTCGCGGTGGCGGGGTCCAGGCGTCGACCGAGGGACCCACCGGCTGGTCGAAGGGAGTCAGCCGCACCTCGTCGCGGGAGGCGGGCGGCAGCACCGTCTGGCCGATCGGCCCGGGGTTGACCGCGATCTCCCAGCGGAAGCCGTCGGGGTCGGCGAAGTAGCCCGTGTACCCACCCCAGTCGCGCTGCTGCGCCGGGGCGACGTCGGGCGAGCCCGCCCCGCGCGCCAGCTCGAGGATCGCGTCGACGTCGTCGGGCCGGGTGACGTTGTGCGCCAAGGTGATCGGCGCCAGCCCCTCCCCACGACGAAGGGGGCCGACCTCCCCTTCGAACTCGGTGGCGTCCCACAGCGAGAGGATCAGGTGCTCGCCGACGCGGATCATCAGGACCTCGCCCGGCACGTCGAGCTCGGCCCGCCAACCGAGACCGTCGAGGTAGAAGCGGCGGCTCGCCGCGAGGTCGGCGACGGCGAGCGTGACGAAGCTGATCCGCTGGTCCATGCGCACGACCGTAAGTGTGATGTCAGGGGTGGCGGGCGGCCTGCGCCGCCTTTTCCTGCGCCTTGATCGCCTGCCACTGCGCCTCGATCTCCTCGAGGGTCTCGGCCCGCGCGTCACCGAAGACGTGCGGGTTGCGGCGCACGAGCTTGTCGACGAGGGCGGCGGCGACGTCGTCGACGGTGAAGGGCGCGCCGCCGTGGTCGGCGGCCACCCGGGCGTGGAAGAGCACCTGGAAGAGCAGGTCACCGAGCTCGTCGGTCAGCTCCTCGCGCAGACGCACGTCGTCGGGGTCGGCGATGACGGCCTCGAGCGCCTCGGTCACCTCGTGCGCCTCCTCCAGGACGAAGGGGGCCAGGCTCGCGTGGGTCTGCGCGGCCACCCAGGCGCACCCGTCCGGCGAGCGCAGCCGGTCCATGACGGCGACGGCGTCGAGCAGCCGGCCGCCCTCGACGTCCCACGAGCCGACGAGCACCTCGACCTCGGGCGCCTCGTCGAGCCGGGAGACCTCCGCGGCGATGGCATCGCTCAGGCCGGGGTCGCCGTCGGGCGAGCCGACCCACAGGACCGCTCCCCCGGACGTCGCGTCGACGAGCTCGCGGGCCCGCTCGTGGGGCGAGTCCGCCTCGATCCGCTCGACGGCGATGCCGTCGTCGACGAGCGCGAGCGGCAGCGCCTCGTCGGGGTCGGCCACGAGGACGCGGTCGGCGGACTCGATCGCCCGCCAGGCGTCGCGGCTGAGCAGCCCCGGCGAGACCCGTGGGCTCGTCGCGAGGAGGACCAGTCGCCGCACGATCAGGGCGTCTGCGGCTGGCCGGCGCCGGGCTGCTGCTGCGGCTCGGGCTGCTCGAGCCAGTCGGGCGACTCGCCGAGCGCCGACGCATAGCGCGGGCTGAGCTCGGCATCGGTCTCGGTGAGCAGCTGGCTCAGCTCCTGCTGGGCGCTCTCGTCGAGCTGGCTCGCGACGGCATTGGCCCGCAGGAAGTCGACCGTCGTGTCGGAGGGGTCGGGCACGGCGCTGCCGATCTCGCGGCGCATCGCCCCGGCGGACGGCACCTCGAGCCCCTCCTGCTCGGCGTAGTCGAGCACGGCGGGCGTCTGGACGAGATAGGTGACGACCGTCGAGGTCTCGAGCTGTTGGGGCTGCTGACCGGAGGCCTGCGCCTGGGCGGCCACGAAGGCGGTCAGCTCGCGGGTGCTGCGCTGGATGTCACCGACGGTGATCTCGGTGTCCCCGACCTTGGCCGCGAGGGCGGAGCTGCCCCCCTCGGCCGCAGCACCGTCGTCGGATCCGCCACAGCCGGTGAGGGCGAGCGCGGCGAGCGCAGCGAGGGCGAGGGGGCGGGAGTGGTGACCGAGCACGGGGGTCCTTTCGTCCGGTCCTCAGCGCGAGCGCGAGGTGTCTCGGGGCGCCGTCGCCCCTGGGTCCACGATGACATCATCGAGCATGACCTGACGCACCAGGTCGGTGGCCCACGACAGCACCGCCGTGTCGCGAAGGGGGCTGCCCCCGATGCGCGCGGTCATCGGCTTGGGCACGAGCACCGTCTGCGTGCCCTCCTTGTAGCTCGACTTCGGGTAGAGCCGGGCCAGGCGCAGCTGCTGGCTCTCGCGCAGCTGGGCCGGCGCGAAGCGCACGTTGTTGCCCTGGGCGACGACGTCGGTCAGGCCCGCGGTGCGCACGACGATCCGCAGACGGGCCACCTCGACGAGGTTGCGCACCGGCTCCGGCGGCTCGCCGTAGCGGTCGGTGAGCTCCTCGACGATCTCGGCGAGATCGGCCTCGGTCTCGGCGGACGCCAGCTTCTTGTAGGCCTCGAGACGCAGCCGCTCCCCCGGGACGTACTCGTGCGGCAGGTGGGCGTCGACGGGCAGCTCGATCTTGACCTCGGCGGGAGCGGACTCCCCTTCGCCCTTGAAGTCGGCGACCGCCTCGCCGACCATGCGCACGTAGAGGTCGAAGCCGACACCGGCGATGTGACCGGACTGCTCGCCGCCGAGCAGGTTGCCCGCGCCACGGATCTCGAGGTCCTTCATCGCGACCTGCATGCCGGCACCGAGGTCGGTGTTGCTCGCGATCGTCTGCAGCCGGTCGTGGGCGGTCTCGGTCAGCGGCTTGTCCGGCGGGTAGAGGAAGTAGGCGTAGGCCCGCTCGCGCCCGCGACCGACGCGACCACGCAGCTGGTGCAGCTGGCTCAGGCCGAAGCGGTCGGCCCGGTCGAGGATCAGCGTGTTGGCGTTGGAGATGTCCAGGCCGGTCTCGACGATCGTCGTGCAGACGAGGACGTCGAAGCGTCGCTCCCAGAAGTCGAGGACGACCTGCTCGAGCCGGTGCTCGCCCATCTTGCCGTGGGCGGTCTCGACGCGGGCCTCCGGCACGAGCTCACGGATGCGGGCGGCCGCGCGCTCGATCGTGCTGACGTTGTTGTGGACGTAGAAGACCTGCCCCTCGCGCATGAGCTCGCGGTGGATCGCCGCGGCCACCTGCTTCTCCTCGTAGCCGCCGACGAAGGTCAGGACCGGGTGCCGTTCCTCGGGCGGTGTGGCGAGAGTCGACATCTCGCGGATGCCGGTGACCGCCATCTCGAGGGTGCGCGGGATCGGCGTGGCCGACATGGCGAGCACGTCGACGTTGGTGCGCATCGCCTTGAGCTGCTCCTTGTGCTCGACGCCGAAGCGCTGCTCCTCGTCGATGATCACCAGACCGAGGTCCTTGAACTTCACCTCGTTGCCGAGGATCCGGTGGGTGCCGATGACGAGGTCGACCGCGCCGCTGGCCATCCCCTCGAGGACTTCCTTGGCCTGGGCATCGGTCTGGAAGCGGCTGAGCGACTTCACCGTCACGGGGAAGCCGGCGTAGCGCTCGGAGAAGGTGTTGAGGTGCTGCTGGACGAGCAGCGTCGTCGGCACGAGCACCGCGACCTGCTTGCCGTCCTGGATCGCCTTGAACGCGGCGCGCACGGCGATCTCGGTCTTGCCGTAGCCGACGTCGCCGCAGATGAGCCGGTCCATCGGGACCGTCTTTTCCATGTCGGCCTTGACCTCGTCGATCGTCCCGAGCTGGTCGGGGGTCTCGACGTGGGCGAAGGCGTCCTCGAGCTCGCGCTGCCACGGGGTGTCGGGCCCGAAGGCGTGACCGGGCGTGGCCATGCGCGCGCTGTAGAGGCGGATGAGCTCGCCGGCGATCTGGCGCACGTGCCGCTTGGCGCGCGACTTGGTCTTCTGCCAGTCGCTGCCGCCCATCTTGTTGAGGGCGGGCGCGTCGCCGCCGACGTAGCGGGTCACCTGGTCGAGCTGGTCGGTCGGGACGAAGAGCCGGTCGCCCGGGTGGCCCCGCCGCGAGGGGGCGTACTCGATGACGAGGTACTCGCGGGTCGCGCCCTGGACGGTGCGCTGGATCATCTCGACGAAGGACCCGACGCCGTGCTGCTCGTGGACGACGTGGTCGCCCGGGCGCAGCTGGAGCGGATCGACCTGCTTGCGCCGCCGCGAGGGCATGCGGCGCATGTCGCGGGTCGAGGCCCCGGCGCCGCTGGAGCCGAGGAGGTCGGCCTCGGTGAGCACGGCCAGGCGGTGCTCCGGGGCGACGAAGCCGGTGCCGAGGCTGGCGCGGGTGATCGCGACGACCCCCTCGGTCAGCTCGAGCGGGGCGTCGGGGCCGGACGTGCGCGTGGCCACCCCGGCCTCGCCGAGCACCTCGGCGACGCGGGTCACCAGACCGGCGCCGTCGGTGGCGACGACGACCCGCCAGCCCTCGCGGGTCCACTCGGACAGCTGGGCGACGGCCGCCTCGGTGTTGCCGCGGAAGTGCGGCGGCTCCTCGGCCGGCACCCGCAGCCCGACGTGGTCGTGGTCGACCCGGTCGTCCATCTCCGCCGCGATGGCCTCGAGCTCGGTGTCGACGGCGAAGGGGGTGATGCTCCACCACGGCAGGCCGAGGTCGAGCGCGTGCTCACGGGCCTGCGCCAGGGTCCAGTGGGAGGCGGTGCCGAGGACCCCCTCGAGGTCGATCGGGACGGAGTTGCCCGCCGCGGCATTGGCCCAGCTGGCCTGGAGGAACTCCTCGCTCGTCGAGACGAGGTCGTGGGCGCGAGCGCGCACACGCTCGGGGTCGACGAGGACGATGCCCGAACCCTCGGGCAGGACATCGAGCACGGACTCCATGCCGTCGACGAGTGCCGGGCCGAGGGACTCCATGCCCTCGACGGCGATGCCCTCGGCGACCTTGAGCAGCATGTCGGCGACGCCGGGCAGCTCCGCGGCGAGGTCGGCAGCGCGGCGCCGGACGGCGTCGGTGAGCAGGATCTCGCGGCAGGGCGGCGCCCAGAGCTCTTCGGTGGCCTCGAGGCTGCGCTGGTCGGCGACCTTGAACCAGCGGATCTCGTCGACCGTGTCGCCGAAGAGCTCGACCCGGACCGGGTGCTCCTCGGTCGGCGGGAAGACGTCGAGGATGCCGCCGCGCACGGCGAACTCGCCGCGACGCTCGACGAGGTCGGTGCGCACGTAGGCGGCGGCCGCGAGTGCCGCGGTGACCTCCTCGAGCGGCGCCTCGTCTCCGACGCGCAGCCGGACCGGCTCGAGGTCGGCCAGGCCCTTGGCGATCGGCTGGAGGACCGCCCGCACCGACGCCACGACGAAGCCGGGCAGTCCGTGGCCCTCGCCCGTGCTGTCGGGGTGGGCGAGCCGGCGCAGGACCGCCAGGCGTCGGCCGACGGTGTCGCTGCGCGGGCTGAGTCGCTCGTGGGGCAGCGTCTCCCAGCTGGGGAAGGTCGCGACCCGGTCGGCGCCGACGAGCTCGCCGAGGGCCGCGGCGACGTCGTCGGCCTCGCGCGCGGTCGAGGTGATGACCAGTCGCGGCGCGGCACCAGCGGTCTCGCCACCGACGATCGCCACGGCCGGTGCCCGCAGGCCGGTGGGTGCGACGATGTCGACGACGTCGCTGGAGTCGCGGTGTCGGGGGATGTCGGCGAGCCCCGGCAGGCCGGAGATCGCGCTCAGGAGCGGGGCGAGTGAGGAAGTCATGCTGGCGTCGATTCTGCCGCATCGCACCGACGGTCCACAGCGACGACCGGACCGGCCTCCCCTTCGCCTCCCGGGTGTGGCAACGTAACGACCCACAGCCGCCCGTCGGGGCGATGACACGCAGCAGGGGGCCACGTGGCGCAGACGAGTCGACGACACCACCCGATGATCGGGGTGCTCAGCCTGCTCGCCGCGCTCGGCGTCCTCCTGCTCGGCGGCACGAGCGCTGCCGCGCTCCCGGCCGACGCCCCCTTCAGCGTCGACGACCAGATCACCGACCGGGCCGGCGTCCTCTCCGACACCGACGGCCTCCAGTCCGACCTCGAGCGCCTGCAGGACGAAGAGGACCTGCAGCTCTTCGTCGTCTACGTCGATTCCTTCGACGGGCAGTCCGGCGAGGAGTGGACCCGCGAGACCTTCGAGACCTCGGGCATGGGCGGCAACGACGTCCTGCTCGCCGTGGCGGTGGAGGACCGCGCCTACGGCATGTGGACCACCGAGGACTCCGGCCTGAGCTCCGGGGGCCTGTCGGCCGTCCAGACACGCGACGTCGAGCCGCGGCTCGGCGACGACGACTGGTCCGGGGCCGTGTCCGCGGCCGTCCAGGGCCTGTCCCAGGACTACGCCCGGCAGCAGACCGACGACTCCGGGTCGAGCATCCTCCCGGGTGGCGGCTTCAACCCCTTCGGGTCCTTTTTCACCTTCTTCCTCCTCATCGTCCTGGCACCGATGGCGCTCAAGGTCGTCGGCATGCTCGTGTCGCGTCTCGGCAAGGACAAGCGGTCCACGACGCAGGCTCCCCCGATCAACCAGCCGGCCACGGTCATGCCGTCGGTGAGCACCGACCAGATGCGTCAGGACGTCTCCACCGCGCTCGTCGAGCTCGACAACGCCATCCGCTCCTCGGCCGAGGAGCTGGAGTTCGCCAAGGCGCAGTTCGGCGAGCAGGCGACGCGGCAGTTCACCGACGCGCTCACGGCCGCGCGCAGCCGGGCGGGTGAGGCCTTCCGCATCCAGCAGGAGCTCGACATCGCCCGCGGCGCAGGCAGGCTGGCCGACCCCGAGGAGCGGGCGCGACTGGCCCAGATCCTCGAGCTGACCCGCGCGGCCGACGAGGAGCTCGACGCGCAGGAGGAGGAGTTCACCCGGCTGCGCGACCTCGAGGCCAATGTCCCCACCTTCCTGTCGTCGCTGCGCACCCGCATCTCCGAGGTCGAGGCCCGCCTCCCCGTCGCTCGTCAGGAGCTCTCCGGCCTGTCCGCGACCCACCCCCACGACTCGCTCACCACCCTGTCGACCAACCTCGATCAGGCCCCGCGCCTCATCGAGGCGGCCAAGGGCTTCGTCGCCGCCGGTGAGCAGCACGTGCAGGCCGGTGAGCGCCCCGCTGCCGTCTCGGCGGCGCGGGCCGCCGAGGACGCCCTCGGTCAGGCCGACTCGCGCCTGGAGATGGTGCTGTCCGCGCGCGCCGTCCTCGCCGACGCGGTCACGGCCCTCGACGCCGCACTCGCTTCGATCTCCTCCGACCTCGTCGACGTCGACCGGCTCAAGGCCAACGACCAGGTGACGACCTCTGCCGTCGGCGAGGCCCGGCGCGCCGTCGACGTCGGCACCCGCGCGCGCTCCGGGGGCGACGTCCTCGGCGCCCTCGCGGGCCTCGAGCGCGCCGAGCACTACCTCGATCAGGCGCTCGAGCGCTACCGCAAGGACGCCGACCGCACGAGCGAGCGCACCGAGAAGTTCAACCGCCGCTACGAGCACGTCCGCGCCCGGATCGCCGTCGTCGAGCGGGAGATCAACGGCGCGCGCGGCATGCTCGACTCCGGTCCGCGCACCCTCATCGCCGAGGCCTCGCGCCTGCTCGCCGAGGCCCACGCCTCCCGCGAGAGCGACCTCGACCTCGCCTCCGAGCGGGTCAACCAGGCCGAGGCCTACGCGGAGCGCGCCTTCAACGCCGTGACCTCCTCCCGCCACGACGACTTCTCCGGGTTCGGTGGCTTCGGCGGCGGGCGCAACAACGGCATCGACATCGGCTCGCTCGTCCTCGGCGGCATCCTCTCCGGCGGGTTCAGCGGCCGGGGCGGTGGCTGGGGCGGCTCCTCCGGCGGCTTCGGCGGGGGCGGCTTCGGCGGCGGAGGCGGAGGCGGCGGAGGCGGCTTCGGCGGGGGTGGTCGCTTCTGACCGGCGGCACGTCCACCCCCTTCGCCCACCGGGTCCACGCGTGACCCCGCGACGACCACAGCAGATCCCGAGCACCACGACCGGCGGTCCCACCGCCAGGAGGACAGCACGATGACCCAGAAGCAGACCATCCTCGGCCGCGTCAGCCAGCTCGCCAAGGCCAACATCAACGCGCTGCTCGACCGCGCCGAGGACCCGGAAAAGATGCTCGACCAGCTCGTCCGGGACTACACCAACTCCATCGCCGAGGCCGAGGAGGCCGTCGCCCAGACGATCGCCCACGTGCGCATGGCCGAGGGCGACCTCAAGGCCGACCGCGAGGCCGCGACCGAGTGGGGCAACAAGGCCGCCGCCGCGGCCAAGAAGGCCGACGAGCTGACCGCCGCCGGCGACACCGCGGGTGCCGACAAGTTCACCAACCTCGCCCGCGTCGCCCTGCAGCGGCAGATCCAGCACGAGGGCGAGGCCAAGGAGGCCGAGCCGACGATCCAGGCGCAGAATGCGCAGGTCGAGCAGCTCAAGTCCGGTCTGGTGAGCATGAAGACCAAGCTCGAGGACCTCAAGGCGCGCCGCTCCGCGCTCGTGGCCCGGGCCCGCTCGGCCGAGGCGCAGGCGCGGGTGCAGCAGGCCGTCGGCTCGATCGACGTCATGGACCCCACGAGCGAGCTGGGGCGCTTCGAGGACCGCATCCGCCAGCAGGAGGCGCTCGTCCAGGGCCGCGCCGAGGCGCAGTCGGCCACTCTCGAGGACCAGTTCGCCGAGCTCGAGGACCACAGCCAGGACGCCGAGATCGAGGCGCGGCTCGCCGCGCTGCGCGGCCAGGCCTGACCATGTGGTGGCTGCTCGGCGGGCTCGCCGCCGTCGTCGCCGGCCTCGTCGCCGTGATCGCCCGACGGGGTGGGAGCATGACGCCGCCCCAGACCGACGGCGAGGACCCGGTCAAGGCCAACCGCGAGCGCTTCGACGGTGCGGGCACCGGGGGCGGCAGCATCGGTGGCGGTTTCGGGGTCGGCTGATCCGCGACGCTCCACCTGTCTGACGGACACACCTCGAGGTCCCCGCCCCGCACGAGCCCCACACTCGCGCGGGGCGGGGATCATCGCGTTCGGCCACCCACGCGGCCCGCGGTGCCTCTAGGCTTCAGGTCACGGCGCGGACCCTCCGCGCGGCGAAGGGAGACGAGACCATGTGGTGGATCATCGGAGGCATCGGTGTCGTCGCCGGCGTGTGCGCCGCCGTCATCTCCCGTCGCGGTGGGTCGATGGACCGCACCGACATCGACGGCCACGGCATGGGCGCCGCCCACGCCATCAGCACCCGCAACGACGGCGGCGGCACCGCGGGCTCCTGACCTGGGGTGGTGTCCTCCCGTGGCCGCTCCCCCGTCCCGTCACGCTCAGGGGCGCGGCGCGTGCACGACCTGCTGGGCGTCGGTCAGGCCCTTGGCGATGACCAGCTCGACCGCGTCGGCGGCGTCGTCGACGAGGAAGGGCAGCTCCTTGCGCTCGGTCGACGAGAAGTCCTTGAGCACGTAGTCCGCGGCGTCCATGCGTCCCGGGGGCCGGCCGATGCCGACGCGCACCCGCAGGTAGTCCTTGGTGCCGAAGGAGCTGGAGATCGACCGGAGACCGTTGTGCCCCCCTTCGCCCCCGCCGAGCTTGAGCCGCACCTCGCCGAAGGGGATGTCGAGCTCGTCGTGCACGACGATCGTGCGCGCCGGCGGGACGGAGAAGAACCCGGCGAGCGCCTTGGTCGGGCCGCCGGAGAGGTTCATGTAGGAGCTCGGGACGGCGATGATCGCGCGGTCTCCGGGCGGGGGGCCGAGTCGGACCGACTCCGCCGCGGCGCCCGCCTTGTGCTTGCGCAGCCGCGCCCCTGCCCGCTCGGCGAGGTGCTCGATGACCATCGCGCCGACGTTGTGCCGGTTGCCGGCGTACTGCGGGCCGGGGTTGCCGAGACCGACCACGAGCCAGGTGTCATCACTCACGAGGCCCCACCCTATGCAATGCCGAAGGGGGCGCCCGTCACCTCGTCGTCCACAGCCCCGCCCAGCACGGCCTGCCGAGATCGGCGCCCGGTGGCAGGGTGATCGTAGGCGGTGAAGGGCACCGCCGGAAGGGGATACACGTGACCAACCTGCCGACCCGCTTCCAGGACGGTTCCTCCGACATTGGCCCCGGCGCCCCTGGCCACTCACGGCTCATGCGACGTGTCCGCACCGTCAGGTCGTTCCTGCAGGGGGTGGGGGCGCGCCTCGACCGCAGCACCGCCCCGGTCACTGCCGCCTCGGTGGCCCAGCTCCGCGAGGCCGCGCAGCTCGCCGACCAGGCCAACACCCTGCTCGAGTCAGATCCCGATTCCGCCGCTGCGATCGGCACACTGCTCGACCGGGCCCTGGTGATCGGACGCAAGGTGGACCGGGACATCGACCCGATGACGCTCGAGGTCCCCGAGTGGGACACCGGAATCGGCCCCGGACCGGCCTTCCAGGAGGAGGACTGGTTCTCCGAGCTCCTCAACGCTCTGGGCAACAGCTACGGCGGGGACTGCTGAGAGGCACCGCGACGGCTCGTCGTGCGGGACCGGGGCGGCCGCCTCTGGCCCGGACACGACGAAGGGGGCGGGACCTCCGTGGTGGAGATCCCGCCCCCTTCGAGACGGCGCTGGCGCGCCTCCTCAGGGCACCGCCTGCGAGACGGCGCTGTGATGCCGGTGGGTCACTCCTGCTCGGAGGACTCCTCGCCACCCTCGGTGGCCTCGGCGTCGCCCTCGGCAGCCTCGGCGTCGGACTCGTCGTGCTCGATGCCGGCCTCGGCCTCGGCCTCGGCGAGCTCGGCCTCGAGCTCCTCGGCGGAGATCTGCTGGGTGATGTTGATGACGAGCAGCTCGGCGTCGGAGGCGAGCGTCGAACCGGCCGGCATCTCGACCTGGCCGGCGAGGATCTGGGTGCCGACCTCGAGGCCCTCGACGGAGACGACGAGCGCCTCGGGCAGGTTGGTGACGTCGGCCTCGATCTCGAGGGTCGCGTTGTCGACCGTGACGACGGTCTCGGGGGCGGCGTCGCCCTCGACGTGGACGGGGACATCGACGGTGACCTTCTCGCCGCGCTTGACGATGACGAGGTCGACGTGCTCGATGATCGGCTTGATCGGGTCGCGCTGGACGTCCTTGGCCAGGGCCAGTTGGTCGCCCTCGCCGTCGACGGCGATGGTGAGGAGCGCGTTGGGGTTCTTCAGCGCCTGGAAGGTGTCGTGGAAGGGCAGGGCCAGGTGAACCGGGGCCTCGCCGTGGCCGTAGAGGACGGCGGGGACCTTGTCGGCGCGGCGCAGCTTGCGGGCCGCACCCTTGCCGAACTCGGTCCGCTTGTCGGACACCAGGCGGATCTCGTCGCTGGACATGTCGTGCTCCTTGGGTCGGGGGTGCCCGCGCAGGGAGCGGGCGTGTCTCGTGGGCGGTGGCCTCGACGTGGGACGCGGCGCGGACGTGGATGTCGACGCGCGGGCAAGCCCACAGGACGGCACCGCGTCGATCACGGATCGCTGCGACCGTGCAGCGTCCCTCGCCGAGGCAACCCCGAGATACTAGTGGACCCGCTCGGGCTCGGCCAACTCGGTCTCGCCGGGCTCGTCGCCACCGGCCACGATGGCCGCGTCGACGTCGGCGACGGGCAGCGCAGCCCCGGCCACCTCCCCTTCGCCGAGCTTGACCATGACGACACCGGCGAGCACGGCGAGGCCGCCGAGCAGCTGGACCGGGGACATCGCCTGGCCGACGACGAGCCACGCGAAGACGATCGCGAAGAGGACCTCGCTCAGCCCGACGAAGGAGGCGATGGTCCCGCCGAGCAGGCGGGCGGCCGCGATGCCGGAGGCGTAGGCCACGGCGCCGGCGACGATCGCCAGCTCGGCGACCGCGACCCACCACGGCGCCGACCAGCCGGCGAGGTCGACCCGGTCGGTCGACGCGGCCATGGGCAGCCAGCCGAGCGCGGCGACCGCGAGCAGCCCGAGGGCCCCGACGGCCAGCCCTCCGCCGGCGAAGCTGATCGGCGGCAGGGCCTCTTCCTCGTCGGCCGCGACGAGGAAGAAGACGACGAGCCCGACCGCGGCGAGCAGGCCCCACAGGACGCCGGCGACGTCGAGCCGGGCGCCCGAGGCGACGTCGAGGACGAGGACGAGGCCGAGGACGGCGGCGCCGACCCCGGCGGCCGTCAGTCGGCTGGGCCGGCGACCGTGGCGCGCCCAGACCCAGCCGACGATGAGGACGGGAGCGAGGTACTCGAGGAGCAGCGCGACGCCGACCGACAGGTGGTCGACGGCCATGAAGTACGCGAACTGGCACCCCGCGACCGCGAAGACCCCGTACGCCAGCAGGCGAGGAATGTTGCGCCGCACCAGGTGCCAGTGCCCACGCATGGCGATGGCCGCGGGCACGGCCATGACGAGCGCGGCCCCGGTGATCCGCGCGGTGACCAGCGCACCGGGGGTCCAGCCGGTCTCCAGCAGCGCGGCACCGAAGGTGCCCGAGGAGCCGAAGGTCGCCGCCGAGAAGAGGGCGACGAGCAGCCCGAGGGCGAAGGGGGACCGCGCTGCGGTCTGGGTGGGGGCCGGCACAGCTCCTCCTGACGTCATGAGTCACGTAACCTGTTGGTGATGACGCTAGGCCTCCCGACCGTCAGGAGTCAACGTGACCTTTGCCCATGACACCGATGTGGCGCTGCAGACCGCTGCGGCGCTGGTCAACACTGCCGTCGGCGCCTTCCCCGACGACGCGGGCGACACCCTCGAGACGGTCGAGCAGCTCCGGGACTTCTACATCGGGTGGGCATGGACCGGCCGCTTCGACGGCGACGCCGCCGAGCTCGACCAGGCGCGCTCCCTGCGCCCCCGACTGCGGGCGGTGTGGGAGGCCGCGGGCGACGACGAGGCCGCGGTCGCGCTCGTCAACGACCTGCTGCGCACCGGCGAGGCCCTCCCCCAGCTCGTCGACCACGACGACTACGGCTGGCACATCCACGCGACCGACGCCGACGCCCCCTTCGCCCGCCGGATGCAGGTCGAGGCCGCCATGGCCTTCGTCGACGTCATCCGGGCCGGGGAACTCTCCCGGCTGCGGGTCTGTGCCGCCGACGACTGCGACGACGTGCTCGTCGACCTCTCGCGCAACCGGTCCAAGCGCTACTGCGACGGCGGCTGCGGCAACCGGCTCGCCGCCGCCGCCTATCGCTCACGCCGCTCCTGAGCACGACATCGGCCCAGCGCGGGACTCCCGCGCTGGGCCGAGTCGTCGTGGGGCCTCAGGTGAAGAGGCTGGTGACCGACCCGTCCTCGAAGACCTCGCGGATGGCGCGGGAGACGAGCGGGGCGATCGACAGGACCGTGAGGCCGTCGAACTTCTGCTCGTCGGTGAGGGGCAGGGTGTCGGTGACGATGATCTCCTCGGCGGCGCAGGCCTGCATCCGCTCGACGGCCGGGCCGGAGAAGATCGCGTGCGTCGCGGCGATGATGACACCGGCGGCGCCGTCTTCCATGAGGGCGTCGGCGGCCTTGGTGATGGTGCCGGCCGTGTCGATCATGTCGTCGACGAGCACGCACCAGCGGCCCTCGACCTCACCGACGACGCGGTTGGCGACCGACTCGTTGGGCCGCTCGATGTTGCGCGTCTTGTGGATGAAGGCCAGCGGCACGTCGCCGAGCTGGCGCGACCACTGCTCGGCGACCTTGATCCGACCGGCGTCCGGGGAGACGACGGCGAGCTGGCGGTCGCCGTACTTGTCCTTGACGTAGTCGGCGAGGATCGGCCGGGCCATGAGGTGGTCGACCGGGCCGTCGAAGAAGCCCTGGATCTGGTCGGTGTGCAGGTCGACGGCGATGAGCCGGTCGGCGCCCGCGGTCTTGAAGAGATCGGCCATGAGGCGGGCGGAGATCGGCTCGCGCCCCTTGTGCTTCTTGTCCTGGCGGGCGTAGCCGTAGAAGGGCTGGACGACGGTGATCCGCTTGGCGCTGGCCCGCTTGAGCGCGTCGACCATGAGCAGCTGCTCCATGATCGCCTCGTTGATCGGCGTGGAGTGGCTCTGCAGGACGAAGGCGTCGCACCCGCGCACCGACTCCTCGTAGCGCACGTAGATCTCGCCGTTGGCGAACTCGTAGGCGCTCGACGGCACGAGGTCGGTGCCCAGCTCGGCGGCGACCGCATCGGCCAGCTCGGGGTGGGTGCGCCCCGTGAAGACCATGAGGTTCTTCTCGGTCGTCTTGTTGATGCCGGTCACTGGGAGTCCTCGCTGGTGTCGGGGGTGGCGGTGGAGTCGGACGAAGGGGGTGTGGCCGCGGCCCGGGCGGCCGCCTCGGTGGGCGTGCCGGCGCGCTGCGCCGCGACCCAGCCGTCGATGTTGCGCTGGCGGCTGCGGGCGATGCCGAGCTGGCCGGGGCCGACCGCGTCGGTCAGGGCGGAGCCGGCGGCGACGTAGGCACCGTCGGCCACCTCGACCGGCGCGACGAGCACGGTGTCGGAGCCGACGAAGGAGTGCTTGCCGATGACGGTCTGGTGCTTTTTGACCCCGTCGTAGTTGGCGAAGATCGTGCCGGCGCCGATGTTGGCCCCCTCGCCGATGATCGCGTCGCCCGCGTAGGTGAGGTGCGGGACCTTGGCCCCGTCGCCGATCTTGGCGTTCTTCGTCTCGACGAAGCCGCCGATCTTCCCCTTCGCCCCGAGCTCGGTCCCGGGACGCAGGTAGGAGAAGGGCCCGACCGTGGCGTTGGCACCGACGACGGCGAGGTTGCCCTCGGCCCGCTTGACCTCGGCGCCGTCGCCGACCTCACAGTCGATGAGGGTGACCTCGGGGCCGATCGTCGCCTCGGCGCCGATGCTCGTGGCGCCGAGCAGCTGGGTGCCGGGCAGGACACGGGTGTCGGCGCCGATCGTCACGTCGACGTCGATCCACGTCGTGGCCGGGTCGACGATCGTCACGCCGGCGCGCATGTGCCGCTCGCAGGTGCGGCGGTTGAGCTCGCGGCCGAGCTCGGCGAGCTGGACGCGGTCGTTGACCCCCTCGGTCTGCCAGAGGTCGGTGAGCACGTGCGCGGTGACGCGGCCACCGGCCGCGCGGGCGAGCTGCAGGACGTCGGTGAGGTACTTCTCGCCCTGGGCGTTGTCGCTCGTGACATTGGCCAGCTCGCGACGCAGCACCTGGGCGTCGAAGGCGTAGATGCCGGAGTTGATCTCGCGGATCTCGCGCTCGGCGTCGCTCGCGTCCTTGAACTCCACGATCCGCTCGACGTTGCCCTCGGCGTCGCGGACGATGCGGCCGTAGGCCTTGGCGTCCTCGAGGACCGAGGTGATGACGGTGACGGCCGCCTGCGCCTCGACGTGCGCCCGGGTCAGCTCGCTGATCGTCTCCGCGGAGAGGAGCGGCACGTCACCCATCGTCACGACGACGGTGCCGGTGAGGTCGGCCGGGAGGGCGTCGAGACCGCACTCGACGGCGCGGCCGGTGCCCTTGACCTCGTCCTGGTCGGCGGTGCGGCAGGCGATCTCGCTGCGGGCGGCGTAGTCGTCGATGAACTCGGCGACGCGGTCTCGCTGGTGGCGGATGACGACGACGGTCTCCGCCGCACCCGCGCCCGAGGCGGCCCGCATCGCGTGGCCGAGGAGCGGGGCCCCACCGATGGGGTGGAGGACCTTGGGGAGGGTCGACTTCATCCGGGTCCCCTCGCCGGCAGCGAGGATGATGACTGCATCTGGACGGACGTCGTTCACGCGGTGTCTCCGGGGTGTCGGGGGCGCGGCCGACCGTCTGGGCCGCGTCGCCACTGTAGCGGCCACCCGCCCGCGGCCACGACCTCACCCGTCACCGCCGCCCCACCCGCCCGCATTGCCGTAGGGCAATGCACGGTTGAGGCCGCATTGCCGTAGGGCAATGCGGGCGGGTGGGGAGAGGTCACCGGTCGTCGGCGTCGAGCTCCTCGTCGATCGCCTCGCCCGTGACGTCGTGGGCGCGGACGCTGGCGAGGTGCGCACCGCCGAGCGGGTCCCCGTGCCAGCGCACGAGGTCCCACCCCTCGCCGGCCCGGCTGTCGAGCATGACCATGCCGGTGTTGTTGATCCAGCGGCCCTCGACCTCGTCGGCGTCGAGGCCCGCCGCCAGCGCTGCGTAGACGCGGATCGCGGCGCCGTGGCTGAAGAGGGCTACCGTATCGCCACGCCCGTGCCCCTGCGCGATGTCCCGCACCGCGGCGTCGTAGCGCGCCATGAAGTCGTGGCCGTTGGTCCCACCCGCGAGCGCGTGGTCGAGATCGCCGTGCAGCCACGCGGCGAGCCCGCCGAGGTAGGCCTCGACGGCCGCCCGGTCCGACCGCATCTCGAAGTCGCCGGCAGCGATCTCCTGCAGCCCCTCGCGCACGTGCACATCGATCGAACGCTCCTGCGCCAGAGGCGATCCCGTCAGCTGGGTGCGGACCAGCGGTGACGCGTAGACCGCGCTCACGTCCTCGTCGGCCAATGCCTCCGGGACGGCCGCGGCCTGGCGCTGCCCGAGCTCGGTCAGCCCGGCGCCGGGGAAGGCGGTGTCGAGCGCACCGGTGACGTTGTGAGGGGTCTGGCCGTGACGGATGAGGAGGAGACGCACACCAGCAGGCTACGCAGGTGGGCGCCTCCCCTCGGACGCGGTCCGGGTGACCGGCTCAGCCCTGCGAAGGGGGCGCACCGCCGGGCTGACCGCCACCACCGGCGCCACCACCGCTCGGCTCGGTCGTCGTGTCGACGCCCACGACCAGGGTGACGTCGTACCCCTTCGCCACGCTGCCACTGACGTCCGCGAGCTGACTCGTGCCCCCGTCGTCGCCGAAGACGTTGTCGCTCGTCAGGCTCAGGCTCGCCATGTTGTCCACCGAGGCCTCGTAGCCGTCGGTGGCGTAGACCGTGGTGCACACGTCCTGGGGCAGCGCGACCTGGGAGGTCGCGATGGCGTTGGAGGCGTCGGTGATGCTCCCCTCGTCGGGGTAGACCTCGAAGTGGATGTGCGGCCACCGACCGGAGTAGCAGGCCGGGAAGATGCTCATGAAGCTCACCGTGCCGTTGTCGTCGGCGACCTGGACACCGCGCAGGTAGTTCTCGTCCTCGACACCCTCGGAGTACATCGAGTAGTTGCCGTCGCGATCGCAGTGCCACACGTAGACCGCGACGCCGGCGAAGGCACCACCGCCCTCGGCGAGGTCCTTGATCTTCAGCGTCAGGGTCATCGGGACCCCCTCGGCGGTCGTCGTGCTGCTGCCGAAGCTCGAGCGGATGTCCTGCCGCACGACGCCGCTCTCCTCGAGGACGTCGGGACCGTTGCTGCCGTCCCCGGGGTAGGGGCCGGCGGTCTCGTCGGGGATCTCGGTCAGCGAGCTCGAGCTGCCGCTCGTGCTCGAGCCGGAGCCCGAGCTCGCTGACGTGGCACTGCTGCTCGAGCTGCCGCTCGAGCCCTCGCCGCTGCCGGCACAGGCCGTGAGGCCCAGCACGGTCCCGGCCCCGAGAAGGCCGAGCATCCGGCGGCGCCCGACGAGCGTGCCGATGTCGAACTGCAGTCCCTGGTCGACGAGCTCCTCGTCCTGCTTCGGCAGCACCCGCCCCTCGTGGGTCCGTGGTGTCGTCATGGCCGTCTCCTTCGCTCGCTGCCTCCGGGTCATGGACTCAAGCCAAGCCCCGCAGGTTGTGGGTCCGCTGTGGGGTCGCCATGACGCAGCGATGCCCCGGCGACCCGGGAGACGGCCCTGCACGGTCACCGCCCGACTGCGTCCTCGAGCACCGCGACGAGCGGGGCGGGCGCCCGGTCGAGATCGAGCGCCTCGACGAGCAGCCTCGCGTAGCGGGCCTTGCGGCCCGACTGCGAGGTGAGGAAGCGGCGCAGCACCTCCTCACGGGTCCACCCCCGCTGGGAGGGCATCTGCGCCAGCAGGCGGAGCGAGGTGGCCTCCCCCGCGGCCTCGATGACGGCCTGGGCACCGTCGGGGCCGACCGCGCGCAGCAGCTCGTCCTCGAGATCACGGTCGCACGCGTGGAACCCGACCTCGGCCAGCTCGATGTCCGCCGACCCGACGTCGCCGGTGACGAGGACGCCGGCGACGAGCAGCCCCCTTCGCACGTGGTGCTCCTCGGGGACGTCGTAGAGACCCGCGAGCGCCAGGCCCCGACCGCGCGGGCCGTCGCGCAGCGCGTGGCTGCGCAGGTTGGTGATGCCGCCCATGGCGACGACCTCGACCCCGGCCGCGGCGAGGTCCTCGCCCCGTCGGTGCGCGAGCGCGTGCAGGGCCACCCGGTCGCTCTCGCCCTCGACGAGGAGGACGGTCCGTGGCGTGCTCACCCCACCATTGGGCTCCGGGCGCGCCTGCGGCGCAAGCGGTTTATCGTCGCGACCATGACCGCCGAGCACCCGCCCCGCCTCGACGCCGACCGGCTGCGCCGCGTCGTGCTCGTCGTGGCCCTGATCAACTTCGCCTACTTCTTCGTGGAGTTCACCGTCGCCCTGCTCGCCGGGTCGGTCTCCCTGCTCGCGGACAGCGTCGACTTCCTCGAGGACACGGCGATCAACCTGCTGATCTTCATCGCGCTCGGGTGGCCCCTCGCCCGCCGGGCGCTCATGGGCAAGGCGATGGCCCTCGTCATCCTCGGGCCCGCCGCCGTGGCGGGCGTGGCGGCGATCCGCCGCTTCGCCGACCCGGTGGCCCCGGACGTCCTGCCCGTCGTCCTCGCCTCGCTCGGTGCCATCGCGGTCAACGGCACGAGCGGGTGGCTGCTCGCCGGGGTGCGTCACGCGGGCGGGTCGCTGAGCCGCGCCGCCTTCCTCTCCGCGCGCAACGACGTGCTCGTCAACATCGCGGTCATCGCGATGGCCGGCATCACCCTGTGGACCGCGTCGGGCTGGCCCGACCTCGTCCTGGGCTGCCTGATCATCCTCATCGCGCTGCACGCGGCGTGGGAGGTGTGGGAGGTCAGCGAGGAGGAGCGCCTGGCGGCCAAGGCCCTTGCGGGAGAGGAGATCGACTGACCTCGGCCGGTCGCGATCAGTCGCGGCGTCGGATCTCGTCCACGCCGACGAGCCACGCGTAGCTGCGGGAGGAGCGGCTGTAGCGGCCACCGGTGCGCTCCTGGTACTCGCGGAACACGGCGAAGCCGTCCGTCGAGACATCGGCCCCCGGCGAGAGGTCGTCATCGGTCTCGGCGACGAGCTGGGCCGTGCGGGAGTCGACGATGCGGAAGGAGCTCTCGGCCGCGTCGCTGAAGAGCTTGTCGGCAGGCCGGAAGAAGACGATGAGTCGACCCCGCGGGTCGTTGGTGGCGATGCGGTAGCCGTCGGGCACCTCGACACCACCGACCACTTGGTCCGCCAGGGCATCCCGCAGGGTGAGGGTGTCCCCGTCGCGGGAGATCTCGAAGCGGTCGTGCACGACCGACCCACCGTCCGGCACCTGCTGCGACTTCTCGACCGGAGGTGCGTCGACGGTGACGAGGCGGCCGCCGTCGAGCAGCCTGACGCTGTCGCCGCACCGCACGAGCGGGGTGGCCTCCGCGGCGAGCCGTCCACCCGAGTCACCGGGGTTGTCCAGTCGCGCTCCGCGGCACGACGTGCGCGCCACGTCCTTCCCGGACCGAAGGGAGGTGACCGTCACCTCGTCGCCCTGACGGTGGATCGCCTCGTCATCGCGCACGAGGACCCGGCCACGGGGTGCGTCCGGCCAGGTCCGTGCGATCTTGCCGGTGTCGAGGTCGAGCGCCTGGGTCGTCTGCTCGTCGGGGGTGATGAGGACGTATCGCTGCTCGGGCAAGCCATGGGGGTAGAGCGTGGCCAGGTCCGTGTCGCAACCGACCTCGGTGTCGTGGCTCCACGTGACGCTCGCATCCTCGATCGCCACCCCGGAGACGACGATCCGGCCCCCGGGGACGTCCTCCCCGAGTCGGGCCTCGTCGCTCGTCGACATGCACGAGATCACGGCGACGTGGCGCGTCGACAGGCCGATGACCTCGGCCTCGTCCCCGGGCCGGACCTCCTTGTCACCGTGGGCGACGAGCAGGTCGGTGGCCCGGGCCTCGGCCAAGCCGCTCTCGCGTTCGACGCGCACGTCCCCGCCGAGCGTGGAGACGACGGCACCCTCGGAGGTCAGCACGGCGCTGCCGAAGGCACTGCCCTGCTCCCACCGCTTCCCCGTCGGCGCGTGCTCCACCCAGTCGCCGTCGTCGTCGCCGTAGGCGAACCAACCATTGGGCCCGATGCTCAGGCTGTACGAGCGGTCCTTGGTGAAGTAGTGGACCCGGCCGTCGATCCCGCTGCTGCCGCTGAACCCTCCCCGGAGGAGGAAGGCGACGACGAGCAGGACGACCACCCCGGCGGCGAGGAGCGCCAGCACGAGCTTCGTGATGTCGACCGTCTTGCTCGGGGTGCTGCTCATCGCTCGTCCTTCGTCGTCGCGACCCACAGTCGCGTCCCCTCGATCTCCTCGTCGTCCGCCTCGACGAGGATCACGCCGTCGGGCGACACGTCGGCGCCGCTGCGCATGACGCCGTTGGTCCGCACGACGAGGTCACCGGTCCGGATGTCGAAGGCCAGGTAGGTCCCCCGCGGGCGCTCACCTCCCGTGTCGAACTCGACGAAGGTGATCAGCCGGCCCACGGGGCCGAAGGCGCCGAGGGAGAGGTCCTCGGGCACGTCGAGCACCCCGACCTCCTTGTCCTGCAGGCCGTCCCGCAGAGTGACCTTGTCTCCGTCGCGCTCGAGCAGGTAGCGACCGTGGGCCACCTCCCGACCGTCGGGCAGCTCTTCACCCGTGTCCACAGGCGGGACGTCGATCTCGACGAAGGCGTCGTCCTGGACGACGTGGACGCTGTCGCGGCAGGTGACGAAGGGGGTGACCTCCGGCGCGAGTTGCTGCGTGATCTCGTCCGGTCGGCCCGGGGAGGCCCGCGGGCACTCCACCCGGGTGAGCTCCTTGCCGGTGCGCAGGGACCGCCAGGCGACGGTCTCGTCGTCCTCGCGCACGAGCGCCTTGTCCCCGCTGATGACGATGTCCCGTCGGGGACTGCCCGAGCGCTCCAGCGCGCTCTCGCCCGTCGCGACGTCGACGACGACCTGGTGGTCCTCACCCACCTGCACGAGCGCGTACTGCTGCGCGGGCATCGTCCGGGGCTTGCTGAGCGGCAGCGCGTCGGGGCCGCATTCCAGCCCGATGTCGCGGACCCAGTCGATCGCGGCGTCGTCGAGCGAGAGCCCAGCGAGCACCGCCGAACCGCCATCGACCTCCTCGTTGAGGCGCGCCGGCGACGGCGCCAGGCAGGTCACGACGACGACCTGTTCGTCGCCCATCGCGACGACCCCGACGTTCTCGCCGCCCCACAGGTCGTCATCACCGAACTCGTCGGCGATCTCCTTCGTCGTCCGCGTGCTCGACGACCCCTCCCGCTGCACGAGCACCTTGGCCTCGTCGGGTTGCACGACGACCCCGTCCTGCGAGATCGACATCTGCGAGTTGAGGTCGCCGATCGTCCATGACTCACCCGTGCGCACGTTGTGCGCGACGTAGTCGCCTCCGTCACCGGGGTGGGTCAGCCACCCGTTGGGCCCCAGCTGGATCGCCAGATCCTCGCTGTCCCAGACGACGTTGCCCTCGACCTCGGGCGGGTCGTCGCCGCCGAAGATCCCGCCGAGCCCACCGGGGACGAAGGAGAGGACACCCGCGCAGAACATCCCGACGAGGACGAGCACCCCGACGACTTTGAGCATGAAGACACCGGTGCGCGGTCCGGTCTGCGGCGACAGATCGTGGGGTGCGGTCACGGCGCCATTGTGGCCGACCGCACCGGCCAGCGCGCACCCGTCCGTGGGGGCGGGAATGCGGCGGCGACCTCCTTTCGTTTAGGGTTGTTGAATCATCAATAAACAGCCTCACCACCACAGGAGTGAACGCATGAAGATCGGCATCATCGTCGGGTCCGTCCGCCAGGTTCGCGCTGCGAGCGCTGTCGCGCAGTGGGTGAAGTCCGTCGCCGAGCGCACCGAGGACGTGACCTTCGAGGTCGTCGAGCTGTCCGACTTCGACCTGCCGCTGCTCACCTCCGCGACCGTGCCGGGCATGGCCGACCGCGCCTACGACGACGAGCGCGTCGTCCGGTGGGGCCAGGCGATCGACTCCTACGATGGCTTCATCTTCGTCACGCCGGAGTACAACCACTCGATCCCCGGTGCCTTCAAGAACGCCTTCGACTCCCTCGCCCCCGAGTGGATGGGCAAGACGGTCGGCTTCGTCTCCTACGGCGCCGACAACGGCGTGCGCGCGGTCGAGCACTGGCGCACCATCGTCGCCAACTTCCAGATGCACGCGGTGCGTCAGCAGGTCTCGCTGAGCCTGTTCACCGAGTTCGGCGACAACGGCCTGCAGCTCGAGGAGCGTCGCGAGGGAGAGCTGACCACGCTCGTCGAGCAGCTCACCGACGCCACCCGCAAGTTCGTGCTCGCCGACCAGCTGAGCGGCGCCGCTCGCTGAGCCTGACCGGCCACGCGCACGGCCCCGGACCTGCGCGGTCCGGGGCCGTGCGCGTCCGTGGACCGGACGACGGCTCCCCGGGTAGGAGTCGAACCTACGTCGCTAGTCCTGATTCAAAGTCAGGCGGGCCCTGCCGGCAGACCAACCGGGGAACGCCGCCGAAGCGGCTCCGGTCAGGGTAGTCGACGCCTCCGCCCCCTTCGTCACCGACAATGGGAGCCATGAGCGAGCAGGCACCCGAGGAGAGCCCGACGCCCCGACGCGCGCGGATGACCGCCGCGGCCCGGCGCGAGCAGCTCGTCGCGGTGGGCCGTCAGGTCTTCGCCGCGAAGGGGGTCGACGGCACCTCCGTCGAGGAGATCGCCGCGACGGCGGCCGTCTCCAAGCCGGTGGTCTACGAGCACTTCGGTGGCAAGGAGGGCCTCTACGCCGTCGTCGTCGACCGTGAGCTGCGCGCCCTGACCGACGGCGTGACCGCCTCGCTGACCGCCGGCGGCAGCGACCGCGAGACGATCGAGCGCGCGGCGCTGGCCCTGCTCGACTACATCGAGGGCTCGCCAGACGGGTTCCGGATCCTCGTGCGCGATGTCAGCGGCACGGCGCCGTCCGGAACGTATGCCTCGCTCCTGTCGGACGTGGCCGCCGAGGTGGCCCACCTGCTGTCGGACGCCTTCGAGCAGCGCGAGCTCGAGAGCCGCTACGCGCCGATGTACGCCCAGATGCTCGTCGGCCTGGTCTCGCTCACCGGTCAGTGGTGGATCGAGACCCGCACCCCTCCCAAGGAGGTCGTCGCGGCGCACATGGTCAACCTCGCGTGGAACGGCCTGTCCGGTCTCGACCCGCACGTCAGCATCACCCCCGACGACTGACCCGCCCCCCTCCGGACGTCCCCAGTGCGTGCAGGTTGGGAGCGTTGATGCCACCTGGCTGCCCATCTCCGGGCATCCAGGTGGCACCAACGCCGCCCGGTGACGTCAACGCCGTCAGGTGGTGTCCGCAGGGCCCAGGGCCTTGGACGGTTCCGTCCCCACTCCCCAGGTCAGGCCTGCTGGAGCTCTCGGTCGCCGGCTCGGAACCACACACCTCCACGAGCTGCGAGGGCCGGCGGTTTGGGGGATCTCGGGCATCCCGACGACGCTCAGGCCCTGTGCCCCACCGCGAAGACGCGGCGGAAGGCGAGCAGGACGCCAGCAGGGGTGCGCGGGTAGGCGGCAGTGAGCCGGTCGGCGTAGGCAGCAAGGAAGGCCTCGCGCTCGCCCTCGTCCTCGAGCACCTCGAGCATCGGGCGCAGCCCGGTGCCGCTCACCCAGTCGAGCACCGGGTTGTCGCTCTCGCCGGCGGGGTCGAGCACGTGCGTGTAGGTCGTCTCCCACGCGTCGACGGCGAGGCCGCCCGCGGTGAGCACCTGCAGGTAGGTCGAGGGGTCGCCGGCACCGTAGCGCTTGCTCGCCGCCTCGAGCTCGCCGCTGCGCGGGTGGTCGACGGCGGTCTCGCGCATGAGCGCGTGCGTGGGGGCGTCGAAGTTGCCCGGCACCTGCAGGGCGAACCACCCGTCCGCCGCCAGCGCGTCGACCCAGGTCTCGATGAGCGGCAGGTGCCGCGGAACCCACTGCAGCGCAGCATTGCTCACGATGACGTCCGGCGCTGCGCCCAGGCTCGCGATGTCCCAGTCGGCCAGGTCGGCCTGCACCCACGCGACCCGCCCGTCGGTGTCGAGGGCACGCGCCGCGTCGAGCATCTCGGCGCTGCTGTCGACCCCGACGACCCGTGCCTGCGGCCACCGCTCGGCGAGCGAGAGCGTGAGCGGGCCGTTGCCGCACCCCAAGTCGACGACGAGTCGCGGCTCCTGCGCGGCGACTCGCGCCATGAGGTCGAAGAAGGGACGGGCTCGCTCGTCGGAGAACTGGCCGTACCGGGTCGGGTCCCACGTCGTCATCAGTGCTTTCCTCCTGCCTCGGGTCCGAGCAGCCTAGCTGTACTCAGCCAAGAGGTTGGTGACACTCCGTGTCGGGGTTGACGTAAGGGAGGACCCCCGGGTGCGGTGGGTGATGTCTAAGTCGCCTACCGACCGGAGGTCCTCATGTCCCACGGTAATGCCCGCCTGAACCAGCACGGTCGTGAACT
Source organism: Janibacter indicus (assembly GCF_900176385.1). Classification (GTDB taxonomy): domain Bacteria; phylum Actinomycetota; class Actinomycetes; order Actinomycetales; family Dermatophilaceae; genus Janibacter; species Janibacter indicus. The sequence continues at coordinate 37 of NZ_FWXN01000004.1, read as the reverse complement.
GCTCGTCGAGCGGGTCATCGGTCAAGGGTGGGCGGTG
>NZ_FWXN01000021.1 GCF_900176385.1 Janibacter indicus | reverse complement strand
TCTCCCGGCAGGTTCGCCTGCGACAAGTACGCCGCCGCCCGCCGCAACACCTCGTTCTCCTGCTCCAGCATTCGGTTACGGCGCTTGAGCTCGCGCAGCTCGGCGGCCTGCTCGCTCGTGACGCCCGGCACGTTGCCGTCCTCGACATCAGCCCGCTTGAGCCAGTTCGTCAGGCACGACTCGCTGATCCCGAAGTCAGCAGCGATCTGCTTGAGATGGACTCCTGGCTCACGGTTCCTCGCGACCCGGACCACGTCATCGCGGAACTCTTTGGGGTAGGGCTTGGGCACGGTGTCCATCCTTCCAGCAGCGCCCCTCGACGCCACAGATCAGATGTCACCTATCGGTGCAGCAGTCCCGATGGCACCACCGCACCGGCAACCGCCGAGACGGCACAACCAGCTCTCCACTGAACCCGGGGCGATCCAACCAAGCCGCAGGAACAGCGTGGCAAGCACACCAAGACCAAGCACATGCCGGAGCTGGTGGAGGTCACCGGCGAGGGGTTCGTGCCCGGTGAGGACGTCGCGGTCGCCCTGATCGTCGCCCACACCGATGCCACCGCAACCGGCCACGCCCGCACCCTGATCGACACCGGCCACCTCGCTCCTGTCCTGGCGGAAGGGACCGGCGAGGTCGTGTTGCTGGGACGGGTCTCAGGCACCGTGCACATCCGGCGGGTTCCACGATGAGCGGGCAGCGGCAGACCGGGAGTATGGGCGATGAGCTGACCAACGCCGCCGTCGTCGCCCTGATCGGTGCCTTCGGTTTCGCGCTCGTCCTGCGCGCCGCCGGGAGCGTGGCGGCGTTCCTGACCGGCACGCCCCAACCCCAAGCTGGCTTCGCATCGGGGCTCGGCGTGCTGTTCAATCCCGCCGACCCCGCGACGGCGTTGGATGCCGAGGGGTTGAGCCCGGTCGCGTACTGGAGCATCACCGGGCTGATGCTGACTGGCCTCGCCCTGGCCGTGGCGTGGGTGTGGGTGCGGCTGCGTCGTCACTCGCGAAGGGTCGAGACCGACCCGCGGCGCCTGGCCGGCACCGCCACCGCCCATGAGGTCGCCCAGACCGCATCGGCCAAGGCGCTCTTGAAGCGCGCTTCGACACTGCGTCCCTCGCTGAGTGACCCGGACGCGTTCGATGTCGGCTACCTGCTGGGCCGCTCACGGGGGAAACAGGTGTGGGCGAGCGTGGAGGACTCGATCCTGCTCATCGGACCACCCCGCTCGGGCAAAGGCCTGCACGTGGTCATCAACGCCATCCTCGACGCGCCCGGCGCCGTGGTCACCACATCCACGCGGCCGGACAATCTCACCGCCACCCTGCGTGCTCGGGAACGTGACGGGCGGCCGGTGGCGGTGTTCGACCCCCAGCACCTCGCCGAGGGCGTCCCCGCCGGGATGCGCTGGTCACCCATCCGCGGATGCCACGACCCGCTGACGGCGATGATCCGCGCCACCGGACTCGCCTCCGCGACCGGGCTCAGCAGTGGCGGGGTGGAGTCCGGGGGCTTCTGGGAAGGCAAGACCCGCACCGCCCTCCAAGCCCTCCTGCACGCCGCAGCACTGGACCACCGGCCACCGGCCGAGCTGTTCCGCTGGACCCTCGACCCCACCGCAGCAGCCGAGGCCGTCGCCATCCTCACCAACACCACACAGGCCGCGACCGGGTGGGCCGACTCGCTCGGGGCGATGATCGACTCCGACCCCAAAACACGGGACTCGATCTGGCAAGGCGTGGCGCTGGCTCTCGGAGCCCTCGCCGATCCCCGGGTGCTGGATGCCGTTTCACCGCGGGCGGGTGAGGACTTCGACCCCGAGACCTTCATCCGTCAGCGCGGCACGCTGTATCTGCTGGCCACCGGGGTCGGAGCTGGCGCATCCGCAGCGTTGGTGGCGGCGTTCGTGGAAGACCTTATCGAGACCGCACGCCGGATGTCCGCCCGCTCACCGGGTGCCCGCCTCGACCCGCCGCTGCTGCTCGCTCTGGACGAGATAGGCAACCTCGCCCCCTTGCCCTCCCTACCGACGTTGATGGCCGAAGGGGGCGGCACCGGCATCACCACCCTGCCGGTCTTGCAGTCCCTCGCCCAGGCGCGGGAAAAGTGGTCCGACAACGCCGCCGGAGCCATCTGGGACGCCTCCATCGTGAAGGTCATCCTCGGCGGCGCCTCCAACTCCCGCGACCTCCAAGACCTGAGCACCCTGATCGGCGAACGGGACGAGTACACCGACAGCGTGACCCTCGGTGACCACGGCACCCGCTCCAACCAGCGCTCTATCCGCCGCGTCCCGATCCTGCCGCCGGACCGCATCAGGACCCTCCCGTTCGGCACCGGCGTCGCCCTGCTGCGCTCCGCGCCACCGATCATCACCGACCTGCGCCCATGGCCCTCGCGTCCCGACGCAGCCCAGTTGAGGGCCGACCGGGCCGAGGCGGAAAAGCTGCTACATCGCCCCGGTTCGTGAACGGGTGTGGGAGCGGGTGTGCACCTGCCTGATACGAGCGGCCCGACACCGGTGGTCGCCACGAGTGTCAGGAGGAGAGTCCGATGGCTATCCGCACCCAGCAGTCCATCTCGGGGTTCATCGCGTCAGACCCGCAGCTCACCCACACTGCCAAGGGCAGCCCGCGGTTCTACGCGCGGATCGGGCAGGAGCACTTCCGTCGCGAGGACGACGGGACCTTCACACGCCTGGATCCCACGTTCCACGACCTGGTGGCGTTCCGGGCCACGGCCGAGCGTGCCCATGAGCGGTTCGCCAAGGGCGACAGCTTCGTCGCCGAAGGCTACGTCCGCCCCTACACCAGCGAGCGCGACGGGCAGAGCGTCGATACCGAGGAGTTCGTCGCCAAGAAGATCGGACACGACCTTGCCCGCACAACCTACGAGGTCGACCGCACCCGTCGAACCGAAGCCACCGTCGAAAGAGACGCCCCCGCCCGCGGGACCATCGACCGGCCAGCGCCCGAGCTGACCGGCGAACGCCGGGCGACGCCGAGCACGTTGCCGTCGCTGGGGCTGTGAGGGAGACGGCCATGACCATCACCGATGAGGCACCCGAGTTCGACGAGCCGGAGCCAGACCAACTCGGAGAGGACGACTACGCCGAGCCAGACGACCGGCTGCAGATCGACCCTGACCTGGTGGCCGAACCGCCGCACCCGGTGAACTGGAACCTGCTCACCGCCGAGGAGGCCGAGGCGGAGTGGGCCGAGCTGGACCGCTGGGTGACCTGGCTGCGCCACACCTACGGCCTACCCGCCAGCGTTCTGCCGCCGTTCTGGCACCGGCACCCCGAGCTGGTGTGGGAGCTGTCGGCGCTGCACATCCACTGGCTGTGCGCCTACGACCCCGAGCAGAACGGGTCCGCGCCCAGCGGCTGGCACCGCGACTTCGCTGACACCCGCGCCCGGCTCCGGGACTGGGTCGCCGCCTCCGGCACCCGCCTGGATCGCGACCGCCCCACAAGGCAGACCTCCTGGCCCGGCGAGGACCCCGCGCCGGCGATCGAGGACATCGCGATCGTCGACCGCCATGAGGACTTCCGCGTGTTTGTGGAGGCTGACATCGCCAGGCGGCAGGAGGCCGAGGACGCCTTCTTCGCCGAGTTGGCCGCAGGTGACCACGATGAGCGAGACCGTTGAACGCGGCGTCGGGACGGTCGAGCCGCTGTGGTGCGCCCGGGAGGCCTCGGAGTTCCTGAACGTCTCCCAGGCCACCCTCTCGCGCTGGCGCCGCGAACGCGTCGGCCCGCCGTTCCTCCAGGTCGGCGGCGTCTCCCGCTACAACCCGGTCTCGGTGCGGGCATGGGTGCGCAAGCAGGAGACCGGTCATGGCTGATCCACGCAACCGGCGCATGCCCCCGGTCGGAGTGCGGCTGACCACCGACGTCGAACGCCGCGTCGACGGGTTCCGCGCACGCGTGCGATGGACCGACCCGTCGACCAAGAAGCGCGTCGGACGGGTCAGCCACGTACGCACGACCGAGGAGGTCGAGGAGTTCTTCGACCAGATGCGCAAGGCCACCGAGACCGGCACCAACACCACCGTCACCCTCGCCGCCTACGCCGCCTCGATCGGCGACCGGTGGAAACGCGGCCTGGACCCGACCTCCACGGCCGAGAACTACGACATCGGCCTGCGGCTACGGGTGCTGCCCGCACTCGGGCACATCCAGCTCGTCAAGATCACCGCCGGGATGATCGACCGCACCATCGACCAATGGGAGACCGAGCACTCGGCCTCCACCATCAAGAACTCCATCGCCCCACTCGTGCGCGTCCTGGACGAGGCGGTCCGCGACGACATCATCACCGTCAACCCCGCCAAACACCGCGCCCGCCGCAACCTCGGCAAACACGTCACCCAGACCGCCGGCGCGCTACGAGCCCACGCGATCCCCGACCTCGCCACCCTCCGCACCCTCGCCGACGCCTGCGGCCAGGTGCACCAGTCCTACTCCGACCACGTCATGCTCTCCGCGCTCCTGGCGGCCCGAGGCTCCGAGGTCGCGGGCCTGCGCGTCGGGGACGTCGACTGGCGCAACCGGGTCGTGAAGATCGAACGCCAGCACTATCCGGGCAAGGGTGGCCTGGTCATCAAGCAGACCAAGGGACGTCGCGCCCGCTTCGTGCCGATCCTCGACGCCCTCGAACCGATCCTGGAACGGCTCACCACTAGCAAGGGACCCGATGACCCGCTCCTGCGTGGACCACGCGACGGCGTGCTCACCACCGCGACCGTGCGCGACGCCACCCGCTGGGACGACCTCGTGAAAGGCCTCGGCCTTCAGGACCTCACCCGGCACGGCCTGCGCCACACCGGGGCGACCTGGATGGCCGACGCCGGCATCCCGCTGCACGTGCTCCAAGGCATCCTCGGCCACCAGTCCATCGAGACCACCAAGGGCTACCTGCACTCCGACCACCGCCACCTCGCCGCAGCCGCGAAACAGGCCAACAAGTTCCTCTCCGCACCAACACCGGGAAGGGAGCCACCACGCCACGACGGACCCCACCTGTGACGCCCTACACCAGCCCGCTCCGGCCGCTCCACAGCGGCCGGAGCATTCGCCTGCCCGCAGATTGGTCCACTTCACAGGCACCATTTGGTCCACTTCACCACCCAGCAGACCTCACCGAGCGATCGGGGCGTGGCCTCGCGACGACCTCGCGGGGCCGGCTCGCACGGGCACCGGAAATCGACCCCGGACACGACGAAGCCCTGGCGAGAAACATGCTCTCACCAGGGCTTTTGTGTCGGGCTGACAGTGTGCTGGCTCAGGACATCGGAATGGGGTGTCTCGAGTCATTGGAATAGGGGTGTCTCACGACATCGGCATGGGTGTGGTCCTGATGCTGGGGCATGTCGAAACGTCGTCTCGTGATCACCGCGGTCCTGGCCGGCCAGTCACAGTCCGAGGTTGCCCGGACCTATGGCGTCTCTCAGGGCTGGATCAGCAAGCTGATCGCCCGCTACCGCGCCGAGGGCGAGCAGGCCTTCGAGCCCCGCTCCCGTCGCCCCGCAACCTCCACGAACGCGACCCCGCAGGCCACGGTCGACCTCGTGCTGCAGCTACGTGACCAGCTGAGCGCGCAAGGCCTGGACGCCGGCGCCGAGACCATCGGCTGTCCATGGCCGTGACAAAGTCCCCACTGGTGGCCAGATGAGGTCCCCGCTGGTGGCCATGTAGAAGTCCCCACCCTCTGCTCGTGTCATCCATGAGCCGGGCCCCTGGACGGTGAACGGTGGCGGTGTCGAAGCCAGTCACCGCACCGCCCAGGGAGCTCCATTGAAGAACATGAGGGAAGAGTT
>NZ_FWXN01000018.1 GCF_900176385.1 Janibacter indicus | reverse complement strand
GATTGTCTGGTTCGCGGTCAGGACCGACGCCGACACCTTCTGGATCTTCGATGCATTCCCCGACGAGGCCGCTCGCGACGCCCACGCCAACGGCGCCATCGTCGCAGCCCTGATGGCCAATCAGCACCTCCTCGGCGCAGCACCCGAGATCATGGCGGCCGACGTCCTCGCGTCCAAGCTCCCGTAGTCCGCCAACGCACGAGACGATCGCGCCCCTCCGAGCCGTCGCCAGGTCGCGACGCAACGCCATGCTGCGTTGCCGAGCGGTGCGAGGCCTATCGGCACACGGACAGGATGCCGGCCGCGAGCGCTCAGCCGGCGAGGGGTCCGTCGCAGAGGAGAGCGACGTCGGTGTCGGGCAGAGCCGTGAGGGCAGCGCATCGCGCGACCACCAGACCCGAACAGCCACTGCCCTGCATTTCCGCAGGTCAGGGGCTGTTCGCCGGAGCCGCCTGTCGGAATCGAACCGACGACCTCATCACGTCGGCTTTGCGTCTATCGCTTGATGCGCCCACTGGGCGAACGAGCCGCTGACCTGCGCAAACGCCGAGCATGGGGGACGCCGCCATCCGGTGGTGACCGACGACGACCGACCAGTCGCAGGGTGGCGGCATCCGACCCCTCAAGAGCCGGTGCCCACGCCGACCGGATGGTCCCGCGGCCCGAGTATGTAGCGGAGTGCGGGCCGTGATGCCCACTCGCACCTGGCTGCTGGCCGCATCGAGCGTCCTCGTGAAGCAGCGCGGTCAGGGCGGCGATATCACTGGCCTCGGTCGCGGCGATGTGCCGGGTCAGAAGGTCGCGCTCCTCCTGGGTGCTGCTGCCCGATACCCAGTCCGAACGGTTTGGTGGGAGATGCCGTCGGAGTGTCTCCCGGGCCCGTTGGAGCGCACTGTTGACTCCCGCCACGGAAGATGTGGACTGCTCGCTGCCGAGGGGGAAGGTGCTGCTATCTAAGATGCGAGGACCTGAGGGCCACTAGGGCGCATTCACTCGTCGGTGTCGCGGCCCAGGAGTTTTGCGGTGCTGCGTGCCGGGGTCAGGTCGAGGCGCCGCAGGAGCTGGGCGTTGAGGGCGACTACGACGGTGGAGGCCGACATGAGGATCGCGCCGACGCTCATCGGAAGGACGAAGCCGACCGGGGCGAGAACGCCCGCGGCCAGTGGCACGGAGATGAGGTTGTACCCACCGGCCCACCACAGGTTCTGCTTCATCTTGCGGTAGGAAGCTCGCGAGAGGTCGATGACCGAGAGCACCGAGCGCGGGTCGGAGCTGGCGAGGATCACGCCCGCGGAGCCGATGGCCACGTCGGTGCCGGCGCCGATGGCGATGCCGACGTCGGCTTGGGCCAGGGCGGGGGCGTCGTTGACGCCGTCGCCGACCATGGCGACCTTTCGCCCTTCGTCCTGCAGCTCGGTGACCTTGGCGGCCTTGTCCTGCGGGCGGACGCCGGCGAAGACCCGGTCGATACCCAACTCGGTGGCGACGGTATCGGCCACCGCCTGGGCGTCTCCGGTGATCATCACGACTTGGGCGCCTGCGGCGTGCAGGGCGTCGACGGCGTCGCGGGACTCGGCGCGGACCTCGTCGGCCAGGCGAAGGGCGCCGATGACCCCGCCGTCGGCGAGGACGTGGAGGATGATCGCGCCCTCCTCGCGCCAGGTATGGGCGACGGGCAGCTCCGCCAGATCGTGGTGCTCGAGCAGGTAGGGGCCACCGACCTCGATCACCGTGCCGTCGACGCTCGCCCGCACCCCCACTGCCGGGGATGAGGAGAAGTCACCGGCGCGCGGGACCTCAAGCTCGCGGGCGCGTGCGGCCCCGACGATGGCCCGGGCCAGCGGGTGCTCACTGTCGGCCTCGGCGGCTGCCGCCAGCGCGAGGATCTGGTCCTGGTCGTGACCGCCGTGCGCCTCGATGCCGGTGACGGTGGGCTCGCCCTTGGTGAGGGTGCCGGTCTTGTCGAAGAGGACAGTATCGACGGTGCGCATCGACTCCAGCGACAGGCGGTCCTTGACGAGCACGCCACCGCGGGCGGCGCGCTCGGTGGCGATGGAGACCACCAGCGGGATGGCCAGCCCGAGGGCGTGGGGGCAGGCGATGACGAGGACGGTGATCGTGCGCACCACCGCGCTGTCGGGCAGTCCCTGCACCGACCAGACGAGGGCCGTGATCGCAGCGGCGCCGAGGGCGAACCAGAAGAGCCAGGCTGCGGCGGTGTCGGCGATGCGCTGGGCGCGGGAGGAGGAGGCCTGGGCGTCGGTCACGAGCTTCTGGATGCCGGCCAGGGCGGTGTCGTCACCGGTGGCGGTGACCTCGACGCGCAGGCCGGAGTCGGTGGCCACGGTGCCGGCGACGACGTTCTCCCCCTTCTCGCGGCGCACGGTCTTGGACTCGCCGGTGACCATGGACTCGTCCATGCTGGCCGAGCCGTCGACGATCCGTCCGTCGGCGGGCACGGATGCCCCGGGGCGGACGATGGTGACGTCGCCGACCACCAAGTCGGCCGGTGCGACGGTGACGACCTCGTCGCCGTCCACCTTCTCGGCCTCATCGGGCAGGAGCGCGGCCAGGGAGTCCAGTGCGGAGGTGGTCTGGGCCAGCGAACGCATCTCGATCCAGTGGCCCAGCAGCATGATGACCACCAGGAGGGCCAGCTCCCACCAGAAGTTCAGCTCGTGGTCGAGCACGCCCAGGCTCGCGCCCCAGGAGGCGATGAAGGCCACGGTGATGGCCAGGCCGATCAGGAGCATCATCCCCGGCTGGCGAGTGCGGATCTCGTCCACGGCGCCGGTGAGGAAAGGCCGGCCGCCCCACAGGTACATGGCCGTGCCAAGTGCGGGCGAGACCCACGGCACCCAGCCTCCGTCGGGCAGGTCGTAGCCGATGAGGTCGGCGAACATGTCGTTGAAGCCGACGACCGGGACCGCCAGCACAAGCATGATCCAGAACAGGCGGCGGAACTGCCCGACGTGGTCGCCGTGCCCCTCGTGGCCGCGGTGCGCGCCGTGGCTGTGCTCAGCGTCGCGGCCAGCCTTCCGCGGCTGGTGATCACGCGGATGACGCCCGTGCACCTGGTCGGTCACGTGGGCTTCGGGGTGGCTCTCGTGCGTGTCCCCTTCAGGCGCGAACTGGTGGTCGTAGTTGGCGCTCATGCCTGAAACATATACCCCCTAGGGGTATGAGTCAATGCGTGGCCTCGCTCCCCGAAAGGCAGGCGTCGGGGCGGAGCCACACGGAAGTGGGTGCCCCTACCGCCCGGAGCGGGGGATGGTCAGCCCCGAGGCGACGCCGTCCTCGGCGGGCTCGATCCGGCCGAGGGCAGTGGCCGAGGCGACCACGAACAGTGCGCCCGTGCCCATTCCGCCCGCGCCGAGCCGCTTGGCCCCATGGTTGCGATGTGCCGGCCGCCGAGGTTGGCGCCCAGCATCGTGGCGACCACGTCGAGCGGATCGAAGGGGTCAGCGACGTCAGCGTCGAGATCCCCAACGGGCGACTGACCGTCCACTCCACGCCCACGGTCACGGACGAGGCCGTGCACGCAGCGATCGGGCAGGCTGGCTACACGATCGCAGCCAGCGCCTGACCGTGCCCACAGCCTTCTCGCCGCCGACATCCCACGACAGGCGACCCATAGAATGTGGGCCATGGCCCCCGACCACAGCGCGCGCACGCAGGTTGGTCGCACGCCTCAGCCCCTTGGGGTACTGGTTCTGGGGCTGGCCACCGCGGTGGTCGCCGGAATCCTTGCCATGCACGGATTCTCCGTCGGCCATCACATGCCGGGCGAGGCGTCCACGCAGCAGGTGGACTCGAGCACGAGCCACCAAACGCATCAAGACCCAGCGAGCTCGGGCGCACATTCATGTCCGTCCCCCGGCTGCGACGAGCACGGCTCGATGGCCGCGATGTGCTTGTTCATGCTGCTGTGGCTGGTGACCCTCGTGCCACGGCGTGGTGGCTTCTCGTGGCGATGGCAGCCCCCGTGGGTGACCTGGCTCGCTGCCCAGTCGCCACCCCCACCGGGGCACCTGTCACGCGTTCCGTTGATTCGGCTGTGCATCAGCCGAACGTGAGCAGGCCTCTCGCGTCCGACCACGCCACACGGCGTCGCCGGACGCAGTCCTGCCCGATCAACGACACCAGACAAGGAATCGCGATTTCGCATGCGCAAGAACACCATCACCAAGACATTGGCGACCGCCGCGGCAGCCACCCTCATCGTCAGTGGCTGCTCCCAAGGCAGTAGCAGCCACGACTCCCACGGCGGCAGCGAGAGCGGCAGTAGCCAGGCGTCGGCACAGTTCAACGACGCCGACGTCACCTACGCCGAAGGCATGATCATGCATCACCAGCAGGCCGTGGAGATGTCCGACATCATCCTCGACAAGTCCGGGGTCAACCCCGACGTGGTGGAGATGGCCAAGCAGATCAAGAAGGCCCAAGGGCCAGAGATCAAGGAGATGCAGACCTGGCTCAAGGACTGGGGTCAGGACGACTCTGGCCACAAGGGCCACGGTGGTGACTCCGGCTCCGGAGACGAGATGAGCCATGACGGCATGGTCAGCCCCGAGGACATCAAGAAGCTCAAGGCAGCCGACGGCGAACAAGCCTCCACGCTGTTCCTCGACCAGATGATCGAGCACCACCAAGGCGCCGTGAAGATGGCCAAGGACCACCGCCGGGACGGGGAGAACCCCGACGCGGTGGAGCTGTCCAAGAACGTCATCAGCGACCAGAACGCTGAGATCAAGGAGATGCGCACCATGCGCGACTCGCTCTGACTGCTCCCAACGGGCCCGGCCGGCTGTACGCCGGCCGGGCCCCCCACACATCGAAGGTCCTGATCCAATGTTCACCAGTTCACGCACCCCCCAACAGATCAGCCGGCGCTCCCTCCTCCTAGCCAGCATCGGGTCGGCGTCCTTGCTGACCGCCTGCGCGGACGAGGGCCCGGCGCCCACCGCGAAAGAGACGTCGTTGCCCGCAAAGGTCGCCGACTACGGAGTCGACCCGGAACAACTGGTGATGACTGTGTACAAGGATGCCTCCTGCGGGTGCTGCGGCGGATGGGTCGCCCACGCCGAAGACAACGGGTTCACCATCACCACCGAGCACCCCGAAGCCCTCCACGAGGTCTGGGAACGCCATGACATCGCCTTGGACATGCAGTCCTGCCACCTGTCGCTCACCTCCGACGGAGACGTCTTCGTCGGACACGTCCCGGCACGATTCGTCCTGAAGTACCTAGCCGACCCACCGAAGGGCGCACGCGGCCTGAGCGTGCCAGCCATGCCTGTCGGGACGCCCGGCATGGAGCAGGACGACGAGTTCGACCCCTACAAGGTCATGCTGCTCACCGACGGCGAACCAAGGGTCTTCGCCGACGTGAGGAAGGCATCGCAACAACGGACGTGACATGACCGACCACAGGCTGCCCAGGTGGAAGGAGCCAGCGCCCCGCGACACTCCCAGATCGCGGGTCGCTGGTGTATGCCCACCATGCAACCGTGGTGGAGCCGAACAGCCCACGTGACGGGGCAGGCCCCGCAGAGGCCTACTTTGCACAGCCGCGCCATGCAGGACGATTCGTGCAAAGTGGGACGCATGTCGTGAGCAGTCTGGACTTGATCTCGACATCCAATCTCCTCCGAGAGTCGGTCAAGGCGCGCGCCTTGACCGTGCCCTCAGAGAACAACAGTCAACCTCATTGAGGGTGAGGAATGTCGAGCGGCACTCAGCGACACATCTGAGGACCGATCAGGCCGGAGCCGCCGACATGTCGGCGCACAGCACGGCCCGGTTGCCCTCCGGGTCGGCGATGACCGTGAGGCCGGGCGCTTGGCTGTCGTCGACGACCTCGCCGCCGGCCGCGACGGCCGCGGCGACCCTCCCTTCGACCTGCTCGGTGGCCACGTAGACCTCAAGGTGGAAGCGCTGACCGCCCCCACCCTCCGGGTCCACTTCCCCGAACCACAGGTTGGGGATGCGCACGTCGGCGTCCCGGATCTCGTCGCCCGGCGTCCCGCGGCCCTGCGACTGCGGGTCGCCGGTGAGCAGCGCGGCCCACACGGGCGCGACCTTCGCGGAGTCCGTGACGTCGAGCCCGAGCTCGACCTCGCTCACGCCAGCCGGGTCCGCGGTCAGCCCGAGTTCGGCGGCGATCTGCGTGATCCGGCGCGCGAGGTCGACGTCGCGCTGCGTCACCCACTCGATCCCGTGCAGCTCCGACCCGTCCTCGTCGTCGCGGTAGACCGCGTCCTGGCTGACGACCTCGAGGTCGACGACACCCTCCCCGATCCGCACGCGCGGATGATGACCGAGGTCGTCGCCCCCCGCGCCGACGGCCGTGACGAACCGCGCCGCCTCCCCGAAGCCTTCGACCCGATACCTCGCGTGCAGCCCCTGGGCGAGCTTGCGCCAGTCGGTGAGCCCCTCGGCAGCGATCTGATCTCCCCTGATCATGTCCATGGCGTCCACGCTAGCGGCGTAGGGGGGGTGCCGTTGCGGTCCGCGGGCCGCCCGACGTGGTCAGCCGGAGACGACCTCGGCGAGCACGACGAGCAGCCTCTGCGTCAGCTCGGCGCCTGTGAGGGTGTCGGTCACCTACCTCAGTGCCCTTTTCCCCTGCCTCCCGGGTGCCTTGGCCTCGACTCGGGCGTCTGGGGCCGGGTCGAGGCGCCGGGCCGGGTCACCTGGGCAGCGTGACGCGGACGAAGTGCGGCCGGTACCGCAGCGGGTCCTCGACCACGCGCTCGCTGTTGGTGTCGTTGGTGCTGTACGACGCGACGACGCTCCCGGCCTGCGGGAAGAGCGAGGGGTGCGCCAGCGGCATGTAGCGCACCTGGCCGGTCTCTCCCTTCGACACCTGGGCGACCGCGGTGCCCGATGACCACGGCCCGGTGGGGGAGTTCGCGGTCCACACGGTGATGTCGCTGCCGAGCAGGTCGTTGCGCTTGCTCAGGGCATACCAGCGCCCGCCGCGAGTGAAGACACTGAGCGTCTGCGAGACCCCGTCACGCGCCGCGATCATCTCGATCGCGTCAGCTTGCGAGCGAGACCACCCGCTGCCATCCCAGTAGCGCCAGCGCGACTGGTTCAGCAGGTCGTCGGGCCGCACCCGCGCGACGCGAAGGGAGTACCCCCACGCCCTGTCGGATCCCGGGTTGGCGGTGCCGTAGACGTAGACCCACCTGTCCGTGCCGCTGCCGACGAGCGCGGTGGCGGCACCCCACGTCGGGTGCTCGCGGCCGGAGCGGTCGGCGCCGATGTCGCGCTGCTCGATCAGCTGCGGGGTCGCACCGGCGGGGACGACGAAGACGGCGATCGACAGCCCGAGGTTGTGGAAGTCGAAGGCGTCGGACCCGGTCGTCTGCACCCGTTGCGTCGTGACGTAGACGAGGTCGTAGCCCGTGCGGCGGTCGACGATCGTCGACATCGGCCAGTGGCCGACGGGGTTGTCCCCGCTGCTCGCTCGGTCCGGGATGAGGGCGCCGCCGGACTTCGGCAGGACGGCACGCAGGCACCGGTCGTCGGCGACGAGCATCGAGTTGCGGACATAGGTCGGGCCCGTCTGCCCGCCGCGCAGCGTGTCGCCGAAGAGCCACAGCCGCCGGCCGTCCTGCAGGAGTGCGTCGGCGCCGACGTCACCCCCGCGGAAGTCGTCGGTCCCGCGCAGGCCGGCGATCCGATTGAGGTCGTCGACCGAGGTCACGGACCCGGAGGCGACGCAGTCCGCGGTCGCGGCCAGCGAGGCCACGGGGCGCGGGGTGGCCGCCTCGGCGCGGGGCACGACGACGGCGAGCGCGAGCATCGCTGCGGTGAGCGGCGCAACGACGCCGAGGACCCGCACCCGCCACGCGTTGACCCCGCTCAGGTCCCGCAGCGACTCGTCGCCGACCGGCTCGGGCACGGCGTAGCGGCGCCGCACCGATCCGGCGAGGACGACGACGAGCAGCGAGGTCGCGATCCACACGAGCAGCACCGCGACCGGTCCGACGGCGAGCTCGCCGCGCAGGGTCACCGCGGTCGCGGTGTCGACGCCGGCGCCCGGCACCCCCAGCCCGGCGAGGCTCGCCCACGGCTCGCCGACGAGATAGGGGTCGACCCGGGCGAGCACCGGTGCGCCCGTGGCGAAGAAGGCGACGACCACCAGCCCGAGACCCGCCCACCCGAAGAGTGCTTCGAGCGCGATGGTCGAGACCGCGGCCGCTCCGGCGACGGCGGCCGCCACGAGCACCTCGACCCAGCTGCCGCGCAGCACGAGCACACCGATGAGCGCCCCGCCGACGACGGAGGCGGAGCCGATGACGAGGGTCCGGCGCAGCGCGCGCAGGTGGGTGCGCGACACCGGCCCGTCGCGCAGGCTCGTGCCCACCGCGAGGAGGAACCCCAGGAGCAGGGCGAGGGCGACGGCAAGGCGGGCGGCCTCCCTTCGCTCGTCGGCGTCAGCGGGGCCGACGGTCTCGACGTCGACGGTGCGGCCAAGACTCTCGTCGGTCTGCTCGACGCGGTCGCGAATCGCCGCGTCGAGGGTGTCGTCGTTGGCCGAGGCGAGCAGCAGGCGGTCGACGGACCCCTCGAGATCGACGATGAGCGCGGCCCGCGCAGACCCGTCGTCGAGTGCCGCGCGTGCCGTGTCCTCGTTGGTCACCGCACGCAGGTCGAAGGGGTCGCCCGGCAGGTCGTCGTACTGCCGGGCCACGCTCTCGGCGACGACCGGGTCGGCGGCGACCACCGCGGGCACGGCGTGCGGACGCAGGTCGTCGGACCCCGCGAGGACAAAGGCGGCCCAGGCGATCTCGGCGACCACGACGACGGCGAGCACCATCGCGACCGCGGGGGGCATGACCTGCCGCAACCGCGGTCGGTCCGGATCGGTGGGGCCCACGGCCGAAGGCTAGGGGAATTCCGGTTGGCATGTCGGGTTCGGTGACACGCGTTTGACTCGGTCGTGACGCGCTGTGAGTGTGAAGGAGTCAGAAGTTCACCACGCACAACCATTGGAGACTCGCCATGAAGGCTGTCGTCTATCAGGGGCCCAGAGATGTCGCTGTCAAGGATGTTCCAGACGCGAAGATCGAGCGCCCCACCGATGTGCTGGTCAGGATGACAACGACCAATATCTGCGGCTCGGACCTGCACATGTACGAGGGACGGACCTCCTTCGAGGAGGGCCGCACCTTCGGCCACGAAAACATGGGGGAGGTGATAGAGATCGGTCAGGGCGTGGAGAAGGTCCAGGTCGGCGACCGGGTCGTGCTGCCCTTCAACATCTCGTGCGGGTTCTGCAAGAACTGCGAGCGCGGACTCACGAACTACTGCCTCACCACCCAGCCTGACCCGTCTGCCGCCGGTGCGGCCTACGGATTTGCAGAGATGGGCCCGTACGGCGGCGGCCAGGCCGAGCTGCTCCGGGTGCCCTTCGGCGACCACAACGCACTGCGCCTGGGCGAGGACGCGGAGGAGAAGGAGAATGACTACGTCATGCTCTCCGACATCTTCCCCACCGGTTACCACGCCACCGAGATGGCTGGCGTGATCCCGGGCGACAGCGTCGTGATCGCTGGAGCCGGTCCGGTGGGTCTGATGGCTGCGCTGTCCGCGACGATCAAGGGCGCCGCGAAGGTCATGGTGGTCGATCGCCACCCCGACCGGCTCGCGCTGGCCGAGCAGATCGGAGCGATCGCCATCGACGACTCCAAGACCGACCCCGTGCAGGCCGTGCTGGACGAGACCATGGGGCTCGGAGCCGACCGTGGCTGCGAGTGCGTGGGCTACCAGGCACACGACCCGCAGGGGAACGAAGACCCGGCTGCCACCTTGAACATGCTCATCAACTCGGTGCGTTTTACCGGCGGGATCGGCACCGTCGGCGTGTTCGTCCCCGAGGACCCGGGGGCCAAGGGCGAATTGGCCAAGCAGGGCAAGGCGGCCATCGACTTCGGCACCCACTGGTTCAAGGGACAGACCATGGGCAACGGTCAGTGCCCGGTCAAGAAGTACAACCGCCGGCTGCGTGACCTGATCGCGGCTGACAAGGCGAAGCCGTCCTGGATCGTCTCCCACGAGATCTCGCTGGACCAGGCCGCCGACGCCTACAAGAACTTCGACTCCAGGTCCGAGGGCTGGACCAAGGTCGTCATCAAGCCGGGTATGTCCGACGGAAAGAAGGCAAACTGACATGGCAGCAGAACTGCAGGGCAAGAGAGTCGCGATCCTCGCCGCGGACGGGGTCGAGCGCGTCGAACTCGAGCAACCCCGCGAGGCTCTGGACAGGGCCGGCGCCCGGACCGACGTCCTCTCGCTCGATGAGGGCGAGATCCAGGCCCGCGAGAACGACCTGGACCCGGTGGGGACGTTCGCCGTCGACGGGCTGGTGGCTGAGGCCTCGGTGGCCGACTACGACGCCTTGCTGCTTCCGGGCGGCACGGTGAACCCCGACAAGCTCCGGGTCGACGAGGACGCTGTCGCCTTCGTCCGGGACTTCGTCGAGAGCGGCAAGCCGGTGGCGGCGATCTGTCACGGACCGTGGACGTTGATCGAGGCCGGCGTGGCCACCGGTCGCACCCTGACGTCCTTCCCGAGCATCCGCACGGATCTGCGCAATGCCGGCGCGAACGTCGTTGACGAGGAGGTCGTGGTCGACAAGAACCTCATCACCAGCCGCTCGCCGGAGGACCTGCCGGCGTTCTCCGCGGCGATCGTGTCCCAACTCGAGGGCACCTCGACAACGGAAGGGGGGAAGTCATGAGTGTGACCAAGGGACTGCTGGTCAGGTTCGACGCGCTGCCCGGCAAGGAGGACGACGTGAAGGAGTTCCTTGACAGCGGCCGTGCGCTTGTCGAGGAAGAGCCGGCGACCACTGCGTGGTTCGCGATCCGCCTCGGGCCCTCCTCCTTCGGGATCTTCGACGTGTTCCCCGACGACGCCGGACGTGACGCTCACCTGTCCGGCGCTGTTGCGGCAGCTCTCGGCGAGCAGACCGGTGCGATGTTCTCCGAACCGACGATCGAGAAGCTCGACGTGTTGGGCTCCAAGCTGCCCGCCTGACACCACAGACCGGGAGTACTGACCCGGACATGAGGGGTCGCTGCCCGCGGTGACTTCGGGCTGACACAGTCCGTTGACGTCGTGGCAGCGACCCCTTTTCTTACGGCATATCGCACATCCCTCACAGATCGAGGAACCGCGATGACAGGAACTGACGACGACGTTGCCACGACGCGTTCACCCGAGGTAGCAGTGATCGGGGGCGGGATCGTCGGTCTGTCGACGGCGTACGCGCTGCGGGAGCAGGGCGTTCCGGTGCGCTTGTACGAGGCCGGTGTGCCCGGCACGGGTCAGTCCGCAGGCGAGTCGCGGATCTTCCGGCATGCCCACGACGACCCGCGACTCGTCGCTCTCGCGCGCGAAAGCCGCGGCGTATGGGATGAGTGGGCCGAACACTTCGACGTCGAGCTGGTCTCGTCAGACGGTGTCGTGGCGATCGGCGACAGCGCTCTGGCGCGGCTGCGGGTGATCGACCAGGTCGGCGGCGTGGAAGCGCACGAGATCGATGCAGCCGAGCTCGCCCAGCGCATGCCGCTGCTCGCTGGGTACTCGGGGCCAGCAGTGCTCGACGAGTCGGGCGGCGCGATCCGCACCCGCACCGCGATCACGGCACTCGCGGGTGCCCTCGAAGATGCCGTCACCACCGCAGAGGTCATCTCCATCGATCCCCGCGCCGATGGGACGGTCGAGGTGCGCAGCGTCGCCGACCGGGCTGTTTACTCCAAGGTGGTCGTGTGCGCCGGCCGCGAAACCGCCCGCCTGGCCCGCAGCGTCGGCCTGTCGCTGCCGGTTCGCCTTGCCGCACACGTCCGGCTGACCTTCGACGTCAAAGCCGCCGCCCCGGCACGAGTCGCGTGCCTGCAGGACAGCAGCGGCGTCTTCGGCGAAGTCGGTGTGTACGCGACGCCGCTACCGGGCAACAGCAGTTATTCGGTCGGACTCAGCGAAACCGTCGGCGTCCGCGACGACGGAACGTTCATCGACCCTGCGGCGATTCGATCGCTGGACGAACGCGCACGCGAATACGTGACACGGGCGCTGCCCGGTCTCCACCCAGAGCCGCGCGACTTCCTTCACTGCTGGGTGACCGACCTCCCATGGAGCGAGGACGGCGTGGCCGTGTGGGAGGCAGGCTCTGTCCTTTTTGTGGCCGGTCACAATCTGTTCAAGCAGGCACCTGCGCTGGGTCGTGCTCTTGCCCGGGCTGCGACCGGCGGCGGTCTCAGGGGCGAGCTCACGCCTGAAGCGTGCCTCGGCGAAGCCCAGGACTAGTGGCCGGTGACCCACGGATGCGGCGCTGCGCCAGCTGGGGCGAGGTGGTGGAGCTGGCCGCCGCAGGCAGGGGCAACGCCACCATCGCGCACGAGCTGATGATCAGCCTCAAGACCGTGCGCAACCACGTTTCCAACATCTTCGCCAAGCTCCACGGCTCCGACGCTCCGCCGCCATCGTTAAGGCCCGAGGGGCCGGCATGGGCGGCCCGAGGCAGGGCTGAGCGCGGACCGAGGCCCACCGTCTGGTTCGCGATCCGCCTCGGGCCCTCCTCCTTCGAGCCCGCCGACCTGTAGAGGGCGGGTGACATGATGCGTGGATGCCTGACCCACGGACACTTCTCGACGCCGAGCGAAGGGAGACCCTCGCTCGTCTCGCGACCCTCACCGGCGACTTCGACGCGCTCGTCGAGGCCAGCGAGGGGAGCAACGCCGACGACGAGCACGACCCGGAGGGGGCGACGATCGCCTTCGAGCGCTCGCAGGTCGATGCGCTCGCTCGGCAGGCCCGCGAGCACCTCCGCGAGATCGACGCTGCTCTGGCCCGGCTCGACGCAGGCGACTACGGCACCTGCGAGCGGTGCGGTCGCCCCATCTCGGCGGGTCGGCTCGAGGCGCGACCCACGGCGCGGACCTGCATCGATTGCGCCGCCCGCTGACCGCAGGTGGTGCGGATCAAGGACATCCCGCGTGCGCGAGCACGCGGGATGTCTGTGTCTCATGGGCCACGCGGCCCATCATGCCTCCGGGATCTCCCGGCCGAAGCTCTCCAGCGTGATGTCCTCCGGCTCGGGGCCACCGCGCTTGCCGGTGTCGAGGCCGTCGATGGCGGCCAGCTCGGTCTCGGAGAGCTCGATGTCGAAGACGTCGAAGTTCTCGGCGATCCGCGCGGGGGTCACGGACTTCGGGATGACCTGGCGGCCCTGCTGCAGGTGCCAGCCGAGCATGACCTGCGCGGGCGTCTTGCCGTGTGCGTCCGCGATCGAGCGGATCGTCTCGTTCTCGAGGGTGCTCGTGTGGCCGGAGTCGCGGTAGAAGGTGATGCCGCCGATCGGGGACCACGCCTGGCTGACGATCCCGAGCTCGTTGTTGCGGTCGAGCAGCGCCGACTGGCGGAAGTACGGGTGCACCTCGATCTGGTTGACGGCCGGCACGACCTCGGTCTCCGCGAGGAGCCGGTCGAGGTGCTCGTGCATGAAGTTCGAGACGCCGATGGCGCGCACCCTGCCGTCGGCGAGCAGCCGCTCCAGCGCTCGGTAGGCGCCGATCGTCGTGTCGAACTCGCCCGGCAGAGCCTGGTGCAGGATCAGCAGGTCGATCTGCTCGACGCCGAGCTTGCCGGCGCTCTTGTCGAAAGAGTGCAGCGTCTCGTCGTAGCCGTAGTCGCTGATCCAGATCTTCGTCTCGACGAAGACCTCGTCGTGGGCGAGACCGGACCGGCGGATCGCCTCGCCGACCTCGCGCTCGTTGCCGTAGGCGGCGGCCGTGTCGATGTGCCGGTAGCCCGTCTGCAGCGCCGTCTCGACCGCAGCGATCGTCTCGTCCGGCCGGGTCTGGAAGACGCCGAAACCGAGAGCCGGGATGGTCACGTCGTTGTTCAGGGAGATCGTGGGGGTGCTCATGTCCTCGACGATAGGACCCCGGCCGGTGCTGGGGGAGTGCCTGCCTGTCGGGGTACTGGCGTTCCCCCCTTCGCCTCAGCGGAGCAGACTGATCCGCCGCAGCCACGCCCCGGGCCCCGACGACGTCGGCGACGCGGTGACCGCGCGCTGCGCGCGGGTCTGACGCGACCGTCAGGCGGTGACGTCCTCGAGCCAGGCCGACAGGGCCTGCCGGCTGGCGGCGGTGAGGTCGTGCCCACCCGGCTCGCGCAGCGCCGTCGTCGTGGCGCCGGACTCGCCGGTGAGGTAGTCCCACGTCCGGTCGAGGAGTTCGCGGGGGATGACCTGGTCGGCGTCGCCCTGGATGACGAGCGTCGAGGTGCCCGCCAGCCGCTCCGGCGTGGTCGGCAGGCCCGCGTCGAAGGGCATCGTCGCGAAGAGGATCGCCCCGCCCACGAAGCGCTGGGGGTCGGCCAGCATGAGCCCGCCGGCGAAGGCGGCGCCACCGCTGAATCCGACGAGCACCACGGGGCGGCCCTCCGGGGCCACGTCGTCGAGCCAGGCGCGAAACCACGCCATGGTCGCGGCGAGCGACTCGGCGACCGGCCGGCCGATGCCACGGTTGGCGAACCACGCGAAGCCCCCACCCTCGGCGATCGGTGCGCGCACCGCGGCGTACTGCAGGCCCTGCGGCAGATGAGGAGCGAGCGAGATGATCTCGCCCTCGTGCGACCCGCGGCCGTGCAGCAGCACGACGAGCGGCGCGTCGGGATCGCTCGGTCCGTGGGTGACGACGACGGGCTCGGGGAAGGTGTGGGTGGCCATGGAGGGCTCCTGATGATTGTTGCTGTAACAATCAACGTACTCCATGGCGAAGGGGGCGTCGGCGCGATGCCATGGCCGGGTCCACAGGCGGGGAGTGGGGTGGGCGCCTGTCCACAGCCGGCGATCGTGGCGAGGCGGTGACGGGGGACCGGCCTACGGTGGGGGCATGCCGATCCTCCCTTCGTCCTCCCAGCGGGGCTGACCCGTGGTCTGGGACGTCGAGTCCGCCGAGTGGGTGCGCGGGCTGAGCGACGACGCGATCCTCGCGGCGACCGACGAGGGGTCCTTCCAGCGCGGCCTCGACTACGCGGCGCGCGGCATGGTCCAGCAGGTCGCGACCCTCAACCGGGGCCGGGTCGTCGTGGCCAAAGTGGCCGGGTCGGGGCGCGGCAGCTACCAGACCATCGTCTCCCTGCACAGCGACCCGGGCGATGCCGTCGTCGAGTGGGGCGCCCGCTGCAGCTGCCCCGTGGCCCGCGACTGCAAGCACGCCGTCGCCGTCGTGGTCAGCGTGCGCGACGCCCTCGGCGGATCTGCGGGAGGCGTCGAGCCGCCCCCACCGACCCGGCCGTGGGAGGACGCGCTCGCGCTCCTGACCCGCGACCCCGACCCGGAGCCGCTGACCCAGGGTGCGCCCGTCGCGCTCGTCGTCGAGCGGGTCCAGGCGCCGGTGCACACCTGGGGGCGGGAGCGGGCTCCCCGGCTCCGATTGCGTCCGACCCGCCGCACCCAGGCGGGCCACTGGGCGAAGAAGTACTCGTGGGGGGAGCTCCTCCAGTCCGACTCGTACACCGCGGCGGGAGCTCGCGAAGGCCACCGCCGCGCCGTGAGTGCGCTCTACGCCCTCCACGAGGCGCACACCGGCATGCGCCGCCACACCTACGGCTCGGGTGGTGACGTCCACGTCGACGCGCTGGGGCCCAGCATCTGGCTCGCGCTGCGGCGGGTCCGCGACGCGGGCGTCGCGCTCATCGCGAGCGAGGCCGGCGACGAGGTCGAGCTGCTCGACGAGGCGGTCGAGGTGGTCCTCGACGTGACGGCCGTCGACGAGGGACTCCTGCTGCGCCCTTCGATCGACGGTGCCGGCCCGGACGCGGGTGAGGTCCAGCTCGTCGGCGAGCCGGCGCACGGAGTCGTCTGGATCGAGTCGGGTGACGACGGCGAGCGGCTGCGCCTGGCGCCCTTCGGCGCCGAGCTGACACCCGATCTGGGCGAGCTGGCGGCCGGCCGAGACATCGTCGTGCCCGGGGCCGACGTCGAGCGCTTCGTCACCATCTACCTCCCGCGGCTGCGGGAGCGTGTCACCGTCATCTCCTCCGACGACAGCGTCGACCTGCCGCTGCCCGAGCCGCCGCAGCTGCACGTCCGCGTGCGCCGTGACGGCCACGGCGTGCTGCTCGACCTGGGCTTCGCCTACACGGCGGGAGGGCACACCCATGTCGTCGGTGCTGTCGAGCAGGGGTCACTCCCGCGCGATCGCCGGGCCGAGCACGCCCTGCTGGAGGGCCTCGAGCCGCTCGCCGACCTGACGGGTGCGAGGATCCGGTCCCCGCAGGGCTGGCGGCTGCGCTCGCCGATGCGGCTCCACGGGCCTGCGGCGATCCTCGCCCTCACCGAGGTCGTGCCGCGGCTCGACGACGACCCACGCTGCATCGTGGTCGTCGACGACGACGTGTCGAGCTTCGAGGAGCTCGACGCCGAGCCCGAGGTGTCCCTGCACCCGGCGAGCGAGGACGGCGGCTCCGACTGGCTCGACCTGCACGTGCGCGTCACCGTCGGCGACGTCGAGGTCCCCTTCGAGCCGCTCTTCGCCGCGCTCGTCGCCGGCGACGAGATCATGCAGCTCGAGACCGGCGAGTGGTTCCGGCTCGACCACCCCGTCCTCGACGACCTGCGGGCGCTCATCGAGGAGGCGCGGGCACTCGTCGAGCCGGAGGCGGGCGAGGTCCGGCTGAGCCGCTACCAGGTCGACCTCTTCGACGAGCTCGCGGCGATCGCCGACGTCGAAGTCGAGCGCGAGCACGCCTGGCGCTCAGGTGTCGAGACCCTCCGCGAGATCGACAGCCGCCCGGTGCCCGAGGCGCCGGCCTCCCTGCAGGCGACCCTGCGGCCCTACCAGCTCGAGGGCTATCACTGGCTGAGCACGCTCTGGGACGCCGGTCTCGGGGGCGTCCTCGCCGACGACATGGGCCTGGGCAAGACCGTGCAGACCCTGGCACTGCTCGCCCGCGCCCACGAGGCGGGCGAGCTCGACCGGCCGGTGCTCGTCGTCGCCCCCACGAGCGTCGTCGGCACGTGGGCCAGCGAGGCCGCGAAGTTCGTCCCCGGTCTCGTCGTGCGCACCCTGCCTCAGACCCACCGGCGCCGCGGCGAGTCCGTCGCCGAGGCGGTCGACGGTGCCCACCTGGTCGTCACCTCCTATGCCGTGCTGCGCATCGACGCCGCGGAGTTCGCCGAGGTCGACTGGCGCGGCGTGATCCTCGACGAGGCGCAGTTCGTCAAGAACGACCGCTCCAAGACGCACCAGGCGCTGCGGCGGCTGTCGCCCCCCTTCGTCCTCGCGGTGACCGGCACCCCGCTGGAGAACTCGCTCATGGACTTGTGGTCCCTCTTCGCGCTCGCCGCGCCCGGGCTCTACCCGCGGCGGGACCGCTTCGGCGACCTCTACCGCAAGCCCATCGAGTCCGGCGAGCAGCCCGAGCTCCTCGACCGGCTGCGCCGCCGGATCCGCCCGCTCATGCTGCGTCGGACCAAGGAGGAGGTGGCGATCGACCTGCCGCCCAAGCAGATTCAGGTTCTCCCGGTGGAGCTCTCCTCGACCCACCGGCGCATCTACGACCGACACCTGCAGCGCGAGCGCAAGCGGGTGCTCGGGCTGCTCGACGACCCCGACGCCAACCGCGTGGCGATCCTTGCCTCGCTGACTCGGCTGCGGCAGCTGAGCCTCGACCCCGGTCTCGTCGACGACGAGCACCGCGGCCAGGGCATCTCGGCCAAGCTCGACGTGCTCGTCGAGCACCTGGGCGAGCTGGCCGTGGAGGGCCACCGTGCACTCGTCTTCAGCCAGTTCACGGGCTTCCTCGCGATCGTGCGCGAGCGGCTCGAGGGCGAGGGCATCACGACGAGCTATCTCGACGGGGCGACGACCGACCGCGCGAGCGTCATCGACGCCTTCAAGCAGGGTGAGCAGACCGCCTTCCTCATCAGCCTCAAGGCCGGCGGTGTCGGCCTGACCCTCACCGAGGCCGACTACGTCTTCGTCCTCGACCCGTGGTGGAACCCCGCCGCCGAGGCGCAGGCCATCGACCGCGCCCACCGCATCGGGCAGGACAAGCCGGTCATGGTCTACCGGCTCGTGTCGACCGACACGATCGAGGACAAGGTCGTCGACCTGCAGGAGCGCAAGCGCGACCTCTTCGAGCGGGTCGTCGACGACGGCGGCGCGCTCTCGGGGGCGATCACCTCCGCCGACATCCGGGCCCTGCTCGATCCGAGCGACTGACGCCGACGCACGCCACCCCACCCGCGGGTCGAGGGGGTACGGCCGACACGGCGCGGTGGGCGCTGGCCCCGACGTGGGCTCAGGTCGAACGCAGCACCTTGTCCATCGCCTTGCCCTTGGCCAACTCGTCGACGAGCTTGTCGAGATAGCGGATCCGGCGCATCAGCGGGTCCTCGACCTCCTGCACCTTGACCCCGCAGACCGAGCCGGTGATCAGCTCGGAGGCGGGGTTGAGCTGCGCCTGACCGAAGAAGTCCTCGAAGGTCGTCCCCTCGGCGAGGTGCCGCTCGAGCGCCGCCTGGTCGTAGCCGGTGAGCCACCGGATGACCTCGTTGAGCTCGTCCTGGGTGCGCCCCTTCTTCGTCACCTTGGTGACGTAGTGCGGGTAGACGTCGGCGACGGCGGTCGTGAAGATCCGGGGCATGTGGCCAGCCTAGGTCGGGATCCGCAGGGCTGCGGTGGTGCCGACGGGGCTCGTCGGCCGGTCGAGGGTCAGGAGCACGACGACGTACTCGCGGCCACGGGGGGCCCAGCCGGGCCCGTCGACATGGGGCAGCCGGAGCACGCGCGTCACGGTGCACGCGGCGTCCCGGGAGTAGTCGTCCAGCTCCAGGTCGGAGGAGTCGTCGCGGTGGCTGCGGCGGCAGCCGATCTCGGGCTGGGCCTGCAGGATCGTGGTGTCGGGCAGGTCGCTCAGCTGCTCCGCCCGGCCGAGCTCGGCGGCCCCGTCGGTGCCGACCACCTGCTTCTCGCCGTCGACGGTGACGACGAGCTCCACGTCCGCGGGGGTCCCCTCGACCGCCACCCACCGCGTGCCGGTCTCGCCGGGCCATGCGGTCTCGGCGTCGAGCCGCACGCCACCGGATCGCCCGCTCACGGGGTAGTCGACCCCGTGAGCGCGCACGGCGACCTCGACCTGGGTCGAGAGGGGGCGCCGGATGCCGACCAGGGGCGGTTGGCCGGACGCCTTCGTCACGTCGACCCGGACGAAGCTGCCGCCCGCAGGTGGGGCCACGTCCGACGGGGAGCTCCCGAGGTCGGGCAGCTCCGCCCGGGGCTCCCCGACCGCGACGTCGAGGTGCTGCCACCGGAGCTCCATCCGGACCTCGTGCGGCAGGGGCTCGGCGCCGTAGGGCGGGGAAAAGACGTCGCCGGGCGCAGCCAGCGGGCGGGAGTCGTCGTGCCCGCCGAGAGCGAGGGCGAGCGCGGCGCCCGTCGTCAGTGCGGCGGCCACCGACCGGCGGGACGGGAGCTCAGCGGTGGCGACATGTGGACACCTTCGTGCAGTGCCGGGGTGATGGCAGCGGCTAGGTGTACTGACCCGGGACGTTAGGTACGGGATGGGCGAGTCGGCGTGACATGAGGAAGACCTCCGAGTGAGGTGTGGAGCTGTTCAGGAACACACAC
>NZ_FWXN01000017.1 GCF_900176385.1 Janibacter indicus | reverse complement strand
CGACTTCCTCCACACCTACAATCACGACCGCGGCCACACCGCACTCAAAGGCGCCTCACCCGCACACCGCGTACCCAACCTGGCGGGTCAGTACAGCTAGCCCAGAGCTTGCAGGGGCCACTGACGGCAAGGGCACCCAGTCGATGCGGTTAGTCGCCAGCCATCTGACATGGGTCAAGTCCGGTGACGTGGTGTACGACAGGGTGATCCTTCGTCGTTGGCGGGTCAGGCCGTGGTGGTCTGAAGGGCTGGTGCGTTCACCTCCTCGTCGGTGGCGGTGTTGGCGGCCTGTGATCGGGCGAGGACGTCGAGTCCGAGGTAGCGGCGCCCTTCGGCCCATTCGTCGTGCTGCTCGGCCAGGACGGCCCCGACGAGCCGGATGACGGATGCGCGGTCGGGGAAGATCCCGACGACGTCGGTGCGTCGGCGGATCTCGCGGTTGAGGCGTTCGTTGGGGTTGTTCGACCAGATCTGACGCCAGATCTCCTTGGGGAACGCGGTGAAGGCGAGGATGTCGGCGCGGGCGCCGTCGAGGTGGTCGGCCACGGCGGGGAGCTTTTCGGCCAGCGCGTCGACGACGCGGTCGAACTGGGCGTGGACCGCATCAGCGTCGGGCTGGTCGTAGATCGAGTGCAGCAGCGCCTTGACCCAGCCCCAGCTGGATTTCGGGGTCGCGGACATCAGGTTCGCGGCGTAGTGGGTGCGGCACCGCTGCCACGCGGCACCGGCCATAGTGGCGGCGATCGCCGCGGTCAGTCCGCGGTGAGCGTCGCTGGTGACGAGCCGGACACCGGACAGGCCGCGGGCGGTGAGGTCGCGGAAGAACGCCAGCCACCCGGCGCCGTCCTCGCTGGTGGTGACCTGGATGCCGAGGATCTCGCGGTGTCCGTCGGCGTTGACGCCGGTCGCGATGAGCGCGTGTACCGGCACGACGCGGCCACCCTCGCGGACCTTGAGGACCAGTGCATCGGCGGCCACGAACGTGAACGGCCCGGCCTCGGCCAGGGAGCGGGTGCGGAACTGCTCGACGTGGGCGTCGAGCTCCTTAGCCATCTCAGAGACCTGGGACTTCGACAGGCTGGTGATGCCCAGCGAGGCCACCAGCTTGTCCATCCGACGCGTGCTGACTCCGAGCAGGTAGCAGGTCGCCACCACACTGGTCAGCGCCCGCTCGGCGCGCTTCCTGCGTTCGAGGAGCCACTCGGGGAAGTAGGACCCCTGACGGAGCTTGGGGATCGCGACGTCCAGGGTGCCGGCGCGGGTGTCGAAGTCGCGGTACCGGTAGCCGTTACGACGGTTGACCCGGTCCGGGGTACTCGTGCCGTACTCGGCACCACAGACCGCGTCGGCCTCAGCCGACAGCAGCGTGTTGATGAACGTGGCGAGGAGCTCGCGCAGCAGATCGGGGCTCGCCTGGGCGAGCTGTTCCTCGAGCAGGGTCGATACTGGTGTTGACGGTCATCGTCGTGTCCTTCTTCGAGTCGGTTGTAGGAGATCACTCGAAGGATCACGCGGTGGCCGTCACTGCTTCTACAGCGACACGCTCACCGGGAGCCGTACACAGAGATGATGGATTCGGCTCCGGCGCCGGCGTGACCCGAAATTACACGGACGCCGTTCGCGGCTGTCTTTTTGTGGATCTGTCCGTCGACGCCGGGGTCGCTGCGGGCCGGGCGGGTACATGACTTGATAGGAGCCTGACCGGGAAGTCGTCTCACCTTTGTGCTGTCTGCACTCACCCGACCCGCGGTGACGTTCACCCACCGTTGGAAGGGATTCCCGTCAATGACGAGCATGACACCCGACGCGCCGCTCACCAACCCGCTACCGCCACCGTCCGGGCTGGTCGCAGGCGTCGACACGCACAAGAACACGCATCACGTCGCAATCCTCGATCTCGTCGGCAGACCTGTCGCCGACCGAGAGTTCCGCGCAGACGGCCGCGGCTACGCGCAGGTCATCGCGTTCCTCCACGAGCACGGCGATGTCGCACGGGTTGGTGTTGAGGGGACTGGTTCCTACGGGGCCGGTCTCGTCCGAGCGCTGAACGCCGCCGGTCTGACCGTCATTGAAGTCGCACGCCAGGACCGGCAAACACGACGGCGTCGAGGCAAGTCCGACCCGCTCGACGCGCACCAGGCAGCCGTCGCGGTCCTAGCCGGCACCGACACCGCGATCCCGAAGTCTGGTGACGGAGCAGTCGAGTCGATGCGGATCCTGCTGGCAGAGCGACGCTCCGCAGCGAAGGCGCGAGCACAGGTAATGAACCAGATCCATGCACTGCTGATCACCGCGCCCGAGCTGGTGCGACAAGCATTCCGACACCTCAGCGGGCAGCGACTGGTGAACACGCTCGCAAAGACCAGGCCCGGGACGATCCCGTCTCCTGACCCGGACGTGGTCGCCCGGCAGACACTGCGGCGGTTCGCGCTTCGCTACCTCACGATGCAAGC
This sequence comes from Janibacter indicus, assembly GCF_900176385.1. GTDB lineage: Bacteria > Actinomycetota > Actinomycetes > Actinomycetales > Dermatophilaceae > Janibacter > Janibacter indicus. The sequence goes on along the minus strand of NZ_FWXN01000017.1, from coordinate 18,178 downwards.
TGAGATCGACCTCATTGAACAGCAGCTGGACTTCCTCGCCCGGCAAGTCAACCCCACGCTGCTGTCACTGAGCGGAGTCGGCCCGGTCACCGCCGCGACGCTCCTGGTCGCCGCCGGCGACAACCCCGAGCGGCTCGGCACCCGGGCGAGCTTCGCCGCTCTCGCCGGCGTCGCCCCGATCCCCGCCTCGTCCGGGCAACGCACACGGCACCGGCTCTCTCGCGGCGGGAACCGGCACGCGAACGCCGCCCTGCACCGCATCGTGCTGCTGCGCATGCGGCACCGCGAGCCGCGCACGACGGTCTACTTCGAACGGCGTCGCGCAGAGCAACTCACGGACCGCGACATCATGCGGTGCCTGAAACGACATGTCGCGAACGAGGTCTACGCCGCCCTGCTCAACCCTGCCAAGGACCACCCGGCCGGACACGAGCTCCGAGCCCGGCGACAGGCGATCGGCACCCCGATCAGCGTCCTGGCTCAAAGCCTTGGCGTCCCCTACCAGCGCCTACGACGACTCGAGATCGGCACCCGCGCCGACCCCGAACTCGAACGCCTAGCCACCCTCGCTCTGGACAAGATCAGCCCACCACAGGACGCTTGACAGCAATAGGAGCATCCACTCTGCAGGACGTCACTCCTGGCGCCCAGCTGCCGATGATTCCGAGGCATCGTCGAACTGGTGGTGCCGCGCGGTTTCCGGCGATCTTCACGGTCAGCGCACGAGCGGTAGGGAGATGGTGAAGCATGAGCCCTTTCCGGGGCCGGGGCTGGATGCGGTGAGTCCTCCGTGATGCGCGTCGATGATGGCTTTGCTGATGGTCAGGCCGATGCCAGATCCTCGTTGGTCGTTTGTGCGGGCCGAGTCGCCGCGGTAGAAGCGTTCGAATGCGTGCTGCACCTGGTCGGGGGTCATGCCGTCGCCGGTGTCGGTGACGGTGATGATGGCTTCTCCGCTGTCGCGTCTCGCCGCAAGGGTGACTGTTCCTTCCGCCGGTGTGTGCCTGAGGGCGTTGGTGAGGAGGTTGGTCATGACTTGGGCGAATCGGACCGGATCGACAAGGGTCTCCAGTCCTGTTTTCTCGTCCAGGTCCAGTACCAAATTGAGCCCCTTGTCGGAGTAGCTGTCACGCATGCCTCCGTAGGCGGCCCACAGTAGGTCACCGACGTTGTGGCTGCGGAGATCGAGGGCGAGGTGTCCTTCTTCGGCTGTGGAGACCTCGTTGATGTCCTCGGCCAGTCGCGCCAGCCGTTCCGTCTGGGCGGTCAACGCGAGACGAGAGTCATCACCGAGGGTCACCACGCCGTCGTGCAGTCCCTCGTGGTAGGCGCTCAAGGTCGCGATCGGCGTGCGCAGTTCGTGGGCGAGGTCGGACAGCATCCGTCGTCTGGTGTCCTCGACTCCTTCCAAGCGGGCCGCCATCACGTTGAATGCTCCGGCGAGGGTCTCGAGCTCAGTCCCCGCACCGACATGAGGCACGCGGGTGGAGTAATGGCCACGGCTCAGTTCGCGCGCGGCATCGGTCATCTGCGCCAGCGGTTGACGCAGCCGTCGGGCGAGGAACCAGGCCACCGCAGTCGCCCCAGTCAGAGAGATGAGCAGGCTCACACCCGAGGCGATGAGCGAAGCGTCCCGGTAGGCCATCTCGATGTGGACCAGCTCGGGTGCGTTCTCCTGGTGCCCCGCTTGGAGGAGGTGGTCGTGGAAGATCGGGGGGCCGATGACGGCGGCGACGAGCCCGGCTGTCAGTGCTCCCGCAAGGAGTACCAGGATCTGTCCCGCCAGTAGTCGAGGCGCCAGACCCTTGGAGAGTGTGTTGACGCGCTTGTTCATCCGGGCCCCATCCGGTAACCGATGCCGCGCACCGTGGTGATGTAGCGAGCGAGATCGGGGTTGTCTCCGAGCTTGCGTCGCAGGTGAGCGATGTGGACGTCGACCAGGTGCTCGTCCCCGACCCAGCCGCCACCCCAGACCTCCTCGATGAGCTGCGTGCGGGAGAAGGCCATCGAGGGCCGTTGGGCCAAGGTCATCAGCAGATCCCGTTCGGTCGGTGTCAGCGGAACTGGTTCTCCCTTCAGGTGGACCTGCTGCCCGAGCGGGTCGACCTGAAGATCGCCGAATACCCATGGGGTCGCCGCAGCGCTGGAGTTGCCGGCGTTCCCGCCCCGTGGGCGACGCAGGACCGTCTGCACGCGTGCCATCAGCTCGCGCACGCTGAAGGGTTTGGTGACGTAGTCATCGGCGCCCACGGACAAGCCGATCAGGGTGTCCACCTCGTCCGATCGGGCGGTCACGACGATGACGTAGCAGTCGCTGAAGGTGCGGATCTGGCGGCAGACCTCGATGCCGTCCAGTCCGGGCAGTCCCAGGTCGAGGATCACCACGTCTGGGGACTGCTCTCGTGCTGCTTCGACTCCGGCGACGCCGTTGTGCTCGACTGTGGTCTGGTACCCGCTGCGGGCGAGATAGGCGGCGATCATCTCTGCCAGCGTCTTCTCGTCCTCGATGATGAGCACCTTCGCCAACGGCTCGACAGGGGTTCGTGTGCTCACGACAGACAGTCTCACCCGAGGGTCGCACCACGGCCGACATCAGCGGCGAATCGACGAGGATCTTCGTCAAACCTCAACGCGGCGACCACCAACCCATGACCTTCCCGCCGGAGCCTGTCTGCATGCCGGGAGGTCGGCTTCAAGAAGGAGTCTCCGATGATGTGGAACCACGGCTGCGACATGATGTGGCTGGGTATGGCCGCAGGCGTCCTCGCCTTCTGGGTGATCGTCGTGCTCGCCGTGCGCGCACTGTTCCCCGGCCAGAGCAGCACCGCCACAGGCCCTACCCGGGCCGACGCGCTGACGCTTCTCGACGAAGGACTGGCCCGCGGTGACATCAGCGTCGATGAGTACGAAAAGCGACGTCACCTGATCATTCACGGCCGCTGACGCGCGTCGGTACATCGACGCTTGGAAGGGAACTATGAACACCATCACTCGCCGTGGCCTGCTGATCGGCGGTCTCGGTACCGCTGGCGCAGCGGGCTTCGGAGCCTATGCCGCCACCCAAGGATCGGGTGCCAGCGCGCCGAAGGGCACCTTCGGCGCTCCGACGCCGGTCTCACCTGACCCGGGCCAGACGGTGGTGACCAAGACGTTGACCGCCAAGCCGATCACCCTCGATCTAGCGGGCCGCACCGTCTCGACCTGGGGATACGGCGACGCCGTGCCTGGCCCACTTCTGCGGGCCACCGCCGGCGACTTCCTGCGGGTCACTCTCGACAACCGACTTCCGGACGAAACCACCATCCACTGGCACGGTCTTCGCTTGCGCAACCCGGCCGACGGCGTCCCCGGCATGACCCAGGACCCGGTGAAGCCAGAAACCTCCTACGTCTACGAATTCACAGCGCCCGACCCGGGCACGTACTTCTTCCACCCCCACGTCGGCGTCCAGCTCGACCGGGGACTGTACGCCCCGTTGATCATCGACGACCCGAACGAGCCAGGCGACTACGACACCGAGTGGGTCCTCGTCCTCGATGACTGGATCGACGGAACGGGCACCACGCCCGACGAGGTCCTGGAGAAGCTCTTGGCCAACGACTCCGGATCCGGAGGCATGGGTGGCATGGACCACGGCGAGATGGATGGCATGAACCAAGGCGCCATGGACGAGGCCGCGCCCTGGGGTGACGCCGGCGACGTGACCTACCCCTACTTCCTCATCAACGGACGGCCGCCAGCAGACCCCGAGACGCTCACGGCCAAGCCGGGGCAGAAGGTTCGTCTGCGAATCATCAATGCCGCCTCCGACACCATCTTCACCGTTGCTCTCGGGGGGCATCGGATGACGATCACGCACAGCGATGGGTTCCCGGTCGAGCCGACCGAGACGGATGCGTTCTACATCGGGATGGGCGAACGTTACGACGCGATCGTCACCCTCGAGGACGGGGTCTTCCCCTTGGTGGCCAAGCCGGTCGGCAAGACCAGCGGCGGTCAGGCCATGGCCCTGGTCCGCACCGGAAGCGGCGCCGCCCCCGCAGCGGACGCCAACCCACGAGAACTCACTCGAGAAGTCCTCGTCGGCTCTGACCTGAGACCGGTCCAGGCAGCCAAACTGCCCAGCAGGAGACCCGATGCAACCGCGCGGCTCACTCTCACCGGATCGATGCAGCCCTACGCATGGGGGATGAACGGAGCTCCGTTCGGCAAGAACGAGCCCCTGACCGTCCGGGCCGGGCAACGACTGCGGATCAACGCCACCAACATGACGATGATGACCCACCCGTTGCACGTGCACGGCCACACCTTTGCCCTGCCCTCCGGGCTCAGGAAGGACACCGTCCTCATGGCCCCCATGCAGTCTTTCGCCATCGACCTCGACGCCGACAACGAGGGCGACTGGCTGATCCACTGCCACAACATCTACCACGGAGAGGCTGGCATGATGATCGCCCTGGAGTACACCGCATGAGGCCCCGTCGACGTCGCGGCGTCCTTGGTGTCGCTGCCGTCGCTGTCCTGGCGCTGCTGGCCGGCTGCTCTTCAACATCCGACACCGGGAACGAGTCCGCCGGCGTCGAGTCATCGACGGGCACAGCACAGGACGGCGCGGCCGGGCAGCCCACGCCCCTGATTCATGTTCATGGGATCGCTCGTCACCCACGCACCGACGACCTGCTGGTGGCCACTCACCACGGCTTGTTCCATCGAGTCGACGGCGAGCTCGTCCGCAAGGGTCCTGCCATCGACCTGATGGGCTTCACCATCGGCGACGACGGCACTCTCTACGCCTCCGGTCACCCAGCGCCCGGCACCGACCTCCCCCAGCCGGTGGGTCTCATCACCTCGCAGGACACGGGCCGCACGTGGCAGGTCGCCTCACTCGGTGGACGCTCGGACTTCCACGCTTTGACCGCCGGCCCGAACGGGGTCATCGGGTTCGACGGAACGCTTCGACACACCAGCGACAAAAAGACCTGGGACACGCGGGACATCCCCTCGCCACCACGGGTACTGGCCGCTTCTCCCACGTCCGGGACGTTGCTGGCCACCACCAGCGCTGGCCTGCTGATGAGCCAGGACGACGGCGTCACCTGGACCTCCCTCGCCCCACCGGAGACCGCCGTCCTCGCCGCCTGGGCCGACGAAGAGACCATCGTGATCTCGTCAGCCGAAGGAAGACTGGCAACCAGCAGCGACGCCGGCCAGACCTGGACCCTCCACCCCAAGAGCATCGGCCCGGCCGAAGCGCTGTGGGCGGGCCGCACCAGTGACGGGCAGCTGGAGATCATCGCGTCTGTCGAAGGGCGCGTGATCAGCACCACGGACGCAGGAGCGACCACCCAGACGTTGGGGCAGTGACTCGTCGCCGTCATCCCTGTTGCAGGTCAGGCGCTGCGATTCGCCGATTCTCCACCGGCACCGGGTGGCCTTCATCCAACCTCAACGAAAGCGGGATCGAATCATCATCTCGCGACGTGAGGGTGACCCTGTCCTCGACAATTTTGCGAAGGAGTCCCCAATGACCCCCCCTGGACGGCGCGCTGCCCTCGTGGTCGCGACAACCCTCACCGCAGGCGCCTTGGCTGCCTGCTCCAGCGGCTCAGACGGATCCATGTCCGGGATGGACCATGACAAGACACCGATGAGCGCCAGCGATACCTCTACGACGGCGGACGGTCGGCAAGGCGACATCATGTTCGCCCAGATGATGATCCCCCACCACGAGCAAGCGATCACGATGGCCGACCTCGCTCTCGATCCGTCCGCCAAGGCATCAGGGCAGGTCCGTGACTTCGCCAAGGACATCAAGGGTGCCCAAGGTACCGAGATCCAGACGATGGAAGGTTGGCTCGAGGACTGGGACGCCCCCACCGCCAGCTCTTCCGGCATGGACCACGGGTCCGGGATGATGACGCAGGATGAGATGTCCAAACTCGAGTCGGCCACTGGCGCCGAGTTCGACAAGCAGTGGCTCACCCTCATGATCAAGCACCATCAGGGCGCTGTGACCATGGCAGAGCAAGTTCTCACCACGACTGAGGACGATGCAGTCGAGAGGATGGCCAAGGCCATCGTCAAGGCCCAGAAGGCCGAGATCAAGGCCATGCAGCGCGAACTCTGAGCGCGACAGCCATCGCACGTCCGGCTGAACGGACGAGCGATGGTCGCGCGAGCTGCACTCGGGTAGACGGTTAGGTGAGCGAACTGATCAGCTCGCGGCAGGCCCGCTCACAACGCCGGCACGCCTCGGCGCAGATGCGGCAGTGCTCATGCATCGAGGCATGCTGCTCGCAGCTGTCGCCGCACGACGTGCATGCTGTTGCACAGGCCTCGAGGAGGGCCCGCGTCACGTTGGCGTCGTAACCGGTGTGGCGCGAGAGCGCCGATCCGGTCGTGGTGCAGATGTCCGCGCAGTCGAGGTTGGCGCGGATGCACTGGGTGAGATCAGCCACCTTGTCCTCGCTCAGACAGGCGTCGGCACAGGCTGTGCAGGTCTGGGCGCACTCGAAGCAGGCTTGGATGCACTCGGTCAGCTTGGCCCTGTCGATGCCACCCAAGTCCTTGGGGTAGGTATCGAGCATCTGTTCCACGGTGTGCATGTATTGCTCCTTCATCCGATGGTGCGGCGCGCACGATGGTCGGTGCGGCGCGCAGACGAGTTCGTGGTACCCGGGCGAGATATGCCGAAACACGCTCGGCATTGCCCAAGAGCGGATCGTCGCTGGGATGCCGGCGTTGCCACTGCTGGTCAGCATGGCGCCCTCTCTCTGGACAGACTGACGCTAAGGGGCTTCCCGGTTCGCCCTGCACAGGCGATACCGCCTAGGGGTATAGCGTGGGAGGACACGAAAGAAGGGAGATGGCATGACAACGGCCAATCGGCGGGTTCGCGTGGCGGCGACTGCCGCGGCGGCAGTCGCGCTGCTTGCAGGCTGCGGAGGAACAGCTGAGGAGGATGCGACGCAGTCGTCGGTGACGTCTGACTCGTCTGCGTCCGGCAGTGAGACCAGCGAAGCAATGGGCAGCCTCGTGGCAGAGGACGCCTTGTAGGGTCGATCCATCTGCTGCCTCACGAGAGTTCGTTGTCTAAAGGTCGAGAAGGGCGGATCGCGGTGTACGGGATCGTGGCCATGGCGCTGGTGGCTGTATTCGCTGTGGTGTCCCTCTATGCGCTCCACCGGGCTGTGAGTGTGTTGGCCGATCCGCTGACTGCGCTTCCTGCTCAGTCGGGGTGGGTTCCGCAGGAGCATGCTCTGTCTCGGTTCCATGCACGCTGGTATCCCGCCTCGATCGTCTTTCTCGCCTTCGACGTCGAGATGCTGTTCATGTACCCGTGGGCAGTAATCGTGGCCGAGGAAGGGATCTCTGCGGTCGTGGAGATGTTCCTGTTCCTGGGAGCACTGCTCATCGCCGTGACGTGGGCATGGCGGGAGGGGGTCTTCCGATGGGTCTGACCCGGATGCTCGCCCATCTGGCGATCCGCACCGCCCGTGTCCTGATCGTCGAGGCACCTGGTCAGTGGCTCACGCGCGCGGAGCTCGAGCAGCAGATGCTGCGTCGAGGCTGGCGTGCCGCATGGACGCCGGCAGAGGCTGACGTGCTGGTCGTGTGCGGTGTGCCAGGCCCCGAGCTAGGCGAACTCGTGGAGCGCCTGTGGGAGCAGATGCCCGGCCCACGGGTGCGCGCCGACGTCCCCTCGCCCACAGCTGTGGGCGGCGCCCTCGATGCCGCCGCATCGCTCCTGCTCGACACCCCGTATCACCGGATGGACGCCCAAGCACGGGCGCGAGAGCCTCAGATTCCGGACGACCACGGCCAGATGGACCCTGAGGGTCACGGCCACCATCAGGATATGGGCCACGAGGGCATGGACCACGGCGGGCACGAGGGCATGGACCACGGCGGGCACGAAGGCATGGACCACGGAGACCACGAAGGCATGGACCACGGAGACCACGAAGGCATGGATATGGCCCCGGCTGGGATCGCGCTGGCCCAAGGCGGTCAGGACCGGGACGGTCTGGAGATGGATGTCCTGCATCTCCCACTTGGTCCTGTCCTTCCGTTCTGGCCGGCCGGTCTGGTGCTGCTCTGCTCGCTGCAGGGTGACGTCGTGGTCGATGCCGAGGCGTCCATCGTCGATGCTTCGGGCCAGACTTCCGGCGGGAGCGAGCCTGAGGCGCATCCTGCGTCAGCCACTGCGCTGCGGTGCGACGGCGTGATGGCACTGTTGGCGATCGCTGGGGCCGGGCACGCGACCACATGTGCTCGCCATGCCCGGGACGCACTGTTGCGTGGTGATCAGCCCGCCGCCCGAGAGGCCATCGAGGCGCTGCACCGCACGGTGCGGAAGTCGTGGCTCCTGCGCTGGTCCCTACGTGGTGTACTGCCGCTCGATCAGTCCGATCTGGCACGTCACGACCTGCCGAAGGGCTGCCGAGGAGACGCCCACGACCGTCTTTCGTCCATGGTGGAGGGGCTTCGGGCCGAGATCGGCGGCGCGGGTCTGGCGCCGGCCGTGACCGACGCAGTGCCGTGGGAGGCTGTGCCGCAGCTGGTGGTCGGGTTGGAGCTGGCCACCGCGCGACTGGCCGTGGCCAGTTTGGGTCTGGAACCGTTCGCTGCCACCCAGGGGGTGGGGCATGCCTGAAGGTGTGCTGGTGACCATTCCTGTGGGGTGGGCCGTGCTGGCCGGCATCCTCCTGTGCGCTCTGGCTTACTTCGCGGTGGCGCTGGATGCGGTGCTGTCGGCCCGCGAGCACGGCCTTGGCGGCGGGTGGGCCGCGCCACTGAGCCGCACTGCCCGGCTGCTCCGGCAGCGGCGACGCACCACCGTGGCCGCGGACACCCTGCTGTGGCGGATCGGTGGCGCCGGGATGTTCGTCGGCGCGTTCTTGATGGTCGCAGTGATCCCGATGGGCCGGTGGGTGCTGGCCGATCCCGATGTCGGCATTGTGTGGTTCAACGTCGTCGACGTCATGGTCTGGGCGTTGGTGTGGCTGACGGGATGGGGCGCGAACTCCACCCACAGCCTGGTGGGGGGCTACCGCTTTCTCGCCCACGGACTTGCCTACGAACTGCCGCTGATGTTCGCCCTGGTGGCTCCGGCGATCGCCGCCGGCAGCCTCGGCGTCGGGGACGTGGTGGCCGCGCAGGACGGCCTGTGGTTCGTGGTGTGGATGCCGGTGGCGTTTGTCATCTACCTGGTGGGCGTGACCGGGTTCTCCGTGTGGGGACCGTTCGCCCCCGCGCTGGCGCCAGACATCGCCGGTGGGGTGCTGGCCGAGCTCTCGGCTGTGGACCGCCTGGTCTTCCAGGCCGGGCGCTACCTGTTCCTGGCCGCCGGAGCAGCCTTCTCCGTGCCGCTGTTCCTGGGCGGTGGCGCCGGGCCGGTGATGCCTGGCTGGGCATGGATGCTCGCCAAGACCGTGGTTGTGCTGGCCGTGCTGGTGTGGCTGCGCCGAAAGATTCCGCTGGTGCGCCCGGACCGGTTCATGGAGATCGGGTGGATGGTGCTGCTCCCGGCGGCCGTGCTCCAGGACCTCCTCGTGTCCCTCATCGTCATCCGGGGAGGCTGAACCGTGCTGACCGGAGTCGCGTTCTGGACGCTGGCCGTAGCGGCTGTGGCCTCGGGCGTCGCCGTGTTCGTGGTGGACTCCATGGCTCGAGCCACGTACGCACTGGCCCTCTCGTTCATCGCCGTGGGCATACAGATCCTCCTGCTGCAACAGGGCTACCTCGGGCTGATCACGATCCTGATGATGGTGATGGAGATGGCTGTGATGGCCATCTACATGGTGATGTTCATGGGCATGAATCCGGCGCTGATGCCCATGGACATGACCCACGGAAAGAAGACGGCGATCGGCGCATCGGTCGGGGCCTTCGTGCTGCTGGCCGGTGGTGCCCTGCTCATCCCTTGGCCGCAGCGCCGCGGCGCCGCCCCCGACGACCTGACTCGCGCCCTCGGTCTGGAGATCATGGGCGAGAAGATGCTGGTCATGGCCGTGCTGGGGCCGGTCATGGTCGCAACGATCGTGGCCGGGGTGGTCCTGGCTGCCCACCGCACCCGCTATGACCGGTTCGGCGATGATCTGCAGCGTCGCCCGGCCGAGGGCCCACAAAGGGGAAATGCGGGCCGATGACCCTCGAAGCCGTGCTCGTGGTGGCTGCCGCACTGTTCGCGGTAGGTCTTTATGGTGCCCTGTCCCAGCAGGTCGTCGTGATGGTGATGATGGGGCTTGAGCTGATGATCAACGGAGTGCTCCTGGCTGCCGCAGGATTCTGGTTCTTCCTCGCCCCGGACCCTTCCGGGCAGGTCCTGCTGCTGGTGGTGCTGGCCGCGATGACGGTGGAAATGGCCATGGGCTTCGCCGTGGCCACGCTGCTGCATCGCCGGCAGCAGACGGACATGACCGACATGGCCCAGGAACTGTCCCGATGACCGGCGCCCAGACCGCACTCGTGGCCATGGTGGTGCTCCCAGCCACCGTTGGCGGTGCACTCGCCCTTCTGCGCCCGCACCGCGCCGCGGCACCGATTGCTCTGGTGACCTCAGGGCTCGCGACTGCCCTGGCGCTCGGCACTGCGCTGACTCGCCCGGCCGTGTCGTACCCCTTCATCGTGGGCGCTGACTTCGCGCTGGACGTCGACGCTCTCGCCGCGCTGATCGTGCCGATGATCACCACAGTCACCTTCTTCGTCCTCGTCTTCTCGGCCGGGAACATTCGAGAGTCCCAGGGTCGCTTCCACGGGCTGATGCTCATCTTCTCGGCGGCCGCCCTGGTCACTGCGACCGCCGCCAGCATCCCGGCACTGCTGTTCGCCTGGGAGGTGATGGGCGCGACTTCCTACGCCCTGATCGGCTTTTGGTGGCGAGATGTTGACCGCGTCTCAGCAGGCCTCACTGCGTTCGTCACGACCCGCACGGCCGACCTGGGCCTCTACGTCGCTGCGGGCGCTGCCTTGGCCGGAGGGACGGGGATGGCCTTGGCCGACCTCCCGGCCGCGCAGGGATCGTGGCGGCACGTCGCCGCCGCCGGGATCGTGGTGGCGGCATTGGGCAAGGCAGCGCAGCTGCCCTTTTCCTTCTGGCTCTCCGGAGCGATGAAAGGACCCAGCCCAGTCAGCGCGCTGCTGCACTCCGCAGCGATGGTCGCGATGGGCGGATACCTGCTGTTGCGCGTGGAGCCCCTGCTGGCCTCGACCGCCTGGGCCGGGCCGCTCACTGCGTGGGTCGGCGTGTCCACGGCGGTGCTCATGGGGATCGTGGCGTTGGCGCAGCGGGAGCTCAAGCAGCTGTTGGCCGCCTCCACGGCCGCCCAGCTGGGCTTCGTGGTGCTCGCCGCCGGCGTGGGCACAGTCAGCGGCGGCGCCGCCCACTTGGTGGCGCACGCCTGGGTCAAAGCTCTGCTGTTCCTGGCCGCGGGTGCGTGGCTGACGGCACTGGGCACCGAGGAGTTCACGAAACTACGGGGTGTCGCCCGTCGGTGGCCGGTCGTGGGTGTGGCCGCGAGCGTGGCGGCGTTGGCCTTGGCCGGGGTCGCGCCGCTGTCCTTGTGGGCGACCAAGGAGGCCGTGCTCACCGCTGCGCTCGAGACATCCCCGTGGCTCTACGCCGCAGGGTTACTGGCCGCGGCATTGTCGGCCGCCTATGCCGGCAAGGCACTGTGGGCGATCTGGCGGCGCGACTCTCACGCGGGAGTCCGGGTTGACGGCGCCAATGAGGTGAGCGCCTGGGAGCAGGCGCCGCTGGTCATGCTCGCCCTTGGTGCGGCCGTCCTGGGTGTGCTCGCTCTGCCTCCGATCGGTGGCCTGCTCGCCGACGCAGTGGGCGGTCGCGGTGAGGTCCCAACTGTCGAACTGGCCGTCTCTGCCGTGATCGCGGTGGTCGTGGTGCTGCTGATGCTGCGGCTGCGTGCCCCTGCGCCGAGATGGGCGCTCGGGTGGTTGGGGCTGGAAGCGGCTGCGCAGGGAGTCGTCGTGCGTCCGTCCTTGGCCTTGGCACGCACTCTGGCGCGGTTCGACGACCACGTCCTGGACAGGGCCGTGAATGCTCTGGCTGGGACGGCCCTTGTGCTGGCGCGGGTCGCCGCGCGCGTCGATGACCTCGTGGTGGACAGGGCCGTGAATGCTCTGGCTGGGGCAGCCCTTGTGCTGGCGCGGGTCGCCGCGCGCGTCGATGACGTCGTGGTGGACCGGGCCGTTGCATCCGTCGCCGGACGGGTCCGCCGCCTCGGACACTTGGCACGGGCCCCGCAGACAGGGGCCATCCACCAGTACTTCCTTCAGACCGTCGCCGTCCTCGCCGCAGGCGCCGTGGTCTGGTCCGTCTACTCCGTGATGGGTTGAGCATGCTGAGTCTGATCGTCTTCCTTCCCTTGGTCGTCGCCGCGGTCGTGGCTGCGGTTCCCACGCTCGGCGCCGCAGCCGCTCGGTGGGTGTGGGTCGCGGTAAGCGCCGTGGAACTGGTACTCGTCGGCGTGCTCTGGGCCGGCTACGAAGACCCCGGATCGAATGGGTTGGCCTTCGAGGAGCAGGTGCCGTGGATCCCGGGGGTCGGCAGTAGCTACCACGTTGGCGTGGACGGGCTGTCGTTGCCGCTGGTGGCCATGACGGCGGTCGTCTTCTTCGCCTGTGCCGTCTACGCCCTTCGCGACTGGGAACGGCCCCGCGCGCAGACGGCACTGTTCCTGTTCCTGCAGGGCGTGAGTCTCGGGGTGTTCGTGGCCGCCGACCTCATCTTGTTCTTCGTGTTCTTCGATCTGTCCATCGTGGGCATGTACTTCGTGATCGCCGGCTGGGGCCACGGGAACGCCGCCCGATCCGCGCTGAAGTTCTTCCTCTACACGTTCCTGGGATCTCTCGCCCTGCTGCTGGGATTCATCGGGCTGTACGTGGCTTCGGATCCGCACACCTTCGACATCCCCGAGCTCGTCGCGGCCGCGCCCTTGGAGGACAACCCGCTGGCCGGAGGGCTGGTGCTCGCGGCGATCCTCGTGGGTCTGGCCGTGAAGACCCCCACCGTGCCGTTCCACACCTGGCTGCCCCCAGCCCACACCGACGCACCGGCCACCGGCTCGGCCGTGCTGGCAGGCGTGCTGCTGAAGATGGGGACCTACGGCTTCGTGCGCATCGCCATGCCGATCCTGCCCGAGGCCTGGCGCGCATGGGCCTGGGCGATCGTGGTGATCGGCATCGTCTCCGTCCTGTACGGAGCGTTCGTGGCACTGGCCCAGACCAACCTCAAACGGATGATCGCCTACACCTCCGTGAACCACATGGGCTACATCGTCCTCGCCCTGGGTGCGGTCGGCCTCGTCGTCGACAACTCCGCCCAAGCCCGTTCGGTGGCAGTCACCGGCGCGGTCGTGCAGATGGTCAGCCATGGGCTGATCACCGCCGCGCTCTTCCTCCTGGCCGGGGTGATGCACACCCGCGCCGGCACCTACGACTTGGGTTCCTACGGCGGTCTGGCCAAGCCTGCACCGCGCTACGCGACGCTGTTCGCGGTGGCGGCGTTCGCCTCGCTGGGCCTGCCCGGATTGTCCGGGTTCATCGCTGAGTTCCAGATCTTTGCCGGCAGCATCGCAGTCGCCCCGGTCACCGCGATCGCTCTGCCGGGCATCTTGGTCACCGCCGCCTTGTTCCTGCTAGCGCTGCAGCGAGTCTTCACCGGCCCCACGCAGGGCCAATCGCCCGGATTTGCAGACCTACACGGCCGGGAGCTGTGGTCGATCGGTCCATTGCTGGCCCTGTCGCTGCTCATCGGGGTGTTGCCCCAGGTGCTGCTCGGGGTGATCGAGCCGGCCTCCGCCGCCCTCGTCGACCTCGTCGGGAGATAGCGGATGGACGGCTCGATGCAGATGCAACCGGCACTGCTACTACCAGAGATCACCACCTTCATCGGTGGCCTCATCGTCCTGCTGGGCGGGTCATTCCTCCCCCGAGACCGTCAGTGGATCGCCCGCGCCGTGGCCGCCCTCGCGCTGCTGGGCGCCGCGACCGCAGCGGTCCTGGCCATGGCCGGGCCCGCTCAGACCGCGTTCTCCGGAACCTTTGCCGTGGACACCGCCACCGGCGCCGCCCGGGTGATCGCCGCACTGACCACCCTGCTGATCTTGGGCGTGGCCTCCGGGGAGATCGCTGGTTCAGCCCGCGAGTCCGACACCTACGCACTGCTGCTTTTCGCCACCACGGGGGTCATGGTCCTGGCCGGAACCACCGATCTGCTCGTGCTCATCGTCGGATTCCTCCTCGCCAGCATTCCCTTGTACGGGGTCGTGGGACTCACCGGCGGGCGCACCGGGGCCGAGGCGGCCTTGAAGACCTACCTCATGGGGGCCCTTTCGGGCATCCTGCTCATGCTCGGGGTCACCGTGCTCTACGCCCTGACCGGCGCCACCGACTACGCCCGGCTCAAGGAGGAACTGCCTGGGGCGCCGGGCGCAGCCGTGGGCGCAGGCGTGTTGTGTGTGCTCGTCGGGTTGCTCTTCAAGGCCGGCGGGGTGCCCGTCCACTTCTGGGTGCCCGACGCCGCCCAAGGTGCCGGTGTCACCGCCGCGACCTTCCTGACCACCGTGCCCAAGATTGGAGCGCTGGTGGCCGTGTACCGGCTGATGGCCATGGTCTCTGCCGGGAACGAGTCCTGGCTGGTCGTCGTGGCGGTACTGGCCACGGCATCGATGTTCCTGGGCAATCTGGCCGCCTACTGGCAGCGCGATCCACGCCGGCTGCTGGGCTGGTCGACGGTCTCCCAGGTCGGGTTCCTGCTCGTGCCCGTGGCCGCCGCGGGGCGCAGTGATCTCGCCCTGCCCTCGCTCCTTTTCTACCTGGCCGCGTACGCCCTGACCAACGTTGCCGCCTTCGCCGTCACCGCGGCCCTTCCCGAGTACCGGGACTTGACCGCCTACCGCGGCCTAGCCCGCGCCCGCCCCGGGCTCGCGCTGGCACTGCTCGTCGCGCTGCTCGGACTGGTGGGCACCCCACCGACGGCCGTGTTCGTCGGCAAGCTCACCACCGCCACCGCCGCCTGGGACGGCGGGCACGGCTGGCTGGCCCTGGTCGTGATGCTCAACAGCCTGCTCAGCCTCTTCTATTACCTGCGCTGGTTCGGCCCCGTCTTTGCCCGTCCGGTGCCGGACTCTCCTCAAGCTCCGCGCCTGGTCGGGGAGGCCATCTGGCCCGCGGCCACCGCCGCTGCCGCTGCCTCCGCGAGCCTGGCACTCGGGATCCTCGCAGGCCCCCTGTGGACGGCTCTGGAGACGCCACTGCTGCTGTAGACGAGGCAGCTCAGTACTGCTCGTCCATGCCTGAGATCTGCGGCCGGTCCGGCACGCCAGGTACGGGTGAAGAGCTCGACCTCGGCATCGGCTCCCAAAGTGTGCAGACTTCTCGCGGCAGAGGTTCCTGCCGCGCCGGCGCCGATGATTCCGATCCGAGGAGAGCTCATCGTTCTCCCGTCTCCGTTGCAGTGAAGGCCGGCAGCAGGATCGCGTCGATGAACCAGGGCGCGTCGTCGGGATCGAGCCTGCCGATGCGCACTTCCTCGGCTGCACCGTTCAGCACGACGTGCGTGGTGGTCAGCAGCCAGGTCACCGGTAGGTCGACGCGGAAGGCGCCCTCGCGCTGACCGCGCAGCAGCAGACCGCGCATGCGGGCTTCGGCCTTCTCGTGCAGCTCGCGGATGCGCGCCGCCGAGAGCTCCTTCTGCGCTGTGGCCAGCAGGGCGCGGGACTGGTCGACGAACATCCAGCTGGAGGCCACCAGCCGCTGGAACGCCTCGCCCGCGTCACCGTCGAGGGGGATCTCGCTCAGTACCTCTTCGGCGCGTTCGAGGCTGTCGACTAGGGCGGCCTCGATGAGCTCGGCGCGGGTCTGGAAGTGCCCGTACAGGGTCATCCGCCCCACTCCGGCCTCCGCGGCGATGTCGGCAACCGAAGCGTCGGGATTCTTCCGGATCGCGATGACGGTCGCCGCCAAGATCTTCGCCCGGTTGCGCTGGGCGTCGGCCCGCTGATTGGCGACACGGCTACCTGTCGCAGGGGCGCGTCGGGTGCCTCGTGTCGTCTGAGCCTTCTTCGTCGGCATCGTCCACCTCGTAAGTCGTACTGGAATGTATGAGATAGTGTAGCCGTTACAACTCGTACCCTACTGATTGACTTAGGAGTCGGAGATGACCACACGCACACAACCCGACAGCACGACGTCGGCCTACCCCAGACGCTGGCTGGCGCTCGCCTTGCTGGGCACGGCCCAGTTCATGCTGATCCTCGACGTGACCGTCGTCGCGATCGCACTGCCACAGATGGAGGCGGACCTGGCGCTCTCCCGCGAGGCCCTGACCTGGGTCGTCGCGGCATACACGGTCACCTTCGGCGGGCTGATGCTCCTCGGTGGCCGAAGCGCTGACCTGTTCGGCGCCAAACGCATCGTCTATTCCGGCCTGCTTACCTTCGTCGCCGGTTCCCTGGCCGCCGGTTTCGCCGACAGCGGAACCGTGCTGCTCGCGGGGCGCATCGCTCAGGGGATCGGAGCGGCCATGCTCTCCCCGGCGGCGCTGTCCGTGGTGGTGCGGCTGTTCGAGGGCGATGAGCGCAACCGAGCGCTGGGCATCTGGTCGGCGCTGGGTGGTGGCGGGGCCGCCGTCGGCGTGCTGCTCGGCGGGCTCATCACGGCCGGCCCAGGCTGGCCGTGGGTGTTCTTCATCAACGTGCCCGTGGGCGCGATCGTCTTGATCGGCCTGCTGCGCGTCCTCCCGCCGCTGCCGCCGCAGCCCGGTGCCCGCGCACGCCTGGACGTCCTCGGCGCCGTTCTTGTGACCGGTGCCACGGGTCTGGCGATCTACGCACTCACCGTCGCAGGGGAGATTGGGTGGACCGCGCCGCGGGCGCTCATCATCGCGGGGATCGCGGTGGCGCTCTACCTGCTGTTCGGTTGGTGGCAGAACACGACGAGCTCGCCGCTGATGAACCTCTCCCTGCTCGGCAGGCGTCCGGTGTTCTCTGGCGTGTTCGTGCTCGGGATTGCCACCGCGCTGATGGTTGCGGTGTTCTTCCTCGGCACCTTCTACTTCCAGCAGTACGCCGGCTACGGCCCGCTCGTTACCGGCCTGCTGTTCCTGCCCGTCGCCCTGGCGACGATGGTCGGCGCGCAGGTGGCAGGAAAGCTCGTTGGTAGGCTCGGCGCCCGCAGGCTCGGCGCGATCGGCATGACCGTCGGCGCCATCGGGCTGCTCGTTCCCGCACTGTGGTCGACCACCCTGACCACGACCATCGGGATCAGCTTCGGCTCGCTCGGCATCGGTGCGCTCTTCGTGGTCGCCTCCGCAACCGCGCTCGGAAACGTCGCGCCGGAGGAGGCCGGCATTGCATCCGGGCTGCTGAGCACCTTCCACGAGATCGGCGCCTCGGTCGGCGTCGCGACCGTCTCCAGCATCGCCGCCGTCAGCCTGACCAGTGGCGGCGACACCGGGTTCCAGCAGGCGTTCCTGGCCGCCGCGATCGCCGCGATCGCCGCGACCGTCATCGCCAGCATCGCCATCCCCGGACGCCCGCGGAAGTCATCACCAGCACCCACGCATTGATCTATACCCCCTAGGGGTATAGATCAAAGAAAGTCATACACGAGTGAAGGAGTTTTGGTCATGAGCACGAACACGACCGAGTACCAGGTGACCGGAATGAGCTGCGGACACTGCGAGGCCGCGATCCGCACCGAGGTCTTCGAGATCCCCGGCGTCACCGACATCGACGTCAGCGCAGCTACCGGTCGCCTGGCTGTGACCGCCACTCAACCGGTTGAGGACGCCGCGGTGGTCGCGGCGGTCGACGAGGCAGGATACACCGCCGTCAGGAGCTGAGATGAAGGCACCTGCACGGCTGGGCCTGTACGGGCTGGTCCTCGTGGCCGTGTTCGCCGTGGCTGGATTCACGGCGAACGCGGTCATCCCCGAGGAGACCGTGCAGAGCTGGGCAGAAGACACCGCACAGAACACCCATCACGACGAAGGAGACAACATGGACACAGCCGGGCACGAGGGCCAGCCAGGCGACACGGCCCCCCTCGGCCTGGGCGGGGGTGAGGTCCGTGGTTGCTGAGAGGTGCCGAGCTCGTTCGATGCGAAGCCGTTGGACGAAGCCGAGCGGAGTGAGGTTGAGCGCCGCACGGACTC
>NZ_FWXN01000016.1 GCF_900176385.1 Janibacter indicus | reverse complement strand
TCACGCAGCTCGGCCGGATACCTCTTCGATGTACTCCCTGACATGACTCCATCCTTCCCAAGGAACGGAGCCTCCGGACACGCCGGGGCGGTTCACTGAACATGCTCGCCACCTTGGCTGAATACGAGCGGGAGCTGATCACAGAACGGGTCAATGCCGGCATCGCCGCAGCCAAAGCCTCCGGCACCCAGTTCGGGCGACCCCGCGTCGAGCCAGCCGTGATCGCCGAGAAGCTCGCGATCGTCAACGATGCACGCGCCAAAGGACGCACCGCCACAGACGCAGCCCAACTCGTGGGGTGGTCCCGCGCCACGTTCTACCGCCACAACGCCACCGTCCAGTCACAGGACTCCTGACCGCGCCAGATACCCGCCAGGGCTGATTATCAACGAGCCATCGGCCTTTGACAGCCAGTAGCGCCGACCACCTTGGCTGGACGCGACATCATGCCACACGGCCTCATCGGCGGAGTGCGCCAACCAGAATCTTCGTATCTTAGATAGAAATCGCGTTGCTCCAATTTAGAGCGCTTCTCGACACTGGTGTCGCTGCGTTGAGCAGTCCGGTGGCCTGCGGTGTCGCGTTTGACGATGAGCCCTACTTCCCGGTCGGTCAGCGGTTACTTCCCGCCGGGCGTCCAGTCCTCGGCATCTTCGAGGGTTTTCCACGCGGCGACGATCGACATGAGCATGGCTGCGATCAGGACGAGGGCCATCAGGGTGAGCGTCAATGGGATGAAGGCACCGGGCATGTCGATGCGGGCGAGGAAGGGCGCGGACTGCGCGAGGTGGGCGAAGATGGATGCCACGCCTGCTGTCAGCAGGGGCAGGCCAGTGGTGAGGCCGACGATGATGGCTGTGCGGGCGCGGGCGGGTCCGAAGAGCGCCAGCACCGGGGCGATCCGGCGGCTCTGCTCGGCCTGGGTTCCGAGGAAGGCGATCAGGACGCCAGCCAGACCCAGGGTCAGACCGACAGCCGCCCAGACGGACACCCATCGGAGTTGATGGAGCAGCCCGTTCGTCGCGGTGATCCACCGGGAGGCGAGCTCGCCGACGGGGGTGACCTGACCGCTGGCCTGGTAGGCGAGCTTCTTGAGTTCGGGGACGTCGACGGCGGCGCCGGTGGTGTCGACCAGGAGGTATTCGCCTTCTTGGGGGCGCGGTTGCCCGGTGCGGGCTGTGGCCTCGGGCGGCAGGTTCGCGGCTTGGAGGACAGCCGAGGCTGGCGATTGGCGATCTGTGGAGTCGCAGGCGAAGCCGAGGTGCTCCAGGCCCGTGCACTGGCCCGTGAGTGTGCTGCCGCGGACACTGACGACCTCAAGCCCGTCGGGCACGGACTGAAGGAATCGACGTGCTGCGGGTTCCTCTGGCATCTCGACAACGGCGACCGACGGACCGATGACTTGGTTGAGACTGCGACCTTCCACCGAGAACGATTGTCCGAGCGCGGCGTACTGTGCCGCGAAGAAGGCGGCGAAGCACATGCTGCCGACGGCGAGGGTGAGGACGAGGATGTTTCGTCCCATCGCTTGCAGTGATGCTCCGGTGATCAGCGGAGAGACACGTCCACGGCGGTGTCCCTGTTCACGCAGCCAAGTGCCAAGAGCGATCAGGGCTGCGCTCACGCTGACGGCCACTGCGACGAGGCTGGCGATGGACAGTCCCCACCGGAGGATCACGTTGAGCGGGCCCGGCGGTGGCGCTACCTGATCGGGCAGCCAGGAGGCGAGTGCAACGGCGACCGGTCCGGCGAGCATCCACGCGGCAGACAGATGAGAGCGAGCCGGTCCCGGACGGGTGTGACCGGGCCCCCGTCGGCCCGGGAACGCGAAACACCCCAACCCGATGCCGAGTGCCGCCAGCGTGACGAGCACAGTTCGCGGGATGGGGAGCGTTTCGGGTGAGACGACGAAGTCCACGTAGGGCACGGTCGGTTGGGATCTCGACCACGCCCAGACCGCGACAGCGGCAAGACAGGACCCGGCGAGCAGTCCCGGAAGGGCCGACCGGAGCGTGATGGTCCAGCGAAAGCGGACCGGGGCCCCGAGTGCTTCGAGAACACCGTCTCGTCGGCGGCGGCGATCTGCGACCCTCCGGGCGCAGGACACTGCGAGTCCGATCGCGGGCAGGACGACAAGAACGGCAACCGCCGGAAGCACAGCACTGAGCGTCTGGATCGTCAGGGACTCACCAAAGAACGCCGACGATGAGCCCACCGCCCAAGGCGAGATCGGCGCACCGAACTCGCTCACCCGTTGTGCGCCGGAGGGAGGTTTCCCTTCCCCGATGATGTAGACGAGGTTCTCGTCGGGGGCACCCAGGCCCTCTGCCGCGATCGTGCCGCTGACGGGGCCGTAGCGCTCTTGGAGCTTCTGGGACTCATCAAGCTCCATCAGGTGCGGGGAGAGGACCACATCTCCTGGCGCCAGGCCCGCAGGCAGCCCTGGAGGCAATGGAGCGTCGGAGCTTCCCGGATACAGCGTGACCACGCTGAACTGCCCCTGCCCGGGCGCATCGTCCCAAGCCGCACTCAGGCTCGTCGTGCTCGCGGCGGACACCCCTGAGCCCTGGACCGGATAACGGGCGCCGTCACCGGCGGCCCGGACCTCGTACACCCCGTACGCGGTCGCAGCGACCATGGCAGCGAGGGCCAGACCCATCCCAGCGGCGAATGCCCACACAAAGGTGTGGCGCCAAGCCGAGGCTCGCCACAGCAGCCCCGTCATGCAGCACGATCAGCCGCGAGGGTCCCCGCAGAGGACAAGCGCAGCACACGGTCGGCCCGAGCGGCGATCTCAGCCGAATGAGTCACCACCAGTAGCGCGCATCCCTGCTCGCGGGGCAGACCGAAGAGCACGTCGGCCAGCGCGTTCGCGTTGTCGCTGTCCAGCGATCCCGTCGGTTCGTCGGCCAGGACCACCTGAGGGTCGCTGATCAAGGCACGGGCGACAGCGATCCGCTGTCGTTCCCCGCCAGAGACCACGTCCGTCGTCGACGCAGACGTGTGGACACCCAGTCGCTCCAGCAACTCCTCTGCTCGCTCGACCGCCTCGCGACCATCCTTCCCGGACCACATCATCGGCAGAGCCACGTTCTCAACCGGGCTCAACTCATCAAGCAACTCGCCGAACTGAAAAACCATCCCGATTTGGGCAGCGCGGTGCCGTGCTCGAACGGACTTCGACAACGACGACCAATCCTGACCAGCCACCGTCACCCGCCCCCGCGCAGGGGACAAAATCCCCAGCGCGAGGGAGAGCAACGTGGACTTACCGACGCCGCTGGGCCCCATGAGCGCGACCGACTCACCACCCGCCACGGCCAGCGAGACATCCTCAAACAGCAGAGGCCGCTTCCGGTGGCCGTAGGCAACTGCAGATAACTCGATGGCCGTTGCCTTCGCTGGTCGACCCATTGCGCAGCCCCTCCCGACTCAGTGGACCAGAACCATCATCCCGTCGCGTCCCACGATCGTCTACGCACACCACGAGGCGGGACTTCGCTCCATACGGAGTGCGGGTCCTGAGACTATCGAGCAATGGGCTTCTTCGACAGGCTGACCAGTACCTTCGGCGGCGATCACGATCACGTGGAGAGCGGCGACACCGACGAGACGGACCGTGGCGGGAAGCAGTGGGACGGGCACAAATGGACAGTCGACGGGGTGCCCGTAACCTACCGGGTCACCTGGAAGACGTACGACGGCGAGTTCCACGAGCGCGATTTCTCAGACGTCGACCAGGGCTACTCCTTCTTCGAAGACATGCAGAAGAGAGCCACTGCTCACAGTGTGACGTGGGAGCACCTGCCCTACTAACAAGTCTCCGCTGCGCTGGGGTCCTCAGCTGACAGTCGGTAGGTTGCCTGCCTATGACCGAGATACCTGAGCCGCTGGTCCCGCTCGCCGAGGCCGGCTTTCGAGTCGAGGAGTCCCCCCGGATCGTCACAGAGGGGCCGTCAGAAGGTTCGGTGGCGTACATCGCTGCTGAAGCAAAACCGGGCGGCTACTCGTATGGACTCGCATACCGTCCTGACTTGTCCGACGAGGTACTCACTCTGCTCCTCAAAGAGGTATTGACATGCATTGCGAGTCTGGCGACGGATGGCCCTGAGGGACCGTACATATGGTCCACGGGCGAGCAGGTGCCGGGGTACTACTCGTGGCTCGACCTGCATGACCTCGATCCCACGATCTTGTCGTGAACACTCTCGAGTAGGACCGCTCGCTATCGTCTTCGCACAGTTTGGTCTCGGCGCGCATGGCGCGAGGCGGAGGTGTTCGGTACGGCCCGCGTCTCTCAAAGCGGACTCGCGCCGCCGACTTCACGAGACGGGCGTCGGTGTCGTGGCCGGGGACTAGGCTGCTCGGTGGCACGCCACGCTCCGCGCCCGAAGGGCCGAGCAGCCTAGTCCCCGGCCACATGACGAAACCCCGGCGATATGGCCTGAGCCAGGGATCGTTCCGGGGTCTTCACGCATCAAGATACACGTAAGAAGGGAGAGGATGCCACCGCACGTTGACCGGGAGACCCTTCGTCGACTTCTGACGAATGAGCGGCTGGGGTCCTACATGAAGGCCGCCGACGGCGATCTGGATGGGGCCTTTGACCTGTACGAGTGGAACATGGACGCGTCATCCGCGGTCCTGTCGGTGTCCGCCATGGTGGAGGTCGTCCTTCGCAACGCGCTTGACGCGCAGTTGGACGACCTGGCCCAGCGCAAGGGGTGGTCCGACTGGCTGGATGAGGTACCGCTGGACCCCCGCGGCCAGAAGGACATCGTGACTGCACGGTGGAGGGCGTCCCGCGGCGGCCGCCGCGTCACCCACGGCCACGTCGTCGCCGAACTGAGTCTGGGTTTCTGGCGATACCTGCTGGCGCGCAAGTATCTGACCTCGCTGTGGATCCCGAGCCTGCACAGCGCTTTCCCTGGGGTCGACGGAGATCTGGCGACCGCTCGCAAGACCATCGAGGCTCACATCGAGCAATTGCACTTCCTGCGCAATCGCGCGGCACACCACGAACCCATTCACCGCCGGGACCTCGTGGCGGATCTTGTTCGTGCGGAGACCGCCATGGGCTACATCGCCCCGGATGCTCAGCGGTGGCTGCAGGATCGCGAATCGGTTCGCGTTGTGGTTGCTCGCAAGCCTTCGTGAGGTCAGCCCATGCCAGCTCGCGTAACGCATCCAGACTTGCGGCCAGCGCCGTCTACGCGGTGGGTACCCGCACCATCAAGCGATCGACGTCGGCAGGATCGACGCGGAGCACGCGCGGGCCGCTTCGGTAGGCCGGCAGGAGCCCGGCGGCGATGCGACGGCGCAGGGTCCGGACGCTGAGGCCGGTCCGTTCGGCGGCCTGGTTGAGGGTCTCGAACTGTCGGCGGGAGTGGGTGGTGGTCATGTGGGCCTCCTTGTTCACTAGCACTAGGCACACGAAGGGGCCACTCCCGGACCTCCCGGACACTTCTACCCAAACTCTTTCAGAATGAACCGCACTGGGTTGGTTGGAGTCTCCATCGTTTGGAAACGAGGATGTACTCATGCCGAAGGACACCACCCCGGGGAAGCCGACCACGCGTCGCTACAGCCCCGACGAGAAGGCCGCTGCGGTGCGGATGGTCAGGACTCTGCGCGCAGAGCTAGGCACAGAGCACGGCACGGTCCAGCGCGTCGCCCAGCAGTTGGGGTACGGCACCGAGTCGGTGCGGTCCTGGGTCCGTCAAGCTGATATCGACGAGGGCCACGTCGCGGGCATCAGTACCAGTGACGCGGCGAAGATGAAGGCTCTGGAGCAGGAGAACCGTGAGCTCAAGCGCGCCAACGAAATCTTGAAGAGGGCCGCCAGTTTCTTCGGGGCGGAGCTCGACCGCCAGCACAAGAAGTAGCCGCGTTCATCGACGCCAACCGCGACGACGTCGTCGCGGGTCGGCGGCTGGGGGTCGAGCTCATCTGCAGCGTGCTGCAGGTGGCCCCCAGCAGCTACTACCAGGTCAAGAGCCGGCAGCCATCGGCCCGTGCCCGACGTGACGCGGTGATGGGCCCGGTGGTGCGGCAGCTGTGGGAAGCCAACTACCGGGTCTACGGGGCACGGAAGATCTGGAAGGCCGCGCGACGCTCTGGTCACGACATCGGCCGCGACCAGGTCGCCCGGCTGATGCGCGCCGAGGGTATCGAGGGCGTGCGGCGCACCAAGCGGGTGCGCACCACCACGCCAGACCCGGGCATGCCGCGGCACCCGGACCTGGTGGGCCGCGACTTCACCGCCACCGCGCCGAACCAGTTGTGGGTCACAGATCTGACCTTCGTGCCGACCTGGGCCGGCGTCGCCTACGTCTGCTTCATCATCGACGCCTACTCCCGCACGATCGTCGGGTGGCGAGTCGCCTCGCACATGAGGACCACGATGGTCCTCGACGCCATCGAGATGGCCAGGTGGTCACGCGGCACCCAGCTCGACGGGCTGCGGTGTCACAGCGACGCGGGCAGCCAATTCACGTCGATTCGCTACGGAGAACGACTGGCTGAGATCGGTGCGGTGCCCTCGATCGGCACCGTCGGGGATTCGTACGATAACGCCCTTGCCGAGACCGTGAACGGCTACTACAAGGCCGAGCTAATCCGCGGCCCCGCACGCCAGGGACGGCCCTGGAAGAGTATCGAGGATGTCGAGCTCGCCACCCTGTCCTGGGTCCACTGGCACAACCACGACCGCCTCCACGGCTACCTGGGCGACGTCCCGCCAGCAGAGTTCGAGGAAGCGTTCTACGCTACGCAACGGTCCGACCACCCCTTGGTCGGAATCCAATAGCCCGAGCCTCCAGCAGACCCAGTGCGGTTCAGAACGGTGCTGAGCGCCTTGTCTGGCAACCGTTGGCTCAGAGGCTGAGCGGCCCCTTTTCGCCGCTAGGAAGTGCCGGTCACCGGAGCACTGCAGGCTGACCCAGCCTTGCCGCGCAGTGTCCACCCAAGTCGGTGGATGCTCAAGGGTGCGCGCCTCCACACGAACGATGTGCAGCGACAGGGTGACCGTAGGAGTCAGCGCGCGAGCATCCACACCCGCTGCAGCGGCAGTCGCACGCGCACGTCGTCCGGCAACTTCTCGTAGTTGTTCTGGACGGCCTCGATGATGTCGGCCGACTCCCACACCTTGATTTTGAAGCGCTGATGCTTGACGGCGTCACGAGCCGGCTTGGACAACCCGGCCCAGGTAGCGATCAGTCCGTAGTCCGCGCCTTGGGAGGCCACGAGCCCGGTGAGTTGGGAGATCACCTCCGATCCGACCTGAGGGGTCTTGACTTGGACGACGATCTTCGGTGACTCCAGTCCGAGCAGACCGCGGCCAGCCAGGATGTCGACGCCACCGTCTGCCCCCGTCGGCGACTCAATGACCTCGAAACCCTCCGCCTCGAGGACCACGGCCACGAGGTGGGCGAGGTCGTGTCCGGCGAACTCCTCACCAATCTTCGTAGCGATCTCGTCGGCGGCCACCTCGACGATGTCGGGTGTGGTCTCCGGTTCGTCGACAACTGCGTCGCCCTGGGCCGAAGGATCCCAAGACCACGCCGTGGACGCCGTGCCGGTGCTCAGGCCGGTAGCGCCGGGGTCTGTGCCGTGGACCATCAGGTGCTCCAGACGAGGGACCGCCTTGTTGCGACTCGGCGAGAAGATCGACGTCGCTCCTCCCAGGGTGTACAGCAGGTCCTGCTTTACCGCGGTGCGTGGCAGGGTCTCCTGCCAGTCCACGCCGACCACATGGCGTCGGTTCGGGTCGGCCTCGTCTGCCAGGTACGTGTATGCGCTCGTGATGCGCCCGAAGGCGAGATCCTTGGCCGTCTTCCGGGGCATGATCACGATGTCCCCGACCTCCATGCGATGACGAAGGGCGTACAGCTGGCCCGTGTAGGAGGAGACGAGCCCCGGCGACTCCGTGCCGAAAGTTGCGGCGACGATCTCTTCGATGTCAGCCCGGGTCCGGGCATTCGTGAGATCGGGAATCTCCGTCCATCCTCCGCCGGACCAGCCGTTGTCCATAGCCCACACATCCCGCTCGCCGTGGCGACCAGAACGGATGACCCATGCTTGCTCAGTCACTGTGTCTCCTTGATGGCCAGCGGGGGAAGCGCGTCGACGATCTTCATCGTTTCCAGGCTCAATGTGACGATTCGGGCGAGCAGGTCGATGATGTAGCGCGGGTCCTCGACCTCGCGCGACCAGTCGTTCGGGTCGTTGTCGAACCGGTCCGCGAACTCCGGAGCCGTCCGCAGGTAGCTCGCGATCAGGTGCTCGAACGAGGAGCCCTTCTCGACCGTGTTCTGCGCGCCAAACCAGATCTTGTCCAGCAAGTCCTCGAGTCCGACTGCCACGCGATTTTCCTCCTGACGACGATGGCCAGAGCCTAGCCACCGACGTGAACGAAAACGTCAACCGACCGCGACCGGATCCGTGACCATCAACGTGTCCCGCATCGCGTCGCGCCTACCTAGCAAGTTTCATTGACTCCAGTCCCGACACACCTCTTGCATTGTCGGAGGCCGCCTTTACGTTGTGACGAAACGTAGCGACCTCAGGGGGGCGTCATGGCAGGCAAAGAACGACCCGCGGCGAAGGGGGTGCGCAGGCCCGGACAGCTGCTCGAATGTGGGTGGTGTGGGTTGCCGATCCTGGTGCCCGACCGGGGCAGGACGCCCAAGTGGTGCTCGCAGAGTTTCCGTACTGCGGCGTGGGCTGCGCGTCGTGCGGCGGCGTCCGGTGATGCGGAAGTGCGTGTCGTCGATCGTCCCGTCGAGGTCGTGCGCGAGGTCAGGGTCGAGGTGGATCCGCGGTCGCCGGAGGAGTGGCAGGCGTTGCTGAAGCGCCTGACGAAACGCGTCGATGACGGCCGCGTGTACGACCGTGACCTGCGGCAACTGGCGGCGTCAGTCGTGGCGCTCAGCGAGGCTGTCGGCGGTCGTATTCGGCGCAGCGATGTACGCAAGCAGCGGCGGCGCTGATCTTTAGTCGAGAAGAGTCGAAGCAGGCACACCGAGGACCACGGCCAAGTCCTCGAGCCGCTCGAACAGCACGCCACGTCGTCCGTGCTCGAGCTCGATCAGGTGGTTGCGGCTGAGCCCGCTCTCGAGGGCCAGTGCCTCCTGGGTGAGATCTGCTTCGAGCCGCAGTCGGCGCACATTGCTTCCCACGCGGGCGCGCGTCGCGGCCCAGCGCTCTTGGCGTTGGGTGTCGGCGGCGTCGCGGCGAATGGGCACCCGGTGATGTCACGCCAGTTAGACGCGGAAGTCTGCCCTACTAGTAGTGCATAGTGGTCTGCGTGGATCCGGTAGTGAGGTATGGGATCAAGGCCAGGTACGACGGGGAGTGCGGCCTGTGTGGGGCGCCAGTGAAGCTGGGGGAGCGCATCTTCCAGCTGCCGAAGAAGCGAACTGGTCCGCAAGGACGGTGGGTATGTGCGCCATGTCGATGGCCCGCCCCTGATCGGGTCATCGATCTCGACTTCGTCATCAGGAAGGGCGAACAGCGCATCGCCAAGGGGCCGAGCTACACCCCGTCGATGGCGGAGATTGACCTGATCGTGCCCGCATTCGGCTATCTGGAGCCACTCGACCAGGACGAACTCGTGTTGCTCAAGGTGCTGCGCGACGCCCAGCTGACGAGGCAGTCTCCGACGATGGGAAGGGCCAAGACGGCCGTCATCGTCCGGGCGATGTTCCGCGCGAAGGGGTGAGGCCATCCGGGATGATGCTGGCCGCCAAGATGGCGTGATCGGACAGATACTTGCCGTGATGGCGCAAGTTGCTCCCGTCCACGGAGACTGATAGGTGCCTCGCTGTCTCGGCGTCTGCAAAGACCTGATCGAGCTGCCGCGGCATGCGGGGAATGCTGGAACCTGAGTGCGTGGGCCAGGACGGCGTCTCGCGAGGGCGTCCCGCTGGGCCCACGGGCAGCACGTTGACCAAGCCGAGTTCTCGTTCAAGGCGCTGGAACGCCGGAGTGCCACAGCCATTTCCCTCGGGGGTGCCGTCGCATGTGCGCGAAAAGTTCCAGTCTCCACCTGCGATCACAGCGCCGGCGCTCACCTGGTGTGCGGCCGCGGCGACTGAGTCGGCCAAGCCGGCCCGATGGTGGCAGTAGTTGTAGACCGAAGCGACGAGGATCGGTTCCGCGCACAGTCCTTCGACGACCATCCCGACCCACTGGCCGACGATCTTGTTGTCAGAGCGGAGTTCGTCGCTCACGGAGACGTCAGAAGCCTTGAGAGAGTCGTGGACCAGCAGGGAGACGCCCTTGCGCGCGCTCAGGCCACCTCCGGCAATGGTGGTATAGCCATTCGAACGGGCGAACTCACGAATCGCCGGCTGGACTACCTGACCGGCTTCGCTGAGGCCGATGACAGCGGCCCCGCATGTTGTGAGTCGGTCAAAGACCGCGGTGAGGCGGTCAGTGAGTCGCTTGGTGGCTACGGGGGTCTCATCCGACACCGCTTGTCGCCCAGAGCCAGCACCACCCGGCTATGGCTTGGGAGGGTGTCGGCCAGAGTTGACACCGCTTGATCTCGAGCTGTGGACCGGCTCCAGATCGTCTGTCTTGGACGTCGGTGAATCGGTGGTGAGGACAGGCCGGAGCCAGGCAGTGCGGCTGGCCTTACCGTGTCAGTTTTTCGCGTGAGCTCGTAGGTGTTCGGCCGTGTGGGTCCCGCCGTCCGTGATCATCTGGTCTGGTGTGCCCTCGAAGACGACTTGTCCGCCCTCGTGTCCGGCTTCGGGGCCGATGTCGATGATCCAGTCGGCGGCGGCGATGATGTCGAGGTTGTGCTCAATCACGATGGGCGTCGATCCGGCGTCGATGAGCCGGTCGAGCAGCCCGATGAGCCGTGAGATATCGGCGATGTGCAGTCCCGTGGTCGGCTCGTCCAGGATGATCGTGCGGCCGGGGGTTCCGAGTTCGGTGGCGAGTTTGAGTCGCTGACGTTCGCCGCCGGAGAGGCTGGTGAGGGTCTGTCCGAGGGTGAGGTAGTCGAGGCCGACGTCGTGGAGCCGGGACAGGATGAGCCTGATGGCGGGCTGGGTGAAGTAGTCCAGCGCGTCGGTAACGCTCATCTCGAACACGTCGGCGATGGTCTTGCCGGCGACGTGATGTTCTTGGGCTTGTGGGGTGAACCGTCGTCCTTCGCAAACTTCGCAGCGGGTGATCACGCCTTCCATGAAGGCGAGGTCGGTGTAGATGATGCCGTTGCCCTCACAGGCCGGGCATCCTCCGGTGGAGTTGGGGGTGAACAGCCCGGCAGGTGCTCCGGTGGTCTTGGCAAACACATCACGGATCAGGTTGAGCAGGCCGGTGTAGGTGGCTGGGTTGGAGCGGCGCGATCCCCGGATGGGGCGTTGGTCGATGACGATCGCGTCGGGCTCGACGGCGGGGAGGTTGCCGAGGATCAGGCTGGACTTGCCCGATCCGGCGACTCCGGTCACTGCGGTCATCACGCCGCGCGGGACGCGGGTGGAGACGTCCTGGAGGTTGTTGGTGGTGGCATCGTCGATGCTGATCCAGCCGTCGGGTTCACGCCGCGTCCGGGTCGCGCGCCGGTGCTCGCGGAGTCCGTGCCCGGTAGGGGTGTCGGCCTGGGTGAGGCCGTCGTAGTCGCCTTGGTAGACGATCTGGCCGCCGGAGGTTCCGGCGGCGGGTCCGAGGTCGATGATGTGGTCGGCGATGGCCATGATGTCCGGATCGTGCTCGACCACGAGCACGGTATTGCCGCGGTCACGCAGAGCTTCGAGCATCTTTCCGAGCGCGGCGACGTCGCGGGGATGCAGGCCCACGGTGGGTTCGTCGAACACGTAGAGCATGTCGGCCAAGGCGCTGCCGAGATGGCGGACCATCTTGATCCGTTGGGCCTCACCTCCCGAGAGGGTGGACGTGGCCCGGTCGAGGCTGAGGTAACCGAGACCGAGGGTCATCATCCGTTCCAGGTGGACGCGCAGGTTCGCGACCAGCGGTGCCACGCCGACACCGTCAACCTCGGCGACGCGCTCGGCGAGGTCGCTGATCTGCATCGCGTTGAGGTCGGCGATCGACTTGCCGTCGATCAGGCTGGCACGGGCGGGCGCGGCGAGTCGGGAGCCGTGGCATTCGGGGCAAGGGCCACGCGACACGATCCGCTCGAACGCCTCTCGCTGCTTGCCTTTGAACGAGTCGGGTTCGCGCTGGAGGTAGATCCGGTTGAATCGGGTGACGAGGCCTTCGTAGGCGGTGCCGACCGCATCCATCCCAGCTGGCAGGGTGTGTTCCCCGGCTGGTGCATGGAGGAACAGCTCGCGTTCCTCGGAGGTGTAGTCACGGATCTTCATGTCCGGGTCGAAGAACCCGGCCTTGGCGTAGGCCTTCCACAGCCAGGTGCCCGGGTTGAACTTGGGGAAGGTGATCGCGCCCTCGTTGAGGGATCGGTCGTCGTCGACGAGCTCGGATTCCACGACCGAGGCTGCGACGCCGAGCCCCTGGCAGTTCGGGCACATGCCCGCGGGGTCGTTGAAGCTGTAGGCGTTGGAGTAGCCGGCCGCTGGCTGACCGATCCGCGAGAACAACAGCCGCAGGCGTGCGCCGATGTCGCTGATGGTCCCGACCGTGGAGCGTGGTCCGCCGGTCAGGCGCTGCTGGTCGACCACGATGACGGCCGAGAGGTTCTCCAACAGGTCGACGTCGGGGTGGGCGTAGCTGGGCAGCCGGCCTTGGGCAAACGCCGAGAACGTCTCGTTGAGCTGGCGCGCCGACTCGGCGGCGATAGTGTCGAACACCAGCGAGGACTTGCCTGAGCCGGAGACGCCGGTGACGACAACGAGCTGATGCTTGGGGACGTCGACGTCGATGTCTTGGAGTGAGTTCTGGCGGGCTCCGCGCACGCGGATCACATCGTGGGTCGTGGTCGTCATGACAGCCTCCGGTAGGCGCGAATAGCGAGGGGCACGAACGCCAGTGTCAGCGCGAGCGGCCAGCCAATGGCGAAGAGCACAGCGTGGTCGGCGACGAAGGTAACCCCGGTGAGGTCGGTGCCCGAGAACAGTTCACGCGCCGCGGATGCGGTCGCCGACAGGGGGTTCCATTCGGCGACGACTCCGAGCCAGGCCGGCATCGTGCGCGGATCGACGAACACAGTCGAGAGGAACGCCACCGGCCAGATCGCAAGCTGGGCGGTCGTGGCCGCCTCTGGTGTGCCTGCCTTCAACCCGATCCAGACGCCGACCCACAGCAGTCCGAACCTCAGCCACAGCAGCAGGACGTAGGCGAGCACAACATCGGCGAGGCCCCCTTCGGGACGCCAGCCGAGCAGCAGTCCTGCGGTGGTGACGACCGCGAGTTCCACGGCGGCAGTGAGCATGTCAGCGAAGACCCGTCCCAGCAGCACCGAACCGCGGGAGATGGGCAGTGTGCGGAACCGGTCGGTGACGGTCTTGGCAGCGTCTCCGGTGACAGCGGTGATCGTCGTCTCGATTCCCGATAGCACGGTGAAGGCGAGAATGCCCGGCACGACGAAGACGATGTAGTCGCCTGTGGTGCCGGCGATCGCCCCGCCGAGCAGGCCGCCCATGAGCAGCATGACCAAGACGGGGAACAGCAGTTGGATGCTGAACGTGACCGGTCGCGCCCGCCAGTGCCGCATCGCGCGGCCGGTCAGGATGACGGCCTCGCGCAGAATGCTGCCCGTGGCCGGAGCGTGGTGCTCGATCGTCGTGGCGCTCATGCTGCGTCGCCCCCTCGATGTAGATGCAGGTAGACGTCTTCGAGGGAGGGTTCGCGCAGTTCCATCCGTGGCTCTCCCACGAGCGTTTTCAAGTCCGATGGGGCACCGGTGGCGACCACGGAACCCTCGCGCAGGATCACGACGTCATCGGCCAATTCGTCGGCCTCCTCCAGGTACTGCGTGGTCAACAGGACGGTAGTACCCTCGTCCACCAACGAGCGCACCGTGTTCCAGATCGTGCGACGGGCGATCGGATCGAGGCCCGTGGTCGGCTCATCGATGAGGAGCACGGCGGGACGGGTGATCATCGAGGTCACGAGGTCCAGGCGACGTCGCATGCCACCGGAGAACCCGGATACCTTCTGCCCGCCGTGCTCGCTCAGGCCCGCCTGCTCCAGGAGCGTGGCTGCCCGCGACCGGGCCGCGGTACGTGAGAGCCCGATCAGCCGGGCAAACAGTTCCAGGTTTTCCCTGGCTGAGAGCACCTCGTCGAGGGCGGCATACTGCCCCACGACGCCGATCGATGCCCGTACCCGTGCAGGATCGCGGTCCACGTCCCAGCCATTGACGCTCACAGTGCCGGAGTCCTTGCCCGTCAGCGTCGTCAGAATCCGCACCAGGGTCGTTTTGCCGGCACCATTGGCCCCCAGCAGTGCGCACACCCGGCCGGAGTCGACGCGCAGATCGACCCGGGTCAACGCGGGTTTGTCCCGCTTCGGGAAGGTCTTGCGCACCGCCTCGACCCGGATCGAACCGGGTGGGCTCATCTCGACATCCATGCTGTTCCTCTCGTCGCGTTCTACAGTGTATTCTACAACGTACAGTTCGAGGAGGACAGAGATGGCCAAGCGCACAGGCGTGGACGAGTTCAAGCTGATCGGACTGCTCTGGCGTGACTCGCCGGTGAGCCCACGCAGCGGGATCAGCACCCAAAGCGTCACCGCACTGGCAGTCGACCTCGCCGACAGAGAGGGCCTGGACGCCGTGACAATCCGGCGACTGGCCGAGGAAGCAGGGGTCACCGCGATGGCGCTGTATCCACACATCGGTGGCCGGGCCGAACTCATCGAGCTCATGCTCGATCACGTCGCGGGCGTGACCTACGAGGCCGTCACGATCCCCGAGGGCGCGGACTGGCGGGAACGCGTCACCGCGATCGCCGAAGCGAACTGGGCGAGTTGCCAAGCCCATCCCTGGATCACCGACCTCGCCGCCGGACGCCCAGTCCCCGGACCAGGGGCCTCAACGAAGTACGAGACCGAGTTGCGCGCCCTGGACGGAATCGGGCTCACCGACGTCGAGATGGAGCACACCCTCACCGCCCTGCTCTCGTTGGTGCAGGGAACAGCCCGCGCCACACGCGCCGCCCAAGACTCCAGGCTGCCGGGCGAAGACCACGACACCGACTGGTGGTCGAACATCGAACCGGCCCTGACCACCGCGATCGGCGACCAGACCCGGTTCCCGACCGCCTCGCGCGTCTCACGCACCCTCGGAGAACAGACCGGCAAAGCCAACGACCCCGAAGGTGCCTACCGGCGTGGTGTCGGCCTGATTCTCGACGGCATCGCAAAATGCCTCGGCACACCAACCTCCGGCAATGGCCGATGACCTCCGGCCCGACCCAAGACGGGCGTGTCCGTGCCGGCGGGTAGGTCCAGGGTCGACCTGTACTCCGCAATCCGGCGCGATGTCCGCGCCGGGATGTCCAACCGCGCCCTGCAGCGCAAGCACGGCGTGGGGTACCGGACCGTGGTCGCCGCGCTGGAGTCGGCCTGGCCCAAGGAGCGGAAGCCACCCCCGAAGCGGGGCTCACGACTGGACCAGTACCGAGACGCCATCGACGACTGGCTGCGCGCAGACCTGGACGCGCCCCGCAAGCAGCGGCACACCGCCAAGCGGATCTTCGACCGGCTACTGGATGAACGCCACGCCACCGATGTGTCGTACTGGATGGTGCGCGAGTACGTCGCCACCCGACGCCGCGAGATCCGGATCGAAGCGGGTCGGGAACCCACGAACACGTTCATCCCGCAAGAGCACCTGCCCGGCCGCGAGGCCGAGGTCGACTTCGGCGAGGTCGCGATCCGCCTGCGCGGCGAACTCGTCACCTGCACCCTGTTCAGCCTGCGACTCTCCTACTCCGGCAAGGCCGCACACAGGATCAGTGCGTCCGCCGGGCAAGAAGCCTTCTTCGAAGGGCACGCGCACGCGTTCCGGGTCCTCGGGGGCGTCCCGACCGGGAAGATCCGCTACGACAACCTCAAGGCCGCAGTCGCCAGCGTGATCGGGTTCTCCCGTCAACGGGTCGAAGCCGACCGGTGGACCGCGTTCCGGTCTCACTACGGCATCGAGGCCTTCTATTGCCAGCCCGGCATCCAAGGGGCGCACGAGAAAGGCGGCGTCGAGGGGCAGATCGGGTGGTTCCGTCGCAACCACCTGGTCCCCATCCCCGAAGTCGACTCCCTCGCCGAGCTCAACACTTTGGTCGACGCCTGGGACGAAGCCGACGACACTCGGCGGATCGGGTCGCGGGCCCGCACTGTCGGGGAACACTTCGCCACCGAGCAGCCACTCCTCGCGCCACTGCCCAACGAGCCGTTCGAGACCGGCCGCTGGTTCAACCCACGCGTGGACCGCTACGCGCAGGTCTCGGTCAGGATGAACAAGTACTCTGTCCCCGCGCGCATGGCCGGCCGTCAAGCCCGGGTGCTGCTCAACGCCAGTGACCTGGTTGTGTTCGACGGCAAGACCGAGATCGCCCGCCATGAGCGGCTGATGACCAAGGGCGCGACCCGGGTCGACCTGGATCACTACCTCGAGGTCCTCCTCCGCAAACCCGGCGCACTACCCGGCGCGACAGCGCTGGAACAGGCCAGGGCATCAGGGAGCTTCACTCCCGTTCACGACGCCTGGTGGGCCGCGGCCTGCAAGGCGAACGGCGACGCCGACGGCACCCGGGCCCTGATCGAGGTCCTGATGCTGCACCGACACCTTCCACACGAACACGTCGTCGCCGGGCTCGCGACAGCGCTGCGTGCAGGCGCGCTCACGGCCGACGCTGTCGCACTGGAAGCGCGCAAGCGCAACGAGACGGCAGATGGCGAAGCCGACGACACGACAGCACACCACCCGACCCCCTTGATGGGCAGCGACACGGCACACGGTGAAGGCGAGACCCCTGCCGTGCGATCGCTGACCGAGCGCCGGCTTCGCGCCCACATCCCGGCCGACACTCGGCCGCTGCCGAGCGTGGACAAGTACGACCAACTGCTGGCCAGCCGCCGTGACCCGCCGAACGAAGGAGCCGCACCATGACCACCAAGCGCCGAGGGATGACAGAGGAAGCAGCCGACGCCGCGATCGACCAGGCCTGCCGGATGCTGCGGATGCCCACCATCCGCAACTCCTTCGCCGACTACGCCGACCGGGCCGGGCATGAGCAGATGTCCTACCGCGGGTTCCTTGCCGAAGTGCTGCTCGCCGAGTGCGACGATCGCGCCAGACGCCGGTCCGAGCGTCGGATCAAGGCCGCCAAGTTCCCGCGCGAGAAGTCGCTGCGGGCCTTCGACTTCGACGCCAACCCCAATCTCGACCCCGCCGTGATCCACACCCTCGCCAAGTGCGAATGGGTCCAGAAGGGCCAGCCGCTGTGCCTCATCGGCGACTCCGGCACCGGCAAATCTCATCTGCTGATCGCCCTCGGCACCGAGGCCGCCATGGCCGGCTACCGGGTCAAGTACACCCTTGCGACCCAACTCGCCAACGAGCTCGTCGAGGCTGCCGACGAGATGACGCTCGCCAAGACCATCGCCCGCTACGGTCGCGTCGACCTGCTGTGCATCGACGAACTCGGCTACATGCAACTCGACCGGCGCGGAGCCGAGCTGTTGTTCCAGGTCCTCACCGAGCGCGAGGAGAAGGCCTCTGTCGCGATCGCGTCCAACGAGTCCTTCGGCGGCTGGACCAAGACCTTCACCGACCCCAGACTCTGCGCTGCCATCGTTGACCGTCTCACCTTCGGCGGCACCATCCTCGAGACCGGCACCGACTCCTACCGCCTGGCCCAAGCCGCAAAGCAGCGCACGACCTGACCGCAGCTCAGGCGCGCGAAGCGGCGGTGTCGGCGGAGACCACCATCGCCGGCCCAGACCACGTCTCAGCGGTGTCAGAACCCACCTACAAACGGTGTCGGACGAAACCTCCGAAGCCAGTGCCAAGTGGGCCCGACAGCCGACGTCAGTCACGAAGGGCCGTAAGGGCCTGGGAACAGGGTCACGCGTCCATGGAGACATCGGCTCCTGGCGATTTGCGCTGGCTGGACTGCTGCGTCATCACCCGGGCCAATGTGGCGACGGCGCCCACGATGAGCGCCGCGGGCAGCAGAACATTCGTCACGTCGATGAGGGCCGGGTCATCGTTTCCCGCCCGCACGGCATTGCGTCGAGCGGTCCAGGCGGAGTAGGCGATGTAGGTGGGGAGCGCGGCTGTGGCCGCCATCCCGACAAGGCCGTCTACGGAGATCAGACGACGGACTGCAGCCAGGCCCGCGGCCGCGACGATCGCGGCAACCTCCCAGAAGATGCCTTCGACGAGGACCAGACCGGGACCAGAGATGGTGCCGTCGATCGTGCGGGCGATCATGGCGGCGTCGAGGGCCACGTAAGTCGCGACGGCTGGGACGAGCAACGTCAGAGCCCGAGCGAGCGACGACTTCCACGTCTTCCCGGCCCACGCGGCGGCGAACCCCGCGAGGAGCCATCCCCACTCGCGTCCGACGACCTTGGCCATCCAGTACGAGCCTGGGATGAGGTCAAAGTTGGCCGCGACGTTGACCGCACCCAGACCGACGCCGAGCAACGGCAGCGCGATGAGGGCCCAAACGCTGGAGCGTGGTCCCACCTCGCTGGTCACCTTCCTCATCTCGGTTGAGGTTTTCTTCGCCGTTCAGTAGAAGCCTCGGAGCAAGGGTCCCATCGATTGCGTGGTGACGCCGAGCAACCAGCCGTTCGCATCCAGCCTGTGCAAGCGCTGCGCTCACTCGCCTATCGACGAATCGTCTGCTCGCTGCTCTGCCAAGCGGTGAAGCGCCCCCGTGAGGGCTGATACATCCTTCGCGGAAGGGCGGCGGTCTACGGCCTTGGCGAGCAGGTGCAGGCTCCCATCGGGGTGGACATTGGCTTCACGGAAGTCGGTGATGTCGACGACGTACTCCAAAGTCGGGAGGGCGCCGAACGGCCCCGTCGCGTCGATGGTGATGGTGCGCGGTTGAGGGCCCGTCGACTTCATCAAGTCGTAGGTTGCTCCCAGTCTCCACCAATTGATCCGCCCCGGCGGGAGCGACGCGATGCCGTTCGTCATGCGTTCGATGGCCGCGGAGGTGAGTGGATGTATGTCACCGAACGGCGGGTCGACGCGGAATGTCACATCTGTGGCCACGGTGGGGCCCGAGTTGCCGACGACCCAGTCGAGGGTTGCGCCGTCGTCGGGGTTCAGGCGGATGTCTGCCCAGACATAGGGCTGTGACGAGTCACGATGGATCTGTCGCTGGACCTCCGTCTGGCTCTTGGCTGCGGCTACTTGCGACTTCGAGATCAGCACGGCCGCGATGTTGAGGAGCAAGGAGACGACAGCGATGACGACAGCGACGACGGTCGGTAGTTCCATGGGCCGAGTGTGCCGGTGAGGACCGACAGTCGAGCGGGGCCCTGGCAGGCCAGGGGCAGACCTGTGGGAATCCCTCCCAAAGATCCGACCTCACGTTGATTCCATCCCACGCCGACTGGCCCGCTCCCGATTCGAGAGCGAGCTGATCGCAAGACCCCGCGACGGCCGTGCACTGCACTACGTGGGGCGGTCTGCGCCGGTTCGCAGACCTGGAGGTCAGTCACCGGTGGCGTCGATCGTTTTGGTGTCGCGGCTGAGGCCCTGTCCAGCGCCGCGTCGAGCGGTCGGGGCTACCCAGCGGCACCACCTCCCGCCGTGACAGGAGATGACACAGGCGAGCAAGAGGAGACACGTGCGTGCACGGCCAGGTGCTCGACGCCCTTCACGGGCGGAGCGTGGATGGCTACGCTAGGTCTCACGTCAGCACCTCTCAGTTGCTGTCGTCAGACCCCCGGAGGTGGCAGCCTCGCGGGGGTCCTTGCTGTCCGCGAGCTGTGCCGTTGTGTCCCAGTTATGCCCAGAGGGCAAACAAAAACCGGCCCAGACCCGCATTTCTAGCGGATCTGAGCCGGTTTCGGCGGGTCGGGGTGACAGGATTTGAACCTGCGGCCTCGTCGTCCCGAACGACGCGCGCTACCAAGCTGCGCCACACCCCGTGGTGCCTGCGCCCCTCGTCTCCGAGCGGCGCCAAGGAAGGATAACCCAGTCGCCGCCCGGATCGACAATCGGGCTCAGGGCATCTGGTCCGTCTGCGTGGACGGGTCGTAGGGCAGTGTCTCGGTGACCTCGTCGGTCGGGGTGGTCTCGGTGACCCCGGGGTCGACAGGGGCGGTCTCGGTGGCCGGCGGGGTCCACGGAGTCGTCTCGGCGGGCGGCGGGGTCCACGGGGTCGTCTCGACCGGAGGAGTCCAGGTCTCCGTGGGCGGAGGAGCCGTCGTCGTCGGCTCCGGCACGACCTCCTCGGTCGTCGTCGGCTCGGACGCCGGCTCCTCGGTGGTCGTCGAGGTCGTCGAGGTCGTCGACGAGGTGCTCGACCAGGTGCTCGAACTCGACGTCCGTGTCCGAGAGGTCGACGAGGAGGACGAGCTGCTCGACGTGCTCGTCGACAGCGTCGGAGCCGGGGGCAGGTCCACCGCCGGGGCGGCGCTCGCGATCGCCCAGGTCGAGGTGCCGCCGGCGAAGACGGCTGCCGCGACGAGGGAGGCGGCTTCACGCAGGTTCATCGGGCAGGCCCTTCGGGGACGAGGGTGAGCAGGGTGGCCTCGGGTCGGCACGCGAAGCGCACCGGAGCGAAGCGGGAGGCACCGAGGCCGGCCGACACGTGCAACCAGGCGGCGTCGGCGGGAGCTGCGCCGCCGGCGCCGGCACCCGGCCACCAGCGGGAGACCCCCTTCGCCCGGCGGCGGTCCAGGTCGCAGTTGGTGACGAGCGCACCCACGCCCGGCACGCAGAGCTGGCCGCCGTGCGTGTGCCCGGCGATGACCAGCCGGGCGCCATCGCCCGTCATGGCGTCGAGGACCCGCTGGTAGGGAGCGTGGGTGACGCCCAGTGTCGTGGCGGCCGGGTCGGCCGGCGCGCCCACCGCGGCGTAGTCGTCCCGGTGGATGTGCGGGTCGTCGACACCGACCAGGTCGAGACGGGAGCCGGCCACGGTCAGGCTCGTGCGGGCGTTGTCGAGGTCGACCCAGCCCCGCGAGGCCATGCCCTCGCGCAGCTCCTCGGTCGGCAGCTCCACCCGCGAACCGACGACCTTGGCGTGGTCCTTGGTCAGGTAGCGGGCCGGGTTCTTGGGCACGGGGGCGTGGTAGTCGTTGGACCCCATGACGAAGACGCCGGGCCGCTCGAGCAGCGGCGCGAGGGCGTCGAGGGCCGCCGGCACCGCCTCGAGGTGGCTGAGGTTGTCGCCGGTGTTGACCACGAGGTCCGGCTCGAGCGCGGCCAGCCCCCGGATCCACTCCGTCTTGGCCTGCTGCCCCGGCACCATGTGGATGTCGCTCACCTGCAGGATCCGCACCGGCAGGGCGTCAGCGGGTAGTACCGGCACGGTGAAGCGCCGCAGGGTGAACAGGCGCGGCTCGACGAGCACGCCCCATGCGAGCGCGGCAGCACCGGCCGCGGCCGTCCCGGCCACGACGCGCGTCACGGAAGTGGTGGTCACGGGGCACATCTTGGCAAAGCGATCGAGCAGATGTGCCCGTGCTGCCACAATCGAGTCATGACCGACACCCTCAAGGCCACCCTCCAGCACGACCTCCACACCGCGATGCGGGCCCGCGAGCAGGTGCGCGTCGCCACCCTGCGCATGGTGCTCACGGGGATCAGCAATGCCGAGGTGTCGGGCGAGTCGGCGCGCGAGCTCAGCGACGACGAGACGCTCAAGGTCGTGGCCAAGGAGGCCAAGAAGCGCAAGGAGTCGGCCACCGCCTACCGCGACGCCGGCCGCCCCGAGCTGGCCGAGCGCGAGGAGGCCGAGCTCGCGGTCCTCGAGACCTACCTGCCGGCCCAGCTCGGCGACGACGAGCTCACCGCGATCGTCGACCGCGCCATCGAGCAGGTCGGCGCGACGTCGATGGCCCAGATGGGTCAGGTGATGAAGGCCGCGCAGGCCGAGGCCGCCGGCCGTGCCGATGGCGGGGCCATCGCTGCCAAGGTCAAGGCGCGTCTGGCGGGCTGACCCGGCCAGCACATGACGAAGGGGGGAGGTCACCGTCGCCGGTGACCTCCCCCCTTCGGTCATGGGTCAGTCGTTGGTGTTGCCGCCGTTGCCGTTGCCGTTGCCGTTGCCGTTGCCGTTCGGCCGCGTCCCCGTCTGGCGGGGTGTCGGCGTCGAGCGGGTGGCGCTGGGGCGCGACGTTGTCGTGCTCCGCGTTGTCGACGAGGACGGCCTGGAGGTCGAGCTCGACGAGCGGGTCGTCGACGGGGCGGGTGCCTGCGTCGTCGTGGGGGCTGGCGCCTGGGTCGTCGTCGGGGCCGGCGGCGGGGTGTAGGGCGGGACGCCGTTGGAGATGTACATCGTCACGGTCGTGCCCTTGAGGGCCTGCCCGGTCGGCTGGGTGTAGGCGACGGCGCCAGCTTGGGCGGTGCTGTTGACCTGGCTGCCCTCGGTGGCCTTGAAGCCGGCCTTCTCGAGCTTTTCCTTGGCCTGGGTCGGGCCCATGCCGGTCACGTCCGGGATGGAGCGCATGTCGCCGTTGATGACTTCCTTGCTCGGCTTCGTGAAGCGCTTCTTGGCCATGCCCTCCGACGCCTCGTCCATGACCTCCTTCCAGATCGGCCCGGCGATGGTGCCGCCGTAGACCTTCGGGTAGAACTGCCCGCCGATGTTGACGCCGGTCATCTCGTACTCGCGGATGGGCGAGCCGACCCAGACGGCCGTGGACAGCTGCTTGGTGAAGCCTGCGAACCAGGACTGCTTGTTGTTGTCGGTGGTACCCGTCTTGGCGGCGGCATGGCGGCCGTTGTCGAGGACCATGGCGTTGGCGGTGCCGCCGGGGGTCATCGTCTCGGTCAGCAGGTCGGTGACACCACGGGCGATGTCCTTGTCCATGACCTGCTTGCACGCCGGCGGCTTGATCTTCATCTTGGTGCCGTTGGCCGTGGTGATGGACTCGATGGGGTTGGGCGGGCAGTACTTGCCGTCGGCCGCGAGGGTCGCGTAGCTCGAGGCGAGCTGCAGCGGGGTCGAGGAGTCGGAGCCGAGGACGAGGTTGGAGACCGCGTAGTCGTCCTTGGTCTTGACGCCACCGTTGTAGTTGAGGCCGTAGGGCAGGCCGTAGCCGTCGGTCAGACCCATCTTCGCCATGACCTTGGGGATCCGGCAGGAGCCGATGTCGGAGGCGAGCTGGGCGAAAGAGGTGTTGACCGACATCTTCGTCGCCTGGCGCATCGTCATCGGGCCGCCCACGGCCTTCTCCGCGTTGGCGACGACCCACGGGGAGTTGGTCGTGCACTTGCTGTTGAACTGCTTGGGCATGAAGGTCGCCTGCGTGCCGTCCGGCGTGTTGATCGTCGACTCCATCGGCTTGCCCTTCTCCAGAGCGGCGACGAGGGCGAACATCTTGGCGGTCGAGCCGATCGCGAAGCCGTTGGTGCCGCCGTACTGGGCGGGCACGCTCCACGCCTGCTCCGAGTAGCGGGTCGAGGCCTTCTTCAGACCGACCTTGTAGGTGGAGGTCTGGGCGATGGCGCGCACCTTGCCGGTGCCGGGCTCGATCATGGCGGCCGCGGAGCCGAAGCGCTCGGTGCCCGCGGGCACCCGCTCGGTGAGCTCCTGCTTGAGGTTCTTCTGCCACGAGCGGCGCAGGGTGGTCTTGATCGTGAAGCCACCGGTGTTGATGGCCTGCATGCGCGCGTCCGGGTCGGGGCCGAGCTCGGGCATCTGGCGCAGGTACTGGATGACGTAGTTGC
Source organism: Janibacter indicus (assembly GCF_900176385.1). Taxonomy (GTDB): domain Bacteria; phylum Actinomycetota; class Actinomycetes; order Actinomycetales; family Dermatophilaceae; genus Janibacter; species Janibacter indicus. Next base: position 10,426 of record NZ_FWXN01000016.1, on the reverse strand, counting down.
AGAAGTACGGGTCGACCGCCTTGGAGCAGGTGCCGCCCTCGTTCTCCTTGATCTTCAGCGTGCTCTTGACGCTCTTGGCCTTGGCCGCGTCGGCCTGGGCCGGGGTCACCATGCCGAGCGACTGCATGCGGTTGATGACGAGGTCGCGACGCTCCTGGACCTCCTCGGGGTTGGTCCGGGGGTTGAGGCGGCTCGGCGACTGGACGACGCCGGCCAGCGTGGCCGACTCGCTGAGGTTGAGCTCGGAGGCGTGCTTGCTGAAGAAGTGCTTGGCGGCCGCCTCGACGCCGTAGGCCTGGTCGCCGTAGAGGGCGAGGTTGAGGTAGCCGGAGAGGATCTGGTCCTTGGTGTGCGTCTTCTCGACGTTGAGCGCGTACTTGAGCTCCTGCAGCTTGCGGCTGTAGGTCTGCTCGACAGCGGCCTGGGCGGCCTCCTGGTCGTCCTCGCGGACCGCCTTCTCCTGGAGCATCAGCTTGACGTACTGCTGGGTGATCGACGAGCCGCCCTGGGTCTGACCGGAGCTGACGTTGGAGACGAGGGCGCGGGTCGTGCCACGCACGTCGATGCCACCGTGCTCGTAGAAGCGGCTGTCCTCGATGGCGATCTGCGCCTGCTGCATCGTCTTGGAGATCTTGCTCAGCGGCACGACGATCCGGTTGGCGTCATAGGGCGTCGCCAGGAGCTTGCCGTCGGAGGAGTAGATCTTCGACTGCTGGGCGAGTGCGGTCGCGGTGAACTCGTCGTCGAGGTTGTTGAACCCCTCCGCCGTGGACTGGGCCGCGCCGCCGGTCGCCCCCGCGAGCGGGATGACCAGGCCGGCGCCGACGAGACCGATACCGACTGCGACGGCGACGAAGGCGCCGAGCAGGCGGAAGAGATGCGGCATCCCGGAGTCAGACATGCGGCACAGGGTAACCGGGCAACCTGTGCGTCCGGGGGAGCCCGCGCGGGGATGGCGACGGCCGACGAAGGGGGTCAGCGCCCGCCGAGTGCGCTGCCGATCGCCCGCAGCCCGTCGAGGTCGTGGATGTCGAGGGGCTGGGCCGGTACCGCGGCCGTCGGGACGCCCGGGTGCGAGGTGCGGAAGCGGGTGATCATCGCCCGGTGCCGTGCGGCGGTCTCGGCGACCTCGACGTGCACCCGCAGGAGCGAGGCGGCCAGCTCGTGGCCGCCGAGCTCGTCGAGGGCCGCGGCGGCGTCCTCGGCGCGGCCGGCGCTCAGCTGCTTGGCGGCCGTGGTGTGCACGCGGTTGACGAGGACGCCGGCCAGCGGCATCCGGTCGCTCGCCAGGCGCTCGATGAAGAATCCCGCCTCGCGCATCGCATCGCGCTCGGGGGCGGCGACGACGACGAAGGCGGTCTCGGGCCGCGAGAGGAGGGCATAGGTCTGGTCGGCGCGCTGGCGGAAGCCGCCGAACATCGTGTCCATCGCCGCGACGAAGGTCTGCACGTCGCGGAGGAACTCGCCGCCGAGCAGCTTGGTCATGATCCCGCTCGCCAGCGAGACCCCCGCGCTGAAGACCTTGAGCGAGGCCCGCCCGCCGACCTTGGCCGGGGCGGAGAGCAGACGGATGAAGCGGCCGTCGAGGAAGGACCCGAGGCGCTTGGGTGCGTCGAGGAAGTCCAGGGCCGACCGCGACGGCGGGGTGTCGACGACGACGAGGTCCCAGTCCTGCGTGCCCTCGGCCATCTGCCCCCTCAGCTGCCCGAGCTTTTCCATGGCCATGTACTCCTGCGTCCCGGCGAAGGAGCTCGACACGGCGATGTAGAAGGGGTTGGCGAGGATCTGGGCGGCCTTGTCCGGGGCCGCGTGCGCCTCGACGACCTCGTCGAAGGTGCGCTTCATGTCGAGCATCATCGCGTCGAGCGAACCGCCGGCGGAGGTGTCGATGTCGGTGACCGGGCGCGGGGTGTTGTCGAGCTCGTCGAGCCCGAGCGACTGGGCCAGCCGACGCGCGGGGTCGATGGTCAGCACGACGACCCGGCGGCCCTGCTCCGCGGCGCGGACCGCGAGTGCGGCGGCGGTCGTCGTCTTGCCGACCCCGCCGGACCCGCAGCAGACGATGATCCTCCGCTCGGGGTCCCCGATGACGGCGTCCAGGTCGAGGCCGGTGTCCTTCGCCATCAGATGGCTCCCTGCTCGTCGAGGTGGTCGGCGAGGAGGCGCAGCCCGCCGGACTCGACGCCGTCGGGCAGGTGGGGCAGCACCCTGACCGGGACGTCGAGCTCGCCCAGGACGTCGTGCTGCTCGGCCTGCAGCCGGGCGCGGTCCACGTGGTCGGCACCCTCCGCGAGGAGCCCCGCGACGATGGCCGGGCGCGCCGTGACCTCGACGGCGGCGAGGGCCTCCTCCAGCGCGGCGCGCACCGTGGGGTCCTGGTCGGCGACGGCCTCGGCGTCCTCGTCGGCGACGAGGGGTTGGCGCACACCGTTGGCGACGACCGACCCGACGCGAAGGGAGAGCCCGCCGAGCTCGTCGATGGCGTCCTTGGTCTCCTGCACCGGCATCTCCTCGAGGAGGGTCACGAGGTGCACCGCGGTCATCGGGCTCTGCAGCAGCCGGGTGATCGAGTCGGCCTGGTTGCGCACGGGGCCGACCCTGGCCACCTCCGACACCTCGGAGTTGACGTTGAGGAAGCGGCCGATCCGGCCGGTCGGCGGGGCGTCGAGGACGACGGCGTCGTACGCGGGGCGCTTCTTCGCCCCCTTCGTCACGCGGCCGACCGCCTCGTAGACGCGCCCGATGAGCAGCACGTCGCGCACACCCGGGGCGATCGTCGTCGCGAAGTCCACCGCCCCGACCTTCTCCAGCACCGAGCCGGCGCGGCCGAGCTTGTAGAACTTCTGCAGGTACTCGAGCAGCGCGGTCTTGGCATCGACCGACAGCCCGACGACCTCGCCGCCGGAGGGGTCGGTGACCACCGTGCGCTCCTCGGTGCCGAGCGGGGCCACGTCGAGGACCTGCGAGATCCCCTGCCGGCCCTCGACCTCCGCGAGCAGCACGCGCTGCCCGCGGGCGGCGAGAGCCAGCGCCATCGCCGTGGCGACGGTCGTCTTGCCGGTGCCGCCCTTGCCGCTCACGACGTGCAGCCGAACGGGGGATGCGGAGGGATCGGTCACGCCCGTAAGTCTACGAGTAGGGTGCCGACATGACCCAGTGGGAGTACGTCACCGTGCCGCTCATCGTCCACGCGACCAAGCAGATCCTCGACCAGTGGGGCGAGGACGGCTGGGAGCTCGTCCAGGTCCTGCAGGGCGACGGGGGCAACCTCGTGGCCTACCTCAAGCGCCCCAAGGCGGCCTGATGGGACGCATCGACGAGCGCCTCGCGGAGCTGTCCATCACCCTGACTGACCCGCCCGCGCCGGCCGGCGCCTACGTCCCGGCCATCGTCGACGGTCACCACGTGCTGACCTCGGGGCAGCTGCCCCTCGTCGACGGTGCGCTCCCCGTCACCGGCCACGTCGGTGCCGAGGTCGACCCCGAGCAGGCCAAGGAGATGGCCCGCCTGTGCGCGATCAACGCGCTGGCCGCCATCCGCGGCGCCATCGGTGACCTCGACCGCGTCGAGCAGGTGGTCAAGGTTGTCGGCTTCGTCTCCAGCGCACCGGACTTCACCGGTCAGCCCGGCGTGATCAACGGCGCCAGCGAGCTCCTCGGCGAGGTCTTCGGCGCGGCCGGAGAGCACGCCCGCTCGGCCGTCGGCGTTGCGGCGCTGCCCCTCGGGACGCCCGTCGAGGTCGAGGTGACGGTCCGGATCCGCGACTGATGGTCCAGCGCGACTTCGTGCTGGGCTCGCTGCGCGAGTCTCTGCTGGGGCTCGACGCCGGGGAGCCTCCGGCCGTCACCGAGCCGGCCCAGCCCAAGCTCGCGTCGACCGTCATGCTCGTGCGTGACGACGAGGGGCCGCTCGAGGTCTTCATGCTCCGGCGGGCCTCGTCGATGGCCTTCGCCCCGTCGATGCACGTCTTCCCCGGTGGTGGCGTGGACCGGGGCGACGCCGAGGACGAGCTCCCGTGGGCCGGCCCAGCGGTCGAGGAGTGGGCCGAGGTCTTCGGCACCGACGAGGCGAGCGCCCGGATGCTCGTCGCAGCGGCGATCCGGGAGGTCTTCGAGGAGACCGGCGTGCTCCTCGCCTCCCCGGCCTCGGGCGAAGGGGAGACCCCTCACCTCGACCCCGCGGTCGCCGCCGACCTGCGCGCCCGCCTCGTGCGCCACGAGATCGGCTTCGGACAGGTGCTCCTCGAGCACCACCTCGTGCTGCGCAGCGACCTGCTGCGCTACCGCGGGCACTGGATCACGCCCGAGGTCGAGCCGCGTCGCTACGACACCCGGTTCTTCGTCGCGGCCGTCCCCCCGGGCCAGGAGCCCGACGGCGAGACGAGCGAGGCCGACCTGTCGGAGTGGGTGCACCCCCGCGACGCGCTCGGCGCCTTCGGCGACGGCGACGTCATGCTCATGCCGCCGACCCTCGTCTGCCTCGAGCAGCTGGCCGAGGTCAGCACGGTGAGCGCCGCGCTGGGGCAGGACCTGCCGATCGCGCCGGTCATGCCCCGTCTCGTCGAGACCGAGGCCGGCCCCGCCATGCGGGCGGAACTGCCGTGAGCGTCGCTGCTCCCGAGCCGTCCGCTCCCTTCGGTCACTGGGCCGGAGGCCAGATCACCGAGCACGCGCACTGCCTGCTCCAGGGCAACCCCGGTCCGATGACGCTCGACGGCACCAACACCTGGGTGCTCATGAGCCCCGGCGGCAGCGACGCCATCGTCATCGACCCCGGTGAGGACGAGCCCGCCCACCAGCAGCGCGTCGTCGACCACGTCGCCGGGCTCGGCGCGCGGGTCACCCGCATCGTCCTCACCCACGGGCACGCCGACCACAGCGAGGGTGCGCCCCGGCTCGCTCGGCTCACCGGCGCCCCCGTCCAGGCCGTCGGCCGAGGACACGACGACCTCTCCGACGGCGACGTCCTGCGCGCCGGAGACCTCGAGGTGCGGGTCGTGGCCACCCCCGGGCACACCGCCGACTCGGTCTCCTTCGCGCTCGCGGCCGACCACGCGCTCCTCACGGGTGACACCGTCCTCGGTCGGGGCACGACCGTCGTCGCGCACCCCGACGGCGAGCTCGCGGCCTACCTCGACTCGCTCGAACGCATCAAGGCGCTCACCGGTGACGGGGCAGTCGCCACGATCTTGCCCGGTCACGGTCCGACGGTTCCCGACGCCGCGGCGATGGTCGACTTCTATCGGGTGCACCGCCGTGAGCGGCTCGACCAGGTGCGGGCCGCCATGGCCGAGGGGGCGCGTGATGCCGACGCCGTCGTCGCGACGGTCTACGCAGACGTCGACCGCTCGGTCTGGCCGGCCGCGAAGATGTCGGTGCTCGCGCAGATGCGGTTCCTCGAGGGCGCCTGAGTCTCCTCGTCTCGCCGCCGCCGCGTCTCGATGCCCTCCCGCAGTCTCCCTCTGGGCTCCCGAAGGGGTGGGGGTGGCCCTAAGAAGAAGTCCGGCTGCTTCCCTGAACGCTCACTCCGTGTGTCGGCCGGACTTCTTCATGAGTCGGGCCACCCCCACCCTTCGTCCGCATCCGCTTCTCGATCGCGGTTGGCCGCCCCGCTCTTCGTCCGCCCGTGCGTGGGCCCCCGCCGCTTTGGGTGGAGGTAAACACGCCGATGAACCTGCCGCGCGTATACCTCCACCCGATCTGGTGGGCCCCGCCCTTCGCGGCCGCAGACGCGCGAAGGGCCCGGCGCCTGAGGCGGCCGGGCCCTTCGAGGGATGCGGGGTCAGCGTGCGCGGCGCTGGAGGCGCTCGACGTCGGTAAGGAGGACGGCGCGGGCCTCGAGGCGCAGCCAGCCGCGCGAGGCGAAGTCCGCCAAGGCCTTGTTGACCGTCTCGCGAGAGGCGCCGACGAGCTGGGCCAGCTCCTCCTGGGTGAGGTCGTGGGCGACCATCACGCCGTCCTCGACGGGGCGGCCGAAGCGCTGGCTGAGCTCGAGCAGCGCCTTGGCCACGCGACCGGGGACGTCGGTGAAGACGAGGTCGGCGAGGTTTTCGTTGGTGCGGCGCAGACGACGGGCCAGCGCGGCGAGCAGCGTGCCGGCGATGCGCGGGTGCGCGCCGAGCAGCTGGGTGAGCTGCTCGTTGCCCAGACCGATGAGCTGGGTCTCGGCGACGGCGGTCGCGGTCGCCGTGCGCGGGCCCGGGTCGAAGAGGCTCAGCTCGCCGAGCATCTCCGACGGGCCGAGGATCGCGAGCAGATTTTCGCGGCCGTCGGTGGAGGTGCGACCGAGCTTGATCTTGCCCTCGGTGATCACGTAGAGCCGGTCACCCTGATCCCCTTCGTTGAAGAGGACGTCGCCGCGCTCCATCCGCACGGGAGTCATGGACGACATCACCTGTGCGGCGTCGGCATCGTCGAGGGTCGCGAAGAGCGGGGCGCGGCGTACGACATCGAGGTTCACAGTGGGCAGTGTGCCACGTCGCTCCGCGGCAGGGGGCCTAGGCTGCGGGGGTGTCTGCCGAACGCGTCGAGTCCCCGCTCGCCCTGACCCGCCGAGCGCGGCGCATGTACCGGATGCTCCACGAGCGGTACCCCTACGCGCACTGCGAGCTCGACTTCGACACCCCGCTGCAGCTGCTCGTGGCCACCGTCCTGTCGGCGCAGACGACCGACGTGACGGTCAACAAGGTGACGCCGACGCTCTTCGCCCGGTGGCCCACGGCGCCCGACCTCGCCGCCGCGGATCGCACCGAGATGGAGGAGGTGCTGCGACCGACGGGCTTCTACCGGGCCAAGACCAACTCCGTGCTCAGGCTCGCCTCCGCGATCGTCGAGGAGCACGACGGCGAGGTCCCGCCCCGCCTGGCGGACCTCGTCAAGCTGCCCGGAGTGGGCCGCAAGACGGCCAATGTCGTCCTGGGCAATGCCTTCGGGATCCCGGGCATCACCGTCGACACCCACTTCGGTCGTCTGGCTCGCCGCATGGGGTGGACCGACGAGGAGGACCCGGTCAAGGTCGAGCACGCCGTCGGCGCGCTCATCCCGCGCAAGGAGTGGACGATGCTCAGTCACGTGGTGATCTTCCACGGGCGCCGCACCTGTCACGCCCGCCGGCCGGCCTGTGGCGCCTGCCCGGTGGCGCGCATCTGCCCTGCCTACGGCGCCGGCGAGACCGACCCGGACAAGGCCGCCAAGCTGCTCAAGTACGAGCTCGCGCCCGGGTCCGCGCAGTGACCGCCCACCCGATCGCCCCCCACTGGTTGCTCCGGGCCGAGTCCGAGCTGCGCGCCGACCTGCCCGAGTGGTTTACGCAGTTCGCGCCGCCGCAGGACCCGCCGCGGCGATCGGCGGTCCTCATGCTCGTGACGCCGGGGGAGTCGGGTCCCGAGATCGTCCTCACCGAGCGCTCGCGCCATCTGCGCAGCCATGCCAGCCAGGTCTCCTTCCCGGGCGGCAAGCTCGACCCCGGCGAGACCCCGGTCGAGGCCGCGTTGCGCGAGACGTGGGAGGAGGTAGGTGCCGACCCCGAGGGCATCGAGGTCGTCGGGTCCTTCCCCGACCTGTGGCTGGGCCCGAGCAGCAATGCGGTGACCCCGGTCCTCGGCTGGTGGCCGCAGCCGGGCCCCCTTCGCGTCGTCGACCCCGGCGAGGTGGCCCGGGTCGAGAGCATCCCCGTGGACGACCTCGTCGACCCGGCCAACCGGTTCACGGTCAAGGGCCCGAGTGGATACGTCGGCCCCGGCTTCGAGGTGGCGGACCTCTTCGTCTGGGGCTTCACGGCCCAGCTGCTGAGCGTCCTCCTCGATGCGGCGGGTCTGACCCGCCCCTGGGACGAAGGGAGACGACGTCGCCTCCCGTGGCGGGTCGTGCGTCCCTACCTCACGCAGGGTGCGCGGCGGCCAACCACGAGATGAGGGCCGACCCGACCTCGTCGGGCGCCTCCTCGGCAAGGAACTGGCCGACTCCCGGCACGGCCGAGCGGGCCAGCGGGCCCCGGACGAAGCGGTCGCTCTCCTGACCCATGACCGGCAACGACGTCGGGTCGGCCTCGCCGTGCAGGTGGAGCACCGGCGCCTCGATCGGCTCCTGCACGCGGTGCAGGTACCGCAGCCCCGTCGGGGTCAGTCGGCACCGGTAGAACCACCGGTGGTACTCGGCGGCGGCCTGCCCGGCGAAGGGGACGGACATCGCCTCCGTGTAGCGTTCGCCGACCTCGTCGGTGATCCACGACGTGTCCGGCCCGGACCAGGAGCGCAGACGGCGCTCGACGGTCAGTGGCTGACGCTCGGAGGCGAAGGGGGCCTGCATGGCCCGCAGGTACTGGTTGGCCCGCCACTGCAGGGGATGCCGCCACATGGCGCGGTGGAAGACCGCCGGGTGCGGCATGGCGAGCGGAGCGATCGCCGCCGTGACCGAGGGGTGGTGCGTGGGCATGCTCCACGCGATCCACGCGCCGAGCCCCTGACCGACGACGGCGGCGCGGCCGGCGCCGAGACTGCGCGTGATCGCGGCGAGGTCGTCGCAGGCCGTCGGGGCGTCGTAGCCGCTCGGCGGCTTGTCACTGGCCCCGAAGCCGCGCAGGTCGACGGCGGCGACGCGGTAGCCGGCGTGTGCGAGGGCCGGGATCTGGTGACGCCAGGTCCACCAGAACTGCGGGTACCCGTGGACGAGGACCACGAGCGGGCCGCTCCCGGCCAGGGCCACATGGAAGCGCGCGCCGTTCGCCGAGACGAAGCGGTGCTCCCACGGGCCCTCGACGAGGGCGGCCGCCGCGTCGGGCGGGTTCAGCTGCCCGGCTTGATCGCGGCGACGGTCTCCTGTGCGTTGCGGATCGCGCGCTGCGGGACGGTGTTGTTCTTCGCCTTCATCAGGGCCTTGTAGCCCAGCAGACCGAGGGCCGCGGCGAGGAGGAGCAGGACGACCGTGATGATCAGGTAGCCCGCCCACACCGGCAGCCAGATCGCGATGACCCGGGCCAGAGTGTGGAAGAGGAAGATCAGGCCGAGCAGCCCGAGGAATGCGGCGCCGCCGAGCAGGCCGGCGCCCTTGCCGCCGAAGCCCAGGCCCTTGGTGACCTCGGCCTTGGCCAGCTGGATCTCGTTCTGCACCAGTGCGGAGATGTCGTGCGAGGCGTCGGCGACGAGCTGGCCGACGGTGCGCTCGGTCTCCCCGGGGGCGGGCTGACCGACGGGACGTCGCGTCACGGGGTCGGTGCTGCCGGTGCGGGCGTGATCGTTGCTCATGCTGCTCCTGCTCGTGTGGACGTGGACCTGCCACCACGGGTGGCCTGTTCGTTGGTCAGCCTACCCACGAGTTCCCCGCGGGCGACGTCACCGGGCCGCGACGACGGCACGGCAACGGCACGTGGAAGTCCCGGTGAACCCTCGGCCCCACCGGCCCGTTGTGGACACATCCGGTGGCGAAGGGGGTCCACCATCGAGTCATGAGCTACGGCGAGGAGACCGAGCCCCTGGCGATCGCCCACCGCGGTGGGGCGGCTCTGGGACCCGAGAACACCCTGGCGGCCTTCGCCATGTCGACGGCGCTGGGTCTGCGCTACATCGAGTCGGATGTCCGGCTCACGGCCGACGGGCACCTCGTGTGCTTCCACGACGAGACCCTCGACCGGATCACGACCGGAAGGGGGCGGATCGGCGCCCGGACCCTCGGCGAGCTCGACCGACACGTCCGGGTCGGCGGCACCGAGCGGATCCCCACCCTCGAGGAGGCGCTCCTGACCTTCCCCGAGGCGCGCTTCACGGTCGACCTGAAGGACCGTGCGGCCATCGCGCCGATGGCCCGCCTCCTCCAGCGCCGCGACGTCGCCGAGCGGGTGTGCGTGGCCGGCGCGTGGGACGGCTGGCTCCAGTTGCTCGCATCGCAGGCACCGCACCTCCGCACCGCACTGGGATGGCGCTCGCTCGTTGCGCTCATCTCTGCGGCGAAGGCCGGCGTCCAGCCGCCGGCCGCCGCGGTGCGGGGCCGCTTCGCCCACGTCCCGGTCCAGCTGGGCCGGTTGCCGATCCACTCGGCGTCCCTGGTGCGACGCGCTCACCGACTCGGCGTGCGCGTCGTTGTGTGGACCGTCGACGACCCGGAGCAGATGCACGAGCTGCTCGACATGGGGGTCGACGGGATCATCACCGACCGTCCGGACCTGATGCGCGCAGTGATGATCCAGCGGGGCACCTGGGCGCCGATGCGCGGTCGGATGCCCGCCGGCGGAGGCGATTTGGCGTCCGCGGCATCGGTGATCTAATGTTCTCGACGTCAGCCCGAGAGGGAGGAACGGACACCAAGCGGTGACTCGCAAGAGTCACACCAGGCAGGCCGGTCCCGCGAGCTGACAGCCCCCATCCGAGTTACTCGGATCCGGCCGATCAGGTCGGAACCGCGGATTTGGAACCGAGCAGCTCCGCTGCTACGGT
>NZ_FWXN01000013.1 GCF_900176385.1 Janibacter indicus | reverse complement strand
AACCCACCGGCCGAAAACCCGGCCCACAAAAGCAATAGCCGGACCTACAAAAACGTAGGTCCGGCTATGCCGATGTCCTGAGACATCACATTGGTCGGGCTGACAGGATTTGAACCTGCGACCCCTTGACCCCCAGTCAAGTGCGCTACCAAGCTGCGCCACAGCCCGTGGCTGCTCCCTCAGGAGCGAACGTCACCATATCCCACGTCCCCGGCACTCACCGAATCGAGGTCCGCGGGTCTCGGATCAGCGCCGACGACGCTTCTCGCGCACCCGCACGGAGATCTCGATCGGGGTTCCCTCGAAGCCGAACTCCTCGCGCAGGCGACGCTCGAGGAAGCGTCGGTAGCCGGCCTCGATGAAGCCCGAGGCGAAGATGACGAAGCGCGGCGGACGGGTCGAGGCCTGGGTCGCGAAGAGGATCCGCGGCTGCTTGCCCGAGCGCACCGGGTGCGGGTGTGCCGAGGCGATCTCGCCGAGCACGGCATTGAGTCGCGAGGTCGGCACGCGGGTGTCCCAGGAGTCGAGAGCCGTGTCGAGAGCCGGCGTCAGCCGGTCGACGTGGCGACCGGTGAGCGCCGACATGTTGACCCGCGGCGCCCACTGCGTCTGCACGAGCTCACGCTCGATCTCGCGCTCGAGGTAGAAGCGCCGCTCCTCGTCGAGCATGTCCCACTTGTTGTAGGCGATGACGAGTGCTCGGCCAGCCTCGACGACCTGGCTGATGATCCGCAGGTCCTGCTCGGTGATCGACTCGTGCGTGTCGATGAGCACGACGGCGACCTCCGCCTTCTCGAGCGCCGCCTGGGTGCGCAGCGAGGCGTAGAAGTCGGCGCCCTTGGTCTGGTGCACCCGGCGCCGGATGCCAGCGGTGTCGACGAAGCGCCAGGGGCGCCCGCCGAGTTCGATGATCTCGTCGACCGGGTCGCGCGTGGTGCCAGCGAAGTCGTCGACGACGACCCGCTCCTCCCCCGCGAGCTTGTTGAGCAGACTCGACTTGCCGACATTGGGCCGACCGATGAGGGCCACGCGACGCGGACCCCCTTCGGGCAGTGCCTTGGCGGAGGCGGAGACCTCCGGCATGACGTCGAGGACGGCGTCGAGGGCGTCGCCGCTCCCCCGTCCGTGGAGGGCGGAGACGGGCAGCGGCTCGCCGAGGCCGAGGTTCCACAGGGCGGCGGCGTCGGCCTCGAAGCGCTGGTCGTCGACCTTGTTGGCCACGAGCACGACCGGCTTGCCGGACTTGCGCAGCAGCCGCACGACGGCCTCGTCGTCGTCCGTGGCACCGACGATGGCGTCGACGACAAAGACGACAACGTCGGCCATCTCGATGGCCACCTCGGCCTGCTCGGCGACGCGCAGGTGGATGCCCTCGGCACCGATCTCCCAGCCACCCGTGTCGAGCAGCGTGAAGCGGCGCCCGGCCCACTCGGCGTCGTAGGCGACCCGGTCACGGGTGACGCCCGGCGTGTCCTCGACGACCGCCTCACGGCGGCGCAGGACGCGGTTGACGAAGGTCGACTTGCCGACATTGGGCCGGCCGACGATGGCGACGACCGGCAGCGGTCCGGCGGCCTCCTCGGCGGCCTCCGGCTGGAAGCCGTCGATGATCGCGCGGTCCTCGGGCGTCAGCTCGAAGTCCTCGAGCCCGGCACGCAGCACCCGCTCGACGCCCTCGGCGCTCTCGTCGTCCCCGTGGGATGCGGTGGGTTCGGTGGTGTCCACGATGCTCCTGGTCAGTCGGTGGTGACGGCCATTGTCGCAGCCGTGGGCGGCCGCGGCCGCAGATGTCGAAGGGGGTGTCAGCTCGCTCGCGCAGCAGCGACGACGTCCATCACCGCGGCGACCGAGCCCTCGAAGTCGAGATCGGAGGTGTCGACGACGGTCACACCCTCCGCGGCCTCGGTGAACTGCGAGACGGTCGAGTCGTCGCGGTCGCGCCGCACGACCTGGTCGCGGGTCGCGGCGATGGCCGCGTCGTCGGTGGCGCCGTGCACCTCGAGCGAGCGGCGCCGCAGCCGGGCCTCCTCGCTCGCGGTGAGCAGGATGCGCACCTGGGCGTCGGGCGCGATGACGGTCGTGACGTCGCGTCCCTCGGCGACGCACGCACCGTGGCGCGCGGAGATGTCGTCGATGAGCGCGCGCTGACGTCGCTGCATCTCGACGCGCACCTCGGGCACGGTCGCGACGGTCGAGACGAGAGAGCTGATCTCGCTGGTGCGGATCGCTACGGCGACGTCGGTGCCGTCGACGGCGACCGTCGGCGCCTGCGGGTCATCGCCGATCTCGAGCGGCAGGCCGAGCGCGGCCGCGATGATCGCGTCGGCGTCGCCGAGATCGACCTCGGTGTGGCGGCACCACCAGGTCAGGGCGCGGTACATCGCGCCGGTGTCGAGGTAGCCGGCGCCGAGCCGGGTGGCGACGGCACGCGAGACGCTGGACTTGCCGGATCCCGAGGGTCCGTCGATGCCGATGACGAAGGGGGCGGGCTGGCTGGTCACGAGGGGTCAGCCTAGTCGCCGCTCAGGAGTGGATCTGCCACCCACGGGTCTGCAGGGCCTCGGTGAGCGGTCCCGCGGCGGCCGGGAGCACGGAGATCTCCGCCACGCCGAAGGGCAGGCCGAGCCCGTGGTCGAGCCGCAGGTCCTCCATGTTGACCCCCTCCTCACCGATCTCGGTGAGCAGCCGGGCGACCTCGCCGGGTCGGTCGTCGACGACGACCCGCACCACGGCGTAGGCAGCCGGCGGCGCACCGTGCTTGCCCGGGATGCGGGCGTGGCCGGCATTGCCGTCGGCGATGCTGCGGGCGAGCACCGCGCGGGCGCCGGGGGCGTCCGCGACGTGCGGATCCGTCGACAGGGCCTCGAGGGCCTCGACGATCCCGACGAGGTCCTGGGACATCGCGCGCAGCACCTGTGCGACGGCTCCGGCGTTGCCGGAGAGGATCTGGGTCCACAGGCCGGGGTCGCTCGCGGCGATTCGGGTGACGTCACGCACGCCCTGGCCGGCCAGGCCCACGGCCTGCTCGCTCAGGTGCTCCAGCCGGGCCGCGACGAGCGAGGCGGCGACCTGCGGTGCGTGGGAGACGGCAGCCACGGCGGCGTCGTGGTCGGCGGGGCTGAGGGTCGTGACCGCGGCGCCCGTGGCCCGGGCGAGCCGGGAGACGACCTGCGTGGCGGCCGGGTCGGTTCCTTCGTGCGGGCAGAGCACCCACGCCCGGCCCTCGAAGAGGTCGGCCCGCGCACTGATCGCGCCCGAGCGCTCGCGGCCGGCCATCGGGTGGCTGCCGACATAGCGCTCGATGGCCACGCCGGCACGCACGAGATCGGCGAGGATCACCTGCTTGACGGACGCGACGTCGGTGACGACGGCCTCGGGCCACCGCTGCAGCGCGGCGACGACGAGCCGAGGCGTGACGTCCGGCGGCGCGGCCACGACGACGACACCGGGGGCGACGTCGGCGCTGATCCGTCCTGCCCCGAGGTCACGGGCCAGCGAGACCGAGGTCTCCGACTGGTCCTCGAGAGTGACGTCGGCACCGGCGGCGGTGAGCGCCAGCCCGATGCTCGCGCCGATGAGGCCGGTCCCGATGACGTGCACCGGGGGCAGAGCGGATGCCGCTCCCTTCGCCTCGGCGGAGGCCGTCACAGCCCCGCGGCCTTGTAGAGGTCGCTGATCTCGCGCTGGCTGAGCGGGCGCCACCGGCCGGACTTCGTCGAGCCGAGGGTGATCGGCCCGACCTGGGTGCGCACGAGGGAGATGACCGGGTGACCGACGTGGTCGAGGAGGCGACGCACGATGTGCTTGCGGCCCTCGTGGAGGATCACCTCGACGATCGCCTTGCCCGGCTTGGAGTCGACGATGCGGAAGGAGTCGACCTGGACCGGCCCGTCGTCGAGCTCGACACCCGCCCGCAGCTGCTTGCCGAGGTCCTTGGGCACCGGCCCGGGGATCTCGGCGATGTAGGTCTTGAGCACGCCGTGGGCGGGGTGCTGCAGCCGGTGGGCGAGGTCGCCGTCGTTGGTGAGGATGAGCAGGCCCTCGGTGTCGGCGTCGAGGCGCCCGACGTGGAAGAGCCGCTCCGGGCGGCCGGCGACGTAGTCGCCGATGTTGAGCCGGCCGAGCTCGTCGGACATCGTCGTGACGACGCCCGCAGGCTTGTTGAAGGCGAGGTAGACCCGCGACTCGTCGAGCTGGATCCGCTCGCCGTCGACGTGGACGGTCTGGCGAAGGGGGTCGACGCGCACCCCGAGCTCGGTGACGACCTGACCGTCGACCTCGACGCGGCCCTCGGCGATGAGCAGCTCGCAGGCGCGGCGGGAGCCGACGCCTGCGGCGGCCAGCACCTTCTGCAGGCGGGTGCCCTCGGGGTCGTGGACGTCGATCGTCGGCAGGCGCGGCGGCTCCGGGGCCAGGTCGGGCTGGCCTTTGCGGCTGCGACCGGTGGTCCCCCGGTCGGGCTGGGGGCGTCGGCCGGGGCGCGGGGGCTTCTTCGGTCCGGTGCCTCGGGGGGCACCCTGGGGGCCTCCGGGACGGCGGTTGCGGGGTGGGGTCATCAGCGGGCCTCGTTCACGAGTTCGTCGAGCACGGATGCGTCGGGCAGGTAGGGGGCGATGGGCGGCAGGTCGTCGAGGGAGTTCAGGCCCATGCGCTCGAGGAAGTAGGGCGTCGTCCCGTAGAGCGTGGCACCGGACTCCTCGTCCTTGGTCACCTCGATGATCAGGCCACGGGTGAGCAGGGTGCGCACGACACCGTCGACGTTGACACCGCGGACGGCGCTGATCCGCGCCCGGGAGATGGGCTGGCGGTAGGCGACGACGGCGAGGGTTTCGAGGGAGGCCGCGGTCAGCCGCGACTGCTGGCCGTCGAGGACGAAGCGCTCGACGACCGGGGCGTAGGCGTGGTGGCTGTAGAAGCGCCACCCTCCCCCGACGTTGCGCACGGTGAACCCGTGGGTGCCGTCGCCGTAGTGCCGCTCGAGGTCGTCGAGGACCTCGCGGATCTCCTCGACGGGCAGCTCCAGGGCAGAGGCGAGCGCGTGGTCGGTCACCGGCTCCTCGACGACCATGAGCACGGCCTCGATCGCCGCGCGGGCACCGCCGGGCAGCTCGCCGACGTCGAAGGCGACCTGCACGTCGTCGCCGGTCTCCGCCTCCGGGGCTGCGGCGTCGTCCTGCGGCTGGTCCGGCAGGGTCTCGGGTTCAGTCATCGTCGTCCTCCACGTCCGCTGCGTCCTCCTGCTCCGGCGAAGGGGGCGCAGCCTCCCCTTCGTCGAACTCGGCCCCGACGTCCACGGTGCCCTCGTCGCTGCCGGTCCAGCTCACCTCGAGGTCACCGAGGGCCTCCGGCTGGTCGAAGACGACCTGCTTGTCACGGAAGAGCTCAAGCAGCGCGAGGAAGCGGGCCACGACGACGAGGGTGGAGTCGGCGTCGCGCACCAGCGCGCGGAAAGACGTCGTGCCCTCGCTGCGCAGTCGGTCGACGACGACGACCGCCTGCTCGCGCACGCTGACGGCCGGCGCGTGCAGATGGGTCAGCCCGACGGTCTCGGGCTCCTTGGGGGTCAGGGCCCGGGCGGCGATCATCGCCAGCTGCTCGGGCGTGATGCTGATGACCAGCTCGGGCAGCAGCTGCGCCAGGTGCGGCTCGAGGCCGGCCTGGCGGGCGGTCATGCGCCCGGTCGCCTGCATCGTCTCGCCGAGGTGGGCGGCGACGTCCTTGAAGGCGCGGTACTGCAGCAGGCGCGCGAAGAGCAGGTCGCGGGCCTCGATGAGCTCGAGGTCCTCTTCGTCACCGTCGCCGGTGTTGGGCAGCAGGCGGGCGGCCTTGATGTCGAGCAGGGTCGCCGCGACGAGGAGGAACTCGCTCGTCTGCCCGAGGTCCCAGGAGGGTTCGCTCGCCTGCAGCGTCCGCAGGTGGGCCATGAACTCGTCGGTGACGCGCGCCAGCGCGATCTCGGTGATGTCGAGCTGGTGCTTGCTGATCAGACCGAGCAGCAGGTCGAAGGGACCCTCGAAGTTGTCCAGGTGAACGGTGAAGGCCTGCTCTGCACCACGCTTGGTGATGACGCCGCCGGGGACGGCCTCCACGGTCGTCAGGGGGCGCCGCCGCGCGAGATGAGCTCGCGGGCCAGCTGACGGTAGGCGTTGGCGCCCGAGTGGCCGGTGGCGTAGGTGGTGATCGGCTCCGCGGCGAGCGTGGCGTCGGGGAACTTCACCGTGCGGGAGATGACCGTGTGGAAGACCTTGTCGCCGAAGTGCTCGACGACCGAGCCGACGACCTCGCGGCTGTGGAGCGTGCGTCCGTCGAACATCGTCGCGAGGATGCCGTCGATCGTCAGGCCGGGGTTGAGCCGGTCGGTGATCTTGTCGATCGTCTCGACGAGCAGGGCGACGCCACGCATGGCGAAGTACTCGGTCTCGAGCGGGATGATCACGCCGTGGGCGGCGGTGAGCGCGTTGACCGTGAGCAGGCCGAGCGAGGGCTGGCAGTCGATGAGGACGACGTCGTAGTCGTCGACGACGGGGCGCAGCACCCGGGTGAGGATCTGCTCGCGGGCCACCTCGCCGACGAGCTGGACCTCGGCGGCCGACAGGTCGATGTTGGCCGGGGCGACGTCGAGGCCCTCGACCGAGGTGTGCTGGATGATCTCGGTGATCTCGTGCCCGCGGCTGACCAGCAGGTCGTAGATCGTGAGGTCGAGCGTGTGGGTGGGCACGCCCAGCCCGACGGACAGGGCGCCCTGGGGGTCGAAGTCGACGAGCAGGACCCGGCGGCCGGCCTCGGCGAGCGCGGCGCCGAGGTTGATCGTCGTGGTCGTCTTGCCGACGCCGCCCTTCTGGTTGCACATCGCGATGATGCGGGCCGGGCCGTGCGACGCCAGGGGCGGCGGCTCGGGGAAGGAGGGCATGGGTCGGCCGGTCGGACCCGGCTGGGCCATGTCGTGCTCGAGGTCGAGCGGCGGCGTCACCTCGGATGCCACAGTCGGATCACTCCATCGGGTCTGGCGGTCGGTCAGCCTCTCGCTGATCAGCGCCGACACTATCAGCGGGCGCGGGGGTGGCTCTGTGCGTAGACCTCGCGCAGCTGGTCGACGGTGACCATCGTGTAGATCTGCGTGGTCGTCACCGAGGCGTGCCCGAGCAGCTCCTGCACGACCCGCACGTCGGCGCCGCCCTCGAGCAGGTGGGTGGCGAAGGAGTGTCGCAGGGTGTGCGGCGAGACGTGCCCGGAGAGGTTGGCCCGTCCGGCCGCCGTGGTGATGACCTCCCAGGCGCTCTGGCGGGACAGGCGGGCGCCGCGGCGGTTGAGGAAGAGCGCCGGGCCCGCCTTCCCCTTCGCCGACAGCTCGGGGCGACCGCGCACGAGCCAGGCCCGCACCGCGTCGACGGCGTAGGAGCCGAGCGGGACGACGCGCTCCTTGCCGCCCTTGCCGAGAAGCCGCGCGGCACCGATGTCGAGGTCGAGATCGTCGAGGTCGAGGCCCACTGCCTCGGAGATGCGCGCCCCGGTGCCGTAGAGCACCTCGAGCAGGGCCTGGTCGCGCAGCGGGATCGCCCCGTCGCCGACACCGGCCGCGTCGATGAGTCGGGTCACCTCGTCGCGGCCGATGGCCTTGGGCAGGCGCGAAGGGGGTGCTGGCGGCGCCACGTCCTGGGCCGGGTTGTGCGCGGTCTCCCCCTCGAGCGCGAGGAACTTGTGCAGCCCGCGCACGGCCACGAGCGTGCGTGCAGCGGAGGTGGCGGCCAGCGGTGGGTGCTCGTCGTCCCCGGTGCGAAGGGAGGCCAAGAACCCTGAGACGTGCAGCTCGGTGACGTCGCCGGGAGCGGTGATGCCCTGCTCGGCGAGGTGCGCGGCGTAGCGCCGGACGTCACGGGTGTAGGCCGCGAGGGTGTGGGCGGAGACCCCGCGCTCGACGTCCAGCTGGGTCAGCCAGGTGCGCACGGCCCGCTCCATGGGCGTGCTGCTCACCGGGGCCGGCCTTCCGTGGAGGGTGCGTGTTGTGCCGCGGGCACGCCATTGTGCCCACGGGTGGCAGGGCCACGGATGGGGAGTGTAATGGCCTGCATGAAGATGGGGAGTGTAATGGCCTGCATGAAGCTTTATGCGGATCTGCCCGCACGTCGAACCGGACAGCTCGTGGCCGACGCGCTCATGCTCGCCTGGGTGCTCGTCTGGGCCCGGATCGGCGTGGCCGTGCACGACACGACGATGCAGCTGGCCGAGCCGGGGCGCAGACTGGAGTCTGCGGGCAGTGGGTTCAAGGAACGGCTGGAGTCCGCCGGCGACAACGTCGACGACCTGCCGATCCTCGACGACCGGGTGGCCGACCCCTTCCGCGACGCCGCTGGCGCCGGGACGAGTATCGAGGACGCCGGCCACAACCTCGTCGACGCGGTCGAGCGCCTGGCCACCACCCTCGGCTGGGTCACCGCCCTCACCCCGGTGCTCATCGTCGGCACCTTCTGGCTCGCCGCCCGCCTGCGGTTCGTCCGACGCGCCACGGCGGCCCAGTCGCTCGTGGACCACGTCGACGACCTCGACCTCTTCGCCCTGCGAGCCATGGCCAACCAGCCGCTGCAGCGCCTGTCCCGGATCAGCCCCGACCCCGCCGGCGCGTGGCGCCGCGGCGATGCCGACGTCATCCACGAGCTGGCGCTGCTCGAGCTCGCCGATTGCGGCCTGCGCCCGCCCCCGGGCCCGGACTCCGGCGGCTCCCGGAGCTGACGGTTCTGCTCCATCTGGTGGGTCAAGAGGTGGCACACCAGATGGATCAGGGGTCCGTGGCCGGCACTACGCTCCTGCTCCACCACATGGGTCAGGCGCCTCGGCTCGCAGGCCCTCGCCCTCGGCCCACTGCCGTAGCGTGGCGGCTCGCTCCGGCGCCCGGTTGACCCATCTCGTGGAGCAGAGCCGTAGCCAGCCCGGCCCCTCACCGGACAGGCCCCTGAAGGGCTGACCCACCACGTGGAGCAGGACCGACGCGGCGGGCGCACCAGGGCGGGCGTCGTCCCCACCCCGGCACCGAGGCGCACTGCCTTCCACAGGTTGCAGCCGCGCCTGTCGCAACCCTGCTCGACCCATTGACCATGGACCATGGACGACGAGCAGACCACCCAACCCACCGGGCCCGCTGAGGTGAGCGACCTCGACGGCTGCCCGGCTCCCTGCAGCTACTGCACCGCCCCCGGCGACTGCGAGGACTGCTTGGACTGCCTCTACTGGCCACGGACCGTCGAGCCTCCCCCGATCCGGACGAGCCCGGTCCGCGGCTGGACCACCGAGCGACCGGTCGCCGAGCTCGAGGCAGCGCGAGCAGAGCTCACGCCGTCGACCCGGGTCGGCCTGCTCATGCGCCGCCACCGCAAGCAGCATCGCCTCAGCCAGCGGGCACTGGCGGACGAGCTGGGGTGGAGCCGGTCCGCGGTCGGTCGGGCCGAGACGGACGCATCCTCGCTCACCCTGGAGAGCCTCGGCGTGCTCCTCGCCCATATCGGTTACCGAGTGGCGCTGGTCCCGGATGACCCGCCCGACCCAGCGACGTCCGCTGCGGCACGGCCCACGGCGGCGGCACCAGCGACCGGGCATCTCGACGACGAGATCCGGGACGACTCCTTCGGCGTCATCGACCTCCTGGCCCACGACGCCCGCCGTCGTCGGCTGCCGCCCTACGGCAGGGCCCGGCTGCGCAGCGCCGCAGAGTGCATCGCTGAGGAAGGCGTCGTCGGACACACCCACCCGTGGCTGTGGCAGCAGCCTGGGTGAGGGTCGCTCGGGTGCGAGCTGCCCGGCTCAGCCCTCGAGCGCCACGACCTGAGGTCGCAGGTCCTGCGCCGGGCACTCCCAGGACGCCGCATCCGCGTCACTCTGCTCGCCGGACCGGATGTCCTTGACCTGGTCGCCGTCGCCCTCGGCCGCGCCGGGGAACCACACGTACGGGATGCCCCGGCGCTCCGCGAAGCGGATCTGCTTGCCGAACTTCGCCGCCGCCGGCGCTACCTCGCAGGGGATCCCCCGCGCACGCAGCGCCGTGGCCACCGCCACGGACCGGGCCCGGGTCTCCTCGTCGGTCACCGCGACGAGGACCGCCGACGGCGACTTCCGCGAGGCACCGACGAGTCCCTTTCCGAGCAGCAGGCCGAGCAGTCGCGAGAGACCGATCGAGATCCCCACACCCGGGTAGGTGGTGCGCCCGTCACTGGCGAGCTCGTCGTAGCGGCCGCCGGAGCAGAAGGAGCCCCACGACTCGTAGCCGACCAGCTGTGTCTCGTAGACCGTGCCGGTGTAGTAGTCGAGACCGCGGGCGATCCGCAGGTCCGCAACCATCGCCCCGGGCGCTGCCGCGGCGCCGGTCTCGATGACCGCCGCCAGGGCGGCGAGCCCCTCGTCGAGCACCTCGTGCTCGACGCCCAGGGCACGGACGCGCTCCACGAAGGAGGTGTCCTCGGTCCGGATCGCCGCAAGGTCGAGGCAGGCCTGCGCCTGCTCGGGCGTGCGCCCGGCCTCGACGAGCAGCGCGACGACCTTGTCGGGCCCGACCTTGTCGAGCTTGTCGACGATGCGCAGCGTGCCGGCGACGTCGTCGATCCCCAGCCCGCGGTAGAAGCCCTCCGGGATCTTGCGGTTGTTGACCTGGATGACCATCTGCGGGATCGGCAGCTTGGCGAAGATCTCCGCCATGACGAGCGGCATCTCGGCCTCGAAGTGCGGCGCCAGCTCCCCCGCGTCGACGACGTCGATGTCGCACTGGGTGAACTCGCGGTAGCGCCCCTCCTGGGGCCGCTCGCCACGCCAGACCTTCTGGATCTGGTGGCGGCGGAAGGGGAAGCTCAGCCGACCCGCATTTTCGACGACGTAGCGTGCGAAGGGCACGGTCAGGTCGAAGTGCAGGCCCAGCTGCCCCTCACGACCGGCGGCGGACCCCCCTTCGTCATCGGCGAGACGGTGGATCCCGTAGATCTCCTTGTCGGCGTCGCCGCCCTTGCCCAGCAGCCGCTCGACCGGCTCCACGGCACGGGTCTCGATCGACGGGAAGCCGTGCAGCTCGAAGGTCGAGCGGATGACGTCGATGAAGTGCTGCTCGACGACCCGCTGCTCCGGCAGGTACTCGGGGAAGCCCGACAGGGGGGTGACCTTGGTCGGTCGGGGGGCGGTGGCGCGGTCGTTCATCACAGTCCTTGCAGGTACGGGTTGGTCGCCTTTTCGCGGCCGAGCGTCGTCGCCGGTCCGTGTCCGGGCAGGACGAGGCTGGAGTCCGGTCGCGGATGGACGACACGACGAAGGGATTCCTGCATCGCTGCGTCCGACCCGCCCGGGAGGTCGGTGCGCCCGATCGAGCCGGCGAAGAGCACGTCCCCGGTGATCAGGGTGCGGTCGACCTGCGCCTCGTCGGGGATGCCATCGGGTACCCGGCTCATCCCGAAGACCACGGACCCCTCGGTGTGCCCGGGTGCGTGCGCGACCTCGAGCTCCAGACCGGCCACGGTCAGCCGCTCGCTGTCGGTGATCTCGACGACCGTCTCGGGCTCACGCCAGGTGACCTGCTTGCCGAACTGCTGCTCGAGCATGCCGCTCAGGGCCGGGCCGAGCGACGAGCTCGACAGCGGGTCGGCGAGACGGTAGCGGTCGTCGGTGTGGATGTAGGCAGCCAGCTCGCCGCCGCAGACGGGGGTCACCGAGAAGACGTGGTCGACGTGACCGTGGGTGAGGAGCACCGCCGCCGGCTTGAGCCGGTGGGTGGTGAGCACCTCCCGCAAGGTCTCCTCGATGCCGATCCCCGGGTCGACGATGACGCACTCCTCGCCCGGGGCGTCGGCGAGGACGTAGCAGTTGGTCCCGAAGGCCTGGGCCGGGAAGGAGACGGTGAGCACGTCCCAACCCTACGTGCGCCCCCGCACGCGCTACGGGAATGGGTAACCTCGAGCCTGTGAGTGACGACACCAACGCCCCGCGCCCCGCTGCGCCCTCCCCTGCGGCCCTGGCCCGCATGGCTCCCCACCCCTCCGTGACCCCGGCCCCCGAGGTGCCGGCGGTCACCACCGACCACTCCGCCTCGGCCGCCTTCGGCCGCGCGGACGAGGAGGGCCGGGTCTTCGTGCGCGAGGGCGACGGCGAACGCGAGGTCGGCTCCTACCCCGGCGCCACCCCCGACGAGGCCCTGCAGTACTTCGCCCGCAAGTACGACGAGCTCTTCGCCTCCGCCACCCTCCTGCGCCAGCGTCTGGACTCCCACGACGTCTCCGCCAAGGAGATCGCCGACGGGCTGAAGTCGCTGCGCGAGCACGCCGAGCAGCCCAATGTCGTCGGTGACCTGCCGGCACTCGCCACGGTCATCGGCGAGCTCGAGGAAGGCCTGACCGCCAAGCGGCAGACCGAGACCGCCGAGCGCGCCGAGGCCAAGAAGGTCGCAGCCGCCGAGCGGGAGAAGATCGTGGCCGAGGCCGAGCAGATCGCGGCCCAGCCCGTCGACAAGGTCCAGTGGAAGCAGTCCACCGCGCGCATGCGGGCCCTGCTCGACGAGTGGAAGGCCCACCAGCGGGGCAAGGTCCGGCTGGACAAGGACGTCGAGAGCGCGCTGTGGCAGCGCTTCTCCAAGGCGCGCAACGGCTTCGACAAGGCCCGGCGTTCCCACTTCGCCCACCTCGAGCAGTCGCGCGGCGAGTCCAAGGCGATCAAGCAGGACCTCGTCGAGCAGGCCGAGCGCCTGTCGACCTCGACCGACTGGAATGCCACCGCTGGCGCCTACAAGCGCCTCATGGACGAGTGGCGCCGCGCCGGCCGGGCCGGCCGCGCCGACGACGACCGGCTGTGGGAGCGCTTCCGCACCGCCCAGGACACCTTCTTCAACGCCAAGGACGCCGAGGCGGCCAAGGAGGACGAGGCGCACCGGGGCAACCTCGAGGTCAAGGAGTCGCTGCTCGCCGAGGCCGAGGCGCTGCTCCCGGTCAAGGACCTCGACAAGACCAAGGCCGCGCTGCGCGGCATCCAGGAGCGCTGGGAGGCCGCCGGCAAGGTGCCGCGTGCCGACATCGACCGCATGGAAAAGGGGATGCGCCGCGTCGAGCAGACGGTGCGCGAGGCCGAGGACAAGAAGTGGGCCTCTTCCAACCCCGAGCTGTCCGCCCGCGCCTCGTCGATGGTCACCCAGCTCGAGTCCAAGGTCGCCGAGCTGCGAGCAGAGGTGGAGGAGGCCGAAGGCCGCGGCGACGCCTCCCGCGCGGCGAAGCTGCGCGAGCAGCTCGACGCCCAGCAGGCCTGGCTCGACCAGGCTCGCAAGGGCCTCGACGAGTTCGGCGGCTGACTTTCACTCGGGCGGCGAGGAGGGGTGGCGCAGGCTCACCCCTTCTTGCTCGACCCACCCGTGATGCGGAAGCAGTCGAAGACCGACTCGATCCGCTTGACCTGGTCCACTACGTGGCTCAGGTGGGCGACATCGCCCATCTCGAAGGTGAACCGTAGGACGGCCACCCGGTCGCGGGAGGTGTGCACGGCAGCCGAGAGGATGTTGACGCCGCTCTCGGACAACACCCGAGTGACATCGGAGAGCAGCCCCGCCCGGTCGAGGGCCTCGACCTGCACCTGCACGAGGAAGAGGCTCGTGCTGCTGGGGGCCCACTCGACCTCGATGAGCCGCTCGGCCTCCTTCTTCAGCGACGAGGCATTGGGGCAGTCGACCCGGTGGACCGAGACGCCGTTGCCCCGGGTGATGAAGCCCATGATCTCGTCGCCCGGCACGGGCGTGCAGCACTTGGCGAGCTTGACCCACAGGTCGTCGACGCCCTTGACGACCACACCCGGGTCGTTGGTGCTGCGTGGTCGACCGATCGGGCCGGGCATCGTCGCCTCGGCGAGGTCCTCGGTCGCCCCGTCCTCTCCCCCGGCCGTGGCGATGAGCCGGGAGACGACGTGCTGCGCCGAGACGTGCCCCTCGCCGACCGCGGCGTACAACCCGTCGACGTCCTGACGACGCAGCTCGCTCGCGACGGCGGTGAGGCTCTCGACGGTGAGGATGCGGTGCAGCGGGAGGTTCTGCTTGCGCACGACCTTGGCGATGGCCTCCTTGCCGGCGTCGACCATCTCCTCACGGCGTTCTTTGGTGAACCAGTGCTTGATCTTGTTGCGGGCCCGTGCCGAGCGCACGAAGTTGAGCCAGTCGCGAGACGGCCCCGCACCCTCGGCCTTGGAGGTGAGGATCTCGACGGCGTCACCGTTGTCGAGGGGCGAGTCGAGCGGGACGAGCCGGCCGTTGACCCGGGCACCGATGCACCGGTGACCGACCTCGGTGTGCACCGCATAGGCGAAGTCCACCGCCGTCGACCCGGCCGGCAGGGCGATGACCTGTCCCTTGGGGGTGAAGGCGTAGACCTCCTGGGTGTTGATCTCGTAGCGCAGCGAGTCGAGGAACTCGCTGGGGTCGGAGGTCTCCTTCTGCCAGTCGAGCAGCTGGCGCAACCACGCCATCTCCCCCACCTGGCCGTCGTCGACGCGACCGCCGTCGGGGCTGCCCTGGTCCTTGTACTTCCAGTGCGCGGCGACGCCGTACTCGGCCCGCCGGTGCATCTGGTGTGTGCGGATCTGGATCTCGACCGGCTTGCCCTGCGGCCCGATGACCGTCGTGTGCAGCGACTGGTACATGTTGAACTTCGGCAGCGAGATGTAGTCCTTGAAGCGTCCGGGCAGGGGGTTCCACCGGGCGTGCAGGGCGCCGAGCGCCGCATAGCAGTCGCGCACCGTGTCGACGAGGACGCGCACGGCGACGAGGTCGTAGATCTCCCCGAACTCTCGGCCGCCGACGATCATCTTCTGGTAGACGGAGTAGTAGTGCTTGGGACGGCCCGTCACCACGGCCTTGATCCGCGCCTCGCGCAGGTCGGTGACGACCTGGGAGCGCACCGTCGTGAGGTACTCCTCCCGTGCCGGCGCCCGCTCGGCGACGAGACTGACGATCTCCTCGTAGACCTTGGGGTAGAGCGTGGCGAAGGAGAGGTCCTCGAGCTCCCACTTGATGGTGTTCATGCCGAGCCGGTGCGCCAGGGGCGCGTAGATCTCGAGCGTCTCCTGCGCCTTGCGCTGGGCCGAGGCAGGTGAGACGTAGCGCCAGGTGCGCGCATTGTGCAGCCGGTCGGCGAGCTTGATGACGAGCACCCGGATGTCGCGCGCCATCGCGACGATCATCTTGCGCACCGTTTCGGCCTGGGCGTTGTCGCCGTAGGTGACCTTGTCGAGCTTGGTCACCCCGTCGACCAGCTTGGCCACCTCCGCCCCGAACTCCTCCTCGAGGTCCTCGAGGCTGTAGTCGGTGTCCTCGACGGTGTCGTGCAGCAGTGCCGCCGCGAGCGTCACCGGCGTCATGCCGAGCTCGGCGAGGATCGTCGTCACGGCGAGCGGGTGAGTGATGTAGGGGTCGCCGCTCTTGCGGACCTGCCCGCGGTGCGCCCGCTCGGCGACGGCGTAGGCGCGCTCGATGATCGAGACGTCGGCCTTGGGATGGTTCTGCCGCACGATCTGCAGCAGGGGGTCGAGTACGCCGGGCGTCGCGGCGCGGCCGCTGCCGATGCGCGCCAGCGAGGCACGCGCCAGCGACCGCGGTGAAAATCCGCTGCTGCCGGTGTTGCGCTCGCTCATGGAGTGAGCCTAGACCGTGACGAGGCTCCGGACGTCACGACCCGTCAGGGCGGTGTGTCCACCGAGTACGGCGATCTCGACGAGCACCTCGACGCCGGGCACCTCTGCGCCGCAGGACTCGAGCAGCCGGCACGCGGCAGCCGCGGTGCCACCGGTCGCCAGGACGTCGTCGACGACGAGCACCCGGGCGCCGGGCGCGATCGCGTCGTCGTGCACCTCGATCCGGGCACTGCCGTACTCGAGGTCGTAGTCCAGACCCACCGTGCGGCCGGGCAGCTTGCCCGCCTTGCGCACCGGCACGAAGCCCACGCCCAGGTGCACGGCCACGGCCGCGCCGAAGATGAAGCCCCTCGCCTCCAGACCGGCGACGGCATCGACCCGACCGTCCCAGGGCCGAGCGTGCTCGGCGACGACGTCGGCGAAGAGCGCCGCATCCGCGAGCAGCGGCGTGATGTCCTTGAAGGTCACCCCCGGCTCGGGGAAGTCCGGGATGTCGCGCAGCGCGTCGAGGATACGGTTGCGCAGCGTCGCGTCGACCTCGCGCGTCGGCAGGCTCACCCCTTGCCCCGGCGGTTGCGCGCGGTCTTCTTCGGCTGGTTGCGCGGCCCGGACTGCGCGTACTTGTGCACCTTGCGGCCGGTGACCGTCTGGCCCTCGCCCGACTCCTCCGACGACGAAGGGGAGGTCCCCTCGGTGGTCGAGGTGGCACGGGAGGGCGCCTCGGTGACGGCCGAGCCGTCGTCCGCACCACCAGCCGCCGAGCCTGCCGCAGCGCCGGCGCCGGCGCTCACCCTCGCCGGCACGCGCTCGCGCACGGCGGAGGCCTTGTGGTGCTTGCCCGCGGCCTTGTCGAGCGCGACGACGTCGGCGTCCTTGCGGCGCAGGTCGACGAGCAGCGGGGTGGCGATGAAGACCGAGGAGAAGGCACCGACGGTCATGCCGATGAAGAGCGCGAGCGACAGGTCGAGCAGCGTGCCGGGGCCGAGCTTGGCGAAGCCGATGATGAGCACGGCGACGATCGGCAGGACCGCGATGACCGTGGTGTTGATCGAGCGGACCAGGGTCTGGTTGACCGCGAGGTTGGCGGCGTGGGCGAAGGTCGAGCGCTTGTTCTGGAAGGCCGCCCGGGTGTTTTCCTTGACGTGGTCGAAGACGACCACGGTGTCGTAGAGCGAGTAGCCCAGGACGGTGAGGAAGCCGATGAGCGTGGCCGGCGAGACCTCGAAGCCGGTCCACGTGTAGATCCCGACGGTGATGAGCATGTCGTGGGCCAGCGCGACCATCGAGGCGACGGCCATCTTCCAGTTGCGGTAGTACAGCGCCATCAGGGCCGTGGTGATGACGAGGAAGACGACCAGCGCCCGCAGGGCCTGCTGGCTCACCGAGGCACCCCACGAGGGGCCGATGAAGTTGGAGCTGACCTCGGACTGGGCCACGCCGAAGGTGCTGGCCAGCTCGCGGGCGACCTCGCGCGACTCGTCGCCGTCGAGCTCCTCGGTCTGCACCCGGATCGTGTCGCCGCCGATGGTGGTGACATTGGCCGAGGCGGAGCCACCGGCGACCTCACGGACGGCCGAGGTCGCGTCGTCCTCGTAGGAGGCCGGCGCCCCCTGGGTGACGACGCGGAACTCCGAACCGCCGGTGAACTCGAGGCTGAGGTTGAGCCCCTGGACGACGAAGCCGAGTGCGGCGACCGCCATGATGACGGCCGAGGCGATGTACCAGGTCTTGGACTTGCCGACGAAGTCGATCGACCGGTCGCCGGTGTAGAGGTCGTTGCCCCACTGCGCCATGCGACTCATCGGGCGCTCCCTTCGGCCGGCACGGCGACCGGGTTGTCGATGTCGAAGTTGCCGCGGCCCTTGTATCGGACCTTGGCCTCACGCAGCGTGTCGACGTCGAAGCCCGACCACTTGTGACCGGAGGCGAAGAACTTGTTGCGGGCGAGGATCGTCAGCAGCGGGTGCGTGAAGAGCCAGAAGATCGCGAGGTCGATGAGCGTCGTCAGGCCCAGGGTGAAGGCGAAGCCACGCACACCCGAGCTGGCGAGGACGTAGAGCACGACAGCGGCGATGAGGTTGACGCCGTCGGCGACGAGAATCGTGCCCTTGGCCCGGGCCCAGCCGGCCTCGACCGCGGCCCGCAGGTTCCTCCCTTCGCGCAGCTCGTCCCTCACTCTCTCGAAGTAGACGATGAAGGAGTCGGCTGTCACGCCGATGGCGATGATCAGACCGGTCACGCCGGCCATGTCGAGGCGATAGTTGTAACCCCACGCCAGCAGCGCGATCGCCAGATAGGTGATGCCGAAGGCCACGAGCATCGAGCCGATGACGACGACCGAGAGCGCACGGTACTGCAGGAGCGCGTAGAGCAGCACGACGAAGAGGCCGATGAGGCCGGCGATGATGCCGTAGCGCAGCTGCTCGGAGCCGAGGGTCGGGCTGATCTCCTGACGGCTCTGCACGTCGAAGGACAGCGGCAGGGCACCGAACTTCAGCGACTTGGCCAGCGACCGGGCCTCGTCGATCGAGAAGCCGGAGATGCTCGCCTGGCCGTTGGGGATGGCCTCGTTGAAGCCCGGGTCGATGAGCACCTTGGAGTCGAGGACGGCCGCCAGGGCGTTGTAGGAGCCCGGCGGGTTGGTCGGGCTGGCCGGGTTGAGCCCCGGCAGCTTGACCATCTGCTTCGAGACGTCGCCGTACTCCTTGCGGCCCTTGCTCGTGAGCGTCAACTGGATCTCGGGCTCGTTGGTCTGCTGGCCCTGCGGGCCGACCCGATAGCCGGCCTCGGCGTCGGCGATCTCGGTGCCGGCGACGACGACCGGACCGAGGACGTACTTGAGGCTGCCGTCGTCCTTGCACGCGACGATCGCCTCGTCGGTCTTGCCGACGGGCTGGTCCTCCGGAGGCTTGGCGCAGTTGAGGTCCTGGAACTCGCGCCAGAGCTTGGTCGAGATGTGGTTGGGGTCGGTCGCGCTCGTGGGCTCGCCCGTGGGCTTCCAGGAGTCGGCCGAGGGGTCGGTGCCGGTCGGTGCGGCCGTCGAGCTGCTCGACGGGGCCGAGGCGGACGAGCTCGGCGACGACGTGCCCGACCCGCTGCCCGACGAGCTCGGGGTGGGTTCGGCGGTGCGCTCCTGGTTGCGCGAGGCCGGCGTCGAGCTGCTCCGGCTCGCGCTCGGCTGGGCGCTGGAGCTGCTCGAGCTCGAGGACCCCGAGCCGGAGGACCCCGACCCGGAGGAGCTCGAGGCGGACGGCTGCGGCTGGGCAGCCTCGGGGTCACCGATGTCGGTGGCGAGCACCGGGCGGAACTGCATCTGCGACGACGCGGCGATCGCGTCCTGCTGCTCCTTCGTCGGCACACCGGGCATGGCGACGACGATGTTGGACGAGCCCTGCGTGGTCACCTCGGCGCCGGAGGTACCCTGCGCGTCGATGCGCTGGACGATGATGTCGCGGGCCTCCTCGAGCTGCTGCTGGGAGACCGAGCCGCCGTCGGTGGTGCGCGGCGAGAGGATGAACTGAAAGCCGCCCTCGAGGTCGAGCCCGAGCGCGGGCGTCCACGAGGCGTCCTTCTTCCACACGCCGTAGCCCAGCGCGCCGGTGAGCATGATGATGAAGGCGAAGAGCCACATCAGGGTGCGCTTGGCGTTGTCCTTGCGGGCGACGTCCTGGGTGCGTCGGCGCTCGGCCATGTCAGTCCCGCCCGTCGGTGTCGGTGGTGACGTCCCCGTCCGGCGCAACCTTGGCGCCGATGGCGCGTCGGTCGAGGGTGAGCACGACGCCCGGGGCGGCCTCGAGGCGCACCCGGTCGTCCTCGACCTCGGTGATCCGCCCGAAGATGCCCGAGGTCGTCACGACCTCTTCCCCGACCTGCAGGGAGGCGGAGAAGTCCGCCATGGTCTTCTGCCGTCGCCGCGCGCTCCAGAGCATGAATCCGATGAGGACGAGCGGGAGGATCAGCAGGATCAGGCTGGCGGTCTGCGAGCCTTGGTTCATGGGTGCGGACTTCCTGGGTCGGGACTGGTCGGTCAGCTGACGTCGCAGTGGCTCGGGGTCTCCCGAGCCAGTGGCCGAGTCTAGGTCAGGGCTGTTGCCCTCACCAACGGACACGGCGGGGCGTGGGGTTCCGTCGTCGGCTCAGCCGAGTCGACCGGTGTCGGGGCCGTCGACGAAGGGGAGGCCCCCCTGCTCCCCCGCTGGTGGCGTGAGCCCGAGGTGCTGCCAGGCCGCGGGGGTGGCGATGCGGCCGCGCGGGCTGCGCACGATGTAGCCCTGACGCACGAGATAGGGCTCGGCGACGGTCTCGACGGTGTCGGTCTCCTCCCCCACGGCGACGGCCAGGGTCGACAGGCCGACCGGCCCACCGCCGAAGCGCCGGCACAGGGCGTCGAGCACGGCCCGGTCGAGCCGGTCGAGCCCGGCCTCGTCGACGTCGAAGAGCGCCAGCGCGGCCTGCGCGGCGTTGACGTCGACCTGCCCGGTGCCGTGGACCTGGGCCCAGTCACGGACCCGTCGCAGCAGGCGGTTGGCGATGCGGGGTGTGCCGCGGGAGCGCAGCGCGATCTCGGCCAGGGCGTCGTCGTCGGCCGTGACCCCGAGCAGTCGGGCGCTGCGCGCGAGGATCCGCTCGAGGTCGGCGACCTCGTAGAAGTCGAGGTGGCCGGTGAAGCCGAAGCGGTCGCGCAGGGGCGCCGGCAGCAGGCCGGCGCGCGTCGTCGCACCGACGACGGTGAAGGGAGGCAGCTCGAGCGGGATGGCGGTCGCGCCCGGGCCCTTGCCGACGACGACGTCGACCCGGAAGTCCTCCATCGCCAGGTAGAGCATCTCCTCGGCAGGCCGGGACATGCGGTGGATCTCGTCGAGGAAGAGCACCTCGCCCTCGGCGAGCGAGGAGAGCACCGAGGCCAGGTCGCCGGCGTGCTGGATCGCGGGGCCCGAGGTGACCCGGATCGGCTGCTCGAGCTCGGCGGCGACGATCATCGCCAGCGTCGTCTTGCCCAGACCGGGCGGCCCGGACAGCAGCACGTGGTCGGGCGGGGCGCCGCGCCGACGGGCGGCCTCGAGCACGAGACCGAGTTGGTCGCGCACCTTGGGCTGGCCGGGGAACTCGTCGAGCCGACGCGGCCGCAGCGCCGCCTCGACGGTGGTGTCGTCGTCGGTGCCGCCCGCGTCGACGATGCGGGCGGTCGCGTCGTAGGAGCCGTCGCCGGCGCGTGGGTCCTCGTCGTCGGCGACGCGCATCTCGGAGCTGAAGCCACTCATCGGGCGAGCACCTGCAGCGCGGCGCGCAGGGCGCCGGAGACGTCACCCGGGCCGTGCTCGTCGGTGACCGTGGCCACGGCCTCGGCGGACTGCTTGGCCGAGTAGCCGAGCCCGACGAGCGCCTCGGACACCTGCTCCTGCCAGGCCGCGGCGGGCGCGGCAGCAGCCGCGGCCCCAGCGGCACCGCCGGGCACCTCGGGCAGCTTGCCCCGCAGCTCGAGGGCGATGCGCTCGGCACCCTTCTTGCCGATGCCGGGGACCTTGGTGAGGGTCGCGATGTCGTCGGCCGCGACCGCGGCCGCCAGCTCGAGGGGGCTGAGCACGGACAACAGCGCCATGGCCACCCGCGGGCCGACCCCGGTGACCGTCTGGGCCAGCTCGAAGGTGTCGCGCTCGTCGGCGCTGGCGAACCCGTACAGGGTCATCGAGTCCTCGCGCACGATCATGCTCGTCGCGAGCTCGACCGGCTGGCCGACGCGTGCCGAGGCGGCCACGGCAGGTGGGGTGTGGACGAGCAGGCCGATGCCGTGGACGTCGACGACCACCCGGTCGAGCCCGACGCGCCGTGCGGCGCCGGTGACCGAGGCGATCATCGGGCGACCGACCGCAGACGCGCCCGCTCGCTCGCCGCGGCGAGCTCCCGGCGGGCCGAGCCGGCGCCCCGCCACTGGTGGCAGATGGCCAGCGCCAGCGCATCGGCCGCGTCGGCGGGTCGGGGGGCCTCGGAGAGAGAGAGGATGCGGGTGACCATCGTCGTGATCTGCGCCTTGTCTGCCCGGCCGGAGCCGGAGACGGCTGCCTTGACCTCGGTGGGCGTGTGCAGGGTGACCGGCAGCCCCCGTCGGGCCCCGGCGAGGTGGACCAGGCCGCTGACCTGGGCGGTCGTCATGACCGTGGGCACGTGGTCGGCGGCGTAGACGCGCTCGAGGGCGATCGCATCGGGCTCGAAGCGGTCGAGCCAGGCGTCGAGCTCGTCCTGGACGTAGGCCAGACGGTCACCGGTGGACCGCTCGCTCGAGGTCCGCACGACGCCGACCGCGACCATGCGCAGGGCGCGGGCCTCGCCCTCGACGACCCCCAGGCCGCACCGGGTCAGCCCGGGGTCCACGCCGAGCACTCGCACCGCGGCCTCCTGGGATCGACTCGAACACGTGTTCTGGTCGAGGTTACGTGTCGGCGGCGCACCCGGCGCCGCCGACACGCCGGGTCAGGAGTCGTCGGCCTCGAGCTCGGCGAGGACCTCGTCGGAGATGTCGCCGTTGGTGAAGACGTCCTGGACGTCGTCGCTGTCCTCGAGGGCTTCGACGACGCGGATCATCTTCTTGGCGCCCTCCTTGTCGAGCGGGACCTGCATGCTCGGCAGGAAGGAGGCCTCGGCCGAGTCGTAGTCGACCCCGGCCTCCTGGAGCGCCGTGCGGACGGCGACGAAGTCGGTCGCCTCGGACACGATCTGCCACGAGTCACCGAAGTCGTTGATCTCCTCGGCGCCGGCCTCGAGCACGATCTCGAGCAGGTCGTCCTCGCTCTTCTCCGCCTTGGGCACCATGACGACGCCCTTGCGGTTGAAGAGGTAGGCCACCGAGTTGGGGTCGGCGAGGTTGCCGCCGTTGCGCGACAGGGCCGTGCGCACCTCGGTGGCGGCGCGGTTCTTGTTGTCGGTGAGGCACTCGATGAGGATGGCGACACCGCCGGGGGCGTAGCCCTCGTAGGTGATGTTCTCCCAGTCGGCGCCACCGGCCTCGGCGCCCGAGCCGCGCTTGACGGCGCGGTCGATGTTGTCATTGGGGACCGAGCTCTTCTTCGCCTTCTGGATCGCGTCGTAGAGCGTGGGGTTGCCGGTGGGGTCGCCGCCACCGGTGCGCGCCGCGACCTCGATGTTCTTGATCAGCTTGGCGAAGAGCTTGCCGCGCTTGGCGTCGATCGCCGCCTTCTTGTGCTTCGTGGTTGCCCACTTGGAGTGGCCGGACACGTTGTCTCCTCGTTGTGGCTGGCAGGTGGTCCGAGGGTCGATCCTACGCGGCGCGCCGCACCATCTCGACGAAGAGCGCGTGGACGCGGTGGTCCCCGGTCACCTCGGGGTGGAAGCTCGTGGCCAGCAGGTGCCCCTGCCGCACGACGACGGGACGGGACTCCCCCTTCGCCTCGATGCTCGCGAGCACCTCGACGTCGGGACCGGCCTGCTCGACCCACGGAGCGCGGATGAAGACCGCGCGCACCGGCCCGCCGGCGACGCCGGCCACCTCGAGATCGGTCTCGTGGGAGTCGACCTGACGGCCGAAGGCATTGCGCCGCACCGTGATGTCGAGGCCGCCGAGGGTCTGCTGCTGCGGGTGCCCGTCGAGCAGGCGGTCGGCGAGCAGGATCATCCCGGCGCAGCTGCCGTAGACCGGCAGCCCCTCCGCGATGCGGGAGCGAAGGGGGTCCCGCAGCCCGAAGACCCGGGTGAGCTTGTCGATGGTCGTCGATTCCCCGCCGGGCAGAACGAGTCCGTCGACGGCCGCGAGCTCGTCGGGCCGGCGCACGGCGACCGTGCGCACCCCCGCCGCCTCGAGGGCGGTCCGGTGCTCCCGGACGTCGCCCTGGACGGCGAGGACGCCGACGGTGGGTGTCGTCACCAGCCGCGCTCGGCGAACTGGATCGAGCGGGCCGGCTCGTCGACGTTGATCCCGACCATCGCCTCACCGAGCCCGCGGGAGACCTTGGCCAGGGTGTCGGGGTCGTCGAAGAAGGTCGTCGCCCGGACGATCGCCTCGGCCCGCTGCGCAGGGTTGCCGGACTTGAAGATCCCGGAGCCGACGAAGACGCCCTCGGCGCCCAGCTGCATCATCATCGCGGCGTCGGCCGGGGTGGCGATGCCACCGGCGGTGAAGAGGACGACCGGGAGCTTGCCGGCCGTCGCGACCTCCTTGACCAGCTCGAAGGGGGCCTGCAGCTCCTTGGCCGCCACGTAGAGCTCGTCCTCCGCCAGCCCCTGGAGGCGGCGGATCTCCTGACGGATCTGGCGCATGTGGGTCGTGGCGTTGGAGACGTCGCCGGTGCCGGCCTCCCCCTTCGAGCGGATCATCGCCGCGCCCTCGGTGATGCGGCGCAGCGCCTCGCCGAGGTTGGTGGCCCCGCAGACGAAGGGGACGGTGAAGTTCCACTTGTCGATGTGGTTGGCGTAGTCGGCCGGGGTGAGGACCTCGGACTCGTCGATGTAGTCGACCCCGAGGGACTGCAGCACCTGGGCCTCGACGAAGTGGCCGATGCGCGCCTTGGCCATGACGGGGATCGAGACGGCCTCGATGATGCCGTCGATCATGTCGGGGTCGCTCATCCGGGAGACGCCGCCCTGGGCGCGGATGTCGGCCGGCACCCGCTCGAGCGCCATGACGGCGACGGCGCCGGCATCCTCGGCGATCTTGGCCTGCTCCGGCGTGACGACGTCCATGATGACGCCGCCCTTGAGCATCTCGGCCATGCCTCGCTTGACGCGCGCGGTCCCGGTCTCGGTCTGGGTCTCGGTGGTCATGTCGTGCTCCTCGTCGGGCCGCGTGTCGCGACGTCCATTTGATCTAGGCCAAAACGTAGCACGGCACAGGACAATATCCCGGCCCACGTCCGCAGAGCGGTCGGGACCACCTAGACTCACCCGTGATGAGCACCCAGACGCCGCAGATCTCCGGCGGCACCGCGGCCGAGATCGCCGACAGCGTCCGCGGCCTCGTCGAGCGCGGCCACCTGGCCCCCGGCGAGGTCCTCCCGCCGGTCCGTGCCCTCGCCGAGCAGCTCGGCGTCAACCGCAACACCGCCGTCGCCGCCTACCGCGACCTCGCCCGATCGGGGGTCGTCGTCTCGCAGGGACGCGCCGGGACCCGGGTGGCGCGACGCAGCCGGGTGCCCCAGGAGGGGTTCGCCGCGGCCGGCGCGCTCCGCGACGTCGGCACCGGCAACCCCGATCCGCGACTCATCCCCGACCTCGCGCCGGCCCTGGCGAGCGTCGCCGATCGCGGCCCCGTGCTCTACGGCGAGCCGACGATCGACCGGGACCTCGGGTCGTGGGCGCTCGACTGGATGGCCCCCGACGTCCCGGTCCCGGCCGAAGAGGTGCGGCTGACCCTGACGAGCGGCGCGGTCGATGCCGTCGAGCGCCTGCTCGCGCAGGCGCTGCTGCGCGACGACGCCGTGGCGCTCGAGGACCCGTGCTTCCTCGCGAGCATCCATCTCGCCCAGCTCGGCGGTTACCGGGCGGTCCCGGTCCCGGTCGACGCCGAGGGCATGACGGTCGAGGGGCTGCGCCACGCCCTCGAGCAGGGTGTGCGGGCGGTCGTGTGCACCCCGCGGGCCCAGAACCCCACCGGCTCCTCGCTGAGTGCCGCCCGCGCCACGGCGCTGCGCGAGGTGCTCGCCGACCACCCCTACGTCCTCGTCATCCAGGACGACTACTTCTCCTACCTGTCCCAGCAGCCCTTCCACTCCATCGTCGGCCCCGATCACCGGCGCTGGGCGCTGGTGCGCTCGGTCTCGAAGTTCGTCGGCCCCGACATGTGCCTGGCCGTCACGGCCTGCGACGCCGACACCGCCGCCCGCCTCGAGATGCGCCTGAGCCCCGGGACCACCTGGGTCAGCCACCTGCTGCAGCGGATCACCCACGCGGTGATCACCGACCCCTCCGCGCTCGCACTCATCGAGCGCGCCGGGGTGCACTACGCCGAGCGCAATGCCGCCTTCGCCGCGCTGCTCACCGAGCGTGGCCTGCCCACCTCTCCCGGTGACGGCGTCAGCCTGTGGGTCCCGCTGCCGGTCGCGGCACGGGAGGTCGCCGATCGGCTGACCCGGCGTGGCTGGCTGGTGCGCACGGGAGACGAGTTCCGCCTGGCGGAGGGCGCACCCCCTTCGCAGCACCTGCGCCTCACGGTGCACGACCTCGACGAGGCCTCGGCCGCGACCCTCGCCGACGACATCGTCGCCGCCGCGACCGCCACGGCCTGAGCCCGACGTCAGGGCAGCTGGTGGCCGGGCCCGCTCGGTGACGGCGGCTCGACGTGGCCCGGTGTCGTCTCCGCGGGTCGGTACCCGGCCCCACCACGAAGGGGACGCCGGCGGGCCCGCTCGCCGCGCACCGCGAGCAGGAGCGCGGCGACGAGTGCGGCGAGCAGCAGGGGGAGGCAAGCACAGCACCCCGAGGACCAGCGACGACATGCCCCGATCATGACGGCTGTGCGGCGCTCAGGCTCCCGGGAGCGTGTCGTCGAACTCCACGGTCTGCGGCAGGTCGGCGTGGCCGGCCAGTCGGAACAGGCGCACCACCCGCTTGGCCCGCACCCGCTGGACGTCCTTGACAGCGTCGTTGTGGAAGCGACGGGCGAGCTGCACCCGCAGGCCCGCCTCGCGGACGCGCTCGAGCGCAGCGGCTCCGGGGTCCCCTTGCGCCTCGATGTCGCGGGTGACCTCGGGTGGCAGCGCCGCGTGCAGGATCTCGGTCAGCTCGCTCTCGACCGACTCCCGGCCGGCGAAGTGCTGTCCCTCGAGGAGGTCGGCCTCGAAGGTGCGCTCGTTGACCCGCTCCAGCGACTCGCTCGCCGCGGCCGCCAGGAGGAAGCCCGTCGCCGGGTCGACCGCGCCGGAGTTGGCCAGCTCGAGGCTCGCCTCCGCCCGGCGCACGACGTGCGCGTCGAGGGCCGACAGGGCGCCCTCGACCTTGGCGTGCAGGCGATCGAGCCGCGCGGCGCTGTAGGAGAGGTACCAGGCGAGGAGGAGCAGGACGCAGAGCGTCAGGGCGATCCAGCTCAACGTCTCCATGGCTCTCCTGCCCGGCCACGCGGCCCGTGGTCACCGATCCGGCCCAGTCCCGGCCGCAGCCGGGTCACCTCGCGGGGGTGCCCCGCGTCGAGGACGGTCTCGTAGACGGCGATGATCTCGCGGGCGACGACGTCCCAGTCGAAGGCCCGCGCGCGCTCCCGCCCCAGTCGCGCGAGGGTCGCGCGTCGCTCTGGGTCGCCGAGCAGCTCGACGACCCGGCCAGCGAGGTCGTCAGGACGCTCGCTGCCGAAGAGGGCTCCTGCCATGCCGGCGCGCCCTCCGTCGAGGACCCGCTGGAAGGCCGCCAGGTCGCTGGCGAGGACCGGCGCGCCGGCCGCCATCGCCTCGACGAGGACGATCCCGAAGCTCTCTCCCCCGGTGTGGGGCGCGATGTAGAGGTCGGCGGATGCCAGGGCCGACGCCTTGTCCTCGTCGGACAGGGCTCCGAGGAACTCGGTGGCCGCCGCGACGCGCTCGGGCAGCTTGGCCCGGGCCGCCTCGGCGCTGCCGGGGCCGACGACGAGCAGCCGCGCACCGGGGACGGCGTCGAGGACCGCGGGCATCGCCTCGGCGAGGACCGGCAGCCCCTTGCGCGGCTCGTCGATCCGACCGAGGAAGACGATCGTCGGGCGTCCGGGCGCGCCGGTCCACCGCGGGTCACGCTCGGCGCGGGCGAAGGCGCTGGTGTCGACACCGTTAGGGATCACGACGGCGTCCCCACCGATGTGGGTGGTGACCGTGCGCCGCGCGTCCTCGGAGACGGCGATGCGCCCGTGGATCTTCTCCAACGACGGCCGCAGGAGCGGGTAGGCGGCCTGCATGACGCGTGAGCGGACGTTGGAGGTGTGGAAGGTGGCGACGACGGGGCTCGTGGCTGCCCACAGCGCGAGCACCGACAGGCTGGGCGCGAGCGGCTCGTGGATGTGCACGACGTCGAAGTCGCCTTCCTCGAGCCAGCGGCCCACGCGGGCCGACGCGACCGGACCGAAGAGCAGCCGGGCGGTCGAGCCGTTGTAGCGGATCGGCACGGCCCGACCGGCCGGGACGACGTGCTCGGGCAGGACGGTGCCCTCGTCGGCGGGGGCGAGCACCGACGGCTCGTGACCGTGCCGAGCGAGGTAGTCGGCGAGGTCGCGGATGTGGAACTGCACTCCCCCGGGCACGTCGAAGGAGTAGGGGCTCACCAGACCGACCCTCATGCGGCGCTCCGGTCCGCGGTCGTGGTCGCCCAGTCGCGTGCGGGGTCGAGGTCGTCGACGAAGACCCGCTGCATCATGTGCCAGTCGGCGGTGTGCCGGGTGATCGCGCTGCCGAAGGCGTCGGCGCAGGCCTGGGTCGTGCGCGCGACCGCGTCGCGCGAGCCGGCGGGCGCGACGGTGACCGCGTCGTGGACCGTCACGACCATGCCCCACCGGCGACCGACCCGCTCGTGCCGCAGGGTGACCGGGTAGAGCGGCAGGCCGGTCTCGACGGCCAGGGCTGCCGGACCGGCTGCCATCCGCGCGCGGTGGCCGCACAGGTCGACCTCGACCCCGCTCGCC
The DNA here is from genome assembly GCF_900176385.1 of Janibacter indicus. Lineage (GTDB taxonomy): Bacteria > Actinomycetota > Actinomycetes > Actinomycetales > Dermatophilaceae > Janibacter > Janibacter indicus. Next base: position 60,634 of record NZ_FWXN01000013.1, on the reverse strand, counting down.
GACAGATCGCGGTCGGCGAGCAGCGGCATGACGACCGGCTCCCCCGTCGCGAGCTGTGCCCGCAGCCGCTCGTAGGTGCCCCGCTCGGCCGGGTGAATGACCATGCCCAGCTGCTCGCGGTAGTCGAGGAAGGCCCGGAACATCTCCTCGGGCTCGAGCCGCTCGGCCACCGTGACGACGATGCCGAGGTGACGGGCGCACCACACCCCCGCCAGGTCCCAGTTGCCGGTGTGGCCGAGGAAGGCCAGCACCGGTCGCCCGGCGAGCAGGTGCGACTTCAGCTCGGGCAAGGCGCCCTCGAAGCGCACGAGGGAGTCGACGTCGGCGCCGCTCACGGACGGCAGCCGGAAGGCCTCGACGTAGTAGCGAAGGGAGGCTCGCACCCCCTCGGCGACGAGCGCCTCGAGCTCGTGCGGCCCCAGCTCCGGGCGCACCCGGGCGTAGTTGGCCCGCAGCCGCTGGACGGAGCTGCCGTTGCCCGCGACGGTCCGGTCGGCGGCGAGGTCGAAGAGCGCGTAGGCCGCGCGGGACGGCAGCACCCGCAGCACCCGCCAGGCCAGGAGGAAGGCGAGGACGGTGGCGCGCTGGCGCAGCCGGCTCACGGTCCCGAGGGTGTGGTTCCGGCGGCCTCTGCGGCGATGACCTGCTGGCGCACGAGGAGGACCCGCTGGAGGATCGTGACGAAGCTCGCGACGGCGAGCAGGCCGAGCACCACCGTGAGGACGATCTCGGGCAGGCCCAGCCCGACGAGACCGGTCGTCACGAGCGTGGCCACCAACCGGTCGGCTCGCTCGGCGATGCCGACATCGGCCCGCATGCCCAGGCCCTCGGCCCGGGCCCGGGCGTAGGAGACGACGCTGCCGAGGACAAGACAGGCGAGAGCGAGCCACGCCTTGAGCCGGTCGTCGCCACCCTGGAAGTACCAGATCGTCAGGCCGGAGAAGATCGCCGCGTCGCCGATGCGGTCGAGCGTGGAGTCGAGGAAGGCGCCCCACTTGCTCGAGTGACCGAGCTCGCGCGCCATGATCCCGTCGATGGTGTCGGAGAAGACGAAGGCGGTGATGACCAGGACACCGACGAGCAGTTGCCCCTGCGGGAAGAAGACGAGCGCCCCCAGGCAGACGCCGAGCGTGCCGAGGATGGTGACGACGTCGGGGCTGATGCCCAGGCGGAGCAGCAGGCGCGCCACCGGGGTGAGGATCCGGGTGACGGCTGCGCGCGCGTATCGGTTGAGCATGGCGGGTCAAGCGTAACTGCGCGGGGCCGGTGCTCCTGACGGCGCACCGGAGTGTGATGCAGGCCCCGTCGGCTCAGCTGCCGGCGTCCGGCCAGGCCACCGCCAGGGCGGCGCGCGCGTCCTCGAGGAGGATCGGCAGCGCCTTGGTCTGCGCGACGATCGGCAGGAAGTTCATGTCGCCGCCCCACCGCGGGATGACGTGCTGGTGCAGGTGGGCCGCGACGCCCGCCCCGGCGACGGCGCCCTGGTTCATGCCGAGGTTGAAGCCGTGCGGGTTGGAGCTGGCCTGCAGCGCCCGGATCGCCGCCTTGGTCAGGGCGGTGAACTCCAGGGTCTCCTCGTCGGTGAGGTCGATGTAGAGCGAGACGTGCCGGTAGGGGCAGACGAGGACGTGACCGGCGTTGTAGGGAAAGAGGTTCATGACGACGAAGCAGGTTTCGCCCCGGTGGACGATGAGGCCCTCGGCGTCGCCCTTGTCGGGGGCGACGCAGAAGGGGCAACCGTCCCCGGCCTCGTCGCTGGGCCGCTCCCCCGTCACGTAGGCCATCCGGTGGGGCGTCCACAGCCGGTCGAAGCCATCGGGCACGCCCACGAGGGAGCGATCGTCCTCGGTCGGGTGGTCGTGCTGCGTCATGGGCCCGATCCTGTCACGCCCCACGGCGAAGGGGAGTTCTCCCCTTCGTCATCCGGTCGGACCCCGGCAGGATGGCGACATGCATCCAGGACTGCAAAATGTCGCCAACCGGGCCGCCTACTACGCCACCCTCCGCCAGACGCTGCTCGCCGAGACGCTCGAGGAGCAGGTCGGCGATCACCAGATCGCCGGGGACCTGCAGAAGGGGACGCTGCAGTTCGTCGGCGCCGAGCGCACCCTCACCGCCCGCTCCCACCTCATCGCCTCGGTCGCACCTGGGCCGAAGTCGTTGCTCTGGGGCTGGGCGCACCCCCAGGGTGGCGGCGAGGTGGCCGGCCGGGTCAAGGAGCTCGGAGAGCGCTTCGGCATCACCGACCTCACCTCGCCGGAGCTGCCCTTCGACGCCGGCGACGACATCGCGGCGACGACGGCCCACCTGGGCCACCTCGCGGCCTGCGTGGGCGTCGAGGCGACGCGCCTCTCCCCCTACTACACGGTCATTGCCGGCGGCGGCACCCGACTCGTCATGGTGCTCGAGGGCATCGACGTCCCGGAGCCGAGCCTCATGCAGGTCGCCTCGCGCATCGAGCCGGTGCTCACCAGCGGCATCATCACCGACCACCGCTCGGCCGTGCTGGGTCTCGCGGAGCACCGCGAAGGCTTCTCGGTCGACGACCAGGGGCCTCAGCTCGTGCTCCAGGACGAGACCGGCTCGGTCACCTTCACCCTTGACGACCGGCAGCGGATCACCAACGCCAGCATGAGCCTGCACGGCGCACAGGGCTGACCTCAGGCCTTCGGGGGGACCCACTCGCGCAGCCGGCCGGTCGGGTCGCCGAAGCCGGTGGCGTCGAAGAGCGGTCGCCCCGCGTCGCTCGAGTTGAGCCGCACGAAGCGCACCCGCTCGGCGGTCGCCGCCTCCTGCACCGCGTGCAGCAGGCGCCGGCCCAGCCCCTCGCGGCGTCGGTCGGCGGTGACGAAGACCTGCTGGACGTACCACCACTCCGGCCGCCCGGGGTGGCTCAGCGTCGGCAGCTTGCGCACCGGGTGGACGAGGACGCACCCGACCGGGCGACCGTCGGGCTCCTCCGCGATCCAGCCCCGCTGCGCGGCGAAGTCGGCCAGGAGGGCATCGGCGTACTCGGTGAGGAAGCCGGGCCGTGGCGTGCGCCCGGCCTCACGGTCCTGCTGGAGGCGCAGCGCGCCGAGCGAGAGCGCGTCGTCGCGCTCGATCGGGCGGATCCGCGTCGTCATGCCCGCAACATAACCAAGAACGAGCATTTCTTTAGGGAAACGCGGCCCGGAGGCTGCATTGCCGTAGGGCAATGCAGCCTCCGGTGGGCTCGATCCCTCAGATCGTGCCGGCGGGGGCGGCATCCGGGCCGGGGTTGGTCAGGCTCGGGGCCGACATCACCTGGTCCTTGGCCTCGACGGCCGCGAGGACGCGCGCGATCGCGGTCTCGATCGGCAGCCCGTTTTCCTGGGACCCGTCGCGGTAGCGGAAGGAGACCGCGTTGTTGCTGCGGTCCTCCTCACCGGCGATGAGGGTGAAGGGCACCTTGGACTTGCTCGCATTGCGGATCTTCTTCGGGAAGCGGTCGTCGCTCTCGTCGAGCTCGACGCGGATCCCCTGCGCCCGCATCTGCTGCAGCACGTCCCAGAGGTAGTCGTTGTACTCCTCGGCGACCGGCACCCCGAGCACCTGGACGGGCGAGAGCCACACCGGGAAGGCGCCGGCGTAGTGCTCGACGAGCACCCCGATGAAGCGCTCGATCGAGCCGAACTTCGCCGAGTGGATCATCACCGGCTGCTGACGGGAGCCGTCGGCGGCCTGGTACTCGAGCGCGAAGCGGTCCGCGGACGGCTGGTTGAAGTCGTACTGGATCGTGCTCATCTGCCAGGTGCGGCCGATCGCGTCACGAGCCTGCACCGACACCTTGGGGCCGTAGTAGGCCGCGCCGCCCGGGTCGGGCACGAGCTCGAGACCGGTCTCGGAGCACACCTGCTCGAGGACGGACGTCGCCTCGGCCCAGTCCTCGTCGCTGCCGATGAACTTCGAGCTCTTGTCGCCCCCTTCGTCGCGGGTCGACAGCTCGAGGTAGAAGTCGTCGAGACCGAAGTCGCGCAGCAGCCCGAGGATGAAGTCGAGCAGGTGACGGATCTCGTCGGGCGCCTGCTCCTTGGTGACGTAGGAGTGGCTGTCGTCCTGCGCGAAGCCGCGCACCCGGGTCAGGCCGTGGATGACGCCGGACTTCTCGTGGCGGTAGACGTGCCCGAACTCGAAGAGCCGCAGCGGCAGCTCGCGGTAGGAGCGCTGCTTGCTGCGGTAGATGAGGTTGTGCATGGGGCAGTTCATCGCCTTGAGGCGGTAGTCCATGCCGTCGACGTCGAAGGGGGGATACATGCCTTCGCCGTAGTACGGGAGGTGGCCGGAGGTGTGGAAGAGCCCCTCCTTGGCGATGTGGGGGGTCCCGACGTACTCGAAGCCCTCCTCGATGTGCCGCCGCCGGACGTAGTCCTCCATCTCCCGCTTGATGACGCCACCCTTGGGGTGGAAGACGGGCAGGCCGGAGCCGATCTCGTCGGGGAAGGAGTAGAGGTCGAGCTCGCGGCCGAGCTTGCGGTGGTCGCGCTTCTCGGCCTCGGCGAGGCGGTCGAGATAGGCCTTGAGCTCGTCCTTGGTCGGCCAGGCCGTGCCGTAGACGCGCTGCAGCTGCGGGTTCTTCTCACTGCCGCGCCAGTAGGCCGCGGCGCTGCGCATGATCTTGTAGGCATTGCCGATGACCTTGGTGCTCGGCACGTGCGGGCCGCGGCACAGGTCACCCCAGGCGCGGGTGCCGTCGCGACGGACGTTGTCGTAGATCGTCAGCTGGGCGCCGCCCACCTCGACCGAAGCGCCCTCCGCAGCGTCCTCGGAGGCGCCGCCCTTGAGGCCGATGAGCTCGCACTTGTAGGGCTCGTCGGCCAGCTCGACGAGCGCGTCGTCGTCGCTGATCTCGCGGCGAACGAAGGTCTGGCCCTCGTTGATGATCCGCTGCATCGCCTTGTCGAGGGCCTTGAGGTCCTCGGGGGTGAAGGGCTCCTCGACGTCGAAGTCGTAGTAGAAGCCGTCGCGGATCGGCGGGCCGATGCCGAGCTTGGCGGAGGGGTTGATCTGCTGCACGGCCTGGGCCAGGACGTGGGCCGTGGAGTGCCGCAGCACGTCGAGGCCGTCCTGCTCCTGCGCCGTGACCGGCTCGACGACATCGCCCTGGGCGAGCTCGTGCGCGAGGTCCCGCAGCTCGCCGTTGACCCGGGCGACGAGCACGGCCCCGTCGCCCTCGAAGAGGTCCGCGGCAGTAGTGCCCTGGTCCACCGATCGCTCGTCTCCGGCGACGTTGATGGTGATCTGGGCAGACACGGGTGGCTCCTGTGGGACGGTTCGCGGTGCCCGGCCGGGCACCCGTCGAACTCTATCCCCGCGAAGGGGGCGGCCCCCAACGCATTCCCCGCTGAGTACCAGACCCCATGTGCGACCCCCTTCGTCGTCCCTACCGTCGAGTCATGCTCACCAAGGACGCTCGACTGCTCCCGCACACCGCCTGCTGGTTCGGCGTGCTCAGCCTGCTCGCCGTGCTGTGCTTCCACTTCCCCGAGCTGCTCACGAGCCAGGAGTTCCGCCCCGTCTACACCTCGGGGTTTGCTCGTGGCCTGCTGCTCGTCGGCATCATCGGGGCCTTCGTCATCGGCACGGTCGCCGTGCTCGCCGGGCAGCGACGGCCCATCGCCTTCATCGGTGTCGTCGCGGCCACGGTGGCCGTGCTCCTGGGTGGCTCCTCGATCCCGCTCGGCGAGATCGAGCCGACCCCGTGGTCGCTCGGGGTCGATTGGTTCATCCTCTCGCTCGTCTTCTCCGCGCTCGTCTTCATCCCGCTCGAGCGCTACCTCGCCCACCGGCCGCACCCCGTGCTGCGCCGGGGCTGGCGCACCGACGTCTGCTACTTCTTCCTCAGCCACGTCCTCGTCCAGCTGATCCTCATCGTCGTCACGACGTCGACGACGACGGTCGCCGCCGCCATCGCCGTCGACCCGGTCAAGGAGCTGGTCGTCGGCCTGCCCCTGTGGCTGCAGGTCCTGCTCGCCGTCTTCGTCGCCGACCTCGCCCAGGCCGTGCTCCACCGCGCCTACCACCGGGTCACGAGCCTGTGGCGCTTCCACGCGGTGCACCACTCCAGCCGCGACCTCGACTGGCTCGCCGGCTCCCGCGTCCACCTCGCCGAGACGGTGCTCACCCGCAGCATCGTCCTGCTGCCGCTGATGGTCCTCGGCTTCTCGACGCCGGCGATGAACGCCTACGTCATCATCGTCGGTCTCCAGGCCGTCGTGGCCCACGCCAACATCGGGGTCCGCTTCGGCTGGCTCGAGTACCTCGTCGTCCTGCCCCGCTACCACCACTGGCACCACGCCCGTCACGTCGACTACTGGGACCGCAACTACGCGATCCACCTGCCGGTGGTCGACATGCTGATGGGCAGCTTCAAGCTCCCGCGTGACGGCAGCTGGCCGGAGGAGTACGGCGTGCTGCGGCTCGAGACGGTCCCGGAGGGCATCGTCGAGCAGCACCTCATGCCGTTACGTGGTGACCGCGACTACGAGCGTCACGTCGCCTGAGCCCACGGCTGGTTGACTGGCCGCCGTGCACATCACCCGGATCGGCCTCACCCCGCTCAAGGGCGCCCGCCACGCAGACCTCGACCACCTCCGGCTCGACCCGTCGGGACCCCGCGGTGATCGGCTCTTCTGCCTGATCGAGGCCGACGAGGACCGGGTGCTGCGCACCGTGGAGAACCCCACGATGGTGCTCGTCTCCGCGGCCCGGGACGGCGCGGTCCTCACCGTCACCACGCAGAAGGGAGGGACGGTCGCCGGCGAGCCCGTGCCCACCGGGCACGTCGTCGAGGCGGACTACTGGGGGCGACCTGCTCGGCTCGAGGTCATGACCTCGGACCACGCCGAGCTCCTCGGGGACCACCTCGACCGCCCGGTCCGCCTGGCCGGCATCCGGTCCGCGGGCGAGGTCGTCTACGGCGGGTCGGTCAGCATCGTGACCACCGGCGCCCTGCGCGAGCTCGGCGAGGTGCAGGACTCCCGGTTCCGCGCGACGCTGACGATCGCGGCCGACCGCGACCCCGAACCGGGCAGCCTGCTGCGGCTGGGCGAGGCCGTGGTGCGGGTGCGTGGTGCGGTCCCCCGCTGCCGGGTCGTCGACATCAACACCGAGACCGGTGAGCTGGACACGAGGCACCTGCACACGCTGGCGCACCGCGACCGACCGGAGGGCGAGGTGCCCTTCGGCGTCGACGCCGACGTCGTCACCCCGGGCGTGGTGCGTCGAGAGGACCCCGTCGCCCTGATCTGAGAGTGTGGGCGGGCACACCACGGCGCACCCCATGAGAGGCACGACCATGCACGTCATCTGGGGCCTGGGCGGCATGCTCGGCCTGCTCCTCATCGCCGCCGCGCTGTCGACCAACCGTCGCGCGATCCGGCTGCGGACGGTGCTGCCGGCGCTGGCGATCCAGGTCGGCTTCGGGGCGCTCGTGCTCTTCGTCCCGTGGGGCCGGACCGCGCTGCGGTGGGCCTCCGACGGCTTCCAATCCGTCATCGACTCGGCGACCGAGGGGATCAGCTTCCTCTTCGGTCCGCTGCTGCCCGACGAGGGCGTCGTCTTCGCCCTGCAGGTGCTGCCCGTCGTCGTCTTCTTCGCCTCGCTCACCGGTGTGCTCTTCCACCTGGGCTGGCTCCAGGTCGTCGTGCGGGTGCTCGGCGGTGGCCTGCAGCGGGTCCTGGGCACCGGCAAGGCCGAGTCCACCAATGCCGCGGCCAACATCTTCCTCGGGCAGACCGAGGCGCCCCTGGTCATCCGGCCCTACGTCGCCGGCCTGACCCGCTCGGGGCTCTTCGCCGTCATGGTCGGTGGACTGGCGACGGTCGCGGGCTCGGTCCTCGTCGGCTACTCGCTGCTGGGCGCCGACCTCGACTACCTCATCGCCGCGAGCTTCATGGCCGCACCCGGCGCCCTGCTCATGGCCAAGATCCTCGTGCCCGAGGAGCCGGACAACGTCGCGTCCGGCACCGAGTTCGACGAGGCCGAGGTCGAGTCCTACAGCCCGCGCACGCAGGCGATCGTCACCTTCGCGCTCACCGGCTTCGCCAACCTCAGCTCGCTCGGCATCCTCCTCGGCGGGCTCGGGTCGATGGCCCCGAGCCGCCGCAAGGACATCGCGAGCCTGGGCATGCGCGCGATCCTCGCCGCGACCCTGGCCAACCTCATGAGCGCGACGATCGCCGGGATCATGCTCGGCTGACCTTGCGCCGGGCGCAGCCCAGCGCAGGGTCAGCTCGGGCGGGCTCAGCCCGCCTCGGTCGTGCCCTCGTAGAGCCCGATGTGGTTGCCGTCGGGGTCGGCGAGCACGGCGAACCAGCTCGTCTCCGAGATCGGTGACTTGTCCATGACGACCGACCCCCCGCTCTCCGTCGCCCTGGCGAGGACCTCGTCGATCGAGTCGACCTCGACGTAGGAGCGAGGATGCTCGAAGCCCTCGCCCCTGGGGGCCAGACCTCCCCCGCTGATCTGGTTGGGGGCCTGCCACATGGGATAGCCCTCGAAGCCGGGGATCTCGGCGATCTGCCAGCCGAAGAGCCCGCTGTAGAAGGCCGCGCCCGCCGTGAGGTCGCTGACCGGGATGTCGATGTGCGTGATGTCTCCGTGTGCCATCTGCCGAGCATGACACTGCGGTGTGACAGCCACCACACCCGCGAGGTGAGCGGTCCGGTCAGCCGCGACAACCTCACCTCCGCGACACCCTCGACCCCCGGGGCTACCGACGAGTAGCATGCGGCCATGCAGCCCCCGTCGGGCGTCACCGTCGACGCCCCGGACCCCTTCGCGGACCCGACGACACCGGTCCCGCCCGGGTGGATCGCCCGCCTCGGCCTTGCCGGTGTGGGCATGTGCGCCGGATGGTTCGGCCCGATCCAGGTGCTCCTCGGGCTCCAGGCCGCGAGCCTGACGCCCGGCCACAAGGAGGCCACCCTCTCCCTCGTCACCGGTGTCGGCGCCGCCGTGTCGACGCTCGCCAACCCGCTCGCGGGAGCCTTCAGCGACCGGACGACCTCGCGCTTCGGCCGGAGGGTCCCGTGGCTCGTCGGCGGGACGCTCGTCGGGGCCCTCGGCCTCGTCGTCCTCGCCGCGGCCGGGTCGGTCCCCCTCATGATCCTCGGCTGGTGCCTCGTCCAGGCCGGGCTCAACGGCACCCTCGCCGCGCTCACCGCCGCCGTGCCCGATCTCGTCCCCGTCGAGCAGCGCGGGCTCGTGAGCGGCGTCGTCGGCATGACCCAGACCCTCGGCATCGTCGTCGGCACCGGGGTCGCGACCCTCGTCTCCGGCACCACCGGCGCCTACCTCGTCCTGGCCGTGCTCGCGGTCGCCGCGGTCACCCCCTTCGTGCTGCGCTCCCTCGACCGGCCACTCCCCCGCGGCCACCTGCCGAGGACGCCCGTGCGGCAGTTCCTCGCCGGCTTCTGGATCTCGCCACGACGCCATCCCGACTTCGCGTGGGCCTGGGCCACGCGCTTCCTCGCGACGGTCGCCAACTCGATCTGCACGATGTACCTGCTCTTCTTCCTCACCGATGCCGTCGGCGTCGCCGACCCCGAGCTCGGCGTCCTCGTGCTCACCCTGCTCTACGCCGCGTGCCTCATCGTCTCCGCGATCGTCGCCGGCATCTGGTCCGACCGAATCGGCCTGCGCAAGCCCTTCGTCACCGCCTCCGGCGTCGTCATGTCGAGCGCGGCGGTCCTCCTCGCGATCGTCCAGACCTGGTCCGCGGCGCTCGTCGGTGCGGTGATCCTCGGCATCGGCTACGGCGTCTACCTCGCCGTCGACTTCGCGCTCATCACCCAGGTGCTCCCGCGGGCCGGTGACCGGGCCCGCGACCTCGGGGTCATCAACATCGCCAATGCCCTTCCACAGGTCCTGGCCCCGGCGGTCGCCGGACCGATCATCACGTGGTTCGCCGCCCATGCGACCCACGCTGCGGGCTACCGCACGCTCTACCTGCTCGCCGCGGCCATCGGCCTGGCGGCCGCCGTCCTCATCCGCAAGATCCGCAGCGTCGCCTAGGAGACCCATGCCCACGCCCCTGCCCCGCGACTTCCTCTTCGGCACGTCGACCGCCAGCTACCAGATCGAAGGGGGTGTGACCGCCGGTGGCCGTGGCCGCAGCATCTGGGACGACTTCTGCGACCGCCCCGGCGCGATCGCCGACGGGTCCTCGGGCGCGGTGGCCTGCGACAGCTACCACCGGTGGGACGAGGACGTCGAGCTCCTGCACGGGCTGGGCGTCGACGCCTACCGGTTTTCCATCGCCTGGCCGCGCATCCAGCCCGACGGGGCGGGGCCGGCCAATGCGGCCGGTCTCGACTTCTACGACCGTGCCGTCGACGCCCTGTGCAAGGCGGGGATCGCCCCCTTCGCCACCCTCTACCACTGGGACCTGCCCGCCGCCCTGCAGGCGAAGGGCGGCTGGATGGCCCGGGAGACCGCCGAGCGCTTCGGCGACTACGCGGCCCTCGTCGCCGACCGCCTCGCCGACCGGGTGGCCATGTGGATCCCGGTCAACGAGCCGGTCGTCGCGACCCTCTTCGGCCACGCCATCGGGCTGCACGCCCCCGGCGAATCCCGCGGCTTCGAGGCCCTGGCCGCAGCCCACCACCTGCTCCTGGGGCACGGGCTGGCCACGCGGTCGCTGCGCGCGGAGGGGGTCGCTGCGATCGGCACGGCCAACAACCACACCCCGGTCCACGCGGTGAGCGAGGCCGACGAGGACGTCGCTGCCGCAGCGCTTTACGACACGATCCACAACCGGGCCTTCGCCGAGCCGATCCTGCTCGGCGAGTACCCCAACGGCATGGGTGACGGGATGCCCGGCCCGGTCGCCGAGGACCTGACGGTCATCAGCTCGCCCCTCGATGCCTACGGGGTCAACTACTACAACCCGACGCTCGTCGGGATGCCCGGGTCGCCCGGCACCGCGGCCGCCCGCGCCGCGGTCCCCGACCAGCAGGTCCAGCTGGAGGTGCCCGATGGCATCCCCTTCCAGCTCGTGCCGGTGCCAGCTCGCGAGTACACCGCCTTCGGGTGGCCGGTCGCGCCAGAGTGTCTGACCGAGGTCCTCGTGCAGCTGCGCGAGCGCTACGGCGACCGGCTCCCCCCGGTCCACATCACCGAGTCGGGGTGCTCGACGCACGACGTGGTCGAGGACGGCACGGTGCACGACGAGGCGCGCATCCGCTACCTCGACCAGCACCTCGATGCCGTGGCCGATGCCCTCGACGCCGGGGTCGACGTCAGGGGCTGGTTCGTGTGGTCGCTGCTCGACAACTTCGAGTGGGCCGAGGGCTACACGCAGCGCTTCGGGCTCGTGCGGGTCGACGTCGAGGGTGATCAGCAGCGGGTGCCCAAGGACAGCTACGCGTGGCTGCGGGAGCGCATCCGGGAGATCCGGTCCCCGGGCTGACCACGGGGACGACGACGGCCCGTGTCCCCCCTGCGGGACACGGGCCGTCGTGACCTCGGCGGTCAGGCCAGGGTGAGCACGAGGTGCTCCGTCTCGGGCTTGCGCGTGCTGCGCAGTCCCGCGACGACCTCCTCGCCGGTGGTGTCGATGACGAAGTCGACCTTGGCCGGCAGCAGCACCGGCTTCTTGAACCACACGTGGCTCGTGCACGGACCGCTGGTGCGCGGCCCGATGGCGCCGAGGACCCGTGCGTAGGTCCACATGCCGTGGGCGATCGCCTTGGGGAAGCCCATGGCCTTCGCCGTCACGGCGCTCATGTGGATCGGGTTGATGTCACCCGACACGAGCCCGTAGGTGCGACCGAGGTCGCCGGGCAGCGACCACTTCGCGGCGGCCTGGCCCGTGGGGATCGAAGGGGGCTGCGCACCCCGGTCCGCCTCGGCGTCACCCTTGCCTCGGGCCAGGTAGGTCGAGCGCCCCTCCCAGACACGCTCGCCGGCGACGTCGACCTCGGTGACGAGGTCGACGACCTTGCCCTTGGGGTGGGCCCGCAGGTTGTCGGCGGACACGGTGATGTCCAGGGCCTCGTCGAAGCGGACCTCACGGTGCACCGTGATGACGTTCTCGACGTGGACCAGGCCCATGAGCGGCAGGGGGAAGCCCTTGCCCGACATCAGCTGCATCTGCAGCGGGAAGCCGACGACGTGCGGGTAGGTGTGCGGCAGCACGTCGCTGTTGTTGAAGCCGCAGATGCGCTGGTACTCGAGCAAATCGGACCGGTCGATCTCGTGGCCCTCCAGGCGCAGCCGGGTGTCGGGCAGCGACGAACCGCCGCCCTTGCCCGGCAGCGCCGCCTTGGCGTAGATCGGCCCGAGCGCCGGGATGCTCTTGACGGTCGTGACGGCCATCAGGCGCCCAGCAGCATCTGACCGCACACGCGCACGGTGTTGCCCGTGACGGCGCGGTTGCTGTCCCACGCGAACCAGCCGATCGTCTCGGCGACGTCGACCGGCAGACCACCCTGCGACAGGGAGTTGGTCAGGCGGCCGATCTCGCGCGTCGCGAGCGGGATCTTGGCCGTCATCTCGGTCTCGATGAAGCCGGGGGCGACGGCGTTGACCGTCACACCCTTGGCGAGGACCTGCCGGTCCTTGGCCAGGCTCGAGGTCATGCCGATGACGCCGGCCTTGCTCGCCGCGTAGTTGGCCTGACCGCGGTTGCCGGCGATGCCGGCGATCGAGGCGACGTTGACGATGTGGCCGCCCTCGTTGATGGCGGGCACGAGCGCCTCGTTCATCTTGAGGATCGACAGCAGGTTGACGTTGAGCACCGAGCCCCAGCGGTCGGCGTCGGTGTTGACGAGCAGCTTGTCGCGGGTGATGCCCGCGTTGTGCACGACGATGTCGAAGCCACCGTGCAACCGGCTCGCGTGCTCGACGATCTTGGCCCCCGCGTCCTCGGCGGTGACGTCGACCTGCAGGGCAGAGCCACCGATGCGGTTGGCCACCTCGGCCAGCGGGCCGCCGGCGGCGGGGATGTCGACGCACACGACGGTCGCGCCGTCACGGCTGAGGACCTCGGCGATCGCGGCACCGATGCCGCGCGCAGCGCCGGTGACGACCGCGACCTTGCCCTCGAGCGGGGCGTCCCAGCTCTCGGGCACAACGATGTCGCCGACGGCCTCGCCGACGTGCACGACCTGCGCCGAGACGTAGGCCGAGCGGCCGGAGAGGAAGAAGCGGACGGTCGCCTCGGCGTTGGCATCGGCACCCTCGGCGACGTAGACCATGTTGGCCGTGCCGCCGGCACGCATCTCCTTGCCGACCGAGCGCACGATGCCCTCGAGCGCGCGGCGGGCCGCGGCCTCGGCGACGTCGTCGGTGTCCGCGACCGGACGGCCGATGACGATGACCCGGCCGGTGGGGGCCAGGGTCTTCAGCGCCGGGGCGAGGATGCCGCGCAGGGTCTCCAGGTCCGCGGGGGTGCGGGCCTGGGTCATGTCCACGACAACACCGGCGACCGAGGTCGACGGAGAGGTCGCGATCTGCACGCCGTCGGCCTGCAGGGCCTCGGTGAGCAGAGCGGCGACCGGGGCGTCACCGTGCCCGGCGAGCAGGACCGCGCCGCCGATGAGCGGGGCGCCGGCCTTGTGGCGACGCAGCTTGGTCGGACGGGGCAGGCCGAGGGTGTTGGCGATCTGCTTGCCCAGACCGGAGCTGACGAACTTGCCGTACTCGAATCCCATGTGGGTGTTCTCCTTGAGTCGGTGCGGGGAAGGCTCAGGCGCCCTCGAGGATGGCCACGACGCCCTGTCCACCGGCGGCGCAGATGGAGATCAGGCCACGGCTGCCCGGGCCCTTGGCGTGCAGCATCTTGGCCAGCGCGGCGACGATGCGGCCACCGGTGGCGGCGAAGGGGTGACCAGCGGCGAGCGAGGAGCCGTTGACGTTGAGCTTGTCGCGGTCGATGGACCCGAGCGGGGCGTCCAGGCCGAGCTTCTCGCGGCAGAAGTCCTCGTCCTCCCACGCGGCGAGCGTGGAGAGCACCGTCGCGGCGAAGGCCTCGTGGATCTCGTAGTAGTCGAAGTCCTGCAGCGTCAGGCCGTTGCGCTCGAGCATGCGCGGGATGGCATAGGCGGGGGCCATGAGCAGGCCCTCGGCACCGTGGACGTAGTCGACCGCGGCGGCCTGGCCGTCGACGAACCACGCGAGCGGGGTGAGGCCCTGCTCCGCGGCCCACTCCTCGGAGCCGAGCAGCACCACGGACGCGCCGTCGGTGAGCGGCGTCGAGTTGCCGGCGGTCATCGTCGCGTCGTCGCCCTTGCCGAAGACCGGCTTGAGCTTGGCGAGCTTTTCCATCGAGGAGTCGGCCCGCATGTTCTGGTCCTTGGACAGACCCATGAAGCTCGTGACGAGGTCGTCCTGGAAGCCCTCGTCGTAGGAGCGGGCGAGGTTGTGGTGGCTCTTCATGGCGAGCTCGTCCTGCGCCTCGCGGGTGATGCCCCACTTCTTGGCCGTGATGGCCATGTGGTCACCCATCGACAGGCCGGTGCGCGGCTCGACGTTGGCCGGGGTGGCGATGCCGAGGTCCGTCGGGCGGATCTTGGTGAGCGCCAGGGCCTGCGCCTTGGCGCCCTTGGCCCGGTTGACCTTGAGCAGCTTCTTGCGCAGCGACTCGGTGACGGTGATCGGGGCGTCCGAGGCGGTGTCGACGCCACCGGCGATGCCGGACTCGATCTGGCCCAGCTTGATCTTGTTGGACACGAGGATCGCGGTCTCGAGGCCGGTGCCGCAGGCCTGCTGCAGGTCGTAGGCGGAGGTCGTCGGCGCGAGGGCCGAGCCGAGAACGGCCTCGCGGACGAGGTTGAAGTCGCGGGAGTGCTTGATGACCGCACCACCGGCAACCTCGTCGATGTGCTTGCCACCGAGGTTGTAGCGGGCGACGAGCCCGTCCAGGGCGGCGGTGAACATGTCCTGGTTGGACGCCTCGGCGTACGCGGCGAACTGGCGGGCGAAGGGGATGCGGTTGCCACCGAGGACGGCGGCGCGACGCGGCAGGTTGTTAGCCACCACAGGTCTCCTGGGTCGTGTTGGTGTCAGTCGGGGACGGCGTCGTGCGCCGCCTCTCCCACCACTGACTTTATGCGATACGGACGGTAGCAGGTACCCCTCGTCCCTGATACCGTCCCGCCTTGTGAGTGACACCACCGACGGCCGCAGCGCCCGCTGGGAGGTGCATCGTCAGGAGCGTCGCAAGGCGCTCGTCGAGTCGGCGATCCGCACCATCCGCAGCCGGGGCGCCACCGTCGGCATGGACGAGCTCGCCGCCGACGCCGGCACCTCCAAGACGGTCTTCTACCGGCACTTCACCGACCGACGCGGCCTCTACCAGGCCGTCGCCGCCCGGGTCGACGAGCTCATCCTGCGTGACATCGGCAAGGTCCTCGGTCGCCGGACGGGCGGGTTCGGCTCCGGGCTCGACGCGCTCGACGTCGACCCGCGCTCGGTGATCCACGCCGCGATCGACGCCTACCTCCAGCTCGTCGAGCGCGACCCCGAGGTCTACCGCTTCATCGTCTCCGCGCCGATCGTCGGCACCTCGACCGGCGGCAACGCCGCCGAGGTCGCCGCCAGCGCCACGGGTCGGATGGCGGGTCAGATCAGCGACCTCGTGGCCGCCGCCCTCGTCGAGCGCGGCAACGACCCGGCCCCCGCGATGCTGTGGGGCCAGTCGATGGTCGGCCTGGTGCGAGCCGGCGCCGACGCGTGGCTCGCAGGCACCGCGGGCGAGGTCTCCCGCGAGGAGGTCACCGCCCAGCTGACCGACCTGGCCTGGTCGGGTCTGAAGATCGCCTGGAAGCAGCCTACCGACGCGTAGGGTCGCGCCCATGGACCCCATCGACGCGGCTCCCGTCACGGCACTGCGCGAGATCCTGCGGCTGCCGACCGTGGCCTCCGCAGACCCGGAGACGACCGACCCCGCTCCCTTCGTCGAGCTGCACTCCCGCCTGCGCGAGCACTTCCCCCTGACCCATGAGGTGGGCGAGGTCATCGACGTCCCGCCGCACGCGCTGCTCATCCGGGTGCCCGCCGACCCGACCTCGCCGACGGCCGGGGCCGACCCCGTCGTCCTCATGGCCCACATGGACGTGGTGCCGCTCGGCGACGAGAGCCTGTGGACGCACCCGCCGCTGGCGGCCGAGGTCGTCGACGGCGTCATCTGGGGTAGAGGGACCCTCGACGACAAGGGCCAGCTCGTCGCCGTCATCGCCGCCGTCGAGTCCCTCCTGGCCGATGGGCAGCGGCCCGCACGCGACGTGTGGCTCTCCTTCGGCAGCGACGAGGAGGTCATGGGCAGCAGCGCCCGTCGTGCCGTGGAGACGCTGCGCGAGCGGGGCGTACGCCCCTGGTTCGTCCTCGACGAGGGCGGGGCCATCGCCTCCGAGGCCTTCCCCGGGGTCACCCGACCCCTCGGGGTCGTGGGCGTCTCCGAAAAGGGGGTGCTCTCCCTTCGGCTCACGGCCAGCGGCCGCGGCGGTCACGCTTCGCGACCGGCGAAGGGGGGTCCCGCCGCCCGCGTGGCCGCGGCGATCACCCGGCTGGAGCGCCGACCCTTCCCGGCCCACGTCTCCCCCGCGACGCTCGAGATGCTCCGGCGTCTCGCGCCGCACCTGCCGCGCCCCCTGCGACCGGTCGTCGAGCGCGCCGACCGCTTCCCCAGTGCCCTTGCCCGGCTGCTCGTCGCCGCCGGCCCCGAGGCCGCCGCACTGGCCCGCACGACGGTGGCTGTCACGACGCTCACCGGGTCGCCGGCGATCAACGTCAGCCCGACCTCCGTCGTCGCCGGGCTCAACCTGCGCATCGCGGTCGGCGAGACCACCGCGGACGCCACCGACCGGATCCGGCGGGTCGTCGGATCCGACATCGACGTCGAGGTGGCCGACGCGCACGAGCCGAGCCCGCTCTCGCCGGTCGACGACCCCGCCTTCGCCCTCCTCGAGCGGACGATCACCGAGGTCTTCGCCGAGGCGGTGCCGGTGCCCTACGTCATGTACGCCGCGACGGACGCGCGCCACTTCACGACGATCTGCGAGCGGGTCTACCGCTTCGCGCCCTTCCGGATGAGTGCCGCCCAGCGCGAGGCGATCCACTCCTACGACGAGCGCCTGGCGGTCGAGGACTTCCTCGACGGGATCCGGTGGTACCGCGCGCTGCTCGACGGCCTGGCGGGCGAGCGGTGAGCCCGACCATCTGGCGGATCGTCGGCTTCCTCGCCGCCGTCGAGATCGCCTCCGGCATCCTGCAGGGCTACTACACGCCGATCTACAGCGACATCGCCGACCACCTCCGCATCGCCGACGGCGACGTCAACTGGTTCGAGGCCGCCCAGCTCATCGTCGCGGCACTGGCCGTGCCCGTGCTCTCCCGGCTGGGCGACCTGCACGGTCACCGTCGGGTGCTCGTCGTCGCGACGATGATCACCGCCGTCGGCGGGTGGGTCGTGGCCCTGGCCCCCGGCTTCTGGACCTTCCTCGTGGGCTGGGCGATCCAGGGTGCCTACACCGTCTGGCTCCCCATGGAGATCGCGATCCTCCACGAGCGCTCTCGCGAGCACCCCGACCGCCCGGCGCTCGTCAGGCGCGGCGCCGCCCTCCTCGTCATGGCACTCGAGGTCGGCGTCATCGCCGGCGCGCTGGGGGCCGGTGCGCTCCAGCCGGTCCTCGGCATGACCGCACTGCTCGCCGTGCCCGCCGCCGCGACGACGATCGCCCTGGTGGCCATCCTCCTCGGAGTGCGCGACGAGTCGGCTCCGGCCACCGGCCGCCTCGACCTCGTCGGCACCGCGCTGCTGAGCACTGGGCTGCTGCTCGTCCTGGGTGGGCTCGTCGTGCTGCGCCTGCAGGGCCTGGGCAGTCCCCCGGCCTGGCTGCTCGTGGCCCTCGGCTGCGCCGTGATGTGGCTCTTCGTCCGCGTCGAGATGTCGAGCAGCTCGCCGCTCCTCGACGTGCGTGCCCTCGCCGCCCCGACGATGTGGCCGGTGCAGCTGGCCGCGGCCCTCTTCGGCATGAGCGTCCTGGGCGCGCAGATCCCCCTGTCGACCTTCGCCCGGACCGACCCCGCGGAGGTGGGCTACGGACTGGGCGTCGACGCCGCCGCGATCGCCAACCTCATCGGCCTCTACGTCGTCGCGATGGCCGTCGGGGCGATGCTGTCCCCCTTCGCCGCCCGTCGTCTCGGGGTGCGGGGCATGCTCGTCGGGGCCGCCGTGCTCGTCGCCGTCGGCTACGCGACCTTCATCCCGCTGCACGACGCGCTCGCGCACGCGATGCTCGCCATGGGCATCGCCGGCCTGGGATCGGGGGCCCTCGTCGCCTCGCTCCCGGCCGCCGCGGCCGCGGCCTCGACGCACGGGGGCACGGCCGAGGCGGCGGGCCTGACCAATGCGACCAAGACCGTCGGCGGGTGCCTGGCCTCGGCGCTCTTCGCCGTGGCCCTGGCGTCCACGGGCAGCATCTCCGACCCGACCGAGGGGCACGCACCACTCTCGGGCTATATCACGGTGTGGGGCATCTGCGCCGGCTCCGCCCTGCTCGCCGCGATCGCCCTCTCCCGCCTGCCCGCGACGGACCGCGAGCTCGAGCCCGTCGAGGTCTGAGCCACCCCGAGGCCGCATTGCCCTACGGCAATGCGCACACCCACGACCACCGCGCGCCCTCCCCCCTTCGCCCGCGTCGCCGATCCGGCGGGTCAAAGACGTCTCGCGTGCCTGAACACGCGGGACGTCTTTGACTCCGAAGGCCCGGCCGCCGCCCGTCGAGGTCTGAGCCACCCCGAGGCTGCATTGCCCTACGGCAATGCAGGTCGAGCGGCTACGCAGAGACGTCTGACGGGGCTCGCGGTGGCGGCCGCGTGACGCGGTCGCCACCGTCCCCCACGCCCGCGGCGACCGGGGATCTGCGAGCATGCGCAGCATGAGCGCCGAGCAGACCAAGGACCCCGTCGCCGAACAGATCCGCGCCGTCCTCGACGGTCGGTGGGAGGCGATCCGTCAGCAGCTGCGAGCGGACCCGCGCTTCCCCGTGGCCGAGCCCGACCTGCGGCTCGACCTCGAGCAGCACCGGGCGCGCACCCTGGAGCTCGTCACCGCCCTCACCGACAGCGAGCTCGTCCGGGCGACCCTGCCGGTCGAGCTCGGTGGCACGGGTGACGTCGGGGCCTCGGTCACCGGGCTGGAGATGATCGGCCACGGGGACCTGTCGGTCTTCGTCAAGGCGGGCGTGCAGTTCGGCCTCTTCGGTGGGGCCATCGCCAACCTCGGCACCGAGCGCCACCACCGCGAGTACCTGCCCGGCATGGCCGACCTGTCGCTGCCCGGGTGCTTCGCGATGACCGAGACCGGCCACGGCTCCGATGTGCAGTCGATCCTCACCATGGCCACCTACGACCCCGAGACCGACGAGCTGGTCGTGCACTCCCCTTCGCCCGCTGCCCGCAAGGACTACATCGGCGGCGCGGCCCGCGACGCCCGGCTCGCCGCGGTCTTCGCCCAGCTCGTCGTCGGCGAGGAGCAGCACGGCGTGCACTGCGTCCTCGTCCCCCTGCGCGACGAATCGGGCCAGCCGATGCCCGGCGTGACGATCGGCGACTGCGGGACCAAGCTCGGCCTCAAGGGCGTCGACAACGGCCGGCTGATGTTCGACCAGGTGCGCGTCCCCCGCGCCAACCTGCTCAACAAGTACGGCGACATCGACGACCAGGGCCGCTACTCCTCGCCCATCGAGAGCGTCAACCGGCGCTTCTTCACCATGCTCGGCACGCTCGTGCGCGGCCGGGTGACGGTCGCCGCCGGCGCCGGTGCGGCCACCCGCAGCGCCCTCACCCTCGCGGTGCGCTACGGCCTCCAGCGCACGCAGTTCACCTACCCCGACGGCGAGCACGAGGTCGTCGTCATGGACTACCGGGCCCACCAGCGCAAGCTTTTGCCCCGGCTCGCGAGGTCCTACGCGCTGGCCCTCGCGCAGAACGTCCTGACCGGCAAGCTCGCCGACATCAGCACCGGCGAGATCACCGACGAGTCCTCGCAGCGCGAGCTCGAAGCGCGCGCCGCCGGGCTCAAGGCGATCACGACCGAGCACGCCAACGACACGATCCAGGCCTGCCGGGAGGCGTGCGGCGGGGCCGGCTACATGGCGCTCAACCGCTTCGCCGACCTCAAGGCCGACACCGACGTCTTCGCGACCTTCGAGGGCGACAACACGGTGCTGCTGCAGCTGCTCGCCAAGGGCATGCTCACCGACTACAGGAGCGACTTCCAGGAGCTCGACACCCGCGGCGCGATCCTCTTCGGTGCCCGGCAGGTGACGACCTCGGTCATCGAGCACACGATCGGCGGGTCGATCATCCAGCGACTGATCTCCGGCGCCCCGGGCAAGGACGGCGACAACGCCCTCGAGGACCGCGGCGGTCAGCTCGCCGTCTTCGAGGACCGCGAGTCGCACCTCACCGAGACGCTTGCGATGCGCCTGCGCCGCGCCGGCGAGGAGGGCGCCGACTCCTTCCGGGTCTTCAACGAGGCCCAGGACCACCTGCTCGAGTCGGCCCGGGCGCACATCGACCGGATCGCGCTCGAGGCCTTCGTCACCGCGATCGAGGAGGCCCCCGACGGTCCCGGTCGCGATCTGCTCAACCTCGTGTGCGACCTCT
This sequence comes from Janibacter indicus, assembly GCF_900176385.1. Taxonomy (GTDB): domain Bacteria; phylum Actinomycetota; class Actinomycetes; order Actinomycetales; family Dermatophilaceae; genus Janibacter; species Janibacter indicus. The sequence goes on along the minus strand of NZ_FWXN01000013.1, from coordinate 40,000 downwards.
TCGTCTTCAGCACGGTCGAGGCCAACCGCGCGTGGTTCATGGAGCACGGTCGGCTGAGCGCCAGCCAGTCGAAGGGGGTCGTCGCGCGCGTCAACGAGCTGTGCGGCGAGCTGCGGCCCCACGCGGCGACGCTCGTCGGTGGCTTCGGCATCCCCGACCACTGGCTGACCACGGAGATGATGGCGGACCTGGCGAGCTTCTAGGCCGGACCGGCCACCGCTGGGCAGGAGGTCACCGGGTGCGGGCGACTCTCCCTTCGTCCCAGACGGGACCGTCGGTCTCCCGGACCCGCCCGTCGGCCCCGTAGACGAGGAAGCGGTCGAAGCCGCGGGCGAACCACCGGTCGTGGGTCACGGCGAGGACGGTGCCCTCGAAGGCGTCCAGCCCCTCCTCGAGGGCCTCGGCGGACTCGACGTCGAGGTTGTCGGTCGGCTCGTCGAGCAGGAGGAGCGTCGCTCCGGAGAGCTCGAGCAGCAGGATCTGGAAGCGCGCCTGCTGCCCGCCCGAGAGCGACTCGAAGGTCTGCTCCCCCGCGTGGGCGAGCTCGTAGCGGTCGAGGACCCGACTCGCGGCCTCGCGCCCCAGACCCGAGCGGTGGTCGTCGCCGCGGTGCAGGATCTGCAGCAGGGTGCGGCCGATCAGCTCAGGGTGCTTGTGGGTCTGGACGAACCAGCCCGGGCGCACCCGCGCTCCCAGCCGGGCACGGCCGGTGTGTGCGACGGGCGCGATGACGGCCTCGCCGACGGGCAGGTTGTCCACCTCGGGGTCGCTGCCACCGGCGGCGAGCAGCCGCAGGAAGTGCGACTTGCCCGAGCCGTTGGAGCCGAGCACCGCGACCCGCTCGCCGTACCAGACCTCGAGGTCGAAGGGCTGCATGAGGCCGGTGAGCTCGAGCCGCTCGCAGACGACCGCGCGCTTGCCGGTGCGCCCTCCGTGCAGCCGCATGGTCACCTTCTGCTCGCGCGGTTGCTCGGTCGGCGGGCCGTCGGCCTCGAAGCGCTCCAGCCGGGTCCGCGCCGACTGGTAGCGCGTGGCCATGTCGGAGTTGTACTTGGCCTTCTGCTTGTACATGAGCACCAGGGCCTTGAGCTTGGCGTGCTCCTCGTCCCACCGCTTGCGCAGCTCCTCGAAGCGCGCGAAGCGCTCCTGCCGCGCCTCGTGGTACGTCCCGAACCCGCCGGGGTGGGTCCACACGCGGTTGCCCGCGCTGCCGAGCTCGACGGTGACGACGCGGGTGGCGGTGTTGGCCAGCAGCTCCCGGTCGTGGCTGATGAAGAGGATCGTCTTGTCGGAGGCGCGGATCTGCTCCTCCATCCAGATCTTGCCCGGCACGTCGAGGTAGTTGTCGGGCTCGTCGAGCAGCAGCACCTCGTCGGGTCCGCGCAGCAGGTACTCCAGGACGAGCCGCTTCTGCTCGCCGCCGGAGAGCGTGCTCAGCTCGCGGTACTTGCACCGCTCGAAGGGGACACCCAGCGCGGCCGTCGTGCACACGTCCCAGACGACCTCCTGGTCGTAGCCACCGGCGTCCGCGTAGTCGCTGAGGGCCGTGGCGTAGCGCATCTGGGTGCGCTCGTCCTCGGTCTCCATGAGGGCCAGCTCGAGCCGGTCGACCTCGGCCGCCGCGTCCCGAACCGCCTGCGGGGAGACCGACATGAGCAGGTCGGCGACGGTGGGTCGCTCCCCCAGCCCGGCGCCGACGTGCTGGCGCATGATCCCGAGCCCACCGGTGCGGGCGACGGATCCCGCGTGCGGGGTCAGCTCGCCGGTGACGATGCGCAGCAGCGTCGTCTTGCCGGCGCCGTTGGCCCCGACGAGCGCGACCTTGGCGCCCTCACCGACGCGGAAGGAGACCTCGTCGAGCAGCACCCGCCCGTCGGAGAGCTCGTACCTGACACCGGCGACGTCGACATGTCCCACGAAGGGGGATCCTCCCCGATCCGCCGGGTGCCACCAAGCGCATTCTCTGCCGGGCCCTGAGGAGGCCGCCCGCGGCCGTCGCCCCGGTCCCTGAGGAGGCCGCCCGCGGCCGTCGCCCCGGGCCCTGAGGAGGCCGCCCGCGGCCGTCGCCCCGGGCCCTGAGGAGGCCGCCCGCGGCCGTCGCCCCGGTCCCTGAGGAGGCCGCCCGCGGCCGTCGCCCCGGTCCCTGAGGAGGCCGCCCGCGGCCGTCTCGAAGGGTCAGCGCACCTCGAGGATGCGGTGCTCCTTGATCGACATGACGAGCGCGATGATCCAGCCGATGACGGTCCAGCCGAGGAGCAGGTTGACCCAGAAGACCGACCACGCGTTGCGGTTCCCGCGCACGGCCGCGATGGCCCACGGGAGCATGTAGCCGGCGGTGACGATGGCGACGATGATCGCCACCGGGGCGCTGACGACTCGGGTCTTCTGGTCGGTGACGATGCGTGCCATGACCCCAGCCTAGGGTCAGAGCCTGATCGTCCCCTCCACGAGCGTGGTGACGGCGCCGCCGACCCGAACCTCACCGTCGTCGGCGGTCGTCAGGGACAGCACTCCCGCCCGACCGATGCACCCGCCCTGGGTAACGGTCCAGCGGCGCGGGACCTCCCCTTCGCCCGCGAGCCACTGGGCGATGCCGGCGTTGAGGCTGCCGGTCACCGGGTCCTCACCGACGCCGAGACCGGGGACGAAGGCCCGTGTCTCGTAGAGGTGTTCGCCGCCGTCCTCGTGCCACCCGATGACGCCGACCTTGGCGTCGGGTGCCTGCGTCCAGTCCGGCTCGAGGGCCCGCACCTGCTCGGCCGAGCGCAGCCGCAGCGCGGCCCAGCCCGGCCCGTTGTCGACCCACTGGTGTGCGACGACGTCGGCGCGCGAGATCCCGAGGGCCGCGACGAGCGGGTCGAGGTCCGCGTCGTCGAGCGGCCCGGTCCGCATCAGCGGCGGCGCGGTGAAGGCCAGCTCGCTCCCGGAGCGGTGGACGTCGACGAGACCCGCGCCGCACTCCTGGACGACGCGGTCGCTCTGTCGTGGGGTGCCGCCGTGTGCCAGCCAGGCGTGCGCGGTCCCGAGCGTCGGGTGACCGGCGAAGGGGAGCTCGCCGCCGGGGGTCATGATGCGCACCCGGTAGTCGGCCTCGGGCGTCGTCGGCGGCAGGACGAAGGTCGTCTCGGACAGGTTGGTCCAGCGCGCAACGTCCTGCATCGCTGCGTCGTCGACGCCCTCGGCGTCGAGGATGACGGCGAGCGGGTTGCCGGCGTAGGGCCGGGTCCCGAAGACGTCGACCTGGGTGAAGGCACGGGAGCGGAGCATCGCAGTCCTCTCGTCGGGGTGGCCCCATCCTCCCCGGCCGGGCGACGCTCGACATCATGGGGGCATGACCGCCGACCCCCTGTACCTCGACCACAACGCGACGACGCCGATCGCCCGCGAGGTCGCCGAGGCGGTGTGGCCGCACCTGACGCAGGACTTCGGCAACCCGTCGAGCGCCTCGGTGCAGGGTCGGCGTGCTCGGGCGGCGGTCGACCACGCCCGCGAGCAGGTCGCGGCACTCGTCGGTGCCGAGCCGGACGAGATCGTCTTCACCTCGGGTGGGACAGAGGCCAACAACATCGCGATCCGGGGCGCCGCTCGGCACCTCGCGACCCGCGTGGCCGTCACCTCGTGCGTCGAGCACCCTGCGACGGCTGCGCCCCTGGCGCACCTGCGGGAGCACCACGGCTGGCGGGTGCACGAGCTGCCGGTCGACGGCGCGTGCCGGGTCGTGCTGGACGAGATGCCCTCCGGCGCAGTCGGTCTCGGCACACTGATCCTCGCGCACAACGAGACAGGTGCGATCCAGCCGGTGCCCGAGCTCGCCGAGCGGGTCCACCGGCTGGGTGGCCTGGTCCACGCCGACGCGGCCCAGGCCGTCGGCAAGATCCCGGTCGCCGCCGACGACCTCGGTGTCGACCTGCTGTCGATCGCGGGGCACAAGCTCTATGGACCGAAGGGGGTCGGGGCCCTCTACGTGCGGCGCGGCACCCGCGTCGCGCCGGTCGTCCTCGGTGCCGGGCAGGAGCGTGGCCTGCGGCCGGGGACGGAGAACGTCGCGCTGATCGTGGGCCTCGGCGTGGCCGCCGAACTGGCCGCGAAGGTGCTCGCGACCGAGGTCGAACGCCAGTCCGCCCTACGAGAGGCGTTGTGGGACAAGCTCGCCCGTGCCGTGCCGGGACTGGTGCGGGTGTCGCCCGAGCAGGCCTGTCTGCCCAACACCCTGATGGTTGCCCTGCCGGGCCGCGTCGGTGCGCACGTCCTCGAGGCGGTCGGCGACGTGTCAGCCTCGACCGGCAGCGCCTGCCACGCGGGCGTGCACTCCCCCAACGCCGCCCTGCTCGCCATGGGACTCGACGCCGACACCGCGCTCGGTGCGCTCCGCCTCTCCCTCGGGCGGTCGACGAGCATTGCGGACGTCGAGTCCGCAGCCACCGCACTGGCCCGAGGACTCGGCGGATGAGCGCGCCCTCATGGCTTGGCCCGGTGGTGCGGTCCTACCGCATGACGCCTGCCCCCTTCGACATCGCGGTCGCGGTCGTCGTCAGCTTCGCCCCTTGTGCGGCTCTCCTCTCCGAGGGCGGCCGGGAACGGCGGGCCTGGGCCGGCTTCGGGACCCTCGTCGTCGGCACGCTCGCCGTCGCGTGGATCGTGTGGTCGACCTCCTCGACGCTCCACCTGCACGCCCACGGCGTCGCCCTCCGCCGGATCGGGGAGCGCCACGACATCCCCTACGGCTCGATCCACCCCGCGTCGATCGCCACCTACAGCGACATCTCGGGTGTGGTGTCGGTCGTGGGGCGTGTGGTGCCGCACGCCTGGCACATCCACCCGACGTCGACCGGGGCCATCTCCTTCGTCGGTCCGTCGCCGGGTGCCGTCCGTGGGCCGGGGTTCACCTCGCCTCCTGCTCCGGGTGACGGCTTCGTCCTCTTCGCCTCACGCCACGCGAAGGAGATCGGGCACGAGCTGCGGGTGGCTCTCGTCGCCCACGGGGTGCCCCGTCACGTGGCCTGGTGGTCGTCAATCCGCCGGCCCGCTGAAGCCCGGCGGCTTCGTGAGCACGGCCCGCGACGAGATGCCCGGCTACCGGGCCGACTGGCGCCCCTGAGCAACCGCCAGCCGCCACAGGGAGGTCACCTCGGCGCGCCGGGCGGCGTGCAGTGCGTCCTTGGCGTCGCTCGCCCGCTGGTGGCGGGGCACCGTCTCGAGCCGGTCGACGACCTCGAGCCCGGCATCGTCGATGAGCCCCAGCAGCTCCTCCCGGGCACGCAGACCGAGGTGCTCGGCGAGGTCGGAGATGACCAACCAGCCCTCGCCGCCCGGCTCGAGGTGCTCGGCCAGGCCGGAGAGGAAGCGCCGCAGCATGTCCGAGCCGGGGTCGTAGATGCCCGCCTCGAGGTCCGAGGTCGGCTCCCCGGGCAGCCACGGCGGGTTGCACACGACGAGGTCGGCCCGACCGTCCGGGTAGAGGTCCGCCTCGACGGCCTCGACCCGGTCGCCGACGCCCAGCCGCTTGGCGTTGTCACGGGCACAGGCCACGGCCCGCGGGTTGATGTCGGTGGCGACGACCCGCTCGACGCCCCGCTGGGCCAGGACGACGGCGAGCACTCCCGTGCCGGTGCCGAGGTCGAAGGCGGTGCGCGGGACCGGCTGCGCCAGAGGCGCATTGGCCACGAGGTCGATGTACTCGCCGCGGACCGGGGAGAAGACGCCGTAGGCCGGGTGGATGCTCGCCCCGAGCGCCGGGACGTGCACCCCCTTCGTCTGCCACTGGTGGGCACCGATGACGCCGAGGAGCTCGCTCAGGGCAACCACCATGGGGCCGGTACCGGGGCCGTAGGCGGCCCAGCAGGCTTCGCGCACGTCGGGGGCCCGCCGCAGGTCGAGGGACCGATCGGGCCCCAGCTCGACGACGAGGTGCGCCAAGAGGGTGGCCCGCTGGGTGCGCTCGGCCCGGTGCCCGGCGAAGGTCACCTCGCCCCGCTGCCGTCGCGACGCGCGGCGCTCGATGCGGCGGTCCATGGCCTTCAGCAGCTGACGGGCGTTGTGGTAGTCACCGCGCCAGAGGATCGCGGTACCGCGGGAGGCGAGCCGCATCGCCGCGTCGGCGGTCATCGTGTCTTCGGCGACGACGACTCGCTCCGGGACGGGCGCCCCGCTCTCGGAGTGCCACTCGGCCTCGTGGTCACGGTCGCGGTCGACCCAGCGGATGGTCTCCATGGTGCGGCGAGTCTACGGTCGGGACCTCACATCCGGCGGGGCCGGCGCGACTACCGTGCGATGACGATGAAGATTCCCTTCGAGCAGGCCGTCGAGCAGCACGGTGAGACCGTGCTGCGGGTCTGCCGCGCCGTCCTCGGGTCCGGCCCGGACGCCGACGACGCGTGGTCCGAGACGTTCGTGGCCGCGCTCACCGCCTGGCCGGACCTGCCCGAGGCGACCAATGTCGAGGCCTGGCTGGTGCGCGTCTCGCAGCGCAAGGCGATCGACGTCACGAGGGCGCGTGCCCGGCACGCCGTCCCCACCGACCAGCTCCCGGAGCGGGTGTCGCCGCGGGGCAACCCCGGTGACGATGCGCACCGCGTGTGGTCGTCCGTGGCGGCCCTGCCGGAGCGGCAGCGCCTGGCGGTCGCCTACCACTACCTCGGCGGCCTGCCGCACGCCGAGACGGCCGAGATCATCGGCGGCACGCCGGAGGCCGTGCGCCGGGCCGCCTCCGACGGCATCAGGAGCCTGAGACGACAGCACTCCGGCGAGGACGCGACAGGAGCACCACGATGAACCCCACGACCTTCCCCATCGAGCCCGGAGCCATGGCCGACCTGCGCGCGCGCCTCGCGGCGCGTGCCGACGAGTTGACCCTGCTCGACGTCGCCTACCGCACGATCGATTCCCCCGTCGGCCCGCTGCTGCTGGCCGCCACCGAGACGGGCTTGGTGCGCGTCGCCTTCGAGCGCGAGGGGTTCGACACGGTGCTCGAGTCACTCGCGACCAGGGTCAGCCCGCGGGTGCTGCAGGCGCCGCGACGGCTGGACACGGCCGCTGCCGAGCTCGACGAGTACTTCGCCGGCACGCGACGGGCCTTCGACCTGCCCCTGGACCTCGCGCTCTCCTCAGGCTTCCGCCAGGTGGTGCAGCGCTACCTGCCGCACATCGGCTACGGGCACACGCAGACCTACACGGAGGTCGCCGAGACCGTGGGCAACCCCCGGGCGGTCCGCGCGGTCGGCACGGCGTGCGCGACCAACCCGCTCCCGGTCGTCGTGCCCTGCCACCGGGTGCTGCGCAGCGACGGCAGCATGGGCGGCTACCTCGGCGGTCTCGACGCCAAGCGGACCCTGCTGGAGCTGGAGGGCGCGGCGTGAGCGACGCCCGTGAAGCCGGAGCGGTAGACATGGTCGTGCCACCCGATGCCCACCGAAGGACGCACGCGTGAACGCACCCACTCCCACTGACGACTCGAGCGCGGCCGACGACCCCGGCATCGTCGTCGGCGACGACGGTCTGGCCCGCCCGGTCTGGGCGAGCGTCGACCCGATGATGCGCGAGTACTACGACACCGAGTGGGGCATGCCCGTCCGCGACGAGCAGGGCATGTACGAGCGGATCAGCCTCGAGGCCTTCCAGGCCGGCCTGTCGTGGGCGACGATCCTGCGCAAGCGGCCCGCCTTCCGGTCGGCCTTCGACGGCTTCGACCCGGACGTCGTCGCCCGCTACGGGGACGACGACGTCGAGCGGCTCATGGCCGACGCGGGCATCGTGCGCAACCGCGCCAAGATTCACGCCACCATCACCAACGCCCAGGCGACCATCCGGCTGCGGGACAGGGGCGGGCTCGCCCCCTTCGTCTGGTCCTTCCAGCCCTCGGAGACACCGACCCCGCGGACCTTCGACGAAGTCCCGACGAAGTCCGCCGAGTCGCTCGCGCTGTCCAAGGCGCTGCGCACGGAGGGCTTTGCCTTCGTGGGGCCGACGACGATGTACGCGCTGATGGAGGCGGTCGGGATCGTCGACACCCACCTGCTCGGATCGCAGCGGCGTGGCACCTCGGGGGTCTGGTCCGGGTGAGGCGCGGGCACGACGAAGGCCCGAGACCTGCTGGTGCGGGTCTCGGGCCTTCGGGGTGGTGGACGTAAAGGGACTCGAACCCCTGACCTTTCGCGTGTGAAGCGAACGCTCTAACCAACTGAGCTATACGTCCGTGGTGCTCCCCGAGCCAGCGTCCCGGCCGGGCAACCTGAGCAGAGTACCCGGCGGGCTCCCCAAGGTGCCAATCGGCTCTCTTCGCGGGTACCGGCCTTGGGTCTCGAGGCTCGTCGCAGAGCTCCTCACACCTCGACCAACGAGTGGCCTCACTCCAAACCGGGCACCATCACGAGGTACTCCTTGACCAGGTCCGGCGTCCAGTCCGGCACGCCGGTGACGAGCAGCGCGACGTAGAAGCAGAGCCAGCCGAAGGCCGCAGACAGCAACAGCATCGGGATCTTCGCCTTCCACGGCAGCGCCCGCGCGTACTGGTCGAAGGCCTTGACCTCCGCCTTGACGAACTGCGTGACCCGTCGGGCCCAGAGGAACTCCGTGCTCCACAGGAAGAGGCCGATGAAGATCACCGCCCACCCGGGTCCGATGAGCGGCACCATCGGGATGCCGGCGATGATCAGCGCCAAGCCGAGCACCGCGATGACGACGCGGTAGAGCGGCCCGGTGACCGGGTTGGTGCGCAGCGCCCGTCGCCAGCGGATCGGGTCCTCGTGCGCGTCGATCCGGCCGTCCTCGCCGAAGCGGTCGAGCAGCTCCTGGCGCACGATCGCGTGCTGCTCGCGGCGCACGTCACGGTAGGCCCTTCGGGCCCCCGATGCGTCCCTGCCCTGACCAGCCGTCTCGCTGGTCGTGTCCACGTCCCCCGCCATGGTCTCCACTCCGGTCAGGGGTTGATCTCGGTCGCGGACGCCGCGGCCCAGGCCTGCTGGACGCGGGTGGTCACGGGGCCGGGCGCCGGCAGCTCACGCTCGTCGACCCGGTGGACCGGGTGCACGTCGCGGGTGGTGCCGGTGAGGAAGACCTCGTCGCACGTCTCGAGGACGGACATCGGCAGGGCCTCCTCGACGACCTCGATGCCGGCGGCGCGGGCCCACTCGACGGTCAGCTCACGGGTGATGCCTGCCAATGGCGCGCTGCTCAGCGCGGGTGTGCGCACCACGCCGTCGACGACGACGAAGATGTTGCTCCCGGTCGCCTCGCACAGCTCGCCGCGGTTGTTGCCGAAGATCGCCTCCGACGCCCCGCGGGCCTTGGCGTGCGCGAGCGCGATGACGTTGTCGGCGTAGGAGGTCGTCTTGAGCCCCGCCGTCGCGGCCCGCTCGTTGCGGGTCCAGGGCACGGTCGCGACCGCCACGCTGGGGGCGAAGGGGGGAACCTCCGCCGCGGTGACGATGTAGGTCAGTCCGCTGTCGCCCCGGTCAGAGCCGAGCGGCCCCAGCCCGGCGGTCACGGTGTATCGCAGCCGGCCGAAGCCGATCGTGGGGCCGGCCCCGAGCACCGCGGCGACGCCCTGCTCGATGACGTCGCGGTCCGCCGCGGGCAGCCCCAGCCCGGCGAGGGTGCGGTCGAGACGGGCGTAGTGCCGGTCGGCCGCGAACACTTGCCCGTCGACGATCTTGCACGTCTCGAAGGCGCCGTCGCCCACGGTCACCCCGTGGTCGAGAGCTGCCAGCGCCGGCTGGTCCGCCGCGACGAGCGCCCCGTCGACCCAGACGCGTACCTCGTTGCTCATGTCACCACTCTTCCAGATGCCAGCCCGACGAGGACACGGGCCTTGAGCTCGCCCTCACGCCATTCCCCCTCCGGGTCGGATGCCCATGTGATGCCCGCCCCGGTGCCGAAGCGCAGCCGACGCACCCCGTCGGGGTCCGTCGCAGTCCAGAACGTGCGGATCCCCACGGCGAGTTCCCCGCGCGGACCGTCAGGATGATCGGCGTCGACCCAGCCCACCGCACCGCAGTAGGGACCGCGCGGCACCGGCTCGATGTCGGCGATGGCGGTGAGGGCGCTCGACTTCGGGGCCCCGCTCACCGACCCGGGCGGGAAGCTCGCGTCGAGCACCTCCGCCCACGTCGTGCCGGACCGCAGGTCGCCGGCGACATCGCTCACGAAGTGCACCAGCCCGGGGTGCTCCTCCGGCCCGCAGAGCCGCTCGACGACGACGCTGCCGGGAGCACACACGTGCTGCAGGTCATTGCGGACGAGGTCGACGATCATGACGTTCTCCGCGACGTCCTTGGTGAGCATCTGCTCGACCGTCGGCGCGGTCCCCTTGATCGGGCTCGACACGATCCGGTCCCCCGTGCGGGTCAGGTAGCGCTCGGGCGAGGCCGTGACGACGTCGACGCCGGCGGAGGGCACGTGCACGACCCCGGCGAAGGGGGCGGGGTTGCCGGCCGCGAGCCGCGCAGCGAGATCGGGCAGCCGGGCGTCATCGGGCAGCGGCGCCGAGAGCACCGTCGTGAGGTTGACCTGGTAGACCGTGCCGGCCGCGATGCGGCGGCGGACCTCCTCGACCCCTGCGACGTAGGTGGCTCGGTCGAGCGACGGGCTCCAGTCCGTGACCGCCGGCCAGCAGGCCGCGTCACCGGGGGCGCTCCCCCCTTCGTCCCGACGCGCGAAGCGCACGGCGGTCAGCTCGCCCTCAAAGGTCACCACGACGGCCCACCGGCCACGCTCGAGGTCGGCCGGGTCGTGGCTGACCTCGACCGGGTCCCACCACGTCGTCGACCCGAAGCGCGCGAACTCCACGCGACGAGGATAGGCGGCGGGTCAGTCGGCTCCGCGCTCCGCGTCGAGGCGGGTGACGAGCCGCGTGCCGGCGGTGCGCCGGTAGGAGATCTCGAGCAGCTCGGCGACCTCGTCCCAGTCGGTGCCGTCGTCGAGGTCGAGACCGACCCACCCGCTCGGCCCGAGGTAGGCCGGCCGGTAGCAGCGGGGGTCCTGCAGGAGCGCGCGGGCCTCCTCCTCGTCCGGCTGGACGACGAGCGAGGTGCCGTGCTGCTCGTACTGCCCGTCGACCTTGATCGAGCCGCCGTAGTAGGCGAAGACCTTGGTCGTGAAGAAGGCGGGGTGCCCGTGGCTGAACTTTTCGTCGCTGCCGGGCAGTGCGAGGGCCAGCCCGCGGACGCGCGCCAGCAACGGATCGTCGTCGTCGAACATCAGGGGGTGCGCCATGCGCTCCACAGTAGGCATGGCCCTCCTACTCCGTGGCGGTCCGCACAAGCGGCAATCCAGCGGCAACCTTGCCGACATCACTGGAGTCCACCGCGGCCACAGACCTACCGTTGGGTACGCACCAGTACATCGCTCCGGGGGAGATCGTCGAAGGGGGCCGTTCCCGACGCCGGGAGCGGCCCCCTTCGACATGCCGGGGGGTGTGGTCTGCGCCCCACCGGAGCCGCCGCTGGTGCACCCTTGGACCATGAGTCGGGCAGCACGGGGAGGCGCGTGGCTACGTCGGGTCCGCCGCGAGGAGGGCCTGACCCAGGGCGCCCTCAGCGACCGCTCCGGAGTGAGCGTGCGGACCATCCGTGGCCTCGAGCGCGGTGAGATCCTCACCCCGCAGATCGCCACGCTGCAGCAGATCGCCGTCGCGCTCGGCCTCACGCCCCAGGAGCAGACCGAGTTCATGCACGCCTGGGCGACCGAACGGCTCATCACCTTCGAGGACCTGCTCGACCCCGGGCTCAGCGAGCTCGAGCAGATCGACGCCCTGACCCGCCTCTCGCTGGGCGCCTACCGCGTCATCAGCCAGGTGTGGCGCACGAGCGTCGCGGCCAACCGCCGCATCACCCGCACCGGGTGCCACACCTCCATCGCCGCCGTCGAGGACGGCCTCGAGCGGGTCTTCAGCGTCCAGGGCGGCGACGAGACGACGTGCGCGGCGGACATGCGCTTCGTCCCGCTGCTCGGGTGCTCCCTGCTGGGCCGACACGACTTCCCCGACAGCAATGTCGTCGTCTTCGAGGTGGGTCTCCCCCGCCGTCTGGCGAAGGGGGAGATGCACGCCTACGCGTACCAGATCATCGACGAGGTGGCACCGGACGCCGACCTGGGTGACAGCGACGGCTTCGTCTGGGGTCCGCCCCACACGGCCCGGTCGGTCGTCGTGTCGGTGGAGTTCGAGGTCCCACCGGCCGCGATCACGCGGGTCGGGTGCCCACCCGGGGGTCAGCTGGTCCTCGGCGGGGCCGTGACCCTCGACGACGACCGTCGGGCGTCGATCGTCCTCGAGGACGCCGGCCCGGGCGCCTTCGGCTTCACCTGGCAGTGGTGAGCCGGCGAGTAGGTCGGGCCGGCGGGCGCCGGACCCACGGCCCGGTCACCGCCGGCGGCGCGGCTCCGTGGGTGGCCACTCGCCGTCGTCGCTGCCGTCGTCGGCGGAGAAGAGCAGGTTCTGCAGCTCGACCTGCACCCCCTCGACGCGGGGCACGTCGTGCAGCTCCATGCCGGCCTTGTCCGTCGCGTCGGAGATGACGAGCGTGCCGCAGCCGAGCATGCGGTCGAGCACGCTCTTTTCGATGGCGACGTCGTTGATCCGGTAGAGGGGGATGTCGCGCCCCCTCTTGGTCAGCAGGCCGTAGCGGTTGCTCACCCGACGGTTGGTGAAGACATAACGCGTGGAGTTCCACCGCCAGACAGGGACGAGGACCCCCGGCACGGCCAGCGCCAGGGCCACCACGGCGACGCCGAGCACGATCCACGTGCGCTGGTCGCTGTCGCGGGTGAGCACCGCGGCCGCCGCCACGAAGGCGACGAGGAGGACGAGGAGCACCAGGGGTCCGACGAGGGCCTTCCAGTGGGTGCGCAGGTCGAGCCGGATCTCCTCGCCGTCGGCGAGGTGCTTGTCCTTGAGGGCCATGGACGCATCCTGCCACCGCCGACGCGGACGGGGCCGGTTGCGGCTGACGAGGACAGCTCAGCAAGAGGAACTGCCCCTTCGCAAGAGTTTGAAACCCATGCGAAGGGGCAGTTTCTCGGGTCACCCGGAAATCGTGGGGCGCCGTGGCACGACGAAGGCCCCGGACCGCTCTCGCAGTTCGGGGCCTTCGGGGGTGCTGGTGGGCGATACTGGGTTTGAACCAGTGACCTCTTCCGTGTCAAGGAAGCGCGCTACCGCTGCGCCAATCGCCCGGGTCATGCAGCTGACTGCATGGTCGAGGTGGAGACGGGATTTGAACCCGTGTAGACGGCTTTGCAGGCCGTTGCCTCGCCTCTCGGCCACTCCACCACCGAAGGTGGCTATCAACCTTCTGAGCGGATGACCGGGCTCGAACCGGCGACCTCAACCTTGGCAAGGTTGCGCTCTACCAACTGAGCTACATCCGCACGCCCCGCTAGGTCGCGTTGTAACGCGGGGCACGAGGAGAAACATTAACCCATGGACCGCCGACTCTCCCAACCGACCCCCTTCAGCGTGGCGCAGGGCACCGAGCGGGCACGACGAAGGCCCCGGACCGCTCTCGCAGTCCGGGGCCCAAGGACCTCCGGTGGGCGATACTGGGTTTGAACCAGTGACCTCTTCCGTGTCAAGGAAGCGCGCTACCGCTGCGCCAATCGCCCGGGGACGGCGCCACCGGGGTGGCGCCATCAGAGCGGATGACCGGGCTCGAACCGGCGACCTCAACCTTGGCAAGGTTGCGCTCTACCAACTGAGCTACATCCGCACTCGCGGTCGGCATCGCTGCTGACCGCGCTGGGCGAGATTAGCCCACCTCGGGCACAGATTCCAAACCGAGGGTCCGGACCTCCCCTCGCCACCCTCGCGCGGGGTCGTATCGTGCGGTCATGCCGACGCACGAGGTCACCAACCAGGTCCCGCCCTACGGGGGTCACGACGTCTTCGCGAGCGATCCCGTCGTCGCACAGGGCGTCGATCGCTGGGTCCCCGACGAGCACCTTGCCGTGACCACCAGCGAGCTGTCCGCGCTCGGCCGACTCGCCGGATCCGACGAGGCCGCCGAGCTGGCCGACCGCGCCCAGCGCAACATCCCCCGCCTCGTGACCCACGATCGCTGGGGCCACCGCATCGACGAGGTCGAGTTCGACCCCGCGTGGCACGCCCTCATGGGGCACGCAGCGGCGGCCGGCCTGACGGCGGTCCCGTGGACCCAACCGTCCGGCAGCGGGGCGCACGTGACCCGCGCCGCGGCCTTCCTCACGTGGAGTCAGGTCGAGCCGGGGCACATCTGCCCGATCACCATGACCAACGCCGCGGTCCCCGCCCTTCGCCACTCCCCCGAGCTGGCCGACCGGTGGACGCCCAAGCTCGCCTCCCGCGACTACGACTTCGGCCTGCGCGAGGTGGGCACCAAGGCGGGCGCCATCGCCGGCATGGGCATGACCGAGAAGCAGGGCGGCTCCGACGTCCGGGCCAACTCCACCCTCGCCGTGCGCACCCCCGGTGGTCCGCTGACCGGCGAGACCTACCGGCTCACCGGGCACAAGTGGTTCTGCTCCGCACCGATGAGCGATGTCTTCCTCGTCCTGGCCAAGACCGCCGAGGACGCTCCGCCGAGCTGCTTCCTCGTGCCGCGGGTGCTCGAGGACGGCACGCGCAACCCCTTCGCCCTGCAGCGCCTGAAGGACAAGCTCGGCGACCGGTCCAATGCCTCCTCGGAGATCGAGCTCGACGGCACCTGGGGCGCGCTCGTCGGCGAGGAGGGGCGCGGGGTGCGCACGATCATCGACATGGTCTCGGCCACCCGGCTCGACTGCGTGCTCGGCTCCGCCGGCACCATGCGCGCGGCGCTGACGCGGGCGGTCCACCACACCCGGCACCGTCGGGCCTTCGGGGTGTTGCTCGTCGACCAGCCGCTCATGCGCAACGTGCTCACCGACCTCGCGCTCGAGTCGGAGGCGGCCACCCTCCTCGGGCTGCGACTCGCCCACGCCCTCGACGAGGACGACACCGAGCTGACCCGGCTCGGCGTCGCGGTCGGCAAGTACTGGGTCTGCAAGCGGACCTCCCCCTTCGTCGCGGAGGCCCTGGAGTGCCTCGGTGGCAACGGCTACGTCGAGGACCACGGCATGGCCCGGCTCTACCGGCAGGCGCCGCTCAACTCGATCTGGGAGGGCTCGGGCAATGTCAACGCCCTCGACGTCCTGCGCGCGATCTCCCGCGAGCCCGCGTCCCTCATGGCGCTGCTCAAGGAGGCCTCCGTCGCCCGCGGGCACCTCGCCGCGCTGGACACCGCGCTCGACGACCTCGAGCGCGACTGCGCCGGGCTCGCCTCTCTCGACGGGGTCGAGGTCGCCGCGGGCGCCCGACGGCTCGTCGAGCGGCTGGCGGTCACCCTGCAGGCGAGCCTGATGGTGCGGCACTCCCCCGCCGAGCTCGCCGAGGCCTTCGTGGCCTCACGCCTCGACGGCCGCCGCGGCGAGAGCTTCGGCACGCTCGACGCCGGCCTGGTGACCGCAGCCGGCGCCACGGCCATCGAGCGGGCCACGGTCACCGCCTGAGGCGCTGGACCCTGTGTCCGGTCTGCATTGCCGTAGGGCAATGCAGACCGGGGGGTGTCAGGACTTCTTGAGCCGCTTCAGCTCGGCCGCGACGTCGAAGTCGGCCACGGGCCACTGCGGGTCGAGCTGCTCGAGGTGCTCCTTGAGCAGCTGCATCACTGCCAGCCGCGCAAACCACTTGCGGTCTGCGGGCACGACGTACCAGGGCGCGACGTCGGTCGAGCACTTGTCGATGACGGCCTGGTAGGCCTCCTGGTAGTCGGCCCAGTGCTCACGCTCGTCGATGTCGCCGGGGTTGAACTTCCAGTGCTTGTCGGGACGCTCGAGGCGCTCGGTGAGTCGCGACTTCTGCTCGTCCTTGCTGATGTGGAGCATGACCTTGATGATCGTCGTGCCCTTGTCGGCGACGCTCTCCTCGAAGGTGTTGATCTGCCCGTAGCGGCGCGACCACTGGGCCCGCGGGACGAAGTCGTGCACGCGCACGATGAGCACGTCCTCGTAGTGGCTGCGGTCGAAGACGCCGATCATGCCGGGCTCGGGCAGCGCCTTGCGGATGCGCCAGAGGAAGGGGTGCTTGCGCTCCTCGGCAGTCGGCGCCTTGAAGCTGGTGATGTCGACGCCCTGGGGGTCGACCGCGCCGACGACGTGCCGCATGATCCCGCCCTTGCCGGCGGTGTCCATCCCCTGCACGACGAGCAGGACGCTGCGAACGCCGCCCCCCTTGGACTCGGCGAAGAGCCGCTCCTGCAAGTCGGACACGACGTCGGTCAGCTCGGCGAGGGCCGCCTGCCCGGCCTCCTTGTCCCCGTCGAAGCCCGGCGTGCTGCGCGGGTCGATCGACGCGAGGTCCGTGCCGGGGTCGGCGCGCAGGGCCTCGCTGAAGGACGCGGCAGACGACTTCTTGGCTGACTTCTTGTCCTTGGCCATTACCGCATCATGTCAGCACCGCGGCTACTGGGGCAGACTCGACGCCATGCGGATCCTCAGCGCGGACGCCCCCGCGGCCGATGTCACCCCCGGCTCCCCCGTCGACGACGACCTGCTCGACCGGCTCTACGCCCACCCCGGCCCCCTGCTGCGGTTGAACTTCGTCAGCACCCTCGACGGCGCCGCCACCGGCCCCGACGGACTGTCGGGCTCGATCAACTCCCCCGCCGACCACCGGGCCTTCACCGCGATGCGACGCGCCGCCGACGTCGTGGTGGTCGGTGCCGGCACCGCCCGAGCCGAGGGCTACGGGTCGGCGGGGCTGCCCCTCGTGGTCGTCTCGCGCCGGGGCGTGCTCCCCGAGACCCTGCGCGGCGCCGAGCGGGTCGTCCTGGCGACGACCCGCGCCTCCGGCATGGACGAAGGGGAGGACCGCTGGCTGTGCGGGGACGAGACGGTGGACCTGGCGCAGGTCCTCGAGCGCGCCCGCTCCGCCTTCGGGCCCCACGTGCTGTGCGAAGGCGGCCCCTCGCTCGCCGCGGACCTGGCCGCGGCCGGCCTCGTCGACGAGCTCGGGCTGACGTGGACTCCCCGTCTGGTCGGTGGCCACCGGGTGGAGCACCCGCGCATCCTCGACGGCGACGGGCTCTCCCTTCGCCTGACGTCGCGGCACCTGCTCGAGGAGGACGGGACGCTCCTCGGCCTGTGGCGCCTGACGCGCTGACCGGGTCTAGCGCACGAAGTCCACGACCGTGTCGGTCCACCGTCGCGGGTCGACGTTCCACTCCTTGCAGTGGCGAGCCAGCGACCACGGGACGAAGGTCACCAGGTCGGGGCGGGCCGCGGCGAGCGCCTCGCTCGGGCCGACGGGCACGAACTCGTCGTCGCGCGAGTGGATGAGCAGGATCTGGTGCTGCAGCTCGTCGGCCCGCTTGACCCAGTTGGTGCGAGCGACGTCGACGCTCTCGGAGACCCCGACGAGCCGGCGGGCCCAGTGCTGGCCCATGAGGGCGCTGCCGAGGTGCGAGACGGGCGCCGGGACCCGGTGCAGCTCGGCGTGGTGGCGCAGCACGTCGCCCCAGTCGACGACCGGGCCGTCGAGCACCGCCCGTGACACGTCGGCTGCCAGCGGCGACCGGTCGAGGAACTGCAGGACGATCGCCCCGCCCATGGACCAGCCGACGAGGACGATCTCGCGGGCGCCGCGGGCGAGCGCCAGACGGACGGCGTCCTCGATGTCGCGCCACTCCGACAGGCCGAGGTTGTAGCGGCCGTCGGGGCCGCGGGGGGCATCTCCGTCGTTGCGGTAGCTGGGCACGAGGCAGGTCAGGCCGGCGGCGTGGAGCGCCGGGATGGCGCGCAGCGTCTCGTGGCGACGGGCACCGCGGCCGTGGACGAGCACGGCCCACCGGTCGCCGCTGCCGCCCGGGACGACCCAGGCGGGCATCGGTCCGAGCTGGGCCGGGACGGCGACGTCCTGGGTCTCCAGCCCGAGGTCGGCGCGCGGGTCGCGGCCGTAGTAGTAGCCGTTGAAGCGGGCCGGCCCGGGCTGCAGCACGCCCTCGTCGACTTCGAGCAGCTCGCGGCGCACCCGCTGGCGGCGGTGGTCGACCTCGAGCACGCTGCCGATGCGGGCGTGGCCGCGGCCGCCGTCGAGCCACAGCCCGTAGCGGCCGGGCACGAGCAGGTCGGGGGTGCCGGAGAGGGTGACGCTGTCGGAGTGGATGACGTGGATCTCGGTGTCGTCCGGCCGCACGAGGTCCGGGGTGAGCACCTTGCGGGCGAAGTAGGTGCCGGCGCCGACCCAGACGGACCCGGCACCGACGAGGGCGGATCCCGTGGCGACCGCGCCATAGGTCAGGGCGCGCTCGGCAGCCGTCCGTTGTGTCACGTCGTCATCGTCTCAAATGTCGTGCCCCACGGGCAGAATGTGGTGAGTGACGCCACTTCCCGCTGACCTGCTCCTCGACCCGATGCTCGCCAAGGCTGTCAAGGACGTGCCGGCTGCCGACGCCGTCGAGGGGGGCTACAGCTACGAGCCGAAGTGGGACGGCTTCCGCTGCCTCGTGCGCAAGGACGGCGACGACGTCGAGCTCATCAGCCGCGGCAAGAAGCCCCTGACCCGCTACTTCCCCGAGCTCGTCGCGGCGATCCGCGAGCACCTGCCGGGCAGCGCCGTCGTCGACGGCGAGGTCGTCGTGCGCAGTGGCGAGCCGGGCGCGCAGCGCCTCGACTGGGAGGCGCTGGGTCAGCGGATCCACCCCGCCGAGTCGCGGATCACCAAGCTGTCGCAGGAGACGCCCGCGGAGCTGATCGCCTTCGACCTGCTCGCCGTCGGTGACGAGGACGTGACGGACTCCCCCTTCGCGGAGCGGCGGGAGCGGCTCGAGACGCTCTTCGACGGCATGGCGAAGGGAGCGCCGCTGCACCTCACGCGGGTCACCCGTGACGCCGACGAGGCCCGCGACTGGTTCACCCGCTTCGAGGGGGCCGGGCTCGACGGGGTCGTCGCCAAGGCGCTCGCCTCGCCCTACTCCCCCGGCAAGCGCACGATGCTCAAGATCAAGCACAAGCGCACGGCGGAGGCGGTCGTCACCGGCTATCGCGTGCACAAGTCCGGCCAAGGCGTCGGCTCGCTGCTGCTCGGGCTGTACCAGGACGGGCAGCTCTTCAACGTCGGCGGCATCGCCGCCTTCACCGCGCAGCGCCGGCTCGAGCTCGTCGACGAGCTCGAGCCGCTCGTGCGGCGTGACGCGGAGGGCAACGTCGAGCACGCCGAGACGGACCGGTCCCGGTTCAGCTCGGGCAAGGACGTGAGCTTCGTGCCACTGCGGCCCGAGCGGGTCGTCGAGGTGGCCTTCGACCAGCTCGAGGGGTGGCGCTTCCGGCACACCGTGCAGTTCCTGCGCTGGCGGCCCGACCGCGAGCCCGAGTCGTGCACGCTCGATCAGATCGACCGGGCCGCGGCGTACGACCTGGGCGAGGTCCTCGACTGACGCGGTGACGTCGACGCCTCGGCACGCGACGAAGGCGCGCGCCCGGGGCTGGGCCCGACGTCGTTGCGCGAGCGACCCGGCTAGCCTGCCGAACATGGGGATCACCAAGGACAACCACAACGTCACCGTCGACGGCCGCCCCGTGCGCGTCGTCGGCACCACGGGCCTGGTCAAGGCCACTTGGGAGCTCTTCGAGGGGGACGAGCTGCTCGCCTCCACGACGATGGTCTCGGGCAGCGAAGACCTCGTCGGCACCCTCTCGACCGGCACAGAGGTCACCGCCGCGATCACCCAGTCGATGGTCGGGCCCAGCCGGGTCGTCGTCTCCGCGGCCGGTGAGACGGTGGCGGAGTTCGACGGCTTCGTCGCCTGAGGGGCGCTGCTACTCCTCGACCCGGTTGCCGTCCTCGTCCCAGTGCTCGGCGACCTTCTTGCTCGGCTGCACGCGAGGCGGCTCGCCCGGCATCTTCGGGTAGTCGGGCGGGAAGTTGAGCTCGCCGCCCGGCAGGGTCTCCCACAGGTCGAGGAGCGGCTCGAGCGAGTGGGCCGTGTCGTCCATGTCGGCCCACGGGTCGCCGTCGGCCAGGTGGTCGAGCACGGTCGTGATGTTGTGCTCGGCGGGGTCGGTGACCTCGGCGATCTGCTCCCACGTCATCGGCGTGCTCACGGGTGCACCGGGTCGGGCGCGCAGGCTCCAGGCGCCGGCGATGGTGCGGTCGCGGTTGTTCTGGTTGAAGTCGACGAAGATCCGCTCGCCGCGCTCCTCCTTCCACCAGGCCGTCGTCACCCCGTCGTCACGCCGCTCGAGCTCGCGGCCGAAGCCGATCGCCGCGTGCCGCAGGTCCTCGAAGGACCATCGCGGCTCGATGCGCACGTAGACGTGGATGCCGCGGTTGCCGCTCGTCTTGGGGTAGCCCCGCATGCCGAGGTCCTCGAGGAGCTCGCGCGCGACTCCGGCGACGCGCTGCACGTCGGCGAAGGTCGTGCCCGGCTGCGGGTCGAGGTCGATGCGCAGCTCGTCGGGGTGGTCGACGTCGGGCCGGCGTACCGGCCACGGGTGGAAGGTCAGCGTGCCCATCTGGGCCGCCCACACCAGGGCCGCCGGCTCGCTCGGGCACAGCTCCTCCGCGGTCCGCCCGCTCGGGAAGGTGATGCCGACCGTCTCGATCCACTCGGGCGCTCCCCGGGGCAGCCGCTTCTGGTAGAAACCGTCGGCGTCCTTGTCACGCGGGCCGACGGCCAGCCGCATGCCCTCGCGCCACCCGTCGGGCCAGCGCTCCATCGCCGTGGGGCGCTCGCGGATCTGGCGCATCATCGCCTCACCCACGGCGGCGTAGTACTCGCACACCTGCAGCTTGGTGATCTCGGGGGTGCGGTCGGTGGCCTCGTAGATCACCCGGTCGGGGCTGGAGACGCGCACCTCCCGGTCGCCGGCGGGCACCATGACGGCGGGGGTCTTGGCCATGCGATCAGCGTATGGGCTGCCACCGACGAAGGGGGGCGGCTCCCCCCTTCGTCCCGTCGGGTGATCGTCACGCGACGTTCACCCGCTCGCGCTGCGCGCAGCACCCTGCGGTTCTAGTGTGCCCGTGGCCACACCCACCCCTTCCCAGGAGCCCACATGCCCTCCCGTCGTCGCCGTGCCCTCGCGGCACTGACCATCGCGCCGCTCGGCCTCACCGGCCTCGCGGTGCTTGCCCCCAGCGCCTCCGCCGCCTCCCCCGACCTCGTCATCTCCGAGGCCTACGGAGGCGGTGGCAACTCGCGCGCGACGCTGCGCAGCGACTTCGTCGAGCTCGCCAACCGCGGCCAGGCCGACGTCGACCTCACCGGCTGGACGCTGCGCTACTACTCCGCCAGCGGCACGACGCCGCAGACGACCTCGCTGAGCGGCCAGGTCTTCGCCGGCGGGCGCTACCTCGTCAAGCAGGCCGACGGCGCCAACACCTCGCTGCCCGCGCTGCCGACGCCGGACGCCACGGGCACGGTGCCGATGTCCTCCTCCGGGGCCCGCGTCGAGATCGTGCGGCCCGACGGCCAGGTCGCCGACCGCCTCGGCTGGGGCGCGGCCACGACCGCCGAGGGCGCCGCCGCCGACGCGACGAGCAACGAGACCTCCGTGGCGCGCACCGACGTGTGCGTCGACACCGACAACAACGCCGCGGACTTCGCGGTGGGTGCTCCGACGCCGCAGAACTCCTCGACCCCGCCGGTCGTCTGCGAGCCCGACGACGGCGAGGAGCCGCCCGTCGACGAGCCCGAGACCATCGCCCAGATCCAGGGCCGGCACCACCTCTCCCCCTTCGACGGCGCCAAAGTCAACGGTGTCGAGGGCGTCGTCACCGCCGTCTCCTCCTCCGGCTTCTGGCTGCAGAGCACGACGCCGGACGACGACGACGCGACCTCCGAGGCCGTCCTCGTCTACACGCGTTCGGCGCCGGCCGTCGCCGTGGGCGACACGGTGACCGTCGACGGCGTCGTCGACGAGTTCCGCCCCGGTGGCTCCAGCGGCTGGGACAACCTCACGACGACCGAGATCGTCTCGCCCGTGGTGACGAAGACCGGCACCGGCGAGGTGCCCGAGCCGGTCGTCCTCGGCGAGGACCGCACCGCGCCGCAGCAGACGATCGAGGCCGAGGACCCCAAGAGCGTCGAGTACGACGATGCGGCCTTCCGCCCCGACCGCGACGCGATCGACTTCTACGAGTCGATGGAGGGCATGCAGGTCGGTGTGCGCGACGCCGAGGTCGTCGGGCCGACCGGCTACGAGATCCCCGTCGTGCCCGGCAGCGCCGTCGAGGCGACGCGGTCGTCGGCCGGTGGGGTCGTCTACGGCGGCTACGACCAGCCCAATGCGATGCGCGTGCTCGTCGACGACGTGCTGCTGCCGAGCGGCTCGCTGCCCGACGCCGACGTGCGTGACCGGCTGCCCGGCCTGGTCGCCGGGCCGCTCGACTACTCCTTCGCCAACTTCAAGCTGCTCGCCACGCAGGTCCCGACCGTCGAGGACGGCGGGCTCGAGCGCGAGGTGACCCAGCCGCAGCACGACCGGGAGTTGTCGGTCGCCTCCTTCAACGTCGAAAACCTGGCGCCGGGCAACGACCAGAGCAAGTTCGACCGGCTCGCCGGTCAGATCGTCACCAACCTGCGCAGCCCCGACGTCATCGCCGTCGAGGAGGTCCAGGACAACAGCGGCCCGACCGACGACGGCACCGTCGACTCCTCGGCGACGACCGACAAGCTCATCGCGGCCATCGAGGCCGCCGGCGGGCCCACCTACGAGGCCCACTGGGTCGACCCGCAGGACAAGGCCGACGGTGGTCAGCCCGGCGGCAACATCCGCAACGTGCTGCTCCACCGCACCGACCGCGGCATCGACTTCGTCGAGCGCAGCTCCGGCGCCGCCGACCACGCGACGAGCGTCGCGAAGGACAAGAAGGGCCCCTACCTCACCGAGTCGCCCGGTCGCGTCGCGCCGTCGTCCGAGGCCTTCGCCGACTCGCGCAAGCCCCTCGTCGGCGAGTACCGCTTCCGCGGTGAGCGCGTCTTCGTCGCCGCCGTGCACTTCAGCTCGAAGGGGGGCGACGACCCGCTCTTCGGTCGCTGGCAGCAGCCGGTGCGCTCGAGCGAGGACGCCCGTCACGAGCAGGCGCGCGAGGTGCGGGCCCTGGCCGACGACCTGCTGGCTGCCGACCCGCAGGCCAAGTTCGTCGTCGCCGGTGACGTCAACGACTTCGAGTTCAGCGAGACGAGCGACATCCTCGCCGACATCGTCGAGGGCTCGGGCACGACAGCGATGACCGACCTGCCGCGCACGCTGCCGGCGTCGGAGCGCTGGACCTATGTCTACGACGGCAACAGCCAGGTGCTCGACCACACCTTCGTCTCGCCGGCGCTGGCGACGCTCGACTCGAAGAAG
Source organism: Janibacter indicus (assembly GCF_900176385.1). Taxonomy (GTDB): domain Bacteria; phylum Actinomycetota; class Actinomycetes; order Actinomycetales; family Dermatophilaceae; genus Janibacter; species Janibacter indicus. The sequence goes on along the minus strand of NZ_FWXN01000013.1, from coordinate 16,663 downwards.
AAGAACGCCGGACCCTTCCGCCCCGGCACGGGGCACCGACCGGCCTTCACCTACGACATCGTCCACACCAACTCGCCCTTCGCCGACCAGGACAGCGACCACGACCCGCAGGTCGTGCACCTGGACCTGAAGAAATGAGCTGATCTCCCTTCGCCCCACGGCGTGCGACGGCCCCCGGATGATCTCCGGGGGCCGTCGCGTTGCATGATGAGCAGACCGATCGACGAGGAGCCTGACGATGATGGAGCCCACCGGCCGCGACTACGCGGTCACCAAGTCCGACGAGCAGTGGCGCGAGGAGCTGTCGGCCGACGAGTTCTCCGTCCTGCGGGCCGCGGGCACCGAGCGGCCCTTCACCGGCGAGTACACCGACACCAAGACCGAGGGCGTCTACGCCTGCCGCGCCTGCGGCAGCGAGCTCTTCACCTCGGACACGAAGTTCGACAGCCACTGCGGCTGGCCGAGCTTCTACACCCCGCTCGCCGAGGACCGGGTCGAGTACATCCAGGACGACTCGCTCCCCGGCCGCCCCCGCATCGAGGTTCGCTGCGCCAACTGCGGCAGCCACATGGGCCACGTCTTCGAGGGCGAGGGCTACGACACCCCGACCGACCAGCGCTACTGCATCAACTCGATCTCGATGACGCTGCGGCCCGCTCAGGGCTGAGGGGCTGGTACCTCACCCGCCCCACGATTTCCGGGTCACCCGAGAAACTGCCCCTTCGCAGGAGTTTGAAACTGCTGCGAAGGGGCAGTTTGTCTTGTCAACCTCAGGCGGCCGCAGCGAGGGCATCCCGGACCGCGCGCACGATGCGCTCGGCGTGGAAGAGGTCAGCCCAGGTCACGCGGATGACGACGTAGCCGAGGGACCTGATCCGGTCCTCGCGCTTCTTCTCCCGGAAGAGCGCATCGGGCCCACCATCCGTGTACTTGACCTTGCCGTCGAACTCGAGGAGCACGTGGGTGCCCTCGATGCCCAGGTCGACACGGGCGACGACCACCCCGTCACCGTCGGCGATGCGCACCTGCGAGTCGACGCGGTAGCCGGCACCATTCAGGATCGCGCGAGTGACGCTCTCTCCCAGCGACTCCGCCCGCCCATCGGACCAGGCAATGGCGCATCGAGCCCGGGACGAGCGGGGCCACGCGGCGATCTCGCCCAGCGCCGCCTGCAGCGCGTCGGTGTCCGTGGCGCCGGTGTGCAGGGCCGCGTCGATGGACGCGATCCCAGCCGGGATGCCGTGGTCCATCGTCAGCTGGAGGAGCGAGGTCGGCAGATCCGTCGCCGGCCCCCAGTCGGTCTCCACCGACGCATGACGAAGGGGGCGGATCCGCAGCTGCGCAGTCCGCGCCTCCCTGACGATCGGTCGCGCAATGTCCCCCGGCAGCGCCGGCACCTCGAAGAGCGGGATGCCATGAGCGGCGACGGCGGGCGCTCCGACGAGCACGGCGTCCTCGTAGGAGCGCAGTGCTGCGCGGGCCACGAGGTGACGCTGCTCGTCGACGGTGAGAGGGCCGGGTGACGTGTACACACCACGACAGACCCGGACGATGAGCCGACGGTGTACGGCGGCGGCGATGACGCGGTCACGCACCCCCGCGCGCACGGCGTCCTGGCGCGTGAAGAGACCGTCGGGCAGCCGCAGCAGATCGGCGAAGAGGTCGCTGGTGACGTCGATCATGGGACCACGGTGCTGGTCCCGCGGCCCGGCTGACCCTCCCTTCGTCCGGCTGTGGACGAGCGTCACACGGCACCGAAGGGTGTGGACGCGGCCGGCTCAGCAAGAGAAACTGCCCCTTCGCAAGGGTTTCAAACCCTTGCGAAGGGGCAGTTTCTCGGGTGACCCGGAAATCGTGGGGCAGGTGGGACCTGAGCCGCCGCGCCGCGTCAGCGCAGGCCGGCCACCAGGGCCTCGACGCTCACGCGCGGGCCGGTGAAGAAGGGGATCTCCTCGCGCACGTGCAGGCGCGCCTTGGAGGCCCGCAGCTCGCGCATGAGGTCGACGATGCGGTGCAGCTCGTCGGCCTCGAAGGCGAGAATCCACTCGTAGTCGCCGAGGGCGAAGGCAGGGATGGTGTTGGCGCGCACGTCCGGGTAGTCCTTGGCCATCGCCCCGTGCTCGGCGAGCATGAAGCGGCGGTCCTTGTCGTCGAGGACGTACCAGTCGTAGGAGCGCACGAAGGGGTAGACGCACACGTAGTCGCGCGGCTCCTCCCCCGCCATGAAGGCCGGCACGTGGCTGCGGTTGAACTCCGCCTGACGGTGGACCGCGGCGTTGGACCACACCGGGTCGAGGTGCGCGCCGAGCTCGGTGCGCAGCAGTCGCTTGTAGGCGTCCTGCAGCAGCTCGATGTCGTCGGCGTGCCACCACACGAGGATGTCGGCGTCGGCGCGCAGGCCCGCGACGTCGTAGACGCCACGGATGCGCACGCCCCCCTCGGTGAGCTCCGCGAAGAGCGCCTCGACCTCCTGCGTGATCGCCGCGCGGTCGTCGTCACCGACGGGCGTCACGAGCGCGAAGGCGCTGAACATCGCGTAGTGCACGCTGCTGTTGATCGCCTCGAGCTGCTCGCGCGTGGGCTTGGCGGGGACGGGCCGGGTGGTCATCGGTGCTCCTGTCGAGGGGTGGACGAAGGGGGAAGTGCGTCGAGGATCGTCGTGGCCGTGGCGGCGGCCCCGGTGAGGACCGCGCCGATGCCCACACCGTCGTAGGCCGCCCCGGTGACCTCGATCCCGGGCAGGTCGGCCACCGCGGCGCGGACCGCGGCGACCCGCTCAGTGTGCCCGAGGTCGTACTGCGGCAGCCCGCCGCCCCAGCGCTGCACGTGGTGGTCGACCGGCGTGGGCAGCGGCGAGCCCACCGCCTCGCCGATCTCGGCGAGCGCCGCGGCGACGAGCTCGTCGTCGTCGCGCTGGAGGGAGGCGACCTCGCCCGCGCGCCCTGCCGAGGCGCGCAGCAGGACGACCTCCCCGCCGGCCTCGCGGACCCAGGCCCACTTCGAGGCGCTGAAGGTGCTCGCCTTGATCGCCGTGCCCTCGACCGCCGGCACGAGGAAACCGCTGCCCGGAAGCTGCGGCGTGGTGGCCGCGGGCAGCGCCATCGTCATGACCGCCATCGAGGCGTACTCGATGCCGGCGAGCGCGGACGACCCGGCCGGCGCGTGGCCGGCGAGCAGGCGAGCGGTCGGGGTCGCGGGCGTGGCGAGGACGACGTGGTCGGCGTCGTGGACGACGGGCGCGGTGGTCGCCCCGGCGATGACCTGCCAGCCGGTGGGCGTGCGCTGCAGGCGCCGCACGAGGCTCCCGGTCCGGATCCGACCGCCGGCGGCGACGACGGCATCGGCCAGGGCGTCGGCGAGCCCCCCGATGCCCCCGCGCAGCCCCATGACGCGTGGTCGCGGCGGGGTCCCCGGCGGCGGGAGCAGCCCGTCGACGGCCTCGGTCATCGACCGGCCGTCGGCGAGCGCCGCCCACAGCAGCGGCATCGTCGCGCGCAGCGACAGGCGGTCCACCCGCCCGGCGTAGACGCCACCGAGGAGCGGCTCGACGACCCGGTCGACGACGGCACGGCCGTGGACGGTCGCGACCGCCTCGGCGACGGTGACGTCGTCGCGGTCCACGACGAAGGGGGTCGGCTGCGTGGCGCGGGCGACCTCCCCTTCGTCGAGGAGACCGGAGGGGTCGCAGTCGTGACCGGGGACGCCCATGAAGGTGCGGGCCGGCACCGGGTGCCGTCGGCCGCGGGACCAGATCGAGGCGGGCACCGGCTCGGGGTGGACGATCCGGTCGGCCAACCCCAGCCCGGTGACGAGCTCTCGGGCGGCGACGCTGCTGGCGACGACCGACTCGGCGCCGACGTCGACCCGCACACCGCCGACCTCCTCGCGGCGGACCTTGCCACCGGGGCGGTCGCCCCCGTCGAGGACGGTGACCTCGAGGTCGGGGCGGGAGCTCAGGAGGTGGTGGGCCGTGGCCAGACCGGCGAGTCCGCCACCCACGACGACGACCGAAGGGGGCATGCCCCCACTCTCCCACCGCCGCCCGCGTCGGGAGGAACCGGCCCGCACGGAACCGTCCGCACGGCGGCCCCGTCACACCCATGACAGCGAAGGGAGCAGACCCGACGCACGACGCAGGGGTGATCGAGATGAGCAACACACGAGGGACGACACGGTGGACGACGGCACGCTGGGCGGCGCTGGTCGCCGCGGGCGGGGTGACCCTGGCGGGCTGCGCCGGCGGTAGCGACAGTGGCAGCGACGTGGCACCCAGCATGTCCACGACCCAGAGCTCCGGGGACGGGCAGAGCGAGTCGGCCGCCGGTGGAGCGGCGCCGGGCTCAGCGCAGGACGCGTCAGGGCGGGACTCGTCAGGGCAGAGTGACCAGCAGCGGTCCAGCCACAAGGCATCGGACACGACGCCGGCCGGGACGCACGTGGCCCGTTCCGCGGAGCTGTCGCTGACCGTGGGGGACGTCGACCAGGCCAGCGCCAAGGTGCGCTCGACGGCCAGGCGTGCCGGCGGCTATGTCTCGAGCGAGGACTCGCGGGCTGATGACGGGTCGCGCGGCGACTGGGCGGAGATCACCGTCACCGTCCCCGTCGACGAGCTCGACGCGACGATCACCAAGCTTGCCGACGTCGGCGAGGTGACCCACCGTTCGGCCGAGGCGGAGGACCTCACCTCGCAGTACACCGACACCGACGCCAGGGTGCGCACGATGACCGCCTCGGTGGAGCGACTGCGCAAGCTCATCGACTCCGCCGACGACCTCGACCAGATCGTCTCGCTCGAGAGCCAGCTGTCGACGCGCGAGGCGGACCTCGAGGCGCTGAAGAGCCAGCAGAAGTCGCTCGAGAAGCGCACGACGACGGCCCCGATCACAGTGAGCCTGACGACCGAGGACGCACCGGCCGACGAGCCCGAGGAGGAGCGCACCGGCTTCCTCGCCGGGCTGGGCTCCGGGTGGTCGGCCTTCACCGACGCACTGGCCGTCGGCATGACCGTGCTCGGCGCGGTGACCCCCTTCGCCGTGACGCTGGCGATCCTCGGAGCGCCGCTCGTGTGGTGGGTGCGCCGCCGTCGGGCGGCTCGTCCCGCAGCCACGCCTGCGACCCCGACCGCGGAGGCCTGAGCCCCGAGCGGCTCAGCGCGCGCTGACCTCGTGGACCAGCTCGACGACCCGGGTGAGGACCACGGGGTCGGTGTCGGGCAGGACGCCGTGGCCGAGGTTGAAGATGTGGCCGGGGGCGGCCCGGCCCTCGTCGAGGATGCGCCGCACCTCGCGCTCGACGACCTCCCAGGGGGCGAAGAGCAGCGCCGGGTCGAGGTTGCCCTGGACCGGCTGGTCCCCGCCGACCCGCTCGATGGCCTCGGCGAGGTTGACGCGGTAGTCCACGCCGATGACCTCGGTGCCGGCAGCGGCCATGTCGGGCAGCAGCTCGCCGGTGCCGACGCCGAAGTGGATCCGCGGGACGCCTGCGTCGGCCAGCGCGGCGAGGGTCGCCTGGGTGTGCGGCAGGACGTAACGGCGGTAGTCGGCCTTGGAGAGGAAGCCGGCCCACGAGTCGAAGAGCTGCAGGGCGCTGGCGCCCGCCTCGACCTGGACCTTGAGGAAGGCGGCGGAGATCTGCGTCAGCCGGGCGCACAGGTCGTTCCACAGCTCGGGGTCGCCGTGCATGAGCGACTTGGTCAGCTCGTGGTTGCGGCTGGGCCCGCCCTCGATGAGGTAGGAGGCGAGGGTGAAGGGGGCACCGGCGAACCCGATGAGCGGGGTCGGGCCGAGCTCGAGGACGATCCTCCGGACCGACTCGGCGATGTCGGGGATCATGTCGGCGGTCAGCTCGGGGATCCGGTCGAGGTCCTCGCGGGAGGCGAAGGGCTCGTCGAGGACCGGTCCGACGCCCGGCTCGATGTCGATGTCGACGCCGGCGGCCTGCAGGGGGACGACGATGTCGGAGAAGAAGATCGCGGCGTCGACCCGGTGTCGGCGCACCGGCTGCAGGGTGATCTCGGTGACCAGGTCGGGCGTGCGGCAGGTCTCGAGCATGTCGGTGCCGCGTCGGACCTCGCGGTACTCGGGAAGCGAGCGACCGGCCTGGCGCATGAACCACACCGGGGTGTGCGAGACGGTCTCCCCGCGGGCCGCGCGGACCAGGGGGCTGTCGGAGGGCGAGGCAGAGGTGGTCACGGGCCGCATCCTCCCATGCCCGTCCGGCGTGCCCTCCCGCGCTGGCGGCCGTCGGCGACCTACCCTCGCAGGGTGGCCACCCGAGAGATCTCCGACGCCCAGTCGCCGGACTTCGCGCACGCGCTGCGCAGCCTGCACGAGTCGCGGCTGCGCCCCGAGGTGCGCCTGACGGAGGTGCCCGCGCCCAGCCGCCTGGCACCCCACGCCGTCGCCATGACCGCCGACATCTTCGACGCCTCCGACGGCGAGGACCTGGCGACCGGGCGCTTCGTGCTGCTGCACGACCCGAGCGAGCCCGAGCCCTGGGGCGGCGCGTGGCGCGTGGTGACCTTCGCCCGGGCCGAGCTCGAGCCCGAGGTCGCCGGTGACCCGATGCTCGGCGCGGTCGGCTGGTCCTGGCTCACCGACGCGCTTCAGGCGCACGGGATCACGCCCGGCAACCTCGCCGGCACCGTGACCCGGGTCGTCTCCGAGTCCTTCGCCGACCTCGAGGAGCGCGAGCCCGACGTCGAGATGGAGATCCGCGCGTCGTGGACCCCCGCCGACTCGGCCGTCGGTGTGCACCTGCAGGCCTGGGCCGACATGCTCGGCACCGTCGGCGGGCTCCCGCCCCTGCCCGCAGGCGTCACGGCTCTCCCGGGGCGCCGCCGGTGAGCGACGAGCCCGTCACGGACGAGGCAGCGGAGGCGCCCGCTCCGCTGCCGGTGCTCACCGAACCCGCCGAGGGCGTCCCGCCGGTCATCACGAGCGAGTCCGAGCTCGACGACTGCGCGGCGGCGATCGCCGCGGGCGTCGGACCGGTGGCGCTCGACGCCGAGCGTGCGTCCGGATATCGCTACGGGCAGAGCGCCTACCTCGTCCAGGTACGTCGCGAGGGCGCCGGGACCTGGCTCATCGACCCGGTGACCCTGCCCGACCTGACACCTCTCGACCGGTCCATCGGCACCGGTGAGTGGATCCTGCACGCGGCCACCCAGGACCTGCCCTGCCTGCGCGAGGTAGGTCTGGTGCCACGGCAGATCTTCGACACCGAGCTCGCCGCGCGCCTGCTCGGGCTCCCCCGCGTCGGGCTCGCCGCCGTCATCGAGCACTACCTCGGCATCAGCCTGGCCAAGGAGCACTCCGCGGTCGACTGGTCGACCCGACCGCTGCCCGAGCCGTGGCTGCGCTACGCGGCGCTCGACGTCGAGGTGCTCGGCGAGCTGCGCAACCTCATGGGTGCGGACCTGGCGTCCCAGGGCAAGGGCGAGTGGGCGCGACAGGAGTTCGAGGCCCTGCTGTCCTGGCGCCCGGCCGTCAAGGAGGACCCGTGGCGACGCACCTCCGGCCTCCACAAGATCCGTCAGCCGCGCGTGCTCGCGACGGTGCGCGAGCTCTGGTACGAGCGCGACCGCATCGCGCGCGACCGCGACACCTCGCCGGGTCGGGTCATCCCCGACACCTCCCTCGTCGACATCGCCCTCGCCGACCCGCACGCCCCCGCTGACCTGCCTCGCGGCCACCGGGCGATCCAGCGCAGTCAGCGGGCCTGGCTCGACGCTGTGGCCCGGGCCCGCAAGCTCCCCGACGCCGAACTGCCGCCGGCCTCGGTCAAGGCCGACGGCCCTCCCCCGCAACGCTCCTGGCCCAGCCGCGACCCGCTCGCCGCCGAGCGGCTGGCCACCACCCGCGAGACCCTCGGCGCCTTCGCCGAGGCACACACGGTCCCGATCGAAAACGTCTGCTCCCCCGACCCGCTGCGCCGGGTCGTGTGGAGCCCGCCGGCCGAGCGCACCCCCGCGGCCTTCGCCGCCGCCCTCGCCGACCTCGGCGTGCGCCCCTGGCAGCGCGAGATCGTCGCCCCGATGCTCGCCGACGCCTTCGCCGCCCACCCCGACGCCTGACGGGCACCCGCGGGGTCGCGACCCCGCTTCCGGTAGAGGTTCCAGCGACCGGATAGTCGGACGCGCTTACCTCGACCCGGCAGTCGAGGGCGGCCCGCGGGAGCGGGTGGAGGTACCAGCGACCGGATAGTCGGACGCGATCACCTCGACCCAGCAGTCGGCGGGTGAGGGGCAGGTCGGAGGGCACCGGGGTCTCGAGGCTCGGCCGTGGAAGGCCTCCCACCTCGACCAGCGAAGGGGGAACGTGGGCGGGGTCACGCGAGGCGCACCTGTCGCAGGTGAGCAAGCGCTTAGTAGCCTCAGAGGCGTCGGGTGGAACCACCCGGCTGCTCCTGCACCACGACAGAGAGGCCCACCGTGCCCCGCACTTCACGCGAGGTCGTTTTCGTCGACGGCGTCCGTACGCCCTTCGGCAAGGCCGGGGAAAAGGGCATGTACGCCCAGACCCGCGCCGACGACCTGGTCATCAACTGCATCCGCGAGCTCATGCGCCGCCACCCCGAGCTCCCGCCGGAGCGGGTCGAGGAGGTCGCGATCGCGGCGACGACCCAGATCGGCGACCAGGGCCTGACCCTGGGCCGCATGGCGTCGCTCCTGTCGGGCCTGCCCAACACCACCCCCGGCTACTCCGTCGACCGCATGTGTGCCGGCGCGATGACCGCGGTGACCAACATCGCCGGCGCCATCTCCTTCGGCTCGATCGACGTCGCCGTCGCCGGTGGCGTCGAGCACATGGGCCGCCACCCCATGGGTGAGGGCGTCGACCCCAACCCGCGCGTCGTCGCCGAAAAGCTCGTCGACCCGTCCGCACTCGTCATGGGCAAGACGGCCGAAAACCTGCACGACCGATACCCCACGCTCACCAAGGAGCGCTCGGACGAGTTCGCCGTCAACAGCCAGCGCAAGCTCGCGCAGGCCTACGAGGACGGCAAGATCCAGCCCGACCTCGTCCCGACCGCCACCCGCCACGCCGACAAGGGCTGGGGCCTGGCCACGGCCGACGAGCCCCCGCGCCCGCAGACGACGCTTGAGTCCCTGCAGAGCCTGAAGACCCCCTTCCGCCCGCACGGCAAGGTCACGGCCGGCAATGCCGCCGGTCTCAACGACGGTGCCACGGCCTGCATCCTCGCGGCCGAGGAGACCGCCCAGGAGCTGGGCCTGCCCGTCGGCATGCGCCTCGTCGAGTTCGCCTTCGTCGGCGTCGAGCCGGAGGTCATGGGCTACGGCCCCGTCCCCGCCGCGGAGAAGGCTCTGGCCAAGGCCGGCCTGACGATCGACGACATCGGTCTCTTCGAGCTCAACGAGGCCTTCGCCGTGCAGGTGCTCGCCTTCCTCGAGCACTTCGGCATCGCCGACGACTCCGACAAGGTCAACCGCTACGGCGGCGCCATCGCCACCGGGCACCCGCTCGCCTCCTCCGGCGTGCGCCTCATGACGCAGCTGTCCCGGCAGTTCGCCGAGGACCCGAGCGTCCGCTACGGCATGACCGCCATGTGCATCGGCATCGGCATGGGTGGCGCCGTCATCTGGGAGAACCCGCACCACGCCGACTACGGCAAGGAGAACTGAGCATGAGCGAGCCCAAGCCCGAGGTCGTCACCCGCGCCCTCGTCCAGGACGTCCAGCTCCCCGCCGACGGCGGGACGCTGGCCCTCGTCACGCTGGACAACGGCCACGACCACACCAAGCCCAACACCTTCGGCCTCGAGGGCATGGCCGGCCTCAGCGCCGCCGTCGCGACGCTGCAGCAGCGCGCCGAGGCCGGCGAGATCGTCGCGGTCGCCGTGACCGGCAAGCCCTTCATCTTCGCGGTGGGCGCCGACCTGTCCGGAGTCCCGGGTGTCGCCTCCCGCGAGCAGGCCCTCGAGATCGCCCGCGCTGGCCACGCCGCGTACGCGGCGGTCATGGACCTTCCGGTGCCGACCTTCGCGTTCGTCAACGGTGCAGCGATGGGCGGTGGCGTCGAGCTGTCGCTGGCCTGCGACTACCGCACGATGAGCAAGGCCGTGCCGGCGATCGCGCTGCCCGAGGTCTTCCTCGGCCTCGTCCCCGGCTGGGGCGGCTGCTACCTGCTCCCCCGCCTCGTCGGCCCGGAGAAGGCCCTCAAGGTCATCGTCGAGAACCCGCTCAACACCAACCGGATGCTGAACGGCCCGGCCGCGGCGAAGCTGGGCCTCGCCGACGCGCTCCTCGACGGCGCCGACTTCCTCGAGCAGTCGATCATCTGGGCCGCCGGTGTGCTCTCCGGCGAGACGAAGGTCGAGCGCGAGCCGGTGAACGACGACGCCGCCGTGTGGGAGGCCGCTGCCGCGGCCGCCACGCAGCTGGCCGACGCGAAGACCGCAGGAAAGTCCCCTTCGCCCTACCGCGCCATCGAGCTCGTCAAGGCCGCGCGCACCGCCGAGCGCGATGCCGCCTTCGCCGCCGAGGACGAGGCCCTGGCCGACCTGCTCATGGGTGACGAGCTGCGCGCCGGGCTGTACTCCTTCGACCTCGTGCAGAGGCGCGCGAAGCGACCTGCCGGCGCCCCCGACAAGGCGCTCGCGCGCCCGGTCGGCAAGGTCGGCATCGTCGGCGCCGGCCTCATGGCCAGCCAGCTGGCGATGCTCTTCATCCGCTCGCTCAAGGTGCCGGTGGTCATGACCGACCTCGACCAGGAGCGGGTCGACAAGGGCGTCGCCTATGTCCACGGCGAGATCGACACCTCCCTCGCCAAGGGCAAGATCACGCCGGACAAGGCCAACCAGCTCAAGGCCCTCATCACCGGCTCCACGAGCAAGGAGGGCTTCGCCGACGCCGACTTCGTCATCGAGGCCGTCTTCGAGGAGATGGGCGTCAAGAAGAAGGTCTGGGCCGAGGTCGAGCAGGTCGTCACGCCCGAGTGCGTGCTCGCCTCCAACACCTCGTCGCTGTCGATCACCGAGATGGCGTCCGAGCTGCAGCACCCCGAGCGGGTCGTGGGCTTCCACTTCTTCAACCCGGTCGCGGTCATGCCGCTGCTCGAGATCATCCCGGGCGATCGGACCGACGACGCGGCGCTGGCCACGGCCTTCGCCACCGGCAAGGGCCTGAAGAAGACCTGCATCCTGGTCAAGGACAGCCCCTCCTTCATCGCCAACCGCCTGCTCGGCCGCTTCATGGGCGAGTTCTCGAAGATCGTCGACGAGGGCACGCCGGTCGAGGTCGCCAACGAGGGCATCGCGGGCCTGGCCCCGATGCCGCCGCTGGTCCTCGTCGGCCTCGTCGGTCCGGCGATCGCGCTGCACAACAGCGAGACGCTCCGCCGTGAGCTCGGCGAGCGCTTCTACGTCTCGCCCAACCTCAAGGCACTCGTCGAGGCCGGCAAGCGCTCCTACGACGACGAGGGCGCGGCCGAGCTGCTCACCGCCCCCGAGTCGCCGGTCGAGCTCACCGCGCAGCAGGTCCGCGAGCGCGTCCTCGGCGTCCTCGCCGAGGAGGTGCGCACGATGCTCGACGACGGCGTCGCCCAGGCCCCGATGGACATCGACCTCGCGATGATCACCGGCGCCGGCTTCCAGTTCTGGAACGGTGGCCTCACGCCGCTCCTGGACCGTGAGGGCGTCTCGGAGAAGGTCACCGGGCAGCGCTTCCTGCCGAAGGGTGTGGCCAGCGTCCCGGCCTGATGCGTTGGCAGCATGACGAGGCCTGACCGGCTTCCGGCATGTCGAAGGGGAGGTCACGACGACGACCTTCGCTTCTCGTGGTCCTCGCAACTCCTGCGTCCGAGGAGTTGCGAGGACCACGGTCGTTTCGACGTGAAGAAGGGCCGAGGGCCCGGCGGTGACCAACGCCGTCGTGGTGATCGTCGTGGGCGTCAACGGCGACGGGCAGCGCGAGGTCTTGGACCTGCGGGTGGACACCGAGGAGACAGGCAGCATGGAACGAGTTCTTCGCCGACCTGACCGGGCTGACCGGGGTAGGCCCGGTCACCAGCGACGCCGCGCCGTCCGGGTCGAGGCGTTGCTGCACGCGGTGAACGACCAGGCCGACCCCTACCGCGGTCCAGGCACAGTTCAAGCCGTGCGATGCTGACGTTGTCATGGGACCTGGTGATGAGGTCCAGATGGGCATCTCGACCTAGACACTGTCGCGAGGGGACGTCATGAGATGAGTGCGGATCTGGGTATGTCGAGCGTCGTCCCCCTCTCCCGCATCCCGAAGATCGTCGGGGTCGTCCAGGCGGGTGGTCAGGGCTCCCGGATGGACGTCCTCACGCGTGAGCGCGCCAAGCCCGCCCTCCCCTTCGCCGGCAGCTACCAGCTCGTCGACTTCGCACTGAGCAACTTCGGCAACAGCGGCATCCCCGACGTGTGGGTCTCGGTGCAGTACGAGGCGTCCTCGCTCGACCGCCACCTCGCCGGTGGGCGGCCCTGGGACCTCGACCGCACCCGCGGCGGCTACCGGCGGCTCGTGCCGGAGGAAGGGCAGGCCAGCGGGTCCGAGGGCTTCAGCGCCGGCAACGCCGACGACCTGCTGAAGATGGGTGCCCAGCTGCGTGAGGCGGGCGCCGAGGTCGTCGTCGTGACGAGCGCCGACCAGGTCTACCGCCTCGACATGCGGGCCGTCGTCGCCCAGCACCTCGAGCGCGGGTCCGAGGCCACGATCGTCACCGTCGAGGTGCCGCTCGCGCAGGCCAAGCACAAGACGGTCGTCGACGTCGGCCGGGACGGCGTCGTGCAGGGGCTGACCGACAAGCCCACCGGCCCGCCGCACGGGACGATCGCCGCCGAGATCTTCGTCTACGACGTCCCGGTGCTGCTGCGCACGCTCGACGCGGTCCGGCACGAACGGGCGCAGGCCGACCCAGGGCTCACGGAGGGGATCGGCGACTTCCCCGACCGCCTGCTCCCGCGGCTCGTCGAGGGCGGGAAGACCCACGCGTACGCGCTCACGGGCTACTGGCGCGACCTCGGCCGCCCCTCCGCCTACCTGGCCGCGCACCGCGAGCTGCTGCGCGGACGAGTCGACGTCTTCGACGACCCGGCGTGGCCGATCCTCACCCGGTCGCCGGAGATGCCGCCGCCGATGATGCACGCGGGCAGCGTCGTCGAGGACTCGATGATCAGCCCCGGGTCGCACGTGCACGGCACCGTGCGCCGCAGCGTCGTCGGACCGGGCTGCGTCGTCGAGGCGGGAGCGGTGGTCGAGGACTCGGTGCTCATGCACCGGGTGCGGGTCGCGTCCGGTGCACAGGTCTACGCCTCGGTCGTCGACGACTCGTGCCGGGTCGGCGAGGACGCGCAGGTCGGGGCCCAGCCGAAGCGCTGGCCGCCCTCGGACTCCGCCGTCGTGCTCGTCGGTCGTGAGTCGCACGTGGCGAAGGGGGTCGTCCTCGAGCCGGGAGCCCGCCTCGAGCCCGGCACGACTGCGAGCTGAACGAGCCCCCACTCCTTCGGTGTTCCTGAGTCGTGGACTCCGCATAGGGCAGATGTCGTCACTGGCCCGTGTGCGGACCCGGGGACGCTTCGTGAAGCCCTGTGCTCACGCGAGCAGTGAAGGGTTCATGGGGCTGCTCTAGGTAGACTCCCCGCATGGAAACCACGGCACCAGGTCGCCTGGTTCCCGGTCACATTGCACGCAGTTTACGGACGGAGTCCGGATCGGCGATGTTTCTGGCGCTCGTGACCGTCATGGCGCTCGTCTGGGCGAACTCGCCGTTGTCTGAAAGCTATTTCGAACTGTGGCATCAGGAAGTCGGCTTCGATGTCGGCCCCGCCGGCATGCATATGAATCTGCATCATTGGATCAACGACGGCCTGATGGTGATCTTCTTCTTTGTTGTCGGATTGGAGGTTCGACAGGAGTTCGTGCACGGGACTTTACGGGATCGCAGCCGTGCTCAACTCGCTGCGATGGCTGGAGTTGCAGGTGTCGCTCTTCCGGCTCTGGTCTATGTGCTTGTCGTCAGCGTGTCCGGCGGGAGCGGACTTGGCGGATGGGGTGCTGTCGTCGGAACCGATACAGCATTCATGCTGGGCGCACTCGCCATAGTGGGTCCACGACTGTCTGGCCAGTTGCGTGTCTTCCTCCTCACCCTGACAGTGGTCGATGACTTCCTAGCGGTATCGATCATTGGAATTGTCTACAGCGATCAGATCAAGCTTGTCCCCTTGTCGATTGCTCTCGCCTGCCTCATCGGCTTGTGGGGACTCGGCCGCTCACAGCAGTGGAATGCCGCACCTTATGTGATCCTTGTGATTGTCATGTGGTTCGCCACTGTCTCTTCCGGGGTGCACGCCTCACTCGCCGGCATGCTCGCCGGTCTACTGATCCCCGCCTACCCCACTCAGCGCCAAGAGGTAGTCGCCGCCCGCCAGTTCTTCCGTGACTTCTGGCAGTCGCCCAGCGCCGCGTCGGCGCGCAGTGTCAGCCGTGGCCTGGCCCGGGGGATCTCGGTGAACGAGAGAATGCACGAAGTCCTTCGCCGCCCCACTGCACTGCTTGTCGTGCCGATCTTCGCTCTCGCCAATGCCGGCGTCGACCTCAGGGGTGGACTCCTGGCAGATTCCTTCGGATCATCCGTGACCTGGGGGGTCATTGCTGGCCTCGTACTCGGCAAGCTTGCCGGAATTGGCGTTGCCACTCTCCTGGCGGTCAGGATGGGCCTTGGTCGACCCCCGGAAGGAGTGGGTATGGGCAGCGTCTTCGGCGGTGCAGCACTTTCAGGCATGGGGTTCACCGTCTCTCTGCTCATCATCGGACTTGCTTTCGGCTCGACAACCGACCTCGGGCGACAGGCGACGGTTGGGGTGCTGGTGTCCATGGTGCTCGCCGTCGCCCTGGGCTGGTTGATATTCAAGATCGCCGCTCAGCGGTGGGGCGAGGAGAGTGCAGATCTCCCCATGGTGCTCGACCCCCCAGTCGACCCCGAAGTTGACCACATCCGCGGCCCTGAGGATGCCCAGCTGACGCTGGTCGAATACATCGACTTCGAGTGCGAGTACTGTGCACACGCCACTGGCTCCTGGGAAGATCTGAGTGGGCACTTCGGTCACGATCTTCGTTACGTCGTACGGCACCTTCCCCACCACCCACATGGGCCGCTGGCTGCAAAAGCATCTGAAGCAGCCGCGAACCAAGGCGAGTTCTGGACATGGCTCGACTACGTATTCACCCATCAGGACGCGCTCGAGCGAGAGCACCTTATTGGTTACGCGGAAGACCTCGGACTGGACGTCGATCGCTTCGTACAGGACATGGACGGCGAGGCCGTCGCAGAACGAGTCAACCGCGATCTCGTGAGCGCCGAGAACAGCGGAGCCCACGCCACTCCAACCTTCTTCGTCGAAGGTCACCGCTTGCTGGGCGACTATGACGCCCGGACGTTGACTGCGGCACTCGAGTCCAGCAGGCGCGGCACACGAACCCAGGTGGCCTCTGTCTGAGACGGATCGGGACGACACAGAGACTCGCTTATTCGTGATCTCGGCGGCCGCGGCGTAGTTTGCCAGAGGTCAGTCGGAGGGCCTCGCCGGGAAGGGCGATTACTGGCACATGACGCCCGCCCACGGTTGATAACGTGGCTCTTCGCGCTTGAGCGGGGTGCCCGGTAGTTGATGGGGCTCGTGGCCCCGACATGCTGTTGGTCTCTCACAACGCGACAACAGCGAGGCCACGAGCATGAACCAGGGTACGTCAGTGCTGCTCGGGCTGGAGGACGAGTTCACCGTCCTGCAGCTCGAACGAATCGATGCCGACACGGTGCGTGTCGTCATCGAGGTCATCGACCCGGAGGGCGCCTGCCCCGAGTGCGGGGTGCTCACCTCAAGGATCACGGAGCGGCCACTGGTTCGAGTCAAGGACTTGCCTGCCTCCGGCCAATGAACCGATCTGTGGTGGCTCAAACGGCGCTTGGTGTGCCGCGAACCGGCCTGTGGGACAGCGACATTCACGCAGCAGTCCCGCGCTGTGCCGGCACGGTCGCGGCTCACGACCCGGCTACGAGAGAAGATCGGTTCGGCGATCGCGTCGGGCAACCGCGCCGTCAGCGAGGTCGCTAGCGAGTACCAGGTGGCGTGGTCGACCGCGCACCGGGCGCTCATCGCACTGGCCAACCAGTGGCTGCCCGAGCCGGAACCCACCCGCGTGCTCGGCATCGACGAGACCCGCGCCCGGTCGGTGCGCTGGGTGCTCGAAGAGGCCGGCTGGACACGGTCGAACCCGTGGATGACCTCGTTCGTCAACGCCGACCCCACCCTGCCCGGGCACCTTCTCGGGCTGACCCCGGGCCGCTCCGGGGCGTGCGTGATCGACTGGCTCGCGCTGCAGACACCCGCGTTCCGGGCCGGCATCGACCTGGTCGTGATCGACCCGTCCGCGCCGTACGCGGGCGGGATCCGCACCGCCCTGCCGGACGCGCGGATCGCAGTCGACAAGTGGCATCTCGTCGCCCTCGCCAACCTCATGGTCACCCAGGTCCGTCAACGGATCACCCGGCAACTGCACGGCCGCCGCGGCACCGCCACCGACAAACTCTGGGCCAGCCGGCAACTGCTGCTCACCGGCTACGAGCACCTCACCGTGAAGCAAAAGGCCCCCGGTTCAACGCCGCCCTCGCCGCCGAGGATC
>NZ_FWXN01000001.1 GCF_900176385.1 Janibacter indicus | reverse complement strand
GTGTGTGTTCCTGAACAGCTCCACACCTCACTCGGAGGTCTTCCTCATGTCACGCCGACTCGCCCATCCCGTACCTAACGTCCCGGGTCAGTACAGCTAGCGCGCCGTCACCACCGTCGGCCCGTCGAGGACCGCGACGTCACCGTGGCGGTCGGTGCGCAGCACACGGGCCCCGTGCCGCCCCGCCCACGCCAGGGCGGTCGGCGTGGGGTGACCGTAGGTGTTGTCCGCCCCCACGCTGACGAGTGCGATCGGTGCGGCCACCGCGTCCATCAGCCCGAGGTCGAGGTTGCTCGACCCGTGGTGCGGCATCTTGACGACGTCGAGGTCGGCCGCCGCTGCCGTCATCGCGGGGTCGCGCCGCAGCGCGAGCCGGATCGCCCCGCCGGCCTCGCGCTCGATGTCGCCGAGGAGCAGGGCGCTCACCTCCCCCACCTCGACGTGCAGGACGATGCTGCCGTTGTTGGCCGCGGACCCGCCGGCCATCGTCCGCGAGGGCCACCAGGCCGTCGCCGTGACCGCGCCGATCCGCCACCGCTCGCCGGCCCGCGCCGTGCGCACCGGGACGCCCTGCTCCCCCGCGATCTCGTGGACCCGACGCACCGCCCACTGCGGGTCCTCGACCGGGGAGACGATGACCTGACCGACGGCCCGCCCGCCGATCGCGGCGGCCAGGTCGCCGACGTGGTCGTCGTGGAAGTGCGTCAGCACGACCGCATCGAGCGTGCGCACGCCGAGTCGCCGCAGGCAGCCGTCGATGCCACCGTCCTCCGGTCCGACGTCGACGAGCACCGCGCGCCCCGGTCCGGAGGCGAGGACGAGTCCCTCGCCCTGCCCCACGTCGCAGGCGACCAACCGCCACCCGGTCGGCGGCCACGCGAAGCTGCGCGTGGGCACCGCCCCCGCCACGACCACGACGACGAGGCCGAGGGCGATGAGCGGACTGGCCCGGGTCCGTCGGATCGCCCACGGCCCACCGAGGACGACGAGCGTCGTGACGACCGTCAGCAGGACCGCACCCGGTGGCCCGTCGGGCCAGGGCATCGCGCCGCCGGGGACGTCGGCGCTCACCCGGGCCGTCCACGCGATGGCGAGGGCGAAGGGGGCTCCGCACCAGGCGACGAGCCCGGCCAGGGTCGCGCTCACCACGGCGATGAGGGCGGCGCTCACCCCGAGGACCGTGGCCGGGGCGACGAAGGGAGCCGCCACGAGGTTGGCGGCGACGGCCACGATGCTCACGTCTCCCTGCAGCAGGACGACGACGGGACCGCACACGAGCTGTGCGGCGACCGGGATCGCCACCGCGGGTCCGATGAGGTGCAGGCGTCGGGGCAGGTGCGCGTTGATCGCCGCCGACCACGGGCGCACGAGGAGCAGCAGCCCGAGCGTCGCCAGCGTCGACAGGACGAACCCGTAGGAGCGGGCCAGCCACGGGTCGAAGGCCAGCAGGGCGAGCACGGCCGCGCACAGCGCGGGTGTGCCGGCACCGCGCCGGTCGGTGCTCATCCCGAGCAGGCCGATCGCCCCCATGGTCGCCGCGCGGATGACGCTCGGCTCCGGGCGGGCAAGCACGACGAAGAAGGCCAGCCCGGCTCCGGCCACCCAGGGTCGCCAGCGCCGGGGCAGGCCGGCGGCCCGGCAGGCGCCGATGAGCGCTGCCAGGACGACCGCGACGTTGGACCCGCTGACCGCAGACAGGTGCGACATGCCGGTGACGAGCATATCGTCAGTGAGGTCCTCGGGCGTCATCGAGGTGTCACCGATGACGAGCGCCGGCAGCAGGCCCCGGGCATCGGCGGGCAGTGGCTCGACGGCCTGCCGCAGACCCGCACGCAGGTGCTCTGCAGCACGGCGCACGAGCGAGCGATCACCCAGCGGCAGCGGCGGCCCGCGCGGGCTGAGCAGGGCGACCTCGGGGTCGGCGAGGTCGGCGGGAGCGAGCTTGCCGGACAGGGTGATCCGGTCGTGCCAGCCCACCTGCGACCACTCCGATTGCGCACGGACGTAGACGGGTGCGTCGACCCGGGTCGTCACACCGCGGGCGGTCACCGACTCGAGCCGCAGCCGCAGCAGCACCTGCTGGGGTGCCTTGCCACCCTCGTCCCCCGAGCCGCGTCCCGCCCGCACGATGGGCTCGGTGAGCACGACGCCCTCGGCGCGGATCATTGCCCGCTCGTGCGCCAGCTCGTCGACCGGCCCGACCCGCCGGGTCGACTCGTGTGCCGCCGACGCCCCGAGCACGAGTGCCGCGGCCACCAGGCCGAGCGCGAGGACCGCGGGCCCGTCACGGCGCAGCGACGGGCGGGCGTGCCGACCTCGGTAGCGCACCCCGGCCCCGAGGAGGACGAGCACGCCGACGACCGAGGCGAGCGCCACGGACGCCCGCACGCCACCCGACCACGAGAGCGCCCAGGCCCCGATGCCCCACGCGCCGAGGCAGGGCAGCAGCAGCCGCAGGTCGAGGGCCGGCGGCTGGTCCCGCGTCACACGGTGACCTTGGGCGCGAGCTGGGCGTAGATCTTGTCACCGATGCCGCTCACCTCACCGAGCTCCTCCACCGCGGTGAAGCGACCGTGCTCGGTGCGCCAGTCGATGATCCGCTGGGCGAGGACCGGCCCCACCCCGGGCAGGGTCTCGAGGGTGGCCAGATCGGCGGTGTTGAGGTTGACCGTGTCGCCGGCGGCCGGCGCGGCGCCACCCGCTGGAGCGCCGCCTGCCGGTGCCCCAGCAGCCGGGGCGGCGGCACCGGGCGCGGGGGCCGCCGCGATGCTCTCGCCCGGCGTGGGCACGACGACCTGCTCACCGTCGACGAGCAGCCGCGCGAGGTTGACGCTGCCGAGGTCGGCTCGCCCCGTCGCGCCCCCGACCTCGTCGATGGCGTCGGCCACCCGCGCCCCGGCGTCGAGGGTGACGATGCCCGGTCGCCGCACCTGCCCGACGACGTGGACGGTCACCTTGCCGGTCGACGTGCCGGGGGCCGTGGACCCCGCCGGCGCGGCGCCGCTCGCGGCCGCCCCGGCTCCCCCCGGCTCCGCCCCGCCCGGGTCCGCTCCGCCCTCGCCCGGCTCCGACTGCCCCACCTGCTCGACCCCCACGGGCTCCGGTGCGGCCTCCTCGCGCGCGAGGACGAAACGCCCGGCGAGCATGGCCACGGCCAGCGCGACGACGAGGGCGACGCCGATCACCGCCTGTCGGCTCACGCCGTAGCGGCCACCCGCGAGCGTCGACGGCAGCTCGAGCGGGCGCGGGTCACGCGACTCGTCGAGGATCTCGGTGACCCGCTCGGACGGCTCCGTGGTGCGTCGGCTCATGACCTCGACGCTAGGCAGCCCGGCGCTGCGCCGACCCCGCGTGCGGCGGGCTGTGGACGAACCGCCTGCGGGCCGTCGGCCTGTGGATCAGCGCGGTCTCGGGCTGACGACGACCCCGATGGTGCCCAGCCCGACGTGCGCGCCGATGACGGCGCTCATCGGCGCCAGCTCGACGGGCCCCTCGATGCGCTCGGCCAGGGCGGCCGCGAGCGGCTCGGCCCGGGTGGCCGCGTCGAGATGGTGCACCCCGACCTCGACGCCGTCGGCCCAGTCGGGCAGCGCCTCGCACTCGGCCACCGTCAGCTCCTGGAGCCGGGCGATGGCGCGGCCCGCCGTGCGCACCCGCTCGAGCGGCTCGACGTGCCCGTCGACCATGTGCAGCACCGGCTTGATCGCCAGGGCGGAGCCCAGGAGCGCCCTGGCCCCACCGATCCGGCCGCCCCGGTGCAGCCGGTCGAGCGAGTGCACGACCAGTCGCACGCTCGTGGCCCCGCACCGCAGCTCGGCGCGCTCGACGATCTCCGGCAGCTCCCGCCCGGCCGCCGCATCCCGCGCGGCCCCGATGGCGGCGAAGCCCAGGCCCATGCCCACGGAGCGCGAGTCGACGACCCGCACCGGCACCGGTGCCTCGTCCGCCGCCGCCCGGGCCGCCTCGATCGTCCCCGACAGACCACCGCTCAGGTGGAGCGAGACGATGGCGTCGGCGCCCCCCTTCGCCGCCTGCTCGTAGGCCCGCAGGAAGGTCGCCGGTGACGGCCGCGAGGTGCTGATCTCCGCCTTGCGGTGCAGCGCGTCGACGACGACGGAGGCATCGGCGCCGTCGCCCTCGATCCGCTCGCCACCGTCGATGACCAGCTGCAGCGGGACGACCCGGATGCCGTGCTCGGCGACGACCGCCGCGGGCAGCGTGGCGGTCGAGTCGGTGATGACGGCGGTACTCACAGGCCGAGACTACTCAGAGCCCTAGCCTGTGGTCATGGCCGACACCGACCGACTGCCCTACCTCGACAGGTCCCTGCCCGAGGCGTGGAAGGCCCTCAACGCCCTCGCGCTCAAGGTCTCCGCCGCGGCCGAGGCCGCCGGCCTCGAGCGCGAGACCGTCGAGCTGATGAACGTGCGCATCTCGCAGCTCAACGGCTGCTCCTTCTGCCTCGACCTGCACACCCGGCAGGCGACCGAGGCCGGCGCCACGCTGCAAAAGCTCGCGCAGCTGCCCGCGTGGCGCGACTCGACGCTCTTCGACAGCGTCGAGTGCGCCGTCCTCGACGTCGCCGAGGCGACGACGACCCTGCCCGACCCGCACGTGCGCGGCGGGGCCCTCACCGCCGCCCGGTCGCTGCTGGGCGACGAGACCTTCGCCGCGGTCGAGTGGGCCGCGGTGACGATGAACGCCTTCAACCGGGTGTCGATCCTCTCCGAGCACCCCGTGCGCATCAGGTAGAACGCGTCAGGAGCTAGACGGGCACGACGTTGACCAGCTTGGGCGCCCGCACGATGACCGTGCGGACCCCGCCCTCGGTCGCCGCCTTGATCTTGTCGCGGCCGAGGGCGAGCTCACGCAGGTCGTCCTCGCTGATGTCGGCGGGGACCTCGACGCGGTCGCGGACCTTGCCCTTGATCTGGATGACGCAGGTGACGCTCGCCTCGACCATCTTGCTCGGGTCGGCCACGGGGAAGTCCTCGTGCGCGAGCGAGTCCGGGTGGCCCAGTCGCGACCACAGCTCCTCGGCCAGGTGCGGGGCGACCGGCGCCACCATGACCACGAGCGGCTCGATCGCCGCACGCGGCACCGCGTCGAGCTTGGTCAGTGCGTTGTTGAGCTCGATGAGCCGGGCGATGGCGGTGTTGAAGCCGAGCGAACCGTAGTCCTGGCTCACCGCCGCGATCGTCTGGTGCAGCAGGCGCTCGGTGTCGGCGTCGAGCGCGTCGTCGGTGACCCGCACCTCGCCGCTCTCCTCGTCGACGACATTGCGCCACAGGCGCTGCAGGAAGCGCTGGCTGCCGACGACGGCACGCGTCTCCCACGGCTTGGACTGCTCGAGCGGGCCGAGCGACATCTCGTAGACGCGGAAGGTGTCGGCGCCGAACATCTCGTACATCTCGTCCGGGCTGACGGCATTCTTCAGCGACTTGCCGATCTTGCCGTACTCCTGGGTGACCGGCTGGCCCTGCCAGGTGAAGCTCGTCTCGCCGTCGTCGCCGACGTGCTCCTCGACCTCGGCGGCCGGCACCGGCTGGCCGCGGTGGTCGCGGTAGGCGTGCGCCTGGATGTAGCCCTGCGAGAAGTACTTGCGGAAGGGCTCCTCGCTGGTCACGTGGCCGAGGTCGAAGAGCACCTTCTGCCAGAAGCGGGCGTAGAGCAGGTGCAGGACCGCGTGCTCGACGCCACCGATGTAGAGGTCGACGCCGCCCGGGTCACGGGTGCCGGCGGGGGCGCCGGGCACGGCCTCGTCGCGGGGGCCGACCCAGTAGGCCTCGTTGGTCGGGTCGACGAGCGCCTCGGAGTTGGCCGGGTCGAGGTAACGCAGGTGGTACCAGCACGAGCCGGCCCAGTTGGGCATCGTGTTGGTCTCGCGGCGGTAGATCTTCGGGCCGTCGCCGAGGTCGAGCTCGACCTCGACCCAGTCGGTGGCCCGCCCGAGCGGCGGCTCGGGCTCGCTGCTCGCGTCGTCGGGGTCGAAGGTGCGCGGGCTGTAGTCGTCGACCTCCGGCAGCTCGACGGGCAGCATCGAGTCGGGCACGGAGTGCGCCACGCCGTCCTCGTCGAAGACGATCGGGAAGGGCTCGCCCCAGTAGCGCTGCCGGGAGAAGAGCCAGTCGCGCAGCTTGTAGTTGACCGTGCCGCGGCCGACGCCCCGCTCCTCGAGCCAGGTGGTGATCGCGGCCTTGCCCTCGGTGACCGACATGCCGTCGAGGGAGATGGAGTCGTTGGTCGAGTTGATGATCGCCCCGTCGCCACCCCAGGCACCCTCGTGCCCCTCGGGTGCCTGCACGGTCGGCACGATGTCGAGGCCGAAGGCGGTCGCGTAGTCGAAGTCGCGCTGGTCGCCCGACGGCACGGCCATGATCGCGCCGGTGCCGTAACCCATGAGGACGTAGTCGGCGACGAAGACCGGGATGCGTGCGCCGTTGACCGGGTTGGTCGCCCAGCCGCCGGTGAAGACACCGGTCTTGTCCTTGGTCTCGATCTGGCGCTCGACGTCGCTCTTGCGGCCGGCGGCGTCGCGGTAGGCCGACACGGCGGCGAAGGGGGTGTCCGCGCCACCGGTCCACGCGTCGAGGGTGCCCTCGGGCCAACCGCCCTGCGGGACGAGGGAGTCCACGAGCGGGTGCTCCGGCGCCAGAACCATGAAGGTCGCGCCGAAGAGGGTGTCGGGGCGGGTCGTGAAGACCTCGATCGGGTGCTCGGTGCCGTCAGCACCCGTCGCGGTGAAGGTCACCTGCGCGCCCTCGCTGCGGCCGATCCAGTTGCGCTGCATCGCCTTGACCTTGTCCGGCCAGTCGACGCGGTCGAGGTCGTCGGCGAGGCGGTCGGCATAGGCGGTGATGCGCATCATCCACTGCCGCAGGTCGGCCTTGAAGACCGGGTAGTTGCCGCGCTCGGAGCGCCCGTCGGAGGTGACCTCCTCGTTGGCCAGGACGGTGCCCAGGCCCGGCGCCCAGTTGACCGGGGCGTGGCTGGTGTAGACGAGGCGGTACTCGTCGAGGACGTCGGAGCGCTCCTTGGCCGACAGCTGCGACCAGGTGCGGGTCTCCCCCTTCGGCAGCGGGCGCTCACCGGACTCGAAGGACGCGACGAGCTCCGCGATCGGCCGGGCCCGACCCAGGCCGCCGTCGGGCCGCACGGCCTCCTCGTCGTACCAGGCATTGAAGATCTGACTGAAGATCCACTGCGTCCAGCGGTAGTAGTCGGGGTCGATCGTCGCGAAGGCGCGCCGGTCGTCGTGGCCGAGGCCGAGGCGGCGCAGCTGGCGCTTCATCGTCGCCATGTTGGCCTCGGTCGTCACCCGCGGGTGCTGACCGGTCTGCACGGCGAACTGCTCGGCGGGCAGGCCGAAGGCGTCGTAGCCCAGGCAGTGCAGGACATTCTTGCCGAGCATCCGCTGGTAGCGGGCGTAGACGTCGGTCGCGATGTAGCCGAGCGGGTGCCCGACGTGCAGGCCGGCGCCCGAGGGGTAGGGGAACATGTCGAGGACGAGCATGTGGCCGTCGTGCTCGCGCACGCGCTCCGGCTCGGCCCACGGGCCGCCGGGGTTGGGCGCGCGGAAGGTCCCGAGCTCCTCCCACCGGTCCTGCCAGCCGGTCTCGATCCGACCGGCCATCTCCGCGGTGTAGCGGTAGGGCGTCTCGCTCATCTGTGGTGCTTCTCCCGGGGTTGACGATCGGGCTTCAGACTACTTGTCGTCCGTCCGGGCCTGCGCCAGCGCATCGGTGATGCCGGGCTCCACGTCCCCGAGGACGGGGTCGCGACGGCTGAGCACGTCGAGCGCCGCCTTGACGTTGGCGAGGTACTCGCGCTGCTCGCCCGCGCGGTAAGGGCCGGCGAAGCGGCGCGCGCTGTCGTCCCCCACCCCGACCGTGTCCAGGCCGATGGCGTTGCAGACCGCGACCGCGCGGGGCACGTGGTAGCTCTGCGAGACGATGATCGCGTCGGGGACCTCGAAGATCCGCTTGGCCCGCACGCAGGTGTCGTAGGTGTCGCGCCCGGCGAAGTCCATGACGACCCGGTCGGTCGGGACACCCGCCTCGACGAGGTGGTCGCGCATGGCGGTCGGCTCGTCGTAGGAGTGCGTCCGGTTGTCGCCGCTGACGAGGATCGCGTCGACGCTGCCCTGCTCGTACAACCGACGAGCGATGTCCAGCCGACCCTCGAGGAAGGGGGTGGGCCGGCCCTCCTCGGTCAGCCCGGCACCGAGGACTATCGCCACCGAGCGGTCGGGTGCGTCGGCGAGCCCGTGGACCTGCCCCGACGCGCTGCGCGCGACCCAGACGTTGGGTGCCCCGACCGCGATAACGGCGAGCGCCACGACGCCCCCCAGGGCCCACCACCCGCGTCGTCCCCTCAGCTCCATGCCCGCAACCTAGTGCCTAGGGTGTGGCCATGAGCGCGCCCGATCTCCCGGAGATCATTGACATCCACACCCACTTCATGCCCCAGCGGGTGCTGGACAAGGTGTGGGCCTACTTCGACTCGGCCGGGCCCCTCATCGGGCGGCCGTGGCCGATCACCTACCGCGAGGACGAAGGGGGCCGCCTGGCTGCCCTGCGGGCGCTGGGTGTGCGCGCCTTCACCTCGCTGAACTACGCCCACCGCCCCGCGATGGCGCAGTGGCTCAACGACTGGTCGAGCGAGTTCGCGGCCAAGCACGACGACGTCCTGCACTC
Organism: Janibacter indicus; assembly: GCF_900176385.1. Taxonomy (GTDB): domain Bacteria; phylum Actinomycetota; class Actinomycetes; order Actinomycetales; family Dermatophilaceae; genus Janibacter; species Janibacter indicus. The sequence goes on along the minus strand of NZ_FWXN01000001.1, from coordinate 366,900 downwards.
CGCGACCTTCTACCCCGAGCCCGGTGCCGCGGACTACACGGCGGCCGCGATCGAGGCGGGTGCGCGGATCTTCAAGGCGCACGTGCAGGTCGGTGACTACTCGCTGGCCGACCCGCTCCTGGACGACGTGTGGCCGGTGCTGGAGCGCAGCCGCACCCCGATCGTCATGCACGCGGGCAACGGCCCGGCACCCGGCCGCTTCACGGGGCCGGAGTCCGTCCGGGACCTGCTGCAGCGCCACCCGGGTCTCGTGCTCGTCATCGCCCACATGGGCATGCCCGACTACGGCGACTTCCTCGACATCTGCGCCGAGCACCCCGATGTGCACCTCGACACGACGATGGCCTTCACGGACTTCACCCAGGCCACGTCACCCTTCCCCCGCGAGCGCATGGACGACCTCGTCGCGCTCGGCGACCGGGTGCTCTTCGGCAGCGACTTCCCCAACATCCCCTACCCTTACGAGCACGCGGTGGACGCGGTCCGCCGGCTTGGCTTGGGCGAGGACTGGGAGCGCAAGGTGTTGCACGACAATGCTGCTCGGCTCTTCGGGATCCGCTGACGGTCTGCCGCGCGTCGCTCAGCCGCGCAGGTGGGACAGCACGATGCCGACGGGGATGCTCACAGCGAGCATCAGCAGCATCGCGCGGTAGGCCAGCGCGGCCGCTGCCGGCACTCGTGCGACTCGTGCTCGCAGTGCGAGGACCAGGGCGACGACGAGCAGCACCGACCCGAGGTCGACGAGCAGCGGAGTCGTGACGAGGGTGCCGCCGATGACCAGGAGGCTGCCGAGGTTCCACCCGGCCACCTGCACCCAACCGACCCGGTCACTCGTGGCGTCGACCGCTCGCAACCGACCCATGACGTACTGGGCCACACCGACGACGAGTACGAGATAGGCCGCAGCCCAGCTCCCCTTCGCCCAGTCCATCGGCCCGGTGACGGCCGCGACGAGTCCACCGAGGACGACACCCAGCGCGCCGAGGGCGACGAGCGTGCGAGCAGGAGTCACGCCCCGGTGCCGACGCTCAGCAGCACGACGGCGTCCTCCAGTGCCAGCAGGTCGTGACGGGCTGGCGGGAGGATGAGCAGCTCGCCCGCGCCGCCCTCCCAGGTCTCCTCCCCGGCGGTCAGCCGCACCCGACCCTGCAGGACCTGCAGCGTCGCCTCCCGCGGACTGTCGTGCTCGGCGAGGGCCTTGTCCTGCAGCAGGGCGATGAGCGTCTGGCGCAGGACGAAGTCATGGTGCCCGTGGACCGTCACGGCGCTGCGCCCCGCGGACCCCTCTCGCGCCTTGCCCAGGTGCTCCTGCGCCAGCTCGGTCAACGACAGCGATTCCATGACGACTCCTTCGACGGGGGGATGTGCCCCTCCCATCGTGCACCCTCACGGAGCCGGTACGTTGCCGTCATGGGTCAACAACAGCGTGCGACCTCCTTCCTCCGTGTCCCCGACGTCGACGACGTGCCCGAGGGCGTGCAGCGCCTGTGGACGAAGTCCAAGGAGGCCTTCGGCTTCATCCCCAATGTCTTTCGTGCACAGGCGCTCAACGGCGCCCAGTTCGAGGCGTGGTGGAAGTACTTCAACCTCCTGGTCAACAAGGAGGGCCACCTGAGCAATGCCGAGCGCGAGCTCATCGCGGTCGTCGTCAGCGGCATCAACCAGTGCACCTACTGCGCCGTCTCCCACGGAGCAGCCCTGCGCGAGTACTCGGGCGACCCGGTGATGGCCGACCTCGTCGCCGTCAACTGGCGCCAGGCCGAGCTGAGCGATCGTCAGCGGGCGATGGCGGAGTACGCCGAGCTGCTCACCACGGCCCCGGGGTCGGTGGAGGCCGCCGACCTGGAGCCGATGCGCGAGGCCGGTCTGGACGACCACGAGATCCTCGAGGCGGTCCAGGTGATCGGGATGTTCAACATGACCAACCGCGTCTCGAGCGCTCTGGGCATGGTCCCCAACCACGAGTACCACTCGCAGGCCCGCTGAGCCTCACTCCTCGTCGAGGCTCACTCCTTCGTCGGCGGTGCCCGGGTAGGTCAGACGGGTGCCGTCGACGACGGCGAAGGAGGTCAGCGTGTGCTCCTTGGGCGCGCCGTCCCCGATGATGTCCAGGACGGTGACGCCCCGCACGAGCAGCGCGTCACCGACGAGCGAGCGGTGGCAGCGCCACGGCACTGCCTCGGCACACATGATGACCGGCGACTCCTCCTCGGCGATCTCCAGCAGCCGGGTCAGACCCCGCTCGAACTCCTCGGTGCCCATGTGGTCGGCGTAGCCCTGGAAGGATGCGTTGCGCCACTGCGTGTTGACCGAGTCCGGTCGGCGCTTGCGCAGTCCGCCCAGCTCCTTGACGTACGTGTAGCCGAGACCCGCCTGCGCCAGGGACGCCTCGAGCGCGTCGTGCCAGTACTGCGGGTTGTGCCGCGACTTGGGCACGGTGCGGATGTCCACGACACGCGTGATGCCGAGCCCGCGCAGCCGCGCGATGAACTCGTCGATGGGGCGGGTCGAGTGACCGATCGTGTGGACGGTGCTCACCCCCTCATCATGCACGCGCGCGGTGCGAGCGCAAGACACCCCTGACGACCAGGCCCACGACGATGGCCCAGAAGGCGGCGTTGATGCCGGCGATGGCAATCCCCGAGGCGGCCATGACGAAGGTGGTGACAGCCGGGACGTGGTCCGCGGGCTCGGCGAGGGCTGCCCTGAGCGAGACCGCGAGCGTCCCCACGAGAGCCAGCCCGGCGACGGCCGGGACGACACCCTCGGGGGCCAGGGAGACAAGGGTGGCGAAGGCCGCGGAGGCGATGCCGATCGGGACGAGGAGCACGCCAGAGGTCACGCTGGCGATCCAGCGACGCGAGGTGTCCTCCCCGGCCTCCGGACCGGCCGCGAGAGCAGCACTGATCGCCGCGAGGTTGATGCCGTGACCGCCTGCCGGTGCGCCGACGATCGTGCCGACACCGGTGACGAGCATCGAGCGCTGCCACGGCACCTCGTAGCCGAAGCCGCGCATCACCGCCATGCCCGGGACATTCTGCGAGGCCATCGTCACGAGGTAAAGCGGGAGGGCGATGCCCACTAGTCCCCCGATGGTGAAGGCGGGCGCGGTCAGCTCCAGTCGCGGCACGAGGGCCGCGGCGTCCATGGGCGTTCCCACCGACGTGAGGTGGACGACGATGACGACGGCTGCAGCGACGAAGGCGAGGGGTGAGGCCCACCGGGGCAGGAAGCGCAGCGCGAGGAGCCACACGAGCACGAGGGGTCCCACGGCCCACGGGTTGGCGGCCATGCCCGTCACCGGCCCGAGGCACAGCTGCATGACGATGCCGGCGAGCATCGCCTGCGCCACCGAGGCGGGGATCCGGGTGATGAGCGACCCGAGGGCCGGCACGAGTCCCGTGGCGAGGACGAGGACGCCGGTGACGACGAAGGCCCCGACCGCCGCCGGCCAGCCCCCGTCGACCGCCCCGGTGGAGGCGAGCAGCGCGGCTCCGGGCGTGGACCACGCCACGGTGATCGGCAGTCGGGTCGTCAGGGAGAGGACGACCGAGCTCAGGCCCATGAGGATCGTCACGGCCAGCAGCCCGCTGGCGGCCTGCGCGTGGGTCGCCCCGACGGCGGTCAGGCCTTGCAGGACGACGACGAAGGCGCTCGTGAAGCCGACGAGCGCCGTGACGACACCGGCCGCGACCGGGCGGCTCGTCTCGATCGGCATGGGCACACGCTAGAGGGCGCCGTGACATGCAGAAGGCCCGCACCGCGATGCGATCCGGGCCTTCTGACTGCCGGGTGGAGCTGAGGGGATTCGAACCCCTGACCCCCTCCATGCCATGGAGGTGCGCTACCAACTGCGCTACAGCCCCGAGTGGGTTCCCCCGAAGGGGACTGCGAGAGTTTAACCCTACGCACCCCCGCTTTTCCAAATCGAGCCTCGCGCCTGACTCACAGGCCCTCGGCGGAGGCATTCCACTGGGTGATCCGCCAGCCGGAGCGCCCCTGCTCCACGACCGCCCAGTGGCAGTTGCCGAAGCCCCCGAGCACCCGCCAGGCGGTCTGCTGCTCGAGGCCGACGAGCTCGGCGACGACGGTGCGGCCGGTCACGCCGTGGGTCGCGACGACGACGGTCTCGCCCGGGCCCATGCCGTCGACGAGCTCGTCGATGGCCGGGCGCACCCGCTGGGCGAGCTCGGCGAGCGACTCGCCGTGGCCACCCCGCTTGAAGTCCTCGCCGCTCACGAGCCGCTCGGCGTCGAGCGGGTACTGCTCGCCGACCTCCGCGGCCGTCAGCCCCTGCCAGGCGCCGGCATGGATCTCGCGCCAGCGCTCGTCGACGGCCACGTCGATGTCACCGCTCGCGGCGGCGACGGCCATCGCGGTGTCGTGGGCCCGGGAGAGGTCGGAGGTGACGATCCGCGTCGGGCGAAGGGAGGCGATGGCCCGGGCCGCAGCCGCGGCCTGCTCACGGCCGAGGTCGGTCAGCTCGTGGTCGAGGTGCCCCTGCCAGATGCCCTTGAGGTTGGAGACCGTCTGGCCGTGGCGCAGCACGACGAGGCGACGGGGCTCCCCCTTCGCCTCGGTCACCGCTCGTCGGACTGCTGCGAGCCCACGACACCGAGGTCCAGGTGCGGGCAGTCGCGCCAGAGGCGCTCGAGGTCGTAGAAGTCCTTTTCGTCGTCGTGCTGGGCGTGCACGACCACGTCACCGAAGTCGATGAGGACCCACCGGCCGGGGCCGTTGCCCTCGCGCCGCAGGGGCTTGACCTGGGCCTGCTCGCGCATGGCCTCCTCGACGGCGTCGACGATCGCCTGGACCTGGCGCTCGTTGTCGGCCGAGACGATGAGGAAGATGTCGGTGAGGGGCATCTGCCCGGACACGTCGAGCCCGGTGATGGTGGTCGCGAGCTTGTCGGCCGCAGCGTGTGCGGCGATGGTCGCGAGGTCGATGGCCTGCTGGGTGGCTACCACGGTGTGTCGGTCACTCCCGGTCGTCGGTGTAGAGCTCGTACTTGTTGATGTACTGCACGACCCCGTCGGGCACGAGGTACCAGACCGGGTCGCCGTCGGCGACCCGCTGGCGGCAGTCGGTGGAGGAGATCGCCATGGCGGGCACCTCCTGGAGGGTCACCTTGTCGTCCGGCAGCCCGGTCTCGCTGAGGTGGTAGCCGGGGCGGGTGACCCCGATGAAGTGGGCGAGGTCCCACAGCTCGCCGACGTCCTTCCACGACAGGATCTGCGCGAGCGCATCGGCGCCGGTGATGAAGAACAGCTCGTCGTCGGGCCGCTGCTCGCGCAGGTCGCGCAGGGTGTCGATCGTGTAGGTCGGGCCCTCCCGGTCGATGTCGACCCGGCTGACGGTGAAGCGGGGGTTGGACGCCGTCGCGACGACCGTCATCAGGTAGCGGTGCTCGGCGGGGCTGACCTGCTTGTCCGCCTTCTGCCAGGGCTCACCCGTCGGCACGAAGACGACCTCGTCGAGCCCGAAGCGCGAAGCCGCCTCGCTCGCTGCGACGAGGTGACCGTGGTGGATGGGGTCGAAGGTCCCACCCATCACGCCGAGCCGCTTGCTCAGTGGTGGTCCCCGGCCTCGGGCCCGTGGTCATCGTGGGCGACGGTGTTGTCGGCGGTCGGGATCTTGGTCGCGGCCTGTCGGAAGGCGAAGAGGGCGGCCAGCATCATCGAGAAGATCAGCAGGGCGAAGAGGCCGTAGACCCAGGGCGCGACCGGCAACTCGTTGTGGTGGCCGGTCTCTGCGGCGAGGGAGACGAAGGAACTCAGCATGGGTCCATGCTACCCGGCTGTTGTCCACCGACGTCATCCACAGGCCTGTGGGACAAGGCGTGGAGAGCGCCCTCTGCCTGTGGATGAGGCTGTGGGTGGCAGCCGCTCACCGATGCGTCACTCCTGACGTTGCCGAGGGCCACCGACCCCGCGTAGAACAGTCACCACACCGCGGCTGCTTCACGGCGGCCGGCAGGACCACAGGGATAACGACGTCCGCACGTCTGGCACGGGGGAGGCTCCGCGTCGGGCTCAGGCGACTCGAGCGGCGTCGGCGCCTCCTGGTCCACGTGTCACCGCGACGTCGCGGCCCCGCGCCCGGCGTCGTGCTGCAGTCGCCGCAGGACCCCACGGGGCGTGCCACGGACAACGGTCGAGGGCCCTTCCCCGCGTCGGGGGGAGGGCCCTCGGCCCGTCCGGGCGAAGGGGGGTCAGCCCCGGATCTGCCCGTCGCCCTCGACGACCCACTTGGTCGTCGTCAGCTCCGGCAGAGCCATCGGTCCGCGCGCGTGCAACTTTTGCGTCGAGATGCCGATCTCGGCACCGAAGCCGAACTCCCCACCGTCGGTGAAGCGGGTCGAGGCGTTGACGAGGACGGCCGCGGCGTCGACCTCGGCGGTCCACCGGCGGGCCGCGGCCCGGTCCTCGGTGACGATCGCCTCGGTGTGCCCGCTGCCGTGGCGTCGCACGTGCTCCAGCGCCGCGTCGAGGTCGTCGACGACCGCGACCGACATCTCGAGAGCAAGGTACTCGGTGTCGAAGTCCTCGTCGGTCGCCGGCTCGACGACCACCCCGTCGGGGGCGTGCTCGCGGGTGGCGTCGTCGCCGTGGAGGACGACGCCGGCGCCGGCGAGGTCGCGCAGCACGTCCGGGAGGACGTCGGCGGCGACGGAGCGGTGGACGAGCAGCGACTCGGCGGCATTGCACACGCTCGGGCGGTGCGTCTTGGCGTTGAGCACGATCGCGAGCGCCTTGTCAGGGTCGGCGGCCGCGTCGACGTAGACGTGGCAGTTGCCCACACCGGTCTCGATGACGGGCACCGTCGACTCGGTGACGACGGCCTGGATCAGGCCCGCTCCCCCGCGCGGGATGAGCAGGTCGACCAGCCCGCGGGCGGTCATCAGCGCCTTGACCGCGTCGTGGTCGCCCTCGAGGAGCTGGACGGCGTCGGCCGGCAGCCCGTGCGCCGTCAGGGCCGAGCGAAGGGCGGCGACCAGGGCCCGGTTGGTGCTCGCCGCCGCGGAGCCGCCGCGCAGGATCATCGCGTTGCCGGACTTCAGGCCGAGGCCGGCGGCATCGACGGTGACATTGGGGCGGGCCTCGTAGATCATCCCGACGACGCCCATCGGCACCCGCACCTGGCGGATCTGCAGGCCGTTGGCCAGCGTCGAGCCACGCACCACCTCACCGACGGGGTCGGGCAGGCCCGCGAGGTCGCGCAGCGCGTCGGCGACGGCCGCGACGCGGTCGGCGTCGAGGGTCAGGCGGTCGAGGAGGCCGGTGGCCATCCCCTCTTCGCGCCCGCGCTGCAGGTCCTCGGCATTGGCCGCGACGACGTCGTCGGTGGCGGCATCGACCGCGTCCGCGAGCGCGAGCAGGGCGGCGTCCTTGTCGGCGCGGGTGAGGAGCGCGAGGCGGCGCGAGGCGACCCGCGCGCGCTCGGCGAGCTCCCGGACGGTGGCGGTGCTGTCGGTCATGGACCCAGAGTAGGTGGGAGGATTGGCCGGTGACCACGATCCTCTCCATCCAGTCCCACGTCGCCTACGGACACGTCGGCAACTCCGCGTCCGTCTTCCCGATGCAGCGCCTCGGGGTCGAGGTGTGGCCGGTCAACACGGTGAACTTCTCCAACCACACCGGCTACGGCGCCTGGCGCGGGCCGCTCATGGACCCCGCGGATGTTGCCGACGTCATCACCGGCGTCGGGGAGCGGGATGCCTTCGCCGAGGTCGACGCCGTGCTCTCCGGGTACCAGGGCGGCGAAGGGATCGGCGCGACGATCCTCGATGCCGTGGCCGCCGTCAAGGCCGCCAACCCCGAGGCGATCTACGCCTGCGACCCGGTCATGGGCAATGCGAAGTCCGGCTGCTTCGTCCACGAGTCGATCCCGGTCCTCCTGCGGGACAAGGTCGTCCCCCGCGCCGACCTCATCACGCCCAACCAGTTCGAGCTGGGCTTCCTCACCGAGACCGAGCCGGAGACGCTCGAGGAGACCCTCGCCTCCGTCGACGCCGCCCGTGAGATCGGGCCGAGCACGATCCTCGTCACCTCGGTCCTGCGGCCGGACCGCCCGGAGGGCACGATCGAGATGCTCGCCTGCCACGAGGACGAGGCCTGGATCGTGCGCACCCCGCACCTGCCGCTCAAGGCCAACGGCTCGGGTGACGTCACCGCCGCGCTCTTCACCAGTCATTGGCTGCGCAGCCGCTCGCTCGAGGAGTCGCTCGGTCGGACCGTCTCCTCGGTCTTCGACCTCCTGCGGGAGACCCTCGACTCCGGTCGGCGCGAGCTGCAGCTCGTCCAGGCCCAGGAGTTCTACGCCCGGCCGCGGATGCAGTTCGAGGTCACCCGGGTGCGGTGACGCCCCCTTCGGGTGTGGCTGCATGAAGCGGCAGAACGTGCTCGGCGCCGTCTTCGTGACGGTGTTCCTCGATCTCCTCGGCTTCGGGATGCTCTTCCCGCTCCTGCCGACCTACGCGGCTGACTTGGGCGCGTCTGCCACCCTCGTCGGACTGCTCATCGCCAGCTACTCCGCCGCGCAGCTCGTGGCGGCGCCGGTGCTGGGGCGAGCGTCTGACCGGTGGGGGCGCGGGCCGATCGTCGCCGCGAGCGCCCTCGGAGCGGCGCTGGGTTATGCCGTGCTCTTCCTCGCCGACGCCATGACGGGCCTCTTCGTCGGGCGAATCATCACGGGGCTCTGCGCGGGAAACATCGCGGCCGCTCAGGCGACCATCAGTGATGTCACGACGCCGGAGGAGCGGGGTCGTGGCATGGCAGTCGTGGGAGCGGCGATCGGGCTGGGGATCATCTTCGGCCCCGCCCTGACCGCGCTGAGCGTGCCTCTGGCCGGCGAGAAGTCCCCCTTCGCCATCGCCGCGGTTCTGGCTCTCGCCAATGCCGTCTGGGCCGCGAGGGCGCTCCCACGGACACGTGGGACGAGCCCCCGCCTCCTGACCACTCTCGGGCGCGCAGCGCGACACCCCGCGCTCGTCCTGCTCCTGTCCGTGAACTTCCTCGTCATGGTCGCGTTCTCCCAGATCGAGTCCCAGCTCCCGCTGCTGACACGGCACACCATGGGCTTCGGGCCCGTCGAGAACGGATACCTCTTCATGTACGTGGGAGTGGTGATCGTGGTCTTCCAGCTCACCGGGACGCGATGGCTGTCCTCCCGTCTCGGCGACGAGCGCCTCATCGTCCTGGGGCTCGGCTGCTTCGCGCTCGGAGCCGCCCTCGCGCCCTTCGTCACGACGTGGTGGCAGGTCCTGCTGCCGGCGGGCCTCATCGGCGTCGGCAATGCCACGCAAGCACCGTCGCTGATGGCGGCGATCTCGAAGCAGGCCGGCGCGGACGAGCAGGGGGCCATCCTCGGCGCGAGTCAGTCGCTCGGGTCGTCCGGGCGCATCGTCGGCCCCGTGCTCGGTGGCGCGCTCTTCGCCGAGGTCGCGCCTCCTGCCCCGTACCTCGCGGGTGGCGTCGCCTTCGCGGTCATCGCCGCCGCCTTCGTCGTCCTCGACCGCCGGGTCACCTAGAGCAGGGCGAGGTGGTCCCGGTGGATGACCTCGCGCTCGTACTGCGGGCCGATCTGCTCGGCGAGGTCCTTGGTACTGCGGCCCATGAGGTGCGGCAGCTCGCCCGAGGTGTAGTTCACGAGGCCACGGGCGATGACGTGCCCGTCGGGACCGACGACGTCGACCGGGTCACCGTCGACGAAGGACCCCGTGACCCCGGTGATGCCGGCCGGCAGGAGCGAGCGGCCGCGCTCGCGCAGGGCGGTCACGGCCCCCTCGTCGATCTGGACCGAGCCCCGGGGCGTCGTGGCGTGCGCCAGCCACAGCGCGCGCGATCCACGGCTGCGCCGCTGCGGGCGGAAGGCGGTGCCGATGTCCTCGCCGGCGAGGGCCGCCGTGACGTTGTCGGCGGAGGTGAGCACCGTCGGGATGCCAGCCGCCCCGGCGATGGTCGCGGCCTCGACCTTGGTCGTCATGCCGCCGGACCCGACGGCCGACCCGGTGCCACCGATGGAGATCGACGCCAGCTCGGCGGGGTCGCCGACCTCCGCGACCCGCTCGGCGCCGGGGGTGCCGGGCTTGGCGGTGTAGAGCGCGTCGACGTCGGTGAGCAGGACGAGCCCGTCGGCGCCGACCAGCTGGGCGACGAGGGCGGCCAGGCGATCGTTGTCGCCGAAGCGCACCTCGTGGGTCGCGACCGTGTCGTTCTCGTTGACGATCGGCAGCACCCCGAGGTCGAGCAGGGAGTCGAAGGTGCGCTTGGCGTTGGTGTAGCTCGTGCGGCGGGTGATGTCGTCGACGGTGAGCAGGACGAGCCCGATGGTGTGCCCGTGCCGGCCGAAGGCCCTGTCGTAGGCCGAGAGCAGCACCCCCTGCCCGACGCTCGCCGCGGCCTGCTGACGGGCCAGGTCGTTCGGGCGGGTGTCCATGCCGAGCGGCCCGATGCCGGCGGCGATGGCGCCCGACGAGACGAGGACGACCTCGGTGCCCTCGCTGCGGCGCGCGGACAGGGCGTTGACCAGGGCGGCGAGCCGGGCGAGGTCGAGCTCTCCCCCGACGGCGCTCGTCAGCGACGACGAGCCGACCTTGACGACGATGCGCCGGGCCCGGGCGATCGCCTGCCGGGCATCGCTGCCCATCAGTCCTCCTCGGTCCAGTGCCCGGCCTCGCGCTCGGTGCGCAGGTCCTCGCGCGCCGCGGTCTGGGCGTCCTTGCGCGCGTGGAACTGCTCGCGACGCTCCTGCGTCGTCCGGCGGGTGTTGTCCTCCAGACGCAGATCGGTGCCGCGGCCACCGAGGAGCTCGGCGCCACCGACGAGGGTGGGCTCCCAGTCGAAGACGACCGCGTCGTCCTCGGGGCCGATGAGCACGGTGGAGCCGGCGACCGCACCGGCCTTGGTCAGCTCCTCCTCGACACCCGCACGGTTGAGGCGGTCGGCCAGGTAGCCCACGGCCTCGTCGTTGGCAAAGTCGGTCTGGTGCACCCAGCGGGTGACCTTGGCGCCGAGGACACGGAAGACCTCGCCGTCGGAGCCGCCCTCGCGGCGCACGACGAAGCCGGCGTCGTCGACGGCCTTGGGCCGCAGCACGACCCGCTGCGGGGCGACCTCGACGGCCGACTCCTCGCGGGCGGCCGTCACGTGGCGGGCCATCGCGAAGGTCAGCTCCTTCAGGCCGGTGTGGGCGACGGCGGAGACGATGAAGACCTCCAGGCCGCGCTCCTCGAGGTCGGCCTTGACCAGGTCGGCCAGGTCGAGCGCGTCGGGCACGTCGGCCTTGTTGAGCACGACGATGCGGGTGCGCTCGGACAGCGGGCGCCCGCCGAGGGTCTCGTCGGCGACATAGGCCGACAGCTCGGCCTCGATGACGTCGAGGTCGCTCATCGGGTCACGGCCCGGCTCGAGCGTGGCGCAGTCGATGACGTGGACGAGCACCGAGCAGCGCTCCACGTGCCGCAGGAACTCCAGGCCCAGGCCACGCCCTTCGCTCGCGCCGGGGATCAGGCCCGGGACGTCGGCGACGGTGTAGCGCACGTCGCCGGCGGTGACGACGCCGAGGTTGGGCACGAGCGTGGTGAAGGGGTAGTCGGCGATCTTGGGGCGGGCCGCCGAGAGCACCGAGACGAGCGAGGACTTGCCGGCGCTCGGGAAGCCGATGAGCGCGACGTCGGCGAGCGACTTCAGCTCGAGGACGACGTCGGTGGACTCCCCCGGCTCACCGAGGAGGGCGAAGCCGGGCGCCTTGCGCCGCTGGCTCGACAGGGCCTTGTTGCCCAGCCCACCGCGACCGCCCTCGGCGGCGACGAAGCGGGTGCCGGGCGTGACGAGGTCGGCGAGGACATCACCGGCACGGTTGGTGACGACGGTGCCGGCCGGCACGGGCAGGACGAGGTCCTCACCGTTGGCGCCGTTGCGCTCGTCGCCGGCACCGGGCGCGCCGTTGGTCGCGCGTCGGTGCGGGCTGCGGTGGTAGTCCAGCAGGGTCGTGACCTGGGGGTCGACGACGAGGACGACGTCGCCGCCGTGCCCGCCGTTGCCTCCGTCCGGGCCACCGAGCGGCTTGAACTTCTCCCGGTGCACGGACGCGACGCCATGGCCACCCCGGCCCGCCTCGACGTGCAGGGTGACCCTGTCCACGAAGGTCGTCACGACCTCACCTTTCCTTCGATCTGGTACGGCGAAGGGGGCAGGTCACCTCGACCCGCCCCCTTCGCTCACGCTGTGGCTCGCGTCAGCCGGCGGCACCCGCCGGGAGGACGCTGACGACCTTGCGACCGCGCTTGGCGCCGAACTGGACCTCGCCGTCCGCCAGGGCGAACAGCGTGTCGTCGCCACCGCGGCCGACGTTGTCGCCCGGGTGGAAGTGGGTCCCGCGCTGGCGCACGATGATCTCGCCGGTGCCGACGAGCTGGCCGCCGTAGCGCTTCACGCCGAGGCGCTGGGCGTTGGAGTCGCGGCCGTTCTTGGACGAGGAGACACCCTTCTTGGAGGACATGTCAGTGGGTTCCTAACTGTTGAAGGAAGGCTCAGGCCTTGATGTCGGTGATCTTCAGCTGGGTCAGCGGCTGACGGTGACCCTGACGCTTGCGGTAGCCCGTCTTGTTCTTGTACTTGACGATCGTGATCTTGGGGCCCTTGGCGGCACCCACGACCTCGGCCTTGACGCTGGCCTTGGCCAGCTTGTCGGCGTCGCTGGTCACGGACGAACCGTCGACGAGCAGGATCGGCTGCAGGTCGACGCTGTCGCCGGCCTCGCCCTTGATCGAGTTGATGAGGATGGTGTCGCCGACGGAAACCTTTTCCTGGCGGCCACCGGCGCGAACGATCGCGTACATCTGGGGGAACTCACTCTCTGTCTGTAGTGCACTCGCTCTGTCTGACCGGCCAACAGTCCGCATGCCACATGGCACGAAGCGTCCGCTCGGTGGGCGCACCAAGGGCCAAGACTACCGGCGACCCCCTCCCCCGGACAAACCGGCGAAGGGGGGTCAGTCCGGCGGGGTCAGCTGGTGCTCGAGGACGGGCGCCTCCCCCGGCCTGAGCACCGGGTGCAGCCCGACGGTGAACCCGAGGTGGTCGCCGCCGTTGAGCCAGGTGTCGGCGCGGCCGTCCCTCGCCGCCGCGGCGAAGGAGTCGACCCTCGCCCGGTCGAGGCCCACCTGCCCGGCCACCTCCTCGACGCGGGTGACCAGGGCGTCGCCATCGCTGTGCGACTCGAAGAGGGCGATGCTCTCCACCTGACGGTCACCCGGGGCGACGAGGACCCGGATGACCTCGGCGTGGAGGACGAGCTCGCCGCCCGTGCCGCGCACGACGACCTCGATCGGGTCCTCACCGCGCACGTCGACGTCACGCAGGGTGCCGCCGTCGGCTCCCAGGTCGTCGGCGGTGAGCGCCATGGACAGGTCGACGACCGCGCGGCGCTCGGTCTCGATGTGCTCGACCCCGGCCTCGCTGAAGGACGAGTTGTACCCCGAGCCGGTGGTCGGCCCCTGCCCCTGCGTGCGGGTGACCGTGCACCCGGCGAGGGCGAGCGCGAGCATCCCGGCCAGGGCGTGGCGCCGACCGGACGAGCGGTTGATCATGTGCAGCAATCTACTGTCGGGCACGCCGACGGCCCACGGGAGAGCGCTCCCATGGGCCGTCGGTCGATGTCGCTCGGTGCGTCAGGCCTTGGGCGGGCCGGCCTCGGAGGTCACGCGCTTGCGCTTGCGACGGGCCGGGGCGGCCGGCTCGGGGTCGGCGACCGGCGTGGTCGCAGCCTCGCCGGACTCCCCCGCGACCTTGGTCAGCGGAGCGCCCGTCGGCTCGGCCGGGGCGGTGAGGTCGACGGCCTGCAGGGCCACCGGCGCACCGGCGCTCGAGGCTGCTCGACGGCCACCACGGCGGCGCTTCGGAGCCGGCGTCTCCTCGGCCTGCTCCGGCGCGGGAGCCGTGACCGGCTCCGGCTGCGGCTCGGGCTCGGGGGCCGGGGTCTCGGAGAGGTCGACGGGCTCGAGGGCGACGGGGGCACCGGCGCTGGACGCGGCCCGGCGGCCACCGCGGCGTCGCTTGGGCGCCTCCGGCTGTGGCTCCGGCTCGCTCTGCTCGACCGGCTGACCCGGCTCGACCACCGTCGTGGGCTCGAGCTGGGCGACGTCGTCCTCGCCGGCCTCGCCGGCGATGTTCTTGATCGCCGCCGCGTGTGCCGCCGCCGCGATCTGGGCCGCGGTGCGGCCGTTGGCGTCGGTCTGCTCCTCGACCGGCTCCTGGCGCTGCGAGGAGGTGTCCTTGTCCCCCTTCGACCGGCCACGACGGGACTTGCCGCCGCCACCGTTGCCGTTGCCGCCGTGGTTGCCGCCGGCGTGACCACCGGGGTCGTGGGCGACGGGCTCGCTGTGGACGATGATCCCGCGGCCGTGGCAGTGCTCGCACTCCTGCGAGAAGACCTCGATCAGGCCCGCGCCGACCCGCTTGCGGGTCATCTGGACCAGGCCGAGCGAGGTGACCTCGGCGACCTGGTGCTTGGTGCGGTCACGGCCGAGGCACTCGAGGAGGCGCCGGACGACGAGGTCGCGGTTGGACTCGAGGACCATGTCGATGAAGTCGACGACGATGATGCCGCCGATGTCGCGCAGTCGCAGCTGCCGGACGATCTCCTCGGCGGCTTCGAGGTTGTTCTTGGTCACCGTCTCCTCGAGGTTGCCCCCGGAGCCGGTGAACTTGCCGGTGTTGACGTCGACGACCGTCATCGCCTCGGTGCGGTCGATGACGAGCGAACCGCCGGAGGGCAGCCAGACCTTGCGGTCCATCGCCTTGGCGATCGCCTCGTCGATGCGGTGCGCCGCGAAGACGTCGCCCTCACCCGTGTAACGCTCGAGACGGTCGGACAGGTCGGGCGCGACGTCGTCGACGTAGCCCTTGATCTCGCGCCAGGCGTCGTCGCCGGCCACGACCATCTTGGCGAAGTCCTCGTTGAAGATGTCGCGGATGACCCGGACGGTCATGTCCGGCTCGGCGTGCAGCAGGACGGGCGCGCCGCCGGCAGAGCCCTTCTTGCCCTTCTTCGACTCGGCCGTGGAGCTGATCTTGTCCCAGGCCTTGGTGAGCCGCTCGACGTCGGCGGTCAGCTCGGCCTCGGAGGCCCCCTCCGCGGCGGTGCGCACGATGACGCCCGCGCTGTCCGGGACGACCTGCTTGAGGATCCCCTTGAGGCGGGAGCGCTCGGTGTCGGGCAGCTTGCGCGAGATGCCCGTCATGTTGCCCTCGGGCACGTAGACGACGTAGCGGCCGGGCAGCGAGATCTGCGACGTCAGGCGCGCACCCTTGTGACCCACCGGGTCCTTGGTCACCTGGACGAGGACCGAGTCACCGGAGGAGAGCGCATTTTCGATCCGTCGGGCCTGGCCGTTGCCGACGCCCTGGGCCTCCCAGTTGACCTCACCGGCGTAGAGCACCGCATTGCGACCCTTGCCGATGTCGATGAAGGCGGCCTCCATGCTGGGCAGCACATTTTGCACCCGGCCGAGGTAGACGTTGCCGACGAGGGTCGAGGTCGTCTCGCGGGAGACGTAGTGCTCGGCGAGCACGCCGTCCTCGAGGACGCCGATCTGCGTGCGGTCACCGTGCTGACGCACGACCATGACCCGCTCGACGCTCTCACGGCGGGCGAGAAACTCCGCCTCGGTGATGATCGTGCGGCGTCGACCGGCCTCGCGGCCCTCGCGGCGGCGCTGCTTCTTCGCCTCGAGGCGGGTGGAGCCCTTGATCGCCTGGGGCTCGTTGCGGCGCGACTCGCGCACCTTGGTCACGGTCCCGGGCGGGTCGTCCTGGCCGCCGTTGCCCCCGCCGCCACCACGGCGACGGCGGCGACGCCGCCGGGAGCTGCCGCCGCCCTCGTCGTCGGAGTCACCGTCGTCGTCGGAGGAGTCGTCGCGCTGGGAGTCGGCGTCCTCGGCGGCCTGGGCGTCGTCACCCGAGTCGTCCGCGTCGGCCGACTTCTTGGACTTGCCGCGGCCCTTGCCGCCCTTGCTCTTGGCGGAGCCCTGGGCCTCGTCGTCGGACTCGTCGGCGCCTCGCTCGTCCCGGGAATCACCCGAGTCCGAGTCGTCGGAGCCGTCCTGGTCACCGTCACCCTCGTCGCCGGAGCGGTTGTTGCGGCCGCGGCCACCACGACGGCGGCGACGGCGCCCCCCTTCGCCCTGGCCGGAATCGGCGTCGTCCGAGGAGTCGGAGCCGGAGTCGGCGTCCTCGTCGGGCGACTCGTCGTCCTCGTCCACCGGCTCGGGAGCCGGTCGGCGGGCCGGGGCCGGCGCTGGGGCGGGGGGCTGGAAGAGCAGTCCGAAGCTCGGGACTGCTGCGGGAGATTTGGTCGTGGTCTCGTCGACCGGCTGGTCGTTGTCGGTGGCCATGTGGCACCTCCTGCACCGCGGCAGGACCCCGACACCGGCACCCCTGGGGGTGCAGTCCAGCCGCCGCGCGGCGTGGCGGGCGCTCGCCCGCGGAAAGGTCCGTGTTGCCTCGACGTGGCTCGCGCCCAGCGCGGCACCCCGTCAGGGCCGGCGACGACTCAGTCGGTGGCCAGAGGGTCGGCCACGCTCTCGGTCTCGCTGCTCCAGATCCCCTGCGCCAGGCGCGTCGCCTTGGGCGATCGCGTCGGCGCGAACGAGGTGGCAGCGGTGATCGCGCTGAGGACGTCGTCGGGGCGAACGGCAGGTGTGGTGTGCCGCACGACCATCGTCAGTATCGCACAGCCCTCGTCCGAGCGACCGGTCTCGGCCCGGATGACGGGCTCGCGCGCGTCGTAGGACTTCATCCCGCGCTTGAACATCCGGCTGACCTCGACCCGCTCCTGGGCGAGGAAGCCCTCGACCGCCCGCTCGAGATCGGCCAGCTCGACGCCCGGGAACTCCAGCAGCCACCGGCTGGCCTGCAGCCGATCGGCCAGCGCCCCCGGCTCGGCGTCGACGACCGCGACGATGTCGAGCCCGTCGGGCAGGGCGGCGTCGAGAGCCCGGCCGAGTGCGTCGGGGTCGACCCGCTCGGTCACCGAGATCTCGAAGTACTCCGCCTCGCTCGCGGCACCGGTGGCCGCGCCGTTGGCGTAGGAGATCTTGGGGTGCGGGTGGAAGCCCGCGGAGTAGGCCATGGGGACACCCGCACGACGCAGGGCCCGCTCGAGGGCGCGCCCGAAGTCACGGGTCGAGGAGTAGCGCAGCCGGCCACGGCGGGCGTACTGGATGCGCAGCTTCTGGACCGGCGGCGGTGGCGGCGGACCGTCGGGGGTGCGTTGCGGGGACATGGGGGTCAAGCCTAATGGCGACCCCGTCGTGGGCTGATCACCGACCGGCGAGCAGCTCCACGAGGTGGACCCCGGTCCGCTCCGACAGGTCGGCGATCTGCGTCTGGCAGGAGAACCCGTCGGCGAGCACGACCGTCTCGCGGCCGGCCGCCTCGATCGCCGGCAGCAGCTGCTGCTCGGCGACCTTGACCGACACCTCGTAGTGGCCCAGCTCGACGCCGAAGTTGCCGGCGAGCCCGCAGCACCCGCCGAGCCGGGTCACCGTGGCACCGGTCCTGGCGAGCAGCGCCTCGTCGGCCGACCAGCTCATCACGGCGTGGTGGTGGCAGTGCGGCTGCGCGACGATCTCGGTGCCGGTGAGGTCGGGGGCGACCCAGCGCCCTTCGTCGATGGCGCTCGTCAGCACCTCGGCCACGGTCCGCACTCCCCCGGCCACCTGCCGGGCCGCGCCGGAGTCGACGAGGGCCGGCAGGTCGTGGCGCAGGGCAGCGGTGCAGCTCGGCTCCATGCCGACGACGGGGATGCCGGCGGCGACGACCGGGGCGAGGACGTGCGCGGCCTCGGTGAGGGTCTTCTTCGCCGCGTCGAGCTGCCCCGTGGAGATGAAGGTCAGGCCGCAGCACAGCGCCTCCGCGGGGACGAAGGGGGCACAGCCCGCCTCGCGCAGCACGGCCACGGTGGCCCGCCCGACCTGTGGCGAGAAGTGGTCGGTGAAGGAGTCGACGAAGAGCGCGACGGGGTGGTCGGTGCCGGCGGCCTGCGCGGCGGAGGCGACGAGGCCCTCGTCGGCGGCCCAGGAGCGGAAGGTCTGCCGCGCGAAGGTCGGGATGCTGCGCCGCGGGTCGACGCCCGCCGCGGGCAGGGTCACCCGCTTGAGTCCGGGGAGGGAGGTGAGTGCGTTGGCGACCCGAGGGAGCTTCGAGGCGACGCGGGCCAGTTGCGGCAGCCGGCCGAGCGAGTAGTGGCTGCGCGGGCGGATGCGGCCCTTGTAGGTCTGGTGGAGGGTCTCCGACTTGTAGGTCGCCATGTCGATGCCGGTCGGGCAGTCGCTGGCGCAGCCCTTGCACGACAGGCACAGGTCGAGCGCGTCGTGGACCTCCGGGGAGCGCCATCCGTCGGTGATCGTCGTGCCGTTGAGCATCTCCTGCAGTGCGCGGGCGCGGCCGCGGGTGGAGTCCTTCTCCTCCCCCGTCGCGAGATAGCTCGGGCACATGACGGTGCTCGACGTGCCCGCCGCGCGACACTTGCCGACCCCGGTGCAGCGGTGCACGGCCTGGCTGAAGTCGCCGTCGTCGCCCGCGTAGCCGAAGGCCAGCGGCACGGTCACCTTGTGCGCGGCGGGGATGCGGATGTCGGCCTCGACGGGTGCGGCGTCGACGAGGACCCCGGGGTTGAGCAGGTTGGTCGGGTCGAAGGCGTGCTTGACCGCCCCGAAGAGCGCCATCGTCTCGGCGTCGTACATGCGCGGCAGCAGCGCCGAGCGGGCCCGGCCGTCGCCGTGCTCCCCGGAGAGCGACCCGCCGTAGGAGGCCACGAGGTCGGCGGCCTCCTCGACGAGACGGCGGTAGCGGTCGGTGGCGTCGGGTGCGTCGAGGTCGACGTCGAGGCGGATGTGCAGGCAGCCGTCGCCGAAGTGCCCGTAGGGCAGGCCCTGCACGTCGTGCGCGTCGAGCAGCGCGTCGAAGTCGCGCAGGTAGTCGCCCAGCCGCTCCGGCGGCACGGCCGCGTCCTCCCAGCCCGCATGGGCGGGCCGGTCGCGGGGCGAGCGCGAGGACAGGCCGGCGCCGTCCTCGCGGATCTTCCACAGCGAGCGGGCGTGGCCGGGGTCGGTGACGACGAGCGAGTCGGTGTGCGGGATCTCGCGGCAGACCCGCTCGGCGGCGGCCTGCGCCGCGGCGGGGTCCTCCCCCGGCACCTCGACGAGCATCCACGCGGCGCCGCGCGGCAGGTCGGGGACCGCGTGCGGCCCGCGACGGCGGCGCACGATGTCGACGATGCGCGAGTCGATGCCTTCTGCCGCAACGGCGCCCAGCCCTCTCAGCTGGTGGGCGACGTCGCCGGCGGCATAGATGTCGGGGAAGCCGAGGACGGCCAGGCAGGTGGCGGCCGGGTCGGTGACCAGACGCACCCGGGCCTGCGTGACGACGGCGAGGGTGCCCTCGGAGCCGACGAGCATGCGGCCGATGTCGCCACCACGCTCGGGCGCGAGGTGCTCGAGGGCATAGCCGGAGACCTGTCGGCCGAAGCGGCCGAACTGGGTGCGGATCGTGCCGAGGTGGTCGTCGGCCAGCTGCGTCAGGCGGGCGACGAGGGCGTTGTCCCCGGTGAGCGAAGGGGGTCCGCCCGCCACTCCCGTCGTCGCGGACAGGGTCGCGCCGGCTGCGGTGAGCAGCTCCATGCCCACGATGTTGTCGCTCGTGCGGCCGTAGCCCAGGGCGCGGTTGCCGCACGCGTTGTTGCCGATCATCCCGCCGACGGTGCAGCGGCTGTGGCTGCTCGGGTCGGGACCGAAGCGCAGCCCGATCTCGCGGGCACGGGCCTGCAGCGTCGCGTGGACCGTGCCGGCCTCGACGAGCGCGGTCGCGCTGTCGCGGTCGACGTCGAGGACCCGCCCCAGGTGTCGGGCGGTGTCGATGACGATGCCCGGACCGACGGCATTGCCCGCGCACGAGGTGCCGGCGCCGCGGGTGGTCACCGGCACGCCGAGCTCGCGGGCGACCGAGAGGGTCGCGGCGATCTCGTCGGTGTGCCTCGGGAAGACGACCGCCCGCGGCGGGACCCGGTAGATCCCGGCGTCGGTGGCGTACATGCCGATCGTCAGGGCGTCGGTGCGGGCGTCGGTGACCCCCTCCCGGCGCAGTGCCTCGGTGAGCACGGTGGGCGTCGCGGTCGTCGGCGTCGCGGTCATGTGGCGCATTGTCCCCCTTCGTCCTCGTGACGTGCCGAAGGGGGCCGCAGGCTGGTCAGCTGCGCTGCACCCACCACGGGACGACGACGAGCGCGACGAAAACCGCCGCGACGAGGGCCGCACCGCCCATCGTGTAGCGGGTGCGCGAGGACTCGCTCCACCGCCGCATCGGCAGGACGGCGAAGCCGATCCCGTAGATCACGGCCACGGCCCCCACGACCATGGCGCCGGTCTGGACTGACATCTCCTGCTCCCCCTGCTGGACGACGTGCGTGCCTCCAGCGTGGCAGAGTCCCGTCCCGACCGACAGGGTGCCGGGCCCGCGGACCTCAGGAGCTGATCATGTCCTGACGGCCGGAGCCGAGGACGGTGAGGGGCAGCAGCGTCTTGCCAGTGGGGCCGATCTCGATGTCGGTGCCCATCTGCGGGCACACGCCGCAGTCGAAGCACGGGGTCCAGCGGCAGTCCTCGACCTCGGTCTCGTCGACCGCATCGAGCCAGTCCTGCCACAGCCACTCCTTGTCGAGGCCGGAGTCGATGTGGTCCCACGGCAGGACCTCGGCCTCCTCGCGCTCGCGGGTGGTGTACCAGGCGACGTCGACGCCGGTGCCCGCCAGGGCGGTCTCGGCCGCGGCCATCCAGCGGTCGTAGGAGAAGTGCTCGCTCCACCCGTCGAAGCGGCCGCCGTCGCGCCAGACCTGCTCGATGACCCGGCCCACGCGGCGGTCACCGCGCGAGAGCAGACCCTCGACGATGCCCGGCTTGCCGTCGTGGTAGCGGAAGCCGATGGACCGGCCGTAGCGCTTGTCGGCGCGGATCGCGTCGCGCAGCTTGTGCAGCCGCTCGTCGGTCTCCTCGGCACCGAGCTGGGCCGCCCACTGGAAGGGGGTGTGCGGCTTGGGCACGAAGCCGCCGATGGAGACGGTGCAGCGGATGTCGTTGTGCCCGGCGACCTGACGGCCGGTCTCGATGACCCGCTTGGCGACCTCGGCGATCTGCAGGACGTCCTCGTCGGTCTCGGTCGGCAGCCCGCACATGAAGTAGAGCTTGACCTGGCGCCAGCCGGCACCGTAGGCGGCCGAGACGGTCTTGATGAGGTCGTCCTCGGTGACCATCTTGTTGATCACCTTGCGGATGCGCTCGGAGCCACCCTCGGGGGCGAAGGTCAGGCCGGAGCGGCGGCCGTTGCGGGTCAGCTCGTTGGCCAGGTCGATGTTGAAGGCGTCGACGCGGGTGCTCGGCAGGGACAGGCCGGTGTTGGTGCCCTCGTAGCGGTCGGCCAGGCCCTTGGCGATGTCGCCGATCTCGCTGTGGTCGGCGCTGGAGAGCGAGAGCAGCCCGACCTCCTCGAAGCCGGTCGCCTCCAGGCCCCGCTCGACCATCTCGCCGATGCCGGTGATCGAGCGCTCCCGGACCGGACGGGTGATCATGCCGGCCTGGCAGAAACGGCAGCCGCGGGTGCAGCCGCGGAAGATCTCGACGCTCATCCGCTCGTGGACCGACTCGGCGAGCGGGACGAGCGGCTGCTTGGGGTAGGGCCACGCGTCGAGGTCCATGACGGTGTGCTTGTCGACGCGCCACGGCACGCCGGTCTCGCTCGGCACGACGCGCTGGATGCGCCCGTCGGGGAGGTAGTCGACGTCGTAGAAGGCGGGGACGTAGACGCCACCGGTCGCGGCGAGGCGGCGCAGCACCTCGACGCGGCCGCCGGGGCGACCCTGCGACTTCCACTCGCCGATGATGTCGGTGGCGGTGAGCACCGCCTCCTCGCCGTCGCCGACGATCGCCGCGTCGATGAAGTCGGCGACCGGCTCGGGGTTGAAGGACGCGTGCCCGCCCATGACGACGATCGGGTGCTCGTCACCGCGATCGGCCGCGTGCAGCGGGATGCCCGCGAGGTCGAGCGCGGTGAGCATGTTGGTGTAGCCGAGCTCGGTCGAGAAGCTCAGGCCGAAGACGTCGAAGTCGCCGATCGCCCGGTGCCCGTCGACGGTGAACTGCGGCAGCCCGTGCTCGCGCAGCAGGGCCTCCATGTCGGGCCACACCGCGTAGCTGCGCTCCGCGAGGGCGTCGGGGCGCTCGTTGAGCACTTCGTAGAGGATCATCACGCCCTGGTTGGGCACGCCGACCTCGTAGGCGTCGGGGTACATCAGGGCCCAACGGACCGTGAGGTCCTGCCCGTCGGGGCCGTGGCCGCCGACGTGCCAGTCCTTGACCGTGGAGTTCAGCTCGCCCCCGACGTACTGGATGGGCTTGCTGACCCGCTCGAGCAGGGGCTCGAGGGCAGGGAAGATCGACTCACCGGACATGCCTCCAAGGGTAGGTCCGGTGCGCGGCTGTCCCAAACGCCGCGGCACCGGACCCCCCTTCGGCCGGTCAGCTCGGGTACATCTCCTCGATGTCGCCCTTGAACTTGTCGGCGACGACCTTGCGCCGCAGCTTCAGGCTCGGTGTCAGCTCGCCGTCCTCGACCGTCAGGTCGCGACCGAGGATGTGGAAGCGCTTGATCTGCTCGTGGCGGTTGAGCCCGGCGTTGAGCTCGTCGACGTAGGACTGGACCATCTCATGGGCCTGCATCGACGAGACGATCTCGGTGTAGCTGGCATCGGCCAGGCCGTTGGCCTCGGCCCACGGCTTGATGGCCTCCTCGTCGAGGGTGATGAGCGCCGTGACGAACTGCCGATTTTCCCCGTGGACGAGCAGCTGGCCGACGTAGGGGCACAGCCCCTTGAAGGTCGACTCGATCTGCGACGGCGCGACGTACTTGCCGTTGCTCGTCTTGAAGAGGTCCTTCTTGCGGTCGGTGATCTTGACGAAGCCGTCGCCGTCGATCTCCCCGATGTCACCGGTGTGGAACCACCCGTCCTCGGTGAGCACCTCGGCGGTCGCCTCGGGGTTGTTGTGGTAGCCCTCCATGACGTGCTCGCCGCGGACGAGGATCTCGCCGTCCTCGGCGACCTTGATCTCCGTCTGGACGTTGGGCCAGCCGACGGTGCCGACGCGGAGGGCGTAGGGCCGGTTGACCGTGGCCGCGGCGGAGGTCTCGGTGAGGCCGTAGCCCTCGAGGATCGGCAGGCCGGCACCGTTGAACCAGTGGGCGATGTCGGTGTTGAGCGCCGCGGATCCGGAGATGAAGAAGCGCACCCGGCCACCGAATCGGTCACGCACCTTGGCAAAGACGAGCTTGTCGGCGATCTTGTGGCGGACCCCGAGCAGGGCGCCGGGCTTGCGCCCGTCGGAGAGCGCCTGAGAGTACTGGCGGGCGGTCTCGGCGGCGAAGTCGAAGATCTTGGCCTTGGCGCCGCCCTCCTCCTGCATGCCGAGGCTCAGCTTGCCGTAGACCTTTTCGAAGATGCGCGGCGCCGCGGCCATGAAGGTCGGACGGACCTCGCCGAGGTTGTCCACGATCTTGTCGATGCGCCCGTCGACGGCGGTCTGCATGCCGACGTCGGTGCTGATGAGCAGCAGCACCTTGGCGAAGACGTGCGAGAGCGGCAGCCACAGGTAGTGCACGTCGTCCTCGGTGAGCATGCCCGTCGCCCGGATCGCCGCGCCCTGGTAGGTCCACGTCGCGTGCCGCAGCCGCACCCCCTTGGGGCGGCCGGTCGTGCCCGAGGTGTAGATGATCGTCGCGAGCGACGTGGGGCCGGTGCCGTCGATGCGGGTGTCGACGACCCCCGGCTCGGAGGCGAGCAGCGCGGCGCCGCGGGCCTCGAGGTCCTCGAAGGAGATGACCCAGTCGTCGAGGTCGACGCCCTCGGTGTCGACCACGACGACCGTGCTCACGCCGGGGATCGCGTCGCGCACCTCGCGCAGCTTGTCGACCTGCTCGGCGTCCTCGGCGATGATCACCGTGGACCCGGAGTTGTCGACGATGAAGGCGACGTCGTCGCTGATCGACGTCGGGTAGATCGTCGTGGTGGCCGCACCGGCCGCCATGATCGCGCAGTCGGCGAGGACCCACTCGATGCGGGTGCTCGACGCCAGGGAGACGCGGTCCTCCGGCTGGACCCCGAGGTCGACGAGGCCGGCGGCAAGCGCCCACACCCGCTCCCCGAGCTGGGCCCACGTCAGCTCGCCCCAGGCGATGCCCGAGGGGAACGAGTAGGCGATGTTGTCTGGGCTCTTGGCGATGCGGTCACGGAGCAGGTGACCGACCGAGGGAGCACGGTTGTCGAAGACGCTTGCGTCGAAGACCTCGTCGGACGCGCGCGAGGGGCTGGGGTCTGGCACGAGAAGTCCACTCCTTCGTGGGCTGCGGGTGGTGCGCGCATCGTCTCCCGAAAGCGCCCTCCCTGTCACCGGTCAGACCGCAGCGTGACCGTTTGGTGACCAAAGGCTGGCAGTCGGCCCCGCGGCGCCGCGGGCTCAGGCCCGCTTGCGCCGCACGTAGAGCTGCTTGCGGTAGCGCGCCACGAGGGTTCCGTCGGCCGCGACGACGTCGTTGTCGCACCAGACCAGGTGCTTCGACCCGTCGGCCGTCGCGGCCCGGATCCCGTCGAGCAGCTCGTCGGTGATCCGGATGCTCGTGCGCACGTCGGTGCGCCCGGGGCTGACGAAGTCGATCTCGCCGGCCTTGTCCCAGACGATGTAGTCCTCGCCGAGGCAGCGCAGCGCCCCGAGCATCCACCACGGGTCGCACATCGCGAAGAGCGAGCCGCCGAACTGGGTCCCGACGTAGTTGCGGCTCCACGGACGCATCCGCAGCGAGACGTCGAACTCCCGGAAGTCGGGCGAGATGCGGTCGACGTGGACGCTCGCCGCGAGGAAGGGCGGCCACAGGTTGAGCCCACGGCGCAGGGCCGTGGCGCCGAGGTCCTTGGACAGGGTCTGGAAGGTCGGGATCTGCACGGCGCCATCGTCACCGACGCGGGCGCACCGGTCCACGACCTGTGGCGGACCTCTCCTCCCGGGTCACGGCGACGACCAGCCCCACCGCGGCCCAGCAGGCGAACATCGAGGACCCGCCGTAGGAGAGGAAGGGCAGCGGCAGGCCGGTCACCGGCAGCAGGCCGAGGTTCATCCCGAGGTTCTCGACGGACTGCACCGCGAACCAGCTCGCGACCGCCCAGCACACCAGTCGCACGAAGGGGTCGTCGCTCCGGGTCCCGGCCAGGGCGATGCGCGCCACGACGAGCCCGAGCAGGCACACCACAAAGGCCGCGCCGACGAAGCCGAGCTCCTCCCCCGCCACCGAGAAGACGAAGTCGGTCTCCTGGAAGGGGATCGCCCCCGAGCTGGTGAGGTCGCCCGCGTGCAGCCCCTGACCGCCCCAGCCACCGTCGGCGATCGCCCGGCGCACCTGCTGGGTCTGGTAGCCGATGCCCAGGGGGTCGGCGCTCGGGTCGAGGAAGGCCGTGAGCCGGTCGCGCTGGTAGGCGCTGAGCAGCGGCGTCGTGAAGGCCGCTACCACGGCGGCGACGCCGGCGAGCAGCACCCCGGCGAGCCATGGCCACGATGCCCCGGAGACGACAAGCACCCCGAGGGCGAGCGCGACGAGGACCAGGGCCGAGCCCAGGTCGGGCTGGGCCATGACGAGGAGCACGGGCACGGCGGTGACCAGCCCGGCGAGCAGGATCTCGCGGGGTCGCGGCCGGTCCCGACGCTCGGCGGCGGGGGCGAGCAGCATCGGCAGGGCGACGCACAGCCCCACCTTGGCCATCTCGCTGGGTTGGATCGAGAAGCCGCCCGGCACCTGGATCCACGACCGGGAGCCGTTGATCTCGGAGCCGAGCGGGGTGAGGACGAGGACCAGCCCGACGACCCCGGCGAGGTAGACGAAGGGGGCGAGTGCCCGCAGCGCTGCCCGGTCCAGCCGGACGACGGCCAGGGCGATGAGCAGGCCGATGACGAGGTTGAGCAGGTGCCGCACGAGATAGGCAGACCCGGCGTCGGCGCGGGTCGCCGAGTGGACGAGCACCGCCCCGAGGCCCGAGGCGATGAGCGCCGCCGCGAGCAGGACGAGGTCGGAGCGCAGCAGCTGCCGCGCGAAGCCCCGCCGACCGTGCCCCGGCACCGTGGAGGTCAGCGCTCGAGCAGGTCGCGGGTGCGCTCGACGTCGCGCGCCATGGCCACGAGCAGCTCGTCGATCGAGTCGAAGCGCAGCGTCGGGCGCACGTGCCCGACGAAGTCGACGGCCACCCGCTCGCCGTAGAGGTCGAGGTCGGTGCGGTCGAGGACGTAGGACTCGACGACGCGGACCTGCCCGTCGAAGGTCGGGTTGGTCCCGACCGAGATCGCGGCGGGCAGACGTCGCTCGGGGTCGCCCTCGGGCAGGTCGAGGCGCACCAGCCAGCCCGCATAGACGCCGTCGGCCGGGACGAGGCCGAGGCTGTCGGCGCCGAGGTTGGCCGTCGGGTAGCCGAGCTCGCGCCCCCGGTGGTGACCGTGGACGACGGTGCCGACGACGCGGTGCGGCCGCCCGAGGATCAAGGACGCTTCGGCGACCTCGCCGGCGGCGAGATGGGTGCGCACGGCCGAGGAGGACCAGCGCTCGGTCTCGCCCTGGTCCTCGATGACGACGACGTCGAAGCCGTGCTCCTCGCCGAGGCTGCGCAGCAGGTCGACGTCACCGGTGTAGCCCGCGCCGAAACCACGGGTGTCGGCCCCGACGACGAGGGCCTGGGCCTGCAGCCCGGTGACGAAGGTGTCGACGACGTAGTCGACGGCGCTCGTCTGCGCGAACTCGGTGGTGAAGGGCAGGGAGAGCAGACCCGCGATCCCGGCCTGCTCGAGCAGCTCGTCACGCAGCGGGCCGGGCGAGATGATCTCGGGCGCCCGCTCGGGGTGCATGACCTCGACCGGGTGCGGGTCGAAGGTCACCGCGACGGCCGGCAGGTCACGCTCGCGGCCCTGCCGGGTCAGCTCGTCGAGGATCGCGCGGTGGCCGCGGTGCACCCCGTCGAAGTTGCCGAAGGTCGCCACGCACGGCCGCAGCTGCGGCGGGGTGTCGCTCGGGGATGTCCAGTGCTGCACGAGAGGACACTCTACGAACTGGCGGGGGCGAAGACGACGTGGGCTCGGGCACGGGCCCGACTCTCGTCGAGCACCGCGACCAGCTCGCCGGTCGGCGACAGGGCCGCGACGGGCTCGACCCGGCCCGGCTCGGCGCTGGCGATGCGCTGCCCGTAGCCCAGGGCGCGGGCCTCGTCGTCGGTGAGCGCCCGAGTCGTCAGGGCCGCCGCGGCCGCCTTCTCGAGCGGCGTGATGGGCAGCACCGCGTCGTCGCCGCCGCTCTCGCGCAGGGCGGTGAGCTCGTCGAGGGTGTGGGCGTGCTCGAGCGTCAGGCCACCCACCCTTGTGCGGCGCAGCGCGGTGAGGTGACCCCGGCTGCCGAGGTCGGCGCCGAGGTCGCGGGCGAGGGCCCGCACGTAGGTGCCCGAGGAGACCTCGACGACCACGTCGACGTCGAGCACCGGGTGGCCGTCGGCCTCGGTCGGGCGCACGTCGAGCACGTCGAAGCGCGAGACGGTCACCGCACGTGCGGGCAGGTCGACCTCCTCCCCCGCGCGGACGCGGTGGTAGGAGCGCTGGCCCTTGATCTTGATCGCGCTCACCGCACTGGGCACCTGCTCGATGTCGCCGGTGAGCCGGGTGACGGCCGCGTCGATCGCAGCCCGGTCGATGCCGGCCACCTCGCCGAGGTCAGTGACCTCCCCTTCGGCGTCGTCGGTGATCGTCGCCTGCCCGAGCCGGATCGTCGCGGTGTAGGTCTTGTCCGCGCCGACGAGGAAGGTGAGCAGCTTGGTCCCCCGCCCGACGCCGAGGACGAGGACGCCCGTGGCCATCGGGTCGAGGGTGCCGGCGTGGCCGACCTTCTTGGTCCGGTAGAGCCGGCGGCCGCGGGCGACGACGTCGTGGCTGGTCCAGCCAGCCGGCTTGTCGACGACGACCAGGCCCTCGCTCACGCCTCGGTCGAAGGGGAGGTCCCCTCGCCCTCGTCGGTGGTCCGGTAGGGGTCGGCGTCGCCGGCGGGCTGGGCGCCGCTGCGGGAACGAGCCAGGTCCTCGTCGCGCTCACGGGCCGAGCGCAGCAGGTCGTCGATGTGCGATGCGCTCTCCGGCAGGGCGTCGGGGATCAGCTCCAGCGTCGGCGTCAGCCGGATGCCCAGCTGCTTGCCGACGAAGGAGCGCAGCTTGCCGCGGTTGGCCTCGAGGACCTCGGCGCTGCGCTCGCGCTGCGCGTCGTCGCCGAAGACGGTGTAGAAGACCGAGGCGTGCTGGAGGTCACCGGTCACCCGCACGTCGGTGATCGTCACGAACCCCAGGTCGGGGTCCTTGACGACCTGCTGCAGGTTGGCCGCGATGAGCTCTTGGATGCGGTCGGCGATCTTGCGGGCGCGGGCCGGGTCGGCCATGGCACACCTCCGTGAGGGGCTTGGGGTGGGGACACCCCTACGGTATGCGACCCGGCCCGCGGTCGGCTCAGTACTCGTTGTAGACGGCGTTGGCGAAGCCGAAGACGAGCGAGAGCACGGTGAGCAGCAGCCCGACGACACCCAGGACGATGCCGGCGATGAGGAAGGGCTTGGCGTCGCTGTCGGGCTCGCGCTTGAGCTGGCTCAGCCCGGCGACCCCGGTGCCGACGGCGGCCACGGCGGGGATCCAGCCGATGAACCAGCAGCAGCAGGCGAAGGGGACGCCGACGGCCCCGGCGATGACCGAGATGATGCCGAGGGTGCGGGCATTGCCGGTGCGCCCGGGCGGGCCGCCCTGCGGGTAGGGCATCGGCGGGGGCGGGCCGACCGGCGGCTGACCCGGGGGCTGGCCGCCCGCGGCACCGCGGTAGGGGTCATTGGGGTCCGGCGGGAGGGTGCCGTAGCCGGGCGGAGGGGGAGGCATGCTCATGGTGAAGTCCTGTGTCGTGGCGTGAGACGAGAGCCCCCGGTGCGTCGGCACCGGGGGCCCTCACCTGTGAGATCGAGCCTCAGTTGGTGTAGACGTCGAGCGAGCCGGTGGCGATGAGCACCGGCCACATGATCACACCGAGCACGACACCGACGATGCCGAGGATGAGACCGATCTGCGCCTTCTTGTGGCTGTCGGCGCTACCCGGTGCCTTCTTGCCCAGGATGCCCAGGATGATCGCGGCGATCGAGAAGACGAACCAGGTGCAGCACAGCAGGCCGATGCCGCCGGTGACGAGGGAGATGATCGCCATCGTCTTGGCCTTGTCCTCACCGCCCTGGGGGAAGCCACCGGGAGCCGGCGGCGGAGCCTGGGGCGGCTGGCCGGGGGCCGAGCCGTAGTCGGGCGCCGAGCCCTGACCGGGCATGGAGCCCGCGCCGGTGTTGCTCGCGGACGGGTCGTAGGGCTGGTTGCCCCCGCCACCGGGCGGAGGAGGTGGCGTCGTCATGTCGCTCCCCTGAGTGTCGAGTACGTGGACGGGACCACCCTAGTCGGACGGCAACCCCGCGCAGCGCGTGCGACACGGGGAGAACTCCCCATCGGGACACGACGACGGCGCCGCCCCCAGAGGGGACGGCGCCGTCGGCACGGGAGCGCTCAGTCGCGCGGCTTCTCGCGCATCTCGTACGTGGTGATGAGGTCGCCCTCCTGCACGTCGTTGAAGCTGCCGAGGTTGATACCGCACTCGAAGCCCTCACGGACCTCGGTGACGTCGTCCTTGAAACGACGCAGGCCGGTGAGCTCGAGGCCCTCGGTGAGCACCACGCCGTTGCGGGTGATGCGCGCCTTGGAACCGCGCTTGATCTCGCCGCTGCGCACGATCGAACCGGCGATGTTGCCGAACTTGCTCGAACGGAAGACCTCACGGATCTCCGCCGTGCCGAGCTCGACCTCCTCGTACTCCGGCTTGAGCATGCCCTTGAGCGCCTGCTCGATCTCCTCGATGGCCTGGTAGATCACGCCGTAGTAGCGGATCTCCACGCCCTCGCGCTCGGCGACCTCGGCGTTCTGGCCCTCGGCGCGGACGTTGAAGCCGATGATGATCGCGTCCGAGGCCATGGCGAGGTTGATGTTGTTGAGCGTGATCGCGCCGACGCCGCGGTCGATGATCCGCAGGTCGACGTCGTCGCCGACGTCGATCTGCAGCAGGGCGTCCTCCAGGGCCTCGACCGAACCCGACACGTCACCCTTGAGGATGAGGTTGAGGGTGTCGATCTTGCCCGCGGCGATGACCTGGTCGAGGTCCTCGAGGCTGATCCGCTTGCGCGCCTTGGCCAGGCTGGCCTGACGGTCGGCGGCCTCACGCTTCTCGGCGATCTGGCGCGCGGTCCGGTCGTCAGGGGCGACGACGAAGGTGTCGCCGGCCCGCGGAACTGAGGAGAGACCGAGCACCTGGACCGGACGGGACGGGCCCGCCTCGTCGACCTGGTTGCCGTGCTCGTCGAGCATGGCGCGCACACGACCGAAGGCCGAGCCGGTGACGATCGCGTCACCGACGTGCAGCGTGCCGGACTGGACGAGGACGGTCGCCGTGGCACCGCGACCCTTGTCGAGGTTGGCCTCGATCGCGACACCACGGGCGTCGCGATCGGGGTTGGCCCGCAGGTCGAGCGCCGCGTCGGCGGTGAGGAGCACCGCGTCGAGCAGGCTGTCGATGTTCTGACCCTGCTTGGCGGAGACGTCGACGAACATCGTGTCGCCGCCGTACTCCTCGGCCACGAGGTTGTACTCGGTGAGCTGGCCGCGGATCTTCGCCGGGTCGGCGCCCTCGACGTCGATCTTGTTGACCGCGACGACGATCGGGACGTCCGCCGCCTGGGCGTGGTTGAGCGCCTCGATCGTCTGCGGCATGACGCCGTCGTCGGCCGCGACCACGAGGATCGCGATGTCGGTGACCTTGGCACCACGGGCACGCATGGCCGTGAAGGCCTCGTGACCCGGGGTGTCGATGAAGGTCAGCGCGCGCTCGTTGCCGTCGTGCTCGGCGTGGATCTGGTAGGCACCGATGTGCTGGGTGATGCCACCGGTCTCGCCGGAGCCGACGTCGGCGTTGCGGATCGCGTCGAGCAGACGCGTCTTGCCGTGGTCGACGTGACCCATGACGGTGACGACCGGCGGGCGGGCCGCCAGGTCCTCCTCGTCCTCGGCGTCGACCCCGATCTCGAGGTTGATGTCGAAGGAGTCGAAGAGCTCGCGCTCCTCCTCCTCGGGCGAGACGATCTGGATGTCGTAGCCGAGCTCGGCGCCGAGGAGCTGGAAGGTCTCCTCGTCGAGCGACTGCGTGGCCGTGGCCATCTCACCGAGGTTGAACAGCACGGTGACCAGGGACGCGGGGTTGGCGTTGATCTTGTCCGCGAAGTCGGTCATCGAGGCGCCCTGGCGCACGCGCACCACGGTCGAGCCGTCGCCCCGGGGGACGATGACGCCGCCGATCGACGGCGCCTGCATCTGCTCGAACTCGGCCCGCTTGGCGCGCTTGCTCTTGCGCTGCTTGCGCTTGCCGCCACCGCGACCGAAGGCACCCTGGGTGCCGCCACGACCGCCGGGGCCACCGCGGTAGCCACCGCCACCGGGACCGCCACCGG
The DNA here is from genome assembly GCF_900176385.1 of Janibacter indicus. Classification (GTDB taxonomy): domain Bacteria; phylum Actinomycetota; class Actinomycetes; order Actinomycetales; family Dermatophilaceae; genus Janibacter; species Janibacter indicus. The sequence goes on along the minus strand of NZ_FWXN01000001.1, from coordinate 335,215 downwards.
GACGGGCACCGGGGCCGCCACCGGGACGACCACGACCGCCACCGGGGCCACCACGGCCACCGGGACGCTCACCCGGCCGCGGGACGGCCGAGCTCGACGGCATCATGCCGGGCGAGGGACGGGCACCACCGGGACGGGGACCGGCCGGGCGCGGACCGCCCTGACCGCCGCCCGCGGCAGCCGGACGCTGACCGGCGCCACCGGGGCGCGGGCCACCGGGACGCTGGCCGGGGCGCGGCATGCCCTGGCTGGACGCAAAGGGGTTGTTGCCGGGGCGGGCGCCGCCGGAGCCACCCCCTTCGCCACGACGGGTCCCCATGCCCTGGCTGGAGGCGAAGGGGTTGTTGCCCGGACGCGGGCCACCGCCGCGCGCGGCGGGCTTGGCCGGGGCCGGCTTGGGGCCGGGCGTCGGGGGCTTGGGGCCGGGCGTCGCGGACGGCGCTGGGGGTGCCTCAGGAGCCGCCGGAGCCTCAGCGGCCGCGGGGGCCTCGGGGGCAGGGGTCGGCTCGGGTGCTGCCGGCGCCTCGGGCGCGGCAGGGGTCGGCTTGGGGCCGGGCGTCGGCGCGGCCTTGGGGCCGGGCGTCGGCGCGGCGGGCCGCTCGGCTGCCGGCGGCTTGGGGCCGGGCTTGGCCGCCGCCTTCTTCGCCTTGGGGTCGGCGGCGGGCGGGTTGTCCTTGACCCGACGCACGACCGGCGCCTCGATCGTCGAGCTCGCCGACTTCACGAACTCCCCCATGTCGCCCAGGTGGGCGAGGAGGGCCTTGCTGGAAACCCCGAGCTCCTTGGCGAGCTCGTGGACACGGACCTTGGCCACGTTTCTCCTTCTCTGGTCCGTACCTGAGAGAAGGCGCGGACCGTCGTCAGTTGAGGTGAATGCTCATTGCTGAGTACTCATCGGGTGCTCATCAGCGTCAAACCCGCTCTCGGTTGCTGTACGTACGGATTGCGACTGCGCCATCTGCTCGATCCAGGCACGAAGGGCGTCGGTCGCCTCGACCGGGCGTCGGAACGCTCGAGAGAGGGCCCGCCGCCGGACGGCGAGGTCCAGACAGGCGATGTCGGCGTGGAGCCATGCCCCACGACCCGGCACACGCTGCCGAGGATCGGGGACGGCCGTGGCGATGCCTCGGTCGTCCGTCTCCACGACGATGCGCAGCAGAGTCGACCGGCTATCCCGTCCGCGACACCCGATGCAGGTCCTCACCGGACCCGAGACGGGTGGGTCGGACTGGAGTCCAGTCCGGTCGATCCCCATCAGTCTAGCCCCTGTGCCGTCTGACCTCGTCACCCCTCCGGCTGACCGGGGACGGCGACGCCCCCGCTGGAGTCCGGAGCGGTGTCGGGTCGGATGTCGATGCGCCAGCCGGTGAGCTTGGCCGCGAGACGGGCATTTTGCCCCTCCTTGCCGATGGCCAGGGACAGCTGGTAGTCGGGCACGACGACGCGGGCCGAGCGCAGCTTCGGGTCGACGACCGTCACCGACTCGACCTTGGAGGGCGAGAGCGCGGCGGCGATGAAGCGCTGCGGGTCGTCGGACCAGTCGACGATGTCGATCTTCTCGCCCTGCAGATGGGTCATCACCGCCCGCACCCGGGCACCCATGGCCCCGATGCAGGCGCCCTTGGCGTTGAGGCCCGGCACCTTGGAGTGCACGGCGATCTTCGTGCGGTGACCGGCCTCGCGGGCGAGCGCCGAGATCTCGACCGAGCCGTCGGCGATCTCGGGGACCTCCATGGCGAAGATCTTGCGGACGAGGTTGGGGTGGGTGCGCGAGAGGGTGATCTCGGGACCGCGCAGGCCCCGCTTGACCGAGACGACGTAGACGCGGATCCGGTCGCCGTGGTTGTAGACCTCGCCGGGCACCTGCTCCGAGGAGGGCAGCACCCCCTCGACCGTGCCGAAGTCCACGAGGACATTGCGGGGGTTGGAGCTCTGCTGGATGACGCCGGCGACGATGTCGCCCTCGCGGCCGCGGAAGTCGCCGAGGATCGCCTCGTCCTCGAGGTCACGCATGCGCTGCGTGATGACCTGACGGGCGGTCGCCGCGGCGACGCGGCCGAAGTTGTCGGGGGTGTCGTCGAACTCCGGACCCAGCTCGCGGCGCGTGCGGGTGCGCATGAGGGGGGCGCCCTCCTCGTCGACGGGAGGCTCCTCCCCTTCGCCCGCCTCGACCGGGACCTGCTCCTCGACGACGTGCTCCTCACGGGCCCACACGACGACGTGGCCGTCCTTGCGACCGAGCTCGGCCCGGGCGTTCTTGTAGGCCCCCTCGGTGCGGTGGTAGGCCCCGAGCAGCGCCGCCTCGATCGCGTCGACGAGCACGTCGAAGGGGATCTCGCGCTCGCGCTCGAGCGCCTTGAGGGCGTGGATGTCGATGTCCATGTCAGTCCTCCGTCTCGCCGGGGGCCGGCGTGGTGTCGGGTCGCGTGAACTCCACCTGGGCGACGCCCTTGGAGATCTCGGCGAAGGGGATGTGCTGGGTGTGCGGGGCGGACCGTTTGGTGCCCTTGACGTGCAGGTCGACCCCATCGGCGGTCGTCGCGAGGACCCGGCCGGTGACCTGGGTGCCGTCGCCCTTCGCTCCCTGAGGTGCGAGGCCGTCCGCGGCCGAGCCTCGAAGGGTCACCTCGACGAGGCGACCGACGGTGCGGCGGAAGTGCATCGGCTCGGTGAGCGGTCGGTCGGTGCCCGGGGTGCTCACCTCGAGGGTGTACGGCTGGCTGCCCATGACGTCGCTGGCGTCGAGCGCGTCGCTGACGAGCCGGGTCGCGTCGGCGATCTCGTCGAGCGTCAGCGGCTCGACGGGGGTGTCACCGACGGGGTCGGCGACCGGCCGCTCGACGGTGATCCGCGCGACGCGGCGCTTGCCGGCGGGCGTGACGGCCACTGCGGCCACGGTGAAGTCGTCACCCAACGCGTCGGACACCTGCTCGAGGATGTCCTGGTCCGAACCCATGGGAATCCTTCCGTGTGGAGTTGCCGTGCTGGCGGCACACTCTAGTCATGATCGGCGCCGAGCGCGGCGTGCGAAGATCGACCACGTGCCCGAACGACCCAGCCGCCGACTCATGCTCACCGGCGCCCTCGCCGTCGCGACGACGGCGCTCACCGGGTGCGGGGTCCGGCTCGAGGACGACGCGCCGGACCTCCCCTTCGTCCCGCGGCGGGAGCCGATCCCCGCGGAGCAGGCGCTGCTCGCGGTCCTCGGGGCCCTCGAGGCCGGGGGCGAGGAGCACGCGTCGGAGCGCGCCGACCTGCTGCGCGAGGCCCTCGTCGAGGCCCAGGTACCCGAGAGCGTGATCGCCGACGCGAGCGCGCCGGCGAGCGACGCGGAGACGGCGGCGGCCTTCGAGGCGGCGGTGCGGGAGTGCGGCGCCGGCATGCTCGGGCTCGTCGGCCGGCTCACCGCGACCCACCGCATCACGAGCCCGCTCGGCGACAAGCCACGGCTGTGGACCACTCCCCCGGCCGAGGCCTGGACCGCCGGCAAGATCGCCGCCGACGCCCTCGAGGCGACCCGGGCGACGATGTACGCCCTCGACCTCATCGCGGCCCGCTCCTCCACGACCGTGTCCAAGGCCGTGCTGGACACGGGCGAGGAGCTCGAGGGGCTGGCCGTGCGCCAGACCACGGCCGCCGGCAAGCACGTCGGCAGTGCCACCCTCGGCTACGAGCGGCCCGACGACCTGCGCGGCAGCAAGGCGATGGAGTGGGGCACCGAGTCCTTCGGCAAGCTCCTGGTCGCCTACGGCGCCTGCTTCGACGGGCTCGCCGACGACCGCGACGCCGCCCTCGAGACGGTCACGTGGATGGTGACGGCCGAGCGCCTGTCCCGACCGCGCTTCGCCCAGCCGGTCCCCGTGCTCTACGGGGACACGACCGCGACCGGATGAGGGTCGAGGACGCCGCGGCCCTCGTGCCAGCGGACTTCGCGGCGCGCGTCGCGGGCTTCGCTGCCGAAGGGGGTCCCGCCGGCGGTGACTGGGTCGCCGCCCTCCCCCACCTCGTCGCCGAGGTCCTCGCCGAGTGGGAGCTGACAGTCGACGGCGACGCGATGACCGGCCACCGCTCGCTCGTGCTGCCCGTGCGCCGGCCCGACGGCCGGGCCGTGCTCAAGCTCGGCTGGCCGCACCGCGAGTCCGACGGGGAGCACCTGGCGCTGCGGGCGTGGGACGGACGTGGCGCCGCACGGCTGCTGCGGGCCGACCCGCGTCGGTCGGTGCTGCTGCTCGAGCGGCTGACGAGCGAGGACCTCACCGAGCAGTGGGACGAGGAGGCCGTCGCGGTCGTCGCCGGGCTCTACTCCGACCTGCACGTCGACCCGCTGCCGCAGCTGCCGGCACTCGTGCCGTGGGTCGGGGAGATCCTCGACCGGCCGGCCGCCCGGCGGGTGCCGCGGCGATACGTCGAGCAGGCGCGGTCCTCCCTTCGCTCGCTCGGGACCGAGGAGTCTGCTGCGCGATTGCTTCATGGGGACCTGCACTACGGCAACGTCCTGTCCGACGGCACCGACTGGGTGGCGATCGACCCCAAGCCGCTCGTCGGCCACCCCGCGTGGGAGGTCGCTCCGCTCCTCACCAACCGGTGGGCGGAGATGGGCACCGGGGCGGCGCTGCGCTGGTCGGTGCGGCGGCGCGTCGAGGTCGTGTGCGATGTCACGGGGCTCGACGAGGACCTCGTGCGGGCGGTCAGTGCGCTGCGGGCCATGGTGGGTGCGATCTGGGGCGTCGAGGACGGTGACGCCGAGGCGGTCTCGCGAGCGGTGACGCTCGTCAAGGCGCTGGGCGACTGAGGGGTCCCTGCGGGGTCACTCGGCAGCGTTGGCGTCACCTGTCGGCGTCGACGCCACCTGGTTGCCCGGAGAAGGGGGACCACGTGGCACCAACGCCGTCAGGCTGCCAGGGCCAGCCCACGCTGGATCTTGGCGCGCACGACCGTGAGGTCGTCCAGATCTGCCCACGTCAGTCGGACGACGACATATCCCAGCGCCCGGAGACGGTCCTCCCTCATCTTCTCGTCCCACAGGTCCTGCGCCTTCTCGTACTTCTTGCGACCGTCGACCTCGATGACGAGCTTCATGTCCTCGTAGAGGAAGTCGACCCGCGCCACGAACTCACCGGCGTCGTCGAAGATCTCCACCTGGGGCGTCGGCATCCGCAAGCCCAGCGTCCGCAGTGCCCATCGCGTGCGGGACTCCGCACCTGACTCCGCGCGGCCGTCCACGAGGGCGAGCATCTTGGCGGGCTCACGCGACCACCGCCACGGTCGAAGGGCGACCATCGCCGCGTCGAGGTCGGCGCGGGTCATCACCTCTCGGTGCAGAGCGTGGTCGGCGCTCACGAGGCCAGCCTCCCCTCCGAAGTGGCTGGCGACTTGGACGCAGGCCACGGCCGGGGTGACGGTCAGCAGACCCCGATGGACCGATGTGAGGGACTCATCGAGAGGCCGGTGGCTCGCCAGACCCGTGTCCGTGCGCCCACGCCCCGACCCGATGCGGGCGACGTGCACGCGGTCGTCGACCCCGTGGACGTCGATACCGCGCACCGCCAAGGCGCTGTGGTGGGTGAGGGCCAGCGGCGGCTCGTCGCCGAGGGTGCGGACCACGGCTCGGGCGCGCAGGTCATGGCGATCCCACGGCTTGGTCTCCCGCCATCGCTCGCCCTCGACGAGCGCATTGCGGCGGACCCGCACCAGGTCGCCCGCACCGATGGCCCGCTCGACATCGCGGCGACTCGCCCCGCGCCGGTGCAGATCGGCGCTGCTCGCGGTGCCACGACCCGCGTCGAGCGCGGCCCGGATGATCGGATGCATGCCCACATCGTGACCGGGATCGTGGTGGGGGCCGCGGAGTTCTCCACAGCCCGGCGGCCCCGACAGGCCCGGCCCGAGCCTGTCGGCGTTGGTGTCACCTGGTTGTCCCTCTCCGGGCAACCAGGTGACATCAACGCTGCCCGGTGACATCAACGCTGCCCGGTGACCGGGCGGGTCGACAACATGCTGGTGCACGAGCGGCCCGAGGTGCACGTCGTCGGCGAGAGCCTCGGGGCGACGGCGGGGCAGGCGGTCTCCAGCGGCTCGGGAGCCGAGCGCCCGCGATCGGTGTGCTCGGTGCTGTGGACGGGAACACCCGGCGGGCACCGCGTCGGGCTGCCGCACGAGGTCCCGGTCGCCAACCTCGACGACCCGGTCGTCCTCGCGTCGCTGCGCGACGTCGTCGTGCCGCCCGACGGGGACCGGCGATGGCTGCCCGTCGTGAGCGCCGTGCACAGCGCGGCCGACGTCGTCGGGTCGCTCGAGGTGCCTGACGGCAGCGGTCACCGCTACGGCCCGGAGCAGGCCGATCGGCTCGCGACGTACTCGTCGACGAGCTAGTCGACGACGTCGTGGGTCGTCACGGAGCCGGGGGTGATCGGCTCGTCCCAGTCGATGTCGCGGTGCGAGCGCGACCTCAGCCAGGCCAGTGCCGCGCGGATCGTGTGCTCGTGGCTGACGACGACGAGATGGTCGGGCTGCTCGATGAGGGCCGGGGCGAACCAGTCGCCGACCCGGTCGAAGACCTCCTGCATCGACTCGCCGCCCTCACCCCAGCGGACCTCGCTGATGTGCTGCCCCTCGGGCACGGGGACCGCGCTCAGCGAGTCGGTGCGCTCCCCCTCGAGGTGACCGAGCGCCTGCTCGCGCAGGCCGGGCTCGTTGCGCACCGACGCGCTCCAGCCCATGGGGCGCAAGGCGACCGAGATGATCTCTGCGGTCTGCAGCGCCCGCATGAGGTCGCTGCTCCACAGCGAGAGGGAGTGCTCGCGGCGCGGCGGGCCGATCCGGGCCGCGAGGGCCATGCCGGCGCGCGCCGCGTCAGCCCGCCCGGTGTCGGTGAGCATGGCCTGGTTGGGCCCCCGATGGGCACCCTGGACCAGCCCGTCACGGTTCCACGTCGACTGCCCGTGACGGATGAGGTGCACGTGCGTCGGACTCACGGGCCTCACGCTAGTGGCCAACCGTAGAGTGTCGGTCCGTGAGCGGACTCCTGATCACCGGCACCTCGTCCGACGCGGGCAAGTCCCTCGTCGTGACCGGGCTGTGCCGGGCCCTCGCGCGACGGGGACTGTCGGTCGCGCCCTACAAGGCGCAGAACATGTCCAACCACTCGATGGTCTGCCACGACGGCTCCGAGATCGGTCGCGCGCAGTACCTCCAGGCGCAGGCCGCGGGCGTCGAGGCGACCTCGGCGATGAACCCCGTACTCCTCAAGCCCGGCAGCGACCGTCGCGCGCACGTCGTCGTGCGCGGACGGCCCGCCGGCGAGTTGATGGCCGGCGAGTACGCGACCGGTCGGGCGCACCTGGCCCAGGCGGCCTTCGCCGCCTACGAGGAGCTCGCGACCGAGCACGACCTCGTCGTGTGCGAGGGCGCCGGATCCCCCGCCGAGATCAACCTACGCGCCGGCGACTACGTCAACCTCGGTCTGGCGCAACGGTTTTCGCTGCCCACCGTCCTCGTCGGCGACATCGACCGTGGCGGAGTGCTCGCCGCCCTCTACGGCACCTGGGCACTCGTCTCCGACGAGGACCGCCCGCTGCTCGCGGCCTATGTCATCAACAAGTTCCGCGGTGACGCCTCGGTCCTCGAGCCGGGCCTGGCCGAGATCACCCGGCGCACCGGCATGCCCTCGCTCGGGGTCCTGCCGTGGCTGCAGGACGTGTGGCTCGACTCCGAGGACTCCCTGTCGATGGGCGCCTGGGGCGACGCCGAGGACGGCGTGCCCGCCGACCGCCGGCTGTCGGTCGCGGTGGTGCGCCTGCCCCGCACCTCCAACGGCACCGACGTCGACGCGCTGGCCGCCGAGCCCGGCGTCGACGTGCGGGTGACGGTCGATGCCGATGCGGTGCGCGAGGCCGACCTCGTCGTCCTGCCCGGATCCCGAGCGACGACCTCGGACCTCGCCTGGCTGCGGCGCACCGGCCTCGCCGACGTCGTCCTCGAGCGGGCCGCGCGCGGTGCGCCGGTGCTCGGCATCTGCGGTGGCTACCAGATGCTCCTCGACGAGATCGTCGACGACGGGGTCGAAGGCGGTGTCCTGAGGTGCGACGAAGGAGCCACGAAGGGGAGCGAGACCCCCTCTGCCGCAACGGTCCCGGGCCTCGGGCTGCTGCCGGGACGGGTCGTCTTCCACGACGACAAGGTGCTGGCCCGGCCGAGCGGGAGCTGGCGCGGGCACCGCGTTGAGGGCTACGAGATCCACCACGGCGTCGTGGCGCCGAGCGGCGGCGAGGACTTCCCCGGCGGGCACGCCGTCGGAGCGGTCCGCGGGTCGATCTGGCACGGGACGCTCGAGTGCGACGACTACCGCCGGGCGCTCCTCGACGACGTGGCCGCGACGACCGGGGCACGGTGGTCCGCGGCCCCCGGGGCGACCCCCTTCGCCGCTCGTCGTGAAGGGATGATCGACATCCTCGCCGACGCCCTGGAGACGCACGTCGACGTCGACGCCGTCATCGCCATCGCAAAGGAAGGCCGTTGAGCACCAAGGCCCCTCGCCGCATCCACCTCATCGGCATCGGGGCCGGCTCACCCGAGCACGTGACCGCCGAGGCGGCCGCAGCGCTGGCCGAGGTCGACGTCTTCCTCGTCGCCGACAAGGGTGGGGTCAAGGACGAGCTCGTCGCCGTGCGCCGCGCGATCTGCGACCGCTTCATCCCCGCCGACCACGCCTACGAGTTCGTCACCGTGCCGGACCCGAAGCGCGGGCCCGACGCCGACCGCGACTCCGCGGAGTACGCGCAGGGGGTGCGTGACTGGCACGCCGCCCGCACCGACGCCTACGTGCGGATCATGGACGAGCTGCCCGCCGACGCGGTGGTGGGCTTCCTCGTGTGGGGTGATCCCGCCTTCTACGACAGCACGATCCGGGTCGTCGACGCGATCGGCGAGCGGATCCCGACGCGGGTGCGGGTCATCCCGGGCATCTCGGCCTTCCAGACCCTGGCGGCCGCGCACGGCGTCGTGCTGCACCGCGTCGGCGAACCGGTGCACATCACGACCGGCCGCCGCCTCGTCGACGAGTGGCGCGCCGCAGAGGCCGCTGACCTGACGCTCGGCACGGTCGTCGTCATGCTCGACGGGCACCTGCACTGCCGCGAGCTCGCCGCGACCCACCCCTACACGGTGATCCACTGGGGCGCCTACGTCGGCATGCCGCAGCAGGAGCTGCGCGCCGGGCGCCTCGCCGACGTCATCGACGAGATCGTGCAGCTGCGCGCCGATCTGCGCGAGGAGCACGGCTGGGTCATGGACGTCTATGCACTCACCCCTGCATTGCCGTAGGGCAATGCAGGGTCAGCGGGTGCGGGCGGCGACGCGGCGCACGGCGAGGCCCTGCAGCACCATCGAGGCCGCGAGGCAGGCGCCGACGCCCTCGCCGGAGCGCAGCCGCAGGTCGAGCAGCGGCTCGAGGCCCAGCTCGCGCAGCACGAGCGCGTGGGCCCGCTCGCGGCTGACCTGCCCGGCGAGCAGGTAGGCCTGAGCGGCCGGCTCGAGGCGCGCGGCGATGACGCCGGGCAACGACGCGGCGAGACCGTCGAGCACGACGGGTGCACCTGCGGCCGCGGCCCCGAGCGTGACGCCGGTGAGCAGGGCGATCTCGGGTCCACCGACCATCGCGAGGAGGCGAAGGGGGTCCCGCTCACCCTGCGTACGCGCCACCGCAGCGGCCACGACCTCCCGCTTGCGGGCGACCATGTCGGCGTCGGAGCCGGAGCCCAGGCCCACGGCGTCCTGAGGCTCGAGGTCGAGGAGGGCACAGGCGAGGGCCGCGGCGACGGTCGTGTTGCCGACGCCGACCTCGCCCAGGCAGACCAGGCCGGAGGCCGCGGCCTCGGTGCCGATCTCGCGCCCGGCGGCGACGAGGGCGTCGACGTCGGCGAGCGTCATGGCATCCGTGGACGCGAGGTCGCCCCGCTCCCCCGTTGGTCGGACTCCGTGCGCACCCGGGACTGCCTGGGCCACACCGGCGTCCACCCCGACGACGGCGAGTCCGGCTCCCTTCGCCGTGGCGGCACCGAGCGAGGTGCCGGCGACGGTCGCGGTGAGCACGTCGTGGGTCGTCGCGTCAGGGAAGGCGCTGACGCCGAGGCCCGTGACCGGGTGGTCGGCACCGGCGAGCACGAGGGTGCCGCCGGTGACGTCCTGGGCACCGACGGCGAGCACGCGGTTGAGCGCCCGGTCGAGGACGCCGAGCGACTCGGGGGGCGAGAGCAGCTCGTCGGCGGCGTCGGTCGCGCCGACGAGCCGGGCCGGCTCGGGCCCGCGCAGGTGCGAGACCGGCTGCTGGGGCGCGCCCTCGTCGGCCGGCCAGCGCTCCCGCAGGACGACCTGCTCGAGCGGGGTCTTCTTCGACCAGGCGGCGCGCTCGAGACCAGGCGACGGCGGGCGCTCGTCGGGCCAGCCGAGACAGAGCCAGCCGAGCGTGACGACGCCCTCGGGCAGGACGAGCAGGTCGGCGAGCTCGTCGGGGTCGAAGAGCGTCACCCACCCCATGCCCAGGCCGTGGGCGCGGGCGGTGAGCCACATGTTCTCGATCGCGGTCGCGCACGACCAGAGGTCGGCGTCGGGGAAGGTCGCCCGGCCGAGCACGCCCGTCGCCGGGGTGCGCCGGTCGCAGGCGACGACGACGCCGACGGGCGCCTCGCGCAGGCCCTCGAGCTTGAGGTCGAGCATGCGCGCCGCCCGCTCCGAGGCGAGGTGCGCGGCCTGGTCGACCCGCGCCCTGTCGGCCATCGCGGCGGCCCGGTCACGGGTCCGCGGGTCGGTGACGACGATGAAGCGCCAGGGCTGGGAGTGGCCGACGCTCGGCGCCCGGTGCCCCGCCTCGAGAACGGCCGTGATCAGATCCTCCGGCACGGCGTCCGGCCGGTAGCGCCGGATGTCACGACGCCCCGCGACGACCGCGGCGAGGGCCTCGGTGACCGCCGCGCCCATCGCCCACCCGGAGGGGTCCTCGCGGCGCTGCGCCGCGCTGCTCGTGTCACCGATCGTCGGGACCGGGCGGGCGTACCTGAGGCCTTCGAGGCGCCCACGCGGCGCGTGGGACCCACTACGTCGCTCCTCAGGCACCGGAGGCTCCGTCGTCCTCGAGGTCGCCCTCGATGTCGAGGTAGACCTGCTGCATCGCCCGGACGACCTCGGGGTCGGGCTCCTCCCACAGGCCGCGGTCGGCGGCCTCGGTGAGCTTCTCGACGATGCCGCGCAGCGCCCACGGGTTGGCCCGGCGCATGAACTCCTGGTTGGTCTCGTCGAGGACGTAGTCCTGCGCGATCCGGTCGTACATCCAGTCGTGCACGACGCCAGCCGTCGCATCGAAGCCGAAGAGGTAGTCGACGGTCGCCGCGAGCTCGAAGGCGCCCTTGTAGCCGTGGCGCTGCATCGCCGAGATCCAGCGCGGGTTGACCACGCGCGAGCGGAAGACGCGGTTGGTCTCCTCCTGGAGCGTGCGGGTGCGCACCGCGTCGGGCGAGGTCGAGTCGCCGACATAGGCCTTGGGCTCGGTCCCGGTGAGCGCTCGGACGGTCGCGACCATGCCGCCGTGGTACTGGAAGTAGTCGTCGCTGTCGAGGATGTCTGACTCGCGGTTGTCGACATTCTTCGCCGCGACCTGGATGCGGCGGTAGGTCCGCTCCATGTCCTCGGCGGCCGGTGCACCGTCGAGGTCGCGGCCGTAGGCGTAGCCGCCCCACGCGGTGTAGACCTGCGCGAGATCGTCGTCGCTGCGCCAGTTGCCCGACTCGACGACCTGGAGGATGCCCGCTCCGTAGGAGCCGGGCTTGGAGCCGAAGATCCGTGTGCGAGAGCGCCGCTCGTCACCGTGCTCGGCGAGGTCGGCGACCGTGTGGGCACGCACGTGGTTGTCCTCGGGGGCCTCGTCGAGACCGGCGACGAGCGCGACGGCGTCGTCGATGAGGGCGATGACGTGCGGGAAGGCGTCGCGGAAGAAGCCCGAGATGCGGACGGTGACGTCGATGCGCGGACGGCCGAGCTCGGCGAGCGGGATCGGCTCGAGCCCGGTGACGCGGCGGGACTGCTCGTCCCACACCGGGGTCACGCCGAGCAGCGCGAGCACCTCGCCGATGTCGTCGCCGGAGGTGCGCATCGCGCTCGTGCCCCACATCGACAGGCCCACCGAGGTCGGCAGCTCGCCGGTCTCCTCGCGGTAGCGCGCGAGCAGCGAGTCGGCCATCGCCGTACCGGTCTGGTAGGCCAGCCGCGACGGGATCGCCTTGGGGTCGACGGAGTAGAAGTTGCGCCCCGTGGGCAGGACGTTGACGAGGCCGCGAAGGGGGGACCCGCTCGGCCCCGCGGGGACGTAGCCGCCGTCGAGGGCGTGCAGCACCATCGGCAGCTCGCGCTCGGTCGCGGCGAGCCGCGGCACGACCTGGGTCGCGGCGAACTCGAGCACCCGGGTGACCTCGGCGGCCGCCTCCGGCGCGAGATCGGGCTCGTGGTGCGCGACGAGATCGCCTGCGGCAGAAGCGGACCAGTCCGCGGCGGCGAGGGCCTCGACGAGGTGACGGGCCCTCCCTTCGACCGCATCGGTCTCGGTGGTCGAGGCGTCCTCGGCGAGGCCGAGCGCCGCCCGCAGGCCCGGGACGGACCCGACCTGGCCGGAGAAGACCTGCGCGGCACGCAGGACGGCGAGCACGAGGTTGACCAGCTCCTCGCCCTGCGGCGCCTGGCCGAGGACGTGGAGGCCGTCGCGGATCTGGACGTCCTTGATCTCGCAGAGCCAGCCGTCGACGTGCATGACGAGGTCGTCGAAGCCGTCGGCGTCGTCGAGGTCGACGTCGTCGCCCAGCCCGAGGTCGACGTGCATCTGCGCGGCGTGCAGCAGCTGCCAGATCTCGCCACGCAGGGCCGGCGCCTTGGCCGGGTCCATGACCGAGACGTTGCCGTACTCGTCGAGGAGCTGCTCGAGGCGAGAGATGTCGCCGTAGGACTCGGCGCGGGCCATCGGCGGGACGAGGTGGTCGACGATCGTCGCGTGGGCACGGCGCTTGGCCTGGGTGCCCTCACCGGGGTCGTTGACGAGGAAGGGGTAGACGAGCGGCAGGTTGCCCAGGGCCGCGTCGGTGCCGCAGGAGGCGGACATCGCGAGGTTTTTGCCCGAGAGCCACTCGAGGTTGCCGTGCTTGCCGACGTGGACGACGGCGTGGGCGCCGAACTCCTCCTCGATCCAGCGATAGGTCGCGAGGTAGTGGTGCGTCGGCGGCAGGTCGGGGTCGTGGTAGATCGCGATCGGGTTTTCGCCGAAGCCACGGGGCGGTTGGACGAGCAGGGCGACATTGCCGCGGACGAGCGCCGCGGTGACGATCTCCTGGTCTCGAGGCTCCTCCGTCGCACCTCGACCCACGTCCCGGACGAAGACCTCGCCGGGCGCCTCGCCCCAGTGCTCGGTCATCGCCTCCCGCAGGTCGGCGGGGAAGGCGTCGAACCACTCCCGGTAGCGCGCGGCCGGGATGCGCACCTGCGCGCCCTCGACCTGCTCCTGGGTGAGCCACTCCTCGTCCTGCCCACCGGCGGCGATGAGCTCGTGGATGAGGGCATTGCCCGACGTCGTGTCGGCGGCCTCGCCCTCGACCGGAGGGAGGGGGTCCATCCCGACGAAGCCGTCGCCGAGGTCATAGCCTGCCTCGCGCATCGCGCGCAGCAGGCGGATCGTCGAGACCGGGGTGTCGAGGCCGACGGCATTGCCCAGGCGGGAGTGCTTCGTCGGGTAGGCCGAGAGGACGACGGCGATCTTGCGCTCGGCGACGGGCGTCGAGCGCAGGCGCGCGTGGTTGACCGCGATGCCGGCGACGCGGGCGGCGCGCTCGGGGTCGGCGACGTAGTGCGGCAGGCCCTCGTCGTCGAACTCCTTGAAGGAGAAGGCGACCGTGATGAGGCGGCCGTCGAACTCGGGGACGGCGACCTGGGTCGCGACGTCGAGCGGGCTCATGCCATCGTCGGACTCCTCCCAGTCGGCGCGGCCCCAGGTGAGGCACAGGCCCTGGAGGATCGGGATGTCGAGGGCGGCGAGCTTTTCCACGTCCCAGGCCTCGTCGTCCTCGCCGGCGCTGGCGGTGGCGGGCTTGGTGCCGCCGGCCGCGAGGACCGTCGTGACGAGCGCGTCGAGGGTGCCGAGGTGCTCGAGCAGACCGTCGGGGGCGTCGCGCAGCGAGGCGGAGTGGATGACGACGCCCTGGCCGCCGGCCGCGTCGATCGCGTCGGCGAGCGCGTGCGCGTAGTCGGTGTTGCCGGCGGCGTACTGGGCCCGGTAGATGAGGACGCCGACGCGGGGACGACGGGTGTCGCTGCCGGAGGTGTCGAGGGCGGCGGGCTCGTCGCGCTCGAGGACGCCCCACTGGGGCAGCGCCTGCGGCGCCTCGAAGCCCTCGCCGGTGAGCAGGAGGGTGTCGCCGAGGAAGGCGTGCAGCTGCGCGAGGTTGGCCGGTCCCCCTTCGGCCAGGTAGCGGTGGGCCTCCGCGGCGGTGCCGGGCGGGACCGTCGACAGCTCCATGAGCGCGGCGTCGGGCTCCTGGGTGCCGCCGAGGACGACGAGCGGGGCGCTGGCCGAGCGCAGGTCGGCGAAGCCCTCCCACAGCCCCTGCGGGGAGCCGAGGTAGCGCACGACGACGATGTCGGCACCGGCGACGCGCTCGGCGATCTGCTCGTCGGTGAGGCGGGCCGGGTTGCCGACGACGTAGTCGACGCCAGCGCTGCGCGCGCTCAGCAGGTCGGTGTCGGAGGTGGACAGCAGGGCAACGGTGGTCACGTCTGACTCCTTGGCGGGGGTCCGCGCCCCGCGGTCGAAGGGAGGGACCCGCACGGTCTCGTGCGGGCCGGCCGACAGGGCGTGTCTGACTCGCGAAGGGGGTTTCGCTCACAGTGGCGGGACCGTCCCGGACTTGCACCGGGTTCCGCGCTGCTCGGTTGCGGGCAGCCTACCGGGGGCCCGGAGTCGCGCGGCAGCGCTGTGAGTACACCGCCGCGTAGGCTGCCCTGCCGTGAGCACACCGACGCCCTCCCGCAGCGGGGCCGACCGCTGCCCGGGGCTGCTCACCCCCTTCGTCTCGGCGGACGGGGCGATGGTGCGCCTGCGGGTGCCGGGGGGCCGCGTGGACGCCGCCACCCTGCTCGAGATCTCTTCTCTCGCAAGCCGGTTCGGCAACCCCGACATCACGCTCACCTCACGCGGCAGCCTGCAGCTGCGCGGCCTGCCCGACCCGCTCCCTCGCGCGCTCATCACGGCGATCGACGACCTCGGGCTCGTCCCCTCCGGGCCGCACGACAAGGCGCGCAACATCGTCGCCGATCCACATGCCGGACTCGACGACCTCGTGACCGCCCTCGACGAGGGGCTGCTCGCGGACCCCGGGCTGGCGGAGCTGCCGGGGCGCTTCCTGCTCGCCGTCGCCGAGCCCGGCGGTGCTGTCCTCGGGGAGCCCTGGGACGTCGCGATCGTCACCTCCCCGCTGGCTGAGGTGCGAGGAACGAGCCTCGAAGCCACCATCCTCGCCGCTGACCGGGCGATCAGCGTCCCCCGCGACGAGGCCACGCGGGCTGCGCTCGACGTCGCCCGGCGCTTCCTCGCCGCCCGGACCGACACCCGCACGTGGAACCTGCGCGACCTGCCCGACGAGGACCGGGCCGACCTGCTGCCGGGAGCCGCCCCCTTCGACGTGGTGGCGGGCGACCCACCTGAGCCGGGGCCGGCGGGGGACGACCTCGTGGCGCTCGTTCCGCTGGGGCTGCTGACTCCGGCGATGGTGGAGGGGCTTCGAGAGGTCGCCGGGTCTCGAGGCTCGTCGCAGGGCTCCTCCCACCTCGACCAGCGGATCGTCGTCACGCCCTGGCGCTCAATCGTCGTGCCGGGGGCCGCGGGGCGGTCCGAGGAGCTCGCGGCGGCCGGCTTCGCCACGGCCGCCGACTCCCCCTGGACCGTCCTCACCGCCTGCGCCGGAGCCCCCTCGTGCGGGCGGACGACGACCCGCACGCGCGACCTCGCCAGGGAGGCCGCCCCCTTCGTCGACGTCGCCGGACCGGCCGTGCACGTCATCGGCTGCGAGCGCTCGTGCGGCCACCCCGCCCGCGCCCACGCGACCGCCCTCAACCCCACCAACGCAGCGGATGTCGTTGCGGCACAACACGAGAAGGCTTGATGAACCCCCTTCGCCAACCGCCTCGCCGGTACGACTACGTCACCGACGGGCAGGAGATCTACCGCCGCTCCTTCGGGATGATCCGCGACGAGGCCGACCTCAGCGGTCTGCCCGCCGACCTCCACGGTGCTGCCGTGCGGATCATCCACGCCGCTGGTGACGTCGGCATCACGAGCGACATCGCCAGCCACCCCGAGGTCGCCGCTGCCGCCCACGCTGCACTTGTCGCCGGGGCGCCGATCCTCACCGACAGCAACATGCTCGCGCAGGGCGTCACCCGCCGCCGCCTGCCCGCCGACAACGAGGTGGTCTGCACGCTGCGCGAGCCGCAGGTGCCCGACCTCGCCGCCCAGTGGGGCACGACCCGCGCGGCCGCCGCCGTCTCCCTCTGGGGCGAGCGGCTCGAGGGTGCCGTCGTCGCGATCGGCAATGCGCCGACCGCCCTCTTCCACCTGCTCGAGCTGCTCCACGACGGCGCCCCGCGTCCGGCCGCGATCATCGGGATGCCCGTCGGCTTCGTCGGGTCCGCGGAGTCCAAGGTCGCCCTCGCCGAGCACGACCTGCCCGGCGGCCCGGTCCCCTGGCTCGTCGTCCACGGCCGCCGCGGCGGGTCCGCGATGGCCGCTGCCGCGCTCAACGCCCTCGCCCACCGGGACGAGCTGGCATGAGCGGCGGCCGCTTCTACGGCGTCGGCATCGGCCCCGGCGACCCCGAGCTCATCACTCTCAAGGCCGCCCGGCTCATCCGTGACGCCGACGTCATCGCCTACCACGCGGGCACCGGCAAGCAGTCGCTCGCGCGCTCCATCGCCGCCGACCTCATCCCCGAGGGCGCCATCGAGGAAGAGCTGCGCTACCCGGTGACGACCGGCTTCACCGACCACCCTCGCGGCTACTACGGGGCCCTCGCCGACTTCTACGACGAGTGCTGCAACCGGCTCGAGACCCACCTTGCTGCCGGCCGCAGCGTCGTCGTCCTCGCCATCGGCGACCCGCTCTTCTTCGGCTCCTTCATGTACGTCCATGACCGGCTGAGTCCGCGCTACCCCACCGAGGTCGTCCCCGGGATCACCTCGCTGTCCGCCGCCACCGCCGCGGTCGCGACCGGCCTGTGCCGTCACGAGGACACCCTCACCGTCCTGCCCGGCACCTTGCCCGTGCCCGAGCTGGCTCGGCGTCTCGCCGACACCGATGCGGCGATCATCATGAAGCTCGGCCGCACCTTCGCCGGTGTCCGCGAGGCCCTGCGCCAGGCAGGGATGCTCGAGCGTGCCGTCTACGTCGAGCGCGCGTCCTACCCGGGCGAGCTCGTCATGCCGGCTGCCGAGGTCGACGAGGGCCGGGTGCCCTACATGTCGCTCGTCGTCGTCCCCGGTGAGGGGCTGCGTGACGATGCCGCCGGGCGGGCCGCGGACTTCGCGCGGCTGACGGGTGGTACGGAGTCCCCTGATCTCGAGGGTCGGCCGCGGGCGGCCTCCCACCTCGATCAGCGGGAGGTGGGCACGGTGCACGTCGTCGGTCTGGGGCCGGGGTCGGACCACTGGCTCACACCGCAGGCGAGCGAGGTGCTCGCCCGGGTCGACCACGTGGTCGGCTACGCGCCCTACGTCGCGCGGGTGCCGCAGCGCGAGGGCCTGACCCGCCATGCCTCCGGCAACTCGGTCGAGCTCGGCCGCGGGCGCCTGGCGCTCGACCTGGCCCGCGAGGGGGCGGACGTCGCACTCGTCTCGGGCGGTGACGCTGGTGTCTTCGGCATGGCGACGGCGCTCTTCGAGTCGCGCGAGGCGGCCCTGCCCGACGACCCCGGCTACGCCGACGTGCCGGTCGAGGTCGTGCCGGGCGTCACCGCAGCGCACGCGGCGAGCGCCCTCGTCGGCGCCGTCCTCGGCGGCGACCATGCACTGGTCAACCTCAGCGACAACCTCAAGCCGTGGGAGGTCCTCGCGGCACGGCTGACCGCGCTGGCGACGACCGACATCTCGGTCGCCCTCTACAACCCGCGATCCCGCTCGCGGCCGGACACCCTCGGCGCGGCCCGCGACCTGCTCGTCGACGCCGTCGGCCCGGACCGGGTCGTCGTCGTGGCCCGTCACGTGGGCCGCGACGAGGAGTCGTCGTGGGTGACGACGCTCGGCGAGCTCGACGTCGAGGCCGTCGACATGGGCTGCCTCGTCGTCATCGGTGCCTCGAGCACCCGGGTCACCGACGACGGCCGGGTGTGGACGCCGCGGTCGGTGGGCTGACTCCCGTGCACAAGAGGTCCCGCTGAGGGCGATCTGGGGCGGTCAACGCCACGAGATGCACCAGGACGACCTCTTGTGCTCACCCCCAGAAGGGCGGCGGCCCTGCCGGTGCGTCCTCACGGGGCGACGGCAACCGGGTCCCGTCTCCCCACCCCTTCGCCCACTCCGGCACGTGGCTGGGCGGCGGCGTCATCCCGAGCATCGGCCACAGCCGGTCGGTGTCGACGCCCTTGCCGCGCTGGAGGAATCGCATGCGCACCAGGGCCTGCGCGCTCGCCTGGCCGTCGACGACGAAGCGCTGCTCGAAGAAGACGCTGACGCGGTCCCAGCCGGCGATCACGGTGTGCAGCTCGTAGGCCTGCAACGGCTGCAGTGAGCTGCGGAAGGTCATCGTCTCCTGCATGACGACCGGTGCCAAGCGCCGGCGCACCTGCGCCAGGCCCCAGCCGGAGCGGATCGCCAGGTCGATGCGCCCGAGGTCGGCCATCGTGAAGTAGACGCCGTTGTTCATGTGCCACGCGAAGTCGATGTCGTTGGGCAGCACCCGCAGCGGCAGGACGGCGGCCTCACCGGGGGCGACGGGCCCGCGCCGCCTCGCGGTGGCGACGGTCCACAGGATGCGGGGGACGCGGTTCATCGGGGTCCTCGGTGGGTGTCAGGAGCAGGGCCGAGGCAGCCTAACCCGGGCGGGAACCGCTGCTAGCGTGCCAGCCGTGAGCGCCTCCACGATGCCCACCAGCCCTGACTGGGACCTCGTCCGCCGTGCCGAGGGCCCCCGCGCCCCGCTCGCCGACCGGGTCGCCAGCGAGCTCGAACGCGGCCGCCGCGACTACGCGCCGCCCGAGGTCGGCAGCGACGTCGTGAGCGACAAGGTGCGCCGCGTCCAGGAGGACGCCTACAACCGGGCCCGGCTCGAGCGGATCGCCGACGTCGTCCTGCCCGGCGAGGAGCTCGTCGAGGTGGGGTGCGGCGCCGGGTTCGTCGCCGCCCGCGCCCTGGCGGCCGGTGCCGCGTCGTACCGGGCCATGGACCTCGAGGCCAGCTGCGTGCGGCGCACCGGACGGCTGCTCGACGCGCTCGGCCACGAGGACCGGGTCCGCTCGATCGTCGAGAAGGACCTCTACACCCTCGAGCCCGGTGACCTCGACGACGCCTCGCTCGTCATCTGCTCCGAGGTGGTCGAGCACGTCCCCGACCCCGAGCTCGCTCTTGAGACCCTCGGCCGGGCGCTGCCCGAGGACGCCGACCTGCTCTTCACCGTGCCCCTGCTCGGCCGGCTCGAGCAGGTCTGGGGCCACCTGTCGATCTTCACCGCCGAGCGACTCCAGTCGATGCTCGAGCGGGCCGGGCTCGAGGCCCTGCTTGTCGAGCCGCTCGCCGACCGCTGGGTCCTCGTCGTCGCGGGCCACCCGGGCGGGTCGCAGCGGCGCACCGCCCGCGTCGAGCAGCTCCTCGCCGCCGGCAGCCGGCACCCCGAGGTCACCCGCGACGAGGCGTCGCCGGCCACCCCGCCGCAGCCCACGCGGTTCGACAACGTGCCGCTGGGCTCGCTCGACGTCTCCGCCGTGAGCTCCTCGCGGGCCGCCGTCGAGGTCACCCCACCGACCCCTGACGAAGGGAGCGCCGCCGCCACCGTCACCGCGGCGGGCTCGCCGCTCCCGTGGCGCCGAGCCACCGGAGGGCTCGCCCTCTCCCTCGCCGACGTCGACCCGGTGCAGGGCGTGCGCCTCGAGCTCGAGGTCGACTCCCTCGCCGACGTCGCGGCGGTCACCGTCACCTTCCCCGGCGCCGCGTCGGGCCGCTCCGCCACGTGGACCTGGACGCTCTCGCGACGGGACGTGCAGAGCCACCGGCGGCGGACCTTCTCGCTGCGCCCGGGGCGGAGCATCACCCCCTTCGCCGCCCCGCGGAGCGCCGACCTCACCGGGGCGCGGCGCGTCGAGGTGACCCTCACCGTGCGCCCGGGGCGCACCGCCCACCTGGACCTCAGCCGCATCGCCTGGATCCGCTGACGGCTGTCGGTGGCACCTGCCACGCTGGGTCGATGGCGACGATCTACTGCACCGCGACGAGTCTGGACGGCTACATCGCCGACGACGAGGAGAGCCTGTCGTGGCTCTTCGCGACGCCGGCCCACGACAAGGACCCCGGCGGGAGGTACGGCGACGGCGACAGCCTCGACTTCGACCAGTTCCTCCCGACGGTCGGCGCGGTCGTGTGCGGTGCCAACACCTATGCGTGGGTCCACCGCGAGCTGACCCACGACGGGCAGGACTTCGCGTGGCCCTACGAGCAGCCGTCGTGGATCGTCACGCACCGCGACCTCGACCTGCCCGACGGCGTGCGGGCCCACGCGGGTGACGTGCGAGAGGTGCACGCGGCCGCGACGGAGGCGGCCGACGGCAAGGACGTGTGGATCGTCGGGGGCGGTGACCTCGCCGGGCAGTTCGCCGACGCGGGGCTGCTCGACAAGGTGTGGGTCCACCAGACGCCCGTCGTCCTGGGGGCGGGCGCTCCCCTGCTCCCCCGGCGGCTGCGGCTGCGGCGCGAGCGGGTCGAGCGCGACGGCCAGTTCACCGCGATGCTCTTCGAGGTCGTCGGCCCGGAGCCGCGGCGGGCGGGCGAGGTCGACGGTGCCGCCGAGGTCTACGCCGAGGGCTGAGCCGGGGCTACGGTCGAGGGGTGAACCCGCACCCCTTCGAGCACGAGGTCTCCTACGCCGCGCCTCCCCGCGAGCAGCTGCTCGAGTTCGTCGACGAGCACCGGGCGGCGCTCGGCCGGTGCCTCGACGACCTGACCGAGGACGAGGCGCGCCGCGGCCTCGTGCCCTCGCGCACGACCCTGCTCGGCCTGCTCAAGCACGTGACCTTCGTCGAGCGGGTGTGGTTCGACGAAGGGGTCCGCGGCCGCTCGCGCACCGAGATCGGGATCCCCGCGACCCCTGACGAGTCCTTCGAGCTGAGCCCGCACGACACCATCGCCTCGGTCCGGGCCGCGCACCGCCGAGCGTGCGAGGACAGCCGGGCGGCGATCGCCGGGCTCGACCTCGACGACGTGGTGACCGGCAACCGACGGGGGCCGCTCCCCCTTCGCTGGGTCCTGCTGCACGTGCTGCGCGAGCTCGCCCAGCACGCGGGCCACGCCGACATCCTGCGCGAGCAGGTCCTCGCCTCCCGCGAGGGCCGACCCACCACTCAGCAAGAGAAACCGCCGCTTCGCAAGAGTTCGTAACTCCTGCGAAGTGGCGGTTTATCGGGTGACCCGAGAATCTTGGGACACATGGGACGACGCGAGTGCCACCGCCACATCGGCGGGCGTGCGGGGCCAGCCGGCGGCGGCCGGTTCGATCCCCATCTCGCGCAGCACCTGCACCGACCACGGCGGGCGCAGCCGGGCCGCCTCGACGAGCGCACCGTCGGTCAGGGCGTCGGTCACCTCGCCCTGGTGGACGACGTGGTCGACGACGAGCGCCACCTCGTCGGCCCAGCTCCACGCGAGGTCGACGTCGTGGGTCGACAGCACGACGGTCGTGCCGTGCGCCTCGAGCGCCGCGACGGCGGCGAGCATCTCCTCGACCCCGGCCGGGTCGAGCCCCGCCGTCGGCTCGTCGAGCAGCAGCACCCGGGGGTGCATCGCGAGCGCACCGGCCACCGCGACCCGCTTGCGCTGACCGAAGGAGAGCCGGTGCACCGGGCGCTCGGCGAGTGCCTCGAGCGAGAGCACCGCGAGCGCCTCGTCGACCCGGGCGGAGACCTCGGCCGCGGGCAGCCCCAGGTTGGTCGGCCCGTAGCCGATGTCGCTGCGCACGTCGGCGCTGAAGAGCTGGTCGTCCGGGTCCTGCATGACCAGCTGCACCCGCTGCCGGTGGGCGGTGAGACCGCGTCGGGTGTGCCGCAGCACCTCGCCGCCGGAGACGACGGCCCCCTCGGCCGGCTCGTGGGCACCGGACAGCACGCGCAGCAGCGTCGTCTTGCCGGAGCCGTTGGCCCCGAGGATCGCGATGCGCCGGCCGGTGCCGATCGTCAGGCTGACGCAGTCGAGGACGCCCGGTGCGCCCGGGTAGCCCGCGTGCACCCCGCGCAGGGCGAGGACGGTGGCCGCGTCGTCGGGCGGGGTCCAGGAGCCGAGGCGGTGCGTCATGCCAGCCCCGCCCGCAGCGACAGCCCGGCGAGCCCGAGGACGAGTCCCCCGGCCGCCAGGACGAAGGGGGTCGACACGGACCGGGCAGGCACGAGCGGCACGGCGGCGACTCCCCCACGACCGGCCAGTCCGTCCTCGAGCCGGCGGGCCTTGTCCCACGCGGCGACGAGCACCGCGGCGCACAGCTGACCGACCGACCGTCGCGCGGCCTGACCGCTCGCGTAGCCCAACCGCCCGGCCTGCGCGGCACGGATCGCCGACGCGGCGTCGAGCAGGGCGAAGATCATCCGGTAGGTGACGGCGGCGATGTCGACGGCCACCTCCGGCACCCGCGCCCGGCGCAGCCCGGCGAGCAGGTCGACCATCGGGGTGGTCGCCGCCAGCAGGACCATCGCGCTCGTGGCCGCGAGCGCCCGGGCGGCGACGAGCACGGCCCGGGAGGCACTCCCTTCGTCCACGCCGATCGGACCGAGGGACCACAGGTCACCGGGACCGAGGGTCACCGCGATCGTCACCGCTCCGATGCCGACGAAGACCGCCGGCCCGAGCATCGCCCGCAGCCAGACGCCGGCCGGGACCCGGGCGAGGGCCGCGAGGCCGACGGCGCACACCCCGACGAGGCCGGCGACGACCAGCGAGGTCGTCGTCGCGGCGACGAGGAGCAGGCCCAGGCAGAGGAGGGACTTCTCCAGCGTCGAGCGGGTCCGCCACCGGGAGGACCACGCCGCGTCGTCGAGGGTGGGCCTCATGCGCGGGGGTCGACCGTCTCGGTCCGGGTGCGCCGTCCCTTGAGCCGACCGAAGACGTAGCCGAGCGCGAGACCGCCGAGGCCCGCCTGCAGGGCGAAGAGCCCGGACTCGATCTCGCCGCCAGCGGGGGGCATGAGCGGCTCGAACCACGGCTCGTGGCCGGCCTCCTCGAGCTGGGCGGTCGCGGCGGCGTCGGACCCGCCGAAGGCCTCCTCCTCACCCGCTGCGGCCCGGCCACCGAGGTAGAGCGCGACGACGAGGACGAGGACGATGGCGGCGACGACGAGCGCGACGCCGCGCCGACCGAGGGTCTGGGTGGACTCACGCACGAGCGGCCTCCGTGGTCTCGACGGTGTCGGCGGGCACGACCTGGAGGTCCTCCAGCTCGGGCCGCGCCCACGTGATGAGCGCGTTGAGGAGCAGCACGCCGACGAGCCCCTCGACGACGGCGAGCGGCACCTGGGTCACGGCGAAGATCCCGAGGAAGCGACCCCACGCCTCGACGAAACCGCCCTCGGGGTAGGCCAGGGCGAGCTGGGTGGCGGTCGTGACGTAGGTGGCGAGGTTGGCCATCGCGATGCCGACGAAGACCCGCACGACGAAGGGGGCCGCGGCCAGCAGCCGGAAGAGCCCGTAGCCGACCCAGGGCCCGACGACCGCCATGGAGACGACGTTGGCGCCGAGCGTCGTCAGCCCGCCATGGGCGAGCAGCAGCGCCTGGAAGAGCAGCACGATCGTGCCGAGCAGGGCCATGACCGGCGGACGGAAGATGATCGCGCCGACGCCGGTGCCCGTCGGGTGCGAGCTCGAGCCGGTGACCGACGGCAGCTTGATCGCCGACATGACGAAGGTGAAGGCGCCGGCGGCGCCGAGCAGCAGGCGGGCACTCGGGTTGTCCCGCACGATGCGGGCGGCACTGCGGGTGCCGTGGATGACGAAGGGGGCGGCGACAGCAGTCCACGCGGCGGCGTGGACCGGTGGCAGGAAGCCCTCGGCGATGTGCATCAGCGCACTCTCTCTCTGGCCGGATGACGCGTCCGGCCGCTGCAGCCCTCGCCCCGGAGTTCCTGACTCGCGGAAGACCCGCTCACAGTGGCGCGACCGTCCCGGACTCTCACCGGGTTCCTCCAGGTGGAGGCGATGGCTGGGGCCGAGACTAGCGAAGCCCGCCCGGGATGTCTGCTGCCGTCCGCTCCTCGCGCTCGGCCGCGCGGCGGCAGGAGTAGAGGTGCGACTCGACGAAGCCCTCGGCCCGCAGGGCCCACCCGACGACGATGATCGCGGCCTGCCGCAGGTCGTGCGCCTCGACCTGGTCGGCGATGTCGGCGAGGGTGCCGCGCAGGACGATCTCCTCGGGCTGCTCGACCCGGTAGGCCACGGCGACGGGGCAGTCGGCGCCGTAGTGCTCGGCGAGCCGGTCGGCGAGCTCGCGGGCGCAGCGGATCGCCAGGTGCAGCACGAGGGTCGCACCGGTCGCGGCGAAGGCCTCGAGCGATTCCCCCGACGGCATGGCCGTCGAGTCCCGCTGGGCGCGGGTGAGCACGACCGACTGGGCGACCTCGGGCACGGTGAGCTCGCGGCCGAGCCGGGCGGCGGTCGCGGCGTAGGCGGCGATGCCGGGCGTGATGTCCCACGGCACGCCGGCGGCGTCGAGCCGGCGGGTCTGCTCGGCGATCGCGGAGTAGACGCTCGGGTCGCCGGAGCACAGCCGGGCGACGTCCTCGCCCCGCTCGTGCGCGGCGACGAGCTCGGCGGTGATCCCGTCGAGGTCGAGATCCTGGGTGTCGACGAGCCGCGCGCCGTCGGGGCAGTGCTCGAGGACGGCGGCATCGAGGTAGGTCCCGGCGTAGAGGCAGACCGGGCTCGCCGCGAGCAGGCGGGTCGCGCGGATCGTCAGCAGGTCGGCGGCACCGGGGCCGGCGCCGATGAAGTGAACGGTCATGTCGGGTCCTCGGAGTCGGTGCGGATCGCGGCGAGCTGGGTGACGGTGCGGGCGGGGGTCCACGACAGGAAGCGCCCGAGCGGGACGGCCCGCTCCACGGACAGGCGGGTGAGCTCGCCGCCGGTGCGGGCGTGCCGGCCGATGAGCGCGGCGTCCCCCTCGAGCGTCACGGCGTGCGCGACGAGGCGTCCGCCGGGGCGAAGGGAGGACCATGCACGGTCGAGCAGGTCGGGGTCGAGCCCGCCGCCGACGAAGATCGCGTCGGGCGTCGGCAGCATCGCCAGGTCGGTGCTGCCGGTGTCGCCGACGACGACGTCAACCCGAGCAGCGAGGCCGAGGGCAGCGGCGTTGTCGCGGATGCGCTGGGCGCGGGTCGCGTCGCGCTCGACGCAGGTGACGGTCGCGCGGTCGGCGGCGAGGCACCACTCGAGGGCCACGGAGCCGTTGCCGGCGCCGAGGTCCCACAGGTGCGCGCCGGGTGTGGGCCGCAGTCGGGCCAGACCGCTCGCGCGCACGTCGCGCTTGGTCAGCTGGCCGTCGTGGTCGATGAAGTCCTCGGGGCGCCCCGGGACCGGTCCGGCGGTCGCGGCAGTCGCCGCGGGGTCGTCGGCGCGCACGTCGAGGCAGGCGAGCACGAGGTCGGGGGTGGCCTCGGCGAAGCCGTCGGCGCGCTCGGAGCGAGCGCCCTCGTCGGGGCTGCCAAGGTGCCAGCGGGCGGTGAGCATGCTTGCGCCCCAACCGTGCTCGGTGAGCAGTGCGCCGAGCCGAGCCGGGTCGCCGCCCCCGGAGAGGAGGACGACGAGTCGCGCGCCGGGGGCCAGGTGGGGCAGGACCGCGCGCAGGTCGCGCCCGACGGTCGTGACGACGACGGTCTCCTCGGCGGGCCACCCCTGACGGGCCCGGGCGAGGGCATCGCTGCCGATGGCGGGGTGGACGCGCACGCGGTCGGCGCCGACGAGCTCGACGAGGGTCGTGGCGATGCCGGAGCGCAGCGGGTCACCGCTGGCGAGGACGACGGCGTCGGGGTGCGCCTCGACGAGGGCGGGCAACGCCGGGCGAAGGGGGCTGGGCCAGGGCACGAGCTGCGCCTCGGGGGCGTGGGGGGCGACGAGGTCGAGGTGACGGCTGCCCCCGACGAGGGTCGCGGCACCGCTGATGAGGGCGCGTCGGGCCTCGTCCAGACCGGACCACCCGTCGTCCCCGATACCCACGACCTCGATCACGGACGCCCACCCTAGGGCCTTGCCCTCCTGTGAGAGGATCGCGCCCAGGCACTCCCCCGAGGAATCCGGTGCAACTCCGGAGCGGTCCCGCCACTGTCACGGCCCACGCGGCCCGAGCCAGACACTCGGTCGGTGCCCGTCGTCGCGAACCCGCGTCGATGTCGTCGGACGGCGAGCGTGGACACTCGCCAGGAGGCCGCCACTGTGAGCCGCACCGGGTCCCGGACCCCCACCTTCCCCTTCACCGCGCTCGTCGGTGCCGACGAGTTGACGTCGGCGCTGCTGCTGAGCGCGATCTCGCCCGAGATCGGCGGCGTCCTCGTCCGGGGTGAGAAGGGCACCGCCAAGTCGACCGCCGTCCGCGCCCTCGCCTCGGTCCTGCCCGAGCAGCGGGTGGCGAGCGAGTGCCGCTTCGGCTGCGACCCCGACCGCGACGAGGACTGCCCCGACGGCCCCCACGAGGGCGCGGCCACGACCCGCCCGGCCCGCCTCGTCGAGCTGCCCGTCGGTGCGACCGAGGACCGCGTCGTCGGCTCCCTCGACCTGCGCCGAGCCCTGGGCGACGGCGAGGCCGCCTACCAGCCCGGTCTGCTCGCCGACGCGCACCGCGGCATCCTCTACGTCGACGAGGTCAACCTCCTGCACGACCACCTCGTCGACGTGCTGCTCGACGCTGCCGCGATGGGGCGCAACACCGTCGAGCGCGACGGTGTCTCGATCTCGCACCCGGCGCGGATCACCCTCGTCGGCACGATGAACCCCGAGGAGGGCGAGCTGCGCCCGCAGCTGCTCGACCGCTTCGGCCTGACCGTCCACGTCGCCGCGAGCCGCGACCCGCACGTGCGCGCCGAGGTCGTGCGTCGCCGGCTCGAGGCCGACCTCGACCCGGCAGGCTTCGCGGCCCGCTTCGCCGACGCCGAGGCCGAGCTCACCGCGCGCCTGGCCGCCGCCCGCGAGGCGGTGCGCCGGGTCGCGCTCGACGAGCGGACCCTGCGGACCATCGCGCGGGTGTGCGCCGGATTCGACGTCGACGGCATGCGCGCCGACATCGTCACCGCCCGCACCGCCGCGGCGCACGCCGCGTGGGAGGGGCGCGACCACGTGACCCGCGAGGACATCCGGGCCGCGGCGCTGCTCTCCCTGCCCCACCGCCGCCGTCGTGCTCCCTTCGACGCGCCGGGTCTCGACGAGGACCTGCTCGACCGGCTGCTCGACGAGGAGCCCGAGGACGACCCGCCGGGCGGCGGCGAGGAAGAGCCCGACGGCGGCGACCAGCCCGACGAGGGCCCGGGCGAGGCGACCGACGCCGACCCCTCGGGCCCGGCCCCGAGCTCGACGTCGTCCGACGACCAGCCCCCGACCGGGCCCCAGTCGTCCGCCGACCCGACCCCCGACTCCCCGGACGAGTCGGCGGAGGCCCCCGAGTCACCCCCTTCGCCCCCTGCGGGTGCCCAGCCGACCCCCACCGGCACCGCCGCGGCCACCGAGCCCTACCGGGCCCGTCGCCTCGAGCTGACCGGCGTCGGCGCCGGCCCGAGCGGTCGCCGCTCCCCCGCGCTCACCCCCCGCGGGCGGGTCGTCGGCACCCACCCGGCGGGGCACGAGCCCGCCGGGTCGCCGGTGCACCTGACCGCCACCCTTCGTGCCTCCGCCGCCCGCCGCGCGGCCCGCACCGGGCCCGCCCGGGTGACCGGCGACGACCTGCGCCACGCCGTGACCCGCGGCCGCGAGGCCAACCTCGTCCTCCTCGCCGTCGACGCCTCCGGCTCGATGGCCGCGCGCAAGCGGATGGGCGAGGTCAAGACCGCCGTCCTCTCGCTCCTGCTCGACGCCTACCAGCGGCGCGACCGGGTGGGTCTGGTGACCTTCCGCGGGACCGGCGCGGAGCTGGCGCTGCCGCCCACCTCGTCCGTCGACGCCGCCGCCGCGCGCCTCGCCGAGATGCCGCACGGCGGACGGACCCCGCTCGCCGAGGGCCTGACCGAGATCGCCAGAGTCGTTGCGAGAGAGCGCATCCGCGACCGCAACCAGCGCGCCCTCGTCGTCCTCGTCACTGATGGCCGGGCCACCGCGGGCCCCGATGCCCTCGCCCGAGCCCAGGCCATCGCCGACGCCTGGGGGCGCACGGCCGAGACCGTCGTCGTCGACTGCGAGTCGGGCCGCTTCCGCATGGGCCTGGCCGCCGACCTCGCCCACCGCATGGGCGCCGAGCACATCGCCCTCGAGCAGGTCGCCGCGAGCGGCCTCGTCGAGATCGTCACCGACCGCACCGCCTCCCGAAGGAGCGCCGCCTGATGGCCCAGGGACAGACCCCCGTCACCCCGAAGGACGGGCTGACCACGCGGCAGCGCCGCAACCGCCCGCTCGTCGTCGTCCACGGCGGCACCGGCAAGGGCAAGTCGACGGCGGCCTTCGGCCTCGGCCTGCGCGGGTGGAACCAGGGCTGGTCGATCGGCGTCTTCCAGTTCGTCAAGTCCGCGAAGTGGCGCATCGGCGAGGAGGAGGTCTACACGACCCTCGGCCGGGTCCACGAGGAGACCGGCGAAGGGGGCCCCGTCGAGTGGCACAAGATGGGCTCCGGCTGGTCCTGGTCGCGCAAGGCGGGGACCGAGGAGGACCACGCGGCCGACGCCCGTGAGGGCTGGGCGGAGATCAAGCGGCGGCTCGCCGCCGAGACGCACACCGTCTACATCCTCGACGAGTTCACCTATGTCATGAAGTGGGGTTGGGTCGAGCTCGACGACGTCATCGACACGCTGACCACCCGGCCCGGCTACCAGCACGTGATCATCACCGGCCGCGACCCGCACCCGCGCCTGCTCGAGATCGCCGACGTCGCGACCGAGATGACCAAGGTCAAGCACCCCTTCGACCAGGGGCAGAAGGGCCAGAAGGGCATCGAGTGGTGACGGCCCTCCCCCGGGTGCTCGTCGCGGCGCCGGCGTCGGGCCACGGCAAGACGACGATCGCCGTGGGGATCATGGCCGCCCTCGCCCGCCGCGGTCTGACCGTCGCGCCGGCCAAGGTCGGCCCGGACTACATCGACCCCGGCTACCACGCCCTGGCGACCGGCCGCCCGAGCCGCACCCTCGACCCGTGGCTCGTGGGCGAAGGGAGGGTCGCTCCCCTCCTCGCCCGCGGCGCCACCCACCCGACCCTCGCGGACGTCGCGGTCCTCGAGGGCGTCATGGGCCTCATGGACGGACGCCTCGGGGGCGACGGCTTCGCCTCCAGCGCGCACGTCGCCACCCTGACCCGCACGCCCGTCGTCCTCGTCGTCGACATCAGCTCGACCTCACGCACCGTCGCCGCCACCGTGCACGGCCTCGCGACGATCGACCCCGAGCTCGACGTCGTGGGTGTCGTGCTCAACAAGGCCGGCACCCCGCGCCACGGCGAGGAGGCCCGCCGGGCGGTCGAGGCCGTCGGCGTCCCCGTGTGGGGCGTGCTGCCCCGCGACGCCGCGATGCACGTGCCCTCGCGCCACCTCGGGCTCGTCCCCGCCGCCGAGCGCGGCGAGGCCGCAGCGACCCTCGACCACATCGCCGCCGTCGCCGAGGAGCACCTCGACCTCGACGCGCTGCTCGCGGCCTCCCGCACGGCCCCCGACCTCGATCTCGAGCCGTGGGCCCCTGCCGCCGCCCTCCCTTCGCTCCAGTCCCCGCTCCCTGAGGAGCGTGCTCCGCATTCGTCCCGACGGGGGGTCGTCGTGGCCGTCGCCGGGGGCCGCGCCTTCACCTTCCGCTACCCCGAGACGGTCGAGCTCCTCGAGGCCGCCGGCGCCCGGGTCGTCGAGCTCGACCCGGCCCGCGACGCCGCGCTGCCGGAGGGCACGAGCGGGCTCTACCTCGGCGGCGGCTTCCCCGAGGTGCACGCGCGCACCCTGGCGACCAACCGCCCTCTCGTGCACCAGATCCGCACCGCCATCGCGGCCGGCATGCCGACGATTGCCGAGTGCGCCGGCATGCTCTACCTCGCCGAGACCCTCGACGACCACCCGATGGTCGGCGCCCTGCCGGCCCGGGCCGCGATGGGCCGCCGCCTCACCCTCGGCTACCGCGAGGCGACCTCGCTCGTCGACTCCGTCCTCGGCCCGGCCGGGACCCGGGTCGCCGGCCACGAGTTCCACCGCACGGTGACCGATCCCCCCTTCGGCACGAGTGCGGCATGGGACCTCGGTGGCCGCACCGAGGGCTTCGCCCTCGACCCCGCCGGCACCGGTCGCGCGACCCTCGTCGCCTCCTACCTGCACACGCACTGGGCCGGCTCGCCCTCCGTGGCGGGGTCCTTCGTCGAGGCCGCTCGTGGCTGGGGCCACGACGCCCCGCAACCGGCTCAGCCCTTGGGTCGCGCCACCCCAGCCCGATCCACGTCCTTGGCAGACCCCCTTCGTCATCACGGGGACGCCGAGGTGTCGAGCGAGCTGGTGGACCTCGCCGTCAACGTGCGGCTCACCCAGCCGCCGGGGTGGCTCGCCCAGGCCCTCGCCGAGGAGCTGTCGACCGTCGCGGCCTACCCCGACCCCACCCGTGCTCGGGATGCGATCGCCGCGCGGCACGGTGTGGCCCGCGACCAGGTGCTGCCGACGAGTGGTGGGGCCGAGACCTTCACGCTGCTCGCGCGGGCGCTGACACCGCGCGACGCGGTCGTCGTGCACCCGCAGTTCACCGAGCCCGAGGCCGCGCTGCGCGCCGCGGGGCACGAGGTGCGGCACGTCCTGCTGCGGCCGGAGGACGACTTCGCACTCACGGCCGAGGCGCTCGGGCAGATCGGCGACGCCGACCTCGTCGTCGTCGGCAACCCGACCAACCCGACGGGCGTGCTCCACCCGGCAGCTACGCTGCGCTCGCTCGTGCGGCCCGGCCGGGTGGTCCTCGTCGACGAGGCCTTCATCGACTCCGTCCCCGGCGAGCGCGAGACGCTCCTGGCGGGCGACCTCACCGGCCTGCTCGTCGTGCGCTCGCTGACCAAGACCTGGGCCGTCGCCGGCATCCGCGCCGGCTACGTCGTCGGAGACGCCGAGCTCGTCGCGGCCCTGGCCGAGCACCAACCGCACTGGTCCGTGGGCTCCCTCGCGCTGCGCGTCATGATCGAGACCGCCACCCCAGCCGCACTCGTCGAGGCCGACCGGGCCGCCGAGGAGATCGCCGGGTGGCGGGCCCACCTCACGCGGGGGCTGCACACGCTGGGCATCCCGACCGCCGGCGGGGACGCCCCCTTCGTCCTGGCCCGGGTCGGCACGGGTGTCCGCGAGGCGCTGCGCGATGCCGGGTGGGCCGTGCGGCGAGGCGATACGTTCCCGGGGCTCGACACCGCATGGGTGCGGATCGCCGTCCGTGACCCCCACACCATCGACGGGTTGCTGAGAGAGCTGACCCACCTGCACCACCGGAGGACCGCATGACCGACGCCACCACCGCCACCGGGCGGGTCATCCTCGTCGGCGGAGGGCCGGGCGACCCCGGCCTGCTCACCGTCGCCGGACACGACGCGCTCGCGGCAGCCGACATCGTCGTCACCGACCGCCTCGGTCCGGTCGCGGCGCTCGACGAGATCGCCCCGCAGGCCGAGATCGTCCACGTCGGCAAGATCCCCCGCGGCGAGTTCACCCCCCAGGAGCGGATCAACGAGCTGCTCGTCGAGCACGCCCGCGCCGGCCGGACCGTGGTGCGGCTCAAGGGCGGTGACGGTTACCTCTTCGGCCGCGGCGGCGAGGAGTGGAACCACTGCGTCGCCGCCGGCGTGCCCGTCGAGGCCGTGCCGGGCGTCTCCTCCGCCTTCTCCGTGCCGGCCCTCGCCGGCATCCCGGTGACCCACCGCGGCCTGTCCCAGGGCGTCGCGGTCGTCTCCGGGCACGTCTCCCCCGACGACCCGCGCAGCGAGGTCGACTGGGCGGCGCTGGCCACCTCGCGTCTGACGATCGTCATCCTCATGGGGGTCGCCACCCTCGGGGCGATCGCCGAGGCGCTCGTCGCGGCCGGCCTGTCCCCCGACACCCCCGCCGCGTGCATCGCCGACGGGGCCACCCCGCAGCAGCGCTCGGTGCGGGCGCCCCTGTCGCAGATCGCCTCCGCGGCCGACGAAGGGGGCTTCGCTCCCCCGGCCATCACGGTCGTCGGTGACGTCGTCGGCTCCCTCGACTCACCGGCCCCCACCTCGCCGTGAGCGCGTCCGAGGGGCTGCGCCTGGCCGTCGGGACCTTCACCCGGTCGCCGAGTGGCCGGGTGACGATCACCCCCGACACCGCGCGCACCGCGCTGCTCCTCGCGCCGCTCGCGGTCCTCCCGCTCGCGCTCCAGGTCGTCCTCGTCGGGCTCACCGTCGAGATCGGCGTGCCACCGCTCGTCGCCGCGGGCCTCGCCCTCGGCGTGCTCGCCCACGGCTCACGGGGCATGCACCTCGACGGCCTGGCCGACACGGTCGACGGCCTCGGTGCGGGCTGGGACCGCGAGCGAGCGCTCGAGATCATGCGGCGCGGCGACGTCGGCCCGATGGGGGCGGTCGCGCTCGTCGTCGTGCTGCTCGTGCAGGCCGGGGCGATCGCCGCTCTGCTCGGGTCCGGCTGGCGCGGGGCCCTCGTCGTCGGTGCAGCGGTCGTGGCGTCCCGGGCGGCTGCCGCCGCCGTCTGCGGTCGCGGGCAGCAGGCCGCGCCGGGCTCGAGGCTCGGGGCGGCCTTCGTCGGGACCGTGCCCCTCGTCGGCGTCGCGCTCGTGGTGCTCGTCGTCGGTGCGCTCCTCGTGGCATCGGTGCTGCCGGTCGCCCTGCCGATGGGGGGTCTGGGTGACGGGAGCTCCGCGGCCCCCTTCTCGATGGTCGCGCGGGCCGTGCTCGTGGCGGCAGTGGCCGCGCCCGTGGCCGTCTGGGCGGCGATCTCGCTCCGGGACACGGCTGTTCGCACCTTGGGCGGTGTGGGTGGCGACGTCATCGGGGCCGGTGTCGAGGTGGCTCTCACCGTGCTGCTCGTGCTGCTGACGGTGGCGTGGTGAGCATGCGCGTCCTCGTCACCGGTGGCGTCCGCTCGGGCAAGTCACGGCACGCCGAGTCCCTCCTACTGCCCCCGCACGCGCCCGAGGGCACGCCCGTCTCCTATCTCGCGGCCGGCCCGCAGCGCGACGACGCCGACTGGGCGGCTCGCGTGGCCGCGCACCGGCAGCGGCGACCGGCGACCTGGTCGACCGTCGAGAGCACGGACGCGGCGAGTGGCCTGTGGGAGGCCGAGGACCCGGTCCTGCTCGACTGCCTCGGCACCTGGCTGACCGCCCAGCTCGACGAGATCGAGGCCTGGGAGGCACCCGAGCACCACTGGGGCCCCGCGCTCGAGCAGCGGGTGGACGACCTCGAGGCGGCCTGGCGCGCAGCCCCCTTCGTCGTGGCCGTGACCAACGAGGTCGGCTGGGGGCTGGTCTCGGAGCACCGCTCCGGACGGATCTTCGCCGACCGGCTCGGCTGGCTCAACCAGCGCATCGCCGCGTCCGCCGACCGGGTCGACCTCGTCGTCTCGGGGCAGGTGCTGACGATCAAAGGGGCCGGGTGAGCGACCCCGTCGCCATCGGCCTCCTCCTCGGGTGGGCGGCCGACCGGGCGCTCGGCGACCCACGACGAGGGCACCCCGTCGCGCTCTTCGGCACGTGGGCCGGCTGGGTCGAGACGCGCACCCATCGCGACTCCCGGGCCGCCGGTGTCCTCACCGAGGCGCTCGTGCTCGCGCCGCCGCTCGCCCTGGGGGTCGCCGCCACGCGCCTGCCCGGGCCGGCGCGTGCCCTTGCGACCGCGGCCCTGACCTGGGCGGCACTCGGTGGCACGAGCCTGGGTCGCGAAGGGCTGGCGGTGCACGACCTGCTCGCCTCCGACGACCTCCCCGGAGCGCGCACCCGGGTCCGCAACCTCGTCGGTCGGGTCACCGACGACCTCACCGCCGACGAGGTCGCCCGGGCCGCCGTCGAGTCCGTCGCGGAGAACACCTCCGACGCCGTCGTGGGCACGCTCGTCTGGGGTGCCGCGCTCGGCCCGCTCGGCGTCGTCCTCCACCGGACGGCCAACACCCTCGACGCGATGCACGGCCACCGCACGGCCCGCTATGCCCGATTTGGTTGGGCCGCAGCCCGACTCGACGACCTGCTGGGCTGGGTCCCCGCCCGGGCCACCGTCCTCGCGACCGCTGCGGCCTCCCCCCTTCGTGCCGGTGAGGTGGTGCGCACGGCGGTGCGGGACGGGCGCGACCACCCCAGCCCCAATGCCGGACCGGTCGAGGCCGGCTTCGCCGCGGCCCTGGTCCTGCGGCTCGGTGGGCGGACGGTCTACGCGAGCGGCGCCGAGGACCGGGTCGTCATGGGCTCCGGTCCTG
This sequence comes from Janibacter indicus, assembly GCF_900176385.1. Taxonomy (GTDB): domain Bacteria; phylum Actinomycetota; class Actinomycetes; order Actinomycetales; family Dermatophilaceae; genus Janibacter; species Janibacter indicus. Next base: position 300,388 of record NZ_FWXN01000001.1, on the reverse strand, counting down.
CGCCCACCGTCGCGGACCTGCCGCGCGCCGTGCTCCTCGCCCGCCGGGTGGGTGTCGTCACGCTGGTCGCGGTCGTCGGGGCCCGCCTCGCGCTGAAGCGGTGAGGCCGGATCGGTCGCTACGGCCCTGACTCGTCCGGTGAATCACGCAATGTCTGATCCAGAGCACGAGTCAGGAGCGTAGGGACGCCAGGACCCACCTCGTGGCGGCGTCGGCATCGCTCGCCTCCGCGACGCCCGGCGCCCGCGCCGGGCGCGACACGACGACGACCGGCACCCCGAGGTGTCGGGACGCGTCGAGCTTGGCCTCGGTGTAGCGACCACCCGAGTCCTTGGTGAGCAGCACGGTGACGCCGTGCTCGCGCATGATCGCCTCCTCGTCGGCGACGGCGAAGGGCCCCCGCGAGCGCAGCACGGTCCAGGCCGCCGGCAGCGGCCGCTCCGCAGGCTCGACGAGCCGGACGAGCACCGGCCGGTCGGCCCAGGCGTCGATGTGGTGGTGCAGGGTCTGCCGCCCCGTCGTGACGAAGGGGGCCCCGCCCACCTGGTCCGCCGCCTCCCGGGCAGCCACGTGGTCCCCGACCCAGGTCCAGGACGCGGCGTCGGGGTGTGCGGCCCAGCCCGGCCGCGCCAGTCGGAGGAGGGGCAGGCCGAGCGACGAGCAAGCCTGTGCCGCATGGGCGCCCATCGTCGCGGCGAAGGGGTGGGTGGCGTCGACGACCGCGCTCACCTCGTGCTCACGGAGCCAGTCGGTCAGGCCAGCGACCCCACCGAACCCGCCGATCCTCACCGGCCCGACCGGCAGTCGCGGCTGCGACACCCGGCCGGCGAGGGAGGAGGTGAGGGGCACCCCCTGCGCGTCCAGGCGGGCGGCGAGATCCCTCGCCTCGGCGGTCCCTCCGAGGATCAGCACGTGCGACATGGGCTCACCCTCCCACGCACAGGTTGCCCGCATACGGTCACCCCGTGCAGCACCTCCTCGACCGCCTCTCCCCCGCGAGCCCCGCACCCGAGCTCGCCGGGTGGACCCTCGTCGCCGTCCTCGCGCTCGGCTGCGTCGCGGCGACCTGGTGGCCGGCGTGGCGGGTGCTGCGGCTCGTCGTCACCCTCGTCCACGAGCTCGGGCACGCCCTCGTGGGCGTGGCGTGCGGGCGACGCTTCACCGGCTTCGTCCTGCGCTCGGACATGTCCGGCCACGCCGTGACGGTGGGCCCCGCCAGCGGTGCGGGCGTGGTCGCGACGACCTGGGCCGGCTACCCAGCTCCGGGGATCGTCGGCGCCCTGCTCGTGGGGCTCGCGACGGCCGGGTGGGCCGCCCCGATGCTCACCCTCCTGCTCGTGGGGCTGCTCACCACCCTGACCCGGGTGCGCTCGGCGCTCACCGGACTCGTCGTCGTCGCGGTGCTCGCGGCGGGCGCCGCCCTGTGGTGGTGGCGCGACGATGCCCTGCAGCAGCAGGTCCTCGTCGGTGTGGGCCTGCTGCTCCTCGTGGGAGCCTGGCGGCACCTGGCGACGATGCTCGGCGGCATCGAGCCCCGCAGTGACCCGGGCTCACTCGCCCGTACGACGGGCGTGCCTGCGGTGCTGTGGGTGGCGAGCTTCGCCCTGGTCCTCGCCGGCGCGACCTGGCTCGCCGCCAGCCGCCTCCTCGGTGCCGTGGGAGCCTGAGACATGTCCTCACCACTGCGTGCCGTCGGGCAGGCGCTGCTCGGTTCCTTCCTCGTCCTTGCGGGCGTGGCCCACCTGACCTTTGCCCGCACCGAGTTCCGGGCCCAGGTGCCGCCGTGGTTCCCCGCTGACGCCGACCTCGTCGTCCTCGTCTCGGGTGTCGTCGAGATCGCCGTCGGCGCGGCCCTGCTCCTTGTCTGGCGCCATCCCGCTCGCGCCGTGGTCGGCCTGGTGACAGCAGCGCTCTTCGTCGCGGTCTTCCCCGGCAACATCGCGCAGCTCACCGAGCACCGCGACGCCTTCGGGCTGACGAGCGACACCTCACGGGCGGTCCGGCTCCTCTTTCAGCCGGTGCTCGTCGTGTGGGCGGTGTGGAGCACCGGCGCCTGGTGCTGGTGGCGCCGGCGTCGGGTGCCCCCGCCCGAGCAGCACCCCTAGGCGGCGAGCCAGCCGTCGACGATCTCGAGGACGTCGATCAGCTCGTGCGCGACGCCATCGGGCTCGACGTCGACGGTCACCTGCTGGTCGGCCGGGATGTCGCTGTGCGGCACCCAGATCGCGCGCATCCCGACCTCCTGGGAGCCCAGCACGTCCTCGAAGAGCCGGTCGCCGACGTAGACGGCATTGGCCATCGGCACGCCGACGGCCGCGGCCGCGGCCTCGAAGGCCTCCCGGTGCGGCTTGACCACCTGGATCTCCGACGAGTAGACGTCGCCGTCGATGAGGTCGAGCACGCCGTCACGCTCGAAGATCTCGCGGTGGTAGTCCCCGCTCCAGATGGTGTTGGACAGCACCCCGACCTTGAGACCCCGAGCGCGTAGCCCCTCCCAGAGCGGCCGCACCTGCGGGTCGGTGTGGGTGTGCGGCTCCCAGAAGCGACGGTAGGCCGCGAGCGCGACGTGGTGCCGGTCGTGCTGTGGGTCGATGCCGGCCTTGCGCAGGATGTCGTCGAGGTGCGCGCCACGCTGCTCGTCGCGCACCTGCTGCCAGGCATCGGCCTCGACGGCGTGGATCCGCTCGGCGAGCTCGTGTGCGCGGTCGAGGTCCTCCTGCGGCACCTCGTCGGACTCGATCGGGATGCCGTGGACCTCCCGCGCGAAGACGCGCCACTGCTGGCCCAGGTCGATCGTGTGCCACGGGGTGAGCGTGCCGCCCCAGTCGAAGATCACCGCCTCGACGGGCCCGGCCTCGGGCCGCTCACGCACGGTGAGCGGGTGGCGCATCTCGTCGACGCTCATGCGCCGCCACGCACCTCGGCGAGCACGGCCTCGACGGCCTCCCCCACCGGCACCTCGCGGCGCTCACCGCTGCGGCGGTCCTTGACCTCGACGACCCCGTCGGCCAGGCCCTTGCCGACGACGAGGATCGTCGGGACACCGATGAGCTCGGCGTCCTTGAACTTCACGCCCGGGCTCACCTTGCCGGCGCGGTCGTCGTAGAGCACGGTGACGCCCTGCGCCTCGAGCTGAGCGGACAGGTCCGCGGCCGTGGTGAAGATCTCGTCGCCCTTGCCCGCCGCGACGACGTGCACGTCGAAGGGGGCGAGCTCACGCGGCCAGACGAGGCCCAGGTCGTCGTGGTTGTCCTCGGCGACGACACCCACCGCGCGGGTGACGCCGACGCCGTAGGAGCCCATCGTCACGGTGACGAGCTTGCCGTTCTCGTCGAGGACCTTCAGGCCCAGCGCCTCGGCGTACTTGGTGCCGAGCTGGAAGATGTGGCCCATCTCGACACCGCGGGCGAGGGTCAGCGTGCCGGAGCCGGTCGGGCTCGGGTCGCCCTCGCGGATCTCGGCGGCTTGGATCGTGCCGTCGGCGGTGAAGTCACGGCCGTGCACGAGGTCGATGACGTGCTTGCCGTGCTCGTCGGCGCCGGTGACCCAGGCGCTGCCCTCGGCGATGCTCGGGTCGAGCAGGTAGCGAATGCCGGAGGACCGCTCGGACCCCAGGACGCCGGGGCCGATGTAGCCCTTGGCCAGCTCGGGGTGGGCGGCGAAGTCGGCCTCGCCGAAGTCCTCGACCTCGGCCGGCGCCACCTGCGCCTCGAGGCGCTTGGCGTCGACCTCGCGGTCGCCGGGCACGCCGATGGCCAGCGGCTCGCGCCACGGCTCGTCGTGCTCCTCGTCGGCGGGGTGGACGAGGGTCACGAGGACGTTCTTGAGGGTGTCGGCAGCCGTCCACTCGCGGCCGTCGGTGCGCGGGTGCGCGGAGTTGAGAGCAGCGACGAGGGTCTCGATCGTCGGGGTGTCGGGGGTGTCCTCGACGTGCGCGGGACCGGCGGTCACCTCGACCGGCGGGGCCTGCGGCACGACGACGGCCTCGACATTGGCCGCGTAGCCGGAGGCGTCGCGCACGAAGGTGTCCTCACCATTGGGGCTGACCGCGAGGAACTCCTCGCTCGCGCTGCCACCCATGGCACCGGAGTCGGCGTGGACGATGACGTACTCGAACCCGAGCCGGTCGAAGATCTTGATGTAGGCGTCGCGGTGCGCGTCGTAGGCCTTCTGCAGGCCGGCGGCGTCGACGTCGAAGGAGTAGGAGTCCTTCATGATGAACTCGCGGCCGCGCAACACGCCGGCGCGCGGGCGGGCTTCGTCGCGGTACTTCGTCTGGATCTGGAAGAGCGCGAGCGGCAGGTCCTTGTAGGAGGTGTACATGTCCTTGACCGCGAGGCAGAACATCTCCTCGTGGGTCGGTCCGAGGAGCATGTCGGCGTCCTTGCGGTCGACGAGCCGGAAGAGGTTGTCGCCGTACTCGGTCCACCGGTTGGTCGCCTCGTAGGGCTCCTTGGGCAGCAGCGCCGGGAAGGACAGCTCCTGGGATCCGATCGCCTCCATCTCCTCGCGCACGATCGCCTCGACCTTGCGCAGGACCTTCAGCCCCAGCGGCAGCCAGGTGTAGATGCCCGGCGCGGCGCGGCGGATGTAGCCGGCGCGCACGAGGAGCTTGTGGCCCGGCTGCTCCGCGTCAGCGGGGTCCTCCCGGAGGGTGCGGAGGAAGAGGGAGGACATGCGGGTGACCACGGACGGTGCTCCTGGCGGGTCGAAGGGGGTGTACCGCGTCAGGATATCCGCTCACCCATGAGCGCCGCCCCCGCAATACCGAGCTGTCGGGTCACGAGCCGCACCGCGGCCCGCTCGGCCCGGTCCGGCCGCGAGAGCGCGACGATCCACCGGGCGGAGGGCACGTCGACGAGCGGCACGAGGGCAAACTCGTCGGCCGAGCGGGTCGTGTAGCGCGGCAGCAGGGCCAGGCCCTCGCCGGCCGCCACGAGCGCGGCGACGAGGTGGTTGTCGCGGATGCGCAGCCGCCGGTGCAGCGGGCGGGCGCAGGTGGCCTCGATCCGCTGGAGGACGGTGTCGAAGGGGTAGTGCTCGGGCACGCAGATCCACGGCTCGTCGACGACGTCCTCGGGTCGCAGCGTGGCGCGAGCGGCGAGCGGGTGGTCCGGCGGCACGGCGACGTCGAGCGGCTCACGGGTGAGCACGGTGGCGACGAGTCCCTCGCTGCCGACCGGCACCTCGCTCGTCAGCGAGTGCGCGACGACGATGTCCGCGTCGGCCGCGGCCCGTGCGTAGTCGTGCTCGGCGAGGTCGAGGTCGTCGATGCTCAGCTCGACGTCGCTGTCGGAGAGCAGGACGAGCGCACCCGGCAGCAGGGCAGTCAGCCCGCTCGGGAGGCCGGCGACGCTCACCCGCCCGGTCGGCCGGCCACGGTGCTCGGACAGCCGTGAGTCCACGCGCGCGATCGCCGCGGCCACCTCGTCCGCGCCGTCGGCGAGCAGCTCGCCCGCCTCGGTGAGCCGCAGGCCCCGCCCGTGGGGTTCGACGAGCGGCGTGCCGGCGACCCGCTGGGCCGTGCGCAGCTGCTGCGACAACGCCGAGGGAGTCCGGTGCGTCGCCGCGGCGACGGCGGCAAGACTGCCTCGTTCGCGCAGGTCGCGCAGCAGCTCGAGGTGCCGGATGTCCATGCAGGCAGCCTAAAGGGAATCGTCATGATGATTCGCTTGTCCTGCATAGTCAGGTGACCGACGATCGTCGGGTGCCGATCCGCCACCGACTGCTCGCCGTCGTCGTCGCCGTCCTCTGGGGCGCCAACTTCATCGCCATCCACGCCTCGCTCGAGATCTTCCCGCCCTTCCTGTGCTCCGCGCTGCGCTTCACCCTCATGGCGATCCCGACGATCCTCTTCGTCCCCCGCCCCCAGGTGCCCACGCGCTGGCTCGTCGGCTACGGCATCGGCTTCGGCATCCTCCAGTTCGCCTTCCTCTACCTCGCGATGGACGCCGGCATGCCGACCGGTCTGGCCTCCCTCGTGCTGCAGAGCTCGGCGCCCTTCACCGTCGTCCTCGGTGCGGTCCTGCTCGGCGAGCGGCTGAGCGGCAGCGCCGCGAGCGGCGTGGCGGTCGCGGCCCTCGGTATGGCCGTCGTCGGCTCCCAGCGGCTCGACGCCGAGGCGGGACTTCTCCCCTTCGTCCTGACGCTCATGGCCGGCCTCGGCTGGGCCTTCGGCAACCTCGCCTCCCGCCTGGCCGCGGCACCGAAGCCGCTCCACCTGACGATGTGGATGACGGTGATCCCGCCGGTCCCGATGCTCGTCCTGTCGCTCCTCGTCGAGGGACCCGAGCGCATCGGCACCGCCCTAGCCGACTCCGTGACCGGCGCCGCGATCCCGGCCTGGCTCGGGCTCGCCTACACGACCCTCTTGGCCACCGTCGTCGGCTCGGGCATCTGGACCTGGCTCATGGCCCGGCACCCGTCGGGCACGGTCGCGCCCTTCTCCATGCTCGTGCCGGTGACCGGCCTGGCCCTCGCCTGGCTGCTCCTCGACGAGGTGCCCGCCCCGCTGGAGCTCGTCGGTGGCGCCCTCGTCGTGGGCGGCGTGCTGTGGGCCTCACGCCCCCGCCGGACCGAGGCGCTGCCGGAGCCCGTGCCGGAGCCGGCGGTCCCCGTGGGAAGGTGACGCCATGAGCGAGGACGTCATCCGCACCGTCGACGAGCTGCGTGACGTCGTCGGCCACCCGCTGCCCCGGACCCGCGACAAGGTCACCGACCGCCTCGACGAGGTCCACCGCCGGTGGCTGGAGCACACCCCCTTCGTCGTCCTGGCGACGGCCGGCAGCGAAGGTCGCACCGACGCCAGCCCCAAGGGAGACCCGCCCGGACAGCTCGTGCACGTCATCGACGAGCGCACCGTCGCCCTCGCCGAGCGCCCGGGCAACCGGCGCGTCGACGGCTACCTCAACGTGCTGGACAACCCGCACGCCGGGCTCGTGTGCATAATCCCGGGGCGCGGCGACACCCTGCGGATCAACGGCCGGGCCCGACTCGTGCGCGATGCCCCGTGGTTCGACGAGATGGTCGTCAAGGGGCACCGCCCGCTGCTCGCCCTCGTCATCGACGTCGAGGAGGTCTTCTTCCACTGCGCCAAGGCCTTCATGCGCAGTCGCATGTGGCACCCGGAGGACTGGGACCCGACGGCGGTCTCCTCCCGCGCCGAGATCGCCCAGCTGCTCGAGCGACCCGACGAGACGATCGAGGCCCTGGAGGAGTACTACGGCTCGCAGTACTCGACCGGCCTCTACTGAAGCGCGGCCACCAGCTCGGGCAGCACCTGCGCGGCGGTGCCGCGCACGACGTGGTGGCACATGTCGGAGATCTCGGTGTCGACGGGGTTGACCTCCACGACCGTCGCGCCCTCGGCCCGCGCCATCGCCGGGTAGCCCGCGGCCGGGTAGACGATGCCGGAGGTGCCGATGACGAGGACCACGTCGCCCGGCTCGAGGGCCTCGATGGCCGCCTCGGTCGCGGCGACGGCGTCGTCCGGCAGGACCTCACCGAACCACACGACACCGGGACGCACGTCCCCTTCGCACTGCGGGCAGGTCGGCGGGTCGATGCGCTCGGTCGGCTCCGCGGGCAGGTCGAGGTCACCGTCGTAGGGGGTCTCGCAGTCGCTGCACCGCAGCGCGAAGATCGACCCGTGCAGGTGCGCGGCGACGGCCGAGCCGGCGCGCTCGTGGAGGTCATCGACGTTCTGCGTCGAGATCGTCACCTCACGCAGGCCGGCGAGCTCGGCGAGCGCCCGGTGACCGTCGTTGGGCTCGACGCCGCGGACCAGCTGCATCCGCCACGCGTACCAGGCCCAGACGAAGGGAGGATCCAACCGGAAGGCCTCGGCCGTCGCCAGCTGGCTCGGGTCGAACTCCTCCCACAGCCCGGTCTGGGCATCACGGAAGGTCGGCACGCCCGACTCGGCGCTCATCCCGGCCCCGGAGAGGACGAGGACGCGGCGGGCGCCGCGCACGGCCTCGACCACCTCGTCGGGAATCGTCATGGGCTCGGTCTCGACGTCGGTCATGATCCCTCCGAGATGGTCGGCTGCTCGTACTGGGCACGGGTGCCGTGGCCCCGGAAGCCGAGGCGTTCGTAGAGCGAGCGGGCGGGGTTGTCGCAGCCGACGGCCAGCCAGACCTCGTCGGCACCGGCCCGCTGGAGGGCCGTGAGCGAGCGGGCGACGAGGTGGGCGCCGAGCCGGTGGCCGCGCCACTCGGGGACGACCCCGACCTCCTCGATCCACCCGTCGGAGAGGGTGACGAAGCCGGCGACGTGGCCGCTGCGGTCCATCGCGACCCGCGAGTCCTCCGGCTGGAAGCCGCGCTGCTCGCGCAGCCACCGACCCCAGGCACGGGAGCTGCCGGCGGTGTAGCCGGGCCGGACACCGAAGGAGGCGGCGTAGGCGTGGCGGAAGGCCTCGGAGGTGTCGTCGGTGAAGGGCAGGGTCACGATGTCCTCGGGACGCCGGACGAAGGGGATCGAGCGCAGGCTGTGCCGCATGATCGACTCCGCGAAGCCGCGGTGCAGACCGAGCTCGGCGAAGAGGGTCTCCGCCTCGGGGCTCACAGAGTCCAGGACGAAGCGCACCGGGCCCACCGAGTGGCGGATGACCCAGTCGGCGATCTCCTGCCCGATCCCCTGCCCCATGGCGGCGGGGTCGATCAGGCCGGTCGCCGTCCGGGTGCCGTCGGCACTGATGCCGATGGCGGCCGCCGCGACGATGTCACCGAGCTCGTCCCGCCCGCAGATCGACAGGTCGGTGAGGTAGCCGTCGCGCAGGTGCTGCGGGTCGGCGAGGTCGGGCAGCCCGCCGTCGCGCTCGAGGCAGGCCTGTCCGAGGCGGACGAGCGAGGCGATGTCCTCCTCCGTCGTGGGCGACCACTCGAGCGTGCTCATCGTCAGCCGCCCCGGGCGGCGCGCAGCGCCGTGCGCACCAGGGGCCACTGGAGCGGCAGCCGGGCCAGCGTCCCGGCGAAGAAACCGACCGCCTGCGGCGTGCCCTTGCGCCGTGCCCGACGCCCGTGGTCGACGCTCATCTGGACATTGGCCGGCAGCACCCCGAGAAGGAGCGCCGCGCTGGCCCAGCCGGCGGCCGGGCGCGTCGCCGGCACGAGCAGCCCTGCACCGCAGGCGATCTCGGCGACCCCTGAGGCGAGGACGAGCTCTCTGGCCCGCCCGCGCAGGGGCGCGGGGATGATCGGCTCGTAGACCTCGGGGCGCACGAGGTGCAGCACCCCACCGCCCACGAGGAGGACAGCCAGGCCGGTCGTGGGCAGGTCGGTTCGGGTCATCAGGTCTCGTCTCCCTCTCAGAGGATCTGTCGCAGGTTGACCCGCGACAGGTCGAGCAGCTCGTCGCCGCGTCCGGACATCACGGTACGCAAGGCGTAGAGGGTGAAGCCCTTGACCTGCTCGGCGGAGATCGCCGGCGGGATCGTCAGCTCCTGGCGTTCGGTGACGACGTCGACGAGCGCCGGGCCGTCGTGGGCGAAGGCCTCGCGCAGGCTCGTCTCGAGATCGGCGGCCTCGGTGACCCGCCAGCCCGTGATGCCGCAGGCCTCGGCGACCTGCGAGAAGTCGGGATTGTGCAGGTCGGTGCCGAAGCCGGGCAGGCCGGCGGCCTTCATCTCGAGCTCGACGAAGTTGAGCGAGGAGTTGTTGAGCACGACGATCTTGATCGGCAGGTCGTGCTGGCGCACGGTGAGCAGCTCGCCCATGAGCATCGCCAGGCCACCGTCACCGCTCAGCGTGACGACCTGCCGCTCGGGCTGCGCGAGCTGCGCGCCGACGGCCTGCGGCACGGCATTGGCCATCGACCCGTGGATGAAGGAGCCGATGAGTCGCCGGTCACCGCGGCACTCGAGGTAGCGCGCGGCGTAGACGACGGGCGAGCCGACGTCGGGGATGAAGACGGCGTCGTCGGCGGCGATCTCATCGACGAGCCGAGCGAGGTACTGGGGGTGGATCGCCTCGTGCTTGCGGCCCCCGAGCAGTCCCTTCTTGGGCGGCTCGGCGAGCTCGTCGAGCTTGTCGCGCGTCTTGCGGTAGTGCTTGACCGAGTCCTCGAGGTGCTTGCGGTCGCGGGCCGACTGCAGCAGCGGCAGCAGGGCCCGGATCGTGTCGCCGACATCGCCGACGAGCCCGAGGTCGAGCGGCACCCGCCGCCCGAGGTGCTCGCCCCTGGTGTCCACCTGGATGAAGCGCGCGCCCTCCGGGTAGAACTGCCGGTAGGGGAAGTCGGTGCCGAGCATGAGCACGGTCTCGGCCTCCTCCATCGCCCGGTAGCCGGAGGCGAAACCGAGCAGGCCGGTCAGGCCGACGTCGAAGGGGTTGTCTCCCTCGATGTCCTGCTTGGAGCGAAGGGTGTGCACCACCGGTGCAGCGAGCAGGTCCGCGAGGGCGAGGACGTCGTCCTTCGCTCCTGCTGCCCCGGCCCCGACGAGCAGGGTGGTGCGCTTCGACGCGCCGAGCAGCTGCGCGGCCCGCTCGAGCTGGTCTGGGGCGGGGACGATCCGCGCGCGGGCCCGCTCGACGACGGTCACCCGCTCGTCGGCGGCCTCGGTCTGGGCGACGTCACCGGGGACGACGAGCACGGCGACCCCGCGCTCCTGGATCGCCGCGCGCATCGCGGTCTCGAGCATCCGTGGCATCTGCGAGGCGTCGGTGACCATCTCGGCCCAGACGCTGCACTCGCGGAAGAGCTCCTGCGGGTGGGTCTCCTGGAAGTAGCCGCTGCCGATCTCGGAGCTCGGGATCTGGGCCGCGATGGCGAGCACGGGCACCCGGCTGCGCTGTGCGTCGAAGAGACCGTTGATGAGGTGGAGGTTGCCCGGGCCACAGCTGCCGAGGACGACGGCCAGGTCGCCGGTGAGCTCGGCGTCGGCCGCGGCGGCGAAGGCCGCGGACTCCTCGTGGCGCACCAGTCGCCAGGCGATCGAGCCGTCACGACGCATGGCCTCGGTGAAGCCGTTGAGCGAGTCACCCGGCACGCCGTAGGCGCGGGTGACCCCGTTGGCCTTCAGGGTCGCGATGACGTTGTCGGCGATGGTGCTCATGCGCAGCTCCTTGTTCGGGAACAGTCGGTGATGCCCACGCTAGTGCCCGGTGGCAGAGTAGGGCGCATCGTCCCCGATCGAAGGGAGCGCACCGATGCGCGCCGTGTACGCCGAGAGCATCAACAGCAAGGACCCGCTGGCCGGGCTCGTCGTCGGGGAGCGCCCCGACCCACAGGCGCCGGAGGACTGGGCTCGAGTCACCGTCAAGGCCGCCGCGCTCAACCACCACGACGTGTGGTCGCTGCGGGGTCAGGGGCTCAAGGCCGACGCGCTGCCGATGATCCTCGGCTGCGATGCCGCGGGCCTTGACGAGGAGGGCAACGAGGTCGTCGTCCACGCCGTGATCAACGACCCCGGCTTCACCGGCGCCGACGAGACGACCGACCCGCGACGCTCGCTGCTCTCCGAGCGCTACCAGGGCACCTTCGCCGAGACCGTGGTCGTCCCCCGGCGCAACCTCGTGCCCAAGCCCGAGGGGTTGAGCATGGTCGAGGCGGCCTGCCTGCCGACCGCGTGGCTCACGGCCTACCGCATGCTCTTCGTCCGGGGTGGCCTGCGTCCCGGCGAGTCGGTACTCGTCCAGGGCGTCGGCGGCGGCGTCTCGACCGCGCTCATCACCCTGGCGCGGGCCGCCGGCCTGCGGGTCTACGCGACCTCGCGCAGCGAGGACAAGCGGGCGCGGGCCCTCGAGATCGGCGCGCACGAGGTCTTCGCGTCCGGCGAACGCCTGCCGGTCAAGGCCGACGCCGTCATGGAGACCGTCGGGCGCGCCACGTGGGAGCACTCGGTGCGCTCCCTTCGACCCGGCGGCCGGATCGTCATCTCGGGCACGACGAGCGGCCCGCAGGTCGACGACGCGATGCTCACCCACGTCTTCTTCCTCCAGCTGAGCGTCATCGGCTCGACGATGGGCACCCGCGACGAGCTCGACGCTCTCGTGCAGCTGCTGCACTCGACCGGCACGCGCCCGCTCGTCCACGCCGAGCTCCCGCTGGAGCGGGCGCGTGAGGGCTTCGAGCAGATGGTCGCGGGCGACCAGGTCGGCAAGATCGTCTTCACCCTCTGAGGCTCTAGAAGAGGATCGTCGAAAAGGTCCCGAGCCGCTCCATGCCGATGCGCCGGTAGGTCGCGAGCGCCGGCGCGTTGAAGTCGTTGACGTAGAGCGTGGCGAAGGGGGCGTGGTCGAGCATCGCCTGCTCGAGCGTCGACGCCATGAAGCCGGCGGCCAGGCCTTGCCCGCGCAGCTCGGGCGCGACCCAGACCCCCTGGATCTGCATCGCTCCGAGCCCGACTGAGCCGACGTCGGCCTTGAAGATCACCCGACCGCGCTCGATGACGACATAGGTGCGCCCGGCGCGGATGAGCCGCCAGATCGAGTCGCGGTAGAAGGAGGGGTTGCCGGTGTAGGGCCGGTAGCCGATCTCGGCGGTGAACATGTGTTCGGCGGCGGGCAGGACGAGGTCGACCTCGTCGACGGTCGCCGGGCGTACGCGGGGGTCGAGCGGCACCCCGAGCTGCGACGGCGGCGTGTGCGTGCCCATGAGCGGCTGCTCGGCCCGCACCGCCCGGGGCCTGGGGAAGTCGTGCTGGGTCGCCCCCCACAGGCCGGCGACCTCGGTGCGCGGCCCGAGGAAGGAGGCGCAGCGTCGGCGCACCTTGCGCACCTGCGCCGCCAGGTGGCTCCAGCTCGCGTCGGAGGTGCCGACGGGCACGACATTGGCGATGGTCCACACGAGCCCCTCGAGCCGGCCGTCCTCGAACCACCCGTAGGCGGCGGTCGACCCGGCGCCCAGCCCCCCGTCGAGGATCCGGCTCGCGACGAAGACATTGGCCGCGGGGTCGCGGGCGCACAGGTCGAGGGCGGCATCGACGTCGTCGACGCCGAGCAGCCGGGTGGGGTTGCGGGTCCGCAGCACCCCGCCAGCCTACGGCTCAGCCGACCGTGACGGTGGCCCCCGCGTCCTCGCCGTCGACGGGCTCGCCCATCTCCTCGGCGATGCGCAGGGCCTCCTCGATGAGCGTCTCGACGATCTGGCTCTCGGGGACGGTCTTGATGACCTCGCCCTTGACGAAGATCTGGCCCTTGCCGTTGCCCGAGGCGACCCCGAGGTCGGCCTCGCGGGCCTCGCCGGGGCCGTTGACGACGCAGCCCATGACGGCGACGCGAAGGGGGACAGTCATCCCGTCGAGCCCGGCGGTGACCTCGTCGGCGAGCTTGTAGACGTCGACCTGGGCGCGGCCGCAGCTCGGGCAGGAGACGATCTCGAGCTTGCGCGGACGCAGGCCGAGCGACTGCAGGATCTGCTGGCCGACCTTGATCTCCTCGACCGGCGGGGCCGAGAGGGAGACGCGGATGGTGTCGCCGATCCCCTTCGACAGCAGGGCGCCGAAGGCCGTCGCCGACTTGATCGTGCCCTGGAAGGCGGGGCCGGCCTCGGTGACACCGAGGTGCAGCGGCCAGTCGCCGGCCTCGGCGAGCAGCTCGTAGGCCCGGACCATGGTCACGGGGTCGTTGTGCTTGACCGAGATCTTGAAGTCGTGGAAGTCGTGCTCCTCGAAGAGGCTGGCCTCCCAGACGGCCGACTCGACGAGCGCCTCGGGCGTGGCCTTGCCGTACTTCTCGAGCAGTCGCTTGTCGAGGCTGCCGGCATTGACGCCGATGCGGATCGAGGTGCCGTGGTCCTTGGCCGCCTTGGCGATCTCCTTGACCTGGTCGTCGAACTTGCGGATGTTGCCGGGGTTGACCCGGACCGCGGCGCAGCCGGCCTCGATCGCCTGGAAGACGTACTTGGGCTGGAAGTGGATGTCGGCGATGACCGGGATCTGGCTGTGCTGGGCGATCTCGGCGAGCGCGTCGGCGTCGTCCTGGCTCGGGCAGGCCACGCGCACGATGTCGCAGCCGGCGGCGGTGAGCTCGGCGATCTGCTGCAGCGTGGTGTTGACGTCGGAGGTGAGCGTCGTCGTCATCGACTGCACCGAGATCGGCGACTCACTACCGACGCCGACCGACCCCACCTTGATCTGCCGGGTCTGGCGACGGGGCGCGAGCACGGGGGCCGGGGCCTTGGGCATACCGAGGGAGACGCTCATGCACCCATTATGCGACCTCGATGCTGGATGTCCGCTGTGGCCCTGGCTTCGAAGCACCCCCACCGGTGGTCTGGGTCCCACGTTCCGCGTGGGCGGTGCGAGGGCGCCCCGCGCCCGAGCCTCGAGACCTAGGTCAGCTTCACCGGCTTGACGATGTCGGCGTAGACGAGCAGCAGGGTCATGCCGATGAAGGCGAGGGCGACGACATAGGCCAGTGGCAGCGCCTTGGCGACGTCGACCGGGCCGGGGTCGGGCAGGCCCCGCAGCTTCGCCCACCCCTTCTTGACCGCCTCCCACAGGGCGCCGGCCACGTGGCCGCCGTCGAGCGGGAGCAGGGGCACGGTGTTGAAGGCGAAGAGCACGAGGTTGAGCGAGCCGAGCAGGCTGAGCAGCAGGATCGCCTTGTCGCTCGTGTCGCCGAAGATGTCGGAGCTGGCCACCTCACCGGCGACCCGGCCCACGCCGACGACCGACATCGGCCCCTCGGGGTCGCGCTCACCGCTGCCGAAGGCCGCCTCCGCGACGCCGACGAGCTTTTGCGGGATGCGCACGAGCAGGCTGTAGGTCTGGCCGAGCTGCTCGGCGAAGAGCCCGGGCACGGCGGTGATCGGTTGCTGCTGCATCTCCTGGCTGCCGGTGGCGCCGAGGAAGCCGGCGCGCTCGGTGCGCACCTGCCCGGTCGCGTCGGTCTCGGCGCGGCCGTTGTCGTCGTAGACCGGCATGTCGAGCACGATCGGGTCGGCCTCGAGGGTGCGAGTCGAGCCGTCGCGGTCGACGGTCATCGTCAGGGGCTTGTCGAGGTTGGCGCGGATCTCGGTGCGCACGTCGGTCCACGTCGAGACCTGCGTGCCGTTGATCGAGGTGATCGTGTCGCCGGGCCTGAGCCCGGCCTCGTTGGCCGGGGCGACGGGCATGTCGTCGGTGCACTCGGTCGCGGCGGTCTGGCCCATCTCCTTGATGTCGACGCACTCGTTGACCGCCGAGACGGTCGTCGTCGTCACGGCCAGGCCGTTCATCGTCCAGATGCCGCTGAGGACGACGAGGGCGATGAGCAGGTTCATCACCGGGCCGCCCATCATGATGACGATCCGCTTCCAGATCGGCAGCTGGTAGAACATCCGGCCCTCGTCCTCGGGGCGGACCTCCTCGAAGCTCTGCTGCCGGGCCTCGTCGACGAGCTGGCTCATCCGCCCGGTGCTCGTGGTGCGCACCCGCCCGTCCTTGGCCGGCGGGAACATCCCGATCATCCGGATGTAGCCGCCCAGGGGGATCGCCTTGATGCCGTACTCGGTCTCACCGCGGCGGCGCGACCAGACCGTCGGGCCGAAGCCGACCATGTACTGCGGCACCCGCAGGCCGAACTTCTTGGCCGGAACCAGGTGGCCGATCTCGTGCAACGCGATCGACAGCGCGATGCCGATGACGGCAAGCAGGACCCCCAGCAGATAGAGCATGCCCCGATCGTCTCACGCGGTCCTGAGCAGCCCGGCCGCCTCGTCGCGAGCCCAGGCGTCCGCCGCGAGCACGCCCTCGACCGTGTGCGCGTCGAAGCGCGCGTCGTCGTGCCGCTGCAGCACCTGCTCGATCGTGTCGACGATGTCGGTGAAGCGCGCCGCCCCGTCGTGGAAGGCGTCGACGCCGACCTCGTTGGCCGCGTTGTAGACGGCCGGGTGCGTCCCGCCGGCGGCGCCGACCTGCTGGGCGAGCCGCACCGCCGGGAAGGCCTCGTCGTCGAGCGGCTCGAAGCGCCAGTCCTGCGCCTGCGTCCAGTCGACGGGCGTCTCGACGTCGGTGAGCCGCTCCGGCCACGACAGCCCGAGCGCGATGGGCGCGAGCATCGTCGGCAACCCGAGCTGGGCGATGACGGCCCCGTCATGGAACTCGACCATCGAGTGGATG
Source organism: Janibacter indicus (assembly GCF_900176385.1). Lineage (GTDB taxonomy): Bacteria > Actinomycetota > Actinomycetes > Actinomycetales > Dermatophilaceae > Janibacter > Janibacter indicus. Next base: position 284,343 of record NZ_FWXN01000001.1, on the reverse strand, counting down.
ATCTGCTGCGGGTGGACGACGGCCTCGATGCGCTCCATCGGCACGTCGAAGAGCAGGTGCGCCTCGATGAGCTCGAGCCCCTTGTTGACGAGCGTCGCGCTGTTGGTCGTGATGACCCGCCCCATCGCGAAGTTCGGGTGCTTGAGCGCCGCCTGCGGAGTCACCTCGCGCAGCGCGTCGCGGTCCATTCCGCGGAAGGGCCCGCCGCTCGCGGTGACGACGAGCTTGCGCACCTCGTCGGCGCGGCCGGAGCGCAGCGCCTGGGCGATCGCGGAGTGCTCGGAGTCGACGGGCACGATCTGGTCGGGCGCGGCGGTGTCCTTGACGATCGGGCCGCCGATGATCAGCGACTCCTTGTTGGCCAGCGCCAGGCGGGCGCCGGAGCGCAGCGCCGCCAGCGTCGGCCGCAGCCCGATGGCGCCGGTGATGCCGTTGAGCACGACGTCGGTCGGTGCGCCGGCGGCGATCGTCGCGGCCCCCTCCCCCACGACCACCTCGGGCGCATACCCTGGGTCACCGGCCGCGGCGGCGATGGCTGCGGTCAGCTCCTCACGGGTGCCGGCAGCAGCCGCGACGAGCGAAGGGCGATGACGTGCCGCCTGCTCGGCGAGCAGCCCCGTGTTGGCACCGCCGGCGAGCACCTCCACCGCGAAGCGCTCGGGATGTGCCTCGATGACCTGCAGGCCCTGCGTGCCGATGGACCCGGTGGAGCCGAGCAGGGTGACGCGCGTGCTCACGCGCTCTCCTCCCGACGGCTGGACTCGATGGCCTCGCGGCGGGCGAGCCGGTTGGCCCGGCGGATCTCGGCCTCACGGAATCGCCGCTGCTCCTCGGGCGTCTCGATGCTCAGCTCGGGGACCTGACGGGTCCCCCCTTCGACATCGACGGCGACGAAGACGAGGTAGGCGCTCGCGACGTGGACGCGGTCGGTGACGGCGTCCCAGCGGTCGACCTCGGCCCGCACGCCGACCTCCATCGACGAGGTGCCGGCCCAGTTGACCTGGGCGCTCACGTGGAGCACGTCGCCGACGCGCACGGGGTTGAGGAAGGCCATCTCGTCCATCGCCGCCGTGACGGCCGGCCCCTGCGCGAAGCGGTTGGCCGAGACGCCGGCGGTGTCGTCGACCATCTTCATGATGTTGCCGCCGTGCACATTGCCCAGGAGGTTGGCCTCGGCCTGGGACATGACGCGGGAGAGGGTGATGCGGGTGTCGGTGGGTGTCGTCACCGCGCCATCATCCCCCACGTTGGTCGAGGTGCGAGGCCGCCCGCGGCCGAGCCTCGAGACCCGGCGAGCGGTCTCGAGGGCCTCGCTGGCGCTCGGCCACCTCGACCAGCGGAAGGACCCCTCAGCGATCGGCCACCACGATGCTCAGGTCCGGGTACTCGTCGTCGAGGTCACCGAGCACGTCGAGCACGCCCGGGTCGGCGCCGCCGTGGCCCGGGCGCCACACGAGCGTCCAGGGCCCCTCGTGCCGGTCGGCGACGTCGCGCAGACAGTCCATGAGGGCGTCGAGGTTGCGCCCGAAGTGCTCGGGCAGCACGAGCGCCTCGGCGAAGCGGTCGTAGGTCTCCTCCCGCCCGGACCCGCCGTCGACGAGGTGGACGTGGTCGGTGCCGGTGACCGCGCGGGCGAGCAGCCCGTCGACCCCCGCGGCCTCGATGTGGATCACTGCCCCTCCTCGATCTGGGCGAAGCTCGCGTAGTGGTCGTCCGTGTAGTAGCGGTCGCCGTCCTGCCCCCCGACGATCCGCCGCGCGCCGCGGTCGTCCTCGCCGGGCGTCGGCACCGTGTACTCGCGGTAGTAGCCCTGCGACTGGTCGGGCAGGATCCCCTCGCGGTTGCCGAAGGTGATGCCGTCGCGGTCGTAGGGGAAGGGGCCGTCGGAGCGGATCAGCTCGAGCGTCTCCCGGCCCTCCGGCGGCAGCTGCGACTCGGCGATCGTGTCCAGCCCGGATTCGGGCGTGGAGCCCGACTCCGTTGTGCCCGAAGGGGGTTCCCCCGCCTCGGTCTGCGAGGTCGCCGACGTCGCGGCGGAGGTGGTCGACCCGCCGGGCGAGGAGTCGCCCCCGGTGCCGCCGGTGATGACGATCCAGGCGGCGAGCAGGATCAGCAGGACTCCCCCGGCGAGCTGCAGCCGGGTGCGCCAGGTCTTCGACACGGTCAGAGCGCCAGGCCGACGTACTTGGTCTCGAGGTACTCCTCGATGCCCTCGAATCCCCCTTCGCGGCCGAAGCCGGAGTGCTTGACCCCGCCGAAGGGGGCCGAGGGGTTGGAGACGATGCCCTGGTTGATCCCGACCATGCCGAACTCGAGCGCCTCGGCGACCCGGATGGTGCGAGAGGTGTTCTCGGTGAAGACGTAGGCGACGAGGCCGTACTCGGTGGAGTTGGCCAGGCGCACGGCCTCCTCCTCGGTGCTGAAGGTCGTGATCGGGGCGACCGGGCCGAAGATCTCCTCGGTGAGCACGCGGGCGCTCGCCGGGACGTCGGTGAGGACGGTCGGTGGGTAGAACCAGCCCTTGCCCGAGGGCACCTCGCCGCCGACGAGGGCGCGGGCGCCCTGCGAGACCGCGTCGTCGACGAGCTCGGCGACGCCGGTGCGCGCCTTCTCGGTGATGAGCGGGCCGACGTCGACCCCCTTCGTCGTGCCCTTGCCCATGGTCAGGGCGCCCATGCGGTCGGCCAGGGCCGCGGCGAAGTCGGCGGCGACCGACTCGTGGACGATGAAGCGGTTGGCGGCGGTGCAGGCCTCGCCGATGTTGCGCATCTTGGCGAGCATCGCGCCCTCGACGGCGCGCTCGAGGTCGGCGTCCTCGAAGACGACGAAGGGGGCATTGCCCCCGAGCTCCATCGAGGTGCGCAGCAGCTGCTCGGAGGACTGCTCGACGAGCTTCTTGCCGACGGGGGTGGAGCCGGTGAAGGTCAGCTTGCGCAGGCGCGGGTCGCGGATGATCGGCTCGCTCACCTCGCCGGAGGAGGTCGTCGGCACGACGTTGAGCACGCCGGCGGGCAGGCCGACCTCCTCGAGGAGGCGGGCCAGGGCGAGCATCGTCAGCGGCGTCTCGTGGGCCGGCTTGACGACGGTGGTGCAGCCGGCGGCGATCGCGGGGCCGATCTTGCGGGTGCCCATGGCGAGCGGGAAGTTCCACGGCGTGATGGCGAAGACCGGCCCGACGGGCTGCTTCATCGTCATCAGGCGGGTGCCGCCGCTCGGGGCGACGGCGTAGCGGCCGTGGATGCGCACGGCCTCCTCGGCAAACCAGCGGAAGAACTCGCCGCCGTAGGTCACCTCGCCGCGCGCCTCGGCCAGGGGCTTGCCCATCTCGAGGGTCATGAGCATGGCGAAGGTGTCGGCCCGCTCGGTGATGAGCTCGAAGGCCGAGCGCAGGATCTCCGAGCGCACCCGCGGGTCGGTCGCGGCCCACTCGGCCTGCGCGGCGACGGCCGCGTCGAGCGCCGCCTTGCCGTCGGCGACGGTCGCGTCGGCGACCTCGACGAGGGTCTTGCCCGTCGCCGGGTCGCTCACGGCGAAGGTGGCGCCGTCACCGGCGTCGCGCCACTGCCCCCCGATGTAGAGCTGGGTGGGGGCGTACTCGAGGGCTGACTTCTGCGTCACGGCTGCCATGGGGGCTACGGTACGGCGTGCTCTGAGCATGCAGTGCCCTTCGTGAAGCGAATCAGGACCCCGGCCAACCTTCGATGTGTGGGACCTCTTCCACGGGGGAGCGCGCAGTCCCGAAGATTGTCCCGGGGCACCGACTGCAGGCGCGGAGCCGACCTGGCTGCCTGGCTACCGACTGTCACCTATCCGTGCAGCAGTCCCCTAGACGACGGGAGCGGATGCGACCGGCGGCTCCCGTGCTGTGGCCGACGTTGCCGCCAAGAGCAGCGTTGCCATGGCAGTGACGAGTAGGAGCAGAAGGGCGAAGGTTAGCTATCGGCGGTTCCCGGATCAGTCAACATCTCGAGGATGCGCGCCGCCAAGGATCGACAGCGAACCAAGACCGGGTCGCGCAGGAACTCTTCCACACGGCCGTCAGCCCGTACGGAGCCGACGAGTGTGTCAAGTTCACGGAGAAGGCCGTCAGGCCCGTCGCCGTAGACGGGGCCTTTTGCCATTGCGATCGCCAATCCGCTGTCGTCGAAAAGCCTCTCCACACATTCGTCGAACGAGGACATCTCAGTCAGCGAGTGTCCCGCCCAGACCCGTTCTTGGTATTCGGCGTCCGCTAGCTCGCGGAGTGCGTCCACGATGACGTCGCCGTCGCCGTTCACGGTCCGAACACCTCAGGCACGAAGCGGAAGTTGCTGAGCGGAATATGGGCCTCGGGAACCTTCGCCGACGGAAGCTCATTCCCGTACTGATCAAGCGGCCGACCATTCCGCTGCCATCTGACGTAGGGCGCCTGTGAGTTGGGGAAAGGACTGTTCGGGTTGCCTTGCATCACCCGGACGGAGTTGCCCGCGTTGGTGGGATCTCTGTACAGCACGCCGCCCGAAGATTTGGTACCGGTGATGCGCCAGCCTTCCGGAATCCCTACCGGTTTGATTCGCGTGCCCGCTGCGGGCACCAGACCACGGCCTGACAAGCCGACATCGGCCTTTGCTGCACCGGACACACCTCGGCCAAGCTTGCTGCCCGGAACGAAACCGATGGCGATCTCGGCGCATTCTTCTTGGGTGAAGCCGTCCTGGCTCATGTCGGCGATGTCGATCGCCATCAGGAACTGCCCGTAGATCGGTGTCATGTAGGCGACACCCATGATGACTGCCATCGTCATCTGCTCGCCCCGAGTCCGGACCTCTGGGACGTAGGTCTCGGTGTAGTGGCGGCCGGCGCCGGTGTACTTGTCGCCGGAATAGGTGCTGCCCCACACCGAGGGCAGACCCGACCCTCCGCGGGTGTCGTACCGCACCGTCTTGTCATAGACGTCGCGCACGACGTTCTCGTTACCGAAGGACCACCCGTTGCTGGTCAGGCGACAGTTCATGCACGCCACGTCGTCAGTGCCCCCGATGGGCCGCAACCCCGAGGGGTCGGCGTCGGTCAAGGGCCTGCCGCCGACGTACTGGTAGGGGTTGACGCTCGGGGCGGGTGGGCCGAGGGTGATCGGGTCGGGAGCGTAGAACGCCCCGGTACCGAGGTAGTCGCGGGCGCGCAGGTGGACCGTGCCGGTGAAGGTGTCGGTGTACTCGCCGGTGTACCCCAGCTGCGTGGCAACTCGTGCGGTGGCCTTGCTCGGGGTCTCTTGCCGCCCGAAGCCTTGATAGTCGTGGCGGTAGGCGACGGCCCCGTCGGTCTTGAGGGCCTCGCGGACCGAGCCCTGCCGGTCGGTGACGAACCACGAACGCCCGTACGCCCCCGAGGGATGCGTCGAGGAGATCGGCGCACCCGTGGGGTCGTACCGGTAGGTGCGGGTCGGCTCACCACCCGAGGGACCCTGCTGCGCCAGCATCGGCAACGGGTTGTTGTTGTCCCACGCCAGCGTCGTGCTCGACCCACCGCGGGTGACCCCGACCCGGTTACCGAACGCGTTGTATTGGTAGCTGGCCTGCCACGGCTCGTTCTTGACCATCCGACCCAACGGGTCGAACTCGACGTCACCATCAGCGTTACCGATCGGGTACCCGTCCGCGTCGAACACCGCGGTCGGGGCAGCAGGCTCGCTCCCGGTGGCCGCGTCCCAGATCTTGACCGGCTGGTCCGCGTCGTCGTACGCCACCCGCGCGTCGACACCGTTGCCGTACTTGATCCGGGTGATCCCCGAGGTCGCGTTGTACGTGTACTCGTCGACATCCGTGGCCGAGGTGCAGCCACTGGCGTTGTGGCACTCCTTGATCAACCGGTCGTCCAGATCGTGGTTGTAGCTGGTCTGGGTGACCTTCGTGCCCCGCGAGATCGTCTCCCGGTAGGGGTTGCCCGTGGTGTCGTAGGTGTACTGGTACCGGCTGACCAGCGCCCCGGCCCTGGTGGTGTGCACGTCGGTGGTGGCCCCGACCTGGTTGTACGCGCGCGTCTGCGACAGGCCGCTGCCCGCGGGGTAGGTGATGCTCGTCAGGTGGTCATCGCGGTCGTACCCGAACGTGGTCGTCTCGGTGTTGCTCTTCGACGAGGTGACCCGCCCGTCGGTGTCGAACCCGAACTCGACGCTCCCGTGGTTGGGCAGGGTCCGCGAGGCCACCGCGCCCCACGGGCTGTAGGTGTACGCGAACGCGCCCATCGGGGAAGCCACCCCAGTCAGTTGGTGGCCCGCGTCATAGGTCATCGTCGTGGTGCCCGTGGCATCGACGACCTTGGTCAGATCTCCCCCGGGCGAGTACGACCAGGTCGAGGACGAGTCCGCGCTGCTGGTGGTCACCGACGTGCGCAGACCCCGCGGGTCGTAGCTCGCGCGGATGGTGTACTCGTCCATCCTCGCGCCGCCGTCGGCGTGCCCACGCGCCGTGACCGTCTTGACCAGCAGCCCTTCCTCGTCATACGTGAAGGTCTCCTTGCGGCCCAACGGGTCGGTGCTGGAGGTGACCTCCCCCCGCGGGGAATGGGTGTAGGTCGTGGACTTGCCCCGCCCATTGGTCAGCTTCGACACGTTGCCCACGTCGTCATACGTCCACGACGTCACCGCGCCCGACGGGGTCGTGACCGTCACCGCGCGACCCAGACCGTCATACGTCCACGACGTCTTCCCACCCCGCGCGCTGGTGCGCGTACGCACCCGGTTCTCACCGTCATAGCTGGCCCGGGTCGCCCGGCCCAACGCGTTCGTGCTGGTGATCACATTGCCCGCCGCGTCACGCTCGAACGAGGTCACGTAGTCATCGGCCGTCGCGGTCGCGGTCCCACGCGGCGACGTGACCGACTCCACCAGGCCGTTCGCGTCATACGCGTACGCCGTGACAGACGAACCCGACGGGGAAGCCGTCCTCGTCACATTGCCGTCCGCGTCATACGTCGACGTGCGCGCCCCCAGGCCGGGCTCCTTCACCCCGACCTGACGCCCGTTGACGTCATAGCTGTACTCGCTCACCCGCGACAACGCGTCCGTGACCTTCGTCAGCTGCCCATCCCCGTCATAGGCCATGGACGTCACGCGCCCGTCAGGGTCGGTCACCCTCGTCGCCCCGCCCCACCCGTCGCGCACATAGCTCGTGACCGCACCCGTGGGATCGGTCTGCTTGACCATCCGGCCCCGCGAGTCGTACAGGTACGTCCACCTGTAGTCGGCCGCGTTCGCGCCCGCCGCGTTGCCGCGGGCCGTGACCTTCGACGTCATCAGGTTCCGCGCGTCGTACCCATACGTCGTCTTTGCGCCCGCGGCATCGGTGACAGCCGTCAGGTTTCCCCGGGAGTCATACACAAAGGACTCGACATTGCCGCCCGCGTCCGTCGTCTTCGTCACCCGGTCCAAGCCATCGCGCTCCAACACATGGCTGGTCAGCACGGCCCCGGTCGCCGAGGCCGTCTGCGACGACGACACACGACCGTCCACGTCATACGTCAACGTGGTCTTCGCGCCATCGGTGGCCGTGACCGTGGCCAGATTCCCCGCCGCGTCATAGGTCAACCGCTTCGTGAAGTCATCCGGGTCAGCGGCACCCACCGATCGGGGGTCGGCCACACTCGCCACCCGCCCCGCCGCATCGTGGGTGTACGTGGTCACCTGACCGCCGGGCGCGGTCATCGTCACCACCTGCCCCACCGCGTCATACGTCAGGCGAGTCACCCCACCCCCAGCAGCAGTCACCGTGGCCGGCAACCCAAGTGCAGTCCACGAGTACTTCGTCACCTCCCCCTTCGGTGAGGTCACCGACGCCAACCGGTGACCCGAGTAGGACATCGTGGTCTTGTTCCCGCGATAGTCCGTACGCGAGGTGACCTGGTCCTTCGCGTTGTACGTCAACGTCTGCACCGCGCTCGAGTCGCCCGGGGCCGTACGCGTGAGCACATTGCCCCGCGCATCAAAGGTCTGCCGCACCTGCGTCGGCCCGCCGGCATCGATCACCGTGCGGTTGAGGTCCTGGTCGTACTGAAAGCTCTCGACATTGCCCGCCGGGTCCTTCCGGCTCATCAACACCCGACCGGAGTACGTGTCCACCCACCTCCCGCCCGCGGGATCCGTGACCGTCGCGACATCACCCGTGGCATCCCACGCCAACGTCCACGTCTTACCCGCACCATCAACCTGCCGCGTCACCCGCCCCGAACCGTCGTACGTGTTCTCCACCAACACCCGCCCACTGGGCGCAGTCACACGATCCAAACGACCAGACCCGTCATACCGATACGACGTCGTCTTGCCCCGCACATCCGTCACCGACGTCAACCGACCCGAGGTGTACCCGTACGAAACCTCACGCCCATCCCACGTACGCGCCCTGGTCACCACACCACCGGAGACAGTGAAGGTCACCGCACGACCCACAGCATCCGTCACCTTCGACACCACACCACCACTGGAGGTGACCGTGACACCCACCCCATCCGCGTCCGTGACCCTCTGCAGATCACCCGCCGACGAAAAGTGGTGCTCCACACCCCCCGGAAGACGCAACACAAACCCCGACGACGACTGCGACAACACCCCCGACGCACCCGGCGGCGTCACCCACGAAGCCCCATCCTTCACAAACCGCGTGACCGTGCCATCCGGAGCACGCCACACCACCTCCGACGCCGACACCACCAGAGCAGACCCATACAGCCACGACCAGCCCCTACCAAACCCCACATCCACGCTCGACGACGACGCATACGAACGCGCCACCCCACCCGCAACCCCCGCACCCACACCCGGCACATCAACAAAACTCTCGAAAAACGCCCCCGTAGCCGTATTCACCGGATCCAACGCATAACCCTGCACATCCGGACACGAACACGGACCCGACTGCTCCACCGGCACCACCGGAAGCCGAGCATCCTGCGACGTCACCGCCCGATACCGCGGACTACGCCACGTCGTCACATCCCCATCCGGCATCGACCGCAACGACAACGAGACGTAGTACTCACGCCCCCGCACCGGACTCCACCCCGAGTTCGACGAATCCGAATCAAACACATGCCGCCACGTCGACGAAGACGTCGGCAACGGATCGAAAAACAGCTCCACCACATCATCAGGACGCGACACATCCACCGCATACGCCTCCACCATCCACGGCAACCCACCCGGCGACGTCGACGACCCCAAATCCACCACCACCGACATATCACCCCAATACGCCGACGACCCCCCAGGAAACTTCTGGTCATACGACCACGACACCGACGGCGCATCCACACGCCCAACCACCCCAGGAACAACCCCCGAGGACACCCCCACACCCGAACCCGACGCCCCCGCCGGCACCACCACCCCCACCACAACAGCAACCACCACAACCACAGCCACCAACCAACGCCGCACCACCACACGCCTCCCCAGGCACACGCCGTCGAACCCCCAACAGGCCCACACACCGGCAACACCCGCAGTCTCACCCACCACACCCCCACCACCCACCGACCCGCCGACCCCAACATGAACAATCGGCATCACTCACCCGCCACCCGCATGCAGGTTCACCCCACCCTGCGTCGGACTGGCGTAAATCCTCCGGTTTTGTCACGCTAGGAGCGTTGAACTTCCAGATTTCGCCGCCGGAGGCCGCAATGACTGTCACGACCCCCTTCGCCCGGGTGCTCCTCGACCAGGCGCACAGCAGCGCGTGGTCCATCGACCCCGAGCTCGCCGAGCGGATGAACCCCGCCAACCCCGGCGACGCGAGCCTCGCCCGCGCCGCCGCGGTCCTGCGCGAGCGCGGCACCGAGGTCCTGGCCCACACCGACGGTGAGCTGACCCCGGCGGCGCTGGCCGGCGCCGACGTCCTCGTCATCGCCCACCCCGCGGCCGCCTCCAGCGAGCGCGTCGCCGGCGACCTGCCGCCGGTCCTGACCCCCGCCGAGATCACCGCCGTCACCGACCACGTGGCGAAGGGGGGCGGTCTCGTCGTCCTCGGCGAGTGCGACCACGACGCCCACGGCAACAACCTCAACGAGCTGCTGGCTCCCTTCGGCCTGAAGATCGTCTCCACCCTCGTCCACGAGCGCGCCGACGGCGGCCGCCGCCACCAGGGCAACGCGACCTGGGTCCTCGGCGAGACGAGCACCGGCCCCGGGCAGGGCGTCATGGCCGGCATCGACGAGCTGTGCTTCTACCGCGCCGGGACCATCGACGTCTCCGACGCCCCGGGTGCGCGCGTCCTCGCCCGCACCTCCGCCACCGCCCACCCCGCGGCCCAGCCGCTCGCCGTCACCGTGCAGCACGGCGCCGGCCGCGTCGTCGTGCTCGCCGACTCCGACCTCGTCGGGGACGACTCGATCGGTGAGCTCGACCACGAGGAGTTCTGGGTGAATCTCGTGACGTGGGCGGGGAACGGGAGTGGCTTCGAGGCTCCGGCCGCGGGCGGCCTCCGCACCTCAGCCAGCGGAGTGGCGGGTCTCGAGGGTTCGGCCGCGGGCGGCCTCACCGCCTCGACCAACGTGGAAGGGAGCCCCGCATGGGTCGCGCTGAAGGCCGCCGTGGAGGAGCTGCGGCTCATGCAGACCAAGGACGGCTCGCTCGCCGAGGACGCCGACCGCGAGCGGGCGAGCGCGCTCGTGGCCGTCATGGCCGAGCGGATCGCCGAGATCGCGCCGCGCTTCCCGCACGACGCCGACTACCTGGCGGCGCTGCCCGTCGACCTGCAGCGGTGGGTCGACGGCGGCTTCGGGGTGCCCGACTTCCTCGACTCGCTCATGGCCTTCCGCCCCGACCAGCACCGCGTCGACGGCGCGCAGCACCTCGCCGTCTTCCCGATGTACACGCAAAACGGCAACCTCGACCGGGTCTTCGAGGCCGTGCTCTTCGACGTCATGTGGCCGCAGTGGCTCGCCGACGTCGAGGCGACCTACGACAACCCGATGTTTCTGCCGGTCCGCTTCATCGACTTCACCCCCGGCTACGACACCAACTCGGCCGTCCTCTTCCCCGAGACGGTCGCCGTGCGCGAGGTGCCGAAGTTCAGCTGGGGCGCGATCTTCTGCGACCGCGAGGCCGCCCGCTTCCGTCGCGTGACCTCCGCCTCCGCGGAGGTGCTCGGCCTCGACCTGCCGCCCGAGGGTGAGCGGCTCGTCGCCTCCCAGGAGGTCGCCCAGGCGACCTTCGCGATGTGGGACCTCATCCACGACCGCACGCACAGCCACGGGGACCTGCCCTTCGACCCCTTCATGATCAAGCAGCGCATGCCCTTTTGGATGTACGCCCTCGAGGAGCTGCGCTGCGACCTGGGCACCTTCCGGCAGAGCGTGACGCTCGCGGAGGCGGGGCACCCCTACGCCCGCGCCGTGCAGCTGGCGATCCTCTTCGACCGGCTCTTCCGCTTCCCCGTCACCGGTGACCGGGTGCGCAACTACGACGGCCTCGGCGGGCAGCTGCTCTTCGCGTGGCTGCACAAGCGCGGGGCGATGCGCTGGACCGACAACACGCTGACCTTCGACTGGGCGCAGGTCCCGGCGGCGGTGGTCGCCCTCTCCGACGAGGTCGAGACCCTCTACCGCGAGGGCATCGACCGCTCCCGCGTCGGGCACTGGATGGCCGCGCACCAGTTCATCGCGAGCTACGTCGCGCCGCACCCGGCGTCGGCCTGGGCGAAGGGGGCCGAGAACCTCCCCCTCGACGGCCCGCCCAAGGGTCTGACCGACCTCGTGCAGCCGGACGAGTTCCCGCTCAACGTCTTCTACGAGGCGCTGCGCAAGAAGCTCGCGCCGGTCATCGAGGCCACCCGCGGCATCACGGGCACCCTCGACCCCCGCGCGGCGGAGGCCGCCGCGGCTGAGAGGATCCCCGCGTGACCGACACGACCACCCAGGCCTCCCCCTTCGCCCCGATCCACGACCCGTCGAGCCGAGGCTTTGCCAGCGACAACTACGCCGGCGTGCACCCCGAGGTGCTCGCGGCGATCGTCGCGGCCAACGGCGGTCACCAGGTCGCCTACGGCGAGGACGTCTACACCGCGCGCCTGACCGAGGTGCTCTCCGAGGTCTTCGGCACGGCGGCGCAGGTCTACCCGGTCTTCAACGGCACGGGGGCCAACGTCCTTGCGCTGCAGGCGTGCACGCCGCGCTGGGGGTCGGTGCTCACGACGAGCAGCGCCCACATCCACGTCGACGAGGCCGCCGCGCCCGAGCGGGTCGGTGGGCTCAAGGTCAACGTCATCGACACGCCCGACGGCAAGCTGACGCCCGAGCTCATCCGCGCCTACCCGGCCCGGGTCGGCGACGAGCACTTCGCCCAGGTCGGCGTCGTCTCGATCACCAACTCCACCGAGGTCGGCACCGTCTACACGCCGGCCGAGATCCGGGCGATCGCCGACGTCGTCCACGAGATGGGGTGGGTGCTGCACCTCGACGGCTCGCGCCTGTCCAACGCCGCGGCAGCCCTGGGGGTCGAGCTGCGCGAGCTGACGACCGACGCCGGAGTCGACATCCTCTCCCTCGGCGGGACCAAGATCGGCGCGATGCTCGCCGAGGCGGTCGTCGTCCTCTCCCCCGACCGGGTGACCGGGGCGACCTTCCTGCGCAAGCAGTCGATGCAGCTGGCGAGCAAGATGCGCTTCGTCTCGGCGCAGCTGCTCGCGATCTTCGAGGGCGACCTGTGGCGGCGCAACGCCGAGCACGCCAACGCGATGGCCCGGCGCCTCGCCGACGGCGTCGCCGACATCGACGGGATCACCCTGCCCACCGAGGTCGAGGCCAATGCCGTCTTCCCGATCCTCGCCCGGGAGTCGAGCGAGCGGCTCATGGAGTCCTTCCGCTTCTACTTCTGGGACGAGACGACCGGACAGGTGCGCTGGATGTGCGCCTGGGACACGACCGAGAGCGACGTCGACGCCTTCGTCGAGGCGGTGCGCGCCGAGCTGTCCTGAGGGGCCGGACGTGGGTTCCGGGTGGACCTGTGCAATTGCTCACAGATGGCGTGTTCTTCAGGTTCCGTTCAGACTCGTCCACTATCCCTAGAGGGTGGCCCGACTCCCTCGACTGACCAGCGCACCGGTCCTCGCCGGTGCGCTCGTCGTGTTCACGCTGCTGGCAGCGGGCCCTCTCCAGCCCTATGACGAGCGCTTCCAGGGCTACTGGGCCAAGCGCTACACGCCCAACTGGTGGCAGTTCCTCGACTCGGTGCCCAATGCCGTCGCCGGCCAGGCGGTCTGCCTGCCGGTCCTGCTCGCCGTCGCCCTCGTGCTCGCCTGGCGCCACCGCACCTGGCACCCGCTGGCGATCGTCGCCGCGGCCGAGATCGGCTTCTACGTCGGCATCGGCGGGATGAAGGTCCTGCTCGGTCGCTCGGCACCCATCAACGGCACCGGCGGTGGCTTCTGGGACGGCGGTCCGATCGCCCACGGCTGGTACGGCATCGCCTACCCCTCCGGCCACGCCGCCGAGGCGGTCCTCATCTACGGCGCCGCGGCCTACCTGATCCTCACCTACGCCGGTCCCGACGCCCGCCTGCGCCGCCGCCTGACCTGGCTCGTCACGCTCATCGCGCTGCAGGCGATCGTGGTCGCCTTCTACCTCGGCTTCCACTGGCCCACCGACCTCATCGCCGGGCTGCTCGCCGGTGGGCTCGTGCTGCGCCTGATCGTCAACGGTGACCGTGCGCTCACCCGGCGGGGCCTCCCCTTCGGCTGGAGCTACGACCTGCCGGGCCGCCGTGGCCGCGACAGCGAGCCCGAGGTCGCGCCGGCGCCGACCCCGCGCCCCCAGCCGGTGCCCGTGCCCGCTGCGGTCTGGCTGCGCACCTCCCCCTTCGACCTGCCGCGGCCGTCGGTGCAGCACCTGCGCCCGCTCACCGCGCAGTGGTCGGTGCGCACTCCCGGCACGCCCACGCACCGGCGACCCGAGCGCGAGCTTCAGCTGCACTGATCCTGCGCCGCGACCCGCATGGTTGTGTGGTGAACCGGTAGGTCTGGAAGCCGGCAGGCGTTGGTGGGGGTTTGCCGGCTCCCCCGACTACCACTTCACGACACAACCATCGACGCGGTCACCCAGGGGACCGGTTGGGGGCGGCCGGGTCCCGCTCCTCGATCCCCCACGGCGAGCCGTAGCCCTGCGGGGCGGGAGCAGCGAGCAGCTCGAGGAAGGGCCTCGCATCGAAGGCCTCCGGCCCCTTTGCCCCCGCACCCGACCAGACGCCCGTCGCGAGCAGCTCGAGCGCGACGACGGGGTTGATCGCCGTCTGCCACACGACCGCCTGGGCGTCGTAGTCGCGCATCGAGACCTCGTTGTCGGCCACGTGGTAGAGGTAGACCGCCCGCGGCGCGCCGTCCTTGGTGCCCGTGACGAGCAGCCCGGCGCAGGTCTTGCCGGTCATCCGCGGGCCGATCGTCGCCGGGTCGGGCAGCACGGCCGCGACGACGTCGCGGGGGCTGACCTGCACCCCCTTGACGTCGACCGGGTCGGTCGAGTCGAGGCCGAGCTCGTGGAGCATCTTGAGCATGGAGATCATCTGCTCGCCCAGGCCGTACTTGAAGGTCGCGCGCCCGGCGTCGACCCATCGCGGCATGAGCAGGACCTCCTCGTGCTCGACGTGGACGCACTCGACGGGCCCGATCCCCTCGGGGAAGTCGAAGACCTCCGGCTCGGCGAAGGGAGGCAACGTCGCGAAGCCTGCCTCGACGTCACCGCCGGCCCGCTCGCGCTCCCACACCACCGGTGGGTTGAGGCACTCCTCGATGATCGTCCACATCGAAAAGCCTGGGGCGAAGACCTCGTTGCCGTCGTCGTCGTGGACGACGAGGTTGGCCCCGTCGCGGGTGCCGAGCTCGTCGATCTCGTCGAAGAGCTCGTCGGCCGCGTAGCGGGCGAAGACATCGGACAGTCCCGGCTCGACCCCGATGCCGAGCAGCGCGAGCCGGCCCGCCGCCTCCCACTCCCCCGACCGGGCCAGCTGCAGGTCACCGAGCTTGACCCCGGGCAGCTCGTGCGGTCGCTCCGGGTGCGGCGTGGACAGCGACATCGCCATGTCGAGGTAGTCGGCCCCGGCGGCGAGCGCCCCGTCGAAGATCGGCATGATGAAGCGCGGGTCGACGGCGTTGAAGACGTGCGTCGCACCGTGCTCGCGGGCCAGGGCCGTCACGGCCGCCGGGTCGGAGGCGTCGACCTGCGCCGCGACGAACGCTCCCTCCTTCCCCCTTCGTGCCGTCGCTGCGGCAACCGTCGCCTCGGCCCGCTCCAGCGAGTAGTCGGCCACCACCCACAGCTCGAAGAAGTCGCGCTCGGCGGCGATCTTGGCCGCCGCGTCACCGACCCCGCCGGCACCGATCATGAGCACACGCATGAGAGCCTCCCGACTCACTTCGAGGTCCGGCTGCTCGCCACGCG
This sequence comes from Janibacter indicus, assembly GCF_900176385.1. GTDB lineage: Bacteria > Actinomycetota > Actinomycetes > Actinomycetales > Dermatophilaceae > Janibacter > Janibacter indicus. The sequence goes on along the minus strand of NZ_FWXN01000001.1, from coordinate 268,941 downwards.
CTGGCCCACCACGACCAGCAGGACCGCGATGACGAAGAGCGAGAAGCCGATGACATTGGCCTGCGCCGGGATGCCGCGCAGGTAGCTGACGTAGACGAACTTCGGGAAGGTGCTCGTGTCACCCGAGACGAAGTTGGTGATGATGAAGTCGTCGAAGCTCAGGCTGAAGGCGAGCATCGCCGCGCCGACGATGCCCGGCAGCACGAGCGGCAGCGTCACCCGCCAGAAGGTGTCGCCGGGGCCCGCGTAGAGGTCCTGGGCGGCCTCCTCCATCCGCGGGTCGAGGCTCTGCAGCCGCGCCCGGACGGTGACGACGACGAAGCTCAGGCAGAACATGATGTGCGCGATGACGATCGTCCAGAAGCCCAGCCGCAGACCGACCTGCGAGAAGCCCTGCACGAAGATCGTCAGCAGGCTCGCGCCGAGGACGATCTCGGGCGTGGCCATCGGCACGAAGACCAGGACATTGCTCGCGGACTTACCACGGAAACGGTGCCGCACCATCGCGAAGGCGATCATCGTGCCGAGCACCGTCGCGACGAGGGTCGCGAGCAGCCCCACCTGCAGCGAGGTGGCCAGCGAGTCGCAGATGCCGGGGGCGCCGCACGGGTTCTGCCAGTGCTTGAGCGTCGGGCCGGCGTTGGAGTTCCACGTGATGTTGGACTTGCGGTAGTCGTTGAAGCTGAAGATGAAGGTGTAGAGGACCGGCAGGAAGAGGTAGAAGAGCACGAGGAGCGCGGCGATCATCGCGAAGCGGTCGCCGATCCAGCGGGTCACGGTGCGCATCTCAGACCAGCTCCTCGGTGCCGAAGCGCCGGACGTAGAAGAAGACGAGCACGAGGATCATCGCCATGAGCGTGAAGCTCAGCGCCGCAGCGGTGTCGTAGCCGCCCGGCACCTTGAAGAACTGGCTCTCGATGACGTTGCCGACCATCTTGGTACTTCGGTCGGAGCCGAGCAGCTCGGCGTTGACGTAGTCGCCGGAGGCAGGGATGAAGGTGAGCAGCGTGCCGGCGAGCACGCCCGGCATCGACATCGGCAGCGTCACCCGCGCGAAGGTCGTCAGGCCGCTCGCGTAGAGGTCGCCGCCGGCCTCGATGACCCGCGGGTCGGCGCGCTCGAGCGAGGCGTAGATCGGCAGCACCATGAAGGGCAGGAAGTTGTAGGTCAGGCCCGCGACGACCGCCACCCAGGTCTCGGTGATCCGCCCGCCGGGGAGCAGGTGCAGCGAGGTGAGCACGCTGGCGACGACGCCGTCGTCGGCGAGGATCTGCCGCCAGGCGATGGTCCGCAGGATGAAGGAGGTGAAGAAGGGCGCGATGACGCAGATGAGCATCACCGAGCGCCACCGACCCGCCTTGAAGGCCATCGCATAGGCGAGCGGGTAGGCCAGGACGAAGGCGAAGAAGGTCGCCAGGGCCCCGAAGAGCAGCGAGCGCAGCATGTGCGGCCAGAACTCCACGAGCGCGTCGACGTAGTTGGAGAAGTTGACGTCGCGGTAGTAGTAGCCGGGCGCCCCCGGGTAGTCGCTCTGCAGGCTGACGGTGAAGAGCTGCACGACGGGCACGACGAAGAAGACGACGAGCCACAGCACGCCCGGCAGGAGCAGCAGGTAGGCGATCCGGCGGGAGCGCCGGCCCTCGACGACGTCGGGATCGACTGCGGCCGACGGGGGTCCGCCCGCCGTCGAGGTGGTCACGATGCCTCCCCCGCGGTGGCGATGAAGGCCTTGCCCTCCGCCCCTTCGGGCACGTCGTCGGCGGCCACGACGAAGGCGTGGGCGGGGTTCCACGACAGCCAGACCTCGTCGCCCGGCCGGGTCGACTGCGGCTCGACGTCGAGATTTTGCTCGTAGACCGACCACTGGCCGCCCGAGGGCACCGTGACGAGGTACTGGGTGGCGACGCCGGTGAAGGAGACGTCGGTGACCGTCGCCCGCACGTCGCTCCCTGCCGACTCGGGCCGAAGGGGGTGCAGCCGCACCTTTTCGGGACGGACGCCGAAGAGCACCTGTCCCTCGGTCACCGCGGCCCGCGAGCGCGGCACCCGCACGGTCGTGCCCGCCGCGTCGGCGACGAGGTGGTCACCGTCGCTGCCGGTGACCGTCGCGGGCACGAGGTTGGACTGCCCGACGAAGCCGGCGACGAAGGCGGTGCCCGGCAGGTCGTAGAGCTCCTCGGGGGCACCCATCTGCTCGATGCGCCCCTTGTTCATCACCGCGACCGTGTCGGCCATCGTCATGGCCTCCTCCTGGTCGTGGGTGACGTGGATGAAGGTCAGGCCGACCTCGGTCTGGATCCGCTTGAGCTCGACCTGCATCTGGCGCCGCAGCTTCAGGTCGAGGGCACCGAGCGGCTCGTCGAGCAGCAGCACCTCCGGGCGGTTGACGATCGCCCGGGCGAGGGCCACGCGCTGCTGCTGGCCGCCGGAGAGCTGCGCGGGGCGACGCCCGGCCAGGTGGGCCATCTGGACCAGCTCGAGCGCCTCGTCGGCGAGGCGGACTGCGTCACCCTCGCCGCGGCGCTTCGGTCCGAAGGCGACGTTGTCGCGGATGCTCAGGTGCGGGAAGAGCGCATAGCTCTGGAAGACGGTGTTGACCGGGCGCTCGTAGGGACGCGAGCCGGTGAGGTCGGTGTCGCCGATGAGCACCCTTCCGGCAGAGGGCTGCTCGAGGCCGGCCACCATCCGCAGGGTCGTCGTCTTGCCGCAGCCCGAGGGGCCGAGCAGGGCGAAGAAGGAACCGCGCGGCACCCGCAGGTCGAGGTCGTCGACGGCGGTGAAGTCCCCGAAGGTCTTGGTCACCGATTCCAGGACGAGATCTCCCTTGGCCTCGCGGACACCACCGGCCGAGGATCGTGTGAACAGGCCCATCAGTTGCCCACCGCCTTCGCCCACAGCGCGCTGTAGTCCGCGTCCTCCTGGGAGGACAGTGCCCTGAAGCCGACGATGTCGTGGTCGGCGATGTAGTCCTCGCTCGGGAAGATGAAGGGCGACTCCGCGAGGTCGGGGTCGATCTTTTCCATCGCCGCCCGGGCGCCCTCGACGGGGCAGATGTAGTTGACCCACGCGGCGACCTCGGCGGCCACTTTGGGGTCGTAGTAGTAGTCCATGACCTGCTGGGCATTGCGCCGGTGGTGGCTCGTGATCGGCACCATGAGGTTGTCGCTCCAGAGCATCCCGCCGGACTCGGGGATGACGAACTCCCAGTCGTCGTCCTCGGTCTCGGCCCGCAGGACGAAGAGGTCACCGGACCAGACGATGCCGGCCACGGCATTGCCGCTCTTGAGGTCGTTGAGATAGCTGTTGCCCTTGACCCGGCGGATGTAGCCCTCGGTGAGGCGCTTGTCGATCTCACCGATCGCCGCCTCGAAGGCGGCCTGGTCGAAGTCACCGGAGGGGTCGACGCCCTGCGACTGCATGATCAGGCCGAGGGTGTCGCGGAACTCGCTGAGCACCGAGATGCGGCCCTTGAGGTCGTCGGCCCACAGGTCCTCGATCGCCTTGAGCTCCCGGCCGACCTTGCCCTTGTGGTAGCCGATGCCGGCGAAGCCGGACTGCCAGGTGAGGGAGAACTGCCGGCCGGGGTCGAAGGAGACGTCCTTGAGCGGGGCCAGGAGGTTGCTCGCATTGGGCATCTGGATCAGCTCGAGCGGCTGGCACAGCCCCTCGCGGATGATCCGGTTGGCCATCCAGTCGGTGAAGGTGAAGATGTCACGGTTGATGTCCTGCTTGGCCCGCAGCTGCGGCGCGATCTTGTTGAAGTAGGTGTCGTTGTCGTCGACGTCCTCGGTGTAGGAGACCTTGATGCCGGTCTGCTTCTCGAAGGCGGTGAGCGTCGGGTAGGTCTTGCCCGCGTCGTCCATGTCGAGATAGGCGGTCCAGTTGGCCCACCGCACCGTCTTCTCCCGCTCGGACCGGTCCTCGGGCAGGTCGAGCTCGGCGACGCCGCCGGCCGGCGGCTCGGGCGGGGCGCACCCTGCGAGGAGGGTGGCCCCGAGCCCGAGGGCGCCGGCCCCGAGCATCGTGCGTCGGCTCGGCTGGAAGGAGCCGCGCGAGCGGGCCGAGGCCTGCGCGGCCCGGATCAGCGCGGCGGTTCTGGGGTCGGCAGGTCGCCGGAGGCGGTCCATCTCGGACCTCGCTTCCGTGAGGAGGGACGAAGGGGGTGTGCCGCCGGCGAGGAGCCGGTCAGCTCTCGATGTTGGCCATGACGTGCTTGACCCGGGTGTAGTCCTCGAAGCCGTACATCGACAGGTCCTTGCCGTAGCCGGACTTCTTGAAGCCGCCGTGCGGCATCTCGGCGACGAGCGGGATGTGGGTGTTGATCCAGACGCAGCCGAAGTCGAGGCGCTTGCTCATGCGCATCGCGCGCCCGAAGTCCTTGGTCCACACCGACGACGCCAGGCCGTACTCGACACCGTTGGCCCAGGCGACGGCCTGGTCCTCGTCGGTGAATCGCTGGACGGTGATGACCGGTCCGAAGATCTCGTCCTGGATCGCCTCGTCGTCCTGCTGCAGGCCGGAGACGACGGTGGGCGCGTAGAAGAAGCCCTCGCCCATCGCGGTGAGTCGCTCGCCGCCCTGCGCGAGGTTGGCATGGTCGGGCAGCCGGTCGATGAAGCCGGCGACCTTGGCCAGCTGGTTGCTGTTGTTGACCGGGCCGAGGAGCGCGTCGGCGTCGTCGGGCATGCCGACCTTGGCGTTGTCGCGGGCGTACTCGGCCAGGGCGGCGACGAAGTCGTCGTGGATGCCGGGGGCGGCGAGCACGCGGGTCGCGGCGGTGCAGTCCTGGCCGGCGTTGAAGTAGCCGGCCGTGGCGATGCCCTCGACCGCGGCCTCGATGTCGGCGTCATCGAAGACGACGACCGGCGCCTTGCCGCCGAGCTCGAGGTGGGCCCGCTTGAGGTTGCGCGCCGCGGAGGCGGCGACCTCGACACCGGCACGCACCGAGCCGGTGATCGCGACGAGGCCGGGGGTGTCGTGCTCGACGACCATGCGGCCGGTGTCGCGGTCACCGGTGATGACGTTGAAGGTGCCGGCGGGAAGGAACTCGCTGGCGACCTCTGCCATGAGCAGGGTGGTCTCGGGCGTGGTGTCGCTCGGCTTGAGGACGATCGAGTTGCCGGCGGCCAGCGCGGGGCCGATCTTCCACGCGGCCATCATCATCGGGTAGTTCCACGGGGTCACCTGGCCGACGACGCCGATGGGCTCGCGGCGGATCCAGCTCGTGTGGCCCTTCATGTACTCGGCGGAGGCGCGGCCCTCGAGCACGCGGGCGGCACCGGCGAAGAAGCGCAGCTGGTCGCACATGACCGGCACCTCCTCGGTGGCGGTGAGGGCGTGCGGCTTGCCGGTGTTCTCCCCTTCGAGCCGGATGAGGTCGTCGGCGCGGGACTCGAGGGCATCGGCGAACTTGAGCAGCGCGCTCTGCCGCTCGCCCGGCGTCGCCTCGGACCACTCGGCGAAGCCGGCCTCGGCGCTGGCGTAGGCCGCGTCGACATCGGCCTGCGTGGAGACAGGAGCGTGGGCGACGACCTGCCCGGTCGCGGGGTTGACCAGATCGATGCTCGCATCGCCGGTGGCGTCGACGTACTCGCCACCGATGAAGTTGCGCAGGGTCCGGGGCTGGGTCACGACTGGGTCCTTCCGATCGGGAATGTGACCCAGACGATAGTGCGCCGTCGACGAAATCGACAGGCTTTGGCACTCAGATTTGTGAAAACATCAGCGATCGCCGGCGTTTCGTGCGGATTTCGTCGCGCTCGGCTTGCCATGCGACCGGGATCACGCCACGATGGCGCCATGACCACCCCTGCTCCGCTCGACGAGATGAGCAAGCAGATCATCGAGCACCTCCAGGAGGACGGCCGCCAGTCCTACGCGACGATCGGCCGGGCCGTCGGCCTCTCCGAGGCCGCGGTGCGCCAGCGGGTCGGCCGGCTCATCGACGGTGGTCTCATGCAGATCGTCGCGGTCACCGACCCGCTCCAGGTGGGCTTTCGCCGCCAGGCCATGATCGGCCTGACCGTCGACGGCGACATGGGGCCGGTCGGCGATGCTCTCGCCGAGATCCCCGAGGTCGACTACGTCGTGACCACCGCCGGGAGCTTCGACCTGCTCGTCGAGGTCGTCTGCGAGGACGACGCGCACCTGCTCAGCCTGCTCACCGAGCGCATCCGCACCCTGCCGGGCGTGCGCTCCACCGAGACCTTCGTCTATCTCAAGCTCAACAAGCAGCACTACAACTGGGGGACCAGATGACCACCGAACACGGCACCACCTCCCGTACTGCTCGAGGCACCGACCTGCAGCAGGCCGCCCGCGACCACCTGTGGATGCACTTCACCCGCCACTCCGTCTACGAGGAGGGTGGGCACGTCCCGACGATCGTCCGCGGCGAGGGGCACAAGATCTGGGACGACACCGGGCGCGAGTACATCGACGGCCTCGCCGGCCTCTTCGTCGTCCAGGTCGGCCACGGCCGCACCGAGCTCGCCGAGACCGCGCTCAAGCAGGCCGAAAAGCTGGCCTTCTTCCCCATCTGGTCCTACGCCCACCCGGCGGCGATCGAGCTCGCCGAGCGTCTCGCTGCGGGTGCCCCCGGCGACCTCAACCGGGTCTTCTTCACCACCGGCGGCGGCGAGGCCGTCGAGTCCGCGTGGAAGCTGGCCAAGCAGTACTTCAAGCTCACCGGCAAGCCGAAGAAGCACAAGGTCATCTCCCGCTCGATCGCCTACCACGGCACCCCCCACGGCGCCCTGTCGATCACCGGCCTGCCGCCGCTCAAGGAGGACTTCGAGCCGCTCGTGCCGGGTGCCCACAAGGTGTCCAACACCAACATCTACCGCGCCTCCGAGGACCTGCGCGACGACCCCAAGGCCTTCGGCCGCTGGGCCGCCGACCGCATCGCCGAGGCGATCGAGTTCGAGGGTCCCGACACCGTCGCCGCCGTCTTCCTCGAGCCGGTCCAGAATGCCGGTGGCTGCTTCCCGCCGCCCCCCGGCTACTTCGAGCGGGTGCGCGAGATCTGCGACGAGTACGACGTGCTGCTCGTCTCCGACGAGGTCATCTGCGCCTTCGGCCGGATCGGCTCGATGTTCGCCTGCGAGGACTTCGGCTACACGCCCGACATCATCACCTGCGCCAAGGGGATGACCTCCGGCTACTCCCCCATCGGCGCGATGATCGCGAGCGACCGGCTCTTCGAGCCGTACAAGAGCGGGACCAACAGCTTCGCCCACGGCTACACCTTCGGTGGTCACCCGGTGAGCGCGGCCGTCGCCCTGGCCAACCTCGACATCTTCGAGCGCGAGGGCCTCAACGCCCACGTGAAGGAAAATGCTCCGGCCTTCCGCCGCACCCTCGAGCGGCTGCTCGACCTGCCGATCGTCGGCGACGTGCGCGGCGAGGGCTACTTCTACGGGATCGAGCTGGTCAAGGACAAGGCGACCCGCGAGACCTTCAATGCCGCAGAGTCGGAGTCGATGCTGCGCGGCTACCTGTCCAAGGCGCTCTTCGACGCGGGCCTGTACTGCCGCGCCGACGACCGCGGCGACCCGGTCGTCCAGCTCGCTCCCCCGCTGACGATCGGCCAGGCCGAGTTCGACGACATCGAGCAGCGGCTGCGCACGGTCCTCACCGAGGCCCCCAACCATCTCTGACCCCGAGGCTGCATTGCCCTACGGCAATGCAGCCTCCCGACCCCCCGACCTTGCATTGCCGTACGGCAATGCAGCCTCCTGACGAGCAGCGGGCCCGCCCCCTTCGTGACGAAGGGGGCGGGCCCGCTGGCTGTCCCACCTCGGATCAGCCGGCGGCCACCTGGAGCAGGCCGGTCGGCGTGCCGGACGGCGCGTCGGTGATCGCGTCGACCGACGCGTCCTGCAGCCCCTGGCTCACCGCGTCGGGCGTCGCCCCCGCGTTGCCCTCGAGGTAGAGGGCGGCCCCGCCGGCGATGTGCGGGCTGGCCATCGACGTACCGCTGTAGGTGTCGGTGCCGCCGCCGGGCACGGTCGACTCGATGTCCTGGCCGGGGGCATAGCCCTCGACGACCGAGCCGTAGTTGGAGAAGCTCGCATTGCCGTCCTGGTCGGTCGACGCCGCGAAGTCAGGGCGGCTGGCAAGGTTGTCGGCATGACTCGGGAGACCCGCCGCCACCCCCTGCGCGACCGGTTGGGCCGCCGGCCGGACCACCCCGCCTACCGCGAGGTCCACGACGAAGGGGGTCTGCGTCGCCTCACCGCCTCGGGCACCCCGCTCGCCGGCTGGCGCCTGCAGGGCCTGGACCTCGAGCCCCACGCCGCACACCTCGCCCGCGCCGACGTGCGCGGCCTCGTCGTGCTCGGTGGTCGGGTGCCCGACGAGCTCGCCCGCGACCTCGTCGCGCGTGGCGCGGTGATCATCCCGCCCGACCCGACCTGCCCGGTCGAGCCCTTCCGCGCGCGGCTGTACTCCCCCTTCGACCTCTACGGCGGACTCGAGACCGCCGGCTACCCGAGCACGGTCGACGCCCGCGCCTACGCGTGGAGCCGTGAGGCGCGCACCCAGCACGACGCCTGGGCGACGCTGCTGCGGGCGGTCCACGACGACGCGGTGCAGGACGCGCTCGTCGAGGCGCTGCACGGACTCGACGTCGTCGGGGTGATGGGCGGGCACGCGCTGGAGCGCGGGAGCAGCGACTACGCCGACGCCGCCCGCCTCGGCCACGCGCTGGCCGACGCCGGTCGCGTCGTGCTCACCGGTGGTGGCCCGGGGGCCATGGAGGCGGCCAACCTCGGCGCACTCGCCCCGACCGCCGACGCCGTCGAGACGGCCCTCGGTCGACTGTCCGCCGTGCCGAGCTTCCGCCCGTCGGTCGAGGCCTGGGCCGAGCTGGCGCTGCAGGTGCGCGATGATCTTGGGGCCGGCGACGGCCCGGCCCGCAGCTACGGCATCCCGACGTGGTTCTACGGGCACGAGCCACCCAATGTCTTCTGCGACGGCATCGCCAAGTACTTCTCCAATGCGCTGCGCGAGGACGTGCTGCTCGCGCAGAGCGCCGGCGGGCTCGTCGTGCTGCCGGGCGCGGCGGGCACGGTGCAGGAGATCTTCCAGGCGTGCACGCCGCTGTACTACGCGCCCGAGGGTGAGCCGCTGCCGCCGCTCGTGCTCGTCGGCCTCGAGCACTGGACCGAGACCGTGCCGGTGTGGCCCGCGCTGCGGGCGCTGGGGGCCGGCCGCCCCCTCGGCGAGGTGCTGCACCTCGTCGAGACGCCCGAGGAGGCGGCGGCACTCCTGCTCGGCTGACCTTAGCACCGAGTCGATGACGAGCGGGAGTGGCGAGACCTGCCCCCGTCGCATGACCCAACGGCGATGCGAAGGGAGATCAGTCGAAGACGATCGTGCGCCGGCCGCGCAGGACGACCCGGCGCTCGACGTGCCAGCGCAGGGCGCGGGCGAAGGCCATCGCCTCGAGCTCGGCACCCGTCGCGGCGAGCTGCGCCGGGGACATCCGGTGGTCGACCCGGCGGAAGTCCTGCTCGATGATCGGGCCCTCGTCGAGGTCGGAGGTCACGTAGTGGGCCGTGGCCCCGATGACCTTGACCCCGCGCTCGTGGGCCTGCGAGTAGGGCCGCGCCCCCTTGAAGGAGGGCAGCAACGAGTGGTGGATGTTGATGATCCGACCGGGGAAGTCGGCGCAGAGGTCCTCGGAGAGCACCTGCATGTAGCGCGCGAGCGCCACGGTCTCGACCCGCTCGGTCTCGATGATCTCGCGCAGCCGTGCCTCGGCCTGCGGCTTGGTCTCGCGCGTCACCGGCACGTGGTGGAAGGGGATGCCGTGCCACTCGACCTCGGCCCGGAAGTCCTCGTGGTTGGACACGACCGCCGGCACGACGACGTTGAGCTGGCCGGTGCGCACCCGGAAGAGCAGGTCGTTGAGCACGTGCCCCTGGCGGCTGACCATGATGAGCAGCCGGTGGGGCTCGTGCGGGTCGTGGACGTCGACGTCGACGCCGAGCTCGGCCACGATCCGCTGGCGCTCGGCCTCGAGTCGGTCGACGTCGATCGGGGCATCGGCCTGCAGGTGCATCCGCAGGTGGAACTCCCCCGTCGACGGGTCGCCGAACTGCTGGCTGTCGAGGATGTTGAGGTCTAGCCCGACCATCGCGCCGGTCACCGCGTGGACGATGCCGCGCCGGTCGGGGCCGCTCAGGGTCAGGACGATCTCGCGGCCGAGGCCGCCCGGGGTCGCCGTGCTCATGCCGTGGCCGCCGCGAGCTGGCCGCAGGCCCCGTCGATGTCGCTGCCACGGGTGTCGCGCACCGTCGTCGGGATGCCGTGGGCGCGCAGCCGCTCGACGAACTGCTGCTCGACGCCCCGCCGCGACGCGGTCCACTTCGAGCCCGGCGTCGGGTTGAGCGGGATCGGATTGACGTGCACCCAGCCCTTGCCGCGGGCGGTGAGCTTCTTGCCGAGGAGGTCTGCGCGCCACGCCTGGTCGTTGATGTCGCGGATCAGCGCGTACTCGATGCTCACCCGCCGCCCGGTGCGCAGGTAGTAGCGGTGGGCGGCGTCGATCGCCTCGTCGACCTTGAAGCGGGTGTTGATCGGCACGAGCTCGTCGCGCAGCTCGTCGTCGGGCGCGTGCAGCGACAGCGCGAGCGTCACCGGGATGCCCTCCTCGGTGAGTCGGTCGATGCCGGTGACCAGCCCGACCGACGACATCGTGATGCCGCGGGCACTCATGCCCAGCCCCTCGGGCGAGGGGTCGACCATCCGGCGGATGGCACCGATCGCGGCCTTGTAGTTGGCCAGCGCCTCCCCCATGCCCATGAAGACGACGTTGGTGACCCGGCGACCGGAGGACGAAGGGAGGGACTCCCCTTCGTCATCGGCCTCGGCCCCGAGCGCGGCGCCGGCCTCGTCACCCAGCGGCAGGTCGCCGGCCTCGGCCAGCAGCCGGTTGGCAGCGACGACCTGGTCGACGATCTCGGCCGTCGACATGTTGCGCGTCAGGCCCTCCTGGCCGGTGGCGCAGAAGGGGCAGTTCATCCCGCATCCGGCTTGGCTGGAGATGCAGATGGTCGCCCGCCGGGGGTAGCGCATGAGGACCGACTCGACGAGGGCGCCGTCGTGGAGGCGCCAGACCGACTTCAGGGTCGCGCCACGGTCGGCGGTGATCGTGCGCACCGGTGCGAGCAGGCGCGGGAGCATCGCGGCGGCGAGCTCGTCACGGGCTGCCTTGGGCAGATCGGTCATCTGCTCGGGGTCGTCGGTGTGGTGGGCGAAGTAGTGCGTCGACAGCTGCTTGGCGCGAAAGCCCGGCAGACCGAGCTCCTTGGCCCACTCGACCCGACCGGCGAGGTCGAGGTCGGCGAGATGGCGCGGCGGCTTGCCGCGCCGGGGCGCGGTCATCGTCAGCTGGCCGGGCGCCGGGCGGGCGGTCGAGGGCGTGGGCAGGTCGGTCATCCCGACCATCATCTCAGGTCAGGAGCGTGCCCCACCAAAGCTGCCCGCTGCCGGGTCGGCGGCGTCGCGCCCCCGGCCCTCGCCGTGTGCAGCCTCGCCGGGCGCCGGGGCAGGATCCGGACCGGAGAGCGCGCCGACGAGGGCTTCGTGCACCGCCTCGGCGCTGCCGACGCTCGGCTGGTCCGCGAGGTGGTACCACTCGTCGGCTCCCTCGTAGCGCACCCGGGCGACGACCACCCCGTCCTGCTCGCCCGTCTCGAGCTCGATGCGGCCGGTGATGGTGCCGACCTCGCGCGTGGTCACGCCACCGGGTCGGGCAGTGAAGGTGCTCGTACGGCTCATCGTCGTCAGCAGCTCTCGAGTCGGGTGCTCAGCGCGGTCTTCTCCGCCGTCTGCAGGGCCAGGCCCCAGCGGTACTTCGTCGCGACCCACATCTTCGCGTAGGTGCACGCGTAGGTCGTGCGGGTCGGCCACCACGTCGACGGGTCCTGGTCCCCCTTCGACCGGTTGGACGAGGCCGAGACCGCGATGAGCTGCGGACCCTCGAGGTCGTTGGCGAAGTCCTCCCGCTCCTGGTCCGAGCACGAGTCGGCGCCCGAGCGCCACGCCTCGGCGAGCGGGACGACGTGGTCGATGTCGAGGTCGCTGCCGTCCGTGAAGTACTCGCCGTCGTACTCGCTGTACCAGTCCCCCGAGGTGGGGCGGCAGTCGGAGCCGACCTCGACGTCGTCGCCGTCGCGGGCCAGGACGGTCTCGCGGGTGTCGCACCCGTCGACGGCGATCCAGTGGTTGAACTCGTCGCGGTCGTAGCCGGTCATCGAGCCCTCCGTCTCGACGGGGAGGGCGGCGAGCTGGCTGATGGCGGTGTCCGTCGAGGGGATGCCGGGAGGTGCGGCGGTGGCCGACGCCGCCGGCGCCAGCGCGATGGACGTGGCCGCGGTGGCGGCGAGGACGGAGCAGGTGGTGCGCAGGCGCATGACGGGTCCTTGGCGGTCGGGTGCCGGGCACGAGCGACGCTAGGGCCGGGTGAGAGACCGCGGGTGAACACGCGGTCAGGCGCCGTCGGGGACCCCGTCAGAGGTCGGTCAGGGCCGTCAGTGCGGGGCGATGATCCGCAGCGCCACCCACATGAGCGGGATGACGAGGACGAGCGAGTCGAGCCGGTCCATGAGGCCCCCGTGCCCCGGGAGGATGTTGGACATGTCCTTGATCCCGAGGTTGCGCTTGAGGCTGGACTCGATGAGGTCCCCGATCGTCGCGACCGGGGCGGTGAGGGCCCCGAGGATCGCGCCCTGCCACCACAGGCCGTCGAGGGTGAGCGGGATGACGATCGCCCCGACGGCGGCGCACGAGAGGACCGACCCGGCGAAGCCCTCCCAGGACTTCTTGGGCGAGAGCTTGGGCGCCATCGGGTGCTTGCCGAAGAGCACCCCGAAGGCGTAACCGCCGATGTCGGAGGAGATCGTGATGAGGATGAAGACGAGGATGCGCCACTGCCCCTGGGGCTCGGCGAGCATCAGCGCCGCGAAGCCGGCGAGCAGGCAGGGGTAGAGCAGGATCAGCGCGCCGGCACCGACATCGCGCAGCGCACCGGAGAGCCCGTCGGCCACCCGCCAGATGAGCGTGGCGACGAGCGTCAGGGCGGCGGCGAAGACCAGCGCCTCGGCTCCGCGCAGGTAGGCGGCGACCGTCATGCTCACCGCCCCGATGGCGACCGGGACGAAGGGGGCGAACAGCCCCCCTTCGCTCAGGGCCTGGCGCATCTCCCACACCGCCACGACCATGGCGATGCAGATGACGACGACGAAGGCGACGGGGTGGATCACCAGCGCCGCGGCGGCGGCGGCCCCCAGGCCGACGCCCGTGGCGATGGCGACCGGCAGGTTGCGCCCGGCGCGACCCGTCGGCGCCGGAGCCGTCGCGGGCGCGGCCGCGCGGGCGGAGCGACGGGTCGCGAACTCGGGCTCGGTCACATCAGACCTCGGAGAGCTCGGCTTCCTTGGCCTTGAGCAGCGAGTCGACGGTCTCGACGTACTTCTTCGTCAGCGCGTCGAGCTCCTTCTCGCCCCGGGTGCCGTCGTCCTCGCCGACCTCGCCGTCCTTGACGAGCTTGTCGATGGTGTCCTTGGCCGCCCGGCGGACGTGCCGGATCGAGACCTTGGCGTCCTCGCCCTGGCTGTGCGCGAGCTTGATGTACTCCTTGCGGCGCTCGGCCGTCAGCTCGGGCATGGTCACCCGGATCACGGTGCCGTCGTTGCTCGGGTTGGCCCCGAGGTCGGAGTCGCGCAGCGCGCTCTCGATCGCGCCCATCGACGACTTGTCGAAGGGCGTGATGAGCAGCGTCCGCGCCTCGGGCGTGGCGAAGGAGGCGAGCTGCTGCAGCGGCGTCGGCGACCCGTAGTAGTCGACCATGACCCCGCTGAAGAGGCCGGGGTTGACGCGGCCGGTGCGGATGCCGGCGAAGTTGTCCTTGGCCACCTCGACGGCCTTGGTCATCTTGTCCTCGGCCTCGAGCAGTGCGTCCTCGATCATGTGCGTCCTCTCCTGTCCGGCCACGGGGGCCTCGCGTGCGGCGGCGCCGCGGTGGTCTGGGGTCAGTCTCTCACTCAGGCGTGCACGACCGTGCCGATGGACTCGCCGAGCAGGGCACGGGTGACGTTGCCCTCGCCCTCCATGCCGAAGACGACCATCGGCAGCTCGTTCTCCCGGCAGAGGCTGAAGGCCGCGGCGTCGACCACCTTGAGGTCCTGCTGGATGGCCTCCTCGTAGGTGACGCGCTCGAGCTTGCGGGCGTCGGGGTTGGTCCGCGGGTCGGAGTCGTAGACCCCGTCGACGCCGTTCTTGGACATCAGGACCGCATCGCACTTGATCTCGAGGGCGCGCTGGGCGCTCACCGTGTCGGTGGAGAAGAAGGGCATGCCGGCGCCGGCGCCGAAGATCACGACCCGGCCCTTCTCGAGGTGGCGGATGGCCCGGCGCGGGATGTAGGCCTCGGCGACCTGGCCCATCGTGATGGCGGTCTGGACCCGGGTGTCGACGCCCGCGTCCTCAAGGAAGTCCTGGAGGGCCAGACAGTTCATCACGGTGCCGAGCATGCCCATGTAGTCGGCACGCGTGCGGTCCATGCCCTGCTCCTGCAGCTGGGCCCCGCGGAAGAAGTTGCCGCCGCCGACGACGATCGCGACCTGGATGCCCTCGCGCACGGCCGCTGCGATCTGCTCGGCGATGCCGCGCACGACGTCGGGGGCGACGCCGACCTTGCCGCCACCGAAGGCCTCGCCGGACAGCTTGAGGAGGACGCGTCGGTAGGGGGTGGGGGTCTCGTCGGACACGGGTGTGCTCCCTGTGGGTCGAGGTCGGGGATTCGCTCAGATCCTTCCACAGGTGCAGGCCTGCGGACGCACGCACGATGACGAGGCCGCTTATCCTTGCCGGTCGTGAGCACCGCACCCGCCGACCGGTCGGCCCCTGTCACCGTCTCGATCACCCGCACCGTCCGCCCGGAGGACGAGGCCCTCATGCAGGTGTGGGCCGACGCCGGGACCACCCTCGCGCGGCGCTTCCCCGGCTTCCTCGGCTCGGGGTGGGTGCGCCCGTCGCTCGGGTCCGATCAGTGGCACATGCTCTACCGCTTCGCCGACGCCGACGCCCTCGAGCAGTGGCAGGAGTCCCACGAGCGGGCCCGGTGGCTCGGTGCCGCCGCCCGCCTCGTCGAGGCGACCCGGATGGAGTCGCGCACCGGCATCGAGGGGTGGTTCGACGAGCCGCACGAGGTGACCGGGGGCGACATCGCCCCTCCCCCGCCGCCGCGGTGGAAGCAGATGGTCGTCATCTTTTGCGCCTTCTTCCCCACGAGCCTGGTGCTCACCTACGTGCTCGCCGTGGTCACCGAGGGGTGGCCGGCGTGGGGCCGCGTGCTGCTCACCTGCGCCATCGCCATCCCGTGGATGACGTACGTCTTCCTCCCCTTCGTCACGCGGCTCTTCCTGCCGTGGACGCAGCCGCGGCGCTCGCCGTGACCTGCCTCCCGGCATGACGAAGGGCGCCGCCCCCCGGCTGGGGTGCGGCGCCCTTCGGCTGTGCGAGGTTCGTCAGGAACCGACGCGGAAGCGAGCGAACTGGGTCGCGCTCGCGCCGGCCTCCTCGAGGACCTTGCCGACGGACTTCTTGGAGTCCTTGGCGAAGGGCTGGTCGAGCAGGACGTTTTCCTTGAAGAAGCCGTTGACCCGGCCCTCGACGATCTTGGGCAGGGCAGCCTCGGGCTTGCCCTCCTCCTTGGCCGTCTCCTCGGCGATGCGACGCTCGTTGGCGACGACGTCGGCGTCGATCTCGTCGCGGGTGAGGACGTTGGGGCTGAACGCGGCGATGTGCATCGCGACGTCACGGGCCACCTGGTCGTCGCCACCCTCGGTGCCCAGGAGGACACCGATCTGGGCCGGCAGGTCGGGGCTGGTCTTGTGCAGGTACGCCGAGACGTTGGGGGCCTCGACGCGGGCGACCCGCTTGACCTCGATCTTCTCGCCGATGGTGGCGTTGGCGTCGTCGAGGAGCTCCTTGACGGTCTTGTCCCCGGCGGGGGCAGCCAGCAGGGTCTCCGCGTCGGTGGCCTTGGCCGCGACGGCCGCGGCGAGGACCTCGTCCGCGAGGGCGCCGAACTTCTCGCCCTTGGCGACGAAGTCGGTCTCGCAGAGGACCTCGACGAGGGTGCCGACGCCGGCCTCCGCCTTGGCGACGACCAGACCGTTGGAGGTCGTGCGGCCCTCGCGCTTGGTCACGCCCTTGAGGCCCTTGATGCGCAGCAGCTCCTGGGCCTTGGACTTGTCGCCCTCGGCCTCGTCGAGCGCCTTCTTCACGTCGAGCATGCCGGCGCCGGTGCGCTCGCGCAGCTCCTTGATGTCAGCGGCGGTGTAGTTCGCCATGTGTGTCCCGTTCTCCTTCGAGAGAGGTTGACGGTGGTCGGTGAGGTGGTGCTCAGGCCTCGGGGGTGGCCTCGGCGGCGGGCGCCTCGGTCGCGGGGGCCTCGGCGGCGGGCGCCTCGGTCGCAGCGGCCTCGGCGGCGGGAGCCTCGGCGGCGGGAGCCGCAGCCTCGGTGCCCTCACCGGCGAGGAGCTCGCGCTCCCACTCGGCCATCGGCTCGGCCTCGGCGGCGGAGGCACCCCCGGTGGCGTTGCCGCCACCACGGGCCATCAGGCCGTCGGCGACCGCGTCGGCGACGACGCGGGTGAGCAGGGTGACCGAACGGATCGCGTCGTCGTTGCCCGGGATCTTGTAGTCGACCTCGTCGGGGTCGCAGTTGGTGTCGAGGATCGCGATGACCGGGAGGCCGAGCTTGCGGGCCTCGTCGACGGCCAGGTGCTCCTTCTTGGTGTCGACGATCCACACGGCCGAGGGAACCTTGGCCATGTTGCGGATACCGCCGAGGGTCTTCTCCAGCTTGTCCTTCTCACGGCGAAGGATGAGGAGCTCCTTCTTCGTGTAGCCGGAGCCGGCGACGGTGTCGAAGTCGATCTCCTCGAGCTCCTTCAGGCGGGTGAGACGCTTGGAGATCGTCTGGAAGTTGGTGAGCATGCCACCGAGCCAGCGGTGGTTGACGTAGGGCATCCCGACGCGCGTCGCCTGCTCGGCGATGGGCTCCTGGGCCTGCTTCTTGGTGCCGACGAACAGGATCGTGCCGCCGTGGGACACGGTCTGCTTGACGAACTCGTAGGCGTCGTTGATGTAGGTCAGCGACTGCTGCAGGTCGATGATGTAGATGCCGTTGCGCTCGGTCATGATGAAGCGCTTCATCTTGGGGTTCCACCGGCGGGTCTGGTGCCCGAAGTGGACGCCGCTCTCCAGGAGCTGGCGCATGGTGACGACGGCCATGCCGAAGTCCTCTCTCGTAGGTTGTCAGTTGTCTCCTGGTGCTCCGACCCACCCCGCCCGACCGAGGTCGGGACTGCCGTGGTGTGGCCCCGGATTCACAGTGATCTGATCACCCGGCGGGGAACACGCGAATTCATCCAGACAGACTGGATGTGCCCCTCATCCTACGGCTGCAGGGCGAAGGGGGGAAATCGTCGCCCCGCGTAGCCTGCGGGCATGAGCTCACCCCTCGTCGACCGCATGGAGCCGCACGCCGAGACGATCTTCGCGACGATGTCGGCGCTGGCGCTCGAGCACGACGCGGTCAACCTCGGCCAGGGTTTCCCGGACATCGACGGACCCGAGGAGGTCCTCGAGGCGGCCCGGGCGGCGATCACGGCCGGCCACAACCAGTACCCGCCGTCGATCGGCATCCCGGCGCTGCGCGAGGCGGTGGCCGCGCACCAGGCGCGCCACCACTCCCTTCGCCTTGACCCGGCGACGGAGGTGCTCATCACCTCCGGGGCGACCGAGGCGATCGCCGCGAGCCTGCTCGGACTCGTCTCCCCCGGCGACGAGGTGGTCACCTTCGAGCCCTACTACGACAGCTACGCCGCGGGCATCGACCTGGCCGGAGGGGTCCGGCGGACCGTCCCGCTGTCGTACCCGGACCTGACCTTCGACCCGGAGCGGCTCGCCGCGGCCTTCTCCGAGCGCACCCGGGTGGTCCTGCTCAACACGCCGCACAACCCCCTCGGCAAGGTCTTCACCCGCGCCGAGCTCGAGGTCATCGCCGATCTCGCCCGTCGGCACGACGCATGGGTCATCAGCGACGAGGTCTACGAGCACCTGACCTTCGACGTGCCGCACGTGCCCATCGCGACGCTGCCGGGGATGGCCGAGCGGACGCTGACGATCGGGTCCGCTGGGAAGTTCTTCTCCGTCACCGGCTGGAAGGTCGGCTGGGTCACCGGCCCCGCACCGCTCGTGCGGGCCGCCCGCGTGGTCAAGCAGTACCTGACCTTCACCACCGCCTCTCCCCTGCAGCACGCGGTCGCCCAGGCACTCGACCTGGGGCCGCAGGTGCTCACCGACCTCACCGAATCGCTGCGGGCACGCCGTGACCTGCTCGTCGCCGGGTTGGCCGACGCCGGGCTCGAGGTGCGCCCGAGCGACGGGACCTACTTCGTCGTCGCCGACGCCGCACCGCTCGGCGTGACCAATGCGCTCCAGTGGTGCCTCGACCTGCCCGCTGCGGCCGGGGTCGCCGCCGTGCCGGTCTCGGTCTTCTGCGACGAGCCCGACCGGATGGCGACCCTCGTGCGCTTCGCCTTCTGCAAGCAGGTGCCGGTCATCGAGGAGGCCTGCCGCCGTCTCGCGGCCTTCACCGGCTGATCCACAGTCCTCGGCGGGGCGGCGGCCCCGTCCACAGGTCTGCCGGGCGCCACCGGCGGCGGCGCGAAGGGGGTCACGCTCACCCCATGAGCACCGTCACCTTCGTCGCCCTCGCCCTGGCCGGGGCCCTCACCGGTCCACCCGCCCCACCTGCCGCGGCTCGCTGGTCGTGGCCGGTCGGGGGCGGTGCCCGCCCGGCCGTGGCGGCCCCCTTCGACGCGCCGGAGGAGCAGTGGGGCGCCGGTCATCGCGGCATCGACCTGTCGACCGCGCGGGGCGCGCCGGTCACCGCGGTCGCCGACGGGGTGGTGACCCATCGGGGTCGGATCGCCGGTCGGGGCACGGTGAGCGTCACCCACGCCGACGGTGTGCGCAGCACCTACGAGCCGGTCGACGCCGCCGTCTCGATGGGTGACCGGGTGGCGCGTGGCCAGCGGATCGGCACGATCGGGCCGGAGTCGGGGCACTGCGCTCCCGCGGCCTGCCTCCACCTGGGTGCGCGTCGCGGGCCGACCTACCTCGACCCGATGACCTTCTTCGGTGCCCGCCGGGTGATCCTCCTGCCCGTCCCCTGAGCGCCCCTCCCCTGCCGCCGGGTCGAGAGAATCCCGACCGTCCATCCGGTCGGTGACGCCCGCAGGGCTCAGGCGCGGGGGTGCGCCTGCTCGTAGCTGCGGCGCAGGCGGTCGAGCGAGACGTGCGTGTAGATCTGGGTCGTCGCGAGCGAGCTGTGGCCGAGGAGCTCCTGGACCATGCGCAGGTCAGCGCCACCCTCGAGCAGGTGCGTCGCGGCCGAGTGGCGCAGGCCGTGCGGCCCCACATCGGGCGCATCGGGCACGTGGGCGAGCAGGGAGTGGACGACCTCTCGGACCTGGCGCGGGTCGACCCGGCGGCCCCGACGGCCGAGGAAGAGCGCCGGGCCCGACCCCTCGACGACCACCCGGGGTCGTCCACGCTCCAGCCACTCGCCGAGAGCCTCGTCGGCGGGCGCGCCATAGGGCACCACGCGCTCCTTGCGACCCTTGCCGAGGACCCGCACGACCCGTCGACCGCGATCGAGGTCGTCGACGTCGAGGCCGGTGAGCTCGCTGACCCGGATCCCGCTCGCGTAGAGCAGCTCGAGCACGGCGCGGTTGCGCAGGTGGATCGGGTCCTCGTCGTCCGCGGCGACTGCCGCGACGTCGAGCACGGCACTCATGCCGTCGCGGGAGACGACGTCGGGCAGGGTGCGCTGCCGCTTGGGGGACGCCAGCCGCAGTGCGGGGTCCGTGGCGGTGCGGCCGGTGCGCGTCGTCCAGGCGAAGAAGGTGCGTACCGCGGCCGACCGGCGGGAGAGGGTCGCGCGGGCGGCGCCCCCCGAGGCGAGGCTGCCGAGCCAGGACCTCAGCTGCGCCAGCGTGACGTCGGCGAGCGCGTCGCTGCCGTCGTGGGCACACCACATGAGGCAGGCGCGCACGTCGCCCGCATAGGCCCTGATCGTGTGCTCCGATCGATCGCGCTCACGCAGCAGGTGCGCGGCATAGGCGTCGACGACCTCGCCGACCCACGCAGGGGTCGGCGCCGGCTCCGAGGTCGACGCAGCGCTCACTCCCCCACGGTGCCACGGTCTGACCCGCGCGTCCCGGAGGTCACGCCGTCCTCCATCGTCAGCGCCTCGGGCCGGGGCCGCGACGCCAGCCGCCGGTGTCGTCCTGCACCACCCACCCCTCGAGCGACATCTCCGCCAGGTCGGCGAGCACCTCCTCGAGCGGCACCACGAGCTCGACCGCGAGCTCGCCGACCGGGACTCCCCTGCGGCTGCTCAGTAGGTCGTGGATGCGGCGGTGCGGCGGCCGGAGCACGT
This sequence comes from Janibacter indicus, assembly GCF_900176385.1. Taxonomy (GTDB): domain Bacteria; phylum Actinomycetota; class Actinomycetes; order Actinomycetales; family Dermatophilaceae; genus Janibacter; species Janibacter indicus. Next base: position 248,414 of record NZ_FWXN01000001.1, on the reverse strand, counting down.
CGAGGTCACGGGCTGGACCGAGGAGCTCGACCGGTTGGTCGACCTCCTCGCCCACGCGTCCGGCCAGGGCGAGCAGGTCCGCGGTGTCGGTGACCAGACTGCCGCGGTGCTTCTGGATCCACTCGTGACAGCCCGCCGACGACATCTGGGTCACCGGACCGGGCACGACCCCGACGGGGCGGCGCATCGCCTCGGCCCAACCGGCGGTGTTGAGCGAGCCGGACCGCAGCCCCGCCTCGACGACGAGCGTCGCCTGCGACAGGGCAGCGATGATCCGGTTGCGCGAGAGGAAGCGGTGCCGCATGCCCACGGTCCCGATGGCCAGCTCCGTGATGACGACCCCCTGCTCGGCGACGGCGTCGACGAGCCGCCGGTTGCCCTCCGGGTATACCCGGTCGGGCCCGCACGGGAGCACGGCGATGGCCGGCCCGTGCACGGCGAGCGCCCCCTGGTGGGCCGCGGCATCGATGCCGAAGGCCGCACCGGACACGACCGTCCAGCCCCGACCCGCGGCGCCCGCCCCGATCTCCCGGGCGATGGCCTCGCCGTAGCCCGTGCTCGCGCGCGAACCGACGATGGCGACGGCCCGGGTCGACAGGTCGGTGAGCGACCCCTGCCCCCGCACGTGGAGCAGGTGCGGGGAGACGAGGGGGTGCGAGAGGACCTCGGGCCAGTCGGCGTCTCCCGGGATCACGACCCGGGCCCCCGAGCGCTCGACGCGGTCCAGCTCGCCGTCGACGTCGACCCCGACCACGTGCGCGCGGGCACTCGCCGAGCGGGGCAGGTCGCCGTCGGCAAGGCGGTGCCAGGCCTCGACGTGACCGACCTCTGCGAGGACGGACTGCAGGGCGTGTGGTGCATCGCTCACCCGCTCGCGGCGCAGCTCGAGCACCCGCGACCAGGCGACCCGCGCCCGCCGCTCGTCGGACCCGACCATCGCGTGGGCGCGAGCGACCTCGGCACTCGTCGGGATGCCATCGACCTGGGACCGGCTCATGCCGCCACCGCGCCCTGCGTGCGGTACATCAGCGCCAGACCCACATCGGTCGGGCTCGGGACGGTACGGCCGTTGAGGTCCGCCGAGGTCCACGCCAACCTCAGGATCCGGTCGTAGCCGCGGACCGTCACCTGCCCCAGGTCGAGCGCCCGATCGAGCGTGGCAGTCGTGGCCGACGGCAGGCGCCACGGTCGGCGGCGCAGCTGCGGCCCGGGGACCTGGCTGTTGAGCGACCAGCCGAGCGGCTCCCACCTGCGTCGCTGCACCTCGCGGGCGGCCAGCACGCGGGCGGCGACCGCCTCGCTCGAGTCGGGTGGGTCCTCGCTGAGGTCGGCCAGGCTGACCTTGGGGACCTGCACTTGGATGTCGACCCGGTCGAGCAGCGGTCCGCTGAGCCGGGCCGCATAGGCCCGCCGCTCGGTCGGTCTGCACCGGCAGGCCAGTCCCTTGCCGTGCCCCTCGCCGCACGGGCACGGGTTGGCCGCGAGGACCAGCTGGACCCGGGCCGGGTAGGTCACCCGCTCGCGGGCCCGGGCGATGACGACCCGCCCGGACTCGAGCGGTTGCCGCAAGGCCTGGAGCACCGCGCTGCCGAACTCAGCCGCCTCGTCGAGGAAGAGCACGCCGTGGTGCGCCTGGGACAGCGCGCCCGGCAGCACGACGCCCGAGCCCCCGCCGACGAGGGCTGCGACGCTCGCGGAGTGGTGCGGCGCGACGAAGGGGGGCACGACGTCGAGGCCGGTCGGCGGTGCCACCCCGACGAGGGAGCGCACGGCCAGGGTCTCGAGCGCCTGCTCGCGGGTCAGCGGCGGCAGGATCGTCACGAGTCGCTCGGCGAGCATCGTCTTGCCCGAACCCGGTGGACCGTTGAGCAGCAGGTGGTGCCCGCCCGCCGCTGCGAGCATGAGTGCCGTGCGGGCCTCGTGCTGGCCGGACACCTCGGCCAGGTCCAGCCGTCGAGCTGCCGGCCCACTGGGCGCCACGGATGCCTCGTCGGCCGGGTGGAGCCCGCCGCCCTCGCGCTGCGCCGAGCGGTAGGCGAGCACGAGCTCCCCGAGCGTGCCGGCCGTGGAGACCCGCACCCCCTCGACGAGCCGGGCCTCGGCCACGTCCTCGGGTGCGACGACGACGTGCCCGCAGCCGGCGGCCTGCGCGGCGAGCACCGCCGGCAGCACCCCGGTGACGTGCCGCAGCCGCCCGTCGAGGCCGAGCTCGGCGAGGTGCACGACGGGTCGTACGAGCGCCGCCGGCAGCTCCTCGCAGGCGGCGAGGACGGCGACGGCGATGCCGAGATCGAAGCCCGTGCCGTGCTTGGGGATCGACGCGGGCGACAGGTTGACCGTCAGCTGGCGGGAGTTGAGCGAGAAGCCGGCGGAGATCGACGCTGCCCGCACCCGCTGGGGTGCCTGACGCAGCGCCGCGTCGGGCAGGCCGCTGATGTCGAAGGCCGGGAGCCCTCGCCCGACGTGGCACTCGATGTCGACGAGATGACCGGTGATCCCGCGCAGCGCCACCCCGCGGGTCACCCCGATGCTCACTGCCCCACCCCGGGCCGGAAGTCGACCTCGTAGAGGCCGTCGGGGTCGCGGACCAGCCCGACGAAGTCCAGCCGCACGCCCCGGGCGTCGACCCGGTGCTCGGCGAGCCACCGCCCCGCCAGCCGACGCAGCCGCGCGAGCTTGGCCCGGGTGATCGCGTGCACGGGGTCACCGAAGGCACGGCTGCGCCGCGTCTTGACCTCGCAGACGACGACCACGTCGCCGTCTCTCATGACGAGGTCGATCTCGCCCTCGCTGCACCGCCAGTTGCGGTCGAGCAGCTGCATGCCCTGCCTGGTCAGGAAGGTCACGGCGAAGTCCTCGCCGTCCGCTCCCACGCTCGCCCGTGTGGGCTCCACCTCGGTCATCTGCGACCACCTCCGACCTCCAGTCAAGGTGGCCGGTGGCTCCGACGAGGCCATCACCTCGCGGCTGTGGACACCGCCGCTCGCCGCACCGGGTCTGGGGACGGGGTCCCGACTCGGCTAGAAGCCGCCGTCGGGCATCTCGAGCTCGGACTTGGCGAGCTCCTCGACGTTGACGTCCTTGAAGGTGACGACTCGCACCTGCTTGGCGAAGCGCGCGGGACGGTAGATGTCCCACACCCACGCGTCCTGCATCGTCACCTCGAAGTAGACCTCGGCTCCCTCGCCGCGGACCGTGACGTCGACGCTGTTGGCGAGGTAGAAGCGCCGCTCGGTCTCGACGACGTGGCTGAAGAGGTGCACCACGTCGCGGTACTCGCGATAGAGCGCGAGCTCCATCTCGGTCTCGTACTTCTCCAGGTCCTCAGAGCTCACCGGGACCTCCCTTCGCTCACCGTGCCGGCGAGCAGCTCGTGGCCCTCGCCCGGTCCGACCTCATCATCCCCCACGGCCTGCGGCACGACGGCCGCCACCCCCGGCAGGGACCACGAGCGGCGATGCTCCTCACTCGGCCCGTGGGCCGCGAGCGCGTCGAGATGGGCACTCGCGGAGTAGCCCTTGTTGTCGGCCCAGCCGTAGTGCGGGTGTGTCTGCGCGAGCTCGACCATGCGGGAGTCGCGCTCGACCTTGGCCAGCACGCTCGCCGCCGCGACCGAGCTGCACCGCATGTCCGCCTTGATCATCGTGCGCACCGGCGGCGTCGAGGCACCACCCGACAGCTCGGCGAAGAGCCCCACCTCGTCGGGGTCGGTGAGCCAGTCGTGGTTGCCGTCGAGCAGGACGAGGTCGGGGACCACGTCGAGCTGGCCGAGCGCCCGCTGACCCGCGATGCGCAGCGCGGCGATGATCCCGATCTCGTCGATCTCCGCCGGCGAGGCGTGCCCGACCGCGTGCCCGAGGGCCCAGCGGTGCAGCCGCGGCACCATCGCCTCACGCGCCGCGGGCGTGAGCAGCTTGGAGTCGCGCACACCGGCCGGCGCGGTGCGGCAGGTCTCGTCGATGACGACGACCCCGACGCTCACCGGCCCGGCGAGCGCACCGCGCCCCACCTCGTCCATGCCGGCGAGCACCCGGTGCCCGGCACGCTGCAGCTCGCGCTCGACGCGCAGGCTGGGTTTGCCGGAGAGGCCACGCCCGGAGCGAGGCCCGCGGCGAGCGGGCGTCACGACGTGTGCGGCTCGCGCGCGGGCGGGCCGAGCGAGCGGTTGCTGCCCGCGTCGGGGACCTCGGAGAAGACCTCGCTGTGGTCGCTCAGCGTCGTCATGCGGTCGAAGGGCCAGACGGTGACGACGGCACGACCGACGACGAGGTCGATCGGGACGGACCCCTTGTCGCCGGTGCCGCCCGGGTCGTGGAAGCGCGAGTCGCTCGAGTCGCTGCGGTTGTCACCCATGACCCACAGGCTCCCGCTCGGCACGGTGATGTTGAACTCCTGCTCGCTCGCCTCGACCCCGGGCTTGAGGTAGGGCGACTCGTCGACCGGCTCGCCGTTGATGAGCAGGCGCCCCTCGGCGTCGCAGCACTGCACGTGGTCACCCGGCAGGCCGATGACCCGCTTGATGAGGTGCCCCTCGGAGGTGTCGGGGAGCAGGCCGACGAACATCAGCGCGTCACGCACCCCGTCGAGCACCGGCCCGCGGCTCGTCTCGGGGGTCGGGCTGAGCCAGTCGCCCGGGTCCTCGAAGACGACGATGTCGCCGCGCTTGATGTCGAAGGGACCCGGCGTGAGCTTGGAGACGACGACCCGGTCGCCGACGAGGAGGGTGTCCTGCATCGACTCGCTGGGGATGAAGAAGGCCTGGACGAGGAAGGTCTTGACGATGAAGGACAGGGTCAGGGCCATCGCCAGCACGACGACGATCTCCTTGACCACCGCGCCGAGCCGGGCGCCGAAGCCGCGCTCGTTGGTCGTCCGCTCGTCCCGGGCCCGCTCCCGCTCGGCGTCCTCGGCCTCTGCGTGGGCCGAATCAGGATCGTGTGCCACAGGTCTCTTCCTCTACCGCGCCCCGGGTTCGGGCGTCATCCGCTCCAGTATTGCTGCTCGACGCCCGCTTCGGCGCATCCGTGACCGCCGTGTCCCGGCAGCCGGTCGCTCACCCGGCGTGGTCCCCGAGGCCACCGATCCGGTCCAGCGGCCAGTAGCGCCACGCCACGTGGCCGACGACGTCGTCGACGGGGACCATGCCACCGCCGGGGTCACCGAGGTGGGCACGGGAGTCGGCGGAGTCGCCTCGGTTGTCGCCGAGGACGAAGAGGCGCCCCTGCGGGACGGTGACGTCGAAGGGGGTGTCGCAGGCGGTCGTCCCCGGCTCCAGCCAGGGCTCGTCGACGGGTTGGCCGTCGACCTGCAGACCGTCGTCGGGCGTGCACGTCACCCGGTCTCCCCCGACCCCGGCGACCCGCTTGAGGAAGTCCTGCTCGCCCAGGTCGATCGACAGGGTCGAGGCGATCGCGGACAGCGTGCGCCCGATGACCCCGTCGGAGGCGAAGGGGGTGCGGTCGGCGGCCGCGAAGGTGTCGGTGCCGTCGAAGACGATGACGTCACCGCGCTCCACCTCGCCCGCGCCGATCTTGGTGACGACGACCCGGTCGCCCGGCATGATCGTCGGCTCCATCGACCCGCTCGGGACGTGGAAGGACTGCATGACGAAGGCTCGCAGCAGCACGACGAGGAGCACGGCGATGCCGATCTCGAGCAGGAGCCGGCGGGCCGGACGCGCGTCGACCCCCGCCGGGTCTCCGGCGGGGGTCGAGGCGCTGGTGTCCTGGGTGGGCTCGGTCGACATCGGGGTCAGCCTAGAGCCCGCAGCAGGGCGAGGGTCAGCTCGCGGGGGTCTCGCGACGCTCGCGGATGCGGGCCGCCTTGCCGCGCAGGTTGCGCAGGTAGTACAGCTTCGCGCGGCGGACGTCACCACGGGTGGCGACCTCGATCTTCTCGATGACCGGCGTGTGGAGCGGGAAGGTGCGCTCGACACCGACGCCGAAGGAGACCTTGCGGACGGTGAAGGTCTCGCCCACGCCGCCGCCGTGGCGGCGGATGACGACGCCCTGGAAGACCTGGACACGGGAGCGGTTGCCCTCGATGACCTTGACGTGGACCTTGACGGTGTCGCCGGCCCGGAACTCGGGGACGTCGTCCCGCAGGGACGCCTTGTCGATCTCGTCGAAACGCTGCATGGCGCTGTCGCTTTCTTGCAGACGCCACAGGTCGTCCGCCCTCGTCAGTACTGTGTGAGGTGTCGCGCCCACCGCCGCGTGCAGCGGGTGACGATGCCTGTCGGCCTCGTCGCTCCCGGCACTCCCCCTGTGGCAGGGGCGGTGTCCATGAGCGCGATGTCCAAGTCTGCCAGAGGGAGCGCGTGACCAGAAATCGACCGACCGCCGACGAGGCGACGTCCGTCGGCGGCACGCGTCTCGGCCGTGCCGTCGGTGCCGTGCTCACCGTGACCCTCCTCGCGCCGGCGGCTGCCGTCCTCACCTCGCGGCTGCGCGGGCTCATCGACCTCGAGGCCGGGCTCGGGTCGCAGTGCGGTGGCATCGACGCCCTCGGCCCGGCCCTGCGGACCAGCCTGCCCGTGGTCTTCCTCGTGCTGGCGATCCCGGTCGCCCTGCTCTCGCTGGGTCACCGGGCGCGTGGGTGGGTCTGGCTGTTCGCGGCCCTCGTGGGCACCGCCGCGCTCGAGGTCGCCCTGCGCGTCTGGCTCCCGGCCTGCCTGTGACCCCTCCCTTCGTGACGAAGGGGGTGACTCACCTGTGCACGGGACGGCTGAGGTCGACCGTGCCCGGGCACTCGCCGGGACCGCACACCCGGTACCCGGCCTTCTTGTACAGCCGCAGCAGACGCGACTGGTCGGCCCCGGTGTTGAGCCAGTAGGCCCGCACGTCGGCCGGGGCGAGGGCCTCGGCGTGCGCGAGCAGCGCCCGTCCCAGCCCGCGTCCCTGCAGATCGGGCGCGACCATGAGCCGCCCGATCTGCCAGGTCGTCGGCTCCTGCGGGTCGCGCCGCACCCGGACCGATCCGACGAGACGCCCCTGCGAGCGGAAGAGGTGCGTCGTCCAGTGCTCGAGGTCGTCGGCGACGGTCGCGGCGTCCTCGGCGGGCGCGCCCCACCAGTGCTGCTCGGGCGTGACCATCTCGATCCAGCAGGCCTTCTGCAGCACGGTCAGCTCCGCGGCATCCGCCCGGGTGGCGACCGAGTGCTCGAGCCCGGCGAGCTCCTCCGTCGTCGCCGCCACGTGCAGCAGGTCGGGACGACGGGCGGCGGTGCGGGCGAGCCGCTGCTCATGGCGCCACTGCGCGATGGCCGCGTGGTTGCCGCCGAGCAGGACGTCGGGCACGGTGCGCTCGACCCCGTCACCGCCGTCCCACACCGCGGGCTTGGTGTAGATCGGGTACTCGAGCAGACCCCCTTCGTGCGACTCCTCGACGAGCGACTCGGCATTGCCGACGACGCCCGGCAGGAGCCGACCGATGGCCTCGACCATCGCCAGGACGGCGACCTCGCCGCCGTTGAGCACGTAGTCGCCGAGCGAGACCACCCGCACGGGCATCCGCTCGGCCGCCCACTCGTAGACCCGCTCGTCGATGCCCTCGTAGCGGCCGCAGGCAAAGGCCAGCCAGGGCGCCTGCGCGAGCTCGCGCGCGGTCGCCTGGGTGAAGCGCTCACCGCCGGGCCCGGGCACGACGAGCACCGGCGCCGGGCCGGTCGTCTCGTCCGCCGAGTCGAGGACGTGCGTGAGGGCCTCGCTCCACGGCTGCGGCTTCATGACCATGCCCGCTCCCCCGCCGTAGGGGGTGTCGTCGACGGTGCGGTGCCGGTCGTGGGCGAAGTCGCGCAGGTCGTGGACCCGCAGGTCGATGATCCCCTCGCGACGGGCCTTGCCGATGAGGGAGATGTCGAGGGCCGCGAGGTAGTCGGGGAAGATCGAGACGGCGTCGATGCGCACGGCTCACTCCCCCTTCGCGTCGATGTCGAGCAGACCGGGGGGCGCGTCGACGACGAGTCGGCCGGCCTCGGGGTCGACCTCCGGGACGAGCACCTCGACGAAGGGGACGAGCGCCTCGCTGCCGTCGGGTCGCCGCAGTCGCAGCCGGTCCTGGGCGGCGCCGAGCTCGAGCGCGACCACCTCGCCGACCGTGGTGCCGTCGGGCGCGACCGCGGTCAGGCCCACGAGGTCCGCCTCGTACCAGCCCTCGTCGTCGGCTGTCGGGTCCGGCTCGTCGGCCGACAGCACGAGCCGGGTCCCGCGCAGCGACTCGGCGCCCGTGCGGTCGGGGATCTCCTCGAACCCGAGCAGCCAGATGCCGCGGTGCACACGCGTCGTCGCCAGGGTGAGGCGACGCGGCACGCCGGACCCGGGCTCGGCCCGCGTCTCGAAGACGGCGCCGGGCACCAGCCGGCTCTCGGGGTCGTCCGTGTGCAGCTGGACGGTCACCTCGCCGCGCAGCGCGTGCGGCTTGCCGATGCGGGCGACGACGTGGCCCTGCGTGGAAGTCATGCCGGACAAGATATGTACCCGCGCCCCGACATGGCGAATGGCCGCCACCCCGCAGGGTGACGGCCATCCGTCATGACGTGGGCGCTGCCCTCAGCGCTCGCGGTCGGTGTCGACGATGTCGATCCGCACGTTCTCCCCGCCGGAGAGCGCGCCGAGGACGGTGCGCAGGGCGGAGGCGGTGCGGCCGGAGCGACCGATGACGCGGCCCAGGTCGTCGGGGTGCACGCGCACCTCGAGGATCTGGCCGCGACGCAGCTGCTTGCTCCGGACGACGACGTCGTCCTTGTGGTCGACGATGCCGGTGACCAGGTGCTCGAGCGCCTCGTCGAGCATGTCAGGCCTCGGTGGTGGTCTCGGCCTCGGCCGGGGTCTCCTCGGCGGGGGCCTCGGCAGCCTCGGCCTCGGCCTTCTCCGCAGCGGCCTTCTCCTCGGCAGCCTTCTTGTCGGCGGCCTCCTTGTCGGCCTTCTTCTTCGCGGTGATGGCCTCGTGCTCCGCGCCCTCCTTGTCGGAGGAGGCGAGGGCGGCCTCGTAGAGGTCCTTCTTGGAGGTCTTGGGCTCCTTGACCTTGAGGGTGCCCTCGGCGCCGGCCTCACCCTTGAACTTCTGCCAGTCACCGGTGACCTTCAGCAGGGCGGCGACGGCCTCGGTGGGCTGGGCGCCCTGGGAGAGCCAGTACTGCGCGCGCTCGCTGTCGATGTCGATGACCGAGGGCTCCTCGGTGGGGTGGTACTTGCCGATCTCCTCGATCGCCCGGCCGTCCCGCTTGGCACGGGAGTCCATGATGACGACGCGGTAGAAGGGGGCGCGGATCTTGCCCATCCGCTTGAGACGAATCTTGACGGCCACGGTGCGTGGTCTCCTTCGAGTTCATGAGCACGGCGAGACCGTGCGCGGATCGCACGGGGTATCGAGCTCGGGGTGTAGGCATCCGGCGCACGCAGGAGGGATCCCCGGCGCGGACGGGTACGAAGGGGGATTCTTCCACGAGGAGCCACCCCCGGCAAAAACCGGTCAGCGGTTCTCCCAGGCCCCGGGGGCCGCCACCGCCTCGGTGACCGCGTCGGGGAAGTCACCGCTCAGCACGTCGGCGAGGCTCGTGCCGTCGAGGACGGAGCGCACGCTCGAGCGCACGGCCACCCAGACGGTGCGCAGGTGGGTCGCCGCCCCCTCGTAGCTCGTCGCCTGCGGCCGCTCCCCGCGAACCTCGGCGAGCGGGCCGTCGACGGCGCGGATGACATCACCGACGGTGATGTCGGCGGAGGCCCGGGCGAGGAGGTAGCCGCCGTTGGCGCCCATGCGGCTGGAGACGAGCCCCGAGCGGCGCAGGTCGGCGAGGATCGCCTCGAGGAACTTGCGCGGCAGCTCCTGCTCCGCAGCCAGCCGGACGACGGAGACGGGTGTCCCCCCTTCGCCCGAGGCGGCCAGGGTGAGCATCGCGCGGACGGCGTAGTCCGATCGGGCCGAGATGTCCATGCCCCCAGTATCGCCGCTCGCCCACCGACGCCCGGACCACACCCTGAGACATAACTGACCGTTACTTGACCCATAAGCGAGCCGTAGGTAAAACTCCCTCTAGTCCCATGGGAGATGTCCTGACTTCCCGGGCCGTCGCACACTCCTCACGGAAAGAGTCCTCCGTATGCGCAAGCTCGTCCTCCTGGCCGTCGTCGGCCTCCTCGCCCAGCTCGTCGACGGATCGCTCGGCATGGCCTACGGCGTCACGACGACCACCCTGCTCCTGGCCATCGGCACCAACCCCGTCGCTGCCTCCGCCACGGTCCACCTCGCCGAGATCGGCACGACGCTCGTCTCGGGCGCCTCGCACTGGCGCTTCGGCAACGTCGACTGGCCGGTCGTGCTCAAGATCGGCGTCCCCGGCGCGGTGGGCGCCTTCGCCGGCGCGACCTTCCTCGCCAGCCTCGACACGTCGACGGCCCAGCCGATCATGTCCGGCATCCTGCTGGCCCTGGGTCTCTACGTCCTGCTGCGCTTCACCTTCAAGGGGCTGCGCAAGGATCGCCTCGGCACCCCGCTGCGCAAGCGCTTCCTCGCTCCCCTGGGGCTCTTCGGTGGCTTCGTGGACGCGACCGGTGGCGGTGGCTGGGGTCCCGTCGGCACCCCGGCGATCCTCGCCAGCGGCCGCCTGGAGCCGCGCAAGGTCATCGGCTCCATCGACACCAGCGAGTTCCTCATCTCCCTCTCCGCGAGCATCGGCTTCCTCGCCGCGCTCGGCTCCCAGGGGATCAACTTCTCGTGGGTGGCCATGCTGCTGCTCGGTGGCGTCATCGCCGCTCCGATCGCCGCGTGGCTCGTGCGCACCATCCCCCCGCGCGTCCTCGGGTCCGCCGTCGGCGGGATCATCGTCCTCACCAACTCCAAGACGATCCTCGAGAGCGTTGGCATCACCGGCACCCCCACCGTGACCGCCTACGTCCTGATCCTCGCCCTGTGGATCGGTGCCGTGGCCTGGAGCATCCGCGCGCACCGCGCGGAGGTCGCCGCCGACGCGGCAGCCACCGACGGCGAGACCGAGCGCGAGCTCGTCGGCGAGCCGGCCTGACCCCCGCCCGCCGACCCCACGGGTCGAAGGTCGTCAGCGACCGCCCACGCGAGCGCCCCGCAGGATGACGTGTGCCGGTGTGCCGCAGGCGCGCACGTCCTCGCGGGGGTCGTCGGCGAGGACGACGAGGTCGGCGTCCTCGCCCTCGACGATGGCGGGCTGGCCCAGCCACTCACGGGAGCGCCACGTGCCGGCCGCCAGGGCCTCGCGGGTGGAGAAGCCCGCGCGGGTGAGCAGCTCCATCTCCTGCGCGACGAGGCCGTGCGGCAGCGAGCCCCCGGCGTCGGTGCCGACGAAGACGTCGATGCCGGCGTCGTGTGCCGCGGCGATCGTCTCGAAGCGCCGTTCGTGCAGCTGCAGCATGTGCCGGTGGTAGTCGGGGAACTTCTCCGCGGCGGGGGCCGCGATCTGCGGGAAGGTCTCGATGTTGACCAGGGTCGGCACGATCGCGATGCCCTGCTCGGCGAAGGTCGAGATCGTCTCCGGCACCAGCCCCGTGGCGTGCTCGATGCAGTCGGTGCCCGCGGCGGCGAAGTCGGCGAGCGACTCCTCGCCGAAGCAGTGGGCGGTCACCCGCGCCCCCTCCTCGTGGGCGGCGGCGATCGCCTCGACGAGCACCTCGCGGGGCCAGCAGGGAGCCAGGTCGCCGACTCCGCGGTCGATCCAGTCGCCGACGAGCTTGACCCAGCCGTCGCCGGCACGGGCCTCGGCCCGCACACGCGAGACGAGCTGCTCGGGCTCGACCTCGTGCGCGTAGTTGCGGATGTAGCGCTTGGTCCGGGCGATGTGCCGGCCGGCGCGGATGATCTTGGGCAGGTCGTCGCGCTCGTCGATCCAGCGGGTGTCGGCCGGGGAGCCGGCGTCACGGATGAGCAGCGTCCCGGCGTTTCGGTCGGTGAGCGCCTGCTGCTCGCTCGTCGCCTCGTCGGCCGCCCCGTGGGCGTCGAGACCGACGTGGCAGTGCGCGTCGACGAAGCCCGGCAGGACGTAGCCGGTCACCGTCTCGACGTCACCGCTGGTCGGCGGCGTGAAGGAGACCTTGCCGTCGATGATCCACAGCTCGGGCACGCTCTCCTGCTCGGAGACCAGCACCTCGCCCTTGACGTGCAGCACTTCAGCCATGACCCGAGGCTAGCCCGAGATCGCCTCGTCGATCGGGGTCTCCCCGTCGTGGAACTCGATGGTGCGCCGCACGGTGCCGTTGGCCTCGAGGGTCGCCGCGATGACCCGGGCGACATTGGCTCGCGAGACCTGGCCGCTCCCCTCCCGGCCGACCTGGATCTTGCCGGTCGGCGGGTCAAGGGTCAGGCTGCTCGGCCCGAGGACGGTCCAGTCGAGGTCGGTGCCGCGCAGGTGCTCGTCGGCCGCGGCCTTGGCCTCGGCATATGCGTGGAAGGGGTTGCTCGGGTCGACGCCGTGGTCGGGCCCGGCGCCGCAGTAGCTCAGCATGACGTAGCGCCGCACGCCGGCCTGTCGCGCGGCCTCCATCGAGCGGATCGCCGCGTCCTGGTCCACGGCCCGGGTGCGCTCGGGGTCTCCCCCGCCGGCGCCGGCGGACCACACGACCGCGTCGTGGCCCGCGAGGACCTCGGCGATGCCGTCGGTGTCGAGCATCTCGACATCGGCGACGTGCGGGGTCGCCCCTGCCGCCTCGACGTCGGCGGCGTGATCGGAGTTGCGGATGACGGAGGTCACCGAGTGCCCGAGTTCGGCGAGGATCGGGGTGAGCAGCAGAGCCACCTTGCCGTGGCCACCGATGACGACGATGCGGGACATGATCGGGTCCTCTCGGTCGGGGTGCCCGGCTGGTCCGCCGGACCCCTCTACTCCATCACACTCCGGCGTCAGCGCGACGAGGTGATGAGCGCCCGCAGCGCCTGGAGCGTCACCTCGGGCGCCTCGGAGTGCACCCAGTGCCCGACACCCTTGACGGTCACGAGCCGCACCCGGGGGAAGAGCCGTCGCATCTCGGCGAGGTCGTCGTCGGTGACGTAGAGCGATCGCTCGCCGGCGAGCCACAGCACCGTCTTGTCGAAGGGGGCGAGACCCGCCACCTCGTCGGTGGGCCAGCCGCCGATGGTGGCGATGTCGCGGCCGATCACCTCGAGGTTGGGCTGCCAGCGCCAGCCGTCGCCCTCCCGGCGCAGGTTCTGCAGGAGGAAGGCCCGCACCCCCGGATCGGGTGCGGCCTCGCGCATCGCCGCGTCGGCCTGCTCACGGGTGGTGATGCTGCCGAGGTCCATCGCCTGCATCGCGGCGATGTACGTCTCGAACTCGCTGAAGCTCGTCGTCGCGGCCGGAGAGATGTCGACGACGCACAGCCGGTCGACGAGCTCGGGGTGGCGCAGGGCCACGAGCATGGCGATCTTGCCGCCCATGGAGTGCCCGACGACGATCCACGGCTCGGTGTCGTCGATCGCACGAAGGGAGTCGGCGACGAGGTCGGCCGCCCCGGCGTAGTCGAAGCGCTCGGTCCACGGCGAGCGCCCGTGGTCAGGCATGTCGAGCAGCGTCGGGCGGCAGATGTCCACCAGGCCCTTGGCGATCTGGGTCCAGTTGCGGCCCTGCCCGAAGAGGCCGTGGCAGAAGGCGACCCGGGGACCGGACTCCCCCGAGGTCACGGCGTGCAGCATCGGCGTGCTCATGCCGGGCTCAGCTGCCCCCGCCCAGGAACTTGTCGAAACCCTTCGGCAGCTGGCTCGGGTCGAGGTCGGCCGGGAGGCCGCCCGGTCCGCCCTGTGCACCGCCGCCGCCACCGAAGGAGGACCCGGCAGGCCCGCGGCCAGCAGCCCGCTCGGCTGCCTCGCGCTCCTGCTGGGCGCGCTTGGCGGGATTGCCGGACTTGCCCTTCTTCTGCGGCTGCTTGGTCTGCTTCTTGCGGCCCCCGCCGCCCATGCCGGGGACGCCGGGCATGCCCGGCATGCCGCCACCGCGGGCCATCTGCTTCATCATCTTCTGCGCCTCGGTGAAGCGCTCGAGCAGCTGGTTGACCTCGGAGACCGTGACGCCTGAGCCCTTGGCGATGCGCGAGCGGCGCGAGCCGTTGATCTGCTTGGGGTGGGTGCGCTCGAAGGGGGTCATCGAGCGGACCATCGCCTCGACCCGGTCGAACTCCCGCTCGTCGAGGGCGTCGAGCTGGGCCGACATCTGGCCCATGCCCGGCATCATCTTGAGCATCGACTTCAGCGAGCCCATCCGCTTGATCGCGGACATCTGCTGGAGGAAGTCGTCGAAGGTGAAGTCCTCCTCGGCGAGGAACTTGCGCTGCATCTCCTCGGCCTCGCCACGCTCGAAGGCGCGCTCGGCCTGCTCGATGAGCGTGAGGACGTCACCCATGTCGAGGATCCGACCGGCCATGCGGTCGGGGTGGAAGACCTCGATGTCCTTGGTCTGCTCGCCGGTGGAGGCGAACATGATCGGCCGCCCCGTCGTGCCCGCGACGGACAGCGCGGCACCACCTCGGGCGTCACCGTCGAGCTTCGACAGGACGACACCGGTGAAGTCGACGCCCTCGGCGAAGGCACGCGCGGTCTCGACCGCGGCCTGGCCGATCATCGAGTCGATGACGAAGAGGACCTCGTCAGGCTCGATCGCGGCGCGGATGTCGGCGGCCTGCTGCATCAGCTCGGCGTCGACGGCGAGGCGGCCGGCGGTGTCGACGATGACGACGTCGTGCTGCTGGGCCTGCGCGTGCGCGATGCCGGCGCGGCTCACGCCGACCGGGTCACCGAAGGAGCGGGTGCCCTCCCCCGACTCGAGGACCGCGTCGTGGCCGCCGGTGTTGCCGCGCTCGGGCGCGAAGACCGGGACCCCGGCGCGCTGACCGGTCACCTCGAGCTGGGTGACGGCATTGGGGCGCTGCAGGTCGGCCGCGACGAGCAGCGGGGTGTGCCCCTGCTCCTTGAGCCAGGCGCCCAGCTTGCCGGCGAAGGTCGTCTTGCCGGAGCCCTGGAGGCCCGCGAGCATGATGACCGTCGGCGGCCGCTTGGCGAACTGGATCGTGCGGGTGTTGCCACCGAGGATCGTCACGAGCTCGTCGTTGACGATCTTGATGACCTGCTGGGCGGGGTTGAGCGCCTGGCTCACCTCCGCGCCGGTGGCCCGCTCGCGGACGGCGGCGGTGAACTCCTTGACGACGGGCAGCGCCACATCGGCGTCGATGAGCGCCATGCGGATGTCACGGACGGTCTTGTTGACGTCGGACTCGGACAGGCGCCCCTTGCCGCGGAGGTTCTTGAAGGTCGCGGTCAGGCGGTCGGACAGGCTGGTGAACACCCGGCCAAGGTTATCTGCCCGCGGCGCTCCCTTCGTCCACCTCCCCGTCACACCCGTCGATGACGGCCGACACGGCCCGCGCCACGGCCGCCGGACCGAGCTCCCGACCGTCCCGGTCGGTGACGTAGAAGGTGTCCAGGGTCTGCCCCGCGTGGGTTGAGATGTGCGCGGAGCGCACGCTGATCCCCTCGGCGGCGAGGACCAGACCGAGGTCGTGCAGCAGCCCGGGGCGGTCCTGCGAGCGCACCTCGATGACCGTCGCCCCGCTCCCGGCGCTGGGCAGCACGAAGGCCCGCGTGCCGCCGGCCGTCCCCGGACGCTCCGGGCCGCGGCGACGGCGCGCGAGCGAGCCGAGTGCCGCGCGGTCACCGGCCTCGAGCCGGGTCAGCCCGGCCGTGATCCGCAGCGGCTCCGGAGGGTCTCCCCCTGGCGACTCGACGAACCACTCGTCGACGGCGATGCCGTCGACCGTCGCCAGCCGGGCGCGGCGCACGGTCATGCCGTGGGCCGCGAGCAGGCCGGCGGTGTCGGCGAAGAGCCCCGTGCGGTCGCGGCCGTGGATCGTCAGCGTCCAGCCACCCGGCCCCGGGTCGACGCGCACGTGCGGCCGGCCGGCGACGACGTCGCCGAGGGCCTCCTCGTCGACCTGCGGGTCAGGGGCGAGCGGCGGCACCGGCGGCGCCACCCCGGTGAGCCGGTCGCGAACCTGCCCGGTCAACGTGTCGAGCAGGCTGGCGCGCCAGTCGGTCCACGCGGTGGGGCCGGCGGCCCGGGCGTCGGCGACGGTGAGCGCCCGCAGCAGCTCGAAGGCCTGCGGGTCCTGGCCCACGAGGTCGCACACGGCGGCCGACGTCGCCGGGTCGGAGAGGTCACGGCGCGTGGCCATCTCGATGAGCGTCAGGTGCTCGCGCACGAGGAGCACGACGAGCTCGCGGTCGGCGTCGGCCAGTCCCCAGCGCCGCAGGACGGTGTCGGCGATGTCGGCACCGGTGCGGGAGTGGTCACGGGCCCCGGCGATCTTGCCGATGTCGTGGAGGAGCGCGGCGAGCAGCAGCAGGTCCGGGCGGGCGACATCGCGGGCGAGCGCCGTGGCTTGCGCGACGGTCTCGAGCAGGTGCCGGTCGACGGTGTGCCGGTGCACGGGGTTGTGCTGCGGGCGGCACCGCACAGCGGCCCACTCCGGCAGCCAGCGCTCGACGACGCCGACCTGGTCGAGCCCCTCCCAGACGGCCTCGAGCCCGGGTCCGGCGGCGAGCAGGTCGGTGAGCAGGTCGCGGGACTGACGGTCCCACGGTGTCGGCAGGTCCGGGCAGTCGGCGAGGTTGGTCAGGGTCTGCGGCGCGAGCGGCAGGCGGTGGCGTGCGGCGACGACACCGGCGCGAAGGGGGAGGGTCGGGTCGACGCCGACGAGCCGGGTTGTACCGAGGACGGCCTCGCCGTCGTGCGCGAAGAGTCCGTGCCCGAGCGGGGTCATCGACGGGCGGCGCGGGCCGACCCGCAGGACGCGGGCACGCTGGCTCTGACCGGCACGGCGCATCGTCGACTCGAGGGCCCAGGCGATGGTGCGGGCGCTGCTCGAGACGCTCGTGAGCAGCTCGTCGGCGTCGGCGTGGCCGAGCAGTGCGGCGACGGCGTCGTGCTCCTCGCGCAGCAGCCGGTCGCGGCCGCGCCCGCTCACGACGTGCAGGGCGTCACGCACGTCGAGCAGCCGGGTCAGGGCCGGTCCGACGGCACCGTGCGGTCGGTCGGTGAGCCAGGCCCGGGTGAGGGCGTCGAGCACGGTGACGTCCCGCAGGCCGCCGAGGGCCTCCTTGAGGTCCGGCTCGATCTGCTGGCTGAGGTCGCCGTGCCGGTGGTGGCGGGCGCGCACGGACTCGACGAACTGCGGCAGCCGGGTGCGGGCACCCGAGCGCCAGTCGTGGGAGACGGTGGAGCGGACCCCCGCGACGAGCTCCTCGTCGCCGGCGACGAGGGAGAGGTCGAGCAGGCCGACCGCCGCTGAAAGGTCCTCCCGGGCGACGCTGCGGCACTCGGCCGCGGAGCGGACCGAGTGGTCGAGCGCGAGCCCGGAGTCCCAGATCGGGTACCAGAGCCGGTCGGCCATGGCCGTGAGGTCGTCGGCGCGGATGCTGCGGCCGTCGTGGACGAGGACGAGGTCGAGGTCGCTGAGCGGGCCGGACCAGCCACGCCCCAGGGAGCCCACCGCAGCGAGCGCGATGCCGGGGCGCTCCCCCACGGCGTCGAGGTGGAGATCGGTCAGCCAGCTGCGGGTCGCCTCGCTGATCGCGGCGCGGCGGGCCTCGCCGGCACCCGGGAGCGTGAACTCCCGGGTGCCGGCGAGATCGAGCCGCGCGGATCGCATGTCGCTTCCGGTGCGGGTCATGGTGTCCGAGGCTCAGATCGCCTCGACTCCCTTCTCCCCGGTGCGCACGCGCACGACGTCGTCGATGGGGGTGACCCAGACCTTGCCGTCACCGATCCGACCGGTGCGGGCCGCCGAGACGACGACGCCGACGACGGACTCGGCGTCGATGTCCTCGACGAGGACCTCGAGGCGGATCTTCGGGACGAAGTCGACGGTGTACTCGGCCCCGCGGTAGACCTCGCTGTGGCCGCGCTGGCGGCCGTAGCCGCTCGCCTCGCTCACGGTCATGCCGGTGATGCCGAAGGACTCGAGGGCCTCCTTGACGTCGTCGATCTGGTGCGGCTTGATGATGGCGGTGACGAGCTTCATGCCCGGACCTCGCTTTCGGTGTCCGTCGCGGCGGTGGTGGGGAGGGTGCTGCTGAGGACGGAGCGGGCACGGCTGGCGCCGACTCCACCCAGGTCGTAGCCGGACTCGGCGTGCTCGGCGGCGTCGATGCCGGACACCTCGTCCTCCTCGGTGATCCGCCAGCCCATCGTCGCCTTGAGGGCGATGGCGATGACATAGGTGAGGACCGCGGAGATCACCAGGCTGATGAGCGCGACGACGATCTGCAGGAGCGTCTGGTCGAAGCCGTCTCCGTAGAGGAGCCCGCCGTCCGTGGCGAGGAGGCCGGCACCGACGGTGCCCCAGAGGCCGGCGACGAGGTGCACGCCGACGACGTCGAGCGAGTCGTCGTAGCCGAAGCGGAACTTCAGGCCGACGGCGAGGGCGGCCAGGGCACCGGCGACGGCACCGAGGACCAGCGAGCCGACCGGCGATAGGGCGCCGCAGGCCGGGGTGATGGCGACAAGACCGGCGACGACACCGGAGGCTGCGCCGACCGAGGTCGCGTGGCCGTCACGCAGCTTCTCCACGAGCAGCCAGCCAAGGATCGCGGCCGCGGTCGCAGCGGTGGTGTTGACCCAGACGAGGCTGGCGACACCGTCCGCGGCCAGCTCGGAGCCGGCGTTGAAGCCGAACCAGCCGAACCACAGCAGACCGGCACCGATCATCACGAGCGGGACGTTGTGCGGCCGCATCGCGGTCTTGCCGAAGCCCAGGCGCTTGCCGACGACGAGCGCCAGGACGAGGCCGGCGATACCGGCATTGATGTGCACGACGGTGCCGCCGGCGAAGTCGATGGGCGCGACGTCGGCTGCACCGTCCGAGCTGCCGAACATCCACGACGCGACGCTCCGCTCGGCGCCGGAGAGCAGGCCGCCGCCCCACACCATGTGGGCGATCGGGAAGTAGACGGCCGTCAGCCAGATGGCGACGAAGACCAACCAGGTGGAGAACTTCGCCCGGTCGGCGATGGCCCCGCTGATGAGCGCGACCGTGATGATCGCGAAGGTCAGCTGGAAGCCGGCGAAGAGGACCTCGGGGATGAAGACGTCGGCACCGAAGACGTCGATGACCGGCATGCCGTCGGCCCCGACGGTCCCGGTGACGCCCTCGACCGTGCTGGCGACGCCGCGCAGGCCGAACTTGTCGAAGGGGTTGGCGAGGACACCGCCGATGTCGGACCCGCCGAAGGACATCGAGTAGCCCCACAGGACGTAGACGACACCGGCCACCCCCATGGCACCGAAGCTCATCATCATCATGTTGAGCACGGACTTGGCACGGGTCATGCCGCCGTAGAAGAGGGCCAGGCCCGGAGTCATCAGGAGCACGAGGGCTGCGCAGATGATCATGAAGGCCGTCGCTGACGTGTCAATCTCTGGTGGTGTCGCCGCAAGGGGCGCAATGGTTGGACTCATAGGTGGAAGACTCGTGCGCCGCAGTTTCACCACGGCGCGCGAGATGTTTCGGTGGTGTTTCCCCTCACCCGTACGTGTTAATCCTCTGTGTCGCGAGCGGGTGCGTCCCACTGGGTGGGACGATCGGTCCATGCGACCGATCCTCGTCTTCGACGGCGACTGCGGCATGTGCACCACGTGCGCCGACCTCGTGCAGCGTCGCCTGCGCCGCTCCCCCGACGACTACGACGTCGCCCCGAGCCAGCGGCTGGACCTCCCTTCGCTCGGCCTGACGCAGGAGCAGTGCGACGAGGCCCTGCAGTGGGTGGCCGCCGACGGGCGGACCAGCTCTGGGCACGACGCGGTGGCCGACCTCCTCGCCGCCTCCCGGTGGTGGGTCAGGCCGGTGGCGCTGCTGCTGCGCCTGCCCGGTCTGCACGCACTGGCAGGTGTTGGATACCGTTGGGTTGCAGGACACAGACAGGTATTTCCGGGGGGAACGCCAGCATGCAGCCTCCCGGCGCATCGCGAGCAGGGAGAGTCATGACGCAGCCCCCCACCCCTCCGGGACAGCCCGGTCCGCACCAGCAGCCCTACGGGCAGCAGCAGCCCTACGGCCAGCAGCCCGGTTACGGCCAGCAGCCCTACGGTCAGCAGGCGACCAACCCCTACGGCGGTCAGCCCGGCGGCCCCGGCGGCACTCCCCCGGCCAAGGGCGGCGTCCCCGTGTGGGCCTGGGTCGTCGGCGCCATCGGCCTCGTGCTCGCCCTCGTCTGCGCCGGCGGCATCGGCCTGGTCGCCCTCAACGACAGTGACGAGGAGACGACGAGCGCGTCGTCGACCGAGGACCCCACCGAGGACCCCACCACCGAGGACCCGACCACCGAGCCCACGACGACGACCGAGCCCACGACGACGACCGAGCCGACGACGCCCTCGTCGACGTACACGCCGCCCTCCTCGACGACGCAGTCGGTCCCGCCGGCCCCCTCCGGCACGCCCAACACGAGCAGCAGGCACCAGCTGAGCGCCGACGAGCTCGAGGGCCAGATCGCGCGCGGCATGAGCCAGTACGGCCACACCAAGTCCGACATCAACTGCATCGGCGGGATCGTCCTCATCGAGGGCCGCACCGCCACGTGCACCGCGCCCGTCCCGGGCGACTCCAGCCGCACCTCGACGGTCAACGTCAAGGTCGCCTGGGCGGTCAACACCTCGACCCAGCTGCGCTACTACCTGACCTTCAACCAGCGCACCTGATCCGTGCCGCCGGGTGCCGTCAGGGCCCGGTGGGCAGATCGAAGGGGGCGCCGGTCGCGACCGGCGCCCCCTTCGCCGTCCCTGCCTGCGCCGCGGTGGCGCGAGCGGGTCAGCCGACGATCGCGTCGACGAAGGCCTCCGGCACGAAGGGCGCCAGGTCGTCGGGTCCCTCACCGAGGCCGACGAGCTTGACCGGGACGCCGAGAGTGCGCTGCACGGCCACGACGATGCCGCCCTTGGCGGTGCCGTCGAGCTTGGTGAGTACGACGCCGGTGACGTCGACCGCCTCGGCGAAGACCTTGGCCTGGGCCAGGCCGTTCTGCCCCGTCGTCGCGTCGAGGACGAGCAGGACCTCGTCGATGGGGGTCTGCTTCTCGATGACCCGCTTGACCTTGGACAGCTCGTCCATGAGGCCAACCTTGTTGTGCAGCCGGCCGGCGGTGTCGATGATCACCGCGTCGGACTCCATCTCGGCCGCGGCCTTGACCGCGTCGAAGGCGACGGCCGCCGGGTCCGCGCCCTCGCGGTCGCTGCGGATCGTGGGCACGCCGACGCGGGCACCCCAGGTCTCCAGCTGGTCGGCGGCCGCCGCGCGGAAGGTGTCGGCCGCCCCCAGCACGACGTCGCGGTCGTTGGCGACGAGGACGCGCGCCAGCTTGCCGACGGTCGTCGTCTTGCCGGTGCCGTTGACGCCCACGACGAGGATGCACGCGGGGCGACCGTCGACGCGCGAGGCCGCCAGGCCGCGGTCCATCGTCGGGTCGACGAGCTGGAGGAGGTCGGCGTAGAGCCAGTCCTTGGCCACCTCGGGGTCGGTCGTGCCGTCGACAGAGACGTGGTTGCGCAGCGAGTCGACGAGCTCGGTCGTCGGCTCCATGCCCAGGTCGGCGACGAGCAGGGTGTCCTCGACCTCCTCCCAGTCCTCCTCGGAGAGCTTGCCCTGCGACAGCAGCGCGAGCAGACCCTTGCCGATGGCGCCGTTGGAGCGGGCCAGGCGGCTGCGCAGCGCACGCATCCGGTCGCGGGTGGGTGCGGGGGTGTCGAGCTCCGGCTCGGGCTCGGCGGGGGCCTCGGGCTCGGCGGGGGTCGGCTCGGTGACCTCCGGCTCGGTGGTCTCCGGCTCGGTGGTCTCCGGCTCGGCCGGGGCCGGCGTCTCGGCGGTCTCGTCCTGCGGGGTGACGGGCGGGACGGTGCGCGCCCGATCGACGTCGGCGTCGGACTCCACGGGGGTGAAGTCCTCGGCCGGTGCGCTCTCGTCCGGCGTCTCGGTGACCGGCTTCTCCGCGGCAGGCTTCGCCACAGGGGTCTCATCGGCCGGGGGCTGGTCCCCCCCCTTCGCCTCGGCCGGCGGAGCCTGGGGCTGGGCGTGCTCGCTCGGCCGGTCGAGGACGATCGTGCCGCTGCGGTGGTCGGTCGTGCCCTTGGGCCGCTCCGGCGGTCGCTGCTGCGGCGGCAGCTCCTTGGTCGTGCCGCGGCCGCCGCGCAGGAGCCCGACGGCGAGCCCGCCGAGGAGGACCAGCAGCCCGACGGCGACGACGATGTACTCGGTCAGCGTGTCGATACCCATCACCCGGTCATCTTCTCAGGGTGAGCGGGCCGCGACGAACCTGGTCGCCGCCCGCGGTCACCCGTGCCTCAGGAGCGAAGGGAGGGCACCGGCACCTCGGCCGACGGGTCGCCCGTCATCGCCCGCGCCCAGGCGACCAGCCCGGCGACGTCGATCCCGTGGGGCGCGATCGCCACGTAGCGCTCGATGGCATCGGCCCCGCGCGAGGCGACGCTCGCCGCGCCGCGGGTGTTGCCGCGTCGCTGGTGGGTCAGCCCGACGGCAAGCTGGGCCAGCCCCTGCCACAGGGCCCGCTCAGGGTCGGGGGCGGACTTCCACTGCTCCTCGAGGACCTCGTGGGCGTGGAAGGGCATCTCGTGGTCGAGGTACTCCTGCGCCTCGGCCAGCGCCTCGTCAGGGGTGCGATCGCGCGCCTCGACGCGTTCGACGCCGGGGCTGCCGTGCGGCAGCGGCCGGCCCAGACCGTCGCGGGGCCGGGCATTTTCGGCGCGGCCGTGCGCGTCCCGGTCACGGTCGGCACCGGACGACGTCACCACGACCTCAGAAGAGCGAGACCCGCTGCTGCGGGTCGAGCCACATCTCGTCGCCCTCGGCGGTGCCGAAGGCCTCGTGGAAGGCGTCGATGTTGCGCACGGCGTTGGCGCGGACGTCCTGCGGGCTGTGCGGGTCGATCGAGAGCAGCCGCACGGCCTCCTCGGGCCGGGCGTCACCGCACCAGACCCGGGCCCAGTTGCTGAAGAAGCGCTGGTCGCCGGTCAGCCCGTCGTCGCCGACCTGCTCGGCCGCGTCGCCGACGGCGATCCGGTAGGCAGCGTGGCCGATGGCCAGACCGCCGATGTCGCCGATGTTCTCGCCGACGGTCAGC
Source organism: Janibacter indicus (assembly GCF_900176385.1). Classification (GTDB taxonomy): domain Bacteria; phylum Actinomycetota; class Actinomycetes; order Actinomycetales; family Dermatophilaceae; genus Janibacter; species Janibacter indicus. Next base: position 225,278 of record NZ_FWXN01000001.1, on the reverse strand, counting down.
GCGCCGTTGACCGTGTGGCCGGGTGCGTGGCGCGTCGAGTAGCGGTCGAACTGCGCGATGAGCGCGTCTCGACGCTCCTCGAAGGCCGCTCGGTCGGCCTCGGTCCACCAGTCGCGGAGGTTGCCCTGCCCGTCGAAGGTCGAGCCGGCGTCGTCGAACCCGTGCCCGATCTCGTGGCCGATGACCGCGCCGATACCGCCGTAGTTGTCGGCGTCGTCGCCGTCGGCGTCGAAGAAGGGCGGTTGCAGGATGGCCGCCGGGAAGACGATCTCGTTGAGCCCGGGGTTGTAGTAGGCGTTGACCGTCTGCGGGGTGAGGAACCACTCGTCGCGGTCGACCGGGCCGCCGAGCTTGCCCAGCGCGCGGTCCACCTCGAAGGCCGCGACGCGGCGAACGTTGCCGACGAGGTCGTCGGCGGCGATCTCGAGCTGCGAGTAGTCGCGCCACGACTGCGGGTGCCCGATCTTGGGGGTGAAGGCCTCGAGCTTGGCGGCGGCCTCGGTCTGCGTCGCCTCGCTCATCCACGAGGACTGCGCGAAGGAGCGGTGGAAGGCCTCGACGAGGTTGTCGACGAGCTCCCCCATCCGCTCGCGCGCCGCCGGCGGGAAGTGCCGCTCGACGTAGAGCCGGCCGACGGCCTCGCCGAGGGAGGCGTCGACGAGCGAGACGCCGCGCTTCCAGCGGGCACGCTGGTCGGGGATGCCGGAGAGCGTGCGACCGACGAAGTCGAACTCGGCGGCGACGATGTCGGCGTCGAGGTAGGCCGCGTGCGCCTGGACGATGCGCAGCCGCAGCCAGTCCTGCCAGGTCGCGAGGTCGACCGTGTCGAGGGCGGTCGAGAGCCCGCGCAGGAAGTCGGGCTGGCGCACGACGACCTCGGCGAAGGGGGTCGCCGCCCCCAGGCCGCTGGCCCAGGCGCTCCAGTCGACGGCCGGGGCGAGCTCGGTGAGCCCGGCGGCGTCGACGAGGGTGTAGGTCTTGAGCGGGTCGCGGTTGGTGACGCGGTCCCAGTGCTCCCCGGCCAGACGGGTCTCGAGCTCGACGACGCGGCCCGCGGTCTCGGCCGCGGCCTCCTCGTCGAGCTCCAGGGCCAGGACGAGCAGGCGCGCGACGTGCTCGCGGTAGGCCGCAAGGGCCGCCTCGTGCTGCTCCTCGCGGTAGTAGGACTCGTCGGGCAGCCCCAGACCACCCTGCTCGAGGTAGAGCACGTAGCGGGAGGAGTCCTTGTCGTCGGTGTTGACGAAGGGGAGGACGAAGCCGCTCACCCCGTCGCGGGCCAGCCGTCCTGTGAGCCCGACGAGGTCGGGCACGCTCGTCACCGCGTCGACGGCGGCGAGCAGGTCGCGGATCGGCTCGACGCCCAGCTCGTCGGCACGGGCCTCGTCCATGAAGGAGCGGTAGAGGCCGCCCACCTTGGCGGACACCGGGACATCGGCCTCGCCGGACTCGACGGACGCCGCGACCTCGTCGATGAGGACGCGCACATCGCGCTCGGCGCGCTCGCGCAGCACGTCGAAGACGCCGTAGCGGCCCCGGTCGGCCGGGATCTCCACCGACCGCAGCCAGTGGTTGTTGACGTGGCCGAAGAGGTCGTCCTGGGGACGGACCTCCTCGTCGACGGCCCCGCGGATGCTCAGCTGGTCGAGGTCGCCGCTCATGAGGCCTTGCGCTTGCCGGGGCTCGCGCTCGAGATCAGGCCGGACGTGCGGCTCGCGGCGCCGTCGGCGCTCTCACGGACCTTGACCACGACGCGCTCCCCGCGGGCGGTGAGGATCTCGCGCCCCTCACGGCGGGCGGGCACTGCGACGAGCCCCATCACGGCGACGGACAGGGCGAGGCAGACCAGCAGGCCCACGATCATGGCGGTCATGGCCCCATGCTCCCCCGTGCGGGCGACCGGCTCAACTCGACCCGCCGGGAGTCCCGAAGGCTGAATCCGGCGTCAGGAACCGGGCAGCATCCGCTTCAGGCCGGCTGGGCCTGCTCGTCGGCGGGGGCCACGTCACGCAGCCGCTGGCTGACGACGGTGGTGATGCCGTCGCTGCGCATCGAGACGCCGTAGAGGGCGTCGGCCACCTCCATCGTCTTCTTCTGGTGCGTGATGACGATGAGCTGGCTGGAGTCGCGCAGCTCCTCGAAGAGCATGATCAGGCGCCCGAGGTTGGTGTCGTCGAGGGCGGCCTCGACCTCGTCCATGATGTAGAAGGGCGAGGGCCGTGCCTTGAAGATCGACACGAGCAGGGCGACGGCCACGAGCGAGCGCTCGCCACCGGAGAGCAGCGACAGGCGCTTGACCTTCTTACCCGGGGGGCGGGCCTCGACCTCGATGCCCGTGGTGAGCATGTTGCCGGGGTCGGTGAGCACGAGGCGCCCCTCGCCGCCGGGGAAGAGGCGCGAGAACACCCCTTCGAACTGCTCGGCGGTGTCGGCGAAGGCCTCGGAGAAGACCTGCTCGACCCGCTCGTCGATCTCGGCGACGATGTCGAGCAGGTCCTTCTTCGACTGGCGCAGGTCCTCCAGCTGCGTGGTGAGGAAGGTGTGCCGCTCCTCGAGCGCCGCGAACTCCTCGAGCGCCAGGGGGTTGACCTTGCCCAGGGACTTCAGCCCCCGCTCCGCGGTCCGCAGGCGCTTTTCCTGCAGCTCACGCACGTAGGGCTGCGGCTCGGGGAAGTCCTCGGCCTCCGGGTCCTCGTCGGGGCCCGCGACGTGCGGCACGAGCTGGTGCGGGCCGTACTCCTCCATGAGGACGTCGGGGTCCATCCCGAGCTCCTCGATGGCCTTGGTCTGCAGCTGCTCGATCTTCGCGATCTGCTGGGCCCGGGCCACCTCGTCACGGTGGACCTCGTCGGTGAGCTCGCGCAGGGCGTCCTGCTGCTCGGTGAGCTCGGTGCGCAGGCCGCGCAGGGCCTCGTCGCGCTCGGCGCGCGCGGCCTCGCCCGCGTCACGCTGCTGCGCAGCGACCGTCGCGGCCGCTGCCGTCCGCTCGGCCGACCACGTCGCCGCGGTCTCGACGGTGGCAGCGACCTCGGCCTCACGACGCCGACGCTCACGACGGGCGCGCAGGCGCTCGCGGGCGGCGATCTCGTTGCGGGCGGCACCCTCGAGGGACTCGGCGCGACCGTGCAGGGAGCGGGCGCGCTCCTCCTTGGTGCGAAGGGAGAGACGCACCTCGGTCTCGGCGGTGCGGGCCGAGCTGGCCTCGAGCTCCAGCCGCTCGCGGTCGTCGGTCGCGTCGTCGCCATCGTCGTCGGTGGGCTCGGACGAGGCGTCCTCGAGCCGCTGCTCGAGCTCGGCGAGCTCGGTGCGATCGGCATCGAGCGCGGTGGTGACGTCGGCGATCTTGGCGCGGGTGCGCTCGGCCTCGGCCCGGGCCGTGCGCGTGGTCGTGCCCAGACCCCCGAGCTGCTCCGCGACCGCGGCCATCCGCGCGTCGGACTCGTGGAGGGCCTCCATGGCCGCGTCACGGGCCTCGACCCGCTCGGCGAGGGTCGCCCGGGCGGAGGTCAGCGCAAAGGTCGACTCCTCGCTGCGCCGGGTGGCGTCGAGCAGCACCTCGCGGGTCTCGTCGACGGCGGCCTGCAGCTCGAGCAGGCTCGGTGCGGCACTCGAGCCACCGCGCACGAAGCCCGGCCCGTAGACGTCGCCCTCCTCCGTCACCGCCGTGAGGTCGCCGACCTCGTCGAGCAGGGCCAGGGCGGCCGGGGTGTCGGCCACGAGGGCGACCCGCTCGAGCACCTGCTCGACGGCGGGTCGCACGCTCTCGGGTGCGGTGACGACGTCGAGCGCCCACACGGCGCCTGCCGGCAGCGAGGGCCACGCGGTCCGGTCGGAGGGGCGTGCGGTTGCCCCGACGACGAGCGTCGCGCGGCCGGCGTCGTCGGTGCGCAGCCGCTCGACGGCCCGGGCAGCGGCATCGATGCTGCCGAGGGCGAGGGCATTGCCGGCCTGATCGAGTGCGGCGGCGACGGCGGCCTCGTGGCCCCCGGTCACCGTGACCAGCTCGGCGACCGAGCCGAGGATCTCGTGCTCGTCCTCGGCGGCCTCGCGCAGGGCCTCGACGCCGTCCTTGCGGCGCAGGCTGAGCTCGAGCGCCTCGAGACGGGCCTGCGCGGACTGTCGGTCGCGGTCGGCGACCCGGCCGGCCTCGACGATCCGCTCGACCTCGGCCTCGGCGGCGTCATGGGCCTCGGCAGCGCGCTCGTAGACCTCGTCGAGCCCCTCCTCGCTGCCCTCCTCGTCGGCGATGGTGCCCTCGAGCCGGGTGAACTCACGGTCGGCCTCGTCGGCTCGGGCGAGAGCGGTGGCCACGACCTCCTCGAGGCGGCCGACCTCGGCCTCGCGCGCCTCGATGCGGGAGCGTCGGGCCCCGACCTGCCCGGCGAGCCGGGCCAGGCCCTCGCGGCGGTCGGCGGCGCGCTGGGCCAGGGCGGCGATGCGCTGCTGCTCCGCCGCGTGCGCGCGCTCGGCGGCCTCGCGGGCGGCGACGGCCGCGGCGAGCTCCTCGCCGACGCGGGCGATGTCGGCGCGCAGCTCCTCCTCGTCGGCGCGGGCCCGGGCGGCCTGCTCGCGCAGCGCCTCCGGGTCACGGCCGCTCGTCGTCTCGACCTCCTCGTCCTGCCCGAGCAGGCGCACGCGCTCGGCGGCGAGCGACGCGGTCGCGGTCAGCTTGTCGGTGAGCGAGGCCAGGCGCACGGCCCGCTGCTGGGCGGCGGCCAGCTCGGCGGCCGCCGAGGCACCGGCCTCCTCGTGCTCGGTGATGCGGGTGCGGGCGGCGAGCACCGCCTGCTCGAGGACCTTGCGGCGCTCGAGCATCGCCTGCTCGTCGGCCACCTCCTGCTGGAGGGCGGAGGTCATGCGCACGAGGTCATCGGCAAGGAGGCGGTGGCGGGCGTCGCGGGCGTCGGCCTGGATGACGGCGGCCTTGCGCGCGGTCTCGGCCTGACGGCCGAGGGGCCCGAGCTGGCGACGGATCTCGGTCGTCAGGTCGGCGACGCGCGAGAGGTTGGCCTCCATCCCCTCGAGCTTGCGGATCGCCTTTTCCTTGCGCTTGCGGTGCTTGAGGACGCCGGCGGCCTCCTCGATGAAGCCACGTCGCTCCTCGGGCGTCGCGCGCAGCACGGCGTCGAGCTGCCCCTGCCCGACGATGACGTGCATCTCGCGACCGATGCCGGAGTCGGAGAGCAGCTCCTGGATGTCGAGCAGCCGGCACGAGGTGCCGTTGATCGCGTACTCCGAGCCGCCGTTGCGGAACATCGTGCGGCTGATCGTCACCTCGGTGTAGTCGATCGGCAGCGCGCCGTCGGAGTTGTCGATCGTCATCGTCACCTCGGCGCGGCCCAGGGCCGCACGACCCGTGGTGCCGGCGAAGATGACGTCCTCCATCTTGCCGCCGCGCAGGGACTTGGCCCCCTGCTCCCCCATGACCCAGGCGAGCGCGTCGACGACATTGGACTTGCCCGAGCCGTTGGGCCCGACGATGCACGTGATGCCCGGCTCGAGCCGCATGTGGGTCGCCGAGGCGAACGACTTGAAGCCCTTGAGGGTGAGGCTCTTGACGTACACGAGCGGGGCGCTCCTCGGGCAGACGGTGGTCGGGTTGGGGCGGGTGTGGGCCGGCCAGTGCGGGCCACTCTACTTTCCGGCCGCATCACACCCAGGGAAAGCGCGCACGGTGGTTGACTCGCCCAGGTGAACCTCACCATCTCCCCGGCCGACTGGGACGACCCTCGGCTCCCGGCCTTCCTCTCCGAGCACCTGCGCGAGATGGAGCCCACCGCCCCTCCGGAAAGCCGTCACGCCCTGGACCTCTCGGGGTTGCAGACCGGTGGGGTGCGCGTGTGGATCGGGCACCTCGGCAGCGCGCTCGCCGGGACGGTAGCCCTCGCGCCGCTGACGCCCGGGCACGAGGAGCTGAAGAGCATGCGCACCGCACCCGACCTGCGCGGTCACGGGGTCGCCGGTGCGCTCCTGCAGCATGCCCTCGCCGACGCGCGGGCGCGCGAGGTCACCCGGGTCTCCCTCGAGACGGGGAGCATGGACTTCTTCGCCCCGGCGCGTGCGCTGTACGGGCGGCACGGATTCGGCCCGTGCCCTCCCTTCGGTAGGTACCGGGAGGACCCCAACAGCGTCTTCATGACGCTTGAGCTGGCCGTCAGGCTGTGAGGATGAGCGGGTCGCCGTCGGTGATGGCGACCGTGTGCTCGCTGTGCGCCCCGCGGGAGCCGTCGGCGCTGCGCAGGGTCCACCCGTCGGGATCGGTGAGGATCTCGTCGGTGCCGGCCATGAACCACGGCTCGATGGCGATGACGAGACCGGGACGAAGGGGGATGCCCCGGCCCGCGCGCCCGTCGTTGGACACGTGCGGGTCACCGTGCATCTCCCGGCCGACGCCGTGACCGCCGAACTGGGTGTTGATCGAGTAGCCCTCGCCGCGCGCGACGGCGGCGATGGCGGCGCTGATGTCGCCCATCTTGTTGCCGCCGCGGGCCTGCGCGATGCCGGCTGCCAGGGCGCGCTCGGTCGTGTCGATGATCCGCAGGTCCTGCGGGTCGGGGGTGCCGACGACGAAGGACTTCGCCGCGTCGCAGACCCAGCCGCCGACGGAGACGGCGAAGTCGACCGACAGCAGGTCGCCGTCACGCAGCCGGTAGTCGTGCGGCAGCCCGTGCAGCACGGCGTCGTTGACCGAGGTGCACAGCACCTTGCCGAAGGGGCTGGCCCCGAAGGAGGGGTGGTAGTCGATGTAGCAGGAGGTCCCGCCGGCCGCGTCGATCATGCGGTGCGCGAGGGCGTCGAGCTCGAGGAGGTTGACGCCGACGTCGGCGGCCTCGGTGAGGGCGGCGAGCACGTCGCGCACGAGCCGACCGGCCGGGCGCATCGCCTCGATCTCGGTGGGCGTCTTCAGCTCGATCATCGGGTCTCCCCCTGCTCGCCGGCGGCCTGCTCGTGGGCGATCTGCTCGTGGTGGTGGATGACCTCGGCGATGACGAAGGTGAGGAACTTCTCCGCGAAGACCGGGTCGAGACCGGCGGTGTCGGCGAGGTCGCGCAGCCGCGCGATCTGCCGCTCCTCGCGGGCCGGGTCGGCGGGCGGCAGGTCCATCCGCGCCTTGAGCACCCCGACGCTCTGGGTTGCCTTGAAGCGCTCGGCCAGCAGGTGGATCAGGGCCGCGTCGATGTTGTCGATCGACTGGCGCAGGCGCAGCAGCTCGGGGGGTGTCTCGCTCACCCGCTCAAGGTTAGGTCACCGCTGGCAGGCGCCCGACGGGCCGTCTCACTTCTCGACGAAGCCGGCGATCCCTCCCTTCGCCGGAGCGTCCTGGCGCACCACCGAGGTGACGTGGCCGGGGCGCCGCGTCGTCGACGGCTCCTCCCGCAGCAGCCGGTCGAGCCCCTCCAGGGACGAAGGGGGACCCTCCCCCACGACCTCGACCCGCCCGTCGTCGGTGTTGCGGGCGTGCCCGACGAGGCCCAGCTCGAGGGCCCGGGAGCGGGTCCACCAGCGGAAGCCGACCCCCTGGACCCGACCGCGGACGAACCACGTGGCGCGCTGCGTGCTGCTCATGCGGGCGAAACTACCCGGCCGCACGGTGCGCCTCCCCCACCCGGGCGCCGCTTGTGCCTAGCGTCGTGCCCGTGGGTCAGCAGCCTTCCGCCACCGTCGACGCCCCGTCCGCGCCCGACGCGCTCGCCCCCGCCGCCGCCACGTCGGCGCAGGGGCGGCCTCTGCGTGGCCACCTGGCGGGCCTCGACGGTCTGCGCGCCCTGGCGATCGTCGCCGTCGTCGTCTTCCACCTCGACCCCGCGTGGCTACCCGGCGGCTTCCTCGGGGTCGACGTCTTCTTCGTCATCTCCGGCTTCCTCATCACGACCCTGCTCGTCCGCGAGCGCCGCTCGACCGGCGGCGTGGACCTGCGCGGCTTCTGGACCCGGCGGGCCCGCCGCCTGCTGCCCGCCCTGCTCCTCGTCGTGCCGGCCGCGGTCCTCATCGCGCGCACCGTCGAGGCCGACCTGCTCGTCGGCATCCGCCGGCAGGCGCTCGGCGCGCTGACCTTCTCGACCAACTGGCTCGAGATCGCCGGCGGCTCCAACTACTTCGCGGCGACCTCCCCGCAGCTGTTCATGAACTTCTGGAGCCTCGCGGTCGAGGAGCAGTTCTACCTCGTCTGGCCCCTCGCGATGCTCGGCCTGCTCGCGCTGCACCGGCGCTTCGCGCTCACCGAGGGGGTCCTCGCGAGCCTCGTCCTCGGCGTCGGTGTCGCCTCCGCGCTGAAGATGGCCCTGACCTACGACGCGGCCAACCCCACCCGGGCCTACTACGGCACTGACACCCACCTCTTCGGGCTGATGCTCGGCGCCGCCCTGGCCATCGTCTGGGCCGGCCCGCTGCGGGCCTACACGACCTCCTCGGTGTGGTGCTCCCGCCGGCGTTGGGTCATCGGTGGCTCGGCCGTGACGATCGCCGCCCTGTTCTTCCTGGCCGGCGAGGAGCACGCCTGGACCTTCTCGCTCGGGATCCCGCTCGTCTCCCTGGCCACGGCCGCACTGCTGCTCGCGGCAGTCGAGCGCCCCGGCCGCCTGCGGACCGTGCTCGAGCTGCCGCCGCTGACGTGGATCGGACAGCGGTCCTACGGCATCTACCTGTGGCACTGGCCGGTCATCCTCATCATCGCCCAGGACATCCCGACCAACGCCGGCACCGCCCCCTTCGTCTGGACCCGGGTGTGGGCCGTCGTCGTGACGCTCGCCCTCGCCGACCTGTCCTACCGCTTCGTCGAGACGCCGGTGCGGCGGCTCGGTTTCCGCGAGAGCGGGCGACGCGTCCTCGGCGCCTTCGCCCACCTGCGCTCCGTGCGAGTGCGCCGGGTCGTCGCCGGCGCCGCCCTGGCCGCCGCGCTCGTGCTCACCGTCGTGCTCGTCACGGCCCCCGACCGCACGAGCACGCAGCGCACGATCGAGGCCAACCAGGCCAAGGCGGCCGCCCCGCGCAAGACCGAGCCGGCCCCGACCTTCTCCGGGACCAAGAGCTTCACGATGCCCGAGGGCGACGAGATCGACGTCTTCGGCGACTCGATGGTCGTCGGCTCGGTCCCCGCGCTCGAGTACTACTTCCCCGGCATCCAGATCGACGCCCGCTCCAACCGCCAGTGGTCCGCGGGGCTGTCAGCCGTCGAGTCCGCCGGCGACTCGCTGCGCCGCGCCGTGGTCCTGGCCTTCGGCACCAATGCCGGCACCGATCCCGACACCGTCGAGCAGATCCTCGAGGAGATCGGCGACGACCGCATGGTCGTCATCGTCAACCTCCACGCCGACCGCCTCTCCCGCATCGACGACGACAACGCCGCGCTCGAGCGGATCGCCGACGAGCACCCCAACGTCGCCCTCGCCGACTGGGACGCCGCGGTGAGCGCCGAGGACCTCCAGTCCGACGGCATCCACCCCTCGCTCGGCGGTGCGCACACCTACGCCGCCACGATCCGGCAGGCCTTCGCCGACCTCTCCGAGAAGCACACCGGCAAGGCCGTGCAGCTCAAGGAGCTTCCCCGCCCCTGACGTCGCATGTCCCCCAGGTCATGACGAAGGGGGTCAGCCCCGGGCCGCCCGCGGCCGCACCTGGCAGCGGGGGCAGCTGGTCGAGCTGCGGTTCATGAACTGCTCGCGACGCATCGTCGTGCCACACCGTGGACAGGGGCGGCCCTCCTGGCCGTAGGCGGCGAGCGACCGGTCGAAGTAGCCCGAGGCGCCGTTGACGTTGACGTAGAGCGCATCGAAGCTCGTGCCGCCCTGGTCGAGTGCCTGCGCCATGACGTCGCGGGCATGGTCGAGCAGCCGGGCGATGGCCGGCTTGGTCAGCGAGGAGGCCAGCCGCTCCCCGTGGACCCCCGCCCGCCACAGGGCCTCGTCGGCGTAGATGTTGCCGATGCCCGACACGACCGTCTGGTTGAGCAGGACCCGCTTGATGCCGCTGCGTCGGCGCTTGATGTCGCGCACGACGGCGTCGCGGTCGTAGCCCGGGTCGAAGGGGTCGAGCGCGATGTGGGCGACGGTGCTCGGCACTCCGTCGACGAGATCGGCCAGGGCGAAGCCGCCGAAGGTGCGCTGGTCGACGAAGCGCAGCTCGTGCCCGCCGTCGGTGAAGACCAGACGCCCGTGCGTGTGCTTGGCCAGCGGGTCGACAGGATCGGTGACGAGCATCTGCCCGCTCATGCCGAGGTGGACGATCAGCCCCTCGTCGGGGACGGCGTCGGGGGCGTCGGCCAGGGAGAGCCACAGGTACTTGCCCCGGCGGTGGGCGCCGGTGATCGCCCGCCCGGCGAGGCGGTCCTCGAGGTCACGCGGCCCGGGCACGTGACGTCGCGCGACCCGCTCCCCCGTGAGGACGACGTGCTCGAGGGTGCGGCCACTCACGTGGTCGGCCAGGCCGCGACGGACGACCTCGACCTCGGGCAGCTCCGGCACGTCAGGCCGGCTGGTCGGCCGTGAGCGCCGCGTAGGCGTCGGCGGCTGCCTTCTGCTCGGCGACCTTCTTGGTGCGGCCGGCACCACGCCCGCGCACCTGCTCACCGACGAGGACCTCGGCGGTGAAGGTCTTGTCGTGGTCGGGACCCTCGTCGCTCGTGCGGTACTGGACCGCGCCGAGGTCCTGCGCCGCCGCGACCTCCTGCAGCGAGGTCTTCCAGTCGAGTCCCGCGCCGAGGGTCGCGGAGTGCTTCATCAGCGGGTCCAGGAGGGAGTGGACCAGCCGGCTCGCGGCATCGAGACCGCCGGGTTTGGCCGTGGAGAGGTAGACCGCGCCGATGACCGCCTCGACGGTGTCCGCGAGGATCGAGTCCTTGTCGCGACCGCCGGTGCTCTCCTCGCCCTTGCCGAGCATGACGAAGTCGCCCAGGCCGATGGTGCGCCCGACGTCGGCGAGGGCACGCATGTTGACCACCGCCGCCCGCAGCTTGGCCAGCTCACCCTCGCTGAGGTCGGGGTGAGCGCCGTGCAGGTGGTCGGTGACGACGAGGCCGAGCACCGAGTCGCCGAGGAACTCCAGGCGCTCGTTGTGCGGCAGTCCGCCGTTCTCGTAGGAGTAGGAACGGTGGGTGAGGGCACGCGTGAGCAGCGGCTCGTCGACGGGCTCTCCGGTCACCTCGACGAGGTATCGGGAGAGCTCCTCGGCGGGCCGCTGCTCCGGTGAGGTCCTGTCGCTCATTGCGACAGGTGGCTCAGGCCTGGTGCTCGGTGCGGTCCGCGGTCGCGTAGTAGCGACCCTTGTAGGTACCGCAGCTCGGGCAGGCCTGGTGGGCCGGCGCCGGCGACTTGCACTGCGGGCAGGTCGACAGCGCGGTGGGCGTCGCCTTCCAGTTGGCCCGACGGCTACGGGTGTTGGAGCGCGACATCTTCCGCTTCGGGACGGCCACGTCAGTTCCTCTTCTCTTCGTTGTCCTCATCCCCCGGCGTGGTGGCCAGAGGCGCAAGCGCCTCGAGTGCCGCCCACCGGGGGTCGATCAGCTCGTGGTGGTGCTCCGGGTCGTCCTCGAGCCTGGCTCCGCACTCGGAGCACAGTCCCGGGCAGTCGTCCCGGCACACCGGTTGGAACGGCAGGTTCGGCAGAACCGCGTCCCGCAGCACCGGCTCGAGATCGATCATGTCGTCCTCGATCCGGTGCTCTTCCTCCTCGTCGGCCTCCGCGTCCACCTCGCGGTGGTGCTTCGCCCGATCGGGCCAGACGAACAGCTCCTGGAACGAACTGTCGACCGGCAGGTCGATCTCGTCCAGGCACCGCACGCAGGCACCCGTCGCCGTGGCAGAGACCGTTCCGCTCACCAGCACGCCCTCGTGCACGGACTCCATGCGCGCCTGCAGGTCCATGGGCTGGCCCTGCGGGACGGTGAGCACGTCCGTGCCGAAGTCGGCGGGTGCGTCGGCCTGGAGCGACACTTCGTGCATCGACCCGGGTCGTCGGCCCACGTTCTTGGCGTCGAGCACCAAGGGCGAGGCGGGGGCGTTGCGGTTCATGGCTCCAGTCTCCGACAGAACGGTCCACGACACGACGACGTAGACCGACGCACCAGACTACCGGCGATCCCCCCTTCGTCCCAAACCGACGAAGGGAGTGGGCCTCAGGGCCGGGGCAGACGCTCGACGAGGGCGTCGCGCACCTCGTCGGAGACGAGACCGGTGACGTCGCCGCCGAAGCGCGCGACCTCCTTGACCAGCGAGGAGGAGACGTGCTCGTGGCGCGGGTCGCCGGGGATGAAGAGGGTCTCGACACCGGTGAGATGACGGTTCATGAGCGCCATCGGCCACTCGTAGGAGAAGTCGGTCTCCCCGCGCAGGCCCTTGAGCAGCACCCGGGCCTCGAGCTCGGTGCACACGTCGACGATCAGCCGGTTGGCGAAGGCTTGCACCCGCACGTTGTCGAGGTCGGCCACCTGCGCCTCGATGAGGGCGACCCGCTCGTCGACGGTGAAGGTCCCCTGCTTGGCGGGGTTGTGCAGGATCGCCACGACGACCTCGTCGAAGAGCGTGGCGGCCCGGCGGAAGACGTCGACGTGGCCGACGGTGACCGGGTCGTAGGAGCCCGGGCAGACAGCGCGCGTCATGACGGCTGGTCGTCGTTGGGCAGGAGCCCGTCCTCGTAGGCCTGCTTCACCAGCGACTCGACCTGCTCGAGCGACCCGGCGCCGTCCTCGAGCAGCTCGTTGCGTCGGGCGGCCCAGTCGGCACCCAGCTGCTGGCGCAGCTCCTCGGAGGCGTCCTCGCGCGCCGGGTTGAGGATGGTCTGCTCCTCCTCGCCGATGTGGTGGTTCAGCACCTCGGCGACCGCCTCCACGGCGTCGTCGAACTTCTGGGTGTCGGTGCCCTTGGCCTGCAGCAGGTGGAGCAGCGCCTCGTTGGTCGCGGCGTGCTCCTTTTCCCCGTGGTGCTCCTCCTCGCCCTCGATGACATCGCGTCGGACGAGCTTGGGGTAGACGACCTCCTCCTCGGCCTCGCTGTGCGCGATGAGCAGCGCGGCGAATGCGCTGCGGGCCCCGTCGCGGTCGGCGCTGACATCACGCATGTCGCGCATGAGGTCCTCGAAGAGCCGGTGGTCGTCGGCGATGAGGTCGGTGATGTCCCCAGCGGCCGGGCGCGGGATCGTGTAGTCGCTCATGGCCCCATTCCTACCGGATGCACGGGCCCGCGGTGGGATGCGGGGCGCTCAGATCTGGTAGTCGGGCGCGACCCGGGTCGCGAACCACAGGGTCGTCTCGCCGTAGGACTTCGACCCCTCGGTGACGATCCCGTCGGGCCAGGTCGGCTCCGGCGAGCGCGACGAGCGCTCGATGACGATGACCGGCTCCTGCGCGAGCCACTGGTGGGCGAGGAGCATCTCGAGGACCGCGCCGAGCGACTCCTCGGTGACGTCGTAGGGCGGGTCGGCGAGGACGAGGTCGTACATCAGCGAGGCCGGCCGGTCGAGCGCCTGCTCGACGGAGCAGGACTGCAGCCGCGCCCCGGCGACGCCGAGGTCGGAGATGTTGGCGCGGATCGTCGCGGACGCCCCGCGGTCGGACTCGACGAGCAGCACGCTCGCGGCGCCGCGGCTGGCGGCCTCGAGGCCGAGGGCCCCGGAGCCGGCGTAGAGGTCCATGACATGGGCGCCGTCGATGACGCCGCGCGCCTCGAGCGAGGAGAAGAGCGCCTCGCGCACACGGTCGGTGGTGGGCCGGGTGCCGTCGCCCGCGGGCGTGCGCAGTCGCCGCCCGCCGGCCTCGCCGCTGATGATCCGAGTCACGCACCCATGATGCGCCATCGCCGGCAGTGGGGACCAACCACCCGCGAGGACGAAGGGGGGTGACTCACCCCTTTTCGAGGTAGGCGGCCTGCTCCTCGTCGGCCCAGTCGTCGACCCGGGCACGCAGCTGCGGGTGGGCCGAGAGCTCGGGGTCGTCGGCGAGGAGCGCCTGGGCGTCCTCACGGGCCAGCTCGATGATCGCCTCGTCGCGCAGCACGGACAGGTGCTGCAGGTGGTTGCGAGCGCCGTGCTGGGCCCGCCCGAGCACATCACCCTCCCGCCGCAGCTCGAGGTCGAGCCGCGCCAGCTCGAAGCCGTCGGAGCTGCGGGCGACCGCCGCGAGACGCTCCCCGGCCACGTCGCTCTCGGTGGCCGTCATGAGCAGGCACACGCCGGGGTCGCCACCGCGACCGACGCGGCCACGCAGCTGGTGCAGCTGCGAGACGCCGAAGCGATCGGCGTCGAGGATGACCATCGTCGAGGCATTGGGCACGTCGACGCCGACCTCGATGACCGTCGTCGAGACGAGCACGTCGATGCCGCCGGAGCTGAAGGCGGCCATGACGGCGTCCTTGTCGTCCGGTGCCATCCGCCCGTGGAGCGCGGCCAGGGTCAGACCCTCGAGGGCGGGGTGGGCACGCAGCGTCTCGATGACCTCCTCGACGGCGGCGAGCGGTCGTTGGGGCGCCTCCGGCTCCTCGACCCGCTCGCCGTCGGCCTCGTCGTCGGCCGGTCCGTGCTCGTCGACGAGGTCGATGCCGTCGAGGTCGTCGGGGCCGTCGCCGCCGATGCGCGGGCAGACGACATAGGCCTGCCGGCCGGCGGCGACCTCCTCGGCGACGCGCTGCCACGTCCGGTCGACCCACCCGGGCTTCTGCGTCGGGACGACGTGCGTCGTGATCGGCTGCCGGCCTCGTGGCAGCTCGCGCAGCGTCGAGGTCTCCATGTCGCCGAAGACGGTCATCGCGACGGTGCGCGGGATCGGGGTCGCGGTCATGACGAGCACGTGGGGAGGCGTCCTCCCCTTCGCCCGCAGCGCGTCGCGCTGCTCGACACCGAAGCGGTGCTGCTCGTCCACGACGACGAGCGCGAGGTCGGCGAAGGTCACCTTGTCCTCGAGCAGGGCGTGGGTGCCGATGACGATGCCGGCGTCGCCGGAGGCGATGTCGAGCATCGCCTGCTTGCGCCTGGCGGCCGACATCGAGCCGGTGAGCAGCGTGACCCGGGTGGCCTGCTCGGCGCCGCCGAGCATCCCGGCCTCGGCGAGGTCGCCGAGCATGGCGCGGATCGAGCCGGCGTGCTGCGCCGCGAGCACCTCGGTGGGCGCGAGCAGGGCCGCCTGCCCGCCGGAGTCGACCGCGGCGAGCATGGCGCGCAGGGCGACGACGGTCTTGCCGGAGCCGACCTCGCCCTGCAGCAGCCGCTGCATCGGGGTCGGCCGCGCCATCTCGCCGAGGATCTCGGCGCTCACCTGCTGCTGGCCAGCGGTCAGCTCGAAGGGCAGGCGCGCGTCGAACTCGGCGAGCAGTCCGCCGTCGCGCGCCGAGCGGCCCCGGGTCGCCACCGCCGCGGCGGCGATCCGACGCTGCCCGAGCAGGCTCTGCAGGACGAGGGCCTCCTCGTAGCGCAGGTGGCGACGGGCCGCGTCGACCTCACCGTGGTCGCGTGGGGCGTGCAGGGCGCGAAGGGCGCCGGCCCGGTCGAGCAGATCGCGCTTGCTCCGCAGGATCTCAGGGATCGTGTCGACGACCCCGTCGAGCTGGCCGAGGACGAGCCGCACGCAGCGGGTGATGGTCCACGGGTGGACGCCGGGGACGTGCCGGTAGATCGGGATGAGCCCGGTGTGGTCGGCGTCGCCGAGCTCGCCGAGGGCGGCCGCCTCCTCGAGCGTGGCGTAGCCGGGGTGGGCCAGCTGCGTCTGCCCGCGGAACTGCGAGACCGTCCCCGCGAAGAGCAGCTCGCGGCCGGCGACGAGCTTGTGCTCGTGACCGCGCGCGTCGAAGAAGGTCACCCTCATGTGCGAACGACCGTCGGTGATCGTCGCCTCGAGCATGCGCCCGCGGCGCTTGGCCATCTGCCGCGTGCTCGCCGACTCGACCCTCGCGACCGCCACGAGGAAGTCGCCGACCGCGGGGTGGCCGAGGTCGGCCTCGGCGGTGCGGTAGCGACGCGGCGCGAAGGCGAGCAGGTCGCCGACGGTCTCGATGTCGCGGTGCTTGGCCAGCTTGCTCGCCGCCTGGCCTCCGAGCAGGCCCTTGAGCCTGGTCTCCTCGGTCGCCACTACTCGGCCCCGAGCAGGAGCAGGTAGTGCGGCTGCCCCCCGTCGACGACTTGGACCTCGATGCCGTCACGGCGCTCCTCGATCCACCGCTCGAGCCGGCCGACGAGACCGTCGGGCGCGTCGGCACCGACGACGAGCGTCACCAGCTCGGTGCCGGGGGCGAGGATGCCGTCGAGCACCTCGTGGGCGACCTCGTCGACGTCGGACCCGACGATCGTGATGTCGCCGCTCACGACGCCGAGGACGTCGCCGACGGCACACATGCCGCCGCTCGTCAGCCCGGCCTTGGCGGCGATCGTCAGCGCGCCGTGCCGGGTCGCCGCGGCGGCATGGGTCATCGCGAGGACGTTGTGGTGCGTGGGCAGCGTGGGGTCGTGCACGGCGACGGCGGCCAGCCCCTGCACGGCAGTGCCCGAGCCGATGACGTGCACCCGGCGCCCCTCCTGCTCGGCGGCATGGGCCGCGGCATCGGCGGCCAGGCGGGTGTCGCGGTCGTTGGGCAGGAGGATGACCTCGTCGGTGCCCGCCTCGCGCACCGCGGTGACGATCTCCCCCGCCGAGGCCCGTCGCCCGGGGCCCGATGGCACCGTGACGGCGCCCGCGGCCTCGAGCACCCGGGCGATGCCGGGGCCCGCGGCGCACGCGACGATCGACACGCCCGCCCGCGGCGCCCGGTCGACGGTCTCGAGGAGGGTCACCGCGACGCGCTGCGGCGCGGCGTGCAGCAGGCCGGCCTCGAGCGCGGCGCCGATGTCGTCGGTGTGGACGTGGACGTTGGTGAGGTCCCACGCGGTCGAGACGACGACGCTGTCGCCGATCTCGTCCAGGCGCTGCCGCAGCCGTGCCACGTCGTCATCGGCGACGTCGTGCAGGAGGTACATCACCTCGTAGGCCGGCCCCTCGTGCCGCCGCGGCTCGGTGACCGCCCCGGCACCGGAGGAGGACCAGTCGGGCCGCCGCTCGAGCGAGGGGTTGAGGGTGAAGTCGTCGACGGCGTACTGCGTGGGCGCACCCTGCTCGTGGACGACCTGGTCGAGCGCCTCGACGAAGAGCAGGTAGCCCGCTCCCCCGGCGTCGACGACCCCGGCGTCGCGCAGCACCTGCAGCTGGTCGGGGGTGCGGGCCAGTGCGGCCCGGGCGGCCTCGACCGCGGCACGGGTCACCTCACCGAGGGTGGCGCCCCCGACGAGGACCGCCTCGACCGCGTCGGCGGTGGCATCGGCGACGGTGAGGATCGTGCCCTCCTGCGGGCGCACGACGCTCTCGCGGGCCCGTCGTGCCCCTTGGCGCACGGCCCGGCCGACGGCAGCCGCGTCGACCTCGTCGAGGCTCTCCGAGGAGACGACCTCGCTCACGCCGCGCACGAGCTGGCTGAGGATCACGCCGGAGTTGCCCCGGGCCGACATCAGCGCGGAGCGCGACATCACCGCGGCCTCCACCGCGAGCGGCGCCTCGCCGACGACCCCGAGGGCCTCCTGCTCGCGCATCGCACCCGCGAGGGCCTCGTCGAGGGTGAGGTACATGTTGGTGCCGGTGTCGCCGTCGGGCACCGGGTAGACGTTGAGCGCGTCGATCTCGGTGCGGCGCGCCGCAAGGGCCGCGCGGGTCATGACGACCCACCGGCGGACAGAGTCGACGTCGAGTACCTCCAGCACGTCGGTCACGTTAGTGGAGACGTGCGCCACGGCGGGGCGTGCGGCACGATGTGGCACGGACCGAGACGGCCGGGTGACGCCGTTTTGTCTCTGCGGTCCCACCTCGGCTACTCTGTACCGGTTGCCCGGTGACGGGTCCCCCCTTCGTGGTGGACAGCCCGGGCGCACCACTCACTGACTGACGAACACAGGAGATACCCGTGGCTGCCAACTGCGACGTCTGCGGCAAGGGACCGTCCTTCGGACACTCCATCTCGCACTCGCACCGCCGCACCAAGCGTCGCTGGAACCCGAACATCCAGCGCGTTCGGGCCAAGGTGGGCGACGCCGGGGTGACCCCGAAGCGTCTCAACGTCTGCACCTCGTGCCTCAAGGCCGGCAAGGTCAAGCGCTGACCCGAGCCTGACGACATCGCCGCCGCTCCCCTTCACGGGGACGGCGGCTTTTTCGTTCCCGAGGCCGATGCCGTCGGGACGAAGGGGGTCACCCCCGGAAGTGGTCCCACCCGGTGACCTCGGGCACCGCCCCGTCGACGAGGACCGCCGGCGCCCCGGCCGTGCACCGACCGAGCAGGTGCCAGCCCGCCGGCACCTCGCCCGGCGCGAAGGTCGCCACGAGCGAGTGCTCCTCTCCCCCGGACAGCACCTGGCGCATCGCCTCGTCGGCGCCGAGCGCCTCGGTGAGCGGCCCGGCCGCGTGCTCCCGCAGAGCCTCGCCGTCCAGCTCGACACCCACCCCGCTCGCCCGGGCGATGCGACCCAGGTCGCGCACGAGCCCGTCGGACAGGTCGATCATCGAGGTCGCGCCGGCGTCGGCGGCGACCGGGCCCTGCTCCCACGGCGGTCGACCGGCGGTCCGGTGGGCCAGGCACAGGTCGTGGACGACACGGTCGGCAGGAGTCGGGTCAGGGGCGTCGTGAGGGAGCCCCCGATCGGCGAGGAGGAGCTGCAGCCCACCCCCGGAGCGGCCGAGCGTGCCGCAGACCGCGACGACATCGCCGGGGCGGGCACCGTCGCGACGGACCGCGGCGCGACCGCCGAGGTCGCCGACCGCGGTGATCGCCACCATGACCGTGCCCGGGCCGGCAGAGGACAGGTCACCGCCGAGGACCGGCGCCGAAGCCTCGCGCGCGGCCGCGGCGATGCCCTCGGCCAGACCGAGCGCCCAGTCGACCTCGGTGGCCGGGTCGGCGGCGAGCGCGACGAGCAGCCCCGTGGGCGTGGCACCCATCGCCGCGATGTCGGCGACGTTCTGCACGACGGCCTTGTGGCCGACCTCGTGCGGCGACGACCAGTCGTCACGCCAGTCACGGCCCCGGACCATCGTGTCGGTCGTGAGGACCACCGAACCACCCGGCGCGGCCAGCACCGCGGCGTCGTCCCCCGGCCCGATGACCACGTCGGCGTCGCCGCCCTTCGCCCCTGCGTAGACCGGGAAGAGGCGGGCGAGGAGGTCCGCCTCGGACAGGTCGGACAGGCGGGTCGCGGGCATCGGTCACGCTCCATCGAGGCGAAGGGGGGTCAGCACCGCACGGTAGCCTCCCGGCCGTGCCCACCACCCGCCGACCTCCTGCCCTCCTCGCGCTGGGCTGCACCGTGCCCCTGCTGCTCGCCGGGTGCGGCGGCGCGGTCGAGGTGGCCGTGCCCGACGCCGCCGACAACCCGCCGTGCGTCGCCGCGGCGAAGCACTGGCCGTCCACGCTCAACGACCTCGAGGTCCGCGAGACCGACCCGGCCGACCCCGGCGTGCGGGCGTGGGGCGACCCGGCGATCGTCGCGCGGTGCGGGATGCCCGCCCTGGGACCGACGCAGGACCAGTGCGTCGTCGTGGACGAGATCGGGTGGGTGGCCGAGGAGCTCGGCGACGGGACCCGTCTGACGACCTACGGGCACGACCCGGCGATCGAGGTCATCGTGCCCGACGAGCACGGCCCGGGGCCGCTGCTGCTGCCGGCCTTCAGCGACGCCGTCGAGGAGCTGCCGACCAACGGCCGCGAGTGCGCCTGAGCCACCTCCTCGCTCCGCATTGCCCTACGGCAATGCGGCCTCCCCGCGCATTGCCGTAGGGCAATGCAGCCTCAACCGTGAATGTCCTACGGCAATGCGGGAGAAGGGAGGGTCAGCGCAGGCCGACGGGCCGCTCGAGGGCGAGCTGGATGAGCTCGTCGACGAGCTGCGGGTAGGCCACGCCGCTGGCGTCCCACATGCGCGGGTACATCGAGTGCGGCGTGAAGCCGGGCATCGTGTTGATCTCGTTGATGACGACCTCGCCGCGCTCGGTGACGAAGCAGTCGACACGGGCCAGACCCTCGCAGGCGAGCGACTCGAAGGCGGCCGCGGCCAGGCGACGGACCTCGTCGGCCGCACCAGCGGGCAGGTCGGCGGGGCAGGAGAGGACGACCGAGGCCTCGTCGAGGTACTTGGCCTCGAAGTCGTAGAAGTCGTGCCCGTGCCCGGCCTCGACGACGATCTCGCCCGGCAGCGAGGTGCGCGGCGCATCGAGCCCCCGCCCCTGGAGGACGGCGCACTCGATCTCGCGTCCGACGATGCCGGACTCGACGATGACCTTGAGGTCGTGCTCGCGGGCGGCCTCGATGGCTGCCTCGAGCCCCTCGGGGGTGTCGACCTTGGACACGCCCATGGACGAGCCGGCCCGGCAGGGCTTGACGAAGACGGGGAAGGTCAGCGCGTTGACCGCGTCCATCGCGGCGGCCTTGTCCCGGCGCCACTGGGCGTCGGTGATGACCGTGTAGGGACCGACCGGCAGGCCGGCACCCGCGAAGACGACCTTCATGTAGTGCTTGTCCATGCCGGCCGCCGAGGCCAGGACCCCGGACCCGACGTAGCGGATGTCGGCGAGCTCGAGCATGCCCTGGAGGGTGCCGTCCTCGCCGTAGGGACCGTGCAGCAGCGGGAAGACGACGTCGACCTCGCCGAGCGCCTCGAGCGCCTGACCGGTGCGGTGCACCGTGAGGGTCGAGTCGCCGACGCGGGTCGGGAGGATGACGGCGGCGCCGGTGTCGGTGACCTCGGGGGTGTGGCCCGGCGTGAGCGCCAGGGCCTCGGGGTCGTCGCTCGCCAGGACCCAGGCGCCCTCGCGGGTGATGCCGACGGGCACGACGTCGTAGGCGTCACGGTCGATCGCGCGCAGCACGCCCGCGGCCGTGGCGCACGAGACGGCGTGCTCGGAGGAGCGCCCGCCGAAGACGACGGCGACGCGGGGCTTGCGGCTGGACTGGCTGCTCATCGGGGAGAGACTAACGTCTAGCCTCGCCACCATGGAGCACCATGACGCCGCGCAGCCCCTCTCCCCCCGCACCCGGGTCGTCGCCCTCGGCCGGCCCGAGCGGGTGCCGGGCGCGCCGCTCAACCCGCCGGTGACCTTCACCTCGACCTACATCCAGGACGGGCCGGTCAACTACGCGCGGGTCGACAACCCGACGTGGACCCCCTTCGAGGAGGCCGTCGGCGAGCTCGAAGGGGGCGACGCGCTCCTCTACTCCTCCGGCATGGCCGCGGTGCAGGCGGCGCTCTCGCTCGTCCCCGTGGGGGGCACGGTCGTCGCACCGGCGGCCGCCTACAACGGCGTCGTCGTCACGCTCACCGAGGCGCAGCGCGACGGTCGGCTCGCCGTGCGGTGGGTCGACGTCACCGACAGCGCCGCGACGATCGCGGCCCTGCCCGGCGCGGACCTGCTGTGGCTGGAGTCACCGTCCAACCCGCTGCTCGAGGTCGCCGACATCGCCGGCCTGACCGCGGCCGCGCACGCGGCGGGGGCGCTCGTCGTCGTCGACAACACCTTCGCCACGCCGCTGCTGCAGCGGCCGCTCGAGGACGGTGTCGACGTCGTCGTGCACTCGGCGACGAAGTACCTCTCCGGGCACTCCGACGTCATCCTCGGCCTGACCGTCACCCCCGGCACCGACGCGGGTCGGAAGCTGCACGCCCGGCTCACCCGCCACCGCACCCTCGGTGGGGCGATCGCCGGACCGATGGAGGCCTGGCTCGCCCTGCGCGGGCTGCGCACGCTCTCCCTTCGTCTGGAGCGGGCGTGCGCCAATGCGGCCGACCTCGCCGAGCGTCTGGCCACCCACCCGCGGATCTCGCGGGTGCGCTACCCCGGCTGGGGAGCGATCGTCTCGGTCGAGGTCGCCGGTGACGGCGACGACGCCGCCGCGGCCGAGGCCCTCGCGGCCGGCACCCGCATCTGGTCGCCCTCGACGAGCCTGGGCGGCGTCGAGTCCCAGCTCGAGCGCCGCCGCCGCCAGCCCGGCGAGCCCGAGGCCGTGCCCGTCGGCCTGGTGCGCCTGTCGGTCGGCGTCGAGGACGTCGACGACCTCTGGGCCGACCTGCAGCAGGCCCTCGACCAGATCTGAGGGGACCGGGGGGTTACTCGGTCTCGTGCTTGCGGGCGCGGGCGAGCAGGACCTCGACCATGTCGGCGGGGGCGAAGCCCTCGTGGACGACGCGGTTGACCATCTCGGTGATGGGCACGTCGACGCCGTGGGCGCGGGCGAGGTCGAGGATCGAGGCGCAGGACTTCACACCCTCGGCGGTCTGCTTGGTGACCTCGGTGACCTCGGCGACGGACAGGCCCTCGCCGAGCTTGACGCCGAAGGAGTGGTTGCGCGAGAGCGGCGACATGCACGTCGCGATGAGGTCACCGACGCCGGCCAGCCCGGCCATCGTGCGGGGGTCGGCGCCGAGGGCCATCGCCAGGCGGGTGGTCTCGGCCAGGCCCCGGGTGATGAGCGTGGCCTTGGTGTTGTCGCCGAAGCCGAGGCCGGCGGCCATGCCGACGGCGAGGGCGATGACGTTCTTGACCGCTCCCCCGAGCTCGGCACCGACGACGTCCTGGCTCGTGTAGGGGCGGAAGTAGCTCGTCGAGCAGGCCGCGGCGACCCGGTCGGCGGCGGAGACGTCGGGGCAGGCGACGACCGTGGCGGCGGGCTGGCGCTGGACGATCTCTCGGGCGAGGTTGGGTCCGCTCACGACCCCGATCCGCTCGGCCGGGACCCCGGCGACCTCGTGGATGACCTCGCTCATCCGCTTCGTCGTGCCGAGCTCGATGCCCTTCATCAGCGAGACGACGATCTTGTCGCCGAGGAGCGGCGCCCACTCGGTGAGGTTGGTGCGCAGCGACTGCGACGGCACCGACAGGATGACGATCTCGGCGCCCTCGGTGACCTCGGCCGGGTCCGTCGACGCGCTGATGCCATCCGGGAGTTGCACGCCCGGCAGGTAGTCGTCGTTGACCCCGCGGTTGAGCTGCTCGACGAGCTCGGGGCGTCGACCCCAGACCCGCACGTCGTTGCCGCCGTCGGCGAGGATCGAGGCGAAGGCGGTGCCCCAGCTGCCGGCTCCGAAGACTGCGATGTGGCTCACGACTGCTCTCCTGATCGGTAGTCGCCCGTGACGCGCAGGCCATGGGCTTTCGGGTCGAAGCGCTCGGCGGGCGCACGCTCACCGCGCAGCACCTCGAGCTCGGTGGTGATCGCCGCCATGATGCGCGCCGTGGCAGCGGTGACCGTCGGGGCGTTCAGCGGTTGGTCACGCAGGTCGCCCAGGTCGACGGGCGGCCCGAAGCGCACCCGCATGAGTCGGCGGTGACGCGACAGCCGAGGCCGCTTGGCGTAGCGCGGCAACAGTTCCTGCGGGCCCCACTGCGCGACCGGGATCACTGGCGCACCGGACTGCAGCGCCAGGCGCGCGGCCCCCGTCTTGCCGCGCATGGGCCACAGGTCGGGGTCGCGGGTGAGCGACCCCTCGGGATAGACGACGACGCACTCCCCTTCGTCGAGGGCGCGGACGGCATGGACGAGGGCGGCGCCGGCGGTGGAGGTCTCGCGGTCGACGCGCACCTGCTTGGCGTGGCGCAGCACCCAGCCGACGACCGGGGTGTCGAAGAGCGTGCTCTTGGCCAGGTAGACCGGGCTGTAGCCGCGGTTGTAGAGCACGTGCGCCCACGGGAAGGGGTCGACGTGCGAGATGTGGTTGGGGGTGATGAGGAAGCCGCCCTGCTCGGGCACGTGCTCCAGACCGCTCACCTCGTAGCGGGCCACGACGCGCATCGCGCCACGCAGCAGCCCGGCGGCCACCCGGTACATCACGGGCGTGTGCGTGCGGTGGACGACCATGTCACCTCTTCTTGCTGTGCGGCCTCGGTGCGACGCTCTCGCGGCGTGATCACCCTAGGCCACGGATACGCTCGGCATGTGCAAGCGACGGTCTTCTCCCACAGCCCCGACGACGGCACCGTCGTCGTCACCGACGAGGGCGTGCGCCTCCAGGCCACGTCCGAGGTCTTCGCCGCGAGCTCGCTGCGCTTCCTGCGCCCGGGCCAGCGGGTGAGCATCACGGTGTCGGAGGGAGTCGTCACCCGGCTGTGGATCGTCGGCATCGGCGACGGCGAGACGATCGGCTGACCCTGACCGCTCGGCGCGAGCAGCGCCGGTACGACGAGGGCCGACGATCGTGGTGGTCGCCGGCCCTCGTCGCACGTGGTCAGCTGTCGCTGCCGGAGGAGCTCGCCGTCTTCTTGGCTGCCGTGGTCTTCTTCGCCGTGGTCTTCTTGGCGGGGGTCGTCTTCTTCGCCGTGGTCTTCTTGGCGGGGGTCGACTTCTTCGCCGTGGACTTCTTGGCGGTGGACTTCTTCGCGGGCGTGGCCTTCTTGGTCGTGGTCGAGGCCTTCTTCGCCGTGCTCTTCTTGGCGGTCGAGGCCTTCTTGGCCGGAGCCGACTTCTTGGCCGGAGCCGACTTCTTCGCCGGCGTGGACTTCTTCGCCGTGCTCTTGGTGGTCGAGGCCTTCTTCGGCTTGCGTCCGGCGGAGAGGGCTCCCTCGGCGATCGACATCGCCGTGCCGCTCGCAGCCGCGGCCGCGCTCGTCACGGTGCCGGCGGCAGCACGAGCCGCGGCCGGCGCCGCCTTGGGCAGCGAACGCGGGTCGGCCACATAGCCCTTGAAGCTCGTGCCGGCCTTGAAGCGCGGGACGGAGGTCTTCTTGATCTTGACGACCTCACCCGTGCGGGGGTTGCGGCCGGTACGGGCAGCGCGCGCCGCCTTCTCGAAGGTGCCGAATCCGGTGATGGCGACGCGGCCCCCCTTGGCGACCTCACGGACGATCGTGTCGAGCACGACCTCCAGCGCTTCCTGGGCGGCCTTCCGGCTGCCGAGCCTCTCCTCGAGAGCCTTGACGAGTTCTGCCTTGTTCACGGTCACTCCCGTAGCGGTACGGCGCCGGTCGTCCCCCGGCTGGGAAGGCCGAGCCGTACACCCGACCTGTTCCGACGGTATTGGCGTCGGAAGCCCCAGTGGGTCATTTCGACGTCGCCTTTTCTTGCCGCACAAGCGCTTTCGACGTCGGCCCACCGCGCCGGGTGCGTGACCCTCCCTTCGTCGTGCGATGGGTTGACCTGCAGCACAACGGGATTGGATCAAGGTGTGACGTCACGACCGCAGCCGCACGAGGACGGCACGACGAAGGGGGTGCCGCGGCACCCCCTTCGTCATCGCGGCACCGACACGCCGGTCAGACAGGCGTCGTCGTCGGCTTCCAGCTCGGCCGGGTCGACTCGAAATCGGTGATGTCCTGCTCGTGACGCAGGGTGAGGCCGATGTCGTCGAGACCCTCGAGCAGGCGCCAGCGCGTGTAGTCGTCGACGTGGAAGGCACAGACGATGTCGCCGGCGGTGACGGTCCGCGCGGTGAGGTCGACGGTGATCTCGGCACCGGGGGTGTTCTCGAGGTACTTCCACAGCAGCTCGACGTCGTCCTGGCTCACCTGGGCGGCGAGCAGACCCTGCTTGCTCGAGTTGCCGCGGAAGATGTCGGCGAAGCGCGAGGAGATGACGACGCGGAAGCCGTAGTCCTTGAGCGCCCACACGGCGTGCTCTCGCGAGGAGCCGGTGCCGAAGTCGGGGCCGGCGACGAGCACGGAGCCGTCGCGGTAGGCGGGCTGGTTGAGCACGAAGGTCTCGTCACCGCGCCAGGCCGCGAAGAGCCCGTCCTCGAAGCCCGTGCGGGAGACGCGCTTGAGGTAGACCGCCGGGATGATCTGGTCGGTGTCGACATTGCTGCGGCGCAGCGGGACACCGGTGCCGGTGTGCGTGGTGAATGCGTCCATGGCTCAGGCCCCTTCGGTGACGAGGTCGGTGGCGGGCAGGGCGTCGAGGTCGGCCGGGCTCGACAGCGTGCCGAGCACGGCAGTGGCCGCGGCGACGAGCGGGCTGACGAGGTGGGTGCGCCCGCCCTTGCCCTGGCGGCCCTCGAAGTTGCGGTTGCTCGTCGAGGCGGAGCGCTCGCCGGGCGCGAGGGTGTCGGGGTTCATCCCCAGGCACATCGAGCAGCCGGGCAGGCGCCACTCGGCGCCGGCTTCGGTGAAGACCTTGTCCAGGCCCTCCCCCTCGGCCTGCAGTCGCACGCGGGCGGAGCCGGGCACGACGAGCATGCGGACGGACTCGGCGACGTGGCGGCCCTTGATGACCTCGGCCGCGGCGCGCAGGTCCTCGATGCGACCGTTGGTGCACGAGCCGACGAAGACGGTGTCGACGGCGACCTCGCGCAGCGGGGTGCCGGCGGTCAGCCCCATGTACTCGAGTGCCTTTGCCGCAGCGACGCGCTCGTTGTCGTCGCCCATGGCCTCCGGGTCGGGCACGGCCTCGCCGAGGGGCGAGCCCTGGCCGGGGTTGGTGCCCCACGTGACGAAGGGGGTGAGTGTCGAGGCGTCGATGTCGACCTCGGCGTCGAAGACCGCGTCGTCGTCGGTGCGCAGCTCGCGCCAGGCCTCGACGGCGGCGTCCCAGTCGGCGCCCGTCGGCGCGTGGTCACGGCCCTTGAGGTACTCGAAGGTCGTCTCGTCGGGCGCGATCATGCCGGCGCGGGCGCCGGCCTCGATCGACATGTTGCACACCGTCATGCGGGCTTCCATCGACAGTGCCTCGATGGCCTCGCCGCGGTACTCGAGGACGTAGCCCTGACCGCCACCCGTGCCGATCTTGGCGATGACGGCGAGGATGATGTCCTTGGCCGTGACGCCCGGCTGCAGCTGACCGGTGACGTTGATCGCCATGGTCTTGAAGGGGTTGAGCGAGAGGGTCTGCGTGGCGAGCACGTGCTCGACCTCGCTCGTGCCGATGCCGAAGGCGAGCGCACCGAAGGCGCCGTGGGTGCTCGTGTGGCTGTCGCCGCAGACGACGGTGGTGCCCGGCTGGGTCAGCCCGAGCTGCGGGCCGACGACGTGGACGATGCCCTGCTCGGCGTCACCCATGGGATAGATCTGCACGCCGAACTCGGCGCAGTTGTCCCGCAGCGTCTCGACCTGGACCTTGCTCACCGGGTCGGTGATCGGGCCCGGCGTCGTCGGGACGTTGTGGTCCTCGGTCGCGAGCGTGAGGTCGGGGCGGCGGACCGGCCGGCCGGCGATGCGCAGTCCCTCGAAGGCCTGCGGGCTCGTCACCTCGTGCAGGAGGTGCAGGTCGATGTAGAGGAGGTCGGGCTCCCCGTCGTTGCGTCGGACGACGTGTGCGTCCCAGACCTTCTCGGCCAGCGTTCCAGCCATCTCTCTCTTCCCATCCCAGCGGTGGTGCCACGGTGTGTGGACGGTCCCTCACCTCGAGATTCGCACGTCCCCGGGGCCCCGGATCTTGCGTCTCACGACATGAGATGTCAGTATCACTCCATGGACAACGGTAGCGGAGTCGGCGTTCTGGACAAGGCCGCAGTCGTGCTGGGCGCTCTCGAGGCAGGTCCCTCGACCCTCGCCCAGCTCGTCGCGGCGACAGGTCTGGCACGCCCCACGGCGCATCGGCTCGCAGTCGCCCTCGAGCACCACCGACTCGTCGCGCGCGACATGCAGGGACGCTTCGTCCTCGGCCCGCGCCTGGGCGAGCTCGCCGCCTCTGCCGGCGAGGACAAGCTCCTCGTCGCCGCCGGGCCCGTGCTCGGCGCGCTGCGTGACCACACCAACGAGTCGGCCCAGCTCTTCCGCCGCCAGGGCGAGCACCGCGTCTGCGTGTCGGCCGCCGAGCGCCCCGTCGGCCTGCGCGACTCGATCCCCGTCGGCGCGACGCTGTCGATGCACGCCGGCTCAGCCGCCCAGGTGCTGCTCGCGTGGGAGGAGCCCGACCGCCTGCACCGCGGCCTGCAGGAGGCGGCATTCACCGCGACCATGCTCTCGGCGGTGCGCCGTCGCGGGTGGGCGCAGAGCGTCGGCGAGCGCGAGGCCGGCGTCGCGTCGGTCTCGGCCCCGGTCCGCTCCCCCTCCGGCCGGGTCATCGCGGCCGTGTCGATCTCGGGCCCGATCGAGCGACTGTCCCGCCAGCCCGGTCGCCTGCACGCCGCGACCGTCATCGCCGGCGCCAACAAGCTCACCGAGGTCCTGGAGAAGCACGCCAAGGCGGCCGAGGCCGCCGACCGCGACACCGAGTGACGACGAGTCGCGACGGGACCACAGGGCGAAGGGGGGCTCCCCCCTTCGCCCTGCCTGTCGTCGTTGACGCCACCCGGCAGCGTTCACGCCACCTGGCTGACCAGAGACGGGCAACCAGGTGGCATCAACGACGTCAGGCTCGGAGCGAACGGGGTCTCGGGGCTCGTACCGCGTCCCAGAACACGACGAAGACCCCCGCTCGGATGAGCGGGGGCCTTCGACCGATGTAGCCCCGACGGGATTCGAACCCGCGCTACCGCCTTGAGAGGGCGGCGTGCTAGGCCACTACACAACGGGGCCATGTGTGCTTCCCGGGCCGGCGGACCGGCTGGGCAACGGAGAGAACCTTAACCCCGAGGGGGGCTCTTTCCGAAATCGAGCGGCGAACCGCTCTCAGCGCTGGGGTACCAGGACTCGAACCTAGAACAACTGAACCAGAATCAGCCGTGTTGCCAATTACACCATACCCCAAGGGGGTATCACCGACCCTTCGGACCGAAGTCCGCGCGGCCTGTGAACCGAGAGACGATGCTACCCGCCGATCGGCGACTCCCCAAATCGCGCCTCAGGCCAGCGAGGCGCGCAGCGAGCGCAGCCGCTCGAGCGTCGACGCCTGCCCCAGGATCTCCATCGACTCGAAGAGCGGCGGGCTGACCCGCGCCCCCGAGACGGCGGTGCGCAGCGGGCCGAAGGCGAAGCGCGGCTTGATGCCCAGACCATCGACGATGACCTCGCGCAGCGTGGCCTCGATCTGCTCGGCGTGCCACTCGTTGCCGTCGCGGCTCTCCTGCGAGAGGACCCCGGCCGGCACCTGCAGCGCCTCGAGGGCGGTGATCGCCGCGTCGAGTACCTCGGCAGCGTTGTCCTTCAGGCCTGCTCGCGCGTCCTCGTCGATCTGCAGGTCGGCGTCGGCGGTGTAGAAGGGCCGCACGAGGGCGCTCGCCTCGGTGAGCAGCGCGATGCGCGTCTGGATCAGCTCGGCGACCGACTTCAGCCGGGCCAGCTCCCCCAGCGAGGGGTTGTCGCCGAGGACGCCGTCGGCCTGCAGGTAGGGCAGCAGGCGCGAGGTGAAGTCCTCGAGCTCGAGGTCGCGGATCCACGCGCCGTTGAGCCACTCGAGCTTCTTGAGGTCGAAGATCGGGCCGACGGTGTTGACCTTGCTCCAGGCGAAGTCGCGGCTGAACTCCGCGAAGGTGAACTTCTCGACGTCCTGACCGTCCTCCCCCTTCGCCGGCGGGTAGGCCAGCAGGCCGAGGAAGTTGACGACGGCCTCGGGCAGGTAGCCCTGCTCCTGGAACCACGTGAGGCGGGCCTCGGGGTTCTTGCGCTTGGAGATCTTCGACTTGTTGGTGTTGCGCAGCAACGGCATGTGCGCGAACTGCGGCGGCGTCAGCCCGAGCCACTGGTAGAGCAGCACGTGCTTGGGCGTCGAGGAGATCCACTCCTCGCCGCGGACGACGTGGGTGATGCCCATCTCGTGGTCGTCGACGACGACGGCCATGTGATAGGTCGGGAAGCCGTCGGCCTTGAGGATCACCTGGTCGTCGGGACGCGGCGCGGAGACGGTGCCGCGGATGACGTCCTCGAAGGTCGTCGGCGCGTCGTCGGGCACGAGCATGCGCACGACCGGGGTCTCGTTGAAGCCCTCGAGCTCGGCCCGCTCCTCACGCGTCTTGCCCACGCACAGGCGGTCGTAGCCGGTGGGCAGCTTGAGCTTCTGCTGCTTCTCGCGCATCGCGGTGAGGCGCTCGGTGGAGCACCAGCAGTAGTAGGCGTGGCCGTCCTCGATGAGCTTGTCGACGTAGGGCCGATAGGTCTCGAGGCGCTCGCTCTGCCGGTAGGGCGCGTAGGGGCCGCCGACGTCGGGCCCCTCGTCCCACCGCAGCCCGAGCCAGCCGAGGGTGTCGTAGAGCTGCTGCTCGCTCGTCTCGTTGAACCGCGCCCGGTCGGTGTCCTCGATGCGCAGGACGAACTGGCCACCCTGCTGTCGCGCGAAGGCGAGGTTGAACAGGGCCATGTAGGCGGTGCCGACGTGCGGGTCGCCGGTGGGCGACGGCGCGACGCGCAGGCGAGGGGCGGTGGGCTCGGTCGGTGCAGAGGAGTGGCTCATGATGCGCCGATCGTATCGCCGCGACGAAGGGGGTACCCGTCACCTAGTCGGGGTAGCGCTCCTCCATGGCGTCGTCCATCGGCGACCAGCTGTGGCCCCAGACGCCCTCGCCGACCGCGACGCCGGTCCGGGCGCCGGCCTGGGCACCCTCGGCGATGTCGTCACCGACGTCGAAGGGGTTGCCGTCGAAGAGCCCGGTGACCCCGCCCACGGCGCCACCGACGAGGGCGCCGCCGGCGCCGGTCGCGCCCACCGTGATGTCGCGGCCGAGGCTCGGCGGGGTCTCGAGGGTGATCGGGGTGCCGGGGGCGTCGGGCAGGCCCGTCGCCTCCTGCACGTTGGTCAGCCCGTCGGTCTCCATCCGGTAGGCACGCATCTGCCCCTGGCTGGCTTCGGCCTGCACGCTGGCGGCGGTGGACCCGTCGCCCCGCATCTCCGCGGCAGCGGCCGCGGTGTTGTCGTGGACGCCCGACGCGTCGAAGGTCACCGCCGGCTGGCCGGTCGCCATCGCTGCGGCTGCGGCGAACCCGCCGCCGAGGCTGTGCCCGGTGAAGGTGACATTGCCCCCGCTCGCCTCGTTGACCTCGACCGCCAGCTCCATGGCCCGCTGGTACTGGGGGTCGTCGTGCCCGAGGGCCTGACGACCGTTGGTCACCCAGTCGCCGCCCTCGACCGACCCCTGGAAGGCGACGACGAGACCGCCGTCGGGCGTCTGGAAAAGGTAGGCCTGCGGGTTGGAGTTGGGCCCGAACTTGTTGGGGTCCAGCCCCAGCGCCTCCGGGTCGGCGATCTCGTAGCCCTCGGGCAGCGGCGGCTGCGTGTAGCCGACGACCGGGATGCCCCAGAGCGGGTGCTCGGTGCCCTGGGCGTAGAAGGCGAGGTCCCACAGTTCCTTGTCGACCGGCTTGCCCTCCGTCCCGCGCACCTCGTCGTCGAAGGTCGAGCCCTCGGGTGATCTCGTGTGGTAGGGCAGCTGGTCGACGTCGACCCCCTCGGGCGGGCCGGTCGGGCCGGGCATCCCCGGAGGTCGCGGGTCGGTGGGCTGCTCGGGCGAGGGCGTCGGCGGTGCCGCAGGCGCCGGGCCGCCCATCTCGTTGCTCGCGTCGAGCTGCTGCTCGGCCTGCTCGATCATCCGGTCGGCCATCGTCGTGAGCATCGCCGCGCAGTCGTCGAGCGAGCGCTCGGCCACGCGCCAGTCCCGCACGAAGTCGTCGCGGTCGGGCCCCTCCCACACCGCCGAGATCACGCTGGTGCGAGCGCCGCCCTCGGCGCCGATCCGACTGGTCAGCTTGGCCTGACCGCGCAGCTGTGCGGCGATCTGGCGAAGGCGCGCGGCGTCGGCGCCGTGGGTGAGGGTCATGAGGTCTCCCGATCCGTTTGCCGTGACCCTAGCCACCCCGACCGGTGCCGGACATGGGGAGGACTCCCCCCTTCGCCGCTGTGACGAAGGGAGGTCAGGCGGACCGGGGTGCGTACATGATCACGGCGACGCCGACCAGGCAGATCAAGGCGCCGGCGACGTCCCAGCGGTCGGGACGGAAGCCGTCGAGCGCCATGCCCCACAGCAGCGACCCGGCGACGAACACGCCGCCGTAGGCGGCGAGGATGCGACCGAAGTTCGCGTCCGGCTGTAGCGTCGCCACCGCGCCGTAGAGGCCGAGCGCGACGACGCCTGCGCCGACCCACAGCCAGCCGCGGTGCTCGCGCAGCCCCTGCCACACCAGCCAGGCCCCACCGATCTCGAGGAGTGCGGCGAGGACGAAGAGCGGGACCGAGCGGGCGACGTCCACGTCAGACCCGCGTCACTCGGAGGCGACGAAGGGGTTGGACAAGGTCCCGATCGCGTCGATGTCGATCTCGACCCGCTGCCCGGGGTCGACGAGGCCGACGCCCGCCGGGGTGCCGGTGAGGATGACGTCGCCGGGCAGGAGGGTGAAGGACTTCGACGCGTGGCTGATGAGGGCCGCGACGCCGTGGACCATGTCGGAGCTGTGGCCGTCCTGGGCCACCTCGCCGTCGAGGCGGGTGACGATCGAGACGTCCTGCGGGTCGAGGTCGGTCTCGATCCACGGGCCGAGCGGGCAGAAGGTGTCCATGCCCTTGGCGCGGGCCCACTGGCCGTCGCCGCGCTGGAGGTCGCGAGCCGTGACGTCGTTGGCGATCGTGTAGCCGAAGATGACCTTCTTGGCCTCCTCGGGCTCGATGTCCTTGCACATGCGCCCGATGATCACCGCGAGCTCGCCCTCGAAGCTGACCTTGGACGTCAGCTCCGTCGGGATGACGACCGGGTCGCCGGGGCCGACGACCGCGGTGTTGGGCACGAGGAACATCATCGGCTCGGCCGGGACCTCGTTGCCCATCTCGGCCGCGTGGTCGGCGTAGTTGCGGCCGATGCCGATGATCTTGCTGCGGGGGATGACGGGTGCGAGCAGTCGCACCTCGTCGACCGTCGTCGTGCGACCGGTCAGCTCGATCCGCTGGTAGAGCGGGTCGCCGGTCACCTCGGCGATCTTCTTGCCGTCTGCGTCGACGAGCCCGTAGACGGGGTCGTCACCTTCGGTGTATCTCGCGATGCGCACGGCACCACCCTAGTGACCATCTAGCCTTGCCCCCGATGACGACCCTGACCCGTGACGAGTGGCGTGCTCGTGCGCGGGCCCACGAAGCGGCGGTCGACGAGCTGACGGCCGCCCACCGTGACCGGCGGGGACGCGGCGAGCGCCACGCGGTCGAGGACTTCCTCTTCGAGTACTACGCCCACCGCCCGTCGCACCTGCGCCGCTGGCACCCGGGACCCGACATGACCCTGCTCGACGCCGCCGACGTCTACACCGGGCGCTCCGGCTACACGGTGGATTCGGACGGCAGCGCCCGCCTCGACGTCGACGACTTCGTCGGGCGAAGGGGGCGGACCGTCACCTTCGTCAGGGACCTGCTCACGGCGACCCTGTCGCGCCCCGGCACCCACGACTGCTTCGGCCTGCACGAGTGGGCGATGGTCTACCGCCTCCAGCCCGGCGAGCAGCGGCACGAGCAGCTCCCCCTTCGCCTGGCGCAGGAGGCGACCGATGCGGTCGTCGAGGGTCACCGCATCCGCTGCAGCCACTACGACGCCTACCGCTTCTTCACGCCGGATGCGGTGGGGCGCAACACCCTTCGCCCGACGCGTGAGGACCAAGCCGACCACGAGCAGCCGGCCTGCCTGCACGCGGGCATGGACACCTACAAGTGGGCCTTCAAGCTCGCGCCGGCGATGCCGTCGGAGGTGACCCTCGACGCCTTCCGGCACGCCCTGCGGGTGCGACGGCTGGACATGCAGGCCTCGCCCTACGACGTGTCGGGGCTCGGGCTGGACCCGGTGACCATCGAGACGCCCGAGGGCAAGGCCGAGTACGTCGCCCGCCAGCGAGAGCTCATGGTGACGTCCAACTCCCTTCGTCGTCGGATCGTCGAGGTCTGCGACCGACTGCTCCCCCGCTGACACCGCGCGCTGCCACGCTGGGGTCATGGACCGGCCGCTGGAGACCCAGGCGAGACGCTTCTACGACGGCGGGCCGCCCGACGGGCAGCCCGACCCCACGTCGCCGCCGCTCATCGTCCTCGAGCGCACCCTCGACATGTCGGTCGAGGAGTTCCGCATGGGGCGACGGCTGGGCTACCGCGACCGCGAGCTGGGGCAGCTGCTCGTGCCCGTCGACCCGACGACCTTCACGACCGACCTGACCTCGGTGCCGTCGGTCTTCCTCTGGCTCGTGCCGCGCACCGGCCGACACCTGCCCGCGGCCTTGCTGCACGACGGACTGGTGCGCGGTTCCTTCGCCGCGGCGCCGGGCGTGCGGATCGACCGCGAGCGCGCCGACCTCGTCTTCCGGGCGGCCATGGCGGACACCGGGACCGGACTGATCCGGCGGTGGCTGATGTGGACCGCGGTGACCCTCGGGACGATCTTCCAGGACCGCAGCGGGACGCGGTCGGCGGGCGAGCGGCTGCGCCGGCAGGTCACGGCCGTGGTGACCCTGGGGCTCGTCGCCGTGCTGGGGGTGCTGGCCACGCTCGACCTCTTCGACGTCGCGGTGCCGCTCGTCGGCGGCGTGCCGTGGATGGGCGAGCGGGCCTGGTGGGTCGAGCTGCTCACCGGTGCCGCCGGCGCCGTCGTCGTCCCTGTGCTGCTCGGCCTCACGTGGGGGCGGCTGCGGGCCGCGGGCATCATCGCCGGCGTCGCCCTGGCCCTGCTGCTCCACGTGACGGCGGCCGTCGCCCTGCTCACCGGCGTCTACCAGGTCGCCGAACGCCTCGTCACCCGCGCGACGACCCCCTGAGGCTGCATTGCCCTACGGCAATGCAGCCTCAGGTGCGCATAGCCGTAGGGCAATGCAGCCTCAGGTGCGCATTGCCGTAGGGCAATGCAGCCTCAGGGGCGCAGGACGAGCAGGCCGAGGTGGAGCTCGAGGCGGTCGCGACCACGGGAGAGGTCGAGTCCGGTCACGGACTCGATCCGCCGCAGCCGCGCGTAGACGCTCTGGCGGTGCAGGCCGAGGCGGGTCGAGGTGGCCCCGACGGAGCACCCCTCCTCGAGGTGCACCCAGGCGGTCTCGACGAGCTCCGTTGCGGCAGAGAGCAGCTCGGCCACCGCCGGCGTGCGCACGGCCTCCACCAGCTCGTCACCGGCGCTGCCGCCGAGGAGCCGCTCGATGCCCAGCGCGGCCCACGGGTGGACCCGGGCGGCCGCGGGCGGGCGCGGCAGGTCGGGGGTCGCCGGACGCACCACGCGAAGGGCGGCGCGCGCCTCCCGCAGCGACGTCGCCGTGCTGGTGAGCGGCAGCAGGGCCCCGACCCCGGCGACGACGTGCGCGTCCGACACCCTGGCGATGCCGAGGAGCGCCGTCTCGGCGGCGTCGTGCACCTCCGCATCGGACCGCGCCGGGACGACGAGGACGAGGTCACCC
Source organism: Janibacter indicus (assembly GCF_900176385.1). GTDB lineage: Bacteria > Actinomycetota > Actinomycetes > Actinomycetales > Dermatophilaceae > Janibacter > Janibacter indicus. The sequence goes on along the minus strand of NZ_FWXN01000001.1, from coordinate 190,097 downwards.
GAGCGCTCGGCGACCCCGATCCGGCGCGGGAGGCCCCCGGGGCCGAGGACCTCGTCGGAGCGCAGCCGCACGCCGGGGGCCGCCCCGAGCATGACGACGGCGGCCCGGGCGCCGGGGTCGACGGCCAGCTGGTCGGCGAGCTCGCGGGCCGGGCCGATCCGGGCATCGGGCGCGGCGTCGAGCAGGTCGAGGACGAGACGCTCGGTCTCGCGCCGCCGTGACGTCAGGCGGGCGAGGTGCTCCCCCGCCTGCTCGGCGACGACACCCGCCGCGCGCACCCGCTCGGCCGACAGCCCGGCGGGGGGCTCGACCGCCCACAGGTAGCCCTGCACCACGCCGTGCCAACGCGCGGGCAGGCAGAGTCGGGCAGCCGTGCCGCGCTCGGGGTCGGCGGGCACGTGCACCGGGCCGGTCGCCCGCGCGATGCCGAAGCTCTCGAACCACTCGCGAGTGCGCGGGTGCGCCCCGCGGGAGAGGACGGTCTCGACGCGCACGCTGTCCGCGTCCCCCTCGTGGGCCGCGAAGGCGAGCAGTCGGAAGCGCCGGTCCTCGAGGGTCACCGGGGCACGCAGGATCGCGGAGGCCTCGTCGACGAGGTCCTGGACAGGGGGCATGTGGGTCTCGAGGCTCCTGCGTCGCACCTCGACCACCGAGGTGTCAGACAAATGTATGCCCTCTAGCCGACCATGCGCGACAGATGTCTGTGGCACCGACCACCGCGGCGTCCTACCGTCGAAGGATGACGACCACCCCCACGCACACCGACCCGGCCACTGCCGCCTTCGCCCCCTTCGTCGAGGACGCGGTGCGGCTCGCGGACCGCTGGGCCGCCGCCGCCCACGCCGGTCAGACCATGCGTGAGGCGCAGTCGACCGGTCAGCTCGCCGCGCTGTTGTCCGACCACGCCGGCCTCGACATGGCCGTCTTCTTCGTCGACCGCGTCGCCCGGCCGGAGGACGACCGGGTCGCGGCCAATGCCCTCAGCCGGATCACCGCCTCGGACTCGGCCTCCTTCCTCGGCCGGGTCGACCGTGGCCTGCTCGGGCTGGGCGCCCGCGCCGCGCGCATCGCGCCCAAGGTCGTCGTGCCCGCCGCCCGCGCCCGGATGAAGCAGATGGTCGGCCACCTGCTCGTCGACGCCCGCGACCCCAGGCTCGGCAAGCACCTGGCCGCGGCTCGCGAGGACGGCTTCCGCCTCAACATCAACCTCCTCGGCGAGGCCGTGCTCGGCGAGGGCGAGGCCGCCAGCCGCACCGAGCGCACCCGCGAGCTGCTCGAGCGACCCGACGTCGACTACGTCTCGATCAAGGTCTCCTCGCTCGTCAGCCAGATCAGCACGTGGGACACCGAGGGCACCGTCGAGCGCTGCCTGACCCGGCTGCGTCCGCTCTACGAGACCGCCAAGGCGTCGACCCCGCACTCCTTCGTCAACCTCGACATGGAGGAGTACCGCGACCTCGAGATGACCATCGAGGTCTTCACCCGGATGCTCTCCGAGCCGCAGTTCCACGACCTCGAGGCCGGCATCGTCCTGCAGGCCTACCTGCCCGACGCCCTGCCCGCCCTCGAGCGGCTCATCGACTTCGCCGTCGCCCGTCGCGCCGCCGGCGGCGCCCCGATCAAGGTGCGCCTCGTCAAGGGCGCCAACCTCGCAATGGAGCGCGTCGAGGCCGTCATGCACGGCTGGGAGCAGGCCCCCTACACGACCAAGGCCGACGTCGACGCCAACTACCTGCGCTGCGTCGAGCGGGCGCTGCGGCCCGACGCCGTCGGCGCCCTGCGCATCGGTGTCGCCTCGCACAACCTCTACGACGTCGCCGCGGCGCACCTGCTCGCGACCGACCGCGGGGCCCAGGACAGCCTCGACATCGAGATGCTCCAAGGCATGTCGCCCGCACAGGCGCGCGCCGTGCGCGACGAGGTCGGCACGGTCATCCTCTACACCCCGGTCGTCGCCCCCGAGGACTTCGACGCCGCGGTCTCCTACCTCGTGCGGCGTCTCGAGGAGAGCGCCTCCCCCGAGAACTACATCCACGCCTTCTTCTCCGAGGACGCCGCGGCGATCCCCGACCAGGAGGCCCGCTTCCGGGCGAGCGTCGAGGCCATCGGCAGCACGCCCCTCGGGCCGCGCCGCTCCGCCGAGCGCCCGCCGATCGGTGACACCTTCGACAACACGCCCGACTCCGACGCCGCCCTGCCCGGCCACCGCGCGTGGGCCGCTCGCGCCGTCGCCGCGCCCCGGCCGGAGCCGACCTCCCCGCACCTGACGAGCACCGCCCAGGTCGACGAGGTCGTCGCCACGGCGCGCACCGCGCACGAGGGCTGGGCGGCCCGCCCCGTCGCCGAGCGAGCAGACCTGCTGCGCAAGGCTGCTCGCGAGATCGACTCCCGCCGCGAGCAGATCCTCGCGGTCATGGCCGCCGAGGCCGGCAAGACCGTCGCCGAGGCCGACCCCGAGATCTCCGAGGCGGTCGACTTCGCCCGCTACTACGCCGACCGGGCCCTCGAGCTCGAGGACGGGGCCATGGTCGACGGGGCGAGCTTCACCCCCTTCGCCCTGACGCTCGTGACGCCGCCGTGGAACTTCCCCGTCGCCATCCCGATCGGTGGCGTCCTCGCGGCGCTTGCCGCCGGGTCCGCGGTCGTCATCAAGCCCGCCCCGCAGACCCCCGTCTGCGTCGAGGTCACCGTCGCCGCGCTGCACGACGCCGGCATCCCCCGCGAGGTGCTGCACGTCGTGCGCACCGACGAGGACGAGGTGGGTCAGCACCTCGTCGCGCACGCGGACGTCGACGCCGTCGTGCTCACCGGCGCGAGCGAGACCGCGCGACTCTTCGCCGGCTGGCGTGCCGGGCGCGAGCACGGCGCCCGCGTCCTCGGCGAGACCTCCGGCAAGAACGCCCTGGTCATCACCCCCTCCGCCGACATCGACCTCGCGGTCGCCGACCTCGTCAGCTCGGCCTTCGGCCACGCCGGCCAGAAGTGCTCGGCCGCCTCCCTCGGCATCCTCGTCGGCTCGATCGGCACGTCGGAGCGCTTCCGCCGCCAGCTCGTGGACGCCGTCGAGTCGATCGCCGTCGGCTGGCCCGCCGACCTGGGCACCCGCATGGGTCCGGTCATCGAGGAGCCGACCGGCAAGCTGCGTCGCGCCCTCACCACCCTCGAGCCGGGCGAGTCGTGGCTCGTCGAGCCGCGCCAGCTCGACGACACCGGCCGGCTCTGGTCGCCGGGCGTCAAGGACGGCGTGCGCCAGGGGTCCTTCTTCCACCTCACCGAGGTCTTCGGCCCGGTCCTCGGCCTGATGCGCGCCGACTCGCTCGACGAGGCGATCGAGCTGCAGAACGCCACCGACTTCGGCCTCACCGGAGGCCTGCACAGCCTCGACGAGGGCGAGATCGCCCACTGGACCGAGACGGTCGCCGTCGGCAATGCCTACGTCAACCGGCACATCACCGGCGCCATCGTGCGCCGCCAGTCCTTCGGTGGGTGGAAGGCCAGCTCCATCGGTCCCGGCGCCAAGGCCGGCGGCCCCAATTACGTCGCGCAGCTCGGCACGTGGTCGGCAGCCGGCCTGCCGACGAAGGGGGCACCCGTCGCCACCGCGGTCCGCGCCACCGTCGACGCCCAGCTGGCCACCCTCGGCTCCTCGGTCGGCGACGACGAGCGGGCGTGGCTCGACGCGGCACTCGCCAGCGACGCGGCCGCCTGGGCCGACGAGCTCGGCGTCGAGCACGACGAGAGCGCCCTCGTCGTGGAGTCCAATGTCTTCCGCTACCGCCCGCACCCGCGGGTGCTCGTGCGCGCCGGTGACGGCACGCGTGTCGTCGAGCTGCTGCGCCTCGTCGCCGCGGCCACGCTCACCGGTGCCCACGTCGTCGTCTCGGCGGCGACAGGCCTCGACCTCCCGTCGAGCATCGGCCACGTGCAGGTCGTGCGCGAGGACGACGCGGCCTTCGTCGCGCGCGCCTCCCGCGCCGGCGACGTGCGCGTCCGCGCGATCGGTGCGCTCGCCCCGTCGCTCGTCGACGAGCTCGTCGCCGCAGGTGTGGACGTCATCACCGGCGAGGTGCTGGCCACGGGACGACGCGAGGTCCTCCCCTTCGTCCGGGAGCAGGCGGTGAGCACCACCCGTCACCGCTTCGGCCACGTGGCCGGCTGACCCCACCTCATGAGTCCCACGATTCTCGGGTGACCCGCGAAACTGCCCCTTCGCAAGAGTTTGAAACTCTTGCGAAGGGGCAGTTTCCCTTGCTCAGTGACCCCGGGGTCAGCGCACGGGCACGCCGGCGCGCATCAGGCCGTAGGTGATGCCGTCGACGAGCGCCTGCCACGAGGCCTCGACGATGTTGGGCGCGACCCCGACGGTCGTCCACGACGTGTGCTCGTCGCTGTGCTCGATGAGCACACGGGTCGTCGCGTCGGTGCCGTGGGCGGCGTCGAGGATGCGCACCTTGTAGTCGATGAGCTCGATCTGCTCGACCTCCGGGTAGACGGTGACGAGGGCCTGCCGCAGGCCCTGGTCGAGAGCGTTGACCGGGCCATTGCCCTCCCCCGTCGCGACGAGCCGCTGCCCGCCGGCGACCGCCTTGACCGTCGCCTCCGAGAGGGCGTCGTCACCGCCGCGGGCGTCGATCATGATCCGCCAGGACTCGACCTGCGCGTACTCCAGCGCCTCCTCCTGCAGCTCGCGCCGCAGCAGCAGCTCGAAGCTCGCGTCGGCCGCGTCGAAGGTGTAGCCCCGCTGCTCGAGCTCCTTGACCTTGGCCAGCACGCGGGTCAGGGCCGCGTCGTCGCCAGCGAGGTCGACGCCGAACTCGCGGCTCTTCAGCTCCACCGTGGCCCGCCCGGCCATGTCGGAGACGAGCATGCGCATGTCGTTGCCGACATCCTTGGGCTCGATGTGCTGGTAGAGGTCGGGGTCGACCTTGATCGCGCTCGCGTGCAGCCCGGCCTTGTGCGCGAAGGCCCCCGAGCCGACATAGGGCTGTCGGGAAAAGTGCGGGAAGTTGGTCACCTCGCTCACCGCGTGGGCGATCCGCGTGGCGTCCTGCAGCCGGTAGGGCTCGACGAGATCCATGCCGAGCTTGAGCTGGAGGTTGGCGACGACGGTGATGAGGTCGGCATTGCCGGTGCGCTCGCCGTAGGCGTTGACCGTGCCCTGCACGTGGTCGGCGCCGGCCTCGACGGCCGCCATCGTGTTGGCGACGGCGCACCCGGTGTCGTTGTGGCAGTGGATGCCCAGCCGCGCACCGGTCGCCTCGCGCACGTCGGCGACAGCGTCGCGCACCTGTCCGGGCAGCATGCCGCCGTTGGTGTCGCACAGCGCGATGACCTCGGCGCCGGCCTCGTGGGCGGCGCGCACGCAGGCGAGGGCGTAGTCGCGGTCGAGCTGGTAGCCGTCGAAGAAGTGCTCGCCGTCGACCATGACCGTGTGCCCCTGCGACCGCAGGTGGGCGACGGTGTCGGTGATCATCGCCAGGTTTTCCTCGCGAGTCGTGCGCAGCGCGCGCTCGACGTGGCCGGGGTGCATCTTCGCCACGAGGGTGATGACCTCGGCGCCGGAGTCGAGCAGCGCCTGCACCTGCGGGTCACTGGCGGCGAAGCCGCCGGCCTTGCGCGTCGCGCCGAAGGCGACGAGCGTCGCGCAGCGCAGCTCCAACTCGGTGCGGGCCCGGCGGAAGAACTCGGTGTCGTTGGGGTTGGCCCCGGGCCAGCCCCCTTCGATGTGGGTCACGCCCAGCTCGTCGAGGTGACGGGCGATGGTCAGCTTGTCCCCGACGGAGAGGTTGATCCCCTCCTGCTGGGCGCCGTCGCGCATCGTCGTGTCGTAGACGTGGAAGCCGTGCATGTGGATCTCTCGCTTCGGACGAAGGGAGGCGAGCTCGCCTCCTCGAGGGAGTGTGACACCTGCTCGTCGCGCCCGTCCGTGGCGGGGGTGATGCTCCGGACCCGTCCGCTTGTCTCGTCCCCTGCCCGAGAAAAGCGAAAGACCCCCCGGGTGTGGGAGGTCCGCGCGACGAGCAGGTGGCTCGTCGCGCCTAGATAATGAGCTCGGCTGCGGTGGCAGCTCGGGTCGTCATCTGGGGCATCACCCGACCACCATGGCACCTGCGCACCCCCACCGCCTCCCACGTCCGCATCATGGGACCGGCGCGAAGGGGGCCACCCCCGACCCCGTCAGGCGAGGTGGGAGAGAAGCCCTTCGAGCACCTGCGCGACGCCGTCGTCGTCGTTGGCCGGGGCGCGGTCGGTGGCGGCCGCCAGGACCTCGCCGTGTGCGTTGGCCACGGCGAAGGACCGCCCCGCCCAGGTGAGCATCGGCAGGTCGTTGGGCATGTCGCCGAAGGCCCACACCTCCCCCGCGTCGATCCCGAGCTCGGCGCACCAGCCGGCGAGCGCGGCGGCCTTGGTGACCCCCTTCGCCGAGATCTCGGCCAGCCCGCCGGCACCGCTGAAGGCGACGACCGCGCGGTCGCCGACGATCTCGGTGACCGCGGTGATGAACTCGTCGTCGGTCAGGTGGGGGTTGCGGGCGAGCAGCTTGCCGACGAGCGCGTCGTCGAGCCGCTCGATGGCCGGGGTCGTCACGAGGTCTTCGGGGTGGTCGTGGATCGCGGCAAACATGCTCTCCGCGGCCAGCCCCGTGTGCCGCTCGGCGGCGAAACCCGTGCCGGGCAACTGGTCGCGCAGGTCGAGCACGATCTCGGTGACGACCTCGCGCGGGATGGCGCGCACGCCGAAGACCCGCCGCTCGGCGACGTCGTAGCGGAAGGCACCGTTGCCGCAGATCGCGACCCCGCGCGTGCCGACGACGTGCGCCAGCTCGTCGAGCCAGCGCGGGGGGCGCGCGGTGACGAGGACCGTCTCGAGACCTGCGTCGGCGACGGCACGAAGGGCGTCGATCGAGCGGGGCGAGACGGTCCCGTCACTGCGCAGGAGGGTGCCGTCGAGGTCGGTGGCGATGAGCCGAGGAGTCACTCCGGTGCGAAGGGCGGTCAGACGAGGCGGGTCATCCAGCCACGGGTGTCCTCGGCGACGCCGTACTGGATGTCGAGCAGACTCTGGCGGATCGTGCGGGTGATCTCGCCTCCGCCCTCGCCGCCGGTGGACGGGGCCGAGCCGCCCGCCCAGCGCAGCTCGCCGACCGGCGTGACGACGGCGGCGGTGCCGCAGGCGAAGACCTCGGTGATCTCGCCGGAGGCGACGCCCTCCTTCCACCAGTCGATCTCGATGCGCGACTCCTCGGGGGTGAGGCCGAGGTCGGGCGCGAGCTCGAGGATCGAGTCGCGGGTGACGCCCTCGAGGATCGAGCCGGTGAGCGCCGGGGTGCGCAGGCGGCCGTCCTTGGTGACGAAGAAGAGGTTCATCCCGCCGAGCTCCTCGATGTAGGTGTGCGTCGAGGAGTCGAGGAAGACGGCCTGGTCGCAGCCCTGGGCCTGACCCTCGAGCTGGCCGGCGAGCGAGGAGGCGTAGTTGCCGCCGCACTTGGCGTCGCCGGTGCCGCCCTCGCCGGCGCGGGCGTAGTCCTGGCTGACCCAGAGGTTGACCGGCTTGAGTCCGCCGGAGAAGTAGGCACCGGCCGGGCTGGCGATGACCGAGAAGGTCACCTCGTTGGCCGGGCGCACCCCGAGGAAGGCCTCGGAGGCGAACATGAAGGGCCGCAGGTAGAGGCTGGTCTCACCGGTGCCGTAGGCGGGCACCCAGGGCTCGTCGGCCTGGACGAGCGCGCGGATCGCCCCGACGAAGTCCTCCTCCGGCAGCACCGGCAGCGCGAGCCGCTCGCAGCTGCGGGCCATGCGCGCCGCGTTGCGGTCGGGGCGGAAGGTCCACACCGAGCCGTCCTCGTGGCGGTAGGCCTTCATCCCTTCGAAGACCTCCTGCGCGTAGTGCAGGACGGCCGCGGCCGGGCTGAGCTGCAGCGGCCCGAAGGCGCGCACCTGCCCGTCGTGCCAGCCCTCCCCCTTCGTCCACGTGGCGAGGGCCATGTGGTCGGTGAAGGTCGACCCGAAGCCGGGGTCGGCCAGGACGGCCTCGCGGTCGGCATCAGGAAGGGGGGCGTCGCTGCGGGTGGTGGTGAAGGTCAGCTCGGCGGTCATCTGGGGTACGTCTCCTCGGGGGTGCGGGTCTGCTCGCAGGGTAGTCCCACCATGTGGGACACGTCATACGCGGGCAGCGATCGCATCCCCGATCTGGCTCGTGGAGCGCTCCCCCGCGCGCTCGGCGAGGTCGGCGGCGACGGCCGCCTCGACCCGGGTCGCCTGCTCGGCGAGACCGAGGTGGTCGAGCAGCATCGCCGCGGAGAGGATCGCGGCGGTCGGGTCGGCCTTGCCCTGACCGGCGATGTCGGGCGCGGAGCCGTGGACCGGCTCGAACATGCTCGGGGCCTCGCGGGTGGGGTTGATGTTGCCGCTCGCGGCCAGGCCGATACCGCCGGCGACGGCCGCGGCGATGTCGGTGATGATGTCGCCGAAGAGGTTGTCGGTGACGATGACGTCGAAGCGCGCCGGGTCGGTCGCGAGGAAGATCGTCGCCGCGTCGACGTGCTGGTAGGCGGTCTCGACGTCGGGGAACTCCGCGCCGACCTCCTCGACGGTGCGACGCCACAGGTGGCCGGCGTGGGTGAGCACGTTGTGCTTGTGGACCAGGGTCAGGTGCTTGCGCGGGCGGGCCTGGGCGCGGGCGAAGGCGTCACGCACGACCCGCTCGATGCCGAAGCGCGTGTTGACGCTCACCTCGGTCGCGACCTCGTGCGGGGTGCCGACGCGCAGCGCGCCGCCGTTGCCGACGTAGGGCCCCTCGGTCCCCTCACGGACGACGACGAAGTCGAGGCCCTTGCTCGTCACGTGCTCGGCGAGCGGGCTGGTGACGCCGGGGAAGAGCTTGGCCGGGCGCAGGTTGACGTAGTGGTCGAGCGCAAAGCGAAGGGGGAGCAGCACGCCCCGCTCGAGGACGCCGGAAGGCACGGTCGGGTCGCCGATGGCGCCGAGGAGGATGCCGTCGTGGCCGCGCAGCTCCTCGACGACCGAGTCCGGCAGTTTCTCGCCGGTGCGGTGCCAGCGGGCCGCGCCGAGGTCGTACTCGGTCGTCGTGACGGAGACGTCGGAGCCGAGCGCCCCGAGGACCTTGAGCCCCTCGGCCACCACCTCGGGGCCGATCCCGTCGCCGCCGATGACGGCGATGTCGAAGCTGGTCTGCGCTGCGTCGGTGCTCATGGGCTCAGGCTAGGCGCGCGTCCCGACATGTGAAATCTGCGTCCCGACATGTGGTCGCCCTCGGCGACCACTCCCTGCCTGTGTGGCGCCTCCGGACGGAAGGGGCGAGGTCAGTCGACCTTGCGGGCAGCGCCCTTGTCGGCGGACTGGGCGAACTTCGCGAAGATCTTCAGGGCCGGCGAGACGTGGCGCTCACGGGGGGCGGCGGGGGCCCACCCCTTCGCGTCCTGCTCGGTGCGGCGACGGGCGAGCTCCTCGTCGTCGACGAGCAGGTTGACCCGGCGGCCGGGGATGTCGAACTCGATGACGTCACCGTCGCGGACCAGGCCGATCGCCCCGCCGGAGGCGGCCTCCGGGGAGACGTGCCCGATCGACAGGCCGGACGAACCACCGGAGAAGCGGCCATCGGTGATCAGGGCGCACTTCGGGCCCAGACCCGTGCCCTTGAGGTAGGAGGTCGGGTAGAGCATCTCCTGCATGCCGGGACCGCCCTTGGGGCCCTCGTAGCGGATGACGACGACCTCGCCCTCCTGCACCTGCTTGGACAGGATCATCTCGACCGCGGCCTCCTGCGACTCGGCGACGCGGGCCGGGCCGGAGAAGTTCCACTGGTGCTCGGGCACGCCGGCGGTCTTGACGATGCAGCCGTCCGGGGCGAGGTTGCCGTGGAGGACGGCCAGGCCCCCTTCGCTCGTGTAGGCGTGCTCGACGGAGCGGATGCACCCGTCGGCACTGTCGGTGTCGAGGCTCGCCCACCGGTTGGTCGAGGAGAAGGCCTGCGTCGTCCGCACGCCACCGGGCGCGGCGTGGAAGAGCTCGGTGGCCTTGCTCGTGGTGGCGCCGGAGCGGATGTCCCAGTCGGACAGCCAGGTCTCGAGGTCGGGGCTGTGCACGGATCGGACGCTCGCGTCGAGCATGCCGCCGCGGTGCAGCTCGCCGAGGATCGCGGGGATGCCGCCGGCGCGGTGGACGTCCTCCATGTAGTAGTCGCCGCTGTTGGGCGCCACCTTGACCAGGCAGGGCGTGACCCGCGAGAGCGCGTCGATGTCGCTCTGGTCGAAGTCGACGCCGGCCTCCTGGGCCGCGGCGAGCAGGTGGAGGATCGTGTTGGTCGAGCCGCCCATGGCGATGTCGAGTCGCATCGCATTGGCGAAGGCGGGCTTGGTCGCGATCGAGCGCGGCAGCACCGACTCGTCGTCGCCGTCGTAGTAGTCGCGGCATAGGTCGACGACCAGCTTGCCGGCGTCGAGGAAGAGGTCGCGGCGGGCCGAGGCGGTCGCGAGCGTCGAGCCGTTGCCGGGCAGGGAGAGGCCGAGCGCCTCGGTGAGGCAGTTCATCGAGTTGGCGGTGAACATGCCCGAGCAGGACCCGCACGTCGGGCAGGCGGACTGCTCGATCGCGGTGATCTCGTCGTCGCTGACGTTGTCGTCGACGGCCTTGACCATCGCGTCGACGAGGTCGAGCCGCGTGTAGGTCTCGCCGTCGTCACCGATGATCGCCTTGCCGGCCTCCATCGGGCCGCCGGAGACGAAGACGGTCGGGATGTTCAGCCGCAGCGCGGCCAGGAGCATGCCGGGCGTGATCTTGTCGCAGTTGGAGATGCACACGAGGGCGTCGGCGCAGTGCGCGTTGACCATGTACTCGATGGAGTCGGCGATGACCTCGCGGCTCGGCAGCGAGTAGAGCATGCCGTCGTGGCCCATCGCGATGCCGTCGTCGACGGCGATGGTGTTGAACTCCTTGCCCACTCCCCCGGCCTCCTCGACGGCGCCGGCGACGAGCTGACCCATGTCCTTGAGGTGCACGTGCCCGGGGACGAACTGGGTGAAGGAGTTGGCGATCGCGACGATCGGCTTGCCGAAGTCCCCCTCGCCCATGCCGGTCGCGCGCCAGAGCGCGCGAGCACCGGCCATGTTGCGTCCGTGGGTGGTCGTGCGGGATCGAAGCTGCGGCATGGGATCCACGGTATGCCGCCGGTCCGGAGGTTGATACCGCGTCTCACATGCAGACCGCCCCACGTTCGTCGAGGTGCGAGCTTGCGAGCCTCGAGACGCAGGGCGGTCGGTCGTGATGGGTGGTGGCTGCGCTCACTCACCGCTGTCGCGGCGGTCCAGGCTCTCCTGGAGGGCGCGGCGCGCCTCGGCGGCCTCGTCGCTCATGACGGCTCCTCGTGATCGTGCGGTAACTCGGGTGGGCACGACGTGGGTGGGGGTGCCGGTGGTGCGAAGGGGGCGTGGCCGGGTGTGGCTGCCGATCGAGCGACGGTACGCCGCTCCCCTCCCGCCACGGAATGCCCCGTCCGCTCCGTGGACCACCGTCTCGAAAAATCGGAGGCGCGGTGTCGGTGAGCGGACATAGCCTTGAGCGGCCATGACGCAGACCCTCGAGCGGACCGCCCCGCCGCACCCCACCACCACCGCGCCGACCCCGCCGGAGCGCACCGTCGACTGGCGTCGGATGCGCTCGCCCGCGGCCGCGGCGGCCCTGGTGTGCTCGGCCGTGGCCGCGGTCTCGCTCACCCTCGGCACGCTCGTCGTCGGCCGGCTCGCCGAGACCCCGACGACCGCTCTCGTCCAGGTCCTCGCCGTCCTCGTCATCGGGGGCGCCCTCGTCGACAACCTCGGCAAGGTCGTGTGGGTCGGGCTGTCCGACCGGGCCGAGGGCGTGCTGCGCGACGACCTGCTCGACGCGGCGCTCGCCCAGCCCGTCGCGACGCTCTCCGAGCAGGCGGCCGGCGAGATCCTCGACCGCGTCGACGACGACACCCACGAGGTCGGCAACCTCATGCGGTGGCAGGTGTGGATGTTCGCCCGCACCGCCTTCTCCGTGATCCCGATGTGGGTCGTCGCCGGCGTGACGTGGTGGCCGGCGTGGCTGCTCTTCCCGCTGCTCGCGCTCGTCACCGGGCTCGCCGTGCGCCCGCTGCTCGGCGAGATCTCCCGCCGCAAGGTCATCGAGGAGATGGCCTGGACCGACCACGCGAGCGCGCTCGAGGAGGGCATCGCCGGACGTGACGACCTGCGCACCAGCCTGGGTCAGGCCCACATGGTCCAGCGCCTGGCGACGATCACCGCGCGGGTGCATGCCCGCTTCGCCGACGTGCTCGTGCTCGAGAGTCGGCTCGCGCGTCGGGCCGGGCTCCTGCTCCACACGCTCCTGGCGGGCATCGGCGTCACGGGCATCGCCCTCGCCGTCGACGGCTCGCTCTCGGTGGGCTCGCTCGTCACCCTCTTCATCGTCACCTCGACCTTCGTCGGCCTGATCAACCAGCTCTCGCACCAGCTGCCCGACCTGCAGGCCGGGCTCGGTGCCGTGATCCGCCTGCGCCAGATGCTGGCCGTCGAGCCGGAGCCGAAGGGGGGCACCCCCGTCCCCGCGGGCGCCCAGCTGGCCGTCGAGGTGCGCGGGCTCGACTTCTCCTACGCCGAGGGCAGCTTTGCGCTGCGCGACGTGACCTTCAGCGTCCCCGCCGGCGAGACGGTCGCCCTCGTCGGGCGCACCGGGTCCGGCAAGTCGACGCTCGCCTCCTTCATCTCGCGCGCCGTCGAGCCCCCGCGCGGCAGCGTCTTCGTCGGCGGGGTCGACGTGCGCGAGATCGACCTGCAGCTGCTGCGCACCGATGTCGGCGTCGTCACCCAGCGCACCGAGATCATCGCCGGCACGCTGGCCGACAACATCGCCCTCTTCGACGACACCCCACGCGACGACGTCGAGTCCGCCGTGCGCGAGCTCGGGCTCGGCGAGTGGGTCGAGGGTCTGCCCGACGGACTCGACACCCTCCTCGGCCCCGGCGGCACGACGCTGTCCTCGGGCGAGGAGCAGCTCGTCGCCTTCGCCCGGCTGCTCGTGCGCGACGTGCGCGTCGTCGTCCTCGACGAGGCGACCGCCCGCATGGACCCGCTCACCGAGCGCCGGGTCGTCTCGGCCGCCGACCGTCTGCTCGTCGGCCGCACCGGGGTCCTCATCGCCCACCGGCTCAACACCATCGAGCGGGCCCCGCACGTCGTCGTGCTCGACCACGGTCAGGTCATCCAGCAGGGCCGCCGGACCGTGCTCGCCCAAGAGCCCGGCCCCTTCCGCAGCCTCCTGCTCGACAGCCGGGCCGAGGCCGACCTGGCGTCGGCGGCACCGGGCGAGCAGCCCCCTTCGTTCGTCGATGTCGACCACGCCGACCTCGACCCGGTCGGCGGTCGACGCCGCACGACCACTCCCCCCGAGGCGGTCGAGATCGGCAGCGGACCCTCGCTGGCCCGCGGCATCGCCCACGCCCTGTCGGTCAAGCCGACGTGGGGCATCGCCGGCGCCCTGTGCTTCCTCTTCATGTCGGTGCTCGGCGCGCAGGGCGCGATCACCGGTCTCGTGTGGGGCACCGTCGTCGAGGACCTCCAGACGGGTCGCACCCCGACCCTGCTCGGCGCGGTCCTCGTGGTCTGCCTGCTCGTCGTGCCCTTCCTCAGCGCCTCGGCCTTCTACCGCTACCCGCGCTGGTGGATCGAGGTCATGCTGCGCACCCGCATGGCCGTGCTCGTCGGGCAGACCCGCGCCGAGCGACTGCCGCGCACGCCTCCCGGTGAGGTCGTCGCCCGGTCGATGGACGCCGACCGCTACGCGCGCTACGCCGACCGGTGGGTCGACTTCATCAACGGCCTGATCATCGCCGCGCTCACCGCGGTGCTCGCCGGCACCTGGGTCGCCGGCGCCGTCCTGCTCACGGTGATGGCGACCTCGGCCGGCGCGGCGACCTTCGGTCGACCGATCGCCGGGCGCTCGGCCGCGGCGGCGTCGGCTGCTCGGGCACGTTTCGGTCGGGCGGTCGTCTCCGCCCTCGAGTCGGTGCGCACGATCAAGCTCGCGGCGGCGACCCCCTTCGTCCGCCGGCGCCTGCGTGAGGTCGACGGCGGCCGCGTCGAGGCAGCCGTGCGCGAGCACCGCGTCCAGGCCGTGCTCGACGCCGTCCCGCTCGTCATGGTCCAGTGCGGCGTCGTCGTCACGTGGTGGATCCACGTCGCGGGCGGATGGGGCCTGGGCACCGCCATCCTCGTCTCGGGGGCGGTCATGGGCTTCGACTGGTTCGGCCGCGTCGCGAGCATGGTCGTCACCGAGGCACCCGGCACCCGGGCGTGGCAGGCAGAGACCGCGCGCTTCGCCGGCGGGGTCGACCTGATGGACCTGCCCGAGGGGGTCGACCTCGTCGACGGCAGCGCTCCCGCTCCCGTCGAGGGCGGGCGCGAGCCCCTCCAGCGACTCGACCTGCGCGATGTCAGCGTCGTCCATGACGACGGCACCGTCGGTGCGAGCGACATCAACCTGAGCGTCGAGCGCGGCGAGCTCGTCCTGCTCGTCGGGCAGGTCGGGTCCGGCAAGTCGAGCCTGCTCGCGGCCCTCGCCGGGCTCGTCGACCACCGCGGTGCCCTGCTGTGGAACGGCTCCCCCGTCACCGACGCGCAGCGCACCCTGCGCCCCGGCCGAGTCGCCCACGTCGCCCAGGTACCGCGGGTGCTCTCGGGGACCTTCACCGACAACGTCCGGCTCGGGCACGAGCGGCCCTTCGACGAGCCGGTCGCGCTGGCGCGGCTGAGCGAGGACGTCGCCGCCGCCGGCGGTCCCGACTCGCTCGTCGGTCACCGCGGTGTGCGCCTGTCGGGCGGTCAGGTCCAGCGTCTCGCCCTGGCCCGGGCGCTGGCCACCGAGGCCGAGCTGCTCCTCGCCGACGACGTCTCCTCGGCGCTCGACGCGACGACCGAGATCGCCCTGTGGCGCGGTCTGCGCGACCGCGGCGCCACGGTCATCGGCGCGACGTCCAAGCGCGCCGCGCTCGAGCAGGCCGACCGGGTCGTCGTCCTCGTCGGCGGTCGGGCCGCCGCCGTCGGGCCCTGGGCCGAGCTCTCCCCCACGTGGGGCCACCTGGCGGGCTGACCGACCTCGCGAAGCCCGGTCCACGCACGGCGGTCCTGCTCCACCACACGGGTCAGCACCGCCGGGGCCGCCGACGGCGGGGCCTCCCGCGCACTACGGCCCTGCTCCACCACGCGGGTCACGGTGACCCGCCTCGTGGAGCAGGGGCGTAGTCACCACCATCGCCCCCTGCGGTCATCGCGCTGCCGGACCTGACCCACCACGTGGGCCCGGTGACCCGCCTCCTGGAGCAGGGCCGGGGCACGACGAAGGGGGCGCCCCGGCTGGTGAGCCGGTGGGCGCCCCCGTCGGGGACCGTCCGCGGGGTGACCGCGTCGGGGGTCAGGTGGTGGATCAGCGAGCGGCTGAGCCCTCGGTGTAGTCGTCGTCCCCGGACTGCCACGCGAAGTGCGCCCGCAGCGCCTTGCCCGTCGCCTCGATCGGGTGACCGGCCTCCTGCTCGCGCAGCTGCTGGAACTCGGTGGCGCCCTTGTCCTGGTCCTCGATGAAGCGCTTGGCGAAGGAGCCGTCCTGGATGTCGGCGAGGATGCCCTTCATCGACTCCTTGACCTTGGCGTCGACGACCCGCGGGCCGGAGACGTAGTCGCCGTACTCGGCGGTGTCGGAGATCGACCAGCGCTGCTTGGCGATGCCGCCCTCCCACATGAGGTCGACGATGAGCTTGAGCTCGTGGAGCACCTCGAAGTAGGCGATCTCCGGCTGGTAGCCCGCCTCGGTCAGCGTCTCGAAGCCCGCCTGGACGAGGTGCGACATGCCACCGCACAGGACGGCCTGCTCGCCGAAGAGGTCGGTCTCGGTCTCCTCGGTGAAGGTCGTCTTGATGACGCCGGCGCGGGTACCACCGATGCCCTTGGCGTAGGAGGCAGCAATGTCCCAGGCCTTGCCCGAGGCGTCCTGCTCGACGGCGATGATGTCCGGGATGCCGCGGCCGTCGACGAACTCGCGACGCACGGTGTGGCCCGGCGCCTTGGGCGCGACGAGGATGACGTCGACGCCGTCGGGCGCCTGGATGTAGCCGAAGCGGACGTTGAAGCCGTGACCGAAGACGAGGACGTCGCCGTCCTTCAGCTCCGGCGCGATGTCGTCGGCGTAGAGGTGACGCTGGACCTGGTCGGGGGCGAGGATGACGATGACGTCGGCCTCGGCGGCGGCCTCGCGCGGCGTGAGGACCTTCAGCCCCTCGGCCTCGGCCTTGGCCCGGCTCTTGCTGCCCTCCTTGAGGCCGACGCGCACGTCGACGCCGCTGTCGCGCAGGTTGAGCGCGTGTGCGTGGCCCTGCGAGCCATAGCCGATGACGGCAACCTTGCGGCCCTGGATGATGGACAGGTCGGCGTCGTCGTCGTAGATCAGTTCGGCGGCCATGGGGCACTTCTCCTTGTGTCGTGGTGGTGCAGTCGGGGGTGGTCGTCATCGTCTCCCGTCTCCTCGGACGGGGACGAAGGGGGGGTCAGTGTCGGGAGCGGTCGGTGATGGAGCGGGGGCCGCGGCCGATGGCCACGACGCCGGACTGGACGAGCTCCTTGATGCCGTAGGGCTCGAGGATCTCGAGCATCGCGGCGATCTTGTCGGAGTTGCCGTAGACCTGCAGGGTCATCGCGTCGGTCGTCGTGTCGACGATCTTGGCCTTGAACATCTGCGCGGTCTCGAGGATGCCGCTGCGGTTGCTCGCCTCGGCGCGGACCTTGACCAGGACGATCTGGCTGGTCACCGACGCGAGCGGGTCGAGCTCGACGACCTTGAGCACCTCGACGAGCTTGTTGAGCTGCTTGGTCACCTGCTCCAGCGGCAGGTCCTCGACGTCGACGACGACGGTCATCCGCGAGATCTCGTCGTGCTCGGTCGGGCCGACGGCCAGCGAGTCGATGTTGAACCCGCGCCGGGAGAAGAGCGCCGAGATCCGGGCGAGGACGCCGGGCTTGTTCTCGACGAGGACGGACAGGGTGTGCTTGGTGCTCACGGTGGCGCTACCTCACTTGCCGTCGTGGTCGGCGTCGGTGGACTGCTCGATCGCCTCGGACTCCTCGCGGTCCCACTCGGGGGCGGCGTCGCGGGCGATCTGGATGGCGTCGTTGCTCACGCCGGCGGGGACCATCGGCCACACCATGGCGTCGCGCTCGACGACGAAGTCGATGATCACGGGGCGGTCGTTGATCGCCATCGCCTGCTCGATCGTCGCGTCGAGGTCCTCGGGACGCTCGCAGCGCAGCCCGACGCACCCGTAGGCGTCGGCGAGCTTGACGAAGTCGGGGATCCGGCTGCCGACCGAGGTGTGCAGGTCGGTGTTGGAGTAGCGCTCGTTGTAGAAGAGCGACTGCCACTGCCGGACCATGCCCAGGCTGGAGTTGTTGATGACCGCGACCTTGATCGGGATGTCGTTGATGACGCAGGTCGCGAGCTCCTGGTTGGTCATCTGGAAGCACCCGTCGCCGTCGATGGCCCACACGACCCTGTCGGGCTCGCCGACCTTGGCTCCCATGGCGGCCGGCACGGAGTAGCCCATCGTGCCGGCGCCGCCGGAGTTGAGCCAGGCATTGGGGCGCTCGTAGCCGATGAACTGCGCCGCCCACATCTGGTGCTGGCCGACGCCGGCGGCGTAGATCGCCTCGGGGCCGGCGATCGCGCCGAGCCGCTCGATGACCTGCTGGGGCATGAGGGCACCCTCGCCGTGCGAGGTGTACCCGACCGGGTAGTCCTGCGACCACCGCGTCGTCGTCGCCGACCAGTCGCGGTAGAGGTCGGGGCCGATGCTGGCGGCCTCCCCTTCGCCCGCCTCGATCGCGGCGATGAGCTCGCCGATGATCGCCTTGGCGTCACCGACGATCGGCACGTCGGCCACGCGGTTCTTGGAGATCTCGGCCGGGTCGATGTCGGCGTGGATGACCTTGGCCCCGGGGGCGAAGGACGACAGCTGGCCGGTGACGCGATCGTCGAAGCGGGCGCCGAGGGCGATGAGCAGGTCGCTGCGCTGCAGACCGGTGACCGCGGCGACGGAGCCGTGCATGCCGGGCATGCCCAGGTGCAGCGGGTGCCCGTCGGGGAAGGCACCGCGGGCCATGAGCGTCGTGACGACCGGGATGCCGGTCAGCTCGGCAAGCCGTCGCAGCTCCTCCGCGGCGCCGGCGCGGATGACGCCGCCGCCGACGTAGAGGACCGGCTGACGGCTGCCGGCCATGAGGCGCACGGCCTCACGGATCTGCTTTGCGTGCGGACGCGTCACCGGGTGGTAGCCCGGCAGGGCGATCTGCGGCGGCCACGCGAAGGTGGTGGTGGCCTGCAGCGCGTCCTTGGAGATGTCGACGAGGACGGGGCCGGGTCGGCCGGTGCTCGCGATGTGGAAGGCCTCGGCGATGACCCGCGGGATCTCCGCGGCGTCGGTCACGAGGTAGTTGTGCTTGGTGATCGGCATGGTGATGCCGCGGATGTCCGCCTCCTGGAAGGCGTCGGTCCCGATCGAGCTCGAGGCGACCTGCCCGGTGATCGCGACGATCGGGACCGAGTCCATGTGGGCGTCGGCGATGGCCGTGACGAGGTTGGTGGCGCCCGGCCCGGAGGTCGCCATGCACACGCCGACCTTGCCGGTCGCGGAGGCATAGCCCTCGGCGGCGTGACCGGCGCCCTGCTCGTGCCGCACGAGGATGTGACGCACCTTGACCGAGTCCATCAGCGGGTCGTAGGCGGGCAGGATCGCGCCACCGGGGATCCCGAAGACGACCTCGGCACCGACGCTCTCGAGCGAGAGGACGAGGCTCTGCGCTCCGGTCACCTGCTCTGGGGTCGGTCGGGCCTCCGCCCGGCGCGCCAGCGCTGCCGGGGTCGGGGCGCTGCTGGTCGTGTCAGTCACCGTGTGTCCTTCGGTTTGCCGTGCCATCCGTCCTGCTCCTCACATCTTCTCCCGGCATGAAAAAGCCCTTCAGTCCTGGTCCGGACGTGAAGGGCGCGCGCTGCGTCGACGAACGGGTCGTCGCTCAGGCAGCGCGCCGGGGAAGTACGAGGAGGAGGGCCATGCGGACAACTCTCTCCCGCGGCAGCGAGCGTGTCAATGAATGAGACAACCGCGCCCACGATGTGGGACGCGGCCGTCGGGAGCCGGGCGGCGGCTCAGCAGGGACCGCCGAGCATCCCCAGCCCCCGGAGCACGTGGACGACCGCGAAGACGAGGAGCACCGCGCTGGCGCCGAAGAGCAGACCGCGCGTCGGGCGGGCAATCTTCGACCACGGGTTGTGGCGCGCGAAGGCCGTCTTGGCGACGGCCACCGCGCACGCGGCGACGGCCACGGCCGCGAGGAGCGCGAAGTAGTCCATGTAGGAACACTCGACGACGACGCCATTGACCCTGCTCGTGCGCGTGGACGACAGGTGGACCACGAATGCGGCGAGCGCGAAGGCCAGTCCGACCCAGAAGGGCTTCGGCAGCGCCTTGGGGTGGTTCGTCGTGGGCTGGGTGGGCGTCCCACCGTCGGTCGTGCTGGTCTGCTGGCTCACGGTTCCCCTTGTGTACGTGGCGGTTTCCGGTCTGATCCGATCCTGCCGCTGCGTCGCCGGACGCGCCATGGGGAGCGGTACCCACGACAACTCGGGTGACGACACGAGGGCGAAGGGAAGACGCTGGGCTCGCATGAGCACCGGCGCACTGGGTCTCTACGAGCACCTGGGGATGGAGGTCGTCTCGACCTTCCGTCATCTGACGCTGCCCCTGTGACTGGGCGCTCACCGACCGCCTGTCACACCCGCAGAGCGAGCGGTGTCTCCATGGTGAGCGGCCCGACCCGGGGCCGACGGACCCAGGAGACCACCGTGCCCAGCACCTTCCGCATCCCTCGCAACGACATGTCCTCCCCCTTCGGCCGTCTCGTCGTCGCGATCTGCCGACGCCTCTACGGCGAGGTGCCCGACAACGCCTACGTCCTGGCCCACGACCGCAAGGTGGCGTGGAGCGTCTTCGGCTTCGAGCGCAAGGTCGCCGGCTGGGACGCCCTCGACCCGCACCTGAAGTCCTACGCCGTCATGGCCTCCGCCGCGGTCATCGGCTGCTCGTGGTGCCTGGACTTCGGCTACTACGTCGCCCACGAGGACGGTCTCAACCTCGACAAGGTCCGGGAGGTGCCGCGCTGGCGCCAGTCCGACGTCTTCTCACCCCTGGAGCGCGAGGTCATGGGCTACGCCGAGGCGATGACCGCCACCCCGCCGACGGTCACCGACGAGATGTCGACGAGCCTGCGCGAGCAGCTCGGCACCCCTGCGCTCGTCGAGCTGACGATGATCATCGCGGTGGAGAACGAACGCTCCCGCTTCAACTGCGCCGCCGGCCTGGCCAGCCAGGGCTACTCCGACGTGTGCGAGCTGCCCCTCGCCGGCACGGGCACGGACATGGGACGGTGACCGGGTGAGCCTCCACCCCGGCACCGACGCGTGGGTGACCCACCGCAACCTGCTCTTCACCGTCGCCTACGAGATGCTCGGGTCAGCCGCCGACGCCGAGGACGTGCTTCAGGAGGTCTGGCTGCGCTGGTCCCGCGTGACCGACACGGTGCACGACCCCCGCGCCTACCTCGTGCGGATCACCACGCGCCTGTCGCTCAACGCCCTGCGGGCGCACAGCCGACGTCGCGAGGACTACGTCGGCCCGTGGCTGCCCGAGCCGCTGCTCACCACCCCCGACGTCGCCGAAGACGTCGAGCTGGCCGAGAGCGTCTCGACGGCGATGCTCCTCGTCCTCGAGACCCTCGGCCCGACGGAGCGGGCGGTCTTCGTCCTGCGCGAGGTCTTCGAGCTGCCCTACGACGAGATCGCCGAGGCGACCGCTCGCAGCCCTGCGGCCGTGCGGCAGATCGCGCACCGGGCGCGCGAGCACGTCGCGGCCCGTCGACCGCGCCGGGAGGTCACGGTCGCCGAGCAGCAGGCAGTGGTCGAGCGCTTCCTCGCGGCGGTCGCCGGCGACGACCTGCAACTGCTCGTCGACGTGCTCGACCCCGAGGTCGTGCTGCTCACCGACGGCGGCGGCGTCAAGCAGGCCGCCCTGCGCCCCATCGTCGGCGTGGACAAGGTCCTGCGCTTCCTCACCGGCGTCTATGTGGCGGCCACACGGGGTGCGCCGGTCCTCGTCAACGGCGCCCCCGCCCTTCGCCTGGAGCTCGACGGCGCGCTCGAGGCGATCGTCACCTTTGCCGTGACGCAGGGTCGGGTCACCGCGGCCTACATTGTGCGCAACCCGCACAAGCTGCTCGCCGTGGATCAGGAGACCGTGCTCACCAGGTGACCCGGGTACGGCGCGGGGCCGCCCCGACGGTGTCGGGACGGCCCTGCGTGCGGAGCGCGGTCTGTCAGTAGTAGCGCGTGGTGCAGACGTAGGCGCGGGTCTTGACCGTGCCGGCGGTCGAGCTGCCCATGGCGCGCTTCTTGGCCAGGCGGACCGTGGGCCACTTGTACTTGCCGTAGGCGCTGGCGTAGCGGACCGGGCGGCCCTTGCTGTCGTACTTGACGGCGACGGCGGCGCAGCCATTGCTCACCCACACGACGTTGCGGCAGTAGGACGAGTAGCTGTACTTCTTGCAGCGGGTCAGCGCCGCGCTCTTGGCGCTGGTGGCGGTCTTGGCATTGACCGAGGTGCCGACGGCGAGCGTGCGGCTGTTGAGGGCGATCGCACCGTAGTAGGTGCGGGCCGAGGCCGAGCTGTCAGCGGTCGGCGCTGCCTGGGCGGCAGGCACGGCAAGCGTGGCCGCGGTCATCGTCGTGGCGCCGATGACTGCAGCGCGACGGAGCACTGTCTTCATGTGTCTTCTCCCCTGGTGAGGTGGCGTCCCCTGTGGTCGCCGAGGGCAGTCTTGCGCATCGGTCCTCACCTGGGAAGGGGAGCTCTCCCCACTCAGGGTGTGCGGAAGTCGTCGAGCGCCGCGGCCCCGAAGTCGAGGTCGTCCCAGTGCCCCGAGAAGCGCAGCACGGCCGCAGCGGCCGGCGGGAACCCGCCGCTCAGTCGCTCGTGCGCCTCCTCGCTGCCCTCACCGTCGGCGAGCAGACTGGCCGCAGCCGGCAGCCCCGGCGCATGACCGACGACGAGCAGGATGCTCGCGTCGTTGGTCGAGCCCCGGATCACCGAGAGCACGTCGTCGGCGTCGGCGTTGTAGAGCCGGTGCTCGATCTGCACCTCAGCCTCCGGGCACCCGGCCGCGGCGAGCTCCTGCATCGTCTCGCGGGTGCGTAGCGAGGGCGAGCACATGACCTCGTCGCAGCCGAGCCCCTGCTCGCGCAGCCACCGACCGACGTCGGCGGCCTGGTTGCGCCCGTGCTCCGACAGGGGTCGCTCGCGGTCGTCCTGACCGGCACGGCCCGGCTCCGGGTCGGCGTGCCGCAGCAGGATCAGGGTCCGGTCCTCTGCTGACGTCGTCATAGAGCGAGTGTGGCCCGGAGCACACCGACGCGCCACCCCTGACGGGTCGGCGCGGCGACCTCTCACGGGAGCCGGATCGTCAGGAAATGGTCAGATCTGAAGTGCGGCGCAACCGGACTCGACGACGGCGGGCGGCTACAACGACTGGGCCACCTCGAGCCAGAGCGTCGCGGTGGGCAAGGCCGAGGGCTTCGCCGGCAACCGACACCAGGTGGTGCTCGACACCGTCAACGGCTACGTGACCAAGGGCAGCTACATCCGCTCCTACTACTGCCCGCCCGTGCTCGCCAAGAGCCGGACCTCGACCGCATCGCGGGTCGTGGCCCTCAACCTCAGCATCTACCGGATGTCCGAGGGTGGTCAGCCCTTCTGGGTCAAAGGCCACGTCAACGGCGCCCCGCTGCAGCCCGACCGCGACGATAGCTTCGGCCGCCTCTGACGGATTCGCGTCAGCGTCGCCGCCGAGCCGCCGGTCAACCCTCGTGCACGAGGTTGATCGGCGGCTCGCCCGCTGCGAGAGCGGTGAGCTGGCGACGCAGCAGCGCCACCGCGCGGGGGCGGAAGGCGTGGGTCATCCCACCGACGTGCGGGCTGATGATGACACCGGGTGCCGACCACAGGGAGTGCCCGGTCGGCAGCGGCTCGGGGTCGGTGACGTCGAGGGCGAAGCGCAGGCGGCCCGCGTGCCGCAGGGCGGCCTCGGTGTCGAGCGCCGGCCCACGGCCGACGTTGACCACGAGCGTGCCATCGGGCAGCGAGCTCAGCAGCTCCTCGCCCAAGACGTGGTGGGTGGCGTCGGAGCCCGGCAGCACCGAGACGATGATGTCGTGCTGCGGTGCCAGAGAGGCCAGCTCGTCGACCCCGTGCACCGTGTCGACGAGATCGTCGCCGGCGCGCGCCCGCGAGGCCACGGCCGTGACCGACACCTCGAAGGGCACGAGCCGCTCCACGATCGCCCGGCCCACGGAGCCGTAGCCGAGGAGCAGTACCCGCTTGTCGGCGAGGCCCGGGCGCACGTGGCGGGAGGTCCACTCCCCCTGCGCCTGGGCGCGCGCGAAGTCGTCGAACCCACGCTGCGAGGCGAGGACGAGGGTCAGGGCCAGCTCTGCGGTGGCCGCGTCGTGGACCCCCTTCGCGTTGGCGAGGGAGACCCCCTCCGGCAGGACCGGGAGCATGTTGTCGAAGCCGGCCGACAGCAGCTGCACGAGGCGCACCGACGGCTGCTCCGCGACGACGGCCACGCCCGTGGGCTTGGTCATGTACGGCGCGATGTAGACGTCGACCGACTCCTGCGGCGGAGCCTCCTGCGGGTCCCACACGACGGCCGTCACGCCGTCGATCGGGCCGACCTGGTCGCGCCAGGTGATGTCGGGGAAGGAGACGGTGACCATGCGCGTCATCGTAGGTGGACCGGATCCGGTGAGTACGGGTACCCATGGACGGCCCCCTCTCACGGTGGGTCCATGGAGGCAGGCGTGCGTCATCGGGGAAGCACGCCACCACGAGAGGACACCGCCATGCAGCGGACGCTCAGCGCCATCGCCACCACCGGACTCATGACCGCGGGGCTGGCCCTCGCCGGACCGGCGCAGGCCGCGCCGGCCGAGTACCCACCGACGAGCCACCACAAGGCCGCCCTGTCCGAGGTCGTCCTCGGCGGGGCCTGGACCGTGGAGTTCGGCTCGCCCATCAAGGGCAACCGCCACCAGGTGCGGCTGCGCACCGACAACGGCAAGGTCAGCGGATTCATCCGATCCTTCTACTGCCCGAGCGGCGCCACCGTCTCGCCGCGATGGGCCTCGTCCCGGTGCACGCACCGGCAGACGATCTACCTCAAGAACCAGGGCGGCAACAAGGTCGGCTGGGTCAGCTCGAGCGGCAACTCGGCCACCCAGAGGGGCTACCTCATGGGCACGAGCGGGTCGAGGTCGTGGCCCTTCGACGCCAGCTTCACGCTCTACGCCACCGAGCCACCGACCGACGACGGCGACGGGACCTTCTACTCCTGGTGGCGCGCCGCGCGGCCGCAGGGCAGCTTCGCCGGCAAGCCGATCCTCGCCGGGACGACCCGGTACGGCCAGATCTCCGGGTACGGCCCGGTCTGACCAGCACCATGACGAAGGGGGCGGTGCCGGATCGACCCGGCACCGTCCCCTTCGTGCTGCCTGCGTCAGGCGCCGAGCTTGGCGAGGATGAGCTCGCGGGCCTTGCCGGCGTCGGCCTGGCCCTTCATCTCCTTCATCACCTGGCCGATGAGCGCGCCGGCGGCCTGCACCTTGCCGCCGCGGATCTTGTCGGCGACGTCGGGGTTGGCCTCGATGACCTTGTCGACGGCGGCCTCGAGCGCGCCGTCGTCCTGGACGAGCTCGAGCCCGCGGGCGTCGGCGACGGCCGTCGGGGTGCCCTCGCCGTCGAGGACACCCTCGAGGACCT
The DNA here is from genome assembly GCF_900176385.1 of Janibacter indicus. GTDB lineage: Bacteria > Actinomycetota > Actinomycetes > Actinomycetales > Dermatophilaceae > Janibacter > Janibacter indicus. The sequence goes on along the minus strand of NZ_FWXN01000001.1, from coordinate 165,152 downwards.
GACGGGCCATCTTGTCGTTGAGCCGGCCGGAGCCGACGAGCGACTCGAGCTCGGCGACGTGCTCGGGCGTGACGCCGGTCTGCTCGGCGTAGGTCGCGAGGTCGACGCCCTCGGTGTTGGCGCGGCGGGACGGCTCGCCGAGCCACCACTTGCGCGCGGCCTGCGGCTTGGCGCCGGCGGTGACGGTGGCCTCGATGAGCTCGGTCGCGCCGGCGTTGAGCACGTCACGCATCTCGAGGTCGGAGTAACCCCACTCCCCCTGCAGCCGCTTGCGGCGCTGAGCCGGCGGCTCGGGCAGGGTGGCCCGCAGCTGCTCGACGTAGTCGCGGCTCGGCGCGACCGGCACGAGGTCGGGCTCGGGGAAGTAGCGGTAGTCCTCGGCGTCGGACTTCTCGCGGCCGCTCGTCGTGACGCCGGTGTCCTCGTGCCAGTGGCGGGTCTCCTGCAGGATCGACCCGCCGTTGGTGAGGACCGCGGCGTGGCGGCAGACCTCGTAGCGCACCGCCCGCTCCACGGAGCGAAGGGAGTTGACGTTCTTGGTCTCGGTGCGGGTGCCGAGCGGGACGTCGAGCTGGGCCTGCGCCGCCGGGTCGTCGCCGACCTTGGGGCGAAGGGAGAGGTTGACGTCGCAGCGCATCGAGCCCTGCTCCATCTTGACGTCGGAGACGTCGAGGGCGCGCAGCAGGTCGCGCAGCGCGGCGACATAGGCCTTGGCGACCTCGGGGGCGCGCTCGCCCGCGCCGACGATGGGGCGGGTGACGATCTCGATGAGCGGGATGCCGGCTCGGTTGAAGTCGACGAGGGAGTACTCGGCGCCCTGGATGCGTCCGGTGGAACCACCGATGTGCATGCTCTTGCCGGTGTCCTCCTCCATGTGGGCGCGCTCGATCTCGACTCTGAAAATCTCTGAGGTCTCGCCATCTTGTCCCGGGATCTCGACGTCGAGATAGCCGTCGAAGGCGATCGGCTCGTCGTACTGCGAGGTCTGGAAGTTCTTCGGCATGTCCGGGTAGAAGTAGTTCTTCCGGGCGAAGCGGCACCAGTCGGCGATCTGGCAGTTGAGCGCCAGGCCGATGCGGATCGCGGACTCGACACCGGTCGCGTTGACGACCGGCAGCGCGCCGGGCAGGCCGAGGCAGACCGGGCAGGTCTGGGTGTTGGGCTCGGCGCCGAAGCCGGTGGCACAGCCGCAGAACATCTTCGTCGCCGTGCCGAGCTCGACGTGGACCTCGAGGCCCATGACGGGGTCGAAGGTGGCGAGGGCCTCGTCGTACCCGAGGACCGCGTCGGTGGTGGTGCTCGCCATGTCTCAGGCTCCCTTCGTGATGGCCAGCTCGGGGGCCTGCTCGAGCAGGTGCCCACCCCAGGCGGAGACGAGGCGCTGCTCGAGGGCGGCGCCGACGGTGTAGAGACGGTCGTCGGCCATCGCCGGCGCGAGGATCTGGAAGCCGGCCGGGAGACCGTCCTCGGCGAGGCCGCTCGGCAGGGACATGCCGGGCACGCCCGCGAGGTTGGCGGGGATCGTCGCGATGTCGCCGCGGTACATGGCCATCGGGTCGTCGGACTTCTCGCCGAAGCGGAAGGCCGTCGTCGGGGCCGTCGGCGACACGAGGACGTCGGCGGTCTCGAAGGCCCGCGCGAAGTCGTCGGCGATGAGGCGACGGACCTTCTGCGCGCTGCCGTAGTAGGCGTCGTAGTAGCCGGAGGAGAGCGCGTAGGTACCGAGGATGATGCGGCGCTTGACCTCGTCGCCGAAGCCGGCGTCGCGGCTGGCCGCCATGACCTGCTCCGCGCTCGGGGCGTCGACGCCCTCGGGCCCGACCCGCAGGCCGTAGCGCATCGCGTCGAAGCGGGCGAGGTTGCTGCTCGCCTCGCTCGGCATGATCAGGTAGTAGGCGCCGAGCGCGTGGACGACGTTGGGCATCGAGACCTCGACGACCTCGGCACCGGCGTCGACGAGGTGCTGGACCGACTCGTCGAAGCGCGCCTGGACGAGCGGAGAGAAGCCCTCACCGGTGAGCTCGCGGACGATGCCGACCTTCATCCCGGCGACGTCGGCCCGCTGCGCGGCACCGACGATGTCCGGCACGGGCTGGTCGATCGACGTCGAGTCCAGCGGGTCGTGCCCGGCCATGACCTCGTGCAGCAGCGCGGTGTCGAGCACGGTGCGCGCGCACGGCCCGGCCTGGTCGAGCGAGGAAGCCATGGCGACGAGGCCGTAGCGGGAGACCCCGCCGTAGGTCGGCTTGACGCCGACCGAGCCGGTGACGGCCGCGGGCTGACGGATCGAACCACCGGTGTCGGTGCCGGTCGCCAGGGGCGCCTGCCACGACGCGACGACGGCGCTCGAGCCACCACCGGAGCCGCCGGGGATGCGCTCGAGGTCCCAGGGGTTGCGGGTCAGGCCGTAGGCCGAGTGCTCCGTCGAGGAGCCCATGGCGAACTCGTCCATGTTCGTCTTGCCGAGGATCGGCAGGCCGGCCGCCTTGAGCCGGCTGACGACGGTCGCGTCGTAGGGCGGGATCCAGCCCTCGAGGATCTTCGACCCGGCCGTCGTCGGGATGCCGGTCGTCGTCATGACGTCCTTGACGGCGATCGGGACGCCGGCGAGGCGGTGGAGGCTCTCCCCCTTCGCCCGGCGCTCGTCGACCGCGCGGGCCTCGGCGAGCGCGGACTCGCCCGCGACGTGGAGATAGGCGCCGACCTGCTCGTCGACGCCCTCGATGCGGTCGAGGTGCGCGCGGGTGATCTGCTCGGAGGAGAGGTCGCCGCTGGCCAGCGCGTCGGCGAGCGCGGCAGCGGTCATACGGGTGGGGTCGCTCACGTGGGGTCCTTCGGGCTCAGTCTTCGGTCAGGATGCGCGGCACGGCGAAGCGCCCGACCTCGGAGGCCGGCGCCATCGCCAGGGCCTGCTCGGGGGTGAGCGAGGGACGCACGACATCGGGCCGGGTGACGTTGACAATCGGCATCGGGTGGCTCATCGGCTCGACGCCCTCGATCGGAGCCTGCTGCACGGCCTCGACGGAGGAGATGATGGTCCCGAGCTCGCCGACCATGCGGTCGAGCTCGGCGTCGGAGAGGTCGATACGGGCCAACGAGGCCAGATGCGCCACGTCGTCGCGAGAGAGGTCAGCCATGCGGGACAGTCTAGGTTCCGGCGAAGGGGGCGGCGTCCCCGGTGCTCGCGTGGCGCCACCACTGCGCGGCTAGAGGATCGGGATGGTCCCGCGGGTGCGGGCCACCGTCTCGTGGTCGACCTCGGCGACGAGCACGTCCTCTCCCCCGCCGAGGCGGGCGCGCACCTCGCCGGTCGGGTCGGCGAGGACCGAGCGCCCGATGCCGCAGGGACCGTTGACCGCGTCCGGGGTCCAGGCCTGGTCGACGGCGAGCAGCCAGGCCTGCGCGTCGTGCGCACGGGCCCGGGTCAGCAGGTCCCACTGGCTCGCCTTGCCCGGCCCGTCGCCCCACGAGGCCGGCAGCACGACGAGCTCGGCGCCGCGCCGGCCCAGCTGCGTGAACTGATCGGCGAAGCGCACGTCGTAGCAGGTGGCGAGCCCGACGGACCAGCCGTCGACGTCGACCGTGCGCACCTGCTCGCCGGGCGCGACGGTGTCGGACTCGCGGCTGCCGAAGGCGTCGTAGAGATGGATCTTGCGGTAGGTCGTCTCCTCGACCCCGCCACCGGTGACGAGCAGCGTGTTGTGGACCCGCGCGCGCTCCTTGCCCTCGGCGGTCGTGATCTCGTCGGCGGGGGTGAACATGCCGACGACGAGCGTCACCCCGTGCCGCTGCGCCACCTCGCGCACCCCGTCGGCGAAGCGCCCGTCGAGCGGCTCGGCGGCGGTGTCGAGGCGACGGGAGAAGGGGGCCATGGCCGCCTCCGGGTGGACGACGAGCCGCGCCCCACGGCTGGCCGCCTCACCCGTCAGCTCGTCGATACGGCGCAGGTTGTCAACGGGCTCGGCCGTCGCGGTCCACTGGCATCCGGCCAGGCGAAGGCGCTGTCCTGAGGTGCGAGGGACGAGCCTCGAAGGGGGGGTGCTCACGCCGACCTCCCCCCTTCGTCCTGCATCGCCTCGGCGCGACGGACCATGTCCGCCCGGGCCGCCGCGAGCACCACCTCGTCACGGCACCCGGCGGCGAAGCCCTCGATGCGCCGGGTGATCTCCCGGCCGAGGAGACACTGCCCGATCGGGTGCGCGAGCGGCTGCAGCCACGACGGGCGGACGTCGTAGGTGTACTTCCACACCGCGAGGGTGCCGTCACCATCGGGCTGGAAGCGCCACCCGCCGCCGAAGCGCCCGAAGAACCACGGGCCGCGGACCATCGTCATCCCCGCCGAGGTCGGCGGCCGCCACGAGGCGTACTCGCTGACCATGCTCGGCGAGAGCGGTCCGGCGAAGGAGGACCGGGTGAAGGTGCGCACCCCCACCCCCGGCTCGCTCGCCCCGTCGAGGAAGCGCTGCTCGCGGATGAAGGGGTCCCACCGGCGACGGACCGCCCCCGTCGTCTGGGACACGGCGAAGGCGAGGTCCGGCGGGACCGGCACGTGCACATCTGCGCTGACCTGCGGCATGACTCCACTGTAGGAGCCAGGGAGCTTCGAGGCTCCTCGCTGCGCTCGTCACACCTGAGCCACCGGACTCATAGGGTGGGCGGCATGGCGACACTCTTCACGAAGATCATCGAGGGTGAGATCCCCGGACGGTTCGTGTGGTCCGACGAGACCTGCGTGGCCTTCCTGACGATCGAGCCGCTGACCGACGGGCACACCATGGTCGTGCCGCGCGCCGAGATCGAGCAGTGGACCGACGCCGACGAGCAGACGTGGACGCACCTGCAGCGGGTGGCCGGCATCATCGGCCGGGCCCAGCAGGCCGAGTGGGAGGCGCCGCGGGTCGGCATGCTCCTCGAGGGCTTCCTCGTGCCCCACCTGCACATCCACACCTGGCCGGCCTTCTCCCCCGACGACTTCGACCCGCACGCCCCGATGCGCGACGTCAGGGACGAGCGCTTCTACGAGGCGGCCGAGCGCCTCCGCTCGCGGCTGCGCGCCGACGGCCACGGCGAACACGTCGCGGCGCCGGGGCCGCTGCCCGCATGACGAGCCGCCTGCGCAAGCTCGTCACCTTCGTCGCGGCACTCGTCGCCTTCAGCCTCGCCCTGGCCGGCGGGGTCTGGCTCTTCCTCTCCGACGGGCAGACCTGGCCCGCGCTCGGCTGGGGCGTCGTCTGGGGCATCGCCATCGTCGTCACCCTCGTCGCCTTCATCGGCTTCCTCCGCGAGACCGACCCCGACGCCACGGCCGACGAGCACGTCGTCGTCACGCCGCCCACCACACCCCTGCCCCCGGCGACCGACAAGAGCACCCCGTGGCCCTACGAATGGCTGGCGCCGGCCCTGGCGACCGCTTTCGAGGGCACGCCCTACGTCGTGCGCTCCAACGGCCACTCGGTGCTGGTGCACGCCGACCTCGCCGACGCGCGCTGGCGGCACCTCGCGACCCGCCGGCACCTCGAGCACGCCTTCATCGCCCGCTTCACCCCCACGGACAAGCCCGGGATCGTCAAGCGCACCGACGAGTCGCGGCAGGTCGAGTCGCATGCCGGGATCAGCGGGCTGGGTGCCCAGATCGCCGTCAGCTCCGGCCGCGAGTTCACCTACACCCGGCGCAAGGAGTGGTCCCTCGGGCTCGAGGGCTTCCGGAAGCAGGTCGACTACGAGTTCTCCACCGCCGAGATCAACGTGCCGGTCAAGGAGATCCTGGGGCGCGCCGGCTGGCGCGAGGCGCTCGACTCGGAGACCAAGGGCGCTCTCGTCATGGGTGCGATGGGCCTGTCGGCGCTCGTCCTCGTCCCCCTCGCCCTCGGGGTCAAGGCCCTCGTGGGCTGACCGCTCCGCAGACCGCATGTGGCCACGACCCCCTTCGGGGTGTAGGCATGGGGCATGGCTACCACCGCATTCAAGGGCAACCCCGTCAACACCGTCGGCGAGCTGCCGGCCGCCGGCGCGCAGGCGCCGAGCTTCGACCTCGTCGGCGAGGGTCTCTCCGCGCTGACCTCCGCCGACGTGCCGGGCCGCGTCGTGCTCAACATCTTCCCCAGCATCGACACCGGCGTCTGCGCCGCGAGCGTGCGCAAGTTCAACGAGCTCGCCGCGAGCCTCGACAACACGACGGTCGTCAACGTCAGCCAGGACCTCCCCTTCGCCCAGGCCCGCTTCTGCGGCGCGGAGGGCATCGACAAGGTCAAGGTCGGCTCGGCCTTCCGCTCCACCTTCGGCAAGGACTACGGCGTCACGATGGCCGACGGGCCGATGGCCGGCCTGCTCGCCCGTTCGGTCGTCGTCCTCGACGCCGACGGCAAGGTCCTGCACACCGAGCTCGTCCCCGAGATCACCCAGGAGCCGGACTACGACGCCGCGGTCTCCGCGCTCGGCTGAACCGACTCCACGATCACGAAGGCGCCGTCCCAGGACGGCGCCTTCGTCATGCCCGCAGGGTGCGGGTGACGAGATAGCTGCGGTCGCGGGCGAGGATCTCGGTCGGCCCGACCTCGCGCAGCCGCGGCAGATAGGGCAGGTGCGAGTTGTAGACGAGCACAAGCTCGCCGCCGGGGACGAGGACGCGCGCCGCGTCGGCGATCATCGCCAGCGTCGGCGTCGAGTCCTTGGCCGTCCCGACGTGGAAGGGAGGATTGCTCACGATCGTGGCCACGGACGCGTCGGCCAGGCCCGTGAGCCCGTCACCTCGGCGCACGTCGACCGCACCGGCGGTCGTCAGGCGGGCCGATGCCACGGCCGCTGCGGAGACGTCGATCGCGACCACGTCGTCGAAGCGTCGGGCCAGCACGGACGCGAGCACCCCTGTGCCGCACCCGAGGTCGACGACGGTGCCGTCGGTGTCGGCAAGCCCGTCGAGCTGTTCCAGGAGCAGTCGCGTGCCCGCGTCGATGCGTGTCCCGGCGAAGGCCGCGCCGAACGCGTGGACCGTGAGGTCGAGGTCGGCGTGGTGCCGATGCTTCGGCCAGACCTGCTCGACGGCGCGTGGACCGGCGGCGTGCAGCACGCGCGACTTCTGCCGGCCGAGGCTGGCGTGCACCCGCTCGAAGCTCGCGCCCAGCACGTCGTTCATCGACGGGGTCATGTGCTTGACGCGACCACCGGCCACGACGCGCACATCGACCGTGCCGAGCAGCGTTGCGGTGCGGGCGATCTCGTCGAGGGCGTCGAGCGACTTCGGCAGGCGGAGCACGACGAGCGCGGCATCGGTGAGCGCCTCGGCGAGGATCGGCACCGCCTCTCCCCCGACCGCGGCTCCGGCCAGCGCCCGGGCCACCCGACGCTCCGCGACGAGCGAGTCGCAGTGCGCGACGACCCGCTCGCCCGTGTGCTCCACGAGCGCGGTCGCGAGCGCGCCGGTGTCGTCGCCGAGCACGGCGACCCGCCCCGCTGGGACCTCACCCAGCTCGTCGAGGAGCAGCCGGTCCACCGGGTCGAGCTCGGCCGGCATCAGTCCCGACGGCCCTTGCGGTGCGGCTTCTTGTCGTAGGACTTCTTCGCGTAGGGCTTCTTGCCGTAGGGCTTGTCACGGCGCGGCCCGCCACGAGCGCCACCGCGCTCCTGCCACTCGCGCAGCTCGATGAGCTGCCCCGAGATCCGGGTGCTCTGCAGCCGGTCGGCCGTGCCCTCGGGCAGGGTCGCGGGCAGCTCGACGATCGAGTGGTCGCCGCGGATGTCGATGTGGCCGAAGTCCTCGCGACGCAGGCCCCCTTCGTTGGCCAGGGCGCCGACGATCTGCCGCGGCTCGACCTTGTGCCGGCGACCGACCGCGATCCGGTACGAGGCCATGGGGCCCGAGGAGCCGCGCGGCCCACGGTCACCGCGGCGTCCCCCTTCGTCCCGGTCACGACGTGGTCCGCGCTCGTCCCGCTCCCGACGCGGCGGACGCACCGGGTCGGGGTCGAGGAGCATCGGCTCGTCCCCCTGGAGGACGATCGCCAGCGCGGCCGCGACGTCACTCTCCGGCACGTCGTGCTCGCGCACGTAGTGCCCGACGACGTCACGGAAGGTCGACAGGTCGGGCGAGGCGAGGGCCGCGGTGATCCGGTCGTCGAAGCGCCCCAGCCGGCTGGCGTTGATGTCCTCCGCACTCGGCATCGACATCTCGGTGAGCGTGGTGCGGGTGGCCTTCTCGATCGCCTTGAGCAGGTGCCGCTCGCGGGGCGTGACGAAGGAGATCGCGTCACCAGAGCGCCCAGCGCGGCCGGTGCGCCCGATCCGGTGGACGTAGGACTCGGTGTCGGTCGGGATGTCGTAGTTGACGACGTGGCTGATCCGCTCGACGTCGAGGCCGCGGGCGGCGACGTCGGTCGCAACGAGGATGTCGAGCTTGCCGGACTTGAGCTGGCTGACCGTCCGCTCGCGCTGGGCCTGGGCGACGTCGCCGTTGATCGCGGCGGCGGAGAACCCGCGCGCCCGCAGCTTCTCGGCGAGGGTCTCGGTCTCGTTCTTGGTGCGGACGAAGACGATCATCGCCTCGAAGTTCTCCACCTCGAGGATCCGGGTGAGCGCCTCGACCTTCTGCGGATAGGAGACGAAGAGGTGCCGCTGGGTGATGTTGGGTGCGGTCGTCGTCTTGCGCTCGACGGTGATCTCGAGGGCATCGGTGAGGTACTTCTGGGAGATGCGGCGGATCTGCGCGGGCATCGTCGCGCTGAAGAGGGCGACGTGCTTGTCCTCGGGCGTCGCCGCGAGGATCGTCTCGACGTCCTCGGCGAAGCCCATCTTGAGCATCTCGTCCGCCTCGTCGAGGACGAGGAAGCGCAGCTGCGACAGGTCGAGCGTGCCCTTGTCGAGGTGGTCCATGATGCGTCCGGGCGTGCCGACGACGATGTGCACGCCGCGGCGCAGCGCGCTCAGCTGCACCCCGTAGCCCTGCCCTCCGTAGACCGGCAGGACGCGCACGCCGGGCATGCGGGCCGAGTACTTCTCGATGGCCTCGCAGACCTGCAGCGCCAGCTCGCGGGTCGGGGCGAGGATGAGCGCCTGCGGGGCCTTCTGCTTGGGGTCGAGCCGGCTGAGGACCGGCAGCGCGAAGGCCGCCGTCTTGCCGGTGCCTGTCTGCGCGAGGCCCACGACGTGGCGCCCCTCGAGCAGCGCCGGGATGGTCGCGGCCTGGATCGGCGAGGGCCGCTCGTAGCCGATGTCCCGCAGGGACCGCACGACCCGGTCGTCAAGGCCGAGGTCGGCGAAGGTCGGGCCCTCCGGCTCGGTCGTCTCGGAGGTCTCGGGCGCGTCAGGGGTCGTGCTCTCGGTGCTCACCCCCCGACCGTAGTGAGGTCGGGCCCCTGTGCGCCAACGACAGGCGCGACCCCGGAGTACGGCGTGCCGTGCACCAGCGGTCGTCCTGGTGCATCTCATGCCGTTGGCAGGGCCCCTTTCGCCTCTGGACTACCCCTGGTGCACGGGCCTCGCGGCCGTGTCGGCCGGGTTCAGCGATCGTGCACGAGGTCGACGGTCAGGTCGACGTGGCCGAGGTGCTGGTAGAGCTCTTCGATGACGTGCAGGACGATGAAGCCCTGCGTCGTCGGCTCGGGGTCACCCTCCTCCCAACCGTCGGGACCGCGCGGCGCTGCGCCGGCGTCGTAGTCGGCGAGGTCCTCGACCCAGCGCCGCCGCTGGGCGGCGACCAGCGCCTCGAGCTGGTCGATGGTGCCCGTCGCGGTGAACTCCGCGGCCCGGTCGCGATGGATCTGCCGCCCGGCGATCGTCTCACCACCCCAGCGCTCCATGACGCCGCAGCAGTGGACGACGAGCGCGTAGACGCTGTTGGCCCCCTCGACGTCCGGACGGCGGGAGAGCAGCTCGTCACCCCCGGCGTCGGCGAGCTCGTCGGCCCGGGCGAGCAGCTTGGCCAGGGCGGTGTCGACGTACCACTGGGCGGTGGCCCGGTCGATGCCGCTCATCCGTTGGCGCCGTCCGTGTCACCGGCGCGGTCGCCCCCTTCGTCATCCCCCTCGGCGAAGCGCGCCACCGCACCCGTCTCGAGCAGCTCGGTGAACTCCTCCTCGGTGAGGATCGGGCGGCCGAGCTCGCGGGCCTTGGCCTCCTTGGAGCCGGCGTTGTCGCCGACGACGACCCAGTCGGTCTTCTTGCTCACCGAGCCCGAGGCCTTGCCGCCGCGCTCGAGGATCGCCTCCTTGGCGGAGTCGCGGGAGTAGCGCTCGAGCGAGCCGGTGACGACGACCGTGACGCCCTCGAGGGTCTGCCGGATCGACTCGTCGCGCTCGTCCTCCATGCGCACGCCGTCGGCGGCCCACTGGTCGACAATGCCGCGGTGCCAGTCGTTGCCCTCGCCGTCGAACCACTCGCGCACCGAGGCGGCGATCGTCGGCCCGACGCCCTCGACGTCGGCGAGGGCCTCCTCGTCGGCCTCGCGGATCGCGGCCATCGAGCCGAAGTGCTGCGCCAGGGCCCGTGCGGCCGTCGGCCCGACGTGGCGGATCGACAGCGCGACGAGCACCCGCCACAGGGGCTGCTGCTTGGCCTGCTGGAGGTTGTCGACGAGCTTGGCGCCGTTGGCCGACAGGACCCGACCGTCGTGGACGGCCTCCTCCGGGTCGGTCTTCTTCGCCGCCCGGGTGAAGAGCGGCACGCGCGCGACGTCCTGCGCGGTCAGGCCGAAGAGCCCGCCCTCGTCGGTGAGCACGCCGGAGTCGAGGAGCCCGACGGCGCCCTCCCAGCCGAGCGCCTCGATGTCGAAGGCGCCCCGCCCGGCGAGCGACGACAGCCGCTCGCGCAGCTGGCTGGGGCAGGTGCGCGAGTTGGGGCAGCGGATGTCCTTGTCGCCCTCCTTCTGCGGGGCGAGCTTCGTGCCGCAGGACGGGCAGTGCGTCGGCATGACGAACTCGCGCTCGCTCCCGTCGCGCAGCTCGACGACCGGACCGAGGATCTCGGGGATGACGTCGCCGGCCTTGCGCAGCACGACGGTGTCGCCGATGAGCACACCCTTGCGCTTGACCTCGTGGCCGTTGTGCAGCGTGGCCATCGAGACGGTCGACCCGGCGACGGTCACGGGCTCCATGACCCCGAAGGGGGTCACCCGCCCCGTGCGCCCGACGTTGACCTGGATGTCGAGGAGCGTGGTGTTGACCTCCTCGGGCGGGTACTTCCACGCGATGGCCCAGCGCGGGGCCCGCGAGGTCGACCCGAGGCGGCGCTGCACGGCGATCTCGTCGACCTTGACGACGACGCCGTCGATCTCGTGGTCGTAGTCGTGACGCTGCCGTTCGACGTCGGCGATGAAGTCGCGCACCTGCGTGATCGAGTCGAGCACGCGGTAGTGCGGCGAGGTCGGCAGCCCCCACGCGGCCATGAGCTCGTAGGCATGGCTCTGGCTGTCGATATCGAAGCCCTCGCGGCGACCCATGCCGTGGACGAGCATGTGCAGCGAGCGGCGGGCCGTGACGCGGGGGTCCTTTTGTCGCAACGATCCCGCGGCGGAGTTGCGCGGGTTGGCGAAGGGGGCCTTGCCCGCCTCGACGAGGCCGGCGTTGAGCTCGGCGAAGTCCTCGAGGCGGAAGAAGACCTCCCCGCGGATCTCGACGAGGTCGGGCACGGGGTGCACGCTGTCGTCGAGCTGGGTCGGGATCCCCTCGATGGTGCGCACGTTGAGCGTGACGTCCTCGCCGGTGCGCCCGTCGCCGCGGGTCAGGGCCCGGGTGAGCTTGCCACCCTCGTAGAGCAGGTTGATCGCGACGCCGTCGATCTTCAGCTCGCACAGGTAGTGGAAGCCGCTGACCTCGGCCTCGACGCGCTGCGCCCACGCGATCAGGTCGTCGCCCTCGAAGGCGTTGTCGAGGCTGAGCATGCGCTCGAGGTGGTCGACCGCGGTGAAGTCGGTGGAGAAGATCGCCCCGCCCACCTGCTGCGTCGGCGACTCGGGAGTGCGAAGGGAGGGGTGCGCCTCCTCGATCTCCTGCAGCCGACGGATGAGCCGGTCGTACTCGGCATCACTGATCGTCGGGGCGTCCTTGACGTGGTAGGCGAACTGCGCGGCCGTCGCCTGCTCGGCGAGGTCGGTCCACTCCTGACGCAGCTCGTCGGGCACGTCGGCGGGGGTCTCCGGCTGGACCTGCTCCGCGGACTCGTCCGTCTCGGGGATCTCGCTCACCCGACCATCCTGCCGCACACCCCCGACACCCCCTTCCCTCCACGCGGGAGACCGTGTTGGATGGTGCCACCCGAACCAGCATTCAGGAGTCGACGATGACGAATCTGGCGAGCAACCTCGTCACCACCGCCCAGGCCCACCCGGACAAGGTGGCCATCAAGCTCGACGATGCCGAGCTGACGTGGTCGCAGCTGCACGGCCTCGCGGCCAAGGCGGCGGGCTCCCTTCGAGCTGCCGGCCTCGAGCCCGGCGACCGGGTCTCGCTGATCCTGCCCAACATCCCGGCCTTCCCCGTGCTCTTCTACGGCACCCTGCTCGCCGGTGGCGTCGTCGTGCCGATGAACCCCCTGCTCAAGGCCAACGAGATCGAGTACTTCTACACCGACTCCGGCGCGAAGTTCTCCTTCGTCTGGGGCGACTTCGCCGCGGAGGCGCAGGCCGGTGCCGAGGGCACCGACACCCAGGTCGTCGTCTCGGGCCCCGTCGGCCCGGCCGCCGACGCGCTGCCGGCCGGCGAGCCGATCACCACCCCCACCGAGCGTGCGGGCGACGACGACGCCGTCATCCTCTACACCTCCGGCACGACGGGACGGCCGAAGGGGGCTCAGCTCACCCACGACAACCTCAACCTCAACGCCCAGCGCTGCGCCGAGGACATCATCGGGATCCAGCCCGACGACGTCATCATGGGCTGCCTGCCGCTCTTCCACGTCTTCGGCCTGACCTGCGGGCTCAACGCCGCGGTCCGCCAGGGCGCGACCCTGACCCTCATCCCCCGCTTCGACCCGGGCAAGGCGCTCGAGGTCATCGCCCGCGACCAGGTGACGATCTTCGAGGGCGTGCCGACGATGTACGGCGCGATGCTCCACCACCCGGCGGTCTCCGAGACCGACACCTCGAGCCTGCGCACCTGCGTCTCGGGTGGTTCGTCCCTGCCGGGCGAGACGCTGCGCGAGTTCGAGGAGACCTTCAAGGTCAGCCTGCTCGAGGGCTACGGCCTGTCCGAGACCTCGCCGGTCGCCTCCTTCAACATGCTCGACAAGCCGACCAAGCCCGGCACGATCGGGCGCGCGATCCCCGGCTGCGAGATGAAGCTCATCGGCGAGGACGGCCAGGCGGTCGGCCCGGGTGAGGGCGTCGGCGAGATCGCGATCCGCGGTGACAACGTCATGAAGGGCTACTGGAACAAGCCCGAGGCGACCGAGGCCGCGATCCCGGACGGGTGGTTCCGCACCGGCGACATCGCGAGCGTCGACGAGGACGGCTACTACACGATCGTCGACCGCAAGAAGGACCTCATCATCCGCGGCGGCATGAACATCTACCCGCGCGAGATCGAGGAGGTGCTCTACACCCACCCCGACGTCCTCGAGTGCGCGGTCGTCTCCGTGCCGCACCCCGAGCTCGGCGAGGACGTCGGCGCCGCGGTCTCGCTGCGCGAGGGTGCCTCGGGTGACCTCGAGGAGATCAAGCAGTACGTCAAGGACCGGGTCGCGGCCTACAAGTACCCGCGCACCATCTGGGTCCTCGACGAGCTGCCCAAGGGCCCGACGGGCAAGATCCTCAAGCGCGAGATCCACGCCCCGCAGGCCTGACGCCCCCTCGTCCCTCGACCCGCTGGCCGGGAAAACCGGAGATGACCGTGCAATTGCGCGGTCATCTCCGGGTTTCCAGGCCATTCGCGGTTTTCCCGCCGGGGCGGGTGGCTCAGCCGGCGGCGAGGTCGGTGAGTGCCAAGGCAAGATCCGTCGTGGTCCGCACCGCTGCCACGGCGGACGAAGGCGGTGTCCTGAGGCGCGAGGAACGAGCCTCGAAGGGGCGAGCCCCCGCCAGTCCGCACGCCGGTGTGACGACGACGTCCGCGAGCGCGGAGACCGGCAGGCCGATCCGCTGCCAGGCTCCGACGAGCCGCTGCCGTGCCGTGCGCCAGTCGCCGCCGGTCGTCGGCACGGCGCCCGCCCACAGGATCACGCCCGCCTCGACGGCCTCGGCGATCTGCTCCCAGCGGGCGCCGTCGAGCAGCGAGGTGTCGAGCGAGATGCCACGAGCACCGCTCTCCCGCACCAGCTGCACCGGCACGTCGCCGGCGCAGCAGTGCACGAGCGTCGTCCGCTCCCCTGCTGCGGCGAGCACCTCGCGCAGCCCGTCACGGACCTCCGAGCGGTCGACCGCGCGCAGCGTGCCGTAGCCCGAGGCGGTCGGCAGCCGCCCCTCGAGCACCGCCGGCAGCCCCGGCTCGTCGACCTGCACGATGATCTCGGCACCGGGCACGAGGCGCTCGACGTCGGCGATGTGCGCACGCAGCCCCTCGGCGAGCGACCCGACGAGGTCGCGCCGCGCACCGTCGTCGGCGACCGCCCGCTCACCGCGCGGCAGCTCGATGGTCGCGCCGAGCGTCCACGGCCCGGTCACCTGGACCTTGAGCGGGCCGGACCAGCCGTCGTAGGCCTCGGCGAGCTCGTCGAGGTCCTCGCGCAGGAGGGCGCGGGCCCTCCCTTCGTCATGGCCCGGACGACCGGCGAATCGCCACCCGTAGGGCTGGGTCTCGACGTGCAGACCCTCGAGCAGCGCCGCGGCCCGGCCGACCATGTCGGCGCCGACGCCCCGCGCGGGCAGCTCGGGCAGGTGCGGGATGCCGTCGCCGAGCAGGTCGCGGACGGCGACGACCGCCTCGCGCGATCGCGTGCCGGGCCACGACCCGACACCGGACGCCCGGGTCACGCGCTCCTCCTCGCGGCGCGCCCGGCGCGGGCGATGGTGCCCGAGCCGACGACGCGGGTGCCGTCGTAGAGGACGATCGACTGGCCGGGGGCGGCGCCGCGCACGGCCTCGTCGAGACGGACCACGAGACGCAGACCCCCTTCGGCAGCAGCGTCGGGCACGACCTCTGCAGTGGCGGGGATCTCCTCGCCGTGGGCCCGGATCTGCGCACCGAGCCGGTGCCGCCCGGAGGCCGCCGGGCCGCACCAGCGCACGTGGTCGGCCTCGATCTCGTCGGTGCCGAGCAGGTCCGAGGTGCCGATGAAGACCCGGTTGGACGCCGCCTCGACCCGCGTGACGTAGCGCGGCTGCCCGTCGAGGTCGGACCGGTCCAGGCCCAGCCCGCGGCGCTGGCCGACGGTGAACCCGTAGGCACCGCGGTGCTCGCCGACGACCTCGCCGGAGCCCTCGTCGACGATCTCGCCCGGCTGCTCGCCGAGCCGCTGGGTCAGCCAGCCGCGGGTGTCGCCGTCGGAGATGAAGCAGATGTCGTGGCTGTCGGGCTTCTTGGCCACGGCGAAGCCGCGCGCGGCGGCCTCCTCGCGGATCTGCGGCTTCGTCGTGTCGCCGAGGGGGAAGAAGGCGCGCGCCAGCTGCTCCTCGTCGAGCACCCCGAGGACGTAGGACTGGTCCTTGGCGGAGTCGACGGCGCGGTGCAGCTCGCGGCCGTGGGGCCCGTCGACGATCTGTGCGTAGTGCCCCGTCGCGACGGCGTCGAAGCCCAGCGCCAGCGCCTTGTCGAGGAGCGCGGCGAACTTGATCTTCTCGTTGCAGCGCAGGCAGGGGTTGGGCGTGCGGCCGGCCTCGTACTCCGCCACGAAGTCGTCGACGACGTCCCGGGCGAAGGGGGTGGCCATGTCCCAGACGTAGAAGGGGATGCCGAGCCGATCGGCGACCCGGCGCGCGTCACCGGCGTCCTCGATGGTGCAGCAGCCGCGGGCGCCCTCGCGCAGGGTCTTGGCGTTCTTGGCCAGGGCGAGGTGGACCCCGACGACGTCGTGGCCGGCCTCGATCATCCGGGAGGCGGCGACCGCTGAGTCGACGCCTCCGCTCATCGCGGCGACGACGCGCATCAGGCGGCCCCGCTGGCCCGTCGCGCGCGGGCGATGGCCTCGGGCAGGGCGGCGAGCACGGCGTCGACGTCGGCCTCGGTGGAGGTCCAGCCGAAGGACACGCGCAGGGAGCCGCGCGCCTCCTCCTCGGAGCGCCCCATCGCGAGGACGACGTGCGAGGGCTGCGGGATGCCGGCCTGGCAGGCCGAGCCGGTCGAGACCGCGACGCCGGCGGCGTCGAGCAGGTAGAGCATGGAGTCGCCCTCGCAGCCCGGGATGGTGATGTGCGCATTGCCCGGCAGGCGGGTCGTCACGTCGCCGGGCTCCCAGCAGCCGGTGACCCGGATGCCGAGGTCGAGCGCCTGGGTGCCGGCGAGGAAGCGGTCGCGCAGGGCGCCGACGCGGGCGGCCTCGGCCTCGCGCTGCTCGACGGCCTCGGTGAGGGCGACCGCGAAGCCCCGGATGGCCGGCACGTCGAGGGTGCCCGAGCGCACGCCGCGCTCCTGCCCGCCGCCGTGGCTCAGGGCGACGAGCCGGGCGTCGCGCTTGGCGACGAGCGCCCCGATGCCGAGCGGCCCGCCGAACTTGTGCGCGCTGACGCTCATCAGGTCGATGCCGCTCGCGGCGAAGTCGACGGGAAGGTGGCCAGCGGCCTGGACCGCGTCGCTGTGGAAGGCCAGCCCGTGCTCGTGGGCGATGGCCGCCATCGTGGTGACGTCCTGGACGGTGCCGACCTCGTTGTTGGCCCACATGACGGAGACGAGCCCGACGCTCGCGGGGTCCTCCTCGATCGCGGCACGCACGGCATCGGGCTGGACGGTGCCGCACTCCCCCGGCGCCACGAAGGTCGCCTGCGCGCCCTCGTGCTCGACCGCGTGGTCGACGACGTCGAGGACCGCGTGGTGCTCGACACCGCTCACGACGACCCGATGACGAAGGGGGTCCGCCGCCCGTGCCGCACGGAGCGAGCCGGTGATGGCGAGGTTGTCGGCCTCGGTCCCGCCGGAGGTGAAGACGATCTCGCTCGGTCGCGCACCGAGGGCGGCGGCGATGCGCTCGCGCGACTCCTCGACGACCCGGCGCGCGTCGCGGCCGGGGCCGTGGAGGCTGGAGGCGTTGCCGGTGAGCGCGAGCTGCTCGACCATCGCCTCCCGGGCAGCGGGAGTCATCGGCGTGGTCGCCGCGTGGTCGAGGTAGGTGGTCATCGGATGAAGTCTACGAGCCGACGGTCGGGTCGGGTCGCCCCGTCGTCACTGTGCCGACCGATGGTTGTGTGTTGAACCGGTAGTCCTGGGCGCCGGCGCTCGCTGAGGAGCGTCGCCGGCGCCCAGGGCTACCAGTTGCACACACCCCGCGGGACGACGAGGTGCGACGTCGCGCCGCCGCCGTCGAAGTAGGCGACCGAGCGCACGAGAGAGCCGGCGGCGCCGATGGGCAGCAGCTGACCAACCTCACCCCAGACACCGGGCAGCCAGTCGGGCCCGTTGGCCAGACCGGAGAGCGGGGGCGAAGGGGGCCGGCCTGGTCCGCGAGGACGTCACCGCCGTGCAGTTCCAGATGGGCCTGGCCGTCACCACCCGCCCCCTGCCGGCGGCCGCCCACGCCCTCGTGCCCGATGTCGGCGGCTGGCTCGTCGAGGTCTACCTGCGCGGCCTGCGCCCGGACTGACGTCGCGGAATGCCTACGCCGGAAGCTCGGGCGGGTTCATGCAGACCCGGCAGCGCATCGGCACCTCGGTCGGCATCGCCGTCATCACGTCGGCGACCTTCGCCGTCGTCGGCGCCACCGGCAGCCGGCCCGCCGCCCTGAGCACCGGCTTCGGCCTCATCGGCGTGGTCATGCTCGTCGCACTCGTCGTCGCCGTCCGCGACCGGCGCGAGGTCGAGGTCACCCCACCGGCCTGAGTCACTCGGACACCTGGCGGCCTTGCTGTCACCCGGTTGCCCGGAGAAGGGGGACCAAGTGACACCAACGCCGCCGGGCCGGGGATCCCAGCGTCAGTGCGCCTGGTGCTCCATCGAGTCACAGGTCCGCTCGCGCAGGCCCACGGTCTCGAGCTGGATCGTCGCGTGGTCGAAGGAGACGGGGAAGTGCTCGCGCAGGCACTGCCGGATCTCCTCGAGGATCCGCGGCGCGTGCCCCGACTCGAAGCACCCGTCATCGATGACGACGTGCGCGGAGATGACCGGCAGACCGGTGCCGATCATCGAGGCGTGCAGGTCGTGCACCGCGCGCACGTGGTCGAGCTCGAGGACGTGGGCGCGCACGACGTCGAGGTCGACCTCTCGCGGGGCGAACTCCATGAGTACCCGGGTCGCCTCCCGCAACAGGCCGACCGCCCGCGGGACGATGAGCGCGGCGATGAAGAGCCCGGTGATGGTGTCGGCCCGGCTGAACCCGGTCGTCGTGATGACGATCGCCGCGACGATGACCCCGAGCGAGCCGAGCGCGTCGACCACGACTTCGAGGAAGGCCGCGCGCATGTTGAGGTTGGCTCCGCGCCCGGAGGCGAGGACAGCCATGGCGACGAGGTTGGCGAGCAGCCCGAGCACGCCGAAGACGAGCAGCTGCGGCCCCGGCACCTCGGTCGGCTCGACGAGGCGGCGCACCCCCTCGATCGCGGCGTAGAGCCCGACGACGATGAGCAGGCAGGCCTGGCCGAGCGCCGCGATGACCTCGATCCGCGCGAAGCCCCAGGTGCGTCGGCTGCTCGGGGGCCGCAGCATCATCGCCGCGGCGACGAGGGCGACGAGCAGCCCGGCCGAGTCGGCGAGAGCGTGCGCGGTGTCGGTGAGCAGGGCGAGGCTGCCGGTGACGAGCGCCCCCACCGCCTGGGCCACGACGACGAGCGCCGTGATCACGAAGGCGATGGCCAGGCGGTTGCGCAGCCCGCGATCGGCACTGCCGGCACCGCCGGCGGCCGGCGCGTGCGTGTGGGAGTGCCCGCCGCTCACGCCGCCTCCTCCGCCAGCGCCTCGGCGCAGCGCAGCAGCTCGCGCAGACCCTCCGGATGACGAAAGGAGAACCAGCTGGCCCTCCCTTCGGCCCGGACCTGCACGAGACCTGCATCGCGCAGGCAGGCCAGGTGCACGCTCACCGTGGACTGCGCCAGCCCCATGTGGTCGACGAGGTCGCGCACCCGGTGCTCGCCGCTGCGCAGGTGCTCGAGCAGCGCCAGCCGGGTCGGCTCGGACAGCGCGTGGAAGACCAGCGTTAGCTCATTCATCGCCATATGACGATGTTATACCCAGAAAGCGATCATCCGCCCCGAGGGTCATCAGGTGGTCACGTCGTGCTGCATCCTCGCGGCCATGCCGCACGAGTCGACCACCAGACGCCGACGGCCCGCCACGCGCGAGCGTGACGGGCCGTCGGGACGTGTCGGCCTACTGGCGACGTCACATATTCGAACTGCACGAATAGCTCGTGCTCGCGAGCATCCGAGGCCGTTAAGCCCTGCCAGTTCCGCTCCCCACGAGTCCAGTGACCGCGAGGCCGAAGTAGGTCATGCCAGCCGCCACACGGCCGACCACTCGAGGCCGTCGCTGGACCCGCCGCAGTCACCGAGACCCTCCCTCATTGTCGACACCTCATCTTCTTCGCTCCGGTCGATGGTGCGGTACATCGTTGCTCGGTGGTCAATGAGACGCCTTTCCCCGCTCATGATCGAGCGACTCTCCCTGGCTGCAGGTAGGTGTCGCGGTCTGAACCGAGAGGGGTGCGCCCGGTCGGGGCCGTTTGGATCGCTGCCGCTACGTCAGAGTCCGAAGGCTCCGCCGCTGACGAGGATCACGATGCCGAGGCCGATGAGAACGATGGGGAAGAGGATGTGCTCCCAGCGTTCGAGCACTTCGGCGATCGGGGGGCGGGTGGCGACGAACTTCGCCAGGGCCACCAGGACCGCGACGAGCGCGAGGAAGACGATGCAGTAGGCGACTACTGCGAGAGGTTCCACGCTGAGGAAGACAGGGGTGTAGACGCCGATGTTGTCGCCGCCGTTGGCAAGGGTGACGCCTGCGACTGTCCACACGCCGACCTTCTTGCCGGCAACCTTGGCCTCGTCATCATCGTCGTCATCGTCTCCGCGCCAGGCCTGCCATGCGGCCCAGAGGCCGAGGCCCAGAGGAATGAGACCGAAGTACGGGATGGCTGCCGAGGGCAGGAATGCTCCGGCGCCGATGGTCACCAGGACCGCGGCACCGAGGATGCCGGCGAACCCGAGGTACTGGCCGGCCAGAATGCGGGCGGTAGTGCCGCGCTGGCCTGCCCCTCGCGCGAAGAAGAGGGAGAGCACGATGATGTCGTCGATGTTGGTCGCTGCGAACAGGCCCATCGCCTGCAAGACCGAGGTGAGGATCATGCGCCCTCCCCAGCTGCGTCGCATCCGGGAAGCGAGCAGGCGGGATCGATGCACGGGGCGTCTTCGTCCACTGCCAGGGTGGCATCGACCAGTGCCGTCAGCGCCTGCGCCAGGTGCGAATCGGCGATCTCATATCGTGTCCGACGACCCTCGGGCTCGGAGACGACGATCCCGCAATCGCGCAGGCATGCCAGGTGGTTGGACACGTTCGGGCGTGTCAGGTCCAGATCTCGGGCCAGTTCCGCCGGGTAAGCGGGATGGTCGAGCAGGGTCAAGATGATCCGGGATCGAGTGGGGTCGGCCAGTGCACGACCCAGGCGGTTCATCACGTCGAGACGCGAAGCAATAATCAGCATGCACTGAACTATACAGCGCGCACTGAACACTCGGTCGCAGGCGTCAGCCTAGCTAGGGCGACTCCCTGGTCGGACCATAAGTCAGCCAGTTCGCTCCGGCCTGCTCCGCCCACAGTTGAGCCGTGTTGGGGAGAATCCCCAGAATGCTCGCGATGACCGCGGGCGGCACACTGGCAACATTTCGTATTCGAAGAGCGCGAGTAGGTCGCGAATGGCTAGCAAATTGGGTACCTCAAGCCTCTTGGCTCAGGTCCGTTGCCAGGGCATCGACCCGGGAAGTGATGTCGTCGCGGATCAGTGCCATGCGCTCGTGGCCCTCGACGCCTCGAGTGGAGGGTTCATCGGTGATCCACCGGTCGATCTGGGCATTGCCCGGATGGTCGATGTGTGCCTCTTCGCCGAGGATGATGACGCGGTCGACGGTGTCGAGCAGGGCAGGGTCGATGGGCTTGGGGTGCTCACCAGTGACGCTGGCCCCGACCTCTTCGAGCGAGGCGACGGACGCTGCGTTGAGCATTCCGCCGGGGCGGGTGCCGGCGGAGTACACGTCGACGGCTTCGCCGTGGCGCTGGCGCATGAGGGCGGCAGCCATCTGGGACTTGCCGCCGTTCTTGACGCATACGAAGAGCACGGATGGGCGCGCGCTCACGAGCTGGCCTCAACTTGCTCGATGCCGAGGGAGTCGAGGAGTTCGCCGACTCGCGCTCGGATGTTGTCGCGGATCGGGCGCACCGCTTCGACGCCCTGCCCGGCTGGGTCATCGAGCGTCCAGTCCTCGTAGCGCTTGCCGGGGAAGATCGGGCAGGTGTCACCGCAGCCCATCGTGATGACGACGTCGGAGGCCTCGACGGCTTCGGTCGTGAGGATCTTGGGCGTCTCCGCAGACAGGTCGATGCCCTCCTCGAGCATCGCTTCTCGGACGGCAGGGTTGATCGTGTCGGCGGGTGCCGATCCGGCCGAACGCACCTCGACAGCGCCGCCAGAGAGAGTGCGCGTGTAGGCGGCGGCCATCTGGGAGCGGCCGGCGTTGTGTACGCAGACGTAGAGGACTGAGAGTTGGTCGGTCATGTGGGCTCCAGAGGGTGGGAGAGGTCAGGCGAGGACGTCACGAAGGAGGCGGGTCACCCGCTGTTGGATGTCATCCCGGATGTCCCGCACGACGTCGAGTGGTTGGCCGTCGGGGTCGGCGACGTCCCAGTCCTCGTAGCGCTTGCCGGGAAAGACCGGGCAGGCGTCGCCGCAGCCCATGGTGACGATGACGTCTGCTGCCTGGACGGCGCTGTGGGTCAATGGCTTCGGGTATGGCGCGCTGAGCGGGATGCCACGCTCAGCCAGGGCGTCGAGGACGGTGGGGTTGACCGTGTCCACGGGTTCGGACCCGGCCGAGCGCACATGGACCTTGCGGGCAGACAGGTGCTCGGTCAGGGCGGCCGCCATCTGGGACCGCCCGGCGTTGTGCACGCAGACGAAGAGGATCTCGGGGACTTGCTTGGCGACTCTCCCTTCAGCCTGGGCCACGGTCATGAGCTGCTCGCGTGCCTGCTTCGCGACGAAGATCGGCAGGTACTGCGTGATCGTGGCGCGCGGCTCGAGCAGGGCGCGGGCCTCGTGCACGACTGTGGCGATGGTCTCGGGTGAGAAGACCCCGTCGTAGGCGTAGGTCAGGTCGTCGATGAGTCGGTCGTACGTGTCGGGCGTGTGGGGTGCGGTACTCACGTGCGGTCCTCTGCTGGGATGCGAGATGGTGCCACGGCTGACGAAGGGTGGGGGAATCGTCGACGCAGGCCGAGGCTGACGTAGACGAGGCCGACGAGGACCGGCACCTCGATGAGAGGTCCGACGACGCCTGCGAGGGCCTGGCCGGAGGTGACGCCGAAGGTCGCGATGGCGACGGCGATGGCCAGCTCGAAGTTGTTGCCCGCCGCGGTGAAGGCGAGCGTGGTGGTGCGTTCGTAGGTCATCCCGAGTACGCGACCGGTGAGGTATCCGGCGCCCCACATCAGGGCGAAGTAGGCCAGGAGGGGCACCGCGATGCGGGCGACGTCCAGTGGGCGCGAGGTGATGGCGTCGCCCTGCAGGGCGAAGAGGACGACGATGGTGAAGAGCAGGCCGTAGAGCGCCCACGGGCCGATCTTCGGCAGGAAGGTGCCCTCGTATGCCTGCCGGCCCCAGCGCCGCTCGCCGATGCGCCGGGAGAGGTACCCGGCGAGCAGGGGGACCCCGAGGAAGATCAGGACCGACACGGCGATCTGGCCGAACGAGACGTCCAGCGCGCTTTGCTCCAGACCCAACCAGCCAGGCAGCACCGACAGGTAGAACCACCCGAGGCCCGCAAAGGCGATGACCTGGAAGATCGAGTTGAGCGCGACGAGCACGGCAGCCGCTTCACGGTCGCCGCAGGCCAGGTCGTTCCAGATGATCACCATGGCGATGCACCGGGCGAGGCCCACGATGATCAGACCGGTCCGGTACTCCGGCAGGTCGGGCAGGAAGGCCCACGCCAGGGCGAACATCAGCGCCGGCCCGACAATCCAGTTGAGCACGAGGGAGGACCCGAGCAGGCTGCGGTCACGGGTGACCGAATCAAGGCGGTCGTACCTGACCTTGGCCAGCGGCGGGTACATCATGACGAGCAGGCCGAGGGCGATCGGCAGCGAGATGCCATGCAGCTGCACAGCGTCCAGCGCGGACCCCAGACCAGGCACCCCACGACCGAGCACGAGCCCGGCGACCATGGCGATGCCGATCCACACGGGCAGGTAACGATCCAGCATCGCCAGGCGCGCGGGCGCGCGCTCGGTGGCCACCTCAGACATCGTCACGCCCGGCTCCCCTGCGGGGCGCAGCACGGCGAGGACTGCTCGAGGACGGGCAGGGACGCGGTGGCCGGCTGCGCATTCGCCGGGTTGTCGTCCTTGACGACGTAGACCTCCCACGGAGCGCCGGCCGGGTCGTGGACCCACACCTTGTCCTGGAGCGCATAGCAGCACGTCGTGTCGTCCTCGTCGAAGGTCGCCAGCCCGCCATCCGCGAGCCGGGTGCGCGCCTCGCTGACCTGCTCGGCGCCGTCGACCTCGACGCCGAGGTGGTTCAGCGCACCCCGCGGCCCACTCTCGCGGGTCGCCTCGTCGGTCTCGATGAGCACGAGCTTCAGCGGCGGCTCGGTGATCGCGAAGTTGGCGTAGCCGGGCCGGCGCTTGTGCGGCTCGACGCCGAAGAGGGTGGAGTAGAAGGCGATGGACGCCTCGAGGTCGACGACATTGAGAGCGATCTGAACGCGGCTCACGTGGGGTTCCTCCATCGGGTCATATCGACGTGTGTCGATATGCCAACCTTGGCACTGCGCATCGACGCATGTCAATATGGGGCCATGTCGATCGCCCCCTCTACCGACGGACGCACCCTCCTCAGCCAGGCGGTGGAGCGGTGCTGCGCCACCGAGGGGAGCGCACCAATCTCGCGCGAGGACGCCGAGGTGGTGGCCCGGCTGCTCAAGGCGGTGGCCGATCCTGTCCGACTGCAGATCCTGGGCATCGTGCGCTGCTCTCCCGATCAGGAGGTGTGCGCCTGCGACCTACCGGAGCCCCTCGGCCTGGCCCAGCCGACCGTGAGTCACCATCTCAAGGTGCTCGTCGACGCCGGCCTGCTGGCTCGCGAACGTCGAGGACAATGGGCATGGTTCACCCTCGTCCCCGACCGGCTCGCGCTCGCCCGCCAGGTCCTCGAAGTCTGAGCCACTCGGCTCGGGAGCGAGCGACCGACCCCGGGCACGACGACGGACGCCCCGTCACGAGGTTGCGTGACGGGGCGTGCCGGTGCGGGTCTCAACTGACCGAGACGTGCACGTGGTCGAAGTGGTTCTGCGTCGGGTCGCCGCGGTCCTCCATCGGCTTCCAGCTGCCGCCGGGCATCCAGATGCGCTGCTGCCAGATGATGTACTTGATGTTGAGCGAGCCGGCGTTGGACTGCAGCCAGGCCGCGACCTGGTCGCCGCGGGCACCGGTGACCATGATGTCGACCGCATTGCCCGAGCCGTGGTCGCCCGGGTCGCCGGCGCGGTAGCCGCCGATGTTGCTCATGTCGGGGAACTGCGTGCGCACAGCCGAGTAGACCTTCTGCGCATTGGCACCCAGACCCAGGGCGGCAGCCTGCGACGCGAAGTTGTCGGTCGCGGGGGCGGCGGCCGTCGAGCTGTTCGTCGAGCTGGTCGTCGACTCGGCCTGCGGGGCCTCGACCGTCTGCTCCTGCTCGTCGGCAGGCTCCTGCTCCTGCTGCGCCGGAGCCTCGGTCTCCTCCTCCGTCTGCTCGACGGCCTCGGGCTTCGGCGTGGGCTTGGGCTTCGGCTTCGGCTTGGGCTTCGGCTTCACGACCGGCTCGACGGCGAGGGCACCCGCGCCGTCGTGGACGTCCTCGGCCTGCTTGCCGTCGGGCGCGGTGATCGCTGCCGCGACCCGGGCGGACGAGCGCGAGGCGCTGCCGTCACCGGTGCGGTCGGAGAAGAGGTCCTCGACGCTCGTCTGGGCCGTGGCCACGCTGTCGGCGACCGGCGCGGGGTTGCCCTCGGCCTGGCTCGGGGCGATGACGAAGGCACCGGACCCGAGGACGATGCCGACGCCGGCAACGGACTTGGCGACGGTGCGGGCACCGTGGGAGCCGACCGACGACGGCAGGCTGCCCAGGCGGGACAGGGGGCTGGGGCGTCGGCTGCCGTGGCGACCGACGTAACGGGGGGAGCTCACGCGAGACCTCGTGGGTGGAAAACAGGGGAACGGGCCTCACGGCCGCGACCCACCATAGCCACAACCTCGCCCGGAAGTCACGTTTTGGTAAAGGGATGTGAAGAGGCTCTCCCCCAAGGCTGCTCGGCACGACGAAGGGGGCACGCACCGAGTTGGTGCGTGCCCCCCTTCGTGGCTCGCTGGCGCTCGCACCTCAGTGCAAGCCTTCGTCAGGGATGACCGGAGGTCACTTGCCCTTGACGGCCTCCGTGGCCTGGGGCAGGACGGTGAAGAGGTCACCGACGACTCCGAAGTCGACGAGCTCGAAGATCGGGGCCTCCTCGTCCTTGTTGATCGCGACGATCGTCTTGGAGGTCTGCATGCCGGCGCGGTGCTGGATCGCACCCGAGATGCCCGCCGCGACGTAGAGCTGCGGCGAGACCTGCTTGCCGGTCTGGCCGACCTGCGAGGAGTGCGGGTACCAGCCGGCGTCGACCGCGGCGCGCGAGGCACCGACAGCGGCACCGAGGGCGTCCGCGAAGGTCTCGACCGGGGAGAAGTCGCCACCGGTGCCGCGACCACCGGAGACGACGATCGCCGCCTCGGTGAGCTCGGGACGGCCGGAGGCCTTCTTCGGCTCGGACGCGGTGACCTTGGCGGCCTTGGCGTCGTCGGAGATGCTCACGGAGAGCTCCTCGAAGGCACCCGCGCCATTGGCCTGCTCCGGCGCAGCGGAGTTGGGCTTGACGCAGATGATCGGCGTGCCCTTGGTGACCTTGGCCTGGACCGTGTAGCTGCCGGCGAAGACGGACTGGGTCGTGACCGGCCCCTCCTGCACGTCGACGGCGTCGGTGATCAGACCGGAGTCGGTCTTGACCGCGAGGCGGGCACCGATCTCCTTGCCGGCGGCATTGCTCGGGATGAGCACGGCGGCGGGGGACTTCTCCTGCACCAGCTGCGCGAGGACCTCGGCCTGGGGGGCGACGAGGTGCTCGAGGGCGGCCGGGTCGGAGACGGCGTAGATCTTCTCGGCGCCGTAGCGCGCGAGGAGGTCCTTGGCGGTCTCGGCGCCGGGGCCGATGAAGACGGCGGAGGGCTCACCCAGGCGGCGGGCGATGGTCAGCATCTCCGCGGCGGGCTTCTTCACCTCACCGTTTGCGTGGTCGACGAGGACGAGGACTTCAGCCATGTCTGTTGCTCCTTGGTGTCCGGGTCGTCGCTCAGACGAACTTGTTGGTGGTCAGGAACTCGGCGAGCTTGGTGCCGCCGTCACCCTCGTCGGTGACGATCGTGCCCTGCTCGCGCGGCGGACGCTTGGTCGTCGCCTCGACGGCCGTGGCCGCGTTGGCCAGGCCGACCTGGCCGGCGTCGACGCCGAGGTCGGAGAGGCTCCACTCCTCGACCGGCTTCTTCTTGGCGGCCATGATGCCCTTGAAGGAGGGGTAGCGCGGCTCGTTGATCTGGTCGGTGACCGAGATCAGCGCCGGGAGGGAGGCCTCGACGGTCTCGCTCGCGGTGTCGCCGTCACGACGCATCTTGGCGACGCCGCCGTCGACGGTCAGCTCGGAGGCGTAGGTGACCTGCGGCAGCCCGAGGCGCTCGGCGAGCATCGCGGGGACGACACCCATGGTGCCGTCGGTCGAGGCCATGCCGGTGAGCACGATGTCGGGGGTGCCGATCTTCTTGATGGCCTCGGCGAGGACGAGCGAGGTGGCAAGGGAGTCCGAGCCGGCGATCGCGTCGTCGGAGACGTGCACGCCCTTGTCGGCACCCATCTGGAGCGACTTCTTGACGGCCTCGGCGGCGTCGGCGGGACCGATGGTCAGCACGGTGACCTCGCCCTCGCCGGCCTCGACGATCTGGAGGGCCTGCTCGACGGCGTACTCGTCGAGCTCGGACAGCAGGCCGTCCACGCCTTCGCGGTCGGTCGTGTTGTCCTCGTTGAATCCGCGGTCGGACTGTGCGTCCGGAACGTACTTCACGCAGACGACGATGTTCATCGGCGAATCGTCCTCTTCCTGGGTGAGGGGGCTGGGTACCGGGCGATCCTCTCAGCAGTCGCGCCGGTTGGGCCCGAACTGTGGGAAGGCTCCCAGTCCGCTCACGCTATCTAGCGCGACCCCAGACCTCCAACGCGGGTGAGGGTGCCCTTCACCACACCCGGCTCAGGGCGTCTCGTCCGCGACATTGGCGAGCACGTGGAAGGAAGGCTCCTCGTAGGGGTGGGCGGCGCGAAGCGCCGCGACCACCACTGCTCTTCGCGATCGCGGGAGGGCGACCTCCACCCGGTCCTCGACGACCCGCTCCGACCGACCGACCTCGCCGATCGTCGGGTTGGCCGATCCCACGGGACGGAACCTCCCTTCGCCACGCTGGACGAAGGCGCACTCGCGGTACTCCCCCACCGCCCCCGCGCCGGCGGCGAAGAGCGCCGCCAGCACCTCGTCGGTGTGGGTGGCCGGGATGTGCGCCACGAGGACGTCGAGCGGCTCGCGGGTGCTCACGTCACCACCCCGCCGGCAGGTCGAGGTCGTCGTCGGTCACGGGCACGGGCTGGCGGTGCTTGAGGACGCGGGCCGGCACCCCACCGATGACGGCGAAGGGGGGATGGCTGCCCCGGACGACGGCACCGGCCCCGACGACCGTGTGGGCGCCGATGTCGGTGCCGCGGGTGATGACGCACTTGGTCGCAACCCACACGTCGTCGCCGATGCGCACCGGGGACTTGATGATCCCCTGGTCCTTGATCGGGGTCTCGAGGTCCTCGGTGCGGTGGTCGAAGTCGCACACGTAGACGTCGTCGGCGAAGAGGCAGGCCTCGCCGATCTCGATGTCGAGCCAGGTGTTGACGGTGTTGCGGATCCCGATGACCGTCTTGGCGCCGATGCGCAGGGTGCCCTCGTGCGCCCGCAGCGCCGAGCCACCACCGATGTGCGTGTAGGCGCCCACGACGAGCCGCCCGGTGCCCGGTGTCACCTGGAACTGGACACCGGGACCGATGAAGCAGGGCCCCTCGAAGACCAGCCCGGGCGTGCGGGCCCGGGCCCGCACCATGCGCAGGTAGCCGAGCACGTGGTGGTGGCTCCAGGCGCGGTTGGCGACGACCCACCGGGCCCAGTGCCACCAGGTGAGGCGCTGCGCCGACATCAGACGGCCCCCGTCACCGCAGGGGCTTGGTGCCGGTCACGCCGACGTTGTAGAAGAAGCGCTGCGGCACGACGCGGCCGAGGACTGCGTCGACCTTCATGAGGTTCTTCCACGTGCCGTAGGCGAACTTCGCCCACCCGAAGCCGAGGGCGTCCTCGGCCACGGCGTACTCGAAGGTGCGGATCGGCCACCCGGCGAACGCGGAGGTCAGCTCCTCCGTGGCCGTGCCGACGTGCTCGGCCCCGGCGTGGCGGGCCATCGCGGCCAACGCAGCGGGGTCGAAGGTGTGCAGATCGACGACGGCCTCGAGGGCGGCCGCCCGTGAGGACTCGTCGAGCTCGGCCTGCGCACGAGCCCACTTGCGGCGCAGGGGCGGCAGCTTGGTCACCCGCGTCGCCGTCTCCCACGTCGCCCGCGAGATGTGCCGCGCGTACCAGTGCCCGATCGTCGTCGGCTCACCGGCGATGACGAAGCGCCCGCCCGGCTTGAGGACGCGCACCACCTCGCGCAGCGCACCCTCGACGTCAGGGATGTGGTGGATCACGGCATGGCCGACGACGAGGTCGAAGGTGTCGTCGTCGTAGGGCAGCGACTCCGCGTCGGCGACCTGCCCCTCGATCTCGAAGCCGAGCCGCTGGGCATTGGCCTTGGCCGCCTCGACCATGCCCGGCGACAGGTCGGAGACGTGGACCTCGTCGACGAGGCCGGCGAGCTTGAGGTTGAGCGAGAAGAAGCCGGTGCCGGCGCCGAGCTCGAGCGTACGACCGAAGGGCAGCGACTCACCGGGGCGACGCGTCGACTCGAGCACGTGGAGGAAGCGGTCGCGCACGACGGAGGTGCAGCGGTCGTCGAAGCTGATCGACCACTTCTCGTCGTAGGTCTGCGCCTCCCAGTCGTGGTAGAGCACCTGGGCGAGCTTGTTGTCCGCCCAGGCCGCCTCGACCTGCTCCGCGCTCGCGGCGCCGGCCCCGCCCATCAGTTGCCCTCGAAGGTGGCCTTGCCGGGGCCGTTGTCGACGAAGCTGCGCATGCCGGACTTCTGGTCCTGCGTGGCGAAGAGCGCGGAGAAGAGCTGCGCCTCGATCTCCAGACCGGTGTCGAGGCTGGTCTCCAGCCCCTTGTCGACGGCCTCCTTGGCCGCGCGCAGGGCCTGCGTCGGCCCGGTGACGAAGGGGGTGACGAGCGCCTTGGCCGTGTCGAGGACCTCCGCAGCCGGCACGACCCGGTCGGCGAGACCGATCTCGAGGGCCTCGGTGGCGTCGACCATCCGGCCGCTGAAGATCAGCTCCTTGGCCTTGGCCGGGCCGACGAGTCGCGGCAGCCGCTGGGTGCCACCGGCGCCGGGGATGATGCCCAGGGTGATCTCGGGCAGGCCGAGCTTGGCGTTGTCGGCGACGACCCGGAAGTCGCAGCACAGCGCCGTCTCGAGGCCGCCACCGAGCGCGAAGCCGGTGATCGCGGCAACGGTCGGCTTCGGGATCGAGGCCAGGGCGCGGGAGAAGCGCTGGAGCAGACGCACGTGGGCGGCCATGTCCGTGTAGGACATCTCGGCCATCTCCTTGACGTCGGCGCCGGCGGCGAAGACGCGCTCGCCGCCCCAGACGATGACCGCCTTGACGTCGTCGCGGGTCGCGGCCTCGTCGGCGACGGCGACGAGCTGGCGCTGCATCTCGGCGTCGAGCGCGTTCATCTTCGGGCGGTCGAGGACGATCGTGCCGATGCCGTCGGCGACCTCGAGTCGGACGAGCTGGCTCATGCCTGCGGCTCCTGGCCCGGCTGGTCACCCTCGACGGCGTCCTCGAGCTCCTGGCCGGTGGCGCGCTGGTGCCACAGCTGGACGCCCTGCAGGACGAGCGGCAGGGCCAGGCCGAGCAGACCGCGCACGTCGGCGCCGCGCGGCAGGATGTGCTCGCTGGTCACGAGCAGGGTGTCGCCGGCGACGGCCGCCTTGACGAGGTTGAAGGCGACGTTGAGGTCGTTGCTGACCTGCAGGCGCTCCATCGGGTCGGTCGGCACCGGGTCCTCGAGGGCCCACTGGCCGAAGACGCGCAGCACGTTGGACTCGTCGTCCGCGGCGCGCACGAACATCTGCTGCTCGGAGAAGGTGAAGGCGACATCGCCCTCGTCGTCGATGCGCGGCTCGAGGCCGAGCTCGCGCAGGGCCTCCTCGATGCGGTCGCGCAGTGGGGCCTCGGGCTCGGGCTGGTCGCCATCGGGGGTCGGGGTGGTGCCGAAGTTGGGAAGGGCGGTGGGATCGCTCATGACCTCAACGTACCGACTGCTTACCCTGTGAGCCATGTCGACCACCACAGCCCAGCCGCTCCCCGACCGGCCCGCACCCGGCGTGCGTCCCGTCGACGGCGGCGTCACGGTGGCCGTGCCGGCGGCCTCCGCGAGCGCCGTCTGGCTGTGCCTCTTCGACGACGAAGGGGAGGAATCTCGCGTCTCCCTGCCCGCCGCCGGCGAGGGCTGGTGGGGCGGCTTCGTCCCCGACGTGCACCCCGGCGCCCGCTACGGGCTGCGGGTCGACGGCCCGTGGGACCCGGCCGCCGGCCACCGTCACAACCCCGCGAAGCTGCTCCTCGACCCGTGGGGCCGCGCCGTCGAGGGCCGCGTGACCTACGAGCCGGCCGTCTACGGGCACGCCGTCGACGAGTCCGGCGACGGTGACGTGACCGTCCGCTCGGAGTTGGACTCGGCCCCCTTCGTCCCGCGCAGCGTCGTGCTCGACACGACCTTCGACTGGGGCGACGACGCTCCCCCGGCCCACCCCCGGGACTCCCGAGTCGTCTACGAGGCGCACGTGCGCGAGGTGACCCGGCTGCTCGACGGCGTGCCCGAGCACCTGCGCGGCACCTATGCCGGCATGGCACACCCGGTGACCATCGAGCACCTGCAGCGGCTCGGCGTGACGACCGTGGAGCTGCTGCCGGTGCACGCCTTCGCCGACGAGCCGCACCTCGTCGACCTCGGCCTGACCAACCACTGGGGCTACAACACGCTGGGCTTCTTCGCCCCGCACGCGCCCTACGCGAGCGACGCCGACCCGCACGAGGTGCTGCGCGAGCTCAAGGGCATGGTCAAGCTGCTGCACGCCGCCGGCATCGAGGTGCTCCTCGACGTCGTCTACAACCACACCGCCGAGCAGAGCACCGGGGGCGCGACGCTGTCGTGGCGCGGCCTCGACGCCGCGACCTGGTACCGGCTCGACGAGCAGGGCCACGACGTCGACGTCACCGGCTGCGGCAACACGCTCGACCTCACCGAGCCGCTCGTGCTCGAGATGGTGCTCGACTCGCTGCGCTACTGGGTCGAGGAGGTCCACGTCGACGGCTTCCGCTACGACCTGGCCGTCGCGCTCGGCCGCGGTGACGACCTCGGCTACGACCCGGACCACCCCTTCTTCGTCGCGCTGCGCGAGGACCCGGTGCTCTCGCGGGTGCTGCACGTCGCCGAGCCCTGGGACCTCGGGCCCGACGGGTGGCGCACCGGGCAGTTCCCCCGCGCGTGGGCGGAGTGGAACGACCGCTTCCGCGACGCCACCCGCGACTTCTGGCTCGCCGACGCCGGTGCGCTCTCGCGCGGCGAGGTGAGCGGGCCGGGAGTGCGCGAGATCGCGACCCGGCTCGTCGGCAGCCGCGACCTCTTCGGCGAGCGCACTCCCCTGTCGTCGGTGGGCTTCGTCACCGCCCACGACGGCTTCACCATGGCCGACCTCGTCGCCTACGACACGAAGCACAATGAGGCCAACGGCGAGGACAACCGCGACGGCAACGACCACAACCGCTCGTGGAACCACGGAGCCGAGGGCCCCACCGACGACGCCGTCATCGCACTCGCCCGGCGCCGGTCGGTCCGCAACCTCCTCGGCACGCTGCTGCTGTCGGCCGGGGTACCGATGATCGCCAGCGGCGACGAGATCGGTCGCACCCACGACGGCAACAACAACCCCTACTGCCAGGACAACGAGATGACCTGGCTCGACTGGGACCTCGACGACGCGCGCCGCGACCTGCTCGCGAGCGCCGGGGCGCTCACCGCGCTGCGGCGCGAGGTACCGGTGCTGCGCGACCACGACGAGTCGGTCATCGGCTGGTACGACGAGACCGGCGCCCCGATGACCGACGAGACCTGGGCCCAGGACGAGCGGCGCACGCTCCAGCTGCACCTCGCCGGCGAGCCCGCGGCCCTGATCGTGGTGCACGGGGGCCTGGCCGAGGCTGCCGTCACGCTGCCGGAGGTCGGCCCCCTTCGCCTGAGGTGGGACAGCGCCTGGGAGCGCCCGCAGGCCGCCGACTCGGGCCCCGCCGACCGCGAGCAGACCCTCACCCCCCTCAGCCTGCGCCTCTACACGACCTGACCGCCGGGCCGAGAGCGCGAGTCGAGGTACCTGCGACCGGATAGCCGGACGCCACCACCTCCACCCGACGCGCGGCAGGAGCGGGCGAAGGGAGGGGTGGCCCGACTCATGGGAAAGTCCCGCCCAACCCGACGAGGTGAGCTGAATCCGTCAGGTGGCGGGACTTTTCCTTAGGGCCTCCCCTCCCTTCGCCCGCGACGCCAGAGGCACCCGCGACGGAGAGGGGACCACGCGGGCCCTTCGAGACGGCGCTGGCGCGCCTCCTCAGGGACCGGAGGGCTCAGGCGTTGGCCACGAGCCCCAGGCTCGCAGGGAAGGCCATGAGCTCGTGCCGGGGCAGCACCCGCACGGTCCAGCCGAACTGGCCGGTGCGCTCGATGGGGACCCGACCGGAGAACTTCGCCTTGCCGTCCTCGTAGACCTCGACGACGTCGAGCGAGGTGGCGTCCCAGTCGACGAGGTCGTCGGTGCCGAGCTCGACCCGACCGGCGACGACCTGGACGTCGACCTCGTGCGGCGCCAGGCCGTCGAGCGCGACGTAGGCGTCGACGGCCAGCGACTCCCCGACGAGCGGGCTGTCGGAGATGCCGGACCCCTCGACGTGGTCGACCCGCACCGCGGGCCAGCCGGCGCGGGCCCGGGCCTTGTAGTCGGCCAGCGCCCGCGCGCCGGCGTGGTCGTCGGCGTTGACCCGGGCGTTGTGCGCGGCGGCCGGGGCGTAGAGCCGCTCGGTGTAGTCGCGGACCATGCGGGTCGCGAGGACCTTGGGGCCGAGGGTCGTCAGGGTGTGCCGCAGCATCGACAGCCAGCGCTGCGGCAGGCCCTGCTCGTCGACGTCGTAGAAGCGCGGTGCGACCTGGGTCTCGATGAGGTCGTAGAGCGCGGCGGCCTCGATGTCGTCACGACGCGCCTCGTCGGCGACACCGTCGGCGGTGGGGATCGCCCAGCCGTTGTCGCCGTCGTACCACTCGTCCCACCAGCCGTCGAGGATCGACAGGTTGAGCCCGCCGTTGAGGGCGGCCTTCATGCCCGAGGTGCCGCACGCCTCGAAGGGGCGCAGCGGGTTGTTGAGCCACACGTCGCAGCCCGGGTAGAGCGTGCGGGCCATCGCGATGTCGTAGTTGGGCAGGAAGACGATGCGGTGGCGCACGTCGTGCTGGTCGGCAAAGCGCACCATCTGCTGGATCAGCTGCTTGCCGGTCTCGTCGGCGGGGTGCGACTTGCCGGCGATGACCAGCTGCACCGGCCGCTCGGGGTGGAGCAGCAGGGCCTTGAGCCGCTCGGGGTCGCGCAGCATGAGCGTCAGGCGCTTGTAGGTCGGCACCCGCCGGGCGAAGCCGATCGTCAGCACCTCGGGGTCGAGCACGGAGTCGGTCCAGCCGAGCTCGGCGTCGGTCGCGCCGCGCTTGGCCCAGCTGGAGCGCAGCCGGGCCCGGGCGTCCTCGACGAGCCGGGCGCGCATCTGCGCCTTGGCCGCCCAGATCGCCTCGCCGGGCACGTCCCCGATCTGCAACCACTGGTCACCGGCCTCGACGTCTCGACCCCCGAGGTGCTCGGCGGCGACGTCGAAGACCGCGTCGTCGACCCAGGTCGGCGCGTGCACGCCGTTGGTGATCGAGGTGATCGGCACCTCGGCGTCGTCGAAGCCCGGCCACAGCCCGTCGAACATCTCGCGCGAGACGTGGCCGTGCAGCTGGGAGACGCCATTGGCCCGCTCGGCCAGGCGCAGCCCCATGACCGCCATGTTGAAGATGCCCTCGGAGCCGCCCTCGTAGGTCTCGGCGCCGAGCGCGCGCAGCTTGTCGAGCGGCACGCCCGGCAGCTCCTGGGCGCCGCCGAAGTAGCGCTCGAGGAGCGCGACGTCGAAGCGGTCGATGCCGGCGGGCACCGGGGTGTGCGTCGTGAAGACGGTGCCGGCGCGGGCGGCCTCCATCGCCTCCTCGAAGCCCAGCCCGGCGCCCTGGGTGAACTCGCTGATCCGCTCGATGCCGAGGAAGCCGGCATGGCCCTCGTTGGTGTGGAAGACCTCGGGCGCGGGCGCACCGGTGAGCCGGGACCACAGGCGCAGCGCGCGCACGCCCCCGATGCCGAGGAGCATCTCCTGCTGCAGGCGCTGCTCGCCTCCGCCGCCGTAGAGCCGCTCGGTCACCGCACGCATCGCGTCGTCGTTGCCCGGCACGTCGGAGTCGAGCAGCAGCAGCGGCACCCGGCCCACCTGGGCACGCCAGACATGAGCGCGAAGGGAGGCGCCCCCCGGCATCGCGACGGTCACCACGCAGGGGGTGCCGTCGTCCTCGCGCAGCAGGTGCAGCGGCAGACCCTGGGGGTCGAGGACCGGGTAGGTCTCCTGCTGCCAGCCCGAGGCGTCGAGGCTCTGCTTGAAGTAGCCGGTCTTGTAGAACAGGCCCACGCCGACGATCGGCACGCCGAGGTCGGAGGCGGCCTTGAGGTGGTCGCCGGCGAGGATGCCGAGCCCGCCGGAGTACTGCGGCAGCACCTCGGTGATGCCGTACTCGGGGCTGAAGTAGGCGATCGAGGCGGGCAGGTCCCCCTTCGAGGCTCCCTTCGAGGCTCCTTCGTCGCTCCTCAGGGACCGGGAAGCCTCGTCCTGGTACCACCGTCGGGAGCCGAGGTAGGCGTCGAGGTCGGCCTTGGCGGCGTCGACCCGGGCGACGAAGTCGCCGTCACCAGCAAGCTCCTCGAGCTCGCTCGCGGAGAAGGCCGAGAGCAGTCGGACCGGGTCGTGGCGCACGTCCGCCCAGCGCTGGGGGTCGATGTCGGCGAAGAGCTCGCGCGTCGGCGTGTGCCAGCTCCAGCGCAGGTTCATCGCGAGGTCGCCGAGGGCGGCGACGGGCTCGGGGAGGGCGGTGCGGACACTGAAACGTCGGATGGCCTTCACCTCCCCCATCTTGGGGGATTCGACCCCGGCGCGCCAACCTCCGCCGGGCGGACCGCGGGTAACGTTGCGGGAGTGAGCACCGACTTCACCGTCGCCCCCGCCCCCGCGAGCACGGCCCCCGTGTCCGTGGCGCCGCAGCAGCCGCTCGGCCGCATCCCCGTCACGGGTGTGCGACCGGTGGTCGACCACGGCGCGCGCCCCGCGAAGTCCGTCGTCGGCGAGCCCTTCACCGTGAGCGCCGAGGTCTTCCGCGAGGGCCACGACGCGGTCGGCGCGACCCTCGTGCTCACCGACCCCGACGGCGCCGAGCGCCACCTCCCGATGACCTGCACCAACCCCGGTCTGAGCCTGTGGGAGGCCGAGGTCGTCGCCGACCGCGAGGGCCTGTGGCACTACCGCGTCGAGGGCTGGTCGCACCCGTGGGCGACGTGGGTGCACGACGCCGGCATCAAGATCCCGGCCGACATCGACGCCGACCTCATGCGTGAGGAGGGGGCGATCGTCCTCGACCGGGCGGCGGCGCAGACCTTCCGTGACGAAGGGGGGCGGACCTCCCTTCGTCAGGCGGCAGCGGTCCTGCGCGACCGCACCGGCCACCAGGCCACCGCGGCGCTGCACCTCGTGACGACCGGGCCCGCTGCCGCGGAGCTCGAGGCCCGCCCGCTGCGCGAGCTGGTCACCCCGAGCACGGACCTGCCGCTGCTCGTCGAGCGCGAGCTGGCGCTCTTCGGCTCGTGGTACGAGATCTTCCCGCGCAGCGAGGGCGCGCACTTCGACGAGACGACCGGGCGCTGGGTCACCGGCACCCTGCGCACCGCCGCCGGGCGACTGCCGGCGATCGCCGCCATGGGCTTCGACGTCGTCTACCTGACGCCGATCCACCCCATCGGCACGACGGCTCGCAAGGGACCCAACAACACCCTCGACGCCGGCCCCGACGACCCCGGCTCCCCCTATGCCATCGGCTCCCCCGACGGCGGCCACGACGCGATCCACCCCGAGCTGGGCACCTTCGAGGACTTCGACGCCTTCGTGGCCGACGCGACCCGGCTGGGCCTCGAGGTGGCGCTCGACCTGGCGCTGCAGTGCTCCCCCGACCACCCGTGGGTCACCGAGCACCCCGAGTGGTTCACCACGCGCGCCGACGGGACCATCGCCTACGCGGAGAACCCGCCGAAGAAGTACCAGGACATCTACCCGCTGAACTTCGACAACGACCCCGCCGGCATCTACGCCGAGGTGCGCCGGGTCGTGCAGGTGTGGATCGACCACGGGGTGAAGATCTTCCGCGTCGACAACCCGCACACCAAGCCGGTGGAGTTCTGGCAGTGGCTGATCGCCGATGTCGCGGTCGACCACCCCGACGTCATCTGGCTGTCCGAGGCCTTCACCAAGCCGGCGATGATGCACACCCTCGCCAAGGTGGGCTTCCAGCAGAGCTACACCTACTACGCCTGGCGCAACACCGCGGCCGAGCTCGTCGAGTACGGCACCGAGGTGAGCGGCGAGGCGGCGGCCTACATGCGGCCGAGCTTCTGGCCGACGACCCACGACATCCTCACCCCCTACCTGCAGTTCGGAGGCCGGGCCGCGTGGCAGGTTCGCGCCGCCCTCGCCGCGACGATGGTGCCGACGTGGGGCGTCTACGCCGGCTACGAGCTCATGGAGCACGTGGCCCGCCCCGGCGCCGAGGAGCAGATCGACAACGAGAAGTACGAGCTCAAGGACCGTCGCTGGGACGAGGTCGCCGAGCGCGGCGACTCGCTCATCGGCTGGCTGACGATGCTCAACCGCGCCCGTCGGCAGCACCCGAGCCTGCAGCTGCTCCGCAACCTGACCTTCCACCACGTCGACGACGAGAACCTCATCGCCTACTCCAAGTCACGCACCCTGCCCGACGGCACCGTCGACACCGTCGTCGTCGTCGCCAACCTCGACCCGCACACGACGCGTGAGTCGACGCTGCGGCTCGACCTGGGCGCCCTCGGCTTCGCGCCCGACGCGCGCTTCGAGGTCGAGGACCACGTGACCGGCGCCCGCTGGGAGTGGGGCCAGGCCACCTATGTGCGCCTCGGCCCCGACGCCGAGCCGGTCCACATCGTCTCGGTGCGCCGCTGATGGCGACCGTCCACGAGGCACAGCTGACCCCCTCGAAGCTCGATCTGGTCGCCGACTGGATCGGCGACCAGCGGTGGTACGGCGGCCCCCTGCGCCCGCGCCTGCGCCGGCTCGACTCGTGGCGACTCGACGACCCCGAGGGCGAGGTGGGCATCGAGACCCTCGTGCTGCTCGACGAGTCGACACCGACGCCGGTCGTCTACCAGGTACCGCTCACCTACCGGGGCGCGCCGCTGCCCGGCGCCGAAGCCGCGCTCGTCGGCGAGATGGAGCACTCGGTCCTCGGCCACCGGTGGGTCTACGACGCCCCGCACGACCCGGTCTACGTCACCCAGCTGCTCGCCCTGCTGCGGCGACGCGTCGAGGCCCAGGCCGGGTCGGTCTCCGACACCGTCGACCCGGACATCGTCGGGGCTCCGCACCCGGCGTGGTCGCACGACCCGGTCGTCGCCTCGAGCCGGGTCCTCACGGGCGAGCAGTCCAACACCTCGATCATCATCGAGACCGCCGCCGAGACCGGGGCGCCGGTGATCCTCAAGGTCTTCCGCACCCTCTCGCCGGGAGAGAACCCCGACATCACCCTCCAGGGCGCGCTCGCGGCGTCCCACTCCCCCTTCGTCCCGGCCAGCGTCGGCCACGTCGCCGGCGCCTGGCAACGTCCCGAGGGCGACGGCGAGCGCGAGATGGGCCAGCTCGCCTTCGCCCAGGAGTACCTCGAGGGCACGACCGACGCGTGGCGCGTCTGCCTGCGGCTGGCGGCCGAGGGCACCGACTTCACCGAGCGGGCCCGCGAGCTCGGCCGGGTCACCGCGCAGGTGCACTCGACCCTGGCCCGAGCCCTGCCCACGGCCGCCCCGACGGCCGACGACATCGTGCGCCGGGTGGCGGCGATGCGGCGGCGCGCGGCGATGGCCATGAGCGAGGTCCCAGGGCTGGCGGCCCACTCCGCCGCTCTCGACACCGTGTGGAGCGCGGCCGAGCAGGCGAGCTGGCCTGCGCTGCAACGCATCCACGGTGACCTGCACCTGGGCCAGGTGCTCGACGTCCCCGACCGGGGCTGGGTCCTCATCGACTTCGAGGGTGAGCCCCTGCGACCTCTGGCCGAGCGCAACGACCTCGACTCCCCCCTTCGCGACGTCGCCGGCGTGCTGCGCTCCCTCGACTACGTCGCCGGCACCGTCGCCCGCGCCGAGCCGACCACCGACGTGCGCCGCTGGTGCACCGACGCCCAGACCGCCTTCCTCGACGGCTACGCCGACGTCGGTGTCGACCCGCGCTCGCACGGGCCGCTGTTCACCGCCTTCGTCCTCGACAAGGCGCTCTACGAGGTGGTCTACGAGGCCCGCAACCGGCCGACCTGGCTGGGCCTGCCGACCGACGCGATCGACCGACTGCTCCAGGAGGCACGCTCGTGACACCCGTCCCCGACTCCGCCCTGCCCGGCGCCCTGTGGGCCGTGACCCACGGACGCAGCAGCCAACCCCACGACGTCCTGGGCCAGCACCTCGAGCCGAGCGGGCTGCGCGTGCGGGTGCGTCGCCCGCTGGCCACCCGGGTGCGGGTGCGCTTCGAGGACGACGTCGTCATCGACCTCGCGCACGAGAGCGACGGCATCTTCTCCGGCGTGCGGCCGGACGCCACGCGCACCATGGACTACCGGGTCCTCACGACCTGGCAGGACGGCATCGAGCACGTCGGCGACGACGCCTACCGCTTCGTCCCCACCCTCGGGGAGGTCGACCTGCACCTCATCGGCGAGGGCCGCCACGAGCAGCTGTGGACCGTGCTCGGGGCGCGGCCGCGCCGATACGACGGCCCGATGGGTGAGGTCACCGGCGTGGCCTTCGCGGTGTGGGCGCCCCGGGCCAAGGCCGTGCACGTCATCGGCGACTTCAACGGCTGGGACGAGCGCACCCACCCGATGCGGCTGCTCGGCGAGTCGGGCGTGTGGGAGCTCTTCGTCCCCGACGTCCCCGTCGGCAGCATCTACAAGTTCGCCGTGCGCGGCGCCGACGACGTGCTGCGCCACAAGGCCGACCCCATGGCACGCCTGGCCGAGACGGCTCCCGCGACCGGCTCGGTCGTCACCGACAGCACCTACACGTGGCGTGACGACACCTGGCTGGAGCAGCGGGCCGCGACCGACCCGCACACCGGTCGGATGAGCATCTACGAGGTGCACCTCGGCTCGTGGCGGCAGGGGCTGAGCTATCGCGACCTCGCCCGCGAGCTCGTCGCCCACGTGCGCGACCACGGCTTCTCCCACGTCGAGCTCATGCCGGTCATGGACCACCCCTATCCCCCGTCGTGGGGCTACCACGTGACGAGCTACTTCGCGCCCAACTCGCGCTTCGGCACACCCGACGACTTCCGCCACCTCGTCGACGAGCTGCACCGCGCCGGCATCGGGGTCATCCTCGACTGGGTGCCCGGGCACTTCGCGACCGACGAGTGGGCGCTCGTGCGCTTCGACGGCCTGCCGCTCTACGAGCACCCCGACCCGCGGCGCGGGTGGCAGCCCGACTGGGGCAGCTATGTCTTCGACTTCGGGCGCCCCGAGGTGCGCAACTTCCTCGTCGCCAATGCCCTCTACTGGCTCGAGGAGTTCCACATCGACGGCCTGCGGGTCGACGGCGTCGCCTCGATGCTCTACCTCGACTACTCCCGCAGCGACGGCGAGTGGGTGCCCAACGTCCACGGCGGCCGGGAGAATCTCGAGGCCGTCGCGCTCCTGCAGGAGGTCAACGCCACCGCCTACCGACGCTCGCCGGGCATCGTCACCGTCGCCGAGGAGTCGACCGCGTGGCCGGGCGTCACCCGTCCGACGAGCGAGGGCGGGCTGGGCTTCGGCCTGAAGTGGAACATGGGCTGGATGAACGACGTCCTGCGCTACCTCGCGGAGGACCCGATCAACCGCGAGCACCACCACCGACTGCTGACCTTCGCGATGATGTACGCCTACGCCGAGCACTACCTGCTGCCGATCAGCCACGACGAGGTCGTCCACGGCAAGGGCTCGATGCCCTACAAGATCCCCGGCGGCGACCCCGAGCGCTTCGCGACGCTGCGCGCCTTCTACGCCTACCAGTGGGCCTTCCCGGGCAAGCAGCTGGTCTTCATGGGCACCGAGTTCGCCCAGACGAGCGAGTGGTCGGAGAGCCGCTCCCTCGACTGGCACCTGCTCGACCACGCCGACCACCGGCGGGTCGCCGAGCTCGTCGCCGACCTCAACTCCTTCGCCACGTCGCACCCGGCCCTGTGGGCGCTCGACGAGCAGCCGGCGGGCTTCCAGTGGCTCGACGCCGACGACGAGCAGGGCAACACAGTCTCCTTCCTCCGCTTCGGCGACGCGCAACGCCACGACGACGTCGTGGCGGTCGTCGTCAACTTCGGTGGGGTAGCGCGGACCCCCCTTCGCATCGGTGTGCCGAAGGGGGGTCGCTGGGAGGTCGCGCTCGACACCTCGGGCTACGACGGGGCGGGCTCAGCGAGCCAGGCCGGTGTCGTGCTCACCGCCGACGAGCAGCCCTGGCAGGGCCAGCCGTGGTCGGTCGAGGTGTCGGTGGCCGCGCTCGGCGCGCTCTACCTCACGCCGGCGCGCTGACGGGCTCGGGTCAGGCCGGGCGCAGCGTGCCGTAGGTCCGCGAGCCGGACCACATCTTGTGCTTGCTGACCATGCGGCCGGAGGACGGGGCGTCGACGATGTAGCCGTTGCCGACGTAGACGCCGACGTGGTAGCTGCCGTAGAAGACGAGGTCGCCGGCGCGCAGCCACGTGCGGTGGATCTTGCGCACGGCCGACTTCTGCTGGACCGCGGTGCGCGGCAGGCTCACGCCCTGCTTCTTGAAGACGGTCTGGACGAAGCCGGAGCAGTCGGCGCCGGTCCACAGCGAGGTGCCGCCATAGCGGTAGGGCGTCTTGTTGACGCGCGCGGAGGCGAGCTTGGTCGCCTGCCAGCGGTCGCTGGAGTTGGCGGTGACGCGGGAGGTGGTGCCGGTCGAGGCCGCCTCGGCCGTCTGCGGGGCCGCGGTCTCGACGGCGATGCCGCCGGTGGCGGCGACCGCGACGGCGGCCAGGGCGGTGGTGGTCTTGGGCAGGATGTGGCGCACGATCAGGACTTCCGGTCGGAGCAGGGGCGCACAGATGGATCACGGAGAGGTCAAGTCGAGATCACGGGCGGCGTGTCACCATGCGTCGAGGGCCGCACTCCCTCGCGGCGAGTGCGGCCCTCGTGGGTCCGGCGCGATGTCGCCTAGAAGAGCGCGCTCATCAGCGTCGTGCGGCCCTTGCGCACGCGCTCGTCATGGTTGCCGACGACGGCGAAGAGATCGAGCAGGTGGGTCTTGACCCGGTCGCGCTCCTCGCCCGCGGTGACCCGGACGAGGTCGATGAGCCGGGTGAAGGCGTCCTCGACATGGCCACCGAGGACGTCGAGGTCGGCGACGACGAGCGCGGCGTCGACGTCGCTCGGGTCGCCCGCCGCGGCTGCCCGGGCGGCCTGGAGGTCGACCCCCTGGGTGCGCTTCATCAGGCCGACCTGGGCCAGCCCGAGCTGGGCGTCGGTGTCCTTGGGGTCGGCGGCGATCGCCTTGTCGTAGGCCGCGGCCGCGGCGTCGAGGTCACCACGCTCGATGGCGTCGTAGGCCTCCTGGTGCAGCGGCGGCAGCTCCTCCTCGGCCCCCTCGGGCACCTGGTCGGCGCTGACCCGCCCGGTGATGCCGTGCTGGACGGCGACCTGCAGCAGCTGGTCGAGGACCTGACGGAACTGCTCGCGGTCGACGAGCCCGCTGAAGAGCGGGACCGGTTGGCCGCCGACGAGCCCGAGGGCGAGCGGCACCTCGGGCGGCTGGATCGCCTGGGCGATCTGCGGGTTGGTCGCGATGTCGATGCTCACGACCT
Organism: Janibacter indicus; assembly: GCF_900176385.1. Lineage (GTDB taxonomy): Bacteria > Actinomycetota > Actinomycetes > Actinomycetales > Dermatophilaceae > Janibacter > Janibacter indicus. The sequence goes on along the minus strand of NZ_FWXN01000001.1, from coordinate 122,312 downwards.
GCAGGCGCCCCTCGAGGCCGGTGGCGATGTCGAGGGCGTCGCGCAGCAGCGCCTGGCTCTCGGGGTGCTGCGAGGACCAGACGACGGCCACGGACGGGACGACACCGGAGCGGCTGACCACCTGGTTGAAGGTCGCATCGGTCGCCTCGACGAGCAGCGCGTCGAGCGACCCACCGGCCGCAGGTGCGGGCGCACCACCGGGCGACCCGCCTGGCGCACCAGGGGCTGCCGGAGCGGCGGGGCCGGCAGCGCCGGTCTGCGTCGGGCCGGCGGGCGCACCCGCGGGGGTCGAGGGGCGGGCGGGGCCGCCGAGGCCGGAGAGATCGACGGCGCCGCGGAGGGCTCGGGTCGGGTCGTTCATGACCTCATTGTCCCCCACCCGCGGGGCCGCCGGTCACCCGGGATCAGCTGCCCGCAGCCGACTCCACGACCTCGCTCGCGCCGACGACGCGGGCCTTGCCCTCGGCGGGCGTGACGAGCGCGAGCGTCTCGGCGTGCTTGACCGACAGCGCCCGCTTGACCGTGGAGGCGTCGAGCACGCGCCTGAGCGCCTGCTGCTCGATCTTCAGCTCCTTGAGCTTGTCAGTCGCCCGGATCGTGTCCGTCCGGGTCATCGGCACGAAGGTGATCGCCCCGCCGTCGGCGAGCTCGAAGCTCACCGTCTCGCCGTCGGCGATCGCCTGGCGCTGGGTGTAGTCGGCGAGGTCGCCGAGGTCCTTGTTGGTCGCCCTCGCGTTCTTCTTCAGCGCGCTGGAGAAGCCGTCGGCGACGGACACGTCCTGCGGCGCCTTCTTCGGCGCGGGGAAGGCCACGGCCTTGCCCCACGACGTGGCCGCGGTCGCCACGTCCTGGCTGGGCGCGGAGGAGAGCTTGACGGGTGCGCCCTCGTCGACGGCCGGCAGTGCCGGCACGCTGGCCCCGGCTGCCATGGGCACGTCGGCGAAGAGGGTGTACGGCCGGTCGGCCTTCTCGGCCACGAGCACGTGCAGGTACTGGACGTCGCCGGTGCGCGAGGTCGCCAGGACGGCGCGGGGCCAGTCGGTGCCACGGCTCACGGCAAGCACCTCGAGGCCCTCGGTCTTGGCCGAGGTGCGGCCCGCCGAGTCCTTGCTCACCGCGGCCGCCTCGATCTCGCGCAGGGCCGGGCCGGAGAGGATCTTGCGGCGGGCGGCGGAGTCGGCCTTGGCCCGGCTGACCTCGGCGGCGTCACCGACGACGCGCTCGACGACCTTGGTCGCGGTGCCGGAGGTGACCGACGCACCGCCGGACTGCTCGGCGGGAGCGTCGTGGATGCCGGCGATCGAGGAGCCGAGGCCGCAGCCCCCGAGGGCGAGCGGCAGGGCCACCACGGTCATGACGAAGGGAGTACGACGGCGGCTCATGCGGAGCCCTCCTCGGTGGTCGGGCGGGCGGACCGGCGCAGCCCCCGCAGGCGCCCGGTGGAGCGAAGCAGCAGCGCCAGGCCGGCGAGCAGCAGCAGGATCCCGACGACGAGGGTGACGAGCGCGGTCGTGCCCCACGAGCCGTCGACGACGGTCATCTCGACGGACTCGATCTCGGCGCCCTCGGGCGCGGCGACCACGAGGGTCTGCGGCGCGTCCGCCTGCTCGATGGTGCGGCTGACCTCATCGGTGCCGGTCGCGCTCTCCTGCCACACGTCGAGGCTGCCGGGGTCGACGGACTGACCCTTGCCCTCGTCGGTGGACGTCAGGGCCCAGTCGGAGACGTCGACGCCGGCGACGTGCACGCGGGCACCGTCACCGACGAGTGCCTCGACGTCGGAGGGACGGGCCGTGCCCGACCACAGCTCTCCGGAGCCGGTCGCGGTGACCTCGACGGGGTGGTCGACGCGGTTGAGCACGTCGGGCTCGAGGACGACGACGCGCTGGCCGGGCTCGGCGGTGAAGGTGGCGGTGCCGGAGGTACCGAGGTTGGCGAGGAACCAACCGCCGACGACCGCGGCGACGAGGCCGACGACGGCCAGGAGGGCGCCGGCCACGCGCGGGATGAGCGTGCTCACATCGGGGACTTTCCGTGGGACATCAGTGGGTGCCCGCCGACGTGGCGGACGGTCCACCATCCCAAAGACCCCCGAAGGTCACAAAATCGTCACGAAGTGCCGGGGTCGTCGAGCAGGCCCCGGACCCGCTCGACCTTGGCGCTCATCTGCCCGGTGCGACCGGCCCGGATGTCGGCCTTCATGACGAGTCCGACGCGGTCGCCGTAGGGCTCCATGGCGTCGACGCACTGCTTGACGACGGCCATCACCTCGTCCCACTCCCCTTCGACCGTCGTGAACATCGACCCGAGGTCGTGGGGCAGGCCGCTGTCGCGGACGATGCGCAGCGCCGCGGCCACGGCCTCGGCGTAGGAGCCGCTGTCGTCAGGCGACGACGGCGCGATGCTGAAGGCGAGCAGCACGGGGTCCTCCGGTCACTTGGTCATCCTGATCCGGCCGTCGATCCGGGTCAGCTCGTAGGTGTGGGTCTCGACGCTCTTGGGCCGACCCTTGGGGTTGTAGGTGAGCTTGACGCTCACCGTGGAGGCCTCCTCGTCGACCGAGATGTCCTCGGTCTGGACGGAGGCGATGCCCTCCCAGAACTCGTCGTAGCCCGCACGATCGGTCTGGCGAGCGGGCGCGAGCATGTCCCAGGCGGCATCGCGGTCGGAGGTGACGGTCGCGAAGTACTCCTCGACGAAGCTGCGCCCCTCCTCCTCGGTGATCGGCGCGTCGTCGGAGGACTCCTGCGAGGTCTCGTCGGACGACTCCGAGGACTCCTCGGTCGTGGGCTCCTGCGTCGGCTCGGCGGTCTCGGTCTCGGTCGTGGTCTCGGTGAGCGTCTCGGGCTCGCTGGAGGTCGGGGTCGTCGAGCTCGACTCGCCGGCTCCGGGGTCGTCGCCGCGGGTTGCGGCGAAGGCGATCGCGGCGACTGCGAACGCGATGATCCCGGCGACGAGCAGCGCCCAGAGCAGGCCATTGCCCTTGCGCGGCGCGGGCGCACTCCACTGCCGGTCGAAGGGGGCCCCCACACCTCCCGCAGCGCCGGCCGCGGGTGCCACGGTCGTGCGGGCGGCCGCCGGTGAGGTGCCGGCGGTGCCGCCGGCCGCGATGCTCTCGAGCCGGCGCAGGACCTGCGCCATCGTGCCGCGGCGGCCCGGGTCTCGCGAGAGCATGTCGGCGAGCACCGGCTCGAGCGGACCGGCTCGCTCGGGGCGGCGCGGCGGGTGCGCGGAGATGCTGCGCAGAGTGGCCAGGGCATTGCCCTGCGAAGGGTAGGCGTCCTGGCCCTCGACGGCGAAGTAGATCGTCGCGCCGAGCGCCCAGACGTCTGCTGCCTCGCCACCCTCGTCGCCCACGGCGACCTCGGGGGCCATGTAGCTCGGGGTGCCGGTCACCAGGCCGGTCTGGGTCAGCTGGTCGTCGGTGCCGGCGCGGGCGATGCCGAAGTCGCCCAGCTTGGGTCGCCCGCCGCCGATGAGGACATTGGCCGGCTTGACGTCGCGGTGCACGATGCCGGCCCGGTGGGCGGCGGCGAGCGCGCCGGCGAGCTGCGCGCCGAGGTCCGCGGCCCCCTTCGGCGTCATCGGTCCGCGCTCGCGGATCGCGGAGGAGAGCGTCGGGCCGGCGACGTACTCCATGACGAGCCAGGGTGTGCCCGCGTGCTCGGTGACGTCGTAGACGGCGACGACGTTCGGGTGGTTGAGGGCCGCCGCCGCCCTCGCCTCGCGCATCGCGCGACGGGTCTCCCCTTCGCTCTCGCCGGGGAAGTCGCCGATCTGCTTGAGGGCGACCTGACGCCCCAGGACCGTGTCGCGGGCCAGCCACACGGTGCCCATGCCCCCGCGGCCGATCGGGCGCAGGCGCTCGTAGCGGCCACCGATCAGCTCGGGCGTCGTGTCGTCAGTCATGTCCGGGCCAGCGTAGATGCTCGGGCTGGGCTACCGGCACGTAGACTGGCGCGCACGGGCACTCGCCCGGTCCAGACGCCACGTTTTCCAGGGGGATCCACCCATGTCGTACCCAGCCCCGCCGCCGCCCGGTGGCGCCGGTCCCAACCCCTACCAGGCCCCGGCGGGCGCCGGCTTCGGTGCCGCTCCGCAGAAGAAGGACAACACCCTGTGGTGGATCCTCGGCATCATCGCCGCGGTCATCATCCTGTGCTGCTGCGCCGTCGGCGGGTTCTTCGTCTTCGCGGTCAACGAGGCCGATGACCAGATCTCGAGCTACACCTCCTCGGCCAACTCGTCCAAGGACGCCGACGCAGCCGGCGCGACGACGATCAGCGAGGGCGGCTCGGCCAATGTCAGCGGCGCCGCGATCCAGTCCGGCTGGAGCGTCATCGGTGACGACATCTCGGGTCTGACCGTCCGCAACGACAGCGGGTCCAGCGAGTCCTTCTACCTGACCTTCTACTTCATGAAGGACGGCAGCGTCATCGACGACGTCACCTGCAACACCGACTACCTCGATGCCGGCAGCTCCGACTACAACCCCACCTGCATCGGCGCCATCTCGGACATCGGCGGCTTCGACGAGATCCGGGTCTCCGAGGGCCTCTGACCCACGCCCCCGGCACGACCGAGGCCGACCGCACAATCCCGTGCGGTCGGCCTTCGTCGTGCAGCCTGCCTGCCCCCACTGCGCCGTCACTCCACCCCTGACTCCGCATTGCCCTACGGCAATGCAGCATCCCGGTGGCCGGACTCTGCATTGCCCTACGGCAATGCCCTCTGACCCTGCATTGCCGTAGGGCAATGCAGAGTCAGGAGGACAGGTCGAGCGTCTCGAGCAGCTCGTCGACCGCGGCGAAGGGGTCGCGGCCACCGTCCACGACCTGCTCGGCGAGCCGCTCGAGCAGACCGCCGGACCCGAGGTCGCCCATGCGGGCCCGCAGCCGGGCGATGGCCAGGGCGGTGATCTCGTCGCGCGCACGGGCGGTTCGGCGACGCCGCAGGGCGCCGCTGGCGGCGAGGTGCTGCAGGTGGTCGGTCACGGCGGCGGCGATGTCGTCGACCCCCTCGCCGTTCATCGCCGAGGCGCGCACGACCCGACGGCGCCAGCCGCCCGGGGCGGTGCCCTCGCCGAGCTGGATCATGTGCCGCAGGTCGCGCACGGTCGCGTCGGCACCCTCGCGGTCGGCCTTGTTGACGACGAAGACGTCGCCGATCTCGAGGATCCCGGCCTTGGCCGCCTGGATCCCGTCACCCATCCCCGGCGCGAGGAGCACGAGAGTGGTGTCGGCGGCGCCGGCGATCTCGACCTCAGACTGGCCGACACCCACGGTCTCGACGAGCACCGTGTCGAAGCCCGCCGCGTCGAGCACACGCACGGCCTGCGGCGTCGAGACGGACAGGCCGCCGAGGTGGCCGCGACTGGCGAGCGAGCGGATCCACACGTCGGGGTCACCGGCCGACTCGGTCATCCGGATCCGGTCGCCGAGCAGCGCCCCACCACTGAAGGGCGACGAGGGGTCGACGGCCAGGACCGCGACCCGCTGCCCGCGGGCCCGAAGCTCGCGGACCAGGGCATTGGTCGTCGTCGACTTGCCGACGCCGGGAGCGCCGGTGATGCCGACGACGTGCGCCCGACCCGTGTGCGGCGCGAGCAGGCGCATGACCTCTGGCAGGGCGGGGTGCTGGTCGTCGACGAGCGAGATGAGTCGCCCGACGGCGCGCGACGTCCCCGCCCTGGCCTCCTCGACCAGGACGGGGACGTCGACCGTGCGGCTCAAGCTCAGGCGCTCGGCGCGCGGATGATCAGCGCGTCACCCTGACCGCCACCACCGCATAGGGCGGCGGCACCGACGCCGCCACCGCGGCGCTTCAGCTCGTGGGCGAGGGCGAGGGTGATGCGGGCACCGGACATGCCGAGCGGGTGCCCCATGGCGATGGCGCCACCGTTGGGGTTGACCTGCTCGTCGGCCAGACCCAGCTGCTTGGCCGAGGCCAGGCCGACGGCCGCGAAGGCCTCGTTGATCTCGACGACGTCGAGGTCGGAGACGGCGATGCCCTCCTTGGCCACGGCGGCCTCGATGGCATTGGCCGGCTGCGCCTGCAGGGTCGAGTCCGGGCCGGCGACGACGCCGTGGGCGCCGATCTCGGCGAGCCAGGTCAGCCCGAGCTCCTCGGCCTTGGCCTTGCTCATGACGACGACCGCGGCGGCACCGTCGGAGATCTGCGAGGCGGAGCCGGCGGTGATGGTGCCGTCCTTGGCGAAGGCCGGACGCAGCTTGCCCAGCGACTCGGCGGTGGTGTCGCCACGCACGCCCTCGTCGGTGTCGAAGACGACCGGGTCGCCCTTGCGCTGCGGGATCTCGACCGGGACGACCTCGTCGGCGAACTTGCCGTCGGCCCAGGCCTGGGCGGCCTTCTGGTGGCTCGCGGCGGCGAAGGCGTCCTGCTCCTCGCGGGAGAAGGCGGAGTCCTCGGCGTTCTTGCCCTCGGTGAGCGCGCCCATCGCCTGGTCGGTGATGACGTCGTGCAGGCCGTCGTAGGCCATCGAGTCCTTGAGCTTGGTGTCGCCGTACTTGATGCCCTCGCGGCTCTTGGGCAGCAGGTGCGGGGCGTTGGTCATCGACTCCTGGCCCCCGGCGACGACGATGTCGAACTCGCCGGCGCGGATGAGCTGGTCGGCGAGCGCGATCGCGTCGATGCCCGAGAGGCAGACCTTGTTGACGGTGAGGGCCGGGACGTCCTTGGGGATGCCGCCCTTGATCGCCGCCTGGCGGGCCGGGATCTGGCCCTCGCCCGCGGTGAGCACCTGGCCCATGATCACGTAGTCGACGTCCTCGCCCTTGACGCCGGCCTTGTCGAGCGCGCCCTTGATGGCGAAGCCACCGAGGTCGCTGCCGGAGAAGCCCTTGAGGGAGCCGCTCATGCGGCCCATCGGGGTGCGGGCCCCGGCGACGATGACGGACACGGGACGATCGGACATCTGGATGCCTCCAACAACGGTGTGTGGTCTCGCGGCACCGGTCCCGGCGCCACGGCTTGCGCTCACCCTAGCGACGAGGACGAAGGGAGGGCAGCCCTGCCCGGGTGGGGCACGACACATGACCGGTCATTCGACGAAGCCGCGCCGCACCGCCTCGATCCCCGCCTCGACGCGGCTCTGGGCCCCAGCTCGTCCATCGTCGCGGCGACGAGTCGACGCATCGTGCGGGTGGAGACCCCGAGGCGACGGGCGACCGCCTCGTCCTTCATGCCGCGGGCGAGGAGGGCGACGACCTGTCGGACCCGCTCGGTGGAGACGTGTCGAAGACGAGGCAGACCTGGGTCGCGGCCTTGGGCAGGCGCAGCTGGTGCCCGAGGGACTGCAGCTGTCCGAGGTAGTCGTCCCAGTGCGCCGGTCCGAGCGAGGCGGGCGTGATGATCATCCGGCAGTCGAGGCCGCGCCCGGCGATGTCCCGGTCACTGATCAGTGCGGACTCGATCTGCTCGACGGTCAGTGCCTCACCCGGGCCATCGCCGGACTGGGGCTGGCGCTCACCGCCGCGCCGGCCGCGGCCGTCACGAGCGACACCACCACGACCCATCAGGTCACCGCCGGATCGCCGGACCGCCCGATCACCACCGGCTGGCCCGGTGGCGACGAGGAGCGCGTCCGCTCCTGACCGCCCCGCGCGGGTGGGACAGGCCACAGCCGAAGGGGGGCGCGCCGCCCCCCTTCGGCTCTCTAGGCTGCCGACATGACCGATCTCTTCACCGCCATCGACCACGTGGGCGTCGCCGTCCCCGACCTCGACGAGGCCATCGCCTTCTACCGCGACTCCTACGGCATGGAGCTCGCCCACGAGGAGGTCAACGAGGAGCAGGGCGTGCGCGAGGCGATGATGCGCGTCGGCGCCTCGGGCTCGTGCATCCAACTGCTGGCGCCGCTCTCCCCCGAGTCGACGATCGCGAAGTTCCTCGACCGCAACGGCCAGGGCATCCAGCAGCTCGCCTACCGCGTCGAGGACATCGACGCCGTGTGCGCAACCCTGCGCGAGCGCGGCCTGCGCCTGCTCTACGACACCCCCAAGCGCGGCACGAGCAAGTCCCGGGTCAACTTCATCCACCCCAAGGACGCGCGCGGCATCCTCGTCGAGCTCGTCGAGCCGGCCGCCGACGCCGCCCACTGACGTCGACGCCGCGACGAGACACCGGGGACGAAGGGGGCATGGCACCGGACGAACCGGTGCCACGCCCCCTTCGTCGTGCCGTGGTCAGCGACGCTTGATCGACGAGGCCTGGTCGTCCATCGTCGAGCCGACGTTGCCGTAGGTCCACGGGTGTGCGTAGCGCGTCGTGCCGTTGTAGTTGGTGTAGTTGTGGAAGCTCCAGTTGCGACCGGTGCGGTTGCGGTAGCTGCTGATCTTGTTGTTCATCCCGCGCGGGCCCACACTGTCGGCGAGGTTGACGTCGCCGTACTTGAAGACCGCTCGGGTGCCGGTGCCGTTCTTGCCGGTCCACACGCACAGGCGGTAGGCCGGGCAGGACCACGCAGCCGAGGTGGCCTGGGTCCCCGAGGTCCCGGCCGTCGCCGTGTTGGCCGTCGGCGCCGCCTGGGCGCTCAGGCCGCTGCCGAGGAGGGCGGCGGTCGACGCCGCGACCGCCAGGACTCGCATGGTGCTCTTCATGGTGTTCCCCTTGTGTCCGGTCACCGGCCCTGCGCCGGCAACTGCCTCATTCCTAGTGCGCCGCAGGGCTCGTCGGCAGGGGTCGGCGCCGGTCCGGGAGTGCCATGACACGGCCGGGCCACCGCCCGTGCCGAGGCTGTGAGAGGGAGGTCACGGCCGCACGTCCGTCTCCAGCGCGGTGGACGGGACACGATGGGTACGGATGCTGTCCGCCAGGTGGGCAGGCATCACCCCTGCCGTGTGAACTCAGTCATGAGTCGGCCCCCCTCGGCTCCGTGACGACCTAGGTTGCACGCAGACGCATCACCCCGACATCCCCGACGAGGCCGAGGAGCCCCCTTCAATGGCAATCGACCAGATCCGCGACGCGATCCTCTCCGGTGACCGCAGCGAAGAGACCTACGCCAACCTCCCCCTGCCGGACACCTACCGCGCGACGACCGTCCACAAGGACGAGGTCGAGATGTTCAAGGGTCTGCAGAGCCGCGACAAGGACCCGCGCAAGTCGCTGCACATCGACGACGTGCCGATCCCCGAGCTCGCCCCCGACGAGGCGCTCGTCGCCGTCATGGCCAGCGCGATCAACTTCAACACCGTGTGGACCTCGATCTTCGAGCCGGTCTCGACCTTCGGCTTCCTCGAGCGCTACGGCCGGCTCAACAAGTACTCCAAGCGTCACGACCTGCCGTACCACATCGTCGGCTCCGACCTCTCCGGCGTCGTCCTGCGCACCGGCGGCCACGTCTCGAAGTGGAAGCCCGGCCAGGAGGTCGTCGCCCACTGCCTGTCCGTCGAGCTCGAGGACGCCGACGGCCACGACGACACGATGATGGACCCGCAGCAGCGCATCTGGGGCTTCGAGACCAACTTCGGTGGCCTCGCCGAGCTGGCCATCGTCAAGGCCAACCAGCTCATGCCCAAGCCGGCACACCTCACCTGGGAGGAGTCCGCCTCCCCCGGTCTGGTCAACTCCACCGCCTACCGCCAGCTGATCTCCAAGAACGGCGCCTCGCTCAAGCTCGGCGACCGCGTGCTCATCTGGGGCGCCTCGGGTGGCCTCGGTTCCTACGCCACGCAGATGGCCCTGGCGGCCGGCGCGACCCCGATCTGCGTCGTCTCCTCCCCCGAGAAGGCCCAGATCTGCCGCGACATGGGCGCCGAGCTGATCATCGACCGCAACGCCGAGGGCTACAAGTTCTGGAACGACGACAACACCGAGCAGAACCCCAAGGAGTGGCAGCGCCTCGGCAAGAAGATCCGTGAGCTCACGGGTGGCCACGACGTCGACGTCGTCTTCGAGCACCCCGGCCGCGAGACCTTCGGCGCCTCGGTCTACGTCACCCGCAAGGGCGGCAAGATCGTCACCTGCGCGTCGACCTCGGGCTACATGCACGAGTACGACAACCGCTACCTGTGGATGAACCTCAAGAGCATCATCTCCAGCCACTTCGCCAACTACCGCGAGTCGTGGGAGGCCAACGAGCTGATCAACCGCGGTCTCGTCCACCCGACCCTCAGCAAGACCTACAAGCTCGAGGAGGTCGGCCAGGCGACCCTCGACGTGCACCACAACAAGCACCAGGGCAAGGTCGGCGTCCTCGCCCTTGCCCCCGAGCCGGGCCTGGGTGTCACCGACACCGAGAAGCGCGCGAAGTTCGAGAAGCAGATCAACCGCTTCCAGGCGGTCTGACCGCACCAGCACCACACGAAGGGGGCTGCACCGGATCACCGGTGCGGCCCCCTTCGTCATGTGTGGAGCCTGCGGACGAAGGGGGCGTGCTCGGCGTCGTTGGTGTCACCTGGTGGCGTTGTGGTCACCCGGCTGACGCGAGAGGGGCAACCAGGTGACACCAATGCCACCGGGCTCGGTTGAGATGGCCCGCAGCGAAGGGAGCGGACGGCGAGGAGGGTCGGCGCAGCGTCATGCCGACGTCGTGAACGACAACCGGACCACGGGATCACGAAGGACGTCGGCAGCGCGCCCACCCCCTCTCCGGGAGCGCCCACTCCGGACGAAGTGGGACGGCTGCGCGGCACCCCTCAGGCGAGGCTGACCGCGGTGTCCAGCTCCGTCACGGCGGCGGCGAACTGGCTGCGGTAGAGGCGGGCGTAGGCGCCCTCGGCCGCGAGCAGGCTCTCGTGCGTGCCCTGCTCGGCGATGTGCCCGTCCTCCATGACGACGATGAGATCCGCGTCGCGGATGGTCGAGAGCCGGTGCGCGATGACGAAGCTCGTCCGGTCGCCGCGCAGCGCGGCCATCGCCTGCTGCACGAGGCGCTCCGTACGGGTGTCGACCGAGCTCGTCGCCTCGTCGAGGATCAGCAGGCTCGGGTCGGCGAGGAAGGCGCGCGCGATCGTCAGCAGCTGCTTCTCCCCGGCGGAGATGTTGCCGCCCTCGTCGTCGAGGTGGGTGTCGTAGCCGTCGGGCAGCGAGTGCACGAAGCGGTCGACGTAAGTCGCCTCCGCGGCGGCCCGCACCTGCTCGCGGGTCGCGCCCGGCCGCCCGTAGGCGATGTTGTCGCCGATCGTCCCGCTGAAGAGCCACGTGTCCTGCAGGACCATGCCGGTGCGCGAGCGCAGCTCGGCGCGCGACATGGTCGTGATGTCGACGCCGTCGATGGTGATCCGCCCGGAGTCGAGCTCGTAGAAGCGCATGGTGAGGTTGACCAGCGTCGTCTTGCCGGCACCGGTCGGCCCGACGATCGCGACGGTCTGGCCCGGCTCGACGACGAGGTCGAGGCCCTCGATGAGCGGCTTCGCCGGGTCGTAGCTGAAGGAGACGTCCTCGAAGGCGACCCGCCCGTGCCCGTCGCCTCGGGCGGCCGGCACCTCCGGGTCCTCGACCTGCTCCGGCGCGTCGAGCACCTCGAAGACCCGCTCGGCCGACGCCACCCCCGACTGCATGAGGTTGGCCATCGACGCGACCTGGGTGAGCGGCTGGGTGAACTGCCGCGAGTACTGGATGAAGGCCTGCACGTCACCGAGGGTCATCGTGCCGGAGGCGACCCGCAGGCCACCGACGACGGCGATGACGACATAGTTGAGGTTCCCGACGAACATCATCGCCGGCATGATGATGCCGCTGACGAACTGCGCGCCGAAGCCCGCCGACCGCAGCTGCTCGTTGCGCTCGGCGAAGGCCGCGTCGACCTCCTCCTGCCGCCCGTAGACCTTGACGAGCGAGTGGCCCGTGTACGTCTCCTCGATGACCGAGCTGAGCTCTCCGGTGGACGTCCACTGCTGGATGAAGTGCCGCTGGCTGCGCTTGCCGATCGCGCCGGTGAGCACGATCGAGATCGGGATCGTCACGAGGGCGATGAGCGAGAGCAGCGGGGAGATCCACACCATCATCGCGACCATCGCGACGACCGTGATGAGGCTCGTCAGCAGCTGGCTGAGGGTCTGCTGCAGCGACTGCGCGACGTTGTCGATGTCGTTGGTCACCCGGCTGAGCACTTCGCCGCGCGGCTGCTTGTCGAAGTACGGCAGCGGCAGCCGGTGCAGCTTGGCCTCGACCTCGGCGCGCAGGTCGAAGACGACCCGGTTGACCGCGTGGACGATGACCCGCCCATGCAGCCACGACAGCACCGCGGCGACGACGTAGAGCCCGAGCGCGAGCAGCAGGATGTGACCGATGGCCCCGAAGTCCATGCCCTGCCCCGGGACGAGGTGCGGCATGGCCGCGAGCATGTCGGCCTGGCGGTCCTCCCCCTTCGCCCGCAGCTGCTCGACGATCGTGTCGAGGGGGACGCCGGCGGGCAGCTCCGCGCCGATCCACCCGGCGAAGATCCGGTCGGTCGCCCGGGCGAGCACGAGTGGACCGACCGCGCTCAGCCCGACGGAGACGACGGTCAGGACGATCGCCGTGAGCACGCGGGAGCGCTGCGGGCGCAGCCGGCCGAGCAGGCGCTGGGCCGAAGGGAGGAAGTTCTTCGACTTCTCCCCCGGCGTGCCCATCTGCATCGGTCCGCGACGCGCGGCGGCGCCCGGCCCCCTTCGGGCCTGGGCCGCCTTCTCCTCCGCGGTGGGAACTTCGCTCGCGCTCATGCGGCCTCCTCCCGCGAAGCCTGGGACTCGACGATCTCGACATAGGTCGGGCAGCTCGCGAGGAGCTCGTCGTGGGTGCCGTCGCCGACGACCCGGCCGTCGTCGAGGACGACGATGTGGTCGGCGTCGACGATCGACGAGACGCGTTGGGCGACGACGATGACGACGCTGTCGGTGACGACGGGACGAAGGGCGGCGCGCAGCCTGGCATCGGTCGTCAGGTCGAGCGCCGAGAAGGAGTCGTCGAGGAGATAGATCGCCGGCCGCCGCACGATGGCGCGGGCGATGGACAGGCGCTGACGCTGCCCGCCGGAGAGGTTGGTGCCGCCCTGGGCGACGGGTGCCTCGAGACCTCCGTCGAGAACCCGGACGAAGTCCTCGGCCTGCGCCACGCCCAGCGCCTCCCACAGCTCGTCGTCGCTCGCGTCGGGCTTGGCCTGGCGCAGGTTGGAGGCGATGGTCCCGCTGAAGAGGAAGGCCTTCTGCGGGACGACCGCGATGCTCGACCACAGCAGGGCCGGGTCCTGCTCACGCACGTCGACCCCACCGACGAGGACCCGCCCGCCCGTGACGTCGTGCAGTCGGGGCACGAGGTCGAGCAGCGTCGTCTTGCCGGCGCCCGTCGACCCGATGATCGCCGTCGTGCGGCCGGGCTCGGCCCGCAGGTCCACGTCGCACAGCACGGGCGAGTCGGCACCCGGGTAGGAGAACTCCACGCCCTCGAGGACGACGGAGGGTCGCTGCTCGACCATCGGCCGGGGCTCGCTCGGCGGGACGACGCTCGACTCGGTCGACAGCACCTCGTCGATGCGCCCGGCGGAGACGGCAGCCCGCGGCAGCATCATCGACATGAAGGTCGCCATCATCACCGACATGAGGATCTGCATGAGATAGGTCATGAAGGCGGTGAGGGCACCGATCTGCATCTGCCCGCTCTCGATCCGGTGCGCACCGAACCACAGGACGGCGACGGTCGAGAGGTTGAGGATCAGCATGACGATCGGGAAGGCGAGCGACATGAGGCGGCCCACGGCGACCGCGGAGGCCGTGTACTCGGTGTTGGCCACCTCGAAGCGCTCGCGTTCGCTCCCTTCGCGCACGAAGGCACGCACCACCCGCACGCCGGTGATCTGCTCGCGCAGGATCCGGTTGACGGTGTCGACGCTCGTCTGCATGCGGCGGAAGTTGGGGATCATCGCCCGGATCACCAGACCCACCGACACGGCGAGCAGCGGCACCGCGACCGCGACGAGCCAGCTGAGACCGATGTCCTCGCGCAGGGCCATGATCACGCCGCCGATCATCATCATCGGCGCGGTGACCATCATCGTCAGCGCCATGTTGGTGACCGTCTGCACCTGGGTGACGTCATTGGTGGTGCGCGAGATGAGCGTCGGCGCACCGAAGCGGGCGACCTCCTGGGCGCTGAAGCTGCCCACCCGCGAGAAGACGGCCGCGCGCAGCCGCGCGGCCATCGTCGCCGACAGGCCGGCGCCGATCCACGTCGCGGCGATGGTCGCGACGATCTGGACGACGGAGACGGCGAGCATGACGCCGCCGTGGCGCACGATGTAGCCGGTGTCGCCGGTCGCCACACCGTTGTCGATGATCTCGCCGTTGAGGCTGGGCAGGTAGAGGGAGGCGAGGGTCGCGGCGAGCTGCAGGACGAGGAGCAGCAGAACCCGGCCGCCCGTGCCGCTCAGGTGGCGGCGCACGAGGCTGATGAGCACCGGTCGATTGTTGCACCGTGCAGGTAGTGCACCAACATCTTTTCGGTCCAGAGGAGGCCGCCCGCGGCCGTCTTGCTGTCGGTCCTTGAGGAGGCCGCCCGCGGCCGTCTCGAAGGGTCAGGCCGGGATATCCGGTGCTGGCCGGGAAATCCGCTGATGACCGCGCAATTGCACGGCCCGGAGCAGATATCCCGGCCATGTCAGGACTTCTCGGCCCGCGGATCGACGGGGCGGCCCGAGCGGGCCAGCCCCCTCAGCGTCCGTAGCGCCCTTGGTCGCGCGCCTGCCAGCAGCGCGAGTGCCAGTGCCGTCGGTCGTCCGCTCCCCCGAGCCCGTCGTCGGGCCAGACGACGACGTGGGGCGTCCCCGGTCGGATCTCGTGCGTGCACCCGGGGCACGTGTAGGTGCGCTCGGAGGTCTGCCCGGCGAGCCGCCGCACGATCCACGCGCGGCCCATCCACGTCTCCCGCGTCTGCGGTGCCCGGCCCAGCGCGAGCGGTCGGTGCTCGTCACGGCGACGGCGGTTGCTGCGGGGCATGACTCCAGTCTGGCAAACGTGGCGATGCACGATGCACCGCGCTTCTGCGCACCACCCCTCGCACGGACCGCCGCGTGTCACGCGGCAGTTCGTCACAGCCCGCCCGAGCTATCCCCGCGAATCCGGGGGCACGCCGATTCGTATCGCTGAACTGCCGCGCGACACACCACGGCCCCGGACCGAAGGGAGATCCGGGGCCGTGGTCGTGCGCGGCGATCAGTAGGTGCGGAAGCCCTCACCGGTCTTGCGGCCGAGCTTGCCGGCGGCGACGACCTCGCGCAGCAGCCGGGCCGGGGTGAGCGACTCGTGCTCGAACTCCGCGAGGAGCTCCTCCTCGATCGCCACGGCGACGTCGTTGCCGACGACGTCGAGCAGGGCGAAGGGCCCCATCGGGTAGCCGTAGTGCTCGGTGATCGCTCCGTCGACCGTGTCGATCTCTGCGCCCTCCTCGTGCGCCTTGATGGCGTCGTTGAGGTAGGGGAAGAGCAGCGCGTTGACGATGAAACCGGCGCGGTCGGCGCAGCTGACGGCGACCTTGCGGGTGCTGCGGCACAGGTCGAGGACCGTGTCGAGCACGTCCTGACCGGTCGTCGGGTGGTTGATGACCTCGACGAGCTTCATCACCGGCGCGGGGTTGAAGAAGTGCATGCCGACGACGTCCTGGGGGCGCTTCGTCTGGGCGGCGAGGTCGGCGATGGACAGCGAGGAGGTCGTCGTCGCGAGGACGGCCCCGGGCTTGCAGATGCGGTCGAGGTCGGCGAAGAGCTGGTTCTTGATGCCGATCTCCTCGGCGATGGCCTCGACGACGATGTCGACGTCACCGAGGGCCTCGCGCTCGGTCGCGCCGGTGAGGCGGCCGAGGATCGCGTCGGCGTCGCCCTGCTCGAGCCGACCCTTGTCGACCTGGCGGGCGAGGTTCTTGGCGATCTTGGCGGCGACGGCGTCGACCTTGTCCTGGGTGCGCGCGATGTAGGTCACGGGGAAGCCGTTGGCCGCGAAGACCTCGACGATGCCGCTGGCCATGGTGCCGGAGCCGACGACGCCGACCGTCTTGACCGGGCGGGCGGCGCCCTGCCCGGTCGCGGCCGGGGTCAGCTCGTCGGCGACGACCTCGTCACCCTCGTAGGTGTAGAAGCCCTTGCCGGCCGCCTTGCCGGTGCGCCCCTCGGCGATGAGTCGCTCGATGGCGGCGCTGGGCTGGTGACGCGGGTCGCCCGTCTGCTCGAAGCGCGCGGCGAGCGCGTCGCGGACGGTCTCGAGGCCGAGCTCGTCGATGACGGTGAGCGGCCCCTTGGGCAGGCCGCAGCCGAAGCGCATGCCGTTGTCGAGGTCCTCACGCGAGGCGTACTGCTCGTCGAACATCGAGGCGGCGTGGTTCAGGTACGGGAAGACAAGGGCGTCTGCAAGGGCGCGGGAGTCTGACATGACGAGCACTATCGCAGTCCACCTGACCCCCCGGGTAGGGGTTCGCGGCGTGACGGTCCGCACAGGGTCGATCACGCGCGAACCCGTGGTGCGCGTAGGGTCTGCGGGGTGCGAGTGGTGATTGCGACGTGCAGTGTCGACTACGAGGGGCGGCTCAACGCCCACCTGCCCCTGGCGACCCGCCTGCTCATGGTCAAGGCCGACGGATCGGTCCTCGTCCACAGCGACGGCGGCTCCTACAAGCCGCTCAACTGGATGGCCCCGCCGTGCTCCATGGCCGAGGTCGAGCCCGACGAGACCGAGGCCGCCGAGGGGGTCGAGTCGGTCTGGGTCGTCCAGCACGCCAAGACCGAGGACCGCCTGCGGGTCAAGCTCCACGAGGTGCACCACGACTCCGCCCACGACCTCGGCGTCGACCCCGGCCTGGTCAAGGACGGTGTCGAGGCTCACCTGCAAAAGCTGCTCGCCGAGCACATCGAGACCCTCGGCGAGGGCTACACGCTCGTGCGCCGCGAGTACATGACGGCCATCGGCCCGGTCGACATCCTCGCCAGGGACGCCCAGGGCGTCTCCGTCGCCGTCGAGATCAAGCGCCGCGGCGAGATCGACGGTGTCGAGCAGCTGACCCGCTACCTCGAGCTGATGAACCGCGACCCGGCCCTGCGCCCGGTCACCGGTGTATTCGCCGCCCAGGTCATCAAGCCGCAGGCGCGCACCCTGGCCGAGGACCGCGGCATCCGCTGCGTCACCCTCGACTACGACGAGCTCAAGGGCATCGACACGAGCATGCACCGCCTCTTCTGACCGGTTCAGTCCAGCTCCAGCCGGACGAAGGGGGCGCCCGTCACCTCGCCGGGTGGTCTGGCCAGCACGAGCACGGTCTCGCCGCGGTGCAGGTCGGCGATGGCACCGAGCGTGGCCGGCGGGGCCGCGCCGGCCGCGAGTCCCTCCTCGTTCTCCAGCGGCGCGCCGAGCCGCTGCGCCAGCTCCTCCCCTACCGCCAGGTCGGGTGGTCGCACGACAGCGAGCACCCGCGCGCCCGCGAGGGCGTCGACGAGGGAGGCCACTCCCTTCGCTCCGCGGGGTGGGGTGGCGACGAGCAGGGTCGCCGGGCAGTGCAGGGCCACCACTCGACCCTAGCCCCACGCCGGGTCACATCAGGCTGATCGCCAGCCCGATCGCGCACGGGAGCATCGTCGCGATCGTCCCCAGGCCGAGACCACGCGCGGCCGGGCGGGGCACGAGCAGCAGCGCGGCACCGATGGCCGCGCCGACGCCGCAGGCGACGAGCCCGGAGAAGGCGATGTCACTGCCGGTGTACGCCAGCGCACCGGCGACGACGACCCAGGCGATCGCCGCGACGGGGACCGCGACGACCGCGTGCAGCCAGGAGACCCGGGCCCTGCTCACGCGTCGACGGTCTCCCGGGCGGGGAGCCCGCGGCGCTCACGGATGATGTCGACGAAGGAGCCCATGATCTCGTTGAGACCGAAGTCCTTGGGCGTGAAGACCGCCGCGACACCGAGCTCGCGCAGCCGGGCCGCATCGGACTCGGGGATGATCCCGCCGACGACGACCGGGATGTCACCGGCACCCTCGGCCTCGAGGCCCTTGAGGATGTCGGGGACGAGCTCCATGTGCGAGCCGGAGAGGATCGAGACGCCGACGAGGTCGACGTCCTCGGCCACGGCCGCGGAGACGATCTGCTCGGGCGTCAGCCGGATGCCCTGGTAGACCACCTCGAAGCCCGCGTCACGCGCCCGCACGGCGATCTGCTCGGCGCCGTTGGAGTGGCCGTCGAGGCCGGGCTTGCCGACGAGGACGCGCAGCCGCTCGCCGAGCTCCTCGCCCGTCGCGGCCACCCGCGAGCGGACCTCGACGAGGTCCGCCGAGCCGCCGTCGGCGACGCCGACCGACCCGGAGACCCCCGTGGGAGCGCGGAACTCACCGAAGACCTCACGCAGCGCCTGGGCCCACTCCCCGACGGTGACCCCGGCGCGGGCGCAGACGAGCGAGGCCTCCATGAGGTTGTCGTCGGTCGCCGCGACCTCCTTGAGGCGGGCGAGCGAGTCGGCGGCCGCGGCGGCGGCCTGCGGGTCGGCGTCGCGCTCGGTGCGCCATGCGCGCACGGCCTCGACGGCCTTGGCCTCGACATCGGCGTCGACGGTCTGGATCGCGGTGTCGAGGTCGGCGGTCAGCGGGTTGGGCTCGGTGGTCTCGAACTTGTTGACGCCGACGACGATGTCCTCGCCGGCCTCGATCCGCTGGCGACGCAGCGAGTGGCTGGCGACGAGCGCGTTCTTCATGTAACCCGACTCGACGGCCGGCACGGCACCGCCCATCTCCTGGATCCGGTCGATCTCGGCCTTGGCGCCCTCGACGAGCTCGGCGACCTTGCGCTCGACGACCGGCGAGCCGGTGAAGAGGTCGTCGTACTCGAGCAGGTCGGACTCGAAGGCGAGGACCTGCTGCAGTCGCAGCGCCCACTGCTGGTCCCACGGGCGGGGCAGGCCGAGCGCCTCGTTCCACGCGGGCAGCTGGACCGCGCGGGCCCGGGCGTCCTTGCTCAGCGTGACGGCGAGCATCTCGAGCACGATGCGCTGGACGTTGTTCTCCGGCTGGGCCTCGGTCAGGCCGAGGCTGTTGACCTGGACGCCGTAGCGGAAGCGGCGCTGCTTGGCGTCGGTGACGCCGTAGCGCTCGCGGGTGATCTCGTCCCACAGCTCGACGAAGGCGCGCATCTTGCACATCTCCTCGATGAAGCGCACGCCGGCGTTGACGAAGAAGGAGATGCGGGCGACGACCTTGCCGAAGTCCTCGTCGGGCACCCGGCCGGACGCCTTGACGGCGTCGAGCACGGCGATCGCCGTCGACATCGAGTAGGCGATCTCCTGCACCGGCGTCGCCCCGGCCTCCTGCAGGTGGTAGCTGCAGATGTTGGTGGGGTTCCACTTGGGGATCTCACCGACGGTGTAGGTCACCATGTCGGTGATGAGGCGCATGGAGGGCCCGGGCGGGAAGACATAGGTCCCGCGGCTCAGGTACTCCTTGATGATGTCGTTCTGAGTCGTGCCGGCGAGCCGGGCACGAACCTCGGCCGGGTCCTCCCCCGCGGCCTCGGCCTGCTCCTCGGCGGCGACCTGGTAGAGCGCGAGCATGTACATCGCGACGGCGTTGATCGTCATCGAGGTGTTCATCTCGCCGAGCGGGATCTGGTCGAAGAGCCGACGCATGTCACCGATGTGGCTGATCGGCACGCCCACCTTGCCGACCTCGCCGCGGCTGAGCACGTGGTCGGGGTCGTAGCCGGTCTGCGTCGGCAGGTCGAAGGCCACCGACAGACCGGTCTGGCCCTTGGCGAGGTTGCGCCGGTAGAGCTCGTTGGACGCGGCCGCGCTGGAGTGCCCGGCGTAGGTCCGCATCACCCAGGGGCGGTCGCGCTCGGGACGGGCTGCCTCGGCTGCGGGCGTGGGGGCATCGGTGCTGTCGGCCATAGGTGGCAAGGTACCCGCGCGCCCCGGCGTGGCGTAGGCCTGTCCGCGGTGAATGACGCCACACCCGGGCGCCCCACCCCGCAGGCGAAGGGGGCCGACGTCACCCGATGCGGTCGGTGACCAGCGCCATGGGTAGCGCCCCGCCGTCTCGCTCGTCACCGTGCAGTCCTCCCGCCGTCTCGACGCCGGGAGTCTAGGTGCGGCGGCGCGGCCGCGCGCGCTCAGACCGCGACGGTGCGGCGGCGCAGCGCGAGGGCCGGCGACGGCGTCTCGTGCAGGAGGCGCACCAGCCCGGCCCGACGCAGCAGGCGCGTGGTCCGCTCGTCGGCCCCGACGTAGCGCAGGCGACGTCCGGCACGCGCCGCGCGCGCATGCGCCGCGACGAGCGTCGCGAAGCCGACCTGGTCCACCACGGTCGACTCGGAGATGTCCACGAGGACCAGGTCACCCCCTTCGCGCACGGCGGTGACCAGCTCCTGCCGCAGGTCTGCGCTGTGCCGCAGGTCGAAGGGCACGTGGACTCGGACGCGGGTGGTCCCTGCGCCACCCACGGGCGACAGCGCGGTCGTTGCGCTCATGACGGCTACCTGCTTTCCCCTGCGTGAACCGTTGTCACCCAGTGTGACGTGCGAAACACCGCCGGGGTTGCACCTGCCAATCACGATGTCATCACGCCATGACCAGCGTCAGGTCAGGACTCCCCCTTCGCGCCACCATCCGGACGACCCCGGGACGTCGCTCGCGGGGGTCTGCGACGATGACGCCATGGTCAACCTCACGAGGATCTACACCCGCACCGGCGACGAGGGGACGACCGCGCTCGGCGACTTCAGCCGCACGAGCAAGACCGACTCCCGTCTGCAGGCCTACGCCGACGCCAACGAGGCCAATGCCGTCATCGGTGTCGCCGTGGCCACCGGCGGCCTGACCGACGAGGTCGTCGCGACCCTCACCCGGGTGCAAAATGACCTCTTCGACCTCGGCGCCGACCTGTCGACGCCGCTGCAGGCCGACCCCGAGTACCCACCGCTGCGGGTCAAGCAGGAGTGGGTCGACGAGCTCGAGGCCGACTGCGACCACTACCTGACCCAGGTCGAGAAGCTGCGCTCCTTCATCCTCCCCGGTGGCACCGCCGGTTCCGCCCACCTGCACCACGCGACGACCGTCGTGCGGCGCGCGGAGCGCTCGGCGTGGGCGGCCCGGGAGGAGTACGGCACCGAGACGGCCGACGAGCGCGGGACCGGCGGCGTCAACCCCCTGACGACGACCTATCTCAACCGCCTGTCGGACCTGCTCTTCATCCTCGCCCGGGTGGCCAACCTGCCGATCGGCGGCGACGTGCTCTGGCAGCCCGGCGGCGGCCGCGAGGAGCGTCCCACCAAGGACGCACGACCGTGAGGAGAGGCGAAGGGGGGCTCAGGTCACGTTGACGTTGTGGCCCGGCGGCGCCGACTCCAGCCAGGAGCGGATCGCCGGGTAGATCTTCGGCTCGACCGCGAGGCGGGCGAGCACCCCGTCACGGCCGCTGAGCGTCACCGAGAGGGCACCGTCGAGGCCCGGGATCGAGACGGTCTCGCCCGACTGCGGGGTGGAGATCTCCAGGCCCTCACGCAGCCAGGTCATCGTCGGGTGCGTCGTCACTCTTCCGACGCTGAACCAGTCGAGCCGGTCCGACCCGAGACGCAGCAACCCGAGTCGCCACCGGGGCGACTCGGGCAACTTGACGGCGCACGGGTTCAAGGGGCCGTGGGCGGCCAACGATCGGCGACGCAGCCACACCAGCACCAGCCACAGCGCGAGGAGTAGACACCCTGCGAGCAGGACGAGCTCGACCGCCTGCAGGGTGGACATGAAACGTGCGTCAGGCCTTGGCCGGGGTCTGGACGGTCTCGGCGACGATCGTGACGTTGTCGTGGTCGACGGACAGGAAGCCACCGTCGATCGTGGCGGCCTGGTCCCCACCTTCGGTGGTGTGGATGACGATGTCACCCTCGATCAGCACGCCGAGCAGCGGGGTGTGACCGGGCATGATGCCGATCTCGCCCTCGGTGCTGCGGGCGCGGACCATGCTGGCCTCGCCGGACCAGACCTTGCGGTCGGCGGCGACGAGTTCGACGTTGAGGGAGCTCACGGGAGGGGGGTCCTTCGTCTCGGTGGTGCGGGTGTCCATCGTAGCCCGCGCGTGGTGCGGGCCTGCGCGCGCCTCAGGCGACGACGAGCGCGAAGTAGTCCTGGCCCAGGCCGATGCTGACCGCGCGGACCAGGGAGTAGCCCAGCCAGACCACGGTGAGCGCGATGAGGAGGCGTGGGTTGAGCCGATCGAAGAGGGCGCCCGTGGGGATCCGACGGATCAGCGCGTAGACCGTCCACAGGACGATGCCGGCGGCCGCCACCATCGCGATCGGACCGAAGAAGTTGTACTCGAAAGCGGTACCGACGTTGCCGTGGGCGAGATGGACCCACGAACGGGTCATGCCGCACCCGGGACAGGGCAGGCCGGTCGCGATGCGCAGGAGACAGGTCGGAGCACCCGACTCGACGGACTGGACCGGCCACAGCCGGGCGATGACCAGACCCGCGAGACTCATGACGGCGAGGATCGGCATGATGGTCCGCTCGGCGATGCTCACGCCGCGTGCGAAGTGCACCTGCCCGCCGGTCTGCTGGGTCATCGCAGCGGCCGCCCGTCGACGTCGACCATCTTGCGGGTCACGACGAGGATGATGTCGATGAGGCTCCAGATGCCGGCACCGCCGCAGGTGACGAGCTTGAGCACCCCGAGCAGGGTCTGGCCGAGGTAGAAGCGGTCGACGCCGAGGCTCCCGACGAAGATCGACAGCAGCAGGGTGGTCATCCACTCGCGGCTGGAGAAGAGCCCGGGCACCTGCGACGCGGGGAACCACGTCTGCTGGCCCTCGGCACGGACCGGGGTGTCGCCCTTGAGCTGACCGCCGACGGCCATGCCGGCCAGCTGGGTGAGGTCGTAGGGCCCGTAGTCCTGCCCCATGACGTTGAGGTGGTAGCGCTCGGCACCGGTCAACTGAGGAGCCTGCTGGTATCCGGGCGCCTGGTAGCCGGACTGCGGCTGGCCCTGGCCGGGCTGACCCTGGGCTCCGCCGACCCCGGGGGGCGGGGGCGGGCCGGGCGTGTGCGGCTGGTCGCCGGGAGTCGTCATGGCCGCCAGTGTAGCTGGCCCCCTCCCCCGCGCCCCAATGCCCTACCACGTCAACGAGACGGCCGCCCCCTTCGATGGACGAAGGGGGCGGCCGTCGCGTTGACGCGGGGTGGGGTCAGAGGCTCTTCTGGATCTCCGCCCACTGGCGCTCGACGTCGTCGAGGCCACCGCACATGAAGAAGGCCTGCTCGGCCACGTGGTCGTACTCACCGTCGGCGATCTTGGTGAACGCCTCGATGGTGTCGGTCAGCGGGACCGTCGAACCCTCGATGCCGGTGAACTGCTTGGCGACGTAGGTGTTCTGCGACAGGAAGCGCTGGATACGACGCGCGCGGTTGACGAGGATCTTGTCCTCCTCGGACAGCTCGTCGATACCGAGGATCGCGATGATGTCCTGCAGCTCCTTGTTCTTCTGCAGGATCGACTTCACGCGGACCGCGGTGTTGTAGTGGTCCTCCGCGATGTAGCGACGGTCGAGGATCCGGCTGGTCGAGGTCAGCGGGTCCACGGCCGGGTAGATACCCATCGACGCGATCTCACGGTTGAGCTCGGTCGTCGCGTCGAGGTGCGCGAAGGTCGTCGCCGGCGCCGGGTCGGTGTAGTCGTCGGCCGGCACGTAGATCGCCTGCATCGAGGTGATCGAGTGACCACGCGTCGAGGTGATCCGCTCCTGGAGGACGCCCATCTCGTCGGCGAGGGTCGGCTGGTACCCCACGGCGGAGGGCATGCGGCCCAGCAGCGTGGAGACCTCGGAACCGGCCTGCGTGAAGCGGAAGATGTTGTCGATGAAGAGGAGCACGTCCTGCTTCTGCACATCGCGGAAGTACTCCGCCATGGTCAGGGCGGACAGGGCGACGCGCAGACGCGTGCCCGGCGGCTC
The DNA here is from genome assembly GCF_900176385.1 of Janibacter indicus. GTDB lineage: Bacteria > Actinomycetota > Actinomycetes > Actinomycetales > Dermatophilaceae > Janibacter > Janibacter indicus. Next base: position 98,405 of record NZ_FWXN01000001.1, on the reverse strand, counting down.
GTCCATCTGGCCGAAGACCAGGGCGGTCTGACCGAGGACGCCGGCCTCCTCCATCTCGACCATGAGGTCGTTGCCCTCACGGGTGCGCTCGCCGACACCGGCGAACACGGAGACACCACCGTGGTCGCGCGCGACTCGGGCGATCATCTCCTGGATGAGGACGGTCTTGCCGACACCGGCACCACCGAAGAGGCCGATCTTGCCACCCTGGACGTAGGGGGTCAGCAGGTCGATGACCTTGATGCCGGTCTCGAACATCTGGGTCTTCGACTCGAGCTGGTCGAAGGCCGGGGCGGAGCGGTGGATGCCCCAGCGCTCGTTGACCTCGAGGGTCTGGCCCTCCTCGAGGTTGAGGCAGGCGCCGGTCGCGTTGAAGACCTTGCCGAGGGTGACGTCACCGACGGGGACCGTGATCGGGCCGCCGGTGTCCTGCACCTGGCCGCCGCGGACGAGACCGTCGGTAGGCTGCAGGGAGATGGCGCGGACCATGTTGTCGCCGATGTGCTGGGCGACCTCGAGGTTCAGCGTGCGGGTGGTCTCCCCGAGCTGGACCTCGGTGGTGAGCAGGTTGTACTGGTCGGGCATGGTGTCGGCGCTGAACTCGACGTCGACGACCGGGCCGGTGACGCGGGAGATGCGCCCGACCCCACCCGCCTGGGTGGTGTTCTCTTCGGTGACGGTGGCAGTCATGGGTTCTCTCTACCTTCTCACTTGGACTCGGCAAGGGCCCCGGCCCCGCCGACGATCTCGGAGATCTCCTGGGTGATCTCGGCCTGACGGGCCTGGTTGGCCAGTCGGGTGTACTTCTTGATGAGCTCCTCGGCGTTGTCGGTCGCCGACTTCATCGCGCGCTGACGTGCCGCGAGCTCGGAGGCCGCCGCCTGGAGGAGGCAGTTGAAGATGCGCGCGTTGACATAGCGCGGGAGCAGCGTGTCGAGCAGCTCCTCGCCGCTCGGCTCGAACTCGTAGAGCGGGTACAGCTCCTCCTCGCCCGGCTCCTCGACGCCCTCGACGACCTCGAGCGGCAGCAGCCGGATGACCTCGGCCTCCTGCGTGACCATCGAGACGAAGCGGGTGAAGACGACGTGGACCTCGTCGACGCCGCCGTCCTCGAAGTCCGTGGTGAAGTCGGCGACGAGCCGCTCGCCGATCTCACGGGCGTTGTCGAAGCTGGGCTTCTCGGACGAGCCGGTCCACTCGGCGACGTACTCCTTCTTGCGGAAGGAGTAGTAGGAGACCGCGCGACGACCCACGAGGTACGTCTGGACCTCCTTGCCCTGGTCACGAAGGGCGGCGGAGACCCGCTCCCCCTCCTTGAGGACGTTGGAGTTGTAGCCGCCCGCGAGGCCGCGGTCGGCGGCGATGACGAGCACCGCGGCACGGCGCACGTTGTCCGGCTCGGTGGTCAGCGGGTGGTCCTCGTCGGAGTACGTGGCCACGGCCGACGCGGCGCGCGTCAGGGCGCGGGCGTAGGGCGTGGACTCACGCACGGCCTGCTGGGCCTTGACGACCCGCGAGGCCGCCATGAGCTCCATGGCGCGCGTGATCTTCTTGGTCGCACTGACGGACCGGATGCGCTGCCGGTACTCCCGGATCTGCGCTCCCATGTGCTTCCGCCTCTCTGGTGGTCTGTGGTCGGCTCAGGGCCGGCGGTCGGGGCTGCTGCCCCCGGTCGGGCGTCGCGGACGACGCCCGACCGGTGGTGGGTCAGCGCTTCTGCTTGACGATCTGGACCTGCTCGGAGTCCTGGGCGTCCTCGCCCGACTCCTCGGCGGAACCGACCGGGACCTCGTCCTTGTTGGACGGGGCGAAGGTCTCGCGGAAGCTCTTGATCTCGGCCTCGAGGGCGGAGATCGTCGAGTCCTCGAGCTTGCCCGTCTCCTGGATGCCCTCCATGAGGTCGTTCTTGTTGCGACGCAGGTGGTCGAGGAACTCGGCCTCGAAGCGACGCACGTCCTCGACGGCGATGGGGTCCAGCTCACCGGTGGTGCCGGCCCAGATGGCGACGGCCTGCTCGGGCACCGGGTAGGGGTCGGCCTGCTTCTGCTTGAGCAGCTCGACGAGGCGGGCGCCTCGGGCCAGCTGCTGCTTCGACGCCGGGTCCAGGTCGGACGCGAACATCGCGAAGGCCTCGAGGGCGCGGTACTGGGCCAGGTCGAGCTTGAGGCGACCGGAGACCGACTTCATCGCCTTGGTCTGCGCGGCCGAGCCGACACGCGAGACCGAGACACCCACGTCGATGGCGGGGCGGACGTCGGAGTTGAAGAGGTCGGCCTGCAGGTAGATCTGGCCGTCGGTGATCGAGATGACGTTGGTCGGGATGTACGCCGAGACGTCGCCCGCCTTGGTCTCGATGATCGGCAGACCGGTCATCGAGCCGGCGCCCATGTCGTCGGAGAGCTTGGCGCAGCGCTCCAGCAGACGCGAGTGCAGGTAGAAGACGTCACCCGGGTAGGCCTCGCGACCCGGCGGGCGGCGCAGCAGCAGCGACATCGAGCGGTAGGCCTCGGCCTGCTTGCTCAGGTCGTCGAAGACGATGAGGACGTGCTTGCCCTGGTACATCCAGTGCTGGCCGATGGCCGAGCCGGTGAAGGGGGCGAGGTACTTGAAGCCGGCGGCGTCGGAGGCGGGAGCCGCGACGATCGTCGTGTACTCCATGGCGCCGGCCTCCTCGAGCGTGCCCTTGACGGACGCGATCGTGGAGCCCTTCTGGCCGATGGCCACGTAGATGCAGCGCACCTGCTTCTGCGGGTCGCCGGTCTCCCAGAACTGCTTCTGGTTGATGATCGTGTCGACCGCGACCGTGGTCTTGCCGGTCTGGCGGTCACCGATGATCAGCTGACGCTGGCCACGGCCGATCGGGGTCATGGCATCGACCGACTTCAGGCCGGTCTGCAGCGGCTCGTGGACCGACTTGCGCTGCACGACCGAGGGGGCCTGCAGCTCGAGCGCGCGGCGCTCCTCGGCCTCGATCTCGCCGAGGCCGTCGATGGGCTGGCCGAGCGGGTTGACGACGCGGCCGAGGAAGTTGTCACCGACCGGGACCGAGAGGACCTCGCCGGTCCGCTTGACCGTCTGGCCCTCCTCGATCTTGGAGAAGTCGCCGAGGACGACGACACCGATCTCGTGGACGTCGAGGTTGAGCGCGAGGCCGAGGGTGCCGTCCTCGAACTCGAGCAGCTCGTTGGTCATGGCCGAAGGGAGTCCCTCGACGTGGGCGATGCCGTCACCGGTGTCGGTGACGCGGCCGACCTCTTCGCGGGAGGCCGCGCCCGGGTTGTAGGACCGCACGTAGCCGTCCAGGGCGTCCCGGATCTCCTCCGGACGGATCGAAAGCTCCGTCATGTTGTCTTCTCCTCGTTGCCGGCCGCTGTGGTGGCCGAATATGTGGTCTGCATGGTGGGTCTGACCCGGGCTCAGCCGGCCAGGTGGCGCTTCGCCTCGTCGAGACGTCGCAGGACGGTCCCGTCGACGACCTCGTCGCCGATCTGGACCCGGATCCCGCCGATGACGTCCTCGTCGTGGACGATCTGCAGCTGGACGGGCTTGCTGTAGATCTGCTGCAGCGCGCCGGCCAGGCGGGTGCGCTGCTCCTGCGTGAGGTCGACCGCGGTCGTCACGACGGCGGTCAGCTGCTGGCGACGCTCGGCCGCGATGTCGAGGTAGGCCTCGAGCGTGCGGTCGAAGCGACGACCCCGCGGCGCCAGGACCGCCTGGCGAGCCAGTCGGACCGTCTCCGGCCGGGCCTTGCCCTGCAGGAGGGTGCTGACGAGGTCGGCCTTGCCGGCCGGGTCGCCCTGACGGTTGCCCAGGGCGTCACGCAGCTCGGGGTTGCCGTCGACGAGACGCTCGAAGCGGAAGAGCTCGTCCTCGACCTGGTCGAGGCTGCCGCTGGCCTCGGCCCCCTTGAGGAGGGCCTCGACGCCGAAGCGCTCGATCGTGTCGGTGAGGTCGCGGTCCTGCGCCCAGCGCTGGGTCACGAGCACCGAGACGACGCCCACGGTCTCGTTGGACAGCTTGCCGTGGAGCAGCCGGGTGACGAGGTCGGCCCGCTCCTTGCCCTCACGCGAGGGGTCGGCGACGGTGCGGCGCAGTGCCACGTTGTCGTCGAGCAGCGCGGTGACGGCAAAGAGCTCGTCCGCCAGGACGGCCGGGTCCCCGGTCGTCAGCGCGGTCTCGAAGGACTGGCGTCCCTCGGCGACGGCGGCGCGGGAAGAGCCTCGCATCAGGCGTCACGCCCCGTGTCGCCGAGGTCGAGCTGGCCCTGCTCCGCCGGCGCGGCGGTCGCTGCCGCAGCAGCACCCACCTGTTCCGGCTGGACCTGACCCGACTCGAGCTCCGCGAGGAAGCGGTCGATGAGGCCCTGGCGGCTGGAGGAGTCCTGCAGCTCGTGGCCGACGATGCGACCGGCCAGGTCGGTCGCCAGACGACCCACCTCACCGCGCAGGGAGACGAGGGCCTGCTGGCGCTCGGCCTCGATCTGCTTGTGCGCCGACTCGGTGATGCGGTTGGCCTCGTCCTGAGCCTGCCCGCGCATCTCCGCGACGATGGCCGCGCCCTCGGCGCGTGCGTCCTCACGGATCTTGGCGGCCTCGGCGCGAGCCTCGGCCAGCTGGGCCTCGTACTGGGCCTTGGCGGCCTCGGCCTCGGCCTGGGCGTTCTCGGCCTGGGCGATGCCACCCTCGATCGCGGCGTGACGCTCGGCGTAGGCCTTCTCGATGTTCGGAACCACGAACTTCGCCACGACGAAGTAGAGGATCGCGAACATGACGAGCCCGAAGACGAGCTCCGGGATTTGCGGGATGAGCGGCATGCTCTCCCCGCCGGCCGCCGCGAGACCCACGACCGACGAAGCGGTTGCGGTGATGTGCACGGGGTACTCCTAGTGACTGGTGCCGGTTTGACGATGCCGTTGCCGGCGGATCAGTTGATGAAGAAGAGCACCAGACCGAAGATGGCGAGCGCCTCGGCGAGGGCGAAGCCGAGGATGGCGATCGGCTGCAGCAGGCCACGGGCCTCGGGCTGACGGGCGACACCGTTGATGTACGCGGCGAAGATCAGACCGACGGCGATGGCCGGGCCGATGGCGGAGAGGCCGTAACCGATGAGCGAGAGGTTGCCGGAGATTTCCACGATGTTTCCTCTTTCGTGTTTCTGTGATCCGCCGCGGGGTCTGTCCCACGGGGAAGTTCTGGGTGTTGGTGCTATGCAGTTGTAGGTGCGGGGTGCCGACTCAGTGGTCGTCGGCCAGGGCTCCGGCGATGTAGCTGGAGGTCAGGAGGACGAAGACGAACGCCTGGAGGAACTGCACCAGGGCCTCGAAGATGACCATGACGCCGGCCATGAGGAAGGTCGGCAGCGACAGCACCTTGAGCAGGACGCCGCCGTCGAGCAGGAAGTAGGCGCCAGCCGTGACGAAGAGGTAGATGACCATGTGGCCGGCAAACATGTTGCCGAAGAGTCGCAGCGCCAGGGTCAACGGCCGGGTGATGAAGTAGGTGATCAGCTCGAGCAGGAAGACCACGGGGACGATCCAGCCCGGCAGGCCCGGCGGGATCATGTGCTTGAAGTAGCCGACGAAGCCCATCTTCTGGAAGCCCACCCAGTGGTAGACGACGTAGACGACTGCGACGAGGGCGATCGCGAAACCGATCTTGCCCGTCACCGGGTTCATGGCGAAGGGGAAGATGCCCATCAGGTTGTAGAAGAGCACCATCGTGAAGAGGGTGACGATGAGCGGGACGAACCGGCGGAACTCCTTGGTGCCGATCATGTCCTTGGCCACGCTGTTGCGGGGGAAGTTGTAGAAGCCCTCGAGCAGCCACTGGCCCTTGCTCGGGACGACGGCGGCCTTGCGGCTCAGGACGACCAGGACGATCGAGACGACCGCAGTGACGATGGCAGCCCAGGCCATCTGGTTGGTGACGACGATGCCGCCGACCTCGAAGAGCGGCTGCCAGAAGATCTCCGGCGTGGGGGTCTCGTACTCCCCTCCACCGGAAGCAGGCAGCACGGGCGCAGTCAGGATCACTGGTTCTCCTCGTTGTGTGGCTGGGCAGCCGTCTTCTTCCCCGCGGAGGGGGCATCGTCTGTGGGTGCCTGGGACGTACCGTACCGGAGCCAGATCACGTACAGCGACAGAGCCATTCCGCCGACGATCCCGATGATGACGAGGAACGACGTCCCCAGCCACCGGTCGAGCAGCCAGCCGATGGCGCCGTACAGGATGGGCCCGGTGATCAGGTGGGCGAGGACCGTTGCGGCCATCGCGTCGGATGCGGCCGCCGGGTGGGGCCGGGTCGGGTCGGTGCGGTAGCGCTCGGCGCTCGCCGCCGACTCCTCGGCGCTCGGGAGCGCCTTGGTCACGAAGCGAGGGGTCTCCCCCTTCCGCCGCCGGGCGATGGCACTCATGCGCTGGCCCCGGTCGGGTGGATCAGGTGTCGTCCGCGCACGTAGCCGGCCACGACACCTGCCTGGAGGACGACGGTCGCGACGATGGCGGAGAGGGCGGCCGTGCGGCCGTCGAGCCACGACATCTCGCGCACGACGGCGATCGCCGCGACGAGGATGATCAGCTGACCGAGGTAGACCACCCCGGCACCGGCCATCGACGTCCCGACGTCACCGGCCACGATGAGCGAGATCGCCATGAGTCCCGTGAGGACGACGAAGAAAGCGAGGAGCGAACCGACCAGCGCGCTCAACGCGCCGTCGGAACCCCTCGCGAAGGCGCCGACAGCGGTGGTGAGCGCGGTCCCGATGACACCGGCGACGAGAACACCACGGCGCATGCCCGGCACGGGGCTGCGGCGCTGAGTCGTCGTCATCGGCTCACTTCGGGAACGGGAGCATCAGGTGCTCTACGGGTCGGACCAGACGGTCCGGCGGGCGCTTGTGAAAGTTTACACAAGCGCCGCGGAGGCCACCAATCAGGCGTCGATCCGCTGCCCCTGGGCATCGTACTTCTTGGGTCGGTGCCCGGGTCGGGAGAAGCGCGGCAGCCAGATCGTCAGGACCGCGGCGACGCCGAGCATCATCACTCCCCCGATGCCGGCGACGAGCGGCGGCAGGAAGACGAAGCTCACCGCCCCCAGGGCGACGACGGCCGCCCACAGCCACAGCAGCAGCACCGCGCGCCGGTGGCCGTGGCCGATCTGGAGCATGCGGTGGTGCAGGTGCTGGCTGTCGGCGTCCCACGGGCGCTGCCCGCGGGCGGTCCGTCGCGCGACCGCCCACACGACGTCGAGGAGCGGCAGCAGCATGATCGAGATCGGGATGAGCAGCGGCAGCACGGTCGCGGCGACCGCGTTGGCGCTCACCTTCACCTGGTCGGGGTTGATCTGCCCGACGTTGGAGATCGTCGCGGCCGCGAGCAGCAGCCCGAGCAGAAGGGCACCGGAGTCGCCCATGAAGAGCTTGGCCGGGAAGACGTTGTGCGGCAGGAAGCCCAGGCAGCAGCCCGCGAGCGCCGCGGAGATGAAGGTCGCCGAGGAGAAGACGTTGGGCGGGTCGTAGCCACCCGAGATGAGGTAGCTGTAGATGAAGAAGGCACCGGCGGCGATGGCGACGAGGCCCGCCGCCAGGCCGTCGAGCCCGTCGATGAAGTTGACCGCGTTGATGCACAGCACGACGACGAAGATCGTCATGAGCACGAGCACGGGCGCGGGCAGCACGGTCACCGTGCCGAGCGGCAGCGAGAAGAACTGCACCCCGGCGAAGGCGATGATCGCGGCGGCGACGAGCTGACCGCCGAGCTTGGTCAGGGCGTCGAGCTCCTTGACGTCGTCGATCGCCCCGACGAGGCAGACGACGCCCGCCCCCACGAGGATCCCGATGAGCTCACCGGTCTCAAAGACCTGCCGCAGGAAGGGCATCCGCGACGCCGCGAGGGTCGCGGCCGCGTAGCCGAGGAACATCGCCACCCCACCGAGGCGCGGGATCGGCACGACGTGCACGTCGCGCTCCCGCACCTCGGTGAAGGCGCCGACGCGCACCGCGATGGTGCGCACCAGGGGGACGAGGACATAGGTCGAGGCGAGCGCGACGAGGAAGACGAAGACGTACTCCCTCACCGCTGACCCCCGTCCGGTGGCCCGGGTCTCGAGGCTCCTCGCAGGGCTCGTCGCACCTCGACCACCGGCGTGCTACCCCTTCAGCGCGGGTAGGCCGGGAAGGTGGTGACGAGCTCGCTCACCTGGGCACGCACCTCACGGGAGACCTCGTGCTCGGGGTCGGCGTCCCCCTTCGTCACGGCGGTGTGGATGAGCTCGGCGATCTTGACCATCTCGTCGGTGCCCATGCCCTGCGTCGTGACGCACGGGGTGCCGACGCGGATGCCGGAGGCGACCGAGGGCTTCTGCGGATCGTTGGGGATGGCGTTCTTGTTGAGGGTGATGCCGGCCGCGTCGCAACGCGCCTCGGCGTCGACCCCGGTGACGCCGACGCCCTGCAGGTCGAGCAGCGCCAGGTGGGTGTCGGTGCCGCCGGTCGTCGGGCGGATGCCGCGCTTCAGGAGCTCGTCGGCGAGGACCTTGGAGTTGGCGATGACGTCGGCCGCGTACTGCTGGTACTCGGGCGTCGCGCACTCCTTGAAGTTGACCGCCTTGGCCGCGATCGTGTGCATCTGCGGCCCGCCCTGCATCATCGGGAAGATCGCCTTGTCGAGCGCCTTGGCGTGCTCCTCCTTGCACACCAGCGCACCCGAGCGGGGGCCGCGGAGCACCTTGTGCGTCGTGAAGGTGACGACGTCGGCGAGCGGGACCGGGCTCGGGATCGCCTTGCCGGCGACGAGACCGATGAAGTGGGCCGCGTCGACCCACATGATCGCGCCGACCTCGTCGCAGATGGCGCGGATGCGCTCGAAGTCGAGCAGGCGCGGGATCGCCGAACCGCCGGAGCAGATGACCTTGGGCCGGTGCTCCTTGGCCAGGCGCTCCATCTCGTCGTAGTCGACGTCCTCCGTCTCGGGGTGCACGCCGTAGTGGACGGCGTCGAACCACTTGCCCGAGAAGGAGACCTTGGTGCCGTGGGTCAGGTGGCCACCGTGCGGCAGCGACATCGCGAGGATCTTTTCGCCCGGCTGGAGGAAGGCGCCGTAGACGGCCTGGTTGGCGCTGGCACCGGAGTGCGCCTGGACGTTGGCGTGCTGGGCGCCCAGCAGGCTCTTGGCGCGCTCGATCGCCAGGTTTTCCGCCTTGTCGACCTCGGAGCAGCCACCGTAGTAGCGACGCCCCGGGTAGCCCTCGGCGTACTTGTTGCTCAAGGTCGAGCCGAGCGCGGTGAGCACCTCCGGCGAGGAGATGTTTTCGCTGGCGATGAGCTGCAGGCCGCCACGGATGCGGTCGAGCTCGCTGGTGAGGACACCGGCGATCTCCGGGTCGAAGGCGCTCAGGGCACCGAAGTCGGAGCCGTAGAAGGTGTCGTCGGTCATCGAGGGGCCTCCGTGGTCGGGGTGGTGGGGTCGGTCGGGTCGGTCTCGGGGTGGGCCGGGTCCGACGAAGGGAGATCCTCCCACTGCGCGTCGGCGGCGTCACCGGCGGTGCCGTGCCGGGCCTCGTGGTGACGAGCCGCCTCGGCGGCCGCCACCTCGGGGTCCTCGTCGTCGTAGACGGGCAGGTCACCCGGCTGCGGGTCGGGTCCGGCGTCGTCGGCGGAGTCGGTGTCATCGGGCGTCGCCACGTCGGCGACGCCCTCACCGGCGTCGGCGGGCCGGTCGAAGCCCACGCCGAGGATCTCCTCGAGACGCTCGCGGCCGATCGCGCCGAGACGCAGGACGACGGGGTGCTCGCCGGTGCAGTCGATGATCGTCGACGGCTCCTGACTGGTGCGCGGACCACCATCGAGGTAGACGCTCACGGCCGGGCCGAGCTGCACGGCGGCGTCGGTGACGCTGGTGGCCGCCGGCTCGCCGGTGCGGTTGGCGCTCGTCACGGCGAGCGGGCCGGTCTCGCGCAGGACCTCGAGGGCGATCTCGTCGTCGGGCATGCGCAGCGCGACGGTGCCGGCGGTCTCGCCGAGGTCCCAGTGGAGCGACGGCTGGGCGAGCAGCACGAGCGTCAGCGGCCCCGGCCACAGCTCGGTGACCAGCCGGCGGGCCCACTCGGGCACGGCGCGGGCCAGTCCGTCAACGGTGCGCACGTCGGGGATGAGGACGGGCGGGGGCATGTCGCGCCCCCTCCCCTTCGCGCTGAGGACGGCGGCGACCGCCTCGGGGTCGAAGGCATCGGCCCCGATCCCGTAGACGGTGTCAGTGGGGATGACGACGACCTCGCCGCGGCGGACGGCGTCGACCGTCGCCGTCACGCTCTGCTCGCGGTCTGCGGTGGTCGCATCGACGACGGGACTCATGGGGACCACCCTATGCCGCAGGCTCGCGGCGGACGGGGCCGGTCGGGACGCCGCCGAATTGGTGACGCCGCTTCGCCCCCACGCGCCCCTCGCGGCGATAGGTTGAAAAACCGCCCAAAACCGATCCCCTCGAGGAGGAGAACATGCGAGGCTCAGGTCTCATCTGGACGATCGTCGGCGTGCTGCTGATCATCGTGCTGCTGATGTACATCCTCTGAAGTCCCCAGCACCACCGAAGGGGGCGTGGCCGACCGGCCACGCCCCCTTCGTCGTGCTCGTGCCGGGCTCAGGCGCGACGTGCGGTCGTGGTGCGGGGGCGTCCGGCGAGGTCGGTGTGGTCGGTGGCGTCCGCCCAGTCGCCCGTCGCCGCCAGCGCGCGGGGCAGGCTCTCGCCCTGGCTGTCGGCGTGCTCCATGACGAGCAACCCGCCCGGGTGCAGCAGGCGTGCGGCGGCCGCGGCGACCGCGAGCGGGATCGCCAGCCCGTCGGCGCTACCGCCGTAGAGCGCGACTTCTGGGTCGTGCTCGGCGACCTCCGGCTCGAGCGGCACCATCCCGACGGGGATGTAGGGAGGGTTGGACACGACGACGTCGACCCGGCCGACGAGCTCGGCGAGCTCGGGCACGGTGGCCGGGTCGGCGGTGGCGTCGGCGGCGACGAGCCGCACGGGCAGTCCGGTCGCCTCGATGTTGCGCGCGGCCCAGGCCACGGCGAGCTCGCTGAGCTCGACGGCGGTCACCTCGGCGCCCGGCGCCTCGTCGGCGACCCCCAGCGCGAGCGCGCCCGAGCCGGTGCACAGGTCGACGACGACGGGTGCCTCGAGGCCGGTGATCGCGGCGAGCACGTGGTCGACGGCCTGCTCGGTCTCGGGGCGTGGCACGAAGACGCCCGGCCCGACGTGCAGCTCGAGCCGGCGGAAGGGGGCGGTCCCGGTGAGGTGCTGCAGCGGCACCCGGGCGGCGCGCTCCTCGACGAGCGCCGCGAGTCGCCGTGCGCCCGCTTCGTCGAGGTCGGCGCCCAGGAGCATGCGGCGCTCGACCTCGCCGCGGTCGCAGCCCAGCGCGTGGGCTGCCAGGAGCAGGGCGTCGGGTCGAGGGGTCGGCACCCCGGCAGCGGTGAGCGTGGCCGTTGCCTCTCCCACCGCCGAGCGAAGGGAGGTCACTCCCCGTCCCCGGCGAGAGCCGCGAGCCTCGCCTCCTCGTCGGCCTGCACCGCGGAGTCGACGACGGCGTCGAGGTCACCGTCGAGGACCGCGTCGAGCCGGTTGGCCTTGAAGCCGGTGCGGTGGTCACTGATCCGGTTTTCGGGGAAGTTGTAGGTGCGGATCCGCTCGGAGCGGTCGACGGTGCGCACCTGCGAGGCGCGCGCCTCCTTGGCCTCGGCCGCGGCCTCGTCCATCGCCATCTGGTGCAGCCGGGCGCGCAGCACGCGCATCGCCGACTCCTTGTTCTGCAGCTGGGACTTCTCGTTCTGGCAGGAGACGACCACGCCGGTCGGCAGGTGGGTGATCCGCACCGCGGAGTCGGTCGTGTTGACCGACTGTCCACCGGGCCCGGAGGAGCGGTAGACGTCGATCTTCAGGTCGTTGGGGTCGATGTCCACCTCGACGACGTCACCGACGTCCGGCATGACCCACACGCCGGCCGCGGAGGTGTGGATCCGGCCCTGGCTCTCGGTGACGGGGACGCGCTGGACGCGGTGGACTCCCCCTTCGTACTTGAGGCGGGCCCACGGGGCGGTGCCGGGCTCGGCCGCACCCTTGGCGCCGACCGCCACCCGCACGTCCTTGTAGCCACCCAGGTCGGACTCGGTGGCGTCGAGCAGGCGGGTGCTCCAGCCGCGCTTCTCCGCGTGGCGCAGGTACATGCGCAGCAGGTCACCGGCGAAGAGGGCGGACTCCTCGCCCCCTTCGCCCGCCTTGATCTCGAGGATCACGTCACGGTCGTCGTCGGGGTCGCGCGGGATGAGCAGCCGGCGCAGCCGGTCCTCGCCGGCGGCCACGCTCTCCTCGAGGGCCGGGACCTCGGCCGCGAAGGCGGCGTCCTCGGTCGCGAGTTCGCGGGCGGCCTCGAGGTCACCGACGGCCAGCTCGAGCTCGCGCTGGGCGGTGACGACGGGGGTGAGCTCCGCGTAGCGGCGGTTGACCTCGCGCAGCCGGTCGGGGTCACCGATGACGGCGGGGTCGGCCAGTGATGCCTCGAGCTCGGCGTGCTCGGCGAGCAGCGCCTCGACGGACTCGAGCACGGTGGCCTCCCGGCGGTCGGTGGGTGGAGGTGGTGGGAAGACTGATGCGCCGGCCAGCCCAGTGGGCTGACCGGCGCATCGAGTGGGTTACTTGGCCTCGGTCTTCTGGCCGTAACGCTTCTGGAAGCGGGCCACGCGACCACCGGTGTCCATGATCTTCTGCTTGCCCGTGTAGAAGGGGTGGCAGTTGCTGCAGATCTCGACGCGGATCTCGCCGCCCGGCTTGGTGCTGCGGGTGGTGAAGGTGTTGCCGCAGGTGCACGAGACGCTGGTGGCCTCGTAGGTGGGGTGGATGTCCTTCTTCACGTGGTGCTCCTTGGTCGTGGTGCCCGGGTCGGCGTTGCGCCCTCGCTGGGGCCGACAACTGCGGACGTCTGTGCCGCGTGCCGTGAACCGGGCCAGCAGTCGATTGTGCCAGAGCCGACACGGTGGTCCAAACACACCGTCGGCGGTGGTTGTTCCCCGCACCCGGCGAAGCGGCTGCGGCAGGATGGGCGCATGGCACCTCGAGCCCCCCGCCTCCCGCGTCGCTCCACCCGTGACCGACGAAGGGAGTCCACCCCCGGCCCCGTGGAGGGCTCGGTGATCCGCCCGGCCACGGCCGGCGACATCGGCACGATCGTCGCCCTGCGGGCGCTGATGTACGAGGCCATGGGCGCCTCCTCCGAGGAGGTCTCCGACATCGGGTGGCAGCAGGACGCCGCCCGCTGGCTGCAGCTGCACCTGGCCGACGACGACGTGCGGGTCGTCGTCGCCGAGGCCCACGGCACCGTCGTCTCGTGCGCGATGGGTCAGGTCGTCGACCTCATGCCCGGGCCCACCCGCCGCGGCGCCGGTGGTCACGTCTCCAACATCGCGACCTTCCCGCGGCACCGTCGGCTCGGGTTCACCCACGCGGTGCTCGGCGAGCTCATCGCGTGGTTCGAGGAAGAGACCGATGTCGAGGTCATCTCGCTCAACGCGACCGAGGTCGGCCGCGACATCTACGACGACTACGGCTTCGTCGAGGCCCGCTTCCCCGAGATGCGCCGCGTGGTCCAGCGCCCGGCCGAGGGGCTCTCCGACGAGGACTCGCCCGGCCCCGACGAGGCCTGACCTCCTCCCCCTTCGCATTGCCCTACGGCAATGCAGGGTCGGGCACCCCCCGAGCCCGTGAAGCGTGGTGTGCCACAACCCTATGTCTCATGGTCGGGTCGCGCGCGGTGAGGGTTTCGGGACGACGAAGGGGGCCGCCGCGCACGTAGCGCAGCGGCCCCCCAGCCGTGGTCGGGTCGGCGTCAGGCCGTCTCGTCCTCGTCGTCGAGCTTGATCGAGCTCGTCTGCTGGACCTGCATGAGGAACTCGTAGTTGGTCTTCGTCTTGCGCAGCCGGTCGATGAGCAGCTCGACGCCCTGCTGGGTGTCGAGGGCCGCGAGCACGCGACGCAGCTTCCACATGATCTTCAGCTCCTCCGGCGCGAGGAGGATCTCCTCGCGACGGGTGCCGGAGCCGTTGACGTCGACCGCAGGGAAGATGCGGCGGTTGGCCAGGCCACGGTCGAGCTTGAGCTCCATGTTGCCGGTGCCCTTGAACTCCTCGAAGATCACCTCGTCCATGCGCGAGCCGGTCTCGACGAGCGCGGTGGCGAGGATCGTCAGCGAGCCGCCGTTCTCGATGTTGCGGGCCGCACCGAAGAACTTCTTCGGCGGGTACAGCGCCGCGGAGTCGACACCACCGGAGAGGATGCGCCCGCTCGCCGGGGCGGCAAGGTTGTAGGCGCGACCGAGCTTGGTGATCGAGTCGAGGAGCACGACGACGTCGTGGCCCATCTCGACGAGGCGCTTGGCGCGCTCGATGGCCAGCTCGGCGACCGTCGTGTGGTCGTCGGCCGGGCGGTCGAAGGTGGAGGCGATGACCTCACCCTTGACCGCGCGCTGCATGTCGGTGACCTCCTCGGGGCGCTCGTCGACGAGGACGACCATGAGGTGGCACTCGGGGTTGTTGGTCGTGATCGCGTTGGCGATCGACTGCATGACCATCGTCTTGCCGGCCTTGGCCGGCGCGACGATGAGCCCACGCTGGCCCTTGCCGATCGGGGCGACGAGGTCGATCATCCGCGTCGTGAGGACATTGGACTCGGTCTCGAGGCGCAGACGGTCCTGCGGGTAGAGCGGCGTGAGCTTGCCGAACTCGGCGCGGCGCTTGGCGTCGTCGGGCGTCAGGCCGTTGACCGTCTCGAGCTTGGCGAGCGGGTTGTACTTGCCGCGGTTGCCCTTGGTCCCGACGGTCTGCTGCTGCGGCTCCTCACCCTCGCGGGCGGCCTTGACCTGACCGGTGACGGCGTCACCCTTGCGCAGGCCGTTGCGCTTGACCATGCCGAGCGGCACGTAGACGTCGCCCGGACCGGGCAGGTAGCCCGAGGTGCGCACGAAGGCGTAGTTGTCGAGGACGTCGAGGATGCCCGCGACGGGGACGAGCACGTCGTCGTCGTTGATCTGCGGCTCGGTGTCGTCGAACTGCTGGCCCCCGCGGCGCTTGTCGCGGTTGCGGTTGCGGTTGCGGTTGCGGTTGCGCCGGCCCCCGCGCTCGTCGTCGTTGCCGCCCTGGCCGCCACCCTGGTTGCGGCCACCCTGGTTGTCGTTGCGACCACCCTGGCGGTTGTCGCCGCCCTGGGTGTCGTTGCGGCCACCCTGGCGGTTGTCGCCGCCACGGCCACCCTGCTGGTTGCCGCCCTGGTCGCGGTCGCTGCGGCCGCCCTGGTTGTCGTTGCGGCCACCCTGGCGGTCGTCGCCGCCACGGTTGGTGCGGTCGTTGCGCTCGGCGCGGTCGTTGCCGCCCTGCTGCTCACGCTCGCCCTGCTGGCGGTCCTGCTGCTGGCGGTCCTGGCCACCCTGCTGCTCGCGCTCGCCCTGCGCACGCTCGGCGGGCTTGTCGTCGCGGGGGGCCGGCGACGCGGTCTCCTCGCGGGGCGCGGAGGGGGCGTCCTCCCCCTTCGGCTGCTCGGTCTTGGCCGACCGCTTGGCGGGGGCCGAGGCGGCGGGGGCGGAGGAGCCGGACTGCTGGGCGCGGATGGCGGCGATGAGGTCGCTCTTGCGCATCTTGGCGGTGCCGGTGATCCCCATGCTCGAGGCGAGCTGCTGGAGCTGGGCGAGGCGCATGGCGCTCAGGGCGCCGGAGCGACGGGGCTGCTCGCTGTTCGCGGGAGCGGCGTTGTCGCCGGTCGTGGTGTCGGTCACGAAGGACCCTTCCCTCGTTGGGGCCACCCGGGTCGGGCAGGCCTGATGAGTCCCGTCAAGAGCGGGATGATGTGCATCTGATCCCCACGGCTGCGTGCCAGGGCGCAAGGCCGATGGCACTCACGTGGGAGGGGGCTCCGGCCCTCATGTGCGACTCGACCGGCTGGTCGACGCACCGGACCTGAAGGAGCACCGCCAATGTATCACTGCGTCGCCCTGGCGACGTCACCCCAGCAGGCGCACGCCGTCGGTGGGGACGCCGGGGGTGAGGACCTGCCAGGCGGCGGAGGTCCCGGCCGCGATGCCGCGGACCTCGTCGAGGCGGCCGACGTCGGTGAGCACGAGGACCGAGGGCCCCGCGCCGGAGATCGTCGCGGCGCATCCGGCGGCCCGCAGCGCGTCGACGAGCTCCATGCTCTGCGGGTAGCTCGGACGTCGCGGCTCCTGGTGGAGCAGGTCCGTCGTGGCCTCGACGAGCAGCTCCGGCGCGCTGGTGAGGGCGTGCACGAGCAGCCCGGTCCGCGCTGAGTTGGCGGCCGCCGTGGCCAGCGGCACGACCTCGGGCAGGACCGCCCGGGCGGTGTGCGTGCTCAGCGTGGTCTCCGGCACGAGCACCACGGGCGTGATCCGCGGGTCGAGACGAAGGGGGACGGTCCGGGTCCGCGGCAGCGGCTCAGCGGCCTCGGTGACGGACAGCGTCGCGCCGCCGTGGACGCTCGCGGACGAGTTGTCCGGGTGGCCCTCGAGCGCGGCCGCGATCGAGTTGATGACGTCGAGGTCGAGCTCCTCCCCCGCGAGCGCACCGCCGCGGACGGCGAGCGCGTGGGCGGCGGCGACACCGGTGACGATCGCGGTCGCCGAGGACCCCAGACCGCGGCCGTGCGGGACGGCATTGGTCGCGCTCAGGTGCAGGCCGGCCGGCGGCTCGACGTCGAGGTGCTGCCAGGTTGTCACCATCGTGCGCACGACGAGGTGGCTCTCGTCGCGCGGCACGGAGTCGGCGCCCGAGCCGCTCACGTCGACGACCAGCCCGGGTGCCTCGGTGACGCGCACGGTGCACTGGTCCCAGACGCCCAGGGCCAGACCGACGCAGTCGAACCCCGGGCCGAGGTTGGCGCTCGACGCGGGCACCTCGAGGGTGACCGACGTCCCGACGGCGATCGTCACGCTCAGTCCTGCAAACCGAGCTCGCGGGCGACGGCGTAGGCCTCGGCGGGCACGCTCACCGGCGCGACGTCCGACCCGTCGGCGTTCTTCAGGGCCCACTGCGGGTCCTTGAGCCCGTGACCGGTCACAGTGCACACGATCGTGGCGCCGGCGGGGACCTGCCCGGCGGCGGAGGCCTTGAGCAGGCCGGCGACCGAGGCGGCCGAGGCCGGCTCGACGAAGATGCCCTCGCGCGAGGAGAGGATCCGGTGCGCCCGGAGGATCTCCTCGTCGGTCACCGCCTCGATCCGGCCACCCGACTCGTCGCGCGCGGCCTCGGCCTGCTGCCACGACGCGGGGTTGCCGATGCGGATCGCCGTGGCGATGGTGTCGGGCTCGTCGACGGGGTGGCCCAGGACGATGGGCGCGGAGCCGGCGGCCTGGAAGCCCCACATCTGCGGGGTGCGGGTGGACACCGGCGCGAGGGCGCCGGAGACGCCCTCGGTCTCGGTCGCGTACTCGCGGTAGCCGCGCCAGTAGGCGGTGATGTTGCCGGCGTTGCCGACCGGCAGGCAGTGGATGTCGGGCGCATCGCCCAAGGCGTCGACGATCTCGAAGGACGCGGTCTTCTGGCCCTCGATGCGCGCCGGGTTGACCGAGTTGACCAGCTCGACCGGGTAGGACTCGGCGAGCTTGCGGGCGACGTCGAGGCAGTGGTCGAAGTTGCCGTCGACCTGAAGCAGCGTCGCGCCGTGGGCGATGGCCTGCGAGAGCTTGCCCATGGCGATCTTGCCCTCGGGCACGAGCACCGCACAGGTCATGCCGGCCTTGGTCGCGTAGGCGGCCGCCGACGCCGAGGTGTTGCCGGTGGAGGCGCAGATGACGGCCTTGGCCCCCTTCGCCGCGGCCATGGACATCGCCGTCGTCATACCCCGGTCCTTGAAGGAGCCGGTGGGGTTGAGGCCCTCGTACTTGACGTGGACCTGCGCGCCGACGAGCTCGCTGAGGTGCTCGGCGGGGATGAGGGGGGTCCCCCCTTCGCGCAGGGTGACGGTCGGGGCGCCGGCGAGCATCGGCAGCCGGTCGGAGTACTCGGTGATGACGCCGCGCCACTGGTGGGCAGTCATGTGTCAGTTCCCTTCAACGCGCATGACGGAGGTGACCTCGTTGACGGTGTCGAGCCCGGCGAGCTCGGTGACGGTCGCGGAGAGTGCGGCATCGGTCGCCGCGTGGGTGACGATGATGAGCATCGCCCGTGCCTCGCCGTGGTCGTCGGTGACGACCTGCTGGCGCACGGTCTCGATGGAGACACCCTGGGTGGCGAAGACCGTGGCGACGGAGGCGAGGACGCCCGGCCGGTCGGCCACGTCGAGGCTCACGTGGTAGCGCGTGATGGCCTGACCGATCGAGAGCACGGGCAGGTCGGCGTAGGCGCTCTCCCCCGGCCCGCGGCCACCGGTGACCCGGGTCCGCGCCACCGCGACGATGTCGCCGAGGACCGCGCTGGCCGTCGGGTCGCCGCCGGCGCCCTGGCCGTAGAACATCAGGTCGCCCGCCCCGTCGGCCTCGACGAAGACGGCGTTGTAGGCCTCACGGACCGAGGCGAGCGGGTGGGTGAGCGGGATGAGCGCCGGGTGCACGCGCGCCGAGATACCCGGCTGCCCGTCGGGGCCCTCGACGCGCTCGCAGATCGCGAGCAGCTTGACGGTGCAGTCCATCTCGCGTGCGGCGGCGATGTCGCGGGCGCTGACCTCGGTGATGCCCTCGCGGTGCACGTCGGCGCTGCTCACCCGGGAGTGGAAGGCCAGCGAGGAGAGGATCGCGGCCTTGGCCGCCGCGTCGAAGCCCTCGACGTCGGCCGTCGGGTCGGCCTCGGCGTAGCCGAGGGCCTGGGCCCGCTCGACCGTCTCGGAGAAGCCGGCCCCGGTGGAGTCCATGGCGTCGAGCACGAAGTTGGTCGTGCCGTTGACGATGCCGATGACCCGCCGGATCGAGTCGCCGGCGAGCGAGTCGCGGATCGGCCGAAGGATCGGGATCGCGCCGGCGACGGCAGCCTCGTAGTAGAGGTCGACGCCGTGGTTGGCAGCCGCGGCGTAGAGCGTCGGGCCGTCCTCGGCGAGCAGGGCCTTGTTGGCCGTGACGACCGAGGCGCCGTGCGCCATCGCGGAGAGGATGAGGCTGCGGGCCGGCTCGATGCCGCCGATGACCTCGACGACGATGTCGGCGCGGGTGACCAGCTCCTCTGCGTCGGTCGTGAAGAGCGCGGGGTCGAGCCCGAGGTCGGACCGGTCACGGCCGGCGCGGCGCACCGCGACCCCGACGAGCTCGAGCGGCCGACCGACGCGCTGGGCGAGGTCGTCGGCCTGGGCGATGAGCTGGCGGGCGACGCTGCCGCCGACGACACCGCCCCCGAGCAGGGCGACGCGAAGGGGGGTCTGCTGGTCGGTGGTCATCGGACCTCCTGGAGCGGGGCGGGCTCGTCCACGTCGAGGGCGAGCAGGTCGTCGATCGTCTCGCGTCGCACGATGACCCGCGCGACGCCGTCCCGCACGGCGATGACCGGCGGTCGGGGCGTGTGGTTGTACTGGTTGGACAGGCTGCGGCAGTAGGCACCGGTGCCGGGGACCGCGATGAGGTCACCGGGGACGATGTCGGCGGGCAGGTACTCGTCCATGACGACGATGTCGCCGCTCTCGCAGTGCCGCCCGACGACCCGCACGAGCCGCGGGCCGGCGGTCGAGGTGCGGCCGGCGAGGGTGCACGAGTAGTCGGCGCCGTAGAGGGCGGTGCGCACGTTGTCGCTCATGCCCCCGTCGACGCTCACGTAGGAGCGGATCGCGTCGTGGGCGACCTCGACATCCTTGACCGTGCCGATCTCGTAGAGGGTGAAGGCGCTCGGCCCGGCGATCGCCCGGCCCGGCTCGATCGAGATCCGCGGCAGCGGGGCGTCGGGGTGGCCGTCGCGCAGCTCCTTGAGCTCGCGGTCGACGAGCGCGGCCATCTGGGTGCCGAGCTCGCCCGGCGTGAGCGGGCTGTGCTCCGAGGTGTAGGCGATGCCGTAGCCACCGCCGAGGTCCATCTCGGGCATGGCGATGCCGTGCACGTCGGCGACCTCGGTGTGCAGCGCGACGAGCCGCCGGGCCGCGATCTCGAAGCCGGAGACGTCGAAGATCTGGCTGCCGATGTGGCTGTGCAGCCCGAGCAGGCGCAGGCGGTCCCCCTTCGCCACGATGGCGTCGATGGCGGCGCGCGCCTGGCCACCGGCGAGGGAGAAGCCGAACTTCTGGTCCTCGTGGGCCGTCGCGATGAACTCGTGGGTGTGCGCCTCGACACCGACGGTCACGCGGACCATGACGGGCGCGACGACGCCGAGCTCGGCCGCGACCTCGGCGACCCGGTCGATCTCGGCGAAGGAGTCGACGACGATCCGGCCGACGCCGTAGGACAGGGCCTGGCGCAGCTCGGCGACGGACTTGTTGTTGCCGTGCAGGGCGATGCGCTCGCCGGGGAAGCCGACGCGCTGCGCCACGGCGAGCTCGCCGCCGCTGCAGGTGTCGAGGTTGAGGCCCTCGTCCATGACCCAGCGGGCGACCGCGGAGCACAGGAAGGCCTTGCCCGCGTAGTAGACGTCGGCGCCGGCCACGGCATCGAAGGGAGCGGTGAAGTCGTCCCTGAACGCCCTTGCGCGAGAACGGAAGTCGTCTTCGTCGAGCACGTAGGCCGCGGTGCCGAAGTCACGGGCGATGTCGGTGACGGGCAGGCCGGAGACGGCCAGGACGCCATCGGTGTTGCGCTCGACGTTGGCCGGCCACAGCTGCGGCAGGAGCTCGTTGACGTCCTGCGGCGTCGGCAGCCACTGGGGTGCGGCGCCGTAGCCGTCGGCGTGGAGGATGCCGGCCTCGTGGGCCCTCATGTTGGTCGCCATGCGGGCCTCACATCCGCTCGGGCGCGGAGACGCCGAGCAGGTCGAGGCCGTTGGCGAGCACCTGGCGGGTGGCGTCGTTGAGCCACAGGCGGGTGCGGTGCGTGTCGGTGATCTCCTCGTCGGAGCGCGGGCGCACGCGGCAGGTGTCGTACCACTTGTGGAAGTGGCCGGCGAGTGTCTCGAGGTAGCGCGCAACCCGGTGCGGCTCACGCAGCTCGGCGGCATGGGCAACGACCCGCGGGAAGTCGCCGAGCGTCGCGAGCAGGGTCGCCTCGGTCGGGTGCGACAGCAGGCCCGGGTCGAAGGCGTCCTCACGACGCACGCCGTCCTCGGCCGCCAGACGGGCGACGTTGAAGGTGCGGGCGTGGGCATACTGCACGTAGAAGACCGGGTTGTCGTTGGTCTGCTTGCGCAGCTCCTCGCCGTCGAGGCTGAGCGGGCTGTCCGCGGGGTAGCGGGCCAGCGAGTAGCGCACGGCGTCGGAGCCGATCCACGAGATGAGGTCGCGCAGCTCGACGATGTTGCCGGCGCGCTTGGACAGCTTGGCCCCGTCGAGGTTGACCAGCTGCCCGATGCGGATCTCGATGTTCTTCGTCGGGTCGTCGCCGGCGCAGGCGGCGATCGCCTTGAGCCGGGAGACGTAGCCGTGGTGGTCGGCGCCAAGGAGGTAGATCTTCTCCGGGAAGCCGCGATCCTTCTTGCTCAGGTAGTAGGCGGCGTCGGCGGCGAAGTAGGTCGGCACACCGTCGGCGCGCACGAGCACGCGGTCCTTGTCGTCGCCGAAGTCGGTCGTGCGCAGCCAGACGGCACCGTCGCGGTCGTCGACGTGCCCCTGCTCGCGTAGGCGGGCGATGGCCAGCTCGACCGCTCCCCCGTCGTGCAGCGTCCGCTCGGAGAACCACACGTCGAAGATCACCCCGAAGTCCTCGAGGGTGCTGCGGATGTCGGCGAGCTGCGCCTCGTAGCCGATGGCACGGGCGGTCGCGAGGGCCTCGTCGGCGGGCAGCTCGAGCAGGTCGGGGCGCTGCTCGAGGGCGGTCGCGGCCAGGTCGTCGACATAGGCGCCGGGGTACCCGCCCTCGGGGGTCGGCTCCCCCTTCGCCCGGGCGAGGACCGAGGCGCCGAAGTTGTCCATCTGGGCGCCCGCGTCGTTGATGTAGTACTCGGCCGTGACGTCGGCGCCGGAGGCGGCGAGCAGGCGGCGCATCGAGTCGCCGAGCGCGGCCCAGCGGGTGTGGCCGATGTGCAGCGGGCCGGTCGGGTTGGCCGAGATGAACTCGAGGTTGACCACGTGGCCGGCCATCGCGTCGTTGCGGCCATAGTCGGCGCCGGCCTCGACGATGGTGCGCGCGAGGGCACCCGCGGAGGCGGCCTCGAGGGTGATGTTGAGGAAGCCGGGGCCGGCGACCTCGACGGAGGCCACTCCCTCGGCCTGCTCGAGGCGGGCTGCGATCGCGGTCGCGACGTCACGGGGCTTCATGCCGGCGGGCTTGGCGAGCTGCATCGCGACATTGGTCGTCCAGTCGCCGTGGCCCTTGGCCTTGGGTCGCTCGACACGGATGTCTGCGGGCACCTCGACGGTCAGGTCGCCGGCCTCGACGGCGGCAGTGAGGGCGGCACGGATGGCGTCGACAAGCTCTTCGGGGGTCACGGTCGCTCAGTCTAGGTGCGCTACCACGTGCGTCGATGCGCTGGCCGATTCTCGGGACGCCCACCCCCGGTGCTAATCTCACCGGGCACCACCCCGCCTCCGTAGCTCAGGGGATAGAGCACTGGTTTCCGGTACCAGGGGCCGCAGGTTCGAATCCTGCCGGGGGCGCGTTTTTTCACGAAGGGCCGCCAGCACTCGCTGGCGGCCCTTCGTCGTGCCCGCCGTCGTTGGTGTCACCTGGTCCCCCTTCTCCGGGCAACCACGTGACACCAACGCAGCCAGGTGGCGTCAACGACGTCAGGGCGAAGGGGGCCGAAGCTCAGCCGGTGTGGACGACCCTGGGGATCTCCGGGGTCGGTGCACTGGTCACGGGGGTCCCGGTGTCGTCGCCCGGCTCCCCCGTGCCGTCGGCATCGCCCCCGGGTTCGGCGGTCCCCGGATCGTGCGTCGAGCAGTCGGGAGCGGTCTGCGTCGTCTCGTCGACCACCACGTCCTGGTCGAGCAGGATGTAGGCGTGCTCGCCCTCGCTCATCGAGACCTCGTCGGTGCCCGCCGAACCGGGGCTGATGATGCTCTCGCCGAGGGGCTGACCGTCGACGACGACCAGCATCGTTCCCCAGCGCTCCCGACCGGAGGGTTGCCGACGTCCTGCGCATGTGACTCCCCTTGCGTCCTGGCCCGGCCACTGCCGAGCGCCGGGACGAACATGGACCCGGCCCGCACGCCGAAGGGGGCCGACGACACCTGGTCGTCGACCCCCTTCGGGCCTGCGGGGCAGCCGGGGCTACAGGTCGCGGTGCACCTCGAACTCGGTCACGTCCGCGGAGGCGGAGTCGCCGCGGGTGGCGAGGTTGGCGATCGCCAGGGCGAGCCCGCCCCAGATGACGAGGGTCGCGACGATCAACATGATGATGGCGGTGGTGGTCATGCCTGCTCACCTCCGTCGACCTCGACCGTGGTGGGGTCCTCGAGCGAGACGTCCTTGCGCCACGGGATGAGCGAGAGCCCGATCGCCAGGATCGGCAGCGCGACGACCATGCCCCAGCCGAAGACGTTGAGCAGGTCGGCCGGGTACTCCTCGTAGGGCGTGTCGATCTTGGCCTTGAGCTCCTGCCACAGCATGGCGATGAGCAGCAGCGGCACCACGACCGCGACGAGCGCCGGCCACCAGCCGCGCAGCTTGATCGAGCTGCGGGCGTCGAGGTGACGCTGCAGCACACCGAGCTTGCGGAAGACGTAGGTGATGGCGAGCATCATCACGGCCGCGACGGCGATGATGCCGAAGCTGTTGACGAAGGCGTCCATCGTGTCGAGCACGTAGATGCCGCCGGTCGTCGAGAACATCAGGACGCTGACCACAGCCATCGGCACGCCGACGACGAAGGTCGCGGCGGTGCGCGAGATGCCGACCTTGTCGCGGACAGCGCCGATGACGACCTCGACGATCGAGATGAGCGAGGTGACGCCGGCGAGCAGCAGCGAGACGAAGAAGAGCACGCCGATGACGACGCCGCCGGGGGCTTCGTTGATGATCGTCGGGAAGGCGACGAAGGCAAGGCCGATGCCGTTGGTCACGACCTCGCTGACCTCGGTGCCGGCCGCTTGGGCCATGAAGCCGAGTGCGGCGAAGACACCGATGCCGGTGAGCAGCTCGAAGCCGGAGTTGGAGAAGCCGACGACGGCACCCGAGCCGGTCATGTCGGTCTTGCGGTCGACGTAGCTGGCGTAGGTGATCATGATGCCGAAGCCGACGGACAGGCTGAAGAAGATCTGGCCGACCGCCGAGATCCACACGCTGCCGTGCGTGAGCGCGCCCCAGTCGGGGGTGAAGAGGGCGTTGAGGCCCTCCATCGAGCCGTCGAGGGTGAGCGCCTGGATGACCAGGACGATGAAGGCGAGCACGAGCACGGGGATGAAGACCACCGCGGTGCGCCCGATGCCGGTCTGGACGCCCATGGCGAGCACGCCGATGGTCACGACCCAGACGAGGATCATCGTCATGAGGATGCCGGGGACGAAGTCGAAGGTCGGCCCGGGGGTCCCGGCCGCCTGCAGGTAGTCGCCGAAGAAGTAGGCATTGGGGTCATCGCCCCAGCCCTTGGTGAAGGACAGGACGGTGTACTTCGCCGCCCAGGCGAGGATCGCGGCGTAGTAGATGGCGATGACGACGCAGATGAGCACCTGCCACCAGCCGAGCCACTCGGCGCCGCGGTGCAGCCGGCGAAGGGAGAGCGGGGCCGATCCGCGGAAGCGGTGGCCGATGGCGTAGTCGAGGTAGAGGAGCGGGATGCCCGCGAAGAGCAACGCGCACAGGTAGGGGATGATGAAGGCGCCGCCGCCACCTTCGTAGGCCACGTACGGGAAGCGCCAGATGTTGCCGAGGCCCACCGCCGATCCGATGGCTGCGAAGATGAAGACCTTGCGCGAGGAGAAGCCCTCCTTGGGCTTGACCTCTGGGGCCTGCGTGCTGGACATGCTCACACTCCTGGTCGTGGCTGAGAACCCCAGCATGTTCCAGTATCCGCCCAGAATGTGGTCCACGCCACGCCGAGTTTTGGCCAGATCAGGCCGCTGACCCCTCCGCGGCGAGCGCCGTGAGCAGCACGAGCAGCTCCGACCGCACCCGGGCGTCCTCGAGCTCGTCGGCGAGCAGGTCGCGCAGCCGGTTGATCCGGCCGCTCACCGTCTGCGGGTGCACCCCGAGCGCCTTGGCGGTCGCAGGCCGGTGGCCCCAGTGCCGCAGCCACTCGTGCAGGGTCTGCAGCAGCGGCTCGCGGACCTCCGCGGGCAGGCGGTCGATCTCGACGAAGTACTTGCGCCGCAACGCCTCGAGCACCGAACGGTCGGCAGTGCTGGCCAGCTCGAGGAGCTCGTCGTCGACGAAGACCGGACCCGCCCCCGACGCCCGGCGTCGGGTGAGCCGGTCGCCCAGCGCGAGCGAGTCGGGCAGCCCGGCCAGCGGCACGACGGGGCCGACGGTGCAGTCGACGTCGGCGACGAGCGGACGCAGCGTGGTGGCGAGCAGCCCCTCGGTCACGGGCGCGACGAGGACGACGTCGCGCTCCCGCTCGTGCCGGGCGAAGGGGAGGTCCCCCCGGCCCCGTAGCCGGTCGGCGTCCTCGGGCGCGACGACGACCGCGCTCACGTGGGTGCCCGCCGGCCACCCGACGAGGGCGGCGAGGTCGGCCGCGCCGGGCGCACCCGCGACGAGCAGCTCGCCGAGGCGCCGCGCCTGCACCGCGTCACCGTCGCCTGCCGCGAGGGCGTGGCCGCGCAGCGCGGCGACGACGACCGCCTCCCCCGCGGCGACGACGCGCGCGAGGAGCCCGACGACGGCTTCGGGGTCGGCAGGGGTGGCCCCGGCGAGGATGAAGCGGTGGACCTGCGCCTGGGTTCGCATGGCCGACAGCCGGATCCCGACGGCCAGGTCGTCGGCGGAGATGCCCGCGCCGGCGGCGCCAGTCCCGACGCGCTCGTAGATGCTGCCCGGGGCGTCGATGCGCTGGAGGTCGTCGGCCACGAGGACGTCGAAGAAGTCGCGGAGCAGCTCGGTCACGAGGCCGGGCCACTGGCTGTCCGCGGGGACGTCGAGGCGCCCGAGCCGGCGGGCGACGTCACGCACGAGCCCGGGCGTCAGCTGCTCGACCTGCCCCGCGTGGGTGGCCAGGAGCTCGCTCGCCAGCCGGTTGGCGGCCGCGGTGGTCCCCGTCATCCCGCCGCCTCTCTCGCGGTCTTCGCGGGCCCCTCCCCAGGTCCCGTCGTCCGGAGGATCGTCACACATCCTCGGCGGAGATGCGAGAACTATCAGGTCGTGATATGCGCGACCCTCGCGACTGTCACCTCAGGCGAAGGCGACGTCGCCATCTGCTGGCCAGCATGTCTCGTGGCCGGGGGCCGATCGGACGGACTCCCGCGAGACCCCGATCGCACCAGGAGCCCGTCTTCATGAGCACCCCCCAGATCTCCCGCCGCAGCCTCGCCAAGGGCGTCGCCTGGGCAGCCCCCGCCGTGACGATCGCGGCCGCCGCCCCGTCGCTCGCCGCCTCCGTTGGCGAGCCCCCCACCGTCGACGAGAGCCTGAGCCACGGCACCCGTTGCCAGGGCGCCTCCCAGGAGCCGGCCGGCTACAACAAGGGCTACCGCGTCTTCCTCGCCGTCGAGCCGGCGACCGCCCCCGCCCCCGTCCTCGTGTCCGTGGTCAACGGCAGCGGCGACACCCAGACCGTCGTCCGCGGCCCGCTCGCCGTCTCCGGCAAGCCCGGCGTCTACGAGTACGTCGTCGAGGGTGGCTCCAGCGCGACCTGGCTCGACATCACCTACTCGATCGGCGACGGCCCGATCACGCCCGGCCGCATCCAGACCAGCCCGCACTGCGCCGGCTACGAGTACTGAGCGACTGGCCGTCTCCCTGCCAAGCGCTCCATCAGGTGGTCAGCTGATGGCGTTGTCAGCGCTCTCGCACCGTGGTCACGCCCCGCACGGGCGGACGGGAGGCCCGGGGAGCTCGAGGGAGTCCTCGATCGCGGCCAGGCCCGCCGGATCGAGCGCGCAGTCGAGATGTCCCGCCAGCCGCCGGAGCAGGGCCAGTCGCCGTGGCCGCGCGTAGTAGTCACCCTTGGTGAAGTCGACGAAGAGCCACCCGCTGCCCTCGATCAGTCGCCGCCGCGCGATGTCGTCGTCACCGCGCCCGTAGTCGCCGAAATGGTGGGCGCCCTGGTACTCCCCCACGACCCGCCCCTCGCGCCAGACGAGGTCGCTCGTGGCGAGCCAGCCGCCGTCGGGGTCGTGGATCTCGACGTTGAGCGCGGGCTCCGGCAGACCCGCTCGCACGAAGAGCACCCGCGATCGGGTCTCCATCGCCGACCGACTGCCCAGCCGGATCCACTCGAGCGCCTCCCGCGCGCGGACCGCTCCCGGCACCCCGGCGCCCCGCCCGCTGGCGAAGGGGGTCCATGCTCCTCAGGCGTCGGGCGACCGCGTCCCCGAGCATGACGAGGTCGGCGAGGGGCAGCCTCGCCGCGAGGTCGATCCACGTGTCGGCGAGAGAGGTCACCGGCACTCCCGCGACCCGGTCCGCCTCGCGCGCGCCCCGGTGTGCGACCACCCCCGGTCGACGCAGCCGCGTGTCCGGTGCTGTGACGTGCAGGGCCAAGTGCTCGCAGGAGCGTGGGACCGGCAGATCCCACACCAGGGCCGCCGAGCAGTGCGACAGCAGCAGGCCGGGCCGCACGAGCGAGAGCATCGCGAAGCGCTCGGCGATCGTCACCGGCGGGGCGTGGGCCCGGACCCCGCGATAGGGGTTGGGCAGGGTCCGCACACTGCTCATCGGGACCTTGGCCCCTTCGCCACGCGCACGGCGAAGGCCCCCTGGGCGAAGGGGTCGGGAAGGTCTCGAGGTCGGGCCACCTCCTCAGCGTGCCGGAGTCGCCGGGGCCGCCGCGAGGTTGTGCACATCCAGAGGTCAGGTGGTCACGTGGTGCTGCATACCCGCGGGTACGAAGCACGACCCGACCACCTGACTCGCCAGACCTGGGCGAAGGGGATCACCCCCGCTGCGTGGAGTCCGTCACCTCGCCCACGAGCTCCTCGATGACGTCCTCGAGGAAGACGATGCCCAGCGTGGAGCCGGCGTCGTCGACGACGCGGGCCAGGTGGGTACCCGTGCGCTGCATCGTCGCGAGCACGTCCTCGACCTCGTCGGCCGGCTGGACCGTCGCCATCCGGCGCAGTCGCTTGCGCGGCACCGGCTCGCCGCGCTCGGTCTCGTCGGCGTAGAGCACGTCCTTCAGGTGCAGGTACCCCATGAGCTCGCCGGCCTCGTCGGTCGTCGGGTAGCGCGAGTAGCCGTAGCGGGCGACGAGTCGCTCGATGTCGTCGGGCGTCGCCTCGCGCGGGACGGTGACGAGCTGGTCGACGGGCACGCCGACGTCCCGAGCGTCCTTGTCGGAGAACTCGAGCGCCGCGCCGACGAGGCCGTACTTCTCGGCCTCGACGAGCCCCTCCTTGTGGGACTCGGTGACGATGTGCTGGACCTCCTCGGCGGTGAAGGCCGAACCGACCTCGTCCTTGGGCTCGATGCCCATCGCCCTGACGAAGGCCTTGGACACCCAGTCCATGACGAGGATGACCGGCTTGGCGATCTTCATGACCCACATGAGCGGCGGGACGAGGATGATCGCCGAGCGCTCGGGGCTGGCGATGGCGAGGTTCTTGGGGACCATCTCGCCGACGACGACGTGCAGGTAGACGACGATGAGGATCGCGAGCACCAGCGAGCTGGCGTCGGTGAAGGCGGGCGGCACGCCGATGCGCTCCATCACCGGGTGCAGCGCGTGGTGCAGCGCGGCCTCGGAGATGGCGCCCAGGAGCACCGAGCAGATGGTGATGCCGAGCTGGCAGGTCGCCAGCAGGACACCGGTGTGCTGCAGCGCGTCGACGGCGATGGCCGCGCGCTTGTTGCCGGCGTCGGCCAGCGGCTCCAGCTGCGAGCGGCGGGCGGACATCGCGGCGAACTCGGCGCCGACGAAGAAGGCATTGGCCAGCAGGAGGCCCACGGTGATCAGGACCGTCGTCATGCCGGCTCACCCCCCTTCGTCATGGCGTCGCCGTCCGTGACGGCACCACCGTCGGTGGCCGGCTCGTGCTGGACGAAGCGCAACCGGTCGACGCGACGGGTGTCCATGTCGGTCACGGTGACCTGCCAGCCGTCGAGCTCGACGACGTCGCCGACCTCGGGGACGCGGCCGAGCTCGGCCATGACCCAGCCACCGACGGTCTCGTAGGCCGCGCCCTCGGGCACCTCGGCCCCCAGGCGGTCGCGGACCTCGTCGGGGCGCCACAGGCCGGGCACGGTCCACACGCCGTCACCGTGGGCGCGGCCGGTGGTCTGCGCGAGGTCGTGCTCGTCGCTGACCTCGCCGACGATCTCCTCGACGAGGTCCTCGAGCGTGACGACACCCGCGGTGCCGCCGTACTCGTCGACGACGACACCCATCTGCAGACCGGAGTCACGCAGCTGGATGAGCAGGGGGTCCAGGCGCAGCGTCTCGGGCACGACGACCGGGTCGATCATCAGGGCCGAGACGGGCACGGCGGCCCGACGCTCGTGCGGGACGGCGATGGCCTTCTTGACGTGGACGACACCGTCGATGTCGTCCCAGTCCTCCCCCGTGACGGGGAAGCGCGAGTGACCGGTGCGGCGCGCGAGCGAGACGAGGTCCTCGGCGGACGCAGTGCGGTCGATGGCGCTCGCGCGGTTGCGGGGCGTCATGACGTCCGCCGCGGTCTGCTCGCCGAAGCCGAGCGAGCGCGTCACCAGACGCGCGGTGCCGGAGTCGAGCGTGCCGGCCTCGACGGAGGTGCGCACGAGCGAGGCGAGCTCGGCGGGGCTGCGGGCGGCGGACAGCTCCTCCTGCGGCTCGACGCCCATGCGGTGCAGCACCCAGTTGGCCGAGCCGTTGAGCACGAAGATCAGCGGCTTGAAGAGCACGCCGATGACCCGCATCGGCATCGCGACGACCTTGGCCGTGCCGAGCGGCTCGGAGACGGCGAGGGTCTTGGGGACCATCTCGCCGAGGATCATCGAGAAGACGGTGGCGAGGATCAGCGCCAGGCCGTCGGCGGACGAGGACGCCACGCGCTCCGGCAGGCCGACCGCCTCGAGGGCGGGCTGGATGAGCGAGCCGACCGCCGGGCTGGCGATGAAGCCCAGCGCGAGGGTCGTGACCGTGATGCCGATCTGGCAAGCGGAGAGCAGGGTGGAGAGCCGTCGAAGGGAGCCGAGCACGGGCTTGGCTGCGGTGTCGCCGGCGTCGACGGCGCGCTGGACAGCTGGTCGGTCGAGGGCGACGAGGGAGAACTCGGCAGCCACGAAGAGGGCGGTACCCAGAGTGAGCACCAGGGCCAGGATGAGTAGACCTATGGTCATGGTGGCCGAGATTCTACGGAACGCCGCCTGTGTGTTGCCTGAGACGCCCCTCCCCCCGTGGGGGGAGGTGAGGTTCAGCCGAAAGGCGGATGCCCCCCTTCGGCCGGGATGGTTGCATGGTCCCCGACCACAACCATGAAGGGGACGTGATGACCACGACGGGAGCGCGCGTAGAGGTGCGCAACCTGACCAAGAGGTTCGGGGGCTTCACCGCCGTCGACGACCTCAGCTTCAACGTCGAGCCCGGCCGGATCACCGGCTTCCTCGGCCCCAACGGCGCCGGCAAGACCACGAGCCTGCGCATGTTGCTCGGCCTGGTGCGCCAGACCTCCGGCACCGCCACCATCGACGGCAAGACCTATCGCGACCTCGACCAGCCGCTGCGCGTGGTCGGGTCGGCGCTGGAGGCGACCAACTTCCACCCGGGGCGCTCCGGCCGTGACCACCTGCGGGTGCTCGCCGCGACCGCCGGCATCCCCGACAGCCGTGTCGACGAGCTGCTCGAGCTCACCGGCATCCCGGCCGCCGCCCGCAAGAAGGCCGGCGGCTACAGCATGGGCATGCGCCAGCGCCTCGGCCTGGCCGCGGCGCTCATCGGCGACCCGCGCCTGCTCGTCCTCGACGAGCCGGCCAACGGCCTCGACCCCGAGGGCATCCGCTGGCTGCGCGGCTTCCTGCAGCACCTGGCGAGCGAGGGCCGCACGATCCTCGTCTCCAGCCACCTGCTCCAGGAGATCGAGCAGACGGTCGACGACGTGATCATCGTCGCCAACGGCAAGCTCGTCCGTGAGGGCACCGTCGATGAGCTGCGCGGCAACGCCACCTCGCTCGTGCGCACCTCCGACGCCGACTCCCTCGTCGGGGCGCTGCGCGTCGCCGACGTCACGGCCCGCGTCCAGGACGACGGTGGCATCGTCGCCGAGACCGACGACCTGCGACTCGTCGGCGACGTCGCCCTGCGCGCCGGCGTGCCGATCCACGAGCTGCGTCCGCTCGCCGCGGACCTCGAGCAGCTCTTCTTCACCCTCACCGAGGGCACCAACCGCAACCTCGGTGAGACCGGTCAGTCCGCCGGCGAGCAGGCCCGGCCGATGACCCCGGTCTCGGCACCGGGGCAGGAAGGGGCGAACCAGTGATCGGCGCCATCCAGTCCGAGATCCGCAAGATCTTCACGACCAAGCTGTGGTGGGGCATGGGCCTGGGGATGGCCGTCCTCGCCTTCCTCATGTCGATGGCCGCGGCCTCGCTCATCGGCCTGACCGGCCCGGACGGCGAGACCACGGGTTTCGTCGAGATGTCCCCCGCTGCGGCCCAGTTCGTCTACACCTTCGGGCTCTTCGGTGAGTTCGGCAGCCTCACCGCGCTCTTCCCCCTCGCGCTGGGCGTCCTGCTCATCACGACGGAATACCGCCACAAGACCGCCACCGCGACCTACCTGGCGACCCCCCGCCGCTGGGTCGTGGCCGTCGCCAAGACCCTGTCGGTCGTCGTCGTCGGCGCCGTCCTCGGCGTCGTGCACATCATCGCGGCGGTTGCCGGCGGTGGTCTCGTGCTGACGGTCTTCAAGGACGCGCCGCTGCTGCTGACCGACGGCGAGGTCCTCATGTCCTTCGGCACGACGATCGTCGCCACGGTCGTCTGGGCGCTCATCGGCTTCGGCTTCGGCATGCTCGTGCGCAACCAGATCGCGGCGGTGCTCATCGCGGTGGCCTTCGGCTTCCTCGGTCAGTTCATCGCCAACATCGCCTTCGCGATCCTCGGGTGGACGACCGCCGCGAAGTTCATCCCCGGCAACCTCACGACCGGCATGCTCGTCACCGCCGACCCGACCGGCGGGGCCGCGGAAGGCGCCTCGGACAGCTACTACTTCTCGTGGTGGCTGAGCGCGCTGATCCTCATCGGGTACGCCGCTGTCCTCACGGTCGCCGGGTCGGTCCTGTCCAACCGCAAGGACATCACCTGACGTCCGGCGCCCACCTCGGTCTGCGGGACCGCTTCCCTGACGAAGGGGGGCGGTCCCGCGGCCGTATCAAGGCCGCGCCCCGAGGGTGGCGCATGGCGCCCGTCACGTTAGGCTGACCCGGTGGGGTCCGCGCTGACTTCGGGCCCCTATTCGCGACTGTGACGAAAGAGGCGTATGCGCCGTGCCTGACCCCCAGGATGGCTCCGTGTCCCTGAACGACTTCGGCCCCAACGAGTGGCTGGTCGACGAGCTGTACGAGCAGTACAAGAAGGACCGCAACAGTGTCGACAAGGCCTGGTGGGAGTTCTTCGAGAACTACACCCCGGGTCAGGGCACCGGCGGGAGCAACGGCACCAGCGCGAAGGGGGATGCGCCGGCCGCGAGCGAGCCCAAGGCCGCCCCCGCCCCCGAGGCGAAGAAGGCCGAGCCCAAGGCCGAGGCGAAGAAGGCCGAGCCCGCCAAGGCGGAGCCCAAGGCCGAGCCGAAGACGGCCGAGGCCAAGAAGGCCGAGCCCACCCCGCGTGACGAGCAGAAGCCCGCGGCCGCCCAGAAGCCGGTCGAGGATGACGTGCACACCCCCCTTCGCGGTGCTGCCGCCCGGGTCGTGACCAACATGGAGTCCTCGCTCGAGGTCCCGACCGCCACGTCGGTGCGCGCCGTCCCGGCGAAGCTGCTCATCGACAACCGCATCGTCATCAACAACCACCTCAAGCGCAGCCGCGGTGGCAAGGTCTCCTTCACCCACCTCATCGGCTACGCCCTGGTCAAGGCGCTGCGCGCCATGCCCGAGATGAACGTCGGCTACACGACGAACGACAAGGGCAAGCCGGTCGTCGTCCAGCCCGCGCACATCGGTCTGGGCATCGCCATCGACCTGCAGAAGGACGACGGCTCCCGCCAGCTGCTCGTGCCCGCGGTCAAGCCGGCCGAGACGATGGACTTCACCGCCTTCTGGAATGCCTACGAGGTCGTCGTCAAGAAGGCGCGCGACGGCAAGCTGACCGTCGAGGACTTCCAGGGCACGACGATGTCGCTGACCAACCCCGGCGGCATCGGCACCGTCCACTCGATCCCGCGCCTGATGAAGGGCCAGGGCGCGATCATCGGCGTCGGTGCCCTCGACTATCCCGCCGAATGGCAGGGCGCGAGCACCGAGACGCTCAACCGCAATGCCGTCTCCAAGATCGTCACGCTGACCTCGACCTACGACCACCGCATCATCCAGGGTGCGCAGTCGGGCGAGTTCCTGCGGATCGTCCACCAGCTGCTGCTGGGTGCCGAGGGCTTCTACGACGAGATCTTCGAGAGCCTGCGCATCCCCTACGAGCCGGTGCGCTGGGTGCAGGACATCTCCACCACGCACGACGACGACATCAACAAGGTCGCACGTGTCCAGGAGCTCATCCACGCCTACCGCGTGCGCGGTCACCTCATGGCCGACATCGACCCGCTGGAGTACAAGCAGCGTCGCCACGAGGACCTCGACATCACGAGCCACGACCTGACGCTGTGGGACCTCGACCGGCACTTCGCCACCGGCGGCTTCGGCGGCGAGCCCTTCCTCAAGCTGCGCAAGATCCTCGGCATCCTGCGTGACTCCTACTGCCGCACCACCGGCATCGAGTACATGCACATCCAGGACCCCGAGCAGCGCCGCTGGATGCAGGAGCGCGTCGAGGTCGGCTACGCCAAGACGACGAGCGACGAGCAGCTGCGCATCTTGCGTCGACTCAACGCCGCCGAGGCCTTCGAGACCTTCCTGCAGACGAAGTTCGTCGGGCAGAAGCGCTTCTCCCTCGAAGGCGGCGAGTCGGTCATCGCGGTGCTCGACCGCATCCTCACCCGCGCGGCGGGCGAGGGCATGGACGAGGTCTGCATCGGCATGCCGCACCGCGGCCGCCTCAACGTGCTGGCCAACATCGCCGGCAAGTCCTACGCGCAGATCTTCCGCGAGTTCGAGGGCCAGCTCGACCCGAAGTCCGTCCAGGGCTCCGGCGACGTCAAGTACCACCTCGGGACCGAGGGCGAGTTCACCGGCGAGGACGGCGAGACGACCAAGGTCTACCTCGCGGCCAACCCGAGCCACCTCGAGGCGGTCAACCCCGTCCTCGAGGGCATCGCGCGCGCCAAGCAGGACCGCCTCAACCACGGCGGCGAGGACTTCCCGGTGCTGCCGATCCTCATGCACGGTGACGCGGCCTTCGCCGGTCAGGGTGTCGTGGCCGAGACGCTGCAGCAGAGCCAGCTGCGCGGCTACCGCACCGGCGGCACGATCCACGTGGTCGTCAACAACCAGGTCGGCTTCACCACCTCGCCGTCCGCGAGCCGCTCGTCGGTCTACTCGACCGACGTCGCGCGGATGATCCAGGCGCCGATCTTCCACGTCAACGGCGACGACCCGGAGGCCTGCGTGCGGGTCGCCGAGCTCGCCTTCGAGTTCCGCCAGCGCTTCCACAAGGACGTCGTCATCGACGTCGTGTGCTACCGCCGCCGCGGTCACAACGAGGGCGACGACCCGTCGATGACCCAGCCGCTGATGTACAAGCTCATCGAGTCCAAGCGCTCGGTGCGCAAGCTCTACACGGAGAGCCTCATCGGCCGCAAGGACATCACCCCGGAGGAGGCCGACGCCGCGCTGCGCGACTACCAGGCGCAGCTCGAGCGGGTCTTCGTCGAGACCAAGGAGGCCCTCAAGGCCCCCGCGTCGCCCGCCGACGCGAGCAGCGACTCGGGCGACACCGGCTCCGACGCGCCGGACAACGCCGGTCTCGAGCGTCCGTCGTCGCAGACCAGTGACGCGACGACCCGCTCGGCCGACGAGACCGGCATCTCCGAGACCGACCTCAAGCACATCGGTGACGTCTTCGACTCCCCGCCGGCCGACTTCACGATCCACCCCAAGCTGCAGCAGGCCATGCAGAAGCGCGCCGCCTCGGTCAGCGAGGGCGGCATCGACTGGGGCACCGGCGAGATGATCGCCTTCGGCTCGCTCCTCATGGACGGCACCCCGGTGCGTCTGGCCGGTCAGGACTCGCGTCGCGGCACCTTCGTGCAGCGGCACGCGGTCCTCATCGACAAGAACAACGGCGAGGAGTGGACGCCGCTCAACTACCTCGGTGGTGGGCAGGCCCGCTTCTGGGTCTACGACTCGCTGCTGTCGGAGTTCGCGGCCCTCGGCTTCGAGTACGGCTACTCCGTCGAGCGCCCCGACGCGCTCGTGCTGTGGGAGGCCCAGTTCGGTGACTTCGTCAACGGCGCGGCCACGATCATCGACGAGTTCGTCTCCTCCTCCGAGCAGAAGTGGGGCCAGAACTCCTCGGTCGTCCTCCTCCTGCCGCACGGCTACGAGGGCCAGGGGCCGGACCACTCCTCCGCCCGCATCGAGCGCTTCCTCGCGCTGTGCGCACAAAACAACATGACGGTCGCCTTCCCGTCGACGCCGGCGAGCTACTTCCACCTGCTGCGTCGTCAGGCCTATCAGCGGCCGCGTCGTCCGCTCATCGTCTTCACCCCGAAGTCGATGCTGCGCCTCAAGGCCGCGAGCAGCCAGCCCGAGGACTTCACTTCCGGTGGCTTCCGCGCGGTCCTGCCCGACATGACCCAGCCGAAGGGGGACCAGGTCACCCGGGTGCTCATCGCCGCGGGCAAGGTCACGTGGGACCTCGAGGCCGAGCGCAAGAAGCGCGGCGACGAGCAGACCGCGATCCTGCATCTCGAGCGCTTCTACCCGCTTCCGGGTGAGGAGCTCGCGGCCGAGCTGGCGAAGTACCCCGATGCCGAGCTCGTGCTCGTGCAGGAGGAGCCGGAGAACCAGGGTGCGTGGCCCTTCCTGGCGATGAACCTGCCGGCCGATCTGGCCAAGCACGGCGAGACCCGCGGTCTGACCGCGGTGACCCGCCCGCCGAGCGCCTCCCCCGCCGCCGGTACCGCAAAGAAGCACGCGCAGGAGCAGGCGGACCTCATCGCCCGCGCCTTCGATCGCTGATGTACTTCACGGACCGCGGCATCGAAGAGCTCGCGGACCGACGTGGTGAGGAGCAGGTCACTCTCGAGTGGGTGAGTGACCAGCTCCGCACCTTCGTCGATCTCAACCCCGAGTTCGAGACGCCGATCGAGCGACTCGCGTCGTGGCTGGCACGCCTCGACGACGACGAGCTCGACGACGAGTAACGTCGGCCGAGACCCGCAGACCGACCCACCCCCAGGAGTACCCCACGTGAGCGGCCACCCGATGACGGACGCAGCCGGCAACGAGTTCACCCCCAGCGCCACCTTCAGCACGGAGGACGGCCGCCGGGAGGTCGCGCTCGTCTTCATCGGCGACTCCTTCGTCGCCGGTGAGGGGGACGACAAGGCCCTGGGGTGGGTCGGTCGGGTCATGGCCCGCACCCAGATCAAGGACGCGGTCGTCGCGCACTACAACCTCGGCGTGCGCGGAGAGACCGCCGGCGGGGTCGCCGAGCGGTGGCTCACCGAGGGCCCGCGCCGCTTCCAGGGCGTCACCGAGCGTCGCCTCGTCGTGCAGGTCGGCCACGCCGACGTCGCCGCGGGCACCTCGATCGCCCGCCTGCGGCTCAACCTCGCCAACATCCTCGACGAGGCCTCGAGCCAGGGCGTCGCCACCCTCGTCGTCGGCCCGCCCCCTTCGGCAGACCCCGAGTCCAACGACCAGCTGCGCCACGTCGTCGAGGCCCAGCGCGACGTCTGCGACCGACGGGGCGTGACCTTCGTCGACACCTTCACCCCCCTGGCCGGTCACGACCAGTGGGAGTCCGACATCGCCGCCTCCGCCGACGGGGTGCACCCGGGCCAGGCCGGCTACGGCCTCATCGCCTGGCTGGTGCTCCACCACGGCTGGGGTGAGTGGATCGGCTGACCCTCAGCCCCTACACCGCTCGGTCGAGGTATCCCCGACCGACTATCCGGTCGGGCCCACCTCGTCCGATGGCACCTCGAGCGAGGCTTGGCGCCTGGCGAGATTGTCCAGGGCCCACTCGGAGCGAAGGGCGGCAGTCACCTGGTCCATGAAGGCGTCGGCATCGAGCCGCCAGCCCAGGACGTTGATGCGCAGCACTCGGTCCCCGTCGATGACGACCTGATTGGCCCGGAGTGCGTCTGCGACACCGTTGAGTCCCCAGAGGTGGCCGGCGCCATCGATCTCGACGACGAGGCCGTACTCCTCGAAGAGCACGTCCAGGTACACCCTCCCTCTGGGCCCCTCCCGCACCGCCTGCCGCGTGGGCTCCGGCAATCCACGGACCCGGCACGCCGCCGCGAAGTCGAGCTCGTTGAGCGAATGAGCGCCGGCGGCGATGTCGCTGACGATCTGCTTGATGAAGGCCCGGCGCGTCCGCCCCTTCACGACCTGCTGAGCCTGCACCAGCTGCTCCGGTGTGACCAATCGCTGCTGCACCGCCATCGCGAGCAGTGTCGCTGCCGCCCGGTCGCTCACCGCCCAGTGCGCGGACCTGATCGCTGCCACCGCGGGACGCGTGCGGGGCACGCCCGACGAGATGACCTCGTTGGGGACGCGGCGAGCGAGCTTGCGCACCCGCACACCATCGCGGTGTGTCCGGTCGTGCCGGTGGACGACGGACACGAAGATGTCTTCCTCGTCCCAGCCCTTGAGCCCGGCGAGCTGGAGCGAGCTCACTCCGTCGACAGCGGCGATCCGCTCCCCCGTCTCCCACACCCCTCGCCAGCACCGGGCGCGGAAGCCCAGCGGGCCGGTGTGCACGGCGAAGGTCTGGGTGCCGCACCTCGTCCAACGACCAGCCAGGACCTGACGCGCTGCCTGCTGTCGGCTCACCCCCAGACTGCGTAAGATCCGGTGGCTGATGACGAAGTCCCAGTCCTCCGCGGCGGCGAGCACCCGTCGATGACGGTCCAGCGGCCCTTCGCGGGTGGGCGTCGGCTGGCCCCCTTCGTCGTCTCGGCGCACAGCCTCTGACTGCTCGGGCATGGTGTCGGTCATCCCCGAACAGTGGAGTGCTGCACCCTCCCCGCGGCGGCCAACGCGC
The DNA here is from genome assembly GCF_900176385.1 of Janibacter indicus. GTDB lineage: Bacteria > Actinomycetota > Actinomycetes > Actinomycetales > Dermatophilaceae > Janibacter > Janibacter indicus. The sequence continues at coordinate 59,967 of NZ_FWXN01000001.1, read as the reverse complement.
GATCAGTGGACAGCACTCGCGCCCCGGTCAGCTCTGGGGACAGCCGCCTCGAGGGGTCGAGGTATCAGCGGACGAGGTATCCCCGACCGAATAGACGGTCGCGGTCACCTCGACCCGGCACCGCGCGGACGACCACGCCCGGCAGGCTCGCGCGGTTGAGGTATCCCCGACCGAATAGACGGTCGGGGATACCTCAACCGAGCATCTGGGGGGGCTGGGGATCGAGGGGCGGAGGGGCGGAGGGGCGGAGTCTCCGAGAGGGCCCCCGCCCCTACGCCGCCATGGGCTTGGGGCGCGAGCAGCCGAAGACCCACCCCCACCGGGTGCGCGCGAGCAGCAGCCCGAGGGTCCAGGGCACGACGACCGCCACCACGGCGACGAGATACGGGTTGTGCCCCTTGCCCAACCACACGAAGAGCGCGTGCAGGAGGATCACCGCCATGCCCGACTGGGCGAGGGTGCTGATCCGGTGCGACCACACCCCGCCGATGTAGATCGGGGCCATGATCATGCCGGCGCTGATGAGGATCCCGGCGAGGACCGCCCACACCGGCTCGTTGAACTGCGCGAACTTCAGGTTGAGGTTGCCCACCCCGGGCCGGGTCGTGATCCACACCCCGAGGGCAAAGGTCGCGATCGCCACGACCCACAGCGTCCGGCGCCCCCACCGCGAGCGCTGCCCGGAGCGTCCGGTGAGCAGCCGCGCGAGGTAGCCCGCCTGCACGAAGATCACGCACCCCAGCCCCTGCGCGATCGCGAAGGGCGAGTTCACCGAGATGTCCTGGTAGGTCTGCACGAGCGCGCACAGACCCACGCCCACCCCGATCTGCAGCCACAGCGGCAGCCGCAGCGCCTCGAGCCCGCGGACGGTGACGACCGCGACGAAGAGCGCCGTGATGAACCAGAAGGCGGAGTACGGCTCGATCGCATAGGCCCCGCCGGGCAGCTGCTCCTCGACCTTGCCGGTGCTGTCACGCCCCCTTCGCCACAGCTCGATGCCGTAGACCACGGACACGATGACGAACCACGGGACGTACGGCAGCAGCAGGGTCTTGGCGCGGACCTTGACCTCGCTGCCGAAGTCGCGCGACCCCGGCCGCCACAGCCACCCCGACAGCATGAAGTACAGCGGCACGTGCCAGGGGTAGACGTAGTCCGGCAGCGGCTTGAGGCCCTCGATGTGACCGAGGACGATCGCGACCGTGCCGACGACCCGCAGCAGGTCGAGATAGCCGTTGCGCATCCCGGCATGGTCCCAAAAACCGAGGGCGAAGGGGAATCACAGCACCTTTTCGCTCCGGGCGTAGCGGGCCTCGGTGGCCGACTTCTGCGGCCGCCACCACTCCTCGTGGGTCCGGTACCACTCGATCGTCGCGGCCAGCCCGGACCGGAAGTCGCGGTACCGAGGCTGCCAGCCGAGCTCTTCGCGCAGCCGAGTCCAGTCGATGGCATAGCGCCGGTCGTGCCCGGGCCGGTCGGTGACGTGGTCGTAGTCGCCGGGCTCGCACCCCATGAGGTCGAGCACGGTCTCGACGACGGTCATGTTGTCGACCTCGCCGTCGGCGCCGATGAGATAGGTCTCGCCGGTGCGGCCGCGGTCGATGATCGCCCAGACGGCACTGTTGTGGTCGTCGACGTGGATCCAGTCGCGCACGTTGAGCCCGTCCCCGTAGAGGCGCGGCCGGCGCCCGTCGAGGACCTCGGTGACCTGGCGCGGGATGAACTTCTCGACGTGCTGGCGGGGCCCGTAGTTGTTGGAGCAGTTGGAGATCGTCGCCTCGATGCCGAAGGACCTCACCCACGCCCGCACGAGGAGGTCACTGGCCCCCTTCGTCGATGAATAGGGGCTCGAGGGGTTGTAGGGCGTCGCCTCGCTGAAGCGCTCCGGCGAGTCGAGCGCGAGGTCGCCGTAGACCTCGTCGGTGGAGATGTGGTGGTAGCGCACGTCGTGGCGGCGGACGGCTTCGAGCAGCTCGTAGGTGCCGACGACATTGGTCTGGACGAAGGGCCCCGGCGAGGCCAGCGAGTTGTCGTTGTGCGACTCCGCGGCGAAGTGCACGACGACGTCGGACTCCCCCACGAGCCGGTCGACAAGGCCACCGTCCTCGACCCGGCCTTCGACGAAGCGCACGTCGTCGAGCACCCCGTCGAGCGAGGTCCGCGACCCGGCGTAGGTCAGCGCGTCGAGCACGGTCAACTCCGCGTCCGGTCGCGTCGCCAGCGTCTGGTGCACGAAGTTGCTCCCGATGAACCCGGCTCCCCCGGTCACGAGCACCCGCATGTCAGCTCCCCTCCCCTTCTGCCCCGGTGGTGGAGGTGCGAGGAACACCCCCGGTGGTGGAGGTGCGACGAAGGAGCCTCGACACCCCCTGGTCTCGAGGCTCGCTGGCGCTCGCACCTCGACCAACGTTGGTGGAGGTGCGAGGAACTCCCCCGGTGGTGGAGGTGCGAGGAACGAGCCTCGACACCACGTGGTCCCGCAGCGCCGCCACCTGATCGGCCGGCTCGTACCCCGTCGCCACCAGCCGGTCGAGCGCGAGCGTCGAGTGCCGCGGCCGCGGGGCGCTCACCCGGTCACCGAGGCCGGCCTCGTAGTCGGCGGTCGTCACCGCGGTCACGTCGTCGCGCGAGCGTCCCCGCAGCGCGAAGACCTCCCGGGCAATCGCCGCCCAGGTCATCGGCTCCCCCGCCTGCGTCACGTCATAGGTGCCGAAGGGGGCCCCGCTCGCGACGAGGTGGAGCGTCGCCGCCGCGATCTCGTCGGCGAAGGACAGCCGGCCCCACTGGTCGTCGACGACGCGAGGGGATCTTCCTTCGTCCGCCAGGCGGGCCATCGTCGCGACGAAGTTGCCCCCGTCGCCCACCACCCACGACGTGCGCAGCAGGTAGTGGCGCGGCGCGACGCCCACGGCGAGGTCACCGGCGGCCTTGGTGCGGCCGTACTCGCTCACCGGGGTGAGGGCCTCCCCTTCGTCGTGGACCTCGCGCTGCCCGTCGAAGACGTAGTCCGAGGAGTAGTGCACGAGGGTGGCGCCGGCGGCCGCGGCGCGGCGGACGAGCTGGGCGGGCAGCTCGGCGTTGAGCCGCCACGCCAGCCGGCTGCCGTCAGGGGTCTCGGCGGCGTCGACGGCGGTCATCGCGGCGCCATTGATGACCAGGTCGTGGCCGCTGAGGTCGAGGGCTTCGACGGCGGCGGGGTCGGTGAGGTCGAGCTCGTCGCGGCCCGGCGCGACGGCGTCGGGCAGGAGTCGGCGCAGGGCCGAGCCGATCTGCCCGCTGCCCCCGAGGAGGAGCGCCGGCCGCGGGACGAAGGGGGTGACCTCCGCCAGCCGCGGGTTGGCCCGGTCCTTGTCGCTGATCTCGCTCTGCGACAACGGAATCGGCCACTCGATGGCGGCGGTGGGGTCGTCGAGGGCGAGCGCGGGATAGGTGAGGTCGGGGCGCCAGTGCTCGTTGACGAGATAGGAGTAGACGGTCTCGTCGGCGAGGGCCTGGTAGGAGTTGCCGACGCCGCGGGGGACGAAGACGGCGGTGCTCTCGTCGAGCTCGAGGGTGATGGTGGCGCCGAAGCCTTCGCCCGCGCGCAGGTCGACCCACGCGCCGAAGACCCGGCCGTGGACGACGGTGACGAGCTTGTCCCACGGTTCGGCGTGGACGCCGCGGGTCGCGCCGCGAGCGGCGTTGTGCGAGACGTTGTGCTGCACGGGCCCGAAGTCGGGCAGCCCCGCCGCGACCATCTTCGCCCGCTGCCAGGACTCGGTGAACCACCCCCGTGCGTCACGGTGCACCGGGCGCCGGACGACGAGCAGCCCCGGGATGCGGGTGCGCTCGATGGTGAGGTCCATAGTCGGAGGCTACAGATCGCCCAGACGCAAAGTTTGAATGTGTGCGAAACTCGCACACATGGCAGATCTCGACGAGAACACCCTCGGCGTGCGCGTCCGCGAGAGTCGGCAACGCGCTGGCATGGCCCAAGGTGAACTGGCGCGCCTCGTGGGGCTCGACCGGACCGTGATCAACAAGATCGAGAACGGCCAACGCCGGGTGACGGCGATCGAGCTGTCCGAGATCGCAGGCGCACTGGGCGTCCGGATGGCCACCTTCTTCGAGGAACCCCTGCCGGCTCTCGTCTCGCACCGATCCCATCAGGGCCTCGAAGTCGTCGACTCCCAGATAGACCGTCGACTGGCTCGCATCGCCGAAGATGTCGAGTTTTTGCACGACCTGGCCCCCGAGGCACTGCCCTTGCCGGCGCAGACTGATCCGCCGCTCGACCACCCCACCTCGATGGCCGAGGCGGACCTCTTGGCGGCGCAGGTCCGCTCGGGGCTGGGCCTGGACGGGGAGTCCCCCATCCGCGACCTCGTGGACGCGTGTGCTTCTCTCGGCCTCTTGGCGTTCTCCGCCGACCTGGGAGTGGACACCGCCGACGCAGGCACCATCCTGCTCCGCCGTGGAGCGGTGAGTCTGATCAACAGCCACAACAAGGTAGGACGCCGCCGCTTGGCGTTGGCCCACGAATTGGGGCACTTCGTCGTTGCCGACGACTACACCATCGACTGGCGCGTGAGCGACCAGTCCGGGTCTGGCATCGAGTCCAAGCTCGACCGATTTGCCCGCTCGCTCTTGCTTCCCGAGATGGGGCTTCGTCACAGCTGGGCTCGACTCACGTCTCACGGCGTTCGCGACCGGGCCGTCATCGTGGCGAGCGAGTTCCGGGTGGATATGGCCACCCTTGCGCGCCGACTCGACGAGGTTGGCCTCGCCTCCGGAGAGGACCTCACGGCCATCCGCCGCAGCAAGACGACGAAGGCCGACATCATCGAGTTCAACCTCCTTGTCCCTGAGGACATGGAGGAGGTGAGCCTGCCGGCCCGATATCAGCGTGCGGTCATCCAGGCGATCAAGGACGAGCGCATCAGCCGAGCGCGAGCGCTGGAGCTGCTTCACGGCACCTACTCGGAGGACGACCTGCCGCCCATCCGCACCCGGTCCCGAAACGAGCTGTGGAAGTTTGTGTCGTGACGGCAGGGGACGACGCGCTCGTCTTCGATACGGGACCGATGCGTCATTTCGCCCAACACGGCTGGCTCGGAGTTCTCAAGTTTCTCGCTGCGGGCCGACCAGTCCTCATCCCGGACAGCGTCGACGGCGAGATCCGGCGTCAGGTGCCCGACGTTCCCGAGCTTCAGCAAGTGCTGGACGCCGAGTGGATCCGGGTGGATCGCAGTGACGACCTGGCCGTCGTGATGGCCTTCGCCGACTATGAGCGTCGGCTGGCCGTGGGCGACCGGAACCGCGGCGAGTGCGGAGTCCTCGCGCTGGGCAAGGTGCACGGCTACGAGCTGGTCCTCGACGACCGAGAGGCCTACGCCATCGGCGAGTCCGAGGGCCTGAACGTCACGGCCACCTTGCCGCTCCTGTGTCAGGCCATCCGCGAGGAGCAGCTCACGGTGGCCATGGTCGAGGCACTCGCCGACGACCTGATCTCGGGCGAGTACCACCTGCCCTTCGGGGGCGGAGGCTTCCGCACCTGGGCGCTGGAGCAGGGGCTCATCGAGCCCGCTTAACCCTCCAGCGGCTCGCTAGGCTCCCTCCATGCGCGGCATCATCCTCGCGGGGGGCACAGGCAGCCGGCTCCACCCGATCACCCAGGGCATCTCCAAGCAGCTCGTGCCGGTCTACGACAAGCCGATGATCTACTACCCGCTGAGCACCCTCATGCTCGCCGGCATCCGCGAGGTCCTCGTCATCACCACCCCGCACGAGGCCCCCCAGTTCGAGCGGCTGCTCGGCGACGGGAGCCAGTTCGGCATCACCATCACCTATGCCCAGCAGCCCAGCCCCGACGGGCTGGCGCAGGCCTTCGTCATCGGCGAGGAGCACGTCGCCGGCGACACGTCGGCCCTCGTCCTCGGCGACAACATCTTCTACGGACCGGGCCTGGGCACCCAGCTGCGGCACTTCGACGACATCGAGGGCGCCGCCGTCTTCGGCTACCAGGTCGCGGACCCGTCCGCCTACGGCGTGGTCGACTTCGACGACGAAGGGAGGGCCCGTCACCTCGAGGAGAAGCCGACCCGCCCGCGCTCCCGCTTCGCCGTCCCGGGCCTGTACTTCTACGACGAGACCGTCGTCGAACGGGCGCGCGGGCTGCGCCCGTCGGCGCGCGGCGAGCTGGAGATCACCGACCTCAACCGCACCTATCTCGACGAGGGTCGCCTCCACGTCGAGGTGCTCCCCCGCGGCACGGCCTGGCTCGACACAGGCACCTTTGCCGCGCTCAACGACGCGAGCAACTACGTGCGCACCCTCGAGAACCGGCAGGGCCTGAAGATCGGCTGCCCCGAGGAGGTCGCCTGGCGCATGGGCTTCGTCGACGACGACGGCCTGCGTCAGCGCGCCGAGCCCCTCGTCAAGAGCGGCTACGGCCAGTACCTCCTCGACCTCCTCGCCTGACCCCTACGGTCCCTGATCCCCCGCTGGTCGAGGTGCGAGGAGCTCTGCGACGAGCCTCGAGACCCTTCGGAACCCCCGCTGGTTGAGGAGCGACAAAGGAGCCCGCGTTGGTCGAGGTGCGAGGAGCTCTGCGACGAGCCTCGAGACCCTGCGGAGCCTCGGCCCCCCCTACCCCAGCGCCTCCGCCACCGTCTCCGCCCACAGCTGCGAGCCCGCCACCGACGGGTTGATCTCACCGTCGAGCAGCTCCTGCGCCGAGTCGGCGTCCTCGAAGGCCGCCGCGACGTCGATCGTCGGCAGCCCCGCGCCCTCCGCCCAGTCGGCGATGGCGGTGCGGGTCGGCTCGTTGGCGTCGTCGGCCTGCGGGTTCTGCAGGACGACGACGACCGGCGCCTCGGGGTAGCGGTCGGCAACCTGCTCGCTGAGCTCCTCGAGCCCCTCCGCTGCGGCGTCGCCCGACTCCTCGAAGTGGCCGTAGTTGAGCAGCACGAGGTCCGGGTCCTGCGCGGGCCACATCGCGTCGTGGTCGAGCGGGTAGTCGGCAGTGCCCCTGTTCATGGCGCCCGACCAGATCCGCGTCTCCTCGGTCTCGTCGACGTAGCCCGCCTCGCCCGCCGTGTCCCAGAGCGCGACGGGCATCTGCGTCTGCTGCCCCCACTGGCTTACCCAGTCCTCGCTGCCGTTGCCGGTCGAGTCCCCGAGCACGAGCACCCGCGACCCGTCGCCGGCGAGCGCCTCACGCGCCTGGTCGATGGTCCAGGTTGGCTCCGCGGCAGCCTCCGAGGTCGACGACGAGGACGAAGGGGGTGCTGCCGCCGTCACCCCGGCCGGCGCCGTGCCCTGCTCGGCGAAGACCCACGCCCACGCTCCCCCGACCGCCAGCACGAGCGCCAGCAGCGCCGCCCCGACCACGACCGGCGAGCTCCATGCTTTCGACATGGCCTAGAACCTACGGCCTATCGCCGGTCGAGGTGCGACGATCTACCGCTGGTCGAGGTACGACGAGCTACCGCTGGTCGAGGTGCGACGAGCTCTGCGAGGAGCCTCGAGACCCCGCTCCCTGAGCACCCCGCTGGGTGAGGTGCGACGAGCTACCGCTGGTCGAGGTGCGACGAGCTCTGCGAGGAGCCTCGAGACCCCGCTCCCTGAGCACCCCGCTGGTTGAGGTGCGACGAAGGAGCCTCGAAACCAGCCCCCACCACCAGCACCGCACACCAGAAGAGCCACGCCGAAGGAAACCCCCGCACGAGATAGGTCTCCACCAACATCGCCGGCAGCGCCAGCAGCACCGCGACCGCGACGAGCTCGAGCTGCCCACCTCGCCGGATCTCCAGCGCGCACCGCCGCACGACGAGCGCGAGCACGACGACCAGCAGCGCGAGCCCCACGATCCCGTACTCGACGAGCAGCTCCAGATAGGTCGAGTGGGCGTGGTAGAGCACCGCTCCCCATGGCCCGTCGTACTGCAGCGGCCCGTCGAACTGCTCCCCCGGCCGCCCACGCTCCAGCTCCATCCACGGCCACATCCGCATCGGGCCGACACCGAAGAGCACCGTGCCGACCGACCCTGACCACGCCTCCACACCCACGGCCGCGTTGTGCCAGCGCGACTCGTCGATGAGCAGGCTCAGCCCGCGCCGTCGGGTGAGCTCCCCGAGGACGACGGCGACGACGAGCAGGACGGCGGGCCCGCCCCACCGCAGGTTCCAGTGGCGGTGTCGCACGATCGCCGCGACGACGAGGACGAGCGCGAGCACCCATGCCGCACGCGACAGGCTCTGCACGATGAGCAGCGCCGTGACGACGGCGACGCCCAGCCACAGCCACCGCTGCTCGGGCCACAGCCGCCGCCCGGTGAGCGCACCGGCCAGCACGAGGGTCAGGCCGACCGCGTTGTTGGAGGCACCACCGATCGGCAGCCCCGGCCGCCACCCGACGCCTTGGTTGAGGACAAGCGGGACCACCCACGCCGCGAGCGCCGTACCGACGGCTGCCGCCCCGAGCACCAGGACGAGCCCCTGCTGCCTCTCCTCAGGCTCGATCGCCCGAGCCCAGGCCCATGCGGTGAGCAGCGCCAAGGTCGCCAGCGCCGTGGCGGCCAGAGCCGTGTCCCACCGCTCCCCCGACCGCAGCAACGACAGCCAGAGCCACGCGAGCAGCGCGCCCCCAGCCCACATCTCGGCCCGGACAACTCCCCCACGCCCGCGCCCGGCAGCGGCAAACCACCACAGGGCGCCCGTGAGCACGACGAGCACCCACACATAGCCCAGCGGCCCCGGCCCGACATTCGTCGCCGGCGGCCCGACCGTCAGCAGGAAGGCCACGACCGCCCCCGCCTTAACCGCCGGCCCCACGTTGGTTGAGATGCGAGCGCCAGCGAGCCTCGAAACCACGTTCCCCACGCTGGTTGAGGTGCGACGAAGGAGCCCCACGCTGGTTGAGGTGCGACGAAGGAGCCTCGAAACCAGCCCCCACCCCTCGCTAATCGAACTGCCGCTCAAACGCCACGATCCGCTCCACCGCCGCGTCAACCTCAGCCGCCATCCGGTCGAAGACCTCCTGCGACTGCCGGTAGGGGTCGTCGATGTCGTCGGCCCCCTCAGGGGCCCGGCTCAGCCCACGCTCCCGCGCCAGGTGCGAAGGGAGCGCCGCCCACCGCTCCTCGGGTGTGGCCAGCCCGGCGAGACGCTCGGTCCACGGTTGCCGCTCGTCGGCGGAGTCGAGCAACCGGGCCAGCTCCTTGACCGTGTAGGCCCGCTTTAGGTGGCGCGGCGAGTAGGAGAGCACGATCTTGCGGTGGGCCACCTCGAGCGGCAGGACGATGTCGATGTCGTCGAGCATGCGCTCGCTGATCTGCCGCGCAGCGAAGTGGTCGTGGGTGATGCCCTTCGCGTCGAGGATCGAGGCGCTGCCCGGCTCGACCGGGTTGCCGATGAGCGCCTGTGTCCCCGCGCTCATCACCTCGAAGGCTCCCGGCCGCACGGACTCGAGGGCGTGGCCGAGGGCCAGCTGGGCATAGGGCGATCGGCAGATGTTGCCGGTGCAGACAGTCATGATGCGCACGCTCATGGGGCAATCCTGCCGGATGCTCGCCCCTGTGCCAGACTCGCGTCTGCTGTCATCATTTCGCCCACCCGAGAGAGGCACCGAGAGCGTGGAGCTGCAGGACTACCTGAGGATCGTGCGCAAGCGCTGGGTGACGATCGTCGTCACCACCCTTGTCGTCGTCGGCCTCGCCGCTGCCGTCACCGCGCTCCAGACGAAGCGGTACACCTCGTCGACGCAGTTCTTCGTCTCTGTGTCCGGCGCCGACACGACGCAACTGAGCCAGGGCAGCACCTTCACCCAACAGCGCGTGAAGTCCTATGCGGAGCTCCTCAAGACCCCGCGCGCTTTGAACCCGGTCGTCGAGGAGCTCGGCGATGACACGACGACGGCTGACCTCGCTGGCCAGCTGACCGTCACCACTCCCCCGGAGACGGTCATCCTGGAAGTCGCGGTGACTGACACGGATGCGGCACACGCGCAAGAGATCGCCACGGCGATCGGCGAAACCTTCCCCCAGGTCGTCTCCGAGGTCGAGCGACCCGAGGGGTCCAACCGCACCTCGCCGATCAAGGTGTCCCTCGTCGAGCCCGCGTCGACGAGCGAGACGCCCACGAGCCCGGTGCCCGCCCGCAACCTCGCGCTCGGCGTCGTCCTGGGTCTCCTGCTCGGCCTGGGTCTGGCGATGCTGCGGCACCTGCTCGACACCACGGTCCGCACCGATGACGACGTCGAGGAGATCACCGAGGAGCCGGTCATCGGGGCGGTCCACTACGACCCTCGCGCAGGCAAGGAGCCGCTCATCGTCGAGTCGGACCCGAGCTCGCCGCGTTCCGAGGCCTTCCGCGCGGTGCGGACCAACCTCATGTTCCTCGACGCGGCCAACCACCCGCGCACGATCCTGCTCACCTCGTCGATCCCCGGCGAGGGCAAGTCGACGACGATCGCCAACCTCGCGCTCACGCTGGCCCAGTCGGGCTCGACGGTCTGCCTCATCGAGGCCGACCTGCGGCGCCCGCGCCTGCTCGAGTACCTCGGCCTGGAGGGCGCGGCCGGCCTGACCGACGTGCTCATCGAGCGGGCCGACATCAACGACGTGCTCCAGCCCTACGGGCAGGACCGTCTCGAGGTGATCGGCGCGGGTGCCATCCCGCCCAACCCGAGCGAGCTGCTCGCCTCCGACGCCATGAGTCGCGTCCTGACCCACCTGTCGACGCGCTTCGACTACGTGCTCATCGACACCCCGCCTGTGCTCCCCGTGACCGACGCCGTCGTGCTGAGCACCAAGGTCGACGGCGTCATCGTCCTCGTCGGCACGACCATCGTCCGCAAGGAGCAGCTCAAGGCGACTCTCGAGTCCCTCCGCGGCGTGGACAACACCCTGCTCGGGCTCGTCCTCAACCGCGTCGGCCACAAGTCGGCGGGCGGCTACGGCGCCGGCTACTACGGCTACTACGACCCCGAGACGGCCCCCCGCTCGGAGCGGCGAGGGAAGCGTCAGCTCCGGCTGCCGGGTCGGGGCTCCAAGCGCTGACTCGGGTCGCACGCCGAGCCCGGTCAGGTGCGACCTCGGCGTGCGGCCTTCACGTCGCGTCGGCTGACGGCCCCGTCCGACTCGGCGGCGTAGTCCTTCTCGTAGGACGTGACATGGCCGTACTCGACGTCGCCGTAGCGGATCCGGTCGACCTTCTTCGTCGATGCCTGGTTGAGGACCGCGCCGAGCACCTTGGCGTCGACCGCACGGAGGGACGCCGCAGCTCGATCGAGCGCCTCCCGGTGCGTCCGGCCGGCCGCGACGACGAGGACAGCCCCGTCCGCGCTGCGGGTCAGCAGCACTGCATCCGTGACCGGCAGCAGCGGGGGCGCGTCGAGGATGACGAAGTGCCGCTGGCTCAGCTCCTCGATGAGCTGCTCCATGCGGTGCGAGCCGAGCAGCTCCGACGGGTTGGGCGGGGTCGCGCCGGCCGCGAGGATCTGCAGGCCCGGCACGTCGGTGTCCTGGAGGGCGTCAGCCAGGGTGATGGTGCCGGCGAGCACCTCGGTGAGGCCCACCTCGCCGTCGAGGTCGAAGGCGCGGGCCACGGCCGAGCGGCGCAGGTCGGCGTCGATGAGCACGACCCGCTCCCCCGACTCGGCGAGGACGGTGGCGAGGTTGGCGGCCACGGTCGATTTGCCCTCGCCCTGGTTGGCGCTGGTGACGACGATCGACCGGGGCTGGTTGTCGACATCGACGAAGCGGAGGTTGGTCCGCAGCTTCCGCAGCGCCTCCCGCTCGTGGAAGGCCTTGGACCGGCGTGCTTCCCCGCGCTCCGACCCGAGGTCCTTGCTCATCGGCAGCACCCCGAGGACGCCCGCACCGGCGGTCTCCTCGACGTCGTCGACGTGCCGCAGCTTGGTGTCGTTGTAGTGCCGGAGCGCGGCGATGCCGTAGCCGACGAGCAGGCCGAGCACGAGGCCAAGCGGCAGGATGCGGGTGGGGTTCGGCGACGAAGGGGACGTCGGCAGGATCGCCGACTCGTTGGGCTCGATGAGCACCTGGGCCTGCGACTTGACCGTGCGCGTACTGCCGTCCGCCTGGACGACGCGCCTGGTCGGCCCGGACTCCTCGATCCGCTTGGCCTCCGCCGCCGCTGCAGTGACGACCGAGTCGGCGATCGACTTCGCCTCCTGCGGTGAGGGTCCTGAGGCGGTGACGCTGATCGACACGCCCTCCGGTGGGACCGTCGCGGTGATGCGCGCGGCGAGCGCTTGCGGCGTGGCGTCGAGGCCGAGATCCTTGATCACCGCCTCGGTCACGCGTCGGTTGGTGAAGAGGGTGACGTAGGCCTGTGCCTTCTGCTGGGCCAGCGTCTGCGACGAGTACGACTCGCCGATGCTCGAGCCCCCACCGGCCGTGACATAGCCGGCCGCCGTCGCGGTGTAGACCTTGGGCTGCAGGCTCATCCAGACGAAGGCGAGCAGCAGCCCCACCAGTGCTGCGACGACGATGACGACGAACTGCCGCCGGGTCAGCTTCCAGAGATCTTCCAGGGTCACGCGGTCTCCTCGTCGGTGTCGCGCCCCCCAAGTCGTGCGCGTTGGCCGACGGTCAGTATAGGTCCGAGACCACCGCAGGGACGTGCTGAGACATGGTCTGAAAGTGCCTCTGATGACCTATACGATGGCGCTCGCAACGCCCCAACTTGGTGGTTGGCACGCGAGCGAGGGAGGCACAAAGGGTGGGCAAGGCTGAGCCGACATCTACATCGACACGGTGGCGCTGGGCGGGGATCGACGGGGGCTTGTGGCTAGGGGCGACCATCGCGGCGGTGTTTCTTCGGTTCGACTTCAGTGTCACCGAGGCATTCGCGGCGAGCACTCTGCTGTTCGCGGTGACCTCCGCGGCCGCGTACTTGGCTCTTGGAGGGATCGCCGGCCCATACGCCGTCGGGCACTCCCGTGGGTCCTTCGAGGAGATCGTCGACCTGACGAAGACGGCAATGATCGTGGGTCTGCTCGGGCTCGTGGTCAACGCGGTACTCCCAGTGCAACTGGTCCCACGTTCGGTGCCCTTGACCGCAGCGCTTGTTGCGGTCATGGCCATGCTGGCCGCACGCACCGTGCTGCGCACGCGACGTGCTCGGCACCACGGTGCTGATGACGCCCGACGCGTCATCGTCCTCGGCGCCGGAGAGGGTGGCCGCCAGCTCGTGCGCACGATGCTCCGGGACCCCAGGGCGGGTCTCCTGCCGGTCGCGCTCGTCGACGATGACCCGGCCAAGGCTCGCCTCAGCATCGACGGGGTGCGGGTGAGGGGCACGCGGCGTGACATCGCTGCCCTCGCCGACCAGACCAATGCGTCGACGGTGGCCGTGGCCATCCCCTCCGCCGACTCCTCGCTCCTGACGGAGGTACGCGAGCTCACGCGCGACGCCGATCTCGACATCCTCGTCCTCCCCCCGACGAGCGAGCTCTTCCGCCGCCCGACCGGTCGCGACCTGCGCGCGCTGGATCTCGCCGACCTCCTCGGGCGCCGCCCCATCGAGCTCGACCCCGCGGCCATCGCCGAGTCCATCAACGGCAAGGTCGTCCTGGTCACCGGCGCCGGCGGCTCGATCGGGTCCGAGCTGTGCCGCCAGATCGCGAAGTTCGGCCCACGCAAGCTGCTTCTGCTCGACCGCGACGAGTCCGCCCTGCACGGCACCCAGATCAGCATGTCCGGCCGAGGGCTGCTCGACGGCGACGACACCATTCTGGCCGACATCCGCGACCCGGGGCGTTTGCAGGAGATCTTCACCGAGCACCAGCCCCAGGTGGTCTTCCACGCTGCGGCGCTCAAGCACCTGCCCCTGCTCGAGCGCTACCCGATGGAGGCGTGGAAGACCAACGTCATCGGAACGCTCAACGTGCTTCAGGCCGCCTTCGACCACGGGGTCGAGACTTTCGTCAACATCTCGACGGACAAGGCAGCCAACCCGACCAGTGTCCTGGGCTACAGCAAACGCCTCACCGAGCGCCTGACCTCCGACTTCGCCGCTCGCGACGCCAACACCTACGTGAGCGTCCGCTTCGGCAACGTCCTCGGCTCCCGTGGGTCCGTGATCACAGCCTTCACCGCCCAGATCGAGGCCGGCGGCCCGGTCACGGTCACCCACCCCGACGTCGAGCGCTACTTCATGCTCATCCCCGAGGCCTGCCAGCTGGTGCTCCAGGCCGCGGCGATCGGCACCGACGGGCAGGTCATGGTGCTCGACATGGGGACTCCTGCGAAGATCAATGACGTGGCCACGACCCTCATCGACCTGTCCGGGCGGGACGACGTGGAGATCGTCTACACGGGCCTGCGCCCGGGCGAAAAACTCTCCGAGGAGCTCTTCACGCCGGGTGAGGACATTCGCGCCACCGACCACGATCTGGTGACCAGTGTCGACGTCCCTGGCCTCGACCCCGAGAAGGTCACCACCCTCAGGCACCTCTCGCCCACCGACGCCGCTACGTGGATGCGCGATGCCGCAACCGCCCGTCCCGCCGACGACGCAGGCGAGCGATTCTCTGACGTGCGAGGTCGTTGAAGTGCGTGCATCCCTCTTCGCTGGCGTCGCATGCGGCGTCGTCACCTACACCACCGCGCCATGGGTGCGTCGGTACCTGCTCCGCCGAGGCTCGGTGGACGTCCCCAACCACCGGTCGTCCCATGCCCAACCCACCCCCCGTGGTGGTGGGTTGGCGTGCACTGCAGGTGTGGCCATCGGGCTGGTGGTCGCCGGACGGAGTTCGCGACTGCCTATAGCAACCCTCGCTGGCATCGCGTCCGTCACAGCCATCGGATTGGCCGATGATCTGTCCGGCGGCCTGGACCCACGGCTCCGGTTGGCCGTCCAAGCGGTGTCTGGTGCGGCGTTCGCTCCATCAGCCGCCTTTGCCCCGATGGGAAGCGTTATCACTGCAGGCGTGGTCAATGTCGTGAACTTCATGGACGGGATCAACGGGATGACTGGGTCCACGGCCGCGGTCTGGGGCGTGGCCACATTGCTCAGTGGGCGAGCCGATCGAGACGCCCTGCTCCAGGTCGTGGGTGCGATCACGGCTGGCGCCGGCGTCGGCTTCCTGCCGTGGAACGCACCCACCGCCCACCTGTTCCTCGGAGACGTCGGGAGCTACCTCTTCGGGGCGCTGATGGCCGCGGGCATCACTCATGTCGCAGCCACCCCATCGAAGGGGTGGGTCATCACGGCACCCCTGCTCCCCTACGGGCTCGACGCTGCTCAAGCCCTTGTCCGTCGCTGGCGTGCCGGGCATTCCTTGACCGAGGCCCATCGGGAACACGTCTACCAACGCCTCGTGGACGACCACGGGCTCTCTCACGCTCAGGTATCGGCCATGCACGCCGGCATCGCTTCGCTCATCGCTGCGGCAACCCGCACGATGCGTCCCGCGGCTGGCGTGGCGTCAGCCGCGGCACTGGCCTGCGGGTATGTTCTGTTACCCGTGATCGCCCAGACGAAGACATTCGCGGGTCAGGCCTCTTGCGATTGGGCAAGGAACTATGGGGCCCAGTGCGGAGCGGAGACCCTATGACCACCGTATGCGTCATCGGCTCGACGGGATTCATCGGCACCTTCGTGTGCGAGGCACTCGAAGCATCTGGCGTTGCAGTGCGCCGTATCCGGGCCCCTCGATTGACGCACACCGGAAGCATCATCCCCGCCGAAATCGTCCGGGACTACCGGAGCGTTATCAACGAGCTCGCGGAGCAGTTGATCGGTGTCGATGCGGTCGTCAACGCCGCTGGGGATTCGAATGCCGCGAGCCGAGACCGTGCGGGGCTCATGGGAGCGAATGCCCTACTGCCCGCACTGGTGGCCATCGCCTGCGAACAAGCCCAGGTGCCGCGCCTCGTGCACCTATCCAGCGCCGCGGTACAGGGTCGGATGCCGGAGTTGAACGAGACGTTAGAAATTGAGCCCTTCTCTGAATACAGCCGGAGCAAGGCTGAAGGCGAGCGGCTGGTTCTCCAGATCCGTCCACGGACTACGACGGTGTACCGTCCCCCCGGAGTCCACGCGGCCAGTCGTCGTGTCACCCAGACACTCACGAAGATCGCGACATCTCCGCTTTCCACGGTCCCCGGCGAAGGAAATGACCCGTCACCCCAAGCGCTAGCCGTGAACGTTGGGAGCGCAATCGCCTTTCTCGCGGTCACCCCGCAACTCCCGCCTCCTGTCGTTACACACCCCTCCGAGGGCCTGACGACGAGGTCCGTTCTTGAACTGCTAGGGGGTCGTGAACCTCGGTCTATACCGAGGATTATCGCAAGAGTGTTGGTTCGCGTTGGCCGGTCGTTCGCTAGAGGGTGGCCCGCTCTGAGCGCACACGTTCGTAGGGTCGAAATGGTCTGGTTTGGTCAGAGACAGTCTGTTTCATGGCTGACATCGCCTGGTGGTTGGGAGGCAGTCGTCGGCCATGAAGGCTGGCGCGACCTCGGCAGAGAAGTGCGTTCCGCGTCCTCCGGCCCCACAGCACACGACAGCGACAACAAGCGACCGACAATCCTGTTCGGCGTCACAACGGGAATGTCCGTGAAAGGCTTTTTCTCGGGGCAATTTGCCATGCTCCGCCAAGCCGGTTGGGATGTCGTCCTCGTCACGACTGATGAAGGTGACGCGCGGATGGTAGCGGAACGCGAGGGCGCTACCTTCGTCGAGATCACTGCCACTCGCGACCCGAGTCCGCGTATGGACGCCCGGACACTCTGGGCGTTGCTGCGCATCTTGCGCGAGATCCGTCCGACGATCGCTGTGTGGGGCACCCCGAAGGTCGGCCTGCTGGGGACACTTGCAAGCCGACTGACACGGGTCACCAACCTCTATGTCCTGCATGGTCTAAGGCTCGAGACCGCCGTGGGTCCGCAGCAGCGCCTTCTCACCTGGTGTGAACGCGTGGCGGCAGCGTCGGCCCACGAGGTGGTCGCAGTGAGCCACGATCTTCGCCATGAGGCAATCGAGCGACACCTCGCTCCGGCCCGCAAGATCAGAGTGTTGGGGCCAGGCTCAGCGAACGGTGTCGAGTTCCATCCTCGGCGAGAAAATGCGCGCTCACGTCTGGGCCTGCCCGAGGATCAACCCATAGTGTCCTTCGTGGGCAGGCTGACCAAGGACAAGGGCATGCTTGAGCTTCTCACCGCTTGGCGCGACGTCCAGTCGAAAACGGGGGCTGTCCTAGCGCTTGCTGGAATGCGGGAACCCGACGCTGATCAGGACCCTCTCCGCTCACTCATCCACGAAACTCCAGGAGTCATCGAGTTGGGTCACCTCGATGACCTGACAGACCTGTACTCCGCCACGGACCTCTTGGTTCTCCCGAGCCATCGCGAAGGTTACCCAACTGTCGTGCTCGAGGCCGCGACTTTTGGCATCCCCGCCGTGGTGAGCAATGCGACTGGAGTGCGGGAGTCGGTGGTCGACGGGGTTACCGGCCTCATGTTCGACGTCAAGGACACCGCTGGCCTGACGCGAGTACTCCTGGAGCTCCTGGAGGACCCCACGCGACGGGCGACCCTGGGCGATGCAGCGAGACGGCATGCTCGCACCTACGAACGACCAACCGTCCACCGACGGTGGCGCGAGTACTTCACCTCCATGATGCAGGGAGCCCAATCATGACAACGCCCAAACTCAGCATCCTCCTCCCAACCAACGTTCTCAACCCGTGGCTTGACGAAGCCGTCGATAGCGTGCTGCGCCAGACTGGCGTCGCCTTCGAGCTCATCGTCATTCATGACGGCATCGAAACCGACCTTGGCCGCCCCTGGGTCCACGACCCGCGCGTCACTTGCGTAGTCAACGAGACCAGCCATGGTCTGGCCCACGCCCTCAACGTCGGGGCGAGGTCGGCCCACGGCGAATACTTGGCGCGCCTTGACGGCGACGACCTCTGCCTCGACGGGAGGCTGACGGCGCAAGTCCGGCTACTCGACGATTCTCCAGAGATTGCAGTCGCTGGCACTCTGGCCCGCAGAATCGATGAGACAGGCAAAGTCACTGGCACCCTGGGTGTCCGTCGGGACGGCGACGTGCGACCGTTGATGTTGACCCGCAACTGTTTGATCCATTCCTCAACTATGTTCCGCAGGGAGCTCTTCGAGCAGTTGGGCGGGTACGACTCCGCCCTACGGCAGATGGAAGACTACGAACTGTGGCTTCGGATGGCGCGACACGGCGACGTCGTCGTTATCCAGCAGGAACTCGTCGCGTATCGCGTCCACTCCCGGCAGATGAGTCGCGGCGCCGGCCCGACAGGAGCGCACATCCACGGGGTGCTCGAGGGCCGCGTGCGCTTGGCCGCGGCGCTTGGCTACCCCAGGGTCCCGCAACTGGGTCGAAATATCCTCTGGTGGGGGGCGCAAGCCATGCGACACCGGGGATGGCGGCAGTCGGGGTATCTGCGCGGATGACCAACCGGTCGTTGGCCATGTGGCTGGTGGGTATTCGCGCTTCACGCATGGCAGCACAGTTTGTCGTCATCTTGGTGCTAGCGAGATTCTTCAATCCCGACGTTGCCGGCGCCATGGCTCTTGCTCTCGCCCTATCCGCGCCGGTATTCATCCTCAGCGACCTCGGCCTCCGCACCCTCTACTTGACCTTTACCCCACGCGTGGGCTTCAACCAATTGCTGCGCATCCGACTCATAGCCAGTGCCGCAGCTGTATTCGCATGCTCCGCAATCGCCTTCACGCCGGGCTACTTGGGAGACTTGCTACCGATCGTGGCAATCACTAAGGCAGCAGATGCCTTCGTAGAGCTGGCGCTTGCACCTGCCCAGATGGGTCATAACTTACACAGGATCGGCTGGCTGAGTGCCGGCACCTATATTGGCTCCTCTGCGGCCGTCGCTCTTTTAGCCACGCGAGAGGATGCAGTTTCAGCACTGTGGCTGGGGTTAGCGATTCCTACAGCGTTTATGGGCATATGCGCGCTCGTCATCGGCCGCTCTAGCGCCCAGCGCATCGAGCCATCGACCACTTCGCTCGTCGAGAACAATAAACTCTTGCGCGCAGGTAGTGCGATCGGAATGTCATCAGGAGTACTCTCTCTCGCTGCAGGGATCCCCCAGTACGCGATATCTCTGGCATTTTCAACCGCAGAGTCGGGACGTTATGCCGTGGTGCTCTACGTAGTGCTCGGTGCAGAACTAATACTCAACGCACTCACACAAGTTTGGCTCCCCATTGGAGCCAAGATTCGCTCCGAGGCGGGGGACCCTGCGGTGCAGCGCATCATAGATCGTGCGACAGTCTTGTCACCCCTTTTCAGCCTTCCTGTCTCTGGTCTACTCGTGGCGATCACAGCCATTTTTCTTCCCACAGCTTTTGGGCCCGAATATAAGCTAGATTCGACAGAAATGCTGACACTAGCCATCCTGCTGTCGTGCGAGCCCGCCCTGTTCCTCGGCTCTGCCGCCCTCCAAGTATTGAACCGATACTCCTCGGCGCTCATCACGAGTCTGGCCGCGGCAGCCATGGTCGCCGGCGCCTCGGTTGTGACAGTCCCACCCTGGGGGGCAGCCGGAGGACTTATCGCAACTACCCTAGGGGTACTGACGCGAATATTCCTGACACGTCGCGCCTACCGCAGCAGCCTCGCTCGCAGAACTCTTAGGATCTCGTAAGAATGATGTCCCTACTCGTGGTCGCGGTAACAGTAGCTGGGCTCACAACGCTGGCGGCCATGGCCTCGCCTGACGGATCGGAGCTTCGCGCCTCCGCGGCACATCGCATCGGTGTCGCAGTTTTTGCGCTTTACGTGGTGTGGTTCTCCGCAGTGTCGAACAATGACGTCCTTGACCGGCGGTTCTATACGGAAGACCTAGAACGCGCCAGCTACGTCAGCTTCAGCGACACACTGAATTCCAACATCTTCCAGACCCGAGCAGGCGACGATCTGCTTTACGTGGCCTTCATAGGCGTCCTTTCTCGGTTCGGAACTACCACGGAAGCCTTTTTCTCAGGGGTAGCCATCGCCTGCCTATTTGTCTACATCTGGAGCCTCAGTAAGATTCTCAACTCGTGGCAGGTCGCGTTTGTCATGCTCACTACCATCGCCCTAGGAATCTTCACCTCGTACACAAGCATCGTTGCGCGTCAGGGAATATCCATGTCCCTGATATTCGCTAGCCTGATCGTAGCTTCGGCTCTGGAGCGCAGGAAACTCGGCCTGCTTCTCGCCATAATCGGATGCTTGTTCCATTGGTCGGCTCTGCCCTTCGCGGCAGTCGCACTGATATCCGTGCGTCCATGGATAAAGCCGCGCCTAGTACTGACAGCCTGGGCCGGCATGGCCATTCTATTCGTTACGAACACACAGGAGGCGGCCCTCGGCCCGCTCGTCCGATATATCCCCAAGTACGGGGACTACACATCGAGCGAACTCGCCGAGGTCTATACTGGCGGGACTAATCGAACAGACTTCCTTCTAGCCAGCTTGGGACTTGGTGTTATTTTCCTGATCTTCCAGAAGATGCTCGAGGTTCCTCGTTGGTACGGCAGTCTCTTGAAGTCCTACTGGGCGATGAACTCGCTTTTCTTACTAATGGGTTACGTTTACTACTCCGACCGACTCGCCGCTTTCAGTTGGTTCTTGGCGCCGATTCTGCTTGCTGCACCAGCATATGCGACTAACTCGCGTCGTTCGAGAAATTTCGGCGCTCTTGTGCTACTCGGGAGCGTCTTTATCGCCTTTGCGGCGGGCCCCCTCAGTGGGACCTTGCCCTAATGTCCCGAACATTTCGACCAGCACTCACGCCGTAGTCCTAAACACATCGCGGAGGATGATTCTCACAATGATCCGCAACGACTGGGCTGTCCTCTCCAGCGCGAACGGCAGCACCAACCTGGGTGACGAAAGCATGTGGGAAGCCACTGTTCAGGAACTCAGAAGGCTCGCTAGACCGGTCCACGTCACCAGCGATTCGCATCCTAGTTTTACATCACCATTCTCGGACGTTTCACTCCTCCCCTTTCTCCATCAGACACTGCGCCGGGGGACTGCCGCCTTACCACACTACTTGGAGAGGCTATTGAGTTACCCCCGCAGATCGAGCCTCGCGTTTGAGTTAGCGGAAAAGCTCCGAACCGGCCCGCGGGACGAATTATCCCGCACGTGGTTCGAGGAGCTCAGTAACTCCGCTGGCGTCATCTTCAGTGGCGCCGGAGCCATAACCGACGATTACGCCCCTCATGGCATTGCTTCATGGTGGCTGGCAACGGAGTGGGCTCATTCGAGCGGGGTGCCCGTTCACTTCTTGGGTCAGGGCATCGGCCCGCTCGTCGATGAGCGCAATCGTCGCTACGCGGCTCGCATGCTTCGCCTCGCGACCACGATCAATGTCCGTGAGGAACATTCGGCAGAGGTGGTTCGTGGTTTGGGTGTGGACACGACGGTCTCGGTAACGCCAGACTGGGCCATCGTCAACAGGCCCGAGACCAACGATCGCGCTATCGCCTCCGCACAGGTCGACGAGTGGTTTGGCGACACGCCCTTCATCGCTTTATCGCTTCACCGACGGCACAGCACGTCCCGCAAATACCTCGAGAACTTGTCGCGCCTAGGTCAGGGCTTGGTCGATCTGGCCAGGGCGCGCGGTTGGGGTGTTGCTTTCATCCCCAACATGACCGGTTCGGCCTACTCTGACGATCGGCAAACTTTCGACAAGTTGGCAGCCCAATGGGGAGCCGGATCTCGTCAGCATGTTCATGTACTACGCGACCAGGTAGGGCCACGCGTTACCCGAGCACTTCTCGCCGAAAGTGCCGCTTTGTTCACTACTCGTTACCACCCCATGATCTTCGCCTTGGCTGAAGGAACTCCAACTGTGGGAATTTCGTTCGACGCCTATTACGATCAGAAGCTTATTGGGGCGTCAGGCATGTTCGGAGTGGCTGGCAATGTTTTCAGATTGGAGAATCTGACGGCAGAGGAAGCTATGGCTGCTGCTGCCTATTCTCCTGACGTTGATGTAGTAGCCCTAGAAGAGCAGAATTCTGCGGTGTTGCAGCGAGCGCTCGCGACGACGTGACCGTCGCAGCCTGCACTCTGTCCCAGCAGACTCCACTACCCGCAGAGCTAGCCGTCGTCGGTTCGCGTAGTCGCGAGCGGCCGAAGACGCCGTCTCACCATCCAACACCTGAGCATCAGTTTGGCCATCCATAACATCCAGTTATGCTCCGGGGGTCCCGTCCGAAGAGAGGTTCCCTCGTGCCCACTGCTGCCCCACAGGCTGCCCTGACGCACCTCGACGTGCTCGAGTCCGAGTCGATCCACATCATCCGTGAGGTCGCTGCGGAGTTCGAGCGCCCCGTCCTGATGTTCTCCGGCGGCAAGGACTCGATCGTCATGCTCCGGCTGGCCGAGCGAGCCTTCGCCCCGGCCAAGATCCCGTTCGGACTGCTCCAGGTCGACACGGGCTTCGACTTCCCCGAGGTGCTCGCTACCCGCGACCGCTGGGTCGAGCGCCTCGGCATCGAGCTGCACGTCGCCTCCGTCGAGCAGGCGATCGCCGACGGCATCGTCATCGACGACGGCAAGACCTCGCGCAACCGGCTGCAGATCGGCACGCTGCTCCACGCCATCGAGGAGCGTGGCTACACCGCAGCCTTCGGTGGCGGTCGACGCGACGAGGAGAAGGCGCGCGCCAAGGAGCGCATCTACTCACACCGCGACGACTTCGGCCAGTGGGACCCCAAGAACCAGCGCCCCGAGCTGTGGTCGCTCTACAACGGACGCATCCACGAGGGCGAGCACATGCGGATCTTCCCGCTGTCCAACTGGACCGAGCTCGACATCTGGCAGTACATCGGCCGTGAGCAGCTCGACATCCCCGAGATCTACTACTCGCACCAGCGCAGCGTCTTCGAGCGCGACGGCATGCTGCTCACCGCGAGCGAGCACAACCCCCTTCGTCCCGGCGAAGAGGCCCACGAGCGAACCGTGCGCTTCCGCACCGTCGGTGACCTCACGCTCACCGGCTGCGTCGAGTCCGACGCCAGCACCGTGGACGAGATCATCGACGAGATCTCCGTCGCCCGTCTTACCGAGCGGGGCGCCACACGTGGCGACGACCGCTTCAGCGAGGCCGCCATGGAGGACCGCAAGAAGGAGGGGTACTTCTGATGGGTATCCAGACTGAAGAGTTGATCGACGACACGTCTCGAGGCTCGTCGCAGAGCTCCTCGCACCTCGACGAACGTGGGCGGACGCAGAGCTCCTCGCCCCTCGACGAACGGGAAGAGAGGCAGAGGTCGTCGCACCTCGACGAGCGGGTGGACCTGGGGCTGCTGCGCGTCGCGACGGCCGGGTCGGTCGACGACGGCAAGTCGACGCTCATCGGGCGGCTGCTGCTCGACAGCAAGGCGATCTTCGAGGACCAGCTCGAGGCCGTCGAGGCGACGAGCAAGGCCAAGGGCCACGACCACACCGACCTCGCGCTGCTGACCGACGGCCTGCGCAGCGAGAGGGAGCAGGGCATCACCATCGATGTCGCCTACCGCTACTTCGCGACGCCGCGTCGCAAGTTCATCCTCGCCGACACCCCCGGCCACGCGCAGTACACGCGCAACATGGTCACCGGCGCCTCCACCGCCGACCTGGGCCTGGTGCTCGTCGACGCCCGCCACGGGCTGACCGAGCAGTCCCGCCGGCACACCGTCCTGCTGTCCCTGCTGCAGGTCCCCCACATCACGCTCGTGGTCAACAAGATGGACCTCGTCGACTACGACGAGTCCGTCTACGCGCAGATCCGCGAGGATTTCCTCGCCTTCACCGAGCAGCTGCAGGTGCCGGCCGTCGCGACCTTCCCCATCAGCGCGCTCGTCGGCGACAACGTCGTCGAGACCAGCGACGCGATGCCCTGGTACACGGGCACGAGTCTGCTCGAGCACCTCGAGACCGCCGACAGCGCCGACCTCTTCGAGACGAAGGGCGACCGCTTCCCCGTCCAGTACGTCATCCGTCCGCAGCAGGGCGAGCACCGCGACTACCGCGGCTACGCCGGCCGCGTCGAAGCCGGGAGCTTCCGCGTCGGCCAGGACGTCGTCGTCC
Source organism: Janibacter indicus (assembly GCF_900176385.1). GTDB lineage: Bacteria > Actinomycetota > Actinomycetes > Actinomycetales > Dermatophilaceae > Janibacter > Janibacter indicus. The sequence goes on along the minus strand of NZ_FWXN01000001.1, from coordinate 35,890 downwards.
TCCCCAGTGGGGTGCGCACGACGGTCGCCGGCATCGACACCCTCGACGCCACGCACGACCAAGCGGTCACCGGGCAGTCCGTGACCCTGCGTCTGGGCGACGAGGTCGACGTCTCCCGCGGCGACCTCATCGCCGATGCCGAGCACGCCCCCGAGGTGACCCGCGAAATCACCGCGACCGTCTGCTGGATGACGACCGGCACGCTGCACAGCCGGCAGAAGCTCCTCCTCAAGCACACCACCCGCACGGTCAAGGCGATCGTCGACGGCCTCGGCGCGCGCCTGGACGTCAACACGCTCGAGCGTGACGGCGAGGTCAGCGAGCTGGGGCTCAACGAGGTGGGCACGGTCTCCCTGCGCCTGTCGCAGCCACTGGCAGTCGACGCCTACGCGACCCACCGGGCGACGGGGTCCTTCATCCTCATCGACCCGGCCACCGGCAACACAGTCGGCGCCGGGATGATCTCGGGTACACACGGGGTCGAGTACACGATCTGACGGGTATCCCACGCCCCAACGTCTTCCGGTCCGCCCACCGTGGCCCGTCGAGGTCAGTCCGCGCGACGGCGAGACCCTCGTGCTCACGCGCAAGAGTGAGTACGAGGAGCACTACGCCGCCGTCTCGATGGCGGCGGACCTCATCGCCTCGTCGCTAGCCCTGGCGAAAGCCCACTGGTGATGCGTCTTCAGCAGCGCTTCCCCGTTGCTGCGTTTCCTCGGCGGAAATGACCAAGGAGAGTTCGCACGCGAGATGCTGAGACGATGCGAGCCTGTGCTGCCATTCGGGAGCTTCGGCCCCTGTTGGTGAGCTGGCTGAGTGGCGTTCCACCGCAGCAGCACGTGCAGTGGGAACGAACGCCAGATCTGATCTGGAATGGTTGGACGAGCTCGCGCCTGCCCCCGCCCTCAGCCGCTCCCTGAACTGACATCAGGCTCTCGTAAGAACGAAAGAACGCTAGCGAGCCATCTGTCGACGCACGCGATGCCACAGGACCTGCACTCGGCCCCGGTACTCGAGGTCGTTGGTCAGTGCCCAGAACTTGGCCGCGTCGGGAGTCAGCAAGAGTTGTTCCAACAGCACCTGGGGCAGGTGGTGAGGAGCCTGTCGCATGGTGTCCCGCAACAGGTCAAGCCGGTTGTAGCTGAACGGGTTGGCGATCCACTCGGCTTCTTCGGACGATGGCGGGTCCGTCGGTCGCTCTCCCCCGAGTGCGACGATCAGGTCCGCCGCGGTGTGCCGGGCTCCCACCGCACGAGCAGCCGCAGCAAGGTCATGGGGATCGCAGGTGACCGCGGCACGATCAACCACCTGACCGGCCGCCACTGCACGAGCGGTGGGCGGCTGCGGCTTCACCGCGTTCAGCAACTCCATGATCAGTGCGTGGTCTCGACCGACCGTGGTCACCTCCTGATGCGCAATGACGACGCTCTCGCGCTCATGCCACAAGGTGTCGAAGACATCTTGTGCGAGCATCCCCTCGAACCGCTGGTGCAGGTCCACGGTCGCGGGCATCTGGTCGTGCCGAAGCGTCACCGAGTACTTCGTGTGTTCCAGGCCGGGCGGCAGGTTGTACGACACCACCTTCCAGCCGCCAGCCACCAAGACGTCAGTCGCAGTTGCGTACACCTCCGGCGCGACCAGTAGGTCGATGTCGTTGCTCTGCCTCGGCCGACGCACCCCGAGCTCCACGAAGGCCGGGCCCTTGATGGCGAGGGATCGGATCCCCGCGTCGGCGAGCAACCGCTGCAGCCACACCGTACCCAGGGGCACGGCTTCGGCGAGGGTCAGCGGGATGCTGCTCACGGCGTGACCTCCTCGACGACACCGAGCCCGCCGAGGGACTCGACGAAGCTCGCGACGAAGGCGACTACCTCCCCTTCGTCCACGACGCCCGCGGCAGCGACCTCGAGGTCCGCCTGCGCGACCGGTCCGTCCCCGAGGGCGGTCCACAGCGCGGCGAAGGGCGCCTGCACATGCATCGGCACCGCCTGCGCCCCGCGCCGGGTGTCGACCAACGCGACGCGGTGGGCATCACCCACCCAGGCGACGCCGGGGGCGATCCGCCAGTGGGTCACCGGCGCTCCCTTCGTCGTGGGGTCTCGAGGCTCGGCCGCGGGCGGCCTCGCACCTCGACCAACGTGCGGTCAGTTCGCGGGCGGCCTCGCACCTCGACCAACGTGCGGTCAGTTCGCGGGCGGCCCCGCACCTCGACCACCGTACGGTCAGCCCGCGTGGGCGGCGACCGCAGCGGCGACGGCCTCGGCGACGCCCTCCTGGAAAACCGGCGGGACGATCTTGTCCGCCGAGGGCTCCTCGACGAGGTCGGCGATGGCGCGGGCGGCGGCGAGCTTCATCTCCTCGCTGATCTGCACCCCGCCGGCGTCGAGCGCACCGCGGAAGATGCCCGGGAAGGCGAGCACGTTGTTGATCTGGTTGGGGTAGTCGCTGCGGCCCGTCGCGACGACCGCCGCGTACTTGTGCGCGAGGTCGGGGTGGACCTCGGGCGTGGGGTTGGCCAAGGCGAAGATCATGCAGTCGTCGGCCATCGAGGCGACCTGCTCCTCGGGTACCGAGCCGCCGGAGACACCGATGTAGACGTCGGCACCCTTGAGCGCGTCGCCGATGGTGCCAGTCTTGCCCGAGACGTTGGTCGTCGCCGCGAGCATCTCCTTGTGCGCCACGAGGTCGTTGCGGTGCTTGCCGATGATGCCTCGCGAGTCGCACACGACGACGTCGGTGACACCGGCGAGCTGGAGCAGCTGGGTCACGGCGACGCCGGCCGCACCGGCGCCCGAGACGACGACGCTCAGCGTCGACATCTGGCGGTCGAGGACCCGGCAGGCGTTGATCAGGCCCGCGAGCACGACGATCGCCGTGCCGTGCTGGTCGTCGTGGAAGACGGGGATGTCGAGCCGCTCGCGCAACTTGCGCTCGAGGTCGAAGCAGCGCGGCGCCGAGATGTCCTCGAGGTTGATGCCACCGAAGCTCGGCGCCATGCGCGCGATCGCGTCGACGAGCTCGTCGACCGACCCCGACTCGAGGCAGACCGGGATCGCGTCGACCCCGCCGAAGTGCTTGAAGAGGACCGCCTTGCCCTCCATGACCGGCATCGCGGCGAGCGGGCCGATGTCGCCCAGGCCCAGCACGGCCGTGCCGTCGGTGACGACCGCGACCGTGTTGTTGCGGGCGGTGTAGGCGCGCGAGAGCGCCGGGTCCTGCTCGATCGCCAGGCACACGTCGGCGACACCGGGGGTGTAGAGCAGGGAGAGGTCGTCCTCGTCGCGCAGCGGCTTCGTGGCCCGTACCTCGACCTTGCCACCCTCGTGGGCGACGAACTGCGGTGCAGTCAGGTCGAAGGTGGTGGTGGGCTCGGACGCAGACACGGCAGACAAACCTCGGCAGAACTCGGTGAAGCAGATGGTGGGGGGGCGCCCTGCAGCGGCCGGGTGGGGCCACGACGGGCGGCGGGTGAGCCGAGCGCAATCCTCGCACATCGGGCGAGCGGGTTTCGAGGCTCCTTCGTCACACGTCGGGCGGGCTGGTTTCGAGGCTCCTTCGTCGCTCCTCAACCAGCGGAGGTCGTCGCACCTCAACCAGCGGAGGTCGTCGCACCTCAACCAGCGGAGGTCATCGCACCTCAACCAGCGGAGGTCGTCGCACCTCAACCAGCGGAGGTCGTCGCTCCTCAACCAGCGGAGGTCGTCGCACCTCAACCAGCGGAGAAGGTGCGATGATCGACTTCGGACACGATCTGGTCAATTTCGGACACACGGCGAAGAGTCAGGAGATGGTCAGTTGAATCTTGAAGGGCAGCACACCAGCCTCCGGGGGGAGACGCCGAGCGCACCGGCGGCCGCGTGGCGCCCCGTGACGGATGACATCCGGGGCCGCCACGTGGCGGGACCCGCAACCGTCGACATCGACCGGCAGCGCTACCCCGTCCACATGGCCCTCGTCCTCGAGGGCACCTGCCGGCTGCGACGCCACGACGGCACGCTCGTCCCGCTCCCCCACTCCACGCTCGTCATCGAGCCCGTCCACGCGACGATCGAGGTGCTCGACGGGGCACGCCTCGGGCTGGCGAGCTTCGTGTCGGTCGCCTCCGGCCCCGGTCTGCTCGAGACCGCGCCCGGGCTGAGGCAGATCGCCCCCGTCGACCCGGCCCTGACCCGGATCACCGAGGTCGTCCTCGCCTCGGTGCTTGCCGAGCCGCCGACCGGGACCTTCGCCCGCCACCTCATCGAGCGCACGCTGCGCGACCTGCTGGGCGGCCTCTTCCTCGACAGCCGGCTGCGGCCGACGAGCGCGCCCGAGCACAGCCTCTACTCGGCGGTCGTGCACCACATCGCCGACCACTACACCGACCGGGGCCTTGGGCCCGAGTCCATCGCGGCCGTCTTCAACGTCTCGACGCGCCACCTCTCCCGCGCCTTCCAGGAGCAGGCCACGACCGTCAGTGCGAGCATCGCCTCGATCCGGGTCAACGTCGCGGCCGCCCTCATCACCCAGCAGCCGGACCTCGGGTTGGCCGAGGTCAGCACCAAGAGCGGCTTCTCGTCGCTGCAGGCGATGCGCCGTGCCTTCCGCGCCAACGACCGGACCTCCCCTTCGGCCATGCGGACCTTGGCCGCACAGCGGCACCGCGCCGCCAACCGCTCCCGCCACGCGCCCGATGCCGCAGGTGATGGTCAGTGACGCTGCACGGGTCTACGATCCTGTGATCGAGGCACAGTCGGCGCCTCCCCCTTCGCCACGGAGCACCCCATGCACGCCCGCCCCCTCCTTGCCCTGCTCCTCTCCTGCGGACTTGCCGGCGGCGCCCTCGCCACGAGTGCGCAGGCCGCCCCCGGGACTGCCGACGACGCCCTCGTGCGGCTCACCGGCGAGGTGATGCGCACCTCCGTCGAGACGAAGGGGGGCACCGCCTTCACCGCGCTGCGCGTGGGTGATCGCTTCGTCCCCGTGACCGGGGCCGGGGTCGACGACGTCCCTGTCGGGGCCACCGCGACGGTCGACGTCGCCGTGCCGCAGGTCGTCACCGAGGCCGCCGAGGCCGACGGCACCTCGACGATCACCTCGCTCGGCGGGGAGGACACCCGACACGACCTCGGGCCAGCCGACCTCGCGGCCGCCTCCGACAGCAGCCCGGCACCCGCGTCGTCGGCCATCGGGCGGGCGACCCGCGATGCCGCCTTCGCTCCGGGCGCCAGCGCCCTGAGCGTCGACCGGCTCGTCACGACCCGGGCCTCGACCGCCGCCTACACGCCGGCCACCCGCCGGATCACCTATGTCGAGGTCACGCCGCGGGGCATGACGCGCCACCCGGTGACGAGCGCGGAGGCCACGACCCAGGTCGCTGGTGCCGACGCCTACTGGCGCGACCAGTCCCGCAGCGAGCTCAAGATCGCGGCCCCGACGGTCAAGCCGCGCTACACCTCGGCCTACTCGTGCGACACCGACCCGTGGGTCATCTGGAACGAGGCGATGGAGCGCACCGGCTGGACCGGCAGCGCCAACTCCAGCCTCGTGCTGTCGATGCCGCCCGCGGCCTCCGACACCTACTGCGGCTACGGGCTCGGGTCGATCGGTGGCTCCCCCAACAGCGCCGGCTTCGTCAACGTCGCCGACCGACTCCACCCCGTCCTGACCCACGAGATCGGGCACAACATGTCGCTCGGCCACGCCAACTTCCTCGTGTGCAGCGGCCGCAGCGACGCGGCCCGCTCCGGCAGCGGGTGGGCGAGCGGGTGCTTCGAGGACCCCTACGGCGACAGCCTCGACAACATGGGCGGGGCCGGCTCCGACGAGCCCCACGCACCGATGCTCTCCTCCCCGCACGCGATCCGCACCGGCATGCTCTCCTCGGCGGCCACGGTCACGGCGGGGTCGGGCACGACACGCGTGACCCTGCAGCCGATGTCGGGTCGCGCGGGCATCCGCGCGGCGAAGGTCAAGGACGTCTCGACCGGCGTCACCTACTACGTCGAGTACCGCACGCCGACCGGGCGCGACGCCTCCAACGTCTGGGACATGGCGACCGGCGTGCGCGTGCTGCGCGTCGGGCCCGACCAGTCCTCCGTTCTGCTCGACCCCACACCCACCGGCGGCTGGGACCCCGACGCGGTGCTCACCGCAGGCCGCACCGTGACGAGCTACGGCGGTCGGGTACGGGTGACGACCGTGTCGACCTCGTCGACGCAGGCGGTCATCGACATCAGCAACAACACCACGCTCGGCACGTTCACCGTCAAGGCCTCGCCGCGCATCAGCGGGACCAAGGGGGTCGGCAAGACCCTCACCGCATCGACCGGCTCGTGGTCGCCGACGCCCTCGTCCTACTCCTACCGGTGGAAGCGCAACGGCGTCGCGATCTCCGGGGCGACCGGCCGCACCTACACGGCCAAGACCGCCGACGCCGGTCGCTACCTCACCGTGACGGTGACCGCCAAGCGCAGCGGCTACACCTCGCGCGCAGTGACCTCGGGCAAGGTCGGGGTCCCGATCCACGCGACGACCCGCCCCTACATCTCCGGCACGCCCAAGGTCGGGCGCACCTCGACGGTCATGGTCGGGTCGTGGACGCCCACGCCGAAGAGCTACTCCTACCAGTGGTACCGCAACGGCGTGGCGATCAGCGGCGCGACAGCCAAGACCTACACGGCGCGCTCCTTCGACCGGGGCAAGCGGCTCCAGGTCAAGGTCATCGCCCGCCGGTCCGGCTACTCCACGGGCATCGTGACGACCTACAGCAAGACGGTGCAGTAGCGCGGTCGGCGGGCGCTCAGTGGGCGCTCAGGGCGCGCTCGAGGGCGGCGACGACCTCGGGGTCGTAGTCGTAACCGAGGCCCAGGTGCAGGCGCTCGAGGGCGACGGCGCGGGCGCGGGGTGAGACCGCGCCCTCGGTGATGTCGTCCCAGGCGTTGGCGACCCGCACGATGCGCGAAGGGAGCGGGATCCGTTCGCCGAACTCGCGGGCCCGACGGAAGGGGGTGCGCACCTGGTCGAGATAGGGCGTGAGCTCGGCGAGCTGCGGGGTGCCCGCGATGACCCGTTTGACCGAGCGGGCCATCACCGCCTCCTCCGAGGTGCTCGCGTGGATCGTCGCGCCGGTGCGCAGCGGCTCGTCGAGCCCGAGCTGGCCCACGTCGTGCAGCAGCGCGGTGCGCTCGATGTCGCGCAGCATCGCGACGTCGACAGCCATCTCCCGGCCGATGGAGACGCTGAGGTCGGCGACCCGCTGGACGTGCCCGGCACGGGTCAGCTCGGTGATCTCGCTGAAGCGGGACAGGGCGATCACGGCTTCCTCCATGGCCTGTCGGGTGGCGACGACGCGCTGGACCGAGAGGTAACTGAGCAGCACCGGGAGGATGAGGAGCGGGGTGGCGGCCCAGTCGAGCACCGGGCTGGCGAGCGCGATGAGCGGGCCGGTGGCGACCGTGGCCATCGAGATGCCGGCAAGGGGGCCCACCTCCGCCGCCACGATGTGGGCAAACGAGCCGCGCTGCCCGATCCACACGACGAGGTTGTCGAGCACCCGCTCGACGAGGCCGCCCGCGAGCGCGGCGAGGAGCAGGCCGAGTGCCCCGAGAGCCGCATGGGTCTGCACGTCGAAGGCCCACTCGACGAGCGTTTGCCCGTCGGTGACGATGCCGCGAGCGATGAGTGTCGTCACGGCCATGCCGAGGAAGCGCGAGCCCAACGAGCCCTCGACGACCGACAGCCCCCGCAGGCGCGCGATGAGACCGCCGAGCAGGATGCACAGCCACACCACGGCGAGCACCGTCCACGCCGAGAGCCGCACGCCGCTGGCGGCCAGTGGGGTGAGGATGAACCCGAGCGCCGGCGCCGTCGTCAGCGGCGCGATGACCCTGCCCGAGATACGCATCGGCAGCTGCTCCCCGAGGACGATCGCGACCAGGGCGACGAGCGTCAGCGGTCTGATCTGTTCCTCGGTGACGTCGGCGCGCAGTGCTGCGACCGACCCGAGCAGGACGGCGACGGCGAAGAGCACCAGGCCCGGCCGGCGAGCCACCGCGGCCATCAGACGACTCCCCGCCGCGGGAGCTGGTCACGCTCGAGCGCGCGCCGCAGGGCGGCCACGCAGTGCTCGTCGAGACTCTCCCCGACCATCCGCTCGCAGTGGGCCACGGCGTCTGCCGGGGACCCCCCTTCGGCCACGTGGTGGCCCCACGTGTCGGCGACGGCGAGCACCCGGCCACCGGGCGGGATGTCGGCGCCGCGCAGACCGTGCGGGTGCCCGAGGCCGTCGACGCGCTCGTGGTGGGCGGCGATGAGGTCGAGTGGCTCGCGCAGGAAGGTCACCGACCCCACGACCTGGGCAGCGGCCTCCGGGTGGTCACGCCGGACGATCGCCGGCGGCGCCCCGTCGAGGGCGAGCATGCCGACGTCGCGCAGGCGGGCCGCCGTGGCGATCTCGTCGACCTCGGCCGAACCCATGCCCATGCCCGTGGCGACAGCACTCGCCGCCCCGGTCACGAGCCGGGTCTCCTCGGCCGCTCCGGGGTGGCGCAGGTCGAGGGCTTCGACGAAGGGGGTGAGCAGCGCGTGACGGGTGGACCACTCCGTGGCGTGCGTGTGCAGACCCCACTGGATGACGAGGATGGCGGGGAGGAAGAGGACCGCGGAGGCCAGGCCGAGACCGGCGGGGGCCCAGAGGATGACCAAGAGGTAGGCGGCAATGCCGTAGCTGGCGTAGGAGGGGATGACCTGCCTGACCAGCTCCAGCGAGATCACCCGCAGGGATCCGGCGTTGCTGCGTTGCAGGACCACCGAGAGGAGCCCTGCGTTGACGACGGCGGCGACGAGGGCCGCAGCGGTCATCGCGACGGCCAAGGCGACCGGCCCGGGGTCGTCGGTGCCACTGGTGAGGATCTCCCCGCCCGCCAACCAATAGGCGAGCGACCCGGCGAGGAGGAAGAGGACGCGCTGGCTGGCGTTGAACAATCGCTTGAGCGGCTCGTTGCGGTCCACGATGACCGGGAGGCCACCGACAAGGGCTGCACCGACCGGGCCCAAGAGCGGTATCGCCGCGATCTGGACGATGCCTGACGCCGAAACCTGCACCGGCCCGATGGCCTGAGGACGCCCGACGGCGGCAACCATCGCGACAGCAAGCATCGCAACAACCCAAGTGAGGGGCTTGGGTGGACCGATCACTACTACTGTGCCGATGGTCGCGGCAACGGCCACCGCAGCAACAGTCAGGACATAAGGACGGGCCGACCGTTGACCGGCCGACTCCGGGGTGTCCTTACGCGCGGCGACGCTCAGTCGAGGTCAGATGCGGTGCCGGCTTCCGGCAGCGCCCAGTCCCAGCTGGGCTCGGTCACGCCGGCCCAGTCGTAACTGGCTGCCCTGAAACCAAGGAGGCCGGCGAGGGAGAAAGCCATGGTGGCCGACGCGAGCATGATGGTGATCTTCTTCACGAGGCCCATGATGCCACCTCATGGGCCGTCATCACTAGCACGACGTGAGTCGTGATCCGAGCGTTGTGTCAGAATGACCGCCTGTATTCGGTCCCAGTCGGCTGGGACACCACAGTCAAGGAGTCACCATGAGCAAGCGCGCCCGCAAGCGTCGCTCCCGCAAGGGCAAGGCCGCCAACCACGGCAAGAAGCCCAACAGCTGAGCACTGCACCACCTGTCGAAGGGGGCCGCACCGGATCACCGGTGCGGCCCCCTTCACGTTGGTCGAGGTGCAAGGCCGTCCACCACGTTGGTCGAGGAGCAAGGCCGCCCGCGGCCGAGCCTCGAGACCTGGTCCCACGCTGGTCGAGGTGCAAGGCCGCCCGCGGCCGAGCCTCGAGACCCCGCACCACGCTGGTCGAGGAGCGAGGCCGCCCGCGGCCGAGCCTCGAGACCCGGTCCCACGCTGGTCGAGGTGCAAGGCCGCCCGCGGCCGAGCCTCGAGACCCCGCACCACGCTGGTCGAGGAGCGAGGCCGCCCGCGGCCGAGCCTCGAGACCCGGTCCCACGCTGGTCGAGGTGCAAGGCCGTCCGCGGCCGAGCCTCGAGACCCCGCACCACGCTGGTCGAGGTGCAAGGCCGTCCGCGGCCGAGCCTCGAGACCCGGTCCCACGCTGGTCGAGGTGCAAGGCCGTCCGCGGCCGAGCCTCGAAACCCGGTCCCACGCTGGTCGAGGTGCAAGGCCGCCCGCGGCTGAGCCTCGAGACCTGGTGAGACGCATCCGCAGGCCCACCAGGTCTCGAGGGTCACCTCGACCAACGTTGGGGTCTCGAGGGTCCTCGCAGAGCTCGGACCACCTCGACCAACGTGTGGCCACCTCGACCAACGTGGGGCGTCAGGCCGGCGGGCGACCTCCCCTTCGCCGTGACGCCTGCTGGATCGCCTCCCAATCACCGCGCATCAGTGCCTCGCGCTTCTTGCGAGACCACCCTTGGATCTTCTTCTCCCACGCATAGGCCTCGGCGATGCTGTCCGTCGCCTGTGCCCAGCGAAGCGTGACGGGCAGCCGACGACTGGTGTACTTCGCTCCCTTGCCGGACGCGTGCTGCTGCAACCTCGCCTCGAGGTCCCATGTGCTGCCGACGTAGTAGGAGCCATCGGAGCATTCGAGGATGTAGACGTGGGGCATGTCCTGATTGCACCCGAAGGGCGTGGAGGCGGCGGGCGGTTTTCCACAGGCGGCCGGTCTCGAGCCTCACCGGGTCTCGAGGGCCCTCGCAGAGCTCGGGCCACCTCGACCAACGTGGGGGGCCGGGAATGGGGACGGGTGTCGGGCTGTTGGACAGCGGGAAGACATGCCGCGAAGGACAGGAGTCCAGGTGCTCGTACTGCACGCCGGAGAGCGCACCGCCACCCCGCTAGGGTGGAGCGCGATGACTGAGCCCACTACCGACGAGGTGGCCGCACAGGCCGAGGCCGATGCCGCCGTCGACGTCGCCTCCGAGACCACCGAGCAGCGACGCGCGCGCTTCGAGCGCGAGGCGATGCCGCTGCTCGACCAGTTGTACTCGGCGGCCCTGCGCACCACGCGCAACCCCACCGACGCCGAGGACCTCGTCCAGGAGACCTACGCCAAGGCCTTCGCGGCCTTCCACCAGTACCGGCCGGGGACCAACCTCAAGGCGTGGATGTACCGCATCCTCACCAACACCTACATCAACACCTACCGCAAGAAGCAGCGCGAGCCGAAGCAGTCCGACGCCCCCGAGGTCGAGGACTACCAGCTGCACAAGGCGGAGCAGCACACCAGCCGTGGCCTGCGCTCGGCGGAGGTCGAGGCGCTGGACCGCATGCCCGACACGCAGGTCAAGCGCGCCCTGCAGGAGCTGCCCGACGACTTCCGGATGGCGGTCTACCTCGCCGACGTCGAGGGCTTCGCCTACAAGGAGATCGCCGAGATCATGGGCACGCCCATCGGCACCGTCATGTCGCGCCTGCACCGTGGCCGTCGCCAGCTCCGCGAAAAGCTCACCGACTACGCCGCCGAGCGCGGCGTCGCCGCGGCGAAGGAGAGCCAGGCATGAGCCACGACGCCGAGCACATGGACTGCTCCCAGGCGCTCTACCGCATGATGGAGTACGTCGACGGCGAGATGACCGCCGACGACACCCGGCTCCTCGCTGAGCACCTCACCTCCTGCGCCCCGTGCCTCGCCGAGCACGACCTCGACAAGGTCCTGCGTGACGTCGTCCACCGCTCCTGCGCCCAGGAGCAGGCGCCGCCGCAGCTGCGCGCGACGATCATGCAGCGCATCACGACGATCTGCGACAACGGGTCGTGGACAGAGGTGACACAGGTCCGGCACATCTCGACCGAGGGCTGAGCGGGGGTCTCGAGGCTCGCAAGCTCGCACCTCGACCACCGGGGGGCCACAAGCTCGCACCTCGACCACCGAAGGCGCACAGCGGGGACAAAGCCGGTCTCATTACAGTGAGCGCATGCGCGTCCTCGTCACCGGCGGAGCCGGCTACATCGGCTCCCACACCGTCGTCCAACTCGTCGCCGCGGGCCACCAGCCCGTCGTCGTCGACAGCTTCGTCAACTCCCGCCCGAGCGTCATCGCGCGCCTCGAGGAGCTGACCGGCGAGCAGATCGAGACCCACTCCTTCGACCTGCGCGACGCCGACAAGACGTCGGCGCTCTTCGCCGAAGGCGGCTTCGACGCCGTGATCCACTTCGCCGGGCTCAAGGCCGTCGGCGAGTCCTCGCAGATCCCGCTGGAGTACTACGACAACAACCTCGGCACGACCTTTTCGCTCATGCGGGCGATGGAGCACCACGGGGTGCGTCGACTCGTCTTCTCCTCGTCAGCAACCGTCTACGGCGAGACAGAGACCGTCCCCATGCCCGAGGACCTCCCGACCAGCGCCACCAACCCCTATGGCTGGACCAAGGTCATGCAGGAGCAGATCCTGCGGGACGTTGCGGCGACCGGCGCTGCGCAAGTAGCCCTGCTGCGCTACTTCAACCCCGTCGGCGCGCACCCCTCCGGCCGCATCGGCGAGGACCCGCAGGGCGTGCCCAACAACCTCATGCCCTTCATCGCGCAGGTCGCGGTCGGGCGAAGGGAGCGGCTCCAGGTCTTCGGCGACGACTACCCCACGCCGGACGGGACCCCCCTTCGTGACTACATCCACGTCGAGGACCTTGCGGCCGGCCACGTCGCCGCCCTGCAGTACCTCGACGCGCACCCGGACGTCGCCGTGCGCGAGTGGAACCTCGGGACCGGGCACGGTACATCGGTGCTCGAGATGATCGCGGCCTTCGAGGCGGGCAGCGGACGCGAGGTGCCCTACGACGTCGTCAGTCGACGCCCGGGCGATCTGGCGGCCGTCTACGCCGACCCGAGCCGCGCCGAGACCGAGCTGGGCTGGCGGGCCGAGCGCACCATCGAGCAGATGTGCGCCGACACCTGGCGGTGGCAGTCGGGCAACCCGCAGGGCTACCCGGGCTGAGGCCGCTGGACTGATCCGCTGGCAGCGTGTCGGACTGCAGTTCACCCGGACGAAGGGGGAAGACCCCCGGTATTCCGGGGCAGGAGTCGAGGGCCGCGCTCGAACTGCAGCGCGACACGCCACGACGGGTCAGCTTGGGCAGGTCGTGTCCGCCCGGACACGGCAAAGGGCGGCTACTCGAGGGAGTAGCCGCCCTTTGTTGGCCTTCGCCCGGTGGTCTCGAGGCTCGTACCTCGCACCTCGACCAACGTTGGCGCGAGCCTGGTCTCGAGGCTCGTACCTCGCACCTCGACCAACGTTGGCGCGGGCCTGGTCTCGAGGCTCCTCGCTGCGCTCGTCGCACCTCGACCAACGTGGGGGTCGGGTCAGGCCGGGCGGAAGCGGGTGGCGCGGGCGCGCGCCTTGAGGCCCTTCATCCCCTTCGTCGCCAGGATCTGGACCGTCTGGCGCAGCGAGGTGTCGTTGGGCAGGGAGAGGCGGATGATCTCGCTCCACGCCGAGCCGACCTGGCGGTGCAGCGGGCCCGTGACGTAGTCGAGGCCGTAGCGGTCGAAGAGCGCCTGGATGCGCGGCGCGATCTCCTGGTAGCGGCGGCTCGGCATGTCCGGGAAGAGGTGGTGCTCGATCTGGTAGCTGAGGTTGCCGGTCGCGATGTGCATGGCCTTGGACCCCGAGATGTTGGCGGAGCCGAGCATCTGGCGCAGGTACCACTCGCCGCGGGTCTCCCCGTCGATCGAGGTCTTGGTGAAGGTCTTGACCCCCGCCGGGAAGTGGCCGCACATGATGACCGAGTGCGTCCAGTAGTTGCGCACGATGTTGGAGACGAAGTTCGCGGCGAGCGTGGAGAAGAAGTTCGGGCCGGACAGCAGCGGGAAGAGCAGGTAGTCCTTCGCGGCCTGCTTCTTGATCTTGTTGACCACCTGCTTGGCCTCGGCCTGCCACTGCGGGTTGTCCTTGCGCGTCTTCCAGTTGGCGCCGAGCTCGAGGTCGTAGGCGGCGATCCCGTACTCGAAGAAGGTCGCGTTGACGAAGTTGAGCAGCGGCTGCGCGAGGTAGGCCGGGTACCACTTCTGGGCGTCGTCGACCCGCATGATCCCGTAGCCGAGGTCGTTGTCGTGGCCGACGACGTTGGTGTAGGTGTGGTGGACCTTGTTGTGGCTGTTCTTCCAGTGGTCGGCGGGGGTGACGTTGTCCCACTCCCAGACCGAGGAGTGGATCTTGGGGTCGCGCATCCAGTCCCACTGGCCGTGGATGATGTTGTGCCCGATCTCCATGTTGTCGAGGATCTTGGCGACGCTCAGCCCGGCGGTTCCGGCGACCCAGGCGATGGGGTTGCCGCTGAAGAGCAGCACCGCGCGCGAGCCCATCTCGAGGTAGCGCTGGGTGGTGATCATCCGGCGGATGTAGCGGGCGTCGGTCTCGCCGAGGTCGTCCATGACCGAGGCGCGGATCTCGTCGAGCTCGCGCCCGATTTCCTCGATGTCCTCGGGGGTGAGGTGGGCGATGGGGTCGTCCGTCGCGTTGACGCGGGTGTGGACGACCTCGGACCGTCCGCCGGTGATGCGGGCGTCGGTGGTGCGGGGGGTGCGCTCGAGGGTGGCAGTCATGTCAGCTCTCCGTCGTCTCGATCGTGCAGGAGCCGGCGACCGCGGAGATGCAGGTCTGCACCTTGACCGCGGGGTCGTCGGGCGTGGTCGTGGTCAGCTCGCCGGTGCGCAGGTCGCGCACGGAGCCGTCGGTCATGGGCAGGACGCAGCCGAAGCAGATGCCCATGCGGCAGCCGCTCGGCATGAGGACGCCGGCGTCCTCGGCGGCGTCGAGGATGGTGGTGCCGCCGTCGAGGTCGAGCGTGGTCGTCTCCGGACCGACGCGAAGGGAGGCGGTCCCCCCTTCGCCCGCCTCGACGATGCTCGGCCGGAAGCGCTCCACGTGGAGCAGCTCGGTGTGGCCGTGCGTGGCGTAGTGCTCCTCGAAGGCGTCGAGCATCGGGGTGGGCCCGCAGATCCACGTCTCGCGCTCGCGCCAGTCGGGGACGACGCTGTCGAGCTCGTCGGGGGTGAGCATGCCCTCGTCGTCGGTGTGCCGCACGATGGCGCGCACACCGGTCGGGGCGTCGGCGAGCTCGCGGGCGAAGATCACATCGTCGGCCGTAGGCGCGGAGTGCGCGTGGACGACGTCGAGACCGTCGAAGTCGTGGTTGCGCAGCATGCCCATGACCGGCGTGATGCCGGAGCCGCCGGTGAGGAAGAGGACCTTGGCCGGGACCGACTGCGGCAGGACGAAGTCACCGCTCGCCTGGTCGATCTGGATGATCGTGCCCGGCGTCGCGCGGTGGACGAGGTGCTGGGAGACGAGGCCGTCGGGCATCGCCTTGACGGTGATCGAGATCAGGCCGTCGCGGGCGCTCGTGTCGGAGGTCAGGGAGTAGGCGCGCCAGTGGCGCACGCCGTCGACGTCGACGCCGACGCGGATGTACTGGCCCGGGGCGTGGCCCTGCCAGTCGCGGCCGGGGCGGATGGTGATCGTCGCGGCGTCGCGGGTCTCGGGCGTGATCGCCACGATCCGGCCGCGCAGGTCGGCCCCGGAGCGAAGGGGGGCGAAGAGGTCGAGGTAGTCCTCCGGGATCACCGGGGTGGCCAGGCCGCGGGCGATGCGGGCGGCGGTGTCGCGGAGCGAGCGTGCACTGCCCACGGTGCGGGGACGAGACGCAGTTGCTGTCATGACTCCATCCTCTCGGCTCAACCCCTGCCCTTCGCTGTCCTTGGCGGGTAGGGTTTGGGGCAGGGTTTTGTTCGCTCGGGACAAGGGGGTCTCGAGGCTCGGCCGCGGGCGGCCTCGCACCTCGACCAACGGGGTGGGCGGCCTCGCACCTCGACCGACGAGGGCCGGTGACGAAGGGAGCAGCAGTGGCAGCAGCAGGGTCCGGGCGCACGGCCCGGCAGGCGGCCGGGCTGGTGCTCGACGAGGCGACGGTCGACGCCCTTCGCGCACAGCTGCCGAGGGTTGCCTCGGTCGTCGTCGCCGAGGTCATGCAGCAGGTCCCGGCCTACGACGTGCCCTTCCAGGGACGGATGGGCAAGATCATCGAGCGGGCGGTGCAGGTCTCGCTCGCCAGCTTCGTCACGCTCGCCGCCGGCGCCGCGCCGCAGGGCGCCCCCGTCGGGGTGGGTGTCGCCGCCGCGCGCGAGCTGGGGCAGGCCGAGGCCCAGCGGGGCCGCCCCGTCGAGGCGCTGCTGTCCGCCTATCGCGTCGGCGCGAGCGCCGCGTGGCGCGAGCTGTCGGTCGAGGCCATCGCGGCCGGGGTCGACGCCGCGACCCTGGGGCGCTTCGCCGAGCTGGTCTTCACCTACATCGACGAGCTGTCGGCCGCATCGGTCGCCGGGCACAACCAGCAGACGAGCAGCGCCGAGCGCGAGCGCCTCGTCCAGCTCGACCGCCTGACCCGGGGACTGCTCACGGGGCTGGCGGAGTCGGCCCTCGACGAAGCGGTCGCCGCGGCCGGCTGGGTGCCGCCACGCACCCTGACGGCGGTGCTCGTCGAGCGCGATCGGGTGCTCACCACCGCCGGCGTGCTCGACCCGCGCACGCTGACCCTCGCCGAGGACCTGCCCGGCGTCGACGACCACGCCGTGCTGCTCGTCCCCGACAGCGGCGGGCGCTCGCGGGCGCGACTGCTCGAGGTCCTCGCGGGGCACGACGCGGTCGTCGGACCTGCCCGACCCTGGGGCGAGGTCTCCGGGTCCTACGCCCGCGCCCTCTCGGCCGTGGCGCTCGGGCGCTCAGGTGTCCTCGACACCGACGCCGTCCTGCCGGAGCTCGTCCTCCACGCCGACCCGACCGCCCTGTCCGACCTGCGCGACGTGACGTTGGCTCCCTTCGCCGACCTGCCGGAGGAGACCGCCGAGCGGCTCAAGGACACGCTGCGCGCCTGGCTGCTCCTGCAGGGGCGGCGCGAGCTCGTCGCCGAGACGCTGCACGTGCACCCGCAGACCGTGCGCTACCGGATGAACCAGGTCCGCGACCTCTACGGCGAGCGCCTCGCCGACCCCGACGAGGTGTTCGCGCTGGTGCTCGCGCTGGGGCGGTGACTCCTTCGAGACGCTGCGGCCGCGGGCGGCCCCGCTCCTCAGGGGCAGGCAGGCTCAGGGCCGGGAAGAGTGCGGATGGCCGGGAAGACAGAGGATGGCCGGGCAATAGCTCGGCCATGTCCGGATTTCCCGGCCATGCTGGTGCTTCCCGGCCATTCGACCGGGCCGAGCCCGCTGATTCATCGCACGAGTCAGGGCCGTAGCCGCCGTCTTCGGGCCTCGATCCTCGACCCGCGAGTTCAGGTCCAGTGCGCGAGCACGGCGTCGGCGACCGCGCCGCCGCCGGTGAAGGAGTGGGTGCCGGGGGCCTCGTCGACGCGCACGTCGGCAGCCTTGTCCCCCAAGGCTGCTCGCACGTCATCCGGCGTCCCGAAGGGGTCCTTCGCCCCCTGCACCACCTGCACGGGCAGCCCCGCCTCGACCGGCAGGAGCAGCTCGTGGATGCGGGACTTGTCCGGCCCCTTACCGGGCGGCACGAGCGGGAAGCTCAAGGCGAGCACACCCTCGGCCCCGAGCTCCGCCGCCAGCCGGCACGCGACCCGCGCGCCGGCACTGCGGCCGCCGAAGACGACCCGCTCCGCCAGCAAGTCCCGCACACCCGCGACGATCTCGCGCCACGCGGCGTCGAGCTTGGGCGGCATGGGCGCGACCTTCTTGCCCGCGACCCGCCACGGCATCTCGACGAGCGCCACCTGCCAGCCGGCCTCGGGCAGGCGGGTCGCGATGGCCGCGAGGTCCTTGGCACCGATCCCGCCGCCGGCACCGTGGGTGAGCATCAGCGTGCCGAAGGGGGTGCCCGTCGCCTCGT
Source organism: Janibacter indicus (assembly GCF_900176385.1). Lineage (GTDB taxonomy): Bacteria > Actinomycetota > Actinomycetes > Actinomycetales > Dermatophilaceae > Janibacter > Janibacter indicus. The sequence continues at coordinate 18,053 of NZ_FWXN01000001.1, read as the reverse complement.
GCAGGTGGACGCGGGCGGGGCCCTGGGCGGTGGGGGTTTCGAGCTCAACCATCAGGGTTGATCACCTCGCCGGTCTCGGGGTCGACGACGCCGACGAGCTGGTCGCGGGAGAGCGGCTCGAGCAGGCCGGGGCCGTTGTTGCGCGTGGCGCCGACAGCCGGCGAGATCGGGTGGGCCGCGAAGCGCCCTGGCTGCGCGAAGGCGAGCAGCTCCCCCACCTCGCCCGTGTCCGTGAGCGTCGGGTCGAGCCAGCGGCCCCAGTCCTCGCGCTCGAGCACGAGCGGCTGCCGGTCGTGGATGCGGTCCATGCCCGGGTCCGCGGCGGTGGTGATGATCGTGAAGGTCGTGAGCCACGCGTCGGGGTCGTCGCCGGCCGCGACCGCCGGGTCGCGCCAGAACTCGTAGAGCCCCGCGAAGGCGACCGGCGCGTCGTCGCCGCGGTGGATGAAGAAGGGCTGCTTGCGCGGCTTGCCCTTGGCGTCCTTGGCCACCGGCGAGACCTGCCACTCGTACCAGCCCGCGGCCGGGACGATGCACCGGCGGCTGGCCGCCGCCTTGGCGAAGGCCGGCTTGTCGAGGAGGGTCTCGGCGCGGGCATTGGTCATCCGCAGGCCGACCTTGGTCTCCTTCGCCCACGACGGCACGAGACCCCAGGTGAGCAGTCGCAGCTGACGCACCCCCACCCCCGGTTCCTGAGGTGCGAGGGCCTCCGGGCCCGAGACTCGAAGGGCCCCCTTCGGCACGCGGGTGAGGACGACCGGAGCCTGCTTGGTCGGCGCCATGTTGTAGTCGGGCGTCCCCGCCGGTGGGTCCTGGGGCGACTTGAGGATCGAGCGCGAGGGCTCACCGACGCGGTCCGCGTCGATCTCGAACTCCTCGATCAGGTCGTCGGGGTTGGCCGTGGCCGCATATCGTCCGCACACCCCTCCGAGACTAGGCCCACGGCCGATCCCGACTACGGTAGGAGGCGTACCCGCCGGGAGACTCCCGGTGACCACACGACGACAAGGAGCCATCACCCATGATCGTTCGTCGCATCGCCCGTCCCATGCTCGCCGGAATCTTCGTCTGGGGCGGCATCAACGCCCTGCGCTACCCCACCGCCCATGCCCCTGCGGCCGAGCCTGTCACCAAGCCCCTGGCGGCCAAGACCCAGCTGCCCGACGACACCGAGCTGCTCGTGCGCGCCAACGGCGCCGCGATGGTCGCCGGCGGCGCGCTCCTCGCCACCGGCAAGGCTCCCCGCCTGGCCTCCGCGCTGCTCCTCGGGACGATGGTCCCGACGACCGCGACCCACAACTTCTGGGCTGAGTCCGACCCGCAGGCCAAGGCGGACAAGCTCACCCAGTTCATCAAGGACGTCAGCCTCATGGGCGGGCTGATCCTCGCCGCGGTCGACACCGAGGGCAAGCCCGGCGTCGCCTACCGCGCCAAGCTCGCCGGCGAAGGCATCGAGCGCACCGCCCGCCAGGCCCGCAAGTCCGCGGCCCGCGAGGCCAAGCTCGCCGCCCTCCAGGCGAAGCAGGCGGTGTCCTGACCGGCGATGACCAGTCCTGATTGGCATGCCCCGGCAGCGTCCGGTCGCCTCGACGCGACCGTGACGCTGCCGGGGAGCAAGTCCCTCACCAACCGCTACCTCGTCCTCGCGGCTCTCGCCTCCGACATCTCCCGCCTGCGACGCCCCCTTCGCTCCCGGGACACCGAGCTCATGGCCCAGGCGCTGCGCCAGCTCGGCGCGAGCATCGACGACGCCACGTCCACGGCCTCCGGCTCCCCCGACTGGATCATCCACCCCGCGACCCTGCGCGGCGGCCGCCCCGTCGACTGCGGCCTCGCCGGCACGGTCATGCGCTTCCTGCCCCCGGTCGCGGCGCTGGCCAGCGGTCCGGTGACCTTCGACGGTGACGAGCACGCGCGGGTGCGGCCCATGGCCGCGATCATCGACGCGCTGCGGGACCTCGGCGTCACCGTCAAGGACGAAGGGAGAGGCACCCTCCCCTTCGTCGTGGAGGGAACGGGCTCCGTGCGGGGTGGGCGGGTCGTGATCGACGCCTCCGCGTCCTCCCAGTTCGTCTCCGCGCTGCTGCTCGCCGGGTCGCTCTTCGACGAGGGCGTGACGGTCGTCCACGACGGCAAGCCGCTGCCCTCGCTGCCCCACGTCGAGATGACCGTCGAGACGTTGCGTGACGCCGGCGCCGCGGTCGACGACTCCGAGGCCAACACGTGGCGGGTCGAGCCGGGCGAGCTGCTGCCGCTCGACGTGACCGTTGAGCCCGACCTGTCCAATGCCGCGCCCTTCCTCGCCGCCGCGCTCGTCGCCGGGGGCCGGGTGTCGGTCCCGGACTGGCCCGGCCACACGACCCAAGCCGGCGACATGATCCGCGACGTCCTCGACCGGATGGGCGCCGAGGTCAGCCTCGACTCCCGCACGCTCACCGTCGCCGGCGACGGTCACCCCAGCGGCATCGACGTCGACCTGCACGACGCCGCCGAGCTGACGCCGGTCGTCGCCGCCGTCGCGGCGTGCGCCGACGGGCCGTCGATCATCCGCGGGGTCGCCCACATCCGCGGGCACGAGACCGACCGGATCAGCGCGCTCTCGCGGGAGCTGGGCGGCATGGGCGTCGAGGTCACCGAGTTCGACGACGGCCTGCGGATCGACCCGGCACCCTTGCGCCCCAGCACCTTCCACACCTATGCCGACCACCGCATGGTCATGGCCGGAGCGGTCCTCGCCCTGCGTGCCCCCGGCACGGTCATCGAGGACCCCGCGACCGTCGGCAAGACGCTGCCGCGCTTCGTCGACCTGTGGCAGGGCATGCTCGAGGCGTCGGAGGGCTGATGGGCCGGTCCGCGCGCAGCTGGGACGAGTCCGACGTCCGCGTGCGCCCCAACCGCCGCGGCTCCCGGCCACGGACCAAGGACCGCCCCAAGCACGAGGACGCGATCGTCGGCCGGGTGACGGCCGTCGACCGGGGTCGGTGGACGACGCTCGTGCCCGCCGGGGAGGGCCTGCCCGAGCGCGTGGTCATCGCCATGCGGGCGCGCGAGCTCGGCCGCTCCCCCGTCGTCGTCGGCGACCGGGTCGCGATGGTCGGTGACACCTCGGGTGCGCCCGACACCCTCGCCCGGATCGTGCGCATCGAGGAGCGGGCCACCGTGCTGCGGCGCACCGCCGACGACACCGACCCCGTCGAGCGGGTCATCGTCGCCAACGCCGACCAGCTCGTCGTCGTGGCCGCCCTCGCCGACCCCGAGCCGCGCCCGCGCCTCATCGACCGCTGCCTCGTCGCGGCATACGACGCCGGCATGGACCCGCTGCTCGTGCTCACCAAGTCCGACCTCGCCTCCGCCGAGGACTTCCTCGCGCAGTACGCCCCCCTCGACGTCCCGCACGTCGTCACCTCGGTACTCACCGAGGGCAGCGAAGGGCTGGCCGAGCTGCGCCGTCGCCTCGCCGGCCGCGTCTCGGTGCTCGTCGGGCACTCGGGCGTCGGCAAGTCGACCCTGGTCAACGCGCTGTGCCCCGACGCCGACCGGGCCACCGGGCACGTCAACGACGTCACCGGCCGGGGCCGGCACACCTCGACCAGTGCCCTCGGCCTGCGGCTGCCGCCTCTCCCCCCTTCGCACGACCGTGAGGACGTGCGGGCCCAGGAGGCCGAACCGGTGGACCCGGACGCCGCGGGCTGGATCATCGACACCCCGGGCATCCGCTCCTTCGGGCTGGCGCACGTCGATCCGGACCGGATCATCGGGCACTTCCCCGAGCTGGCCGAGGGCGCCGACGAGGGCTGCCCGCGCGGCTGCACCCACGACGAACCGGACTGCGCCCTCGACGCCTGGGTCGCCGCGGGGCACGCCGGGCCGGGCGGGGAGCAGCGGCTGGACTCCCTTCGTCGTCTGCTGCGGGCGCGGTCCGGCGAGTCGGACGAGCGCTGACCCGGTCCCCCGCCGGGGCCGCCGGTGCGGGTACGTTGACCGGATGGCCGACAGCTCCCCCTACGCCGATGACCTGCGCCTGGCCCACGTGCTGGCCGACCAGGTCGAGCGGATCACCATGGCCCGCTTCCAGGCGGCCGACCTCGTCGTCGAGTCCAAGCCCGACCTGACGCCTGTCAGCGACGCCGACCGCTCCTGCGAGGAGGCGATCCGCGCGCAGCTGGCTCGTTCTCGCGGGCGGGACGCCGTGCTGGGTGAGGAGTTCGGCAGCGTCGGCAACTCGCAGCGCCGCTGGATCATCGACCCGATCGACGGCACGAAGAACTACGTCCGCGGCGTCCCCGTCTGGGCCACCCTCATCGGGCTCGTCGACGGCGAGGACTGCGTCGTCGGGCTCGTCGCGGCCCCCGCCCTCGGCCGTCGCTGGTGGGCGGCGAAGGGCGCCGGCGCCTGGACCGGCCGCTCCCTCGCCCAGGCCAAGCAGATCCACGTCTCGCGGGTCTCGCAGGTGGCCGACGCATCGCTGTCCTACAGCTCGCTCGACGGCTGGCGTGGGCTCGGCCGGGCCCGCAACTTCCTCAACCTCACGTCCGACCTGTGGCGCACGCGGGCCTACGGGGACTTCTGGTCCTACATGCTCGTCGCCGAGGGCGCGGTCGACCTCGCCGCCGAGCCCGAGCTGGAGCTCTACGACATGGCCGCGCTCGTGGCCATCGTCGAGGAGGCCGGTGGGCGCTTCACCTCGCTCGACGGGGCCCCCGGCCCCTGGGGCGGCAATGCCCTCGCCTCCAACGGCCTGCTCCACGACGAGGTCCTGCGCCGGCTGGCGCCTGACGCCTGACCCGGCCGGGCCGCCCGGGCGCGATCCGTCCGCTGGCTGTGCGTTGAAGTGGTAGTCCAGCCAGCCGGCGAGCCTCACCAGAGCCTCCCGGCACACAGAACGACTGGTTCAACACACAACCATGCTCAGAGGGCCCAGCGGTCCGGCGGATCCAGGTGTCGACCGGACCGGATCACCTCTAGCAGGGTGGCCGACGTCCTCGCCCAGCCGGCGAAGGTCATCTCGTGCGTCAGCCGGGTCGTGAAGTAGCCCAGCTCGAGGGCTCGCAGATCACGCGCCCGGTCCTTGGCGTAGGTGTCCTTGCCCGTGTGGTGCTGACGGCTGTCGCACTCGATGATCCACCGTCGGCCCGCGAGATTGTCCACGAAGCCGACTCCCGGAATCTTCACCTGCGGGGTGACCCTGACGTTGTGGAGCAGCAGGAAGAGCCTGACCTTGCTCTCCGTCCCCGACTGGGCCTTGCCGGATGCCCGCTCGAGGACCCGTCGCACGGCGCGTGGCGCAGTCGCGGCGAGCTCGGCCACGGTGTCCTGGTCCACCAACTCGTTGTGCAGGGCACTGTCGGCCAAGATGCCGACCTCGAGCGGGTCGAGGCATCTGATGGCGTGCTCGAGCAGCAGCCGAGGCGAGGCGATCGGACTCGACTCCGGCCACGAAGGATGCCACCCGTGGCCGACCCACCCCGCCCTCGGGCTCCCGCGCCTCGTGTAGACGTGCAGCCCGGGTACGGGCGGCACCCACAGCCCGTGCTCCCGGGCCGCCGTGACACAGGTCGGGCGCAGGCCCAGCGCCAGTGCTGCGCGCACCCCTTCGTCCGTGTCGGGTGTGACGTAGTAGCGGCCTGCGCGGACCAGCTCGCCGCGGCCCAGGACGCGCGGGATCTCGCGTGCAGTGACCCGGTCGTGGATCTGGCGGCTCGTATAGATCATCCCGCCAGCACAGCCGGAGCGAGCGCTGCCTTCCACGGGCCCGCGAGATGTGTGGACAACCTCGAGAGGCTCCACATGGTTGTGCGTTGAAGTGGGAGTCCAGCCTGCCGGCGAGCCTCGTCAGAGGCTGCCGGCATCCAGGGCTACCGGTTCAACACACCACCCCTCGTGCACGGGTCAGTTCGGGACGACGGTCACCGGCCCGAGCCCGAGCTCCTCGACCTCGTCGCGGTAGAGCGCGGCGTCGCCGACGACGACGATGGTCCACTCGGGCCGGACGTGGTCGCGCCACGCGGCGTCGAGGTCAGCAGCGGTGAGCCGGCGCATCGCAGCGATCATGTCGCTGGTGAAGCTCAGCGGCAGGTTGTCGCCCGCCAGCCCGCTCGTCTCGTCGGCGATCGCGTCGGCGGTGTCGTAGCGCCCCGGCGCGGTGAGCGTCATGAAGTCGACCCCGGCCCGGGTCTCGGCCTCGGTGAAGCCCTCACCGACACCGGTGAGGATCTGCGAGAGCAGGCGAAGGGAGTCGACCGTCGAGTCGGCGCGGACTGACCCAGACACGGTGAAGGCGGAGCCCACCTGACGCGGGCGGAAGCCGGCCCGGATGCCGTAGGTGTAGCCCTTGTCCTCGCGCAGCACCTGGTCGATGCGGGCATTGGGCGCACCGCCGACGACCCAGGCCAGGACGGGGAAGGGAGCCCACCCCGAGTCGACCCGTCGGTCCGGGCCCGGCCCGCCGATGAGGATCTCCGACTGCACCGAGCCGGGCCGGTCGACGAGCACCACGCGAGCGGCGTCGTCGGCCCGCGGCGCGGGCGCACGGTCGGTCGAGACGGCACGGCCGGCGGTCTCCCACGCACCGATCGTCTCGCCGAGGAGCGCGTCGACGTCGATCCCGGTGAGGTCGCCGGCGACGACCACCGTCGAGCCCTCGGGGTGCACGTGTGTGGCGTGGTAGTCGACGACGTGCTCACGACGGATCGCCGCGACCGTCTCGGCCGATCCGGAGGCCGGCCGGCTGGCCCGGGTGTCCCGGTCGTAGTAGCTCGCCGCCCACTCCTTGAAGGCGCGCCGCCCGGCGGAGGCGCGCTCCTGCTCGATCTCGGCCAGCCGGGTGCGCACCACCCGCGTGACCTCGCCCTCCTCGAAGGTCGGCTCGGACAGGCACTCGGTGAGCAGCTCGAGCGCCTCGGGCAGGAAGCGCTGCGGCACGTCGAGATCGACGCCCAGCGCCGCCTCGCTCATGCCGGCCCCGAGCGCGATGCCGCGCCGCTCGAGCAGCTCCGACAGCTCGCGCTGCCCGTGCGTGCTCGTGCCCTCGTCGAGCAGCCGCGCCATGATCCACGCGACGCCCTCGACCTCGCGCGGCTCGTGCCGCAGGGCCGCCGGCACGGTGACCCGCACCGAGATGACGTACTGGCCGGGCACGTCGTGGACGAGTGCCCGGATGCCGTTGGGCAGCTCGACCTCGCGCGGCTCGGGGAAGGCCCACTCCCCCGGCGCCGCCACCTCGGGCCGTGGGACAACGGGCGTGCTCGTGCTCTCGACCTCGCTCACGCGACCTCCTCCTGCTCCTGGGCCGCCCGGTAGACGACGGCGGCTCGACTCTGCGGCCGCAGCCACCGGTCGGCAGCCGCCTGCACCTGCTGCGGCGTCACCTCGGCCAGCCGGTCGAGGAAGGTGTTGATGAAGCCCGGGTCGTCGTGCAGGCAGGTGTAGTGCCCGATGAGGTCGGCCCGCTCGTCCTTGGCCGCGAGCGCCGACAGCCAGGCGCGCTCGGCCTGCGCCCGCACCGCCTCCAGCTGCTCGGGCGTCGGCCCCTCGTCGGCAAAGGCGCTCAGCTCGGCACACACCCGCTCCTCGAGCGCATCGGTGTCGACGCCCTCGGCGACGTCGACGACGACGAGCCCGAGCGAGACGCCGTCGACGAAGCCCATCGCCCCGACGTCGACGCTGTTGGCCACCTGCTCCTCACGCACGAGGCGCTGCTCCAGCGGCGAGAAGCTCAGCCCGCCGAGGCAGTCCAGGGCCATCGAGGCGGCGAGGAACTCGTCACGGGTGTCACCCCCTTCGGCAGGGAGCCGGAAGGCCAGGTGGATCCGGTCGTTGGGCACCTCGTCGACGACCTCCTCCCGCAGCGGCTCCGGCAGCGGCGGCAGGGGCGCGACCGGCGCCCGCCGCGGCTCGGCCCGGTGGGTGATGTGCCCGAAGTAGCGCTCCGCCAGCTCGAGCGCCCGCTCGGCGCTCACGTCACCGACGATCGTCAGGACGGTGTTGTCGGGGGCGTAGTGCCGGGCGAAGAAGTCGTGGACGTCCTGCACGGACGCGGCGTCGAGGTCCTCCATCGACCCGATCGTCGGGTGGTGGTAGGGGTGCCCCTGCGGGAAGACCGTCGCGTAGACGCGGGTCAGCGCCTGACCGTAAGGCTGGTTGTCGTAGCGCTGGCGCTTCTCCTCCTTGACCACGTCGCGCTGGTTGTCGAGGTTGGCCTGGTTGACCGCGGCCAGCAGGTTGGCGTGACGGTCGGCCTCGAGCCAGAGTGCGAGCTCGAGCGCCCCCGAAGGGATGGTCTCGAAGTAGTTGGTCCGGTCGAACCACGTCGTCGCGTTGAGCCGGCCACCGACCCCCATGAGCGCCTGGAAGTGCTCGCCGTTTGCCACGTGCGCGCTGCCCTGGAACATCAGGTGCTCGAAGAGGTGCGCGAAGCCGGTGCGCCCGGGCTCCTCGTGACGTGAACCGACCCCGACCCACAGGTTGACCGTGACGGTCGGGGTCGTGTCGTCCGGCTGCACGACGACGCGCAGGCCGTTGGGGAGGGTGTGGTCCTCGAGGGTGAAGTCCAAGGGCATGAACGCACCCTACGACGCGCGCCCGGGAGGAGTCCCGTCAGCCGTCAGGAGGCGTCGCGCCGCTGCTCCTGCTCACCGGTGCGCGGCAGCTCGGGGAAGGCGTCCTCGCCGAGGTCCTCGATGGCCCGGCGGGCGAAGACCTGCTGCATCGTCGTCGCACGCTCGTTGCGGTTGTTGCCGACGAAGGTGATGATCCAGTTGAGCAGCGTGGAGACGCGGTTCTTGAAGCCGACCATCGCCATGAGGTGCACGGCCAGCCAGGCGAGCCAGGCGATGAAGCCGGTGAGCTTGATCTTGCCGATGCTCGCGACGGCGGAGTACTTCGAGATCGTCGCCATCGAGCCCTTGTCCTTGTAGACGAAGGGGGCCTGCGGCTCCTTGCCCTCGAGGCGCCCGAGGATCTCCTTGGCCGCGTAGCGGCCGCCCTGGATCGCCAGCTGCGCGACGCCCGGGTAGCCCTTGAGGTTGATCATGTCGCCGACGAGGAAGATCTCCGGGTGACCCTTGAGGGTCAGGTCCTCCTCGACCTGGACGCGCCCGGCGCGGTCGATCTCGGCACCGGCCTGCTCGGCGACGAGCTTGCCGAGCGGCGAGGCGGCGACACCGGCGGCCCAGACCTTGGTCATGGCCTCGATGCGCTGGGTGGAGCCGTCCTTGTACTTGACGTCGATGCCGCTGCCGTCGACGTCGGTGACCATGGCCCCGAGCTGGACCTCGACGCCGCGCTTCTCGAGGCTGGCCCGGGTCTTGCCGCCGAGGCGGTCTCCGAAGGAGGGCAGCACCTGGTCGGCGCCGTCGAGCAGGATGACGCGCGCGTCGCGGGGGTTGATGCAGCGGAACTCGTGGGCGAGGGTCTTGTGCGACAGCTCGGCGATCTGGCCGGCCATCTCGACACCGGTCGGGCCGGCGCCGACGACGACGAAGGTGAGCAGCCGCTCGCGGTCCTCGGGGTCGGTCGTGGTCTCGGCCAGCTCGAAGGCGCCGAAGATGCGGCCGCGCAGCTCGAGGGCGTTGTCGATGTCCTTCATGCCCGGCGCGTAGCGGGCGAAGTGGTCGTTGCCGAAGTACGACTGGCCGGCACCGGCGGCGATGATCAGGCTGTCGTAGGGCGTGACCGTCTCCTGGCTCAGCGAGCGGGAGGTGACGGTGCGCGCCTCGATGTCGATCTCGTGGACGTCGCCGAGGATCGTGCGGACGTTCTTGTCGCGGGCGAGGATGTCGCGGGTCGCCGGGGCGATGTCGCCCTCGGAGAGGATGCCCGTGGCCACCTGGTAGAGCAGCGGCTGGAAGAGGTGGTGGCCGGTGCGCGAGATGAGGGTGACCTCGACGTCCTTGCCGCTCAGGGACTTCGCGGCGAACAGGCCGCCGAAGCCGGAACCGATGATGACGACGCGGTGCTTGCCAGAGTTAGCGCTCACGCCTTCCATTGTGGCCCAGCCCATGGCGAAGGGAGAAATCGCGCCCCTCCCCTGTGTCCACCGGCACATCCGACCTGATAGGGGCCACAGAGGGCCGCTCGCGGGCCGTCACAGGTCGAGCTCGAGCCGCGCGCACGTCGGCCGAGAGACGCAGATCATCATCTCCTTCATCGCCGCGTGCTCCTTCTTCGTCATCACGAGGTCGCGGTGGTCGACCTCGCCCGAGATGATCGCCGTGACGCACGAGCCGCAGATGCCCTCTCGGCAGTCGTTGTCGACGTCGATCCCCAGGGCGAGGGCCTTGTCGAGGATGCTGTCCTCGGGAGCCAGACGCAGGGTGTGGCCGGAGCGCGCCAGCACGAGCTCGTAGTCGTCGGCGTCGAGTGCCTGGCCCACCACCGGTTCGAGGCCGTCACGGCTGAAGAGCTCGAAGCGCACGACGTCGTGGTCGGGTCCGTGCACGGCCTCGGCCGCGGCCTGCACGGCCTGGAGCAGCCCGAGGGGCCCGCACACGTAGACGAGCCCGCCCTCGGGCAGGTCACGCACGAGGGCCTCCAGGTCGGGGCGACCCTGCGCGTCCTCGGCGAGGAAGCTCACCCGATCCCCGAGCACCGCCAACCGGTCCCGGAAGGCCATGGCCCCGCTCGTACGGCCGCCGTACGTCAGGTGGAAGGGTCGGTCCTCCCGGGCGAGGTGCTCGGCCATGGCCATCATCGGCGTGATGCCGATCCCGCCCGCGACGAGCGCGTGGTACGACGCGTCCTCAAGGGCGAAGGTGTTCCTCGGCCGGGTGACGAGCAGTCGGTCCCCGACCCGCAGCTCGTCGTGGATGTAGGCCGAGCCACCACGCCCTTCGTGCTCACGCAGGACCGCGATCTCCCAGTGGCCGCGGTCGGTCGGGTCACCGCACAGCGAGTACTGCCGGGTCGTGCCGTCGGGCACGTAGACGTCGATGTGGTCACCCGGCGCCCACTCGGGCATGGGGTCCGCGCTCTCGATCCGGGTCAGCCGCAGGGACAGCACTCCCTCGGCCTCCCACTGCATCCGGGAGACCCGGACCTCTCTCTGCTCAGCCATCGCGGACCACCTCGTCCAGTCCCATGAGTGTGCGCGCCCGGTCGAAGGACGCGTCCGGATCCGTCACGTCCAACCACACCGCCGGGATGCCGAGTGCCTCGGCACCCGCGATGTTGTGCGGCTGGTCGTCGACGAAGACCATGTCGGCGAAGTCCACGCCGAGCCGCTGCGCGAGTCTGCGGTACAGCTCAGGGTCAGGCTTGAGCACGCCCTCGACGGACCCGTCGACCATGACGTCGACGGTGTGGATGATCTCCGTGCCGTCGATCCAGTCCTGGGTGTGGAAGGCGCGCATGTCGTTGGCGAGGATCGCCGTGCGACGACCGGCCGCGAGGGCGTCGGCGAGCAGCGCGCGGGCCTGCGGGCGAATCATCCGCGGGCCGGGCGGCGAGTAGAGCGACGCGAACATCACCGGCACGTCGGGGGCCGAACCCCCGGCCTCGTGCCATGCCTGCGCCTTGCGCGCCCAGTACTCCCGTTCGCTGAGGCGACCCTCCTGCAGGTCCGCCCACAGCGGGTCCGGTCGCTGCCGCGTCGCGAGCGGCCCCTGCTCGAGGAAGAGGTCACGGACCACCCCCTCGGGCTCGCGGACCGCCATCTCGAAGGGGGTCAGCAGGCCCGGCCCGCCGAAGGCGGCGGCATTGCGGTAGGTGACGGCGACCCCCTTCGGCTTGCCGGTGGACCCGGAGGTGAAGATCACCCAGGCGTCGTCGTCGGTCCCTGGCGGCGCGGGCTCGATCAGCGAGCGCCCCTGTCCCACAGCGGTGGTCGTGATGACGAGATCGTTGCCGATGATCGCGGCGGCCGCCGACTCCTCGAAGACCACCCGGGCCCGCTCGTCGGGGTCGTCGGCGTCGACGGGCACGTAGGCGGCGCCCGCGAGGATCGTGCCGATGATCGCGGCGTAGAGGTCGGTCGAGCCGGAGCGGATGCGCACCCCGACCTTGTCCCCCGGCCCGATGCCCAGCTCCGCGAGCGACTCGGCGAGCGCCGTCGCGGCCTCGGCCAGCTCGGCATAGGTGAGCATCTCCTGGCCGCTGTCGACGGCCGGCGCGTCGGGGTGCTCCTCGACGACGCCCATGAAGATGTCGACGAGCGTGCGGGGCGCGGGCGCGCGGTCACTCGCGAGGAGCGAAGGGAGCAGGGCCGGTGGCGTGGTCACGGCGGGAAGGATCCCCCACCAAGGTGAATTCTTGACGAAGGCTCTCCCATCGCTACGCCGACGTGGCTCAGTCCGTGCCGAACCACCGGCGGCACGGTTGCGCTGGAACTCCGCCTTGTCGGCGAGCAGCGCCGCCGACGGGTCGTCGAAGGCGCCGAAGCGATGAATGCCGCAGCGGGCGCACCGACATCGGGCCCGCGACGACGATCGCGCCCTACTCGCAGAGGACCGCAGGGACGGGGTAGAGGATGGCGGCACAGTCGCGCCCCAGTCCAGGACTCCCCACCGATCAGCGGGCGCCCCCGGCCCTGCGGGGCCCGCCGCGGCCAATGAGAGAGAACACAGCGATCGAACTTCTGCTTCCTGCCTCACCCAGCCACGCGGACGAGGCGAATCGGATCGTCGAGCAACTGGGCGTCGACCGTGGACTCCTCCACTGTCGGACCGCTGCGGTCCCAGCCAGTGAACCTGATCATCTTCGTTCGAGAGTCTCCATCTCGCGGCGCGAGTTTACGCTCGAGCAAGCTCGCGAACCGACGTTCGTGGGTTGAGACGATCAGTTGTCGACGCAGACGAAGATGGCGACAGAGGTCAGCAAACCCGAGAACATTCACGTCGTCCATCGACTGAACGGGATCATCAAGCAAGAGGAAAGGCAAGCCCCTCTCCCCTGACGACAAGCTCATTGCGATGAAGTAGGACAGCGCAACGATATTTGCTTGCGAGGTGGAGAAGATCAAGAGCGGGTCGGCGGAGACATTCTCCACTTGATCGATTACCAGCGGGCTGGTCGTACCCCTTCGATAGTAGGTGGCTAGTTCGAACTCCACAGTCTTAAACGCCGGATGAGGATCGAGCCGCTGGAAGATGTTTGCAACCAACGGCTGCATGGAGCGTAGCCGGGCCTCCGTCACCTCAACCCGCGCCTCAAGTGTCTGCTCGGACAGAGTCTGAAGCTTCTGAGATCGCGCCGACTCAGCCACCAACACCGCTTCGGCCGACTTGAGCGCGACCTTCAAACTCTTGACCTCTGCATCCGCGCGATTGATGACGCCCTGATCCGACTGCCGGTCAAACGTGTCCAGCAGATCGATCAGGGCACGACGAGCCCGACGGAAGTACTCCAACGCCGGGCCAGCAGCCACGACGAAAGATTCCAGTGTGTACTGATCGAAGCGAACCACTCTCACGTCCTCCGCGAGAGCGCTCACCGCCGCGTCCGCCACACGCTCGGCCTCGCGCGCTTGCCGCCATTGGCCAGCTCGTCGCTCAGCAGAGTCACGGATCTCTCGGGCCGCTTCAGCCGCGCCTGCAGCGTCGGACAATTCGCCCGTCACGCGGACCAGAGTTTGCTCAAGTTCCAAAATTGCTCCGGTGGCCTCGGCCCGTTCCCTCAATTCACGTTCCACATGTTCGCGATCGATGCTTTGGCCGCACACGGGGCAATCATCCGATAGGAGCGGGACTGCCAATGCTGCAAGCTGGGCTACATCCGCCGCAGCTTGTCGTGCCGCATTCAGCTGCCCTTGCACGACCTCGCATGTCGTCTCAGCGGCGCCGCGTGTAGCTTCGGCTCGATCGGCTTCGGCGCGTAGAGCAGTGAGTTGCTCCTCAGAGGGCTCGTTCGCGAGATCGATACTAAGTTCAACAGCCTTGCGGGAGAGGCCCAGCGCGGCATCCACCGCGTCAATTGTCTCCGCAAAGGCGGCCGCAGTGGCGCGAACGGCGTCGGGGTTGTCAAACGTCAGCCCGGTACCGACGAAGTGGATGCCCACAGGGACCGCAGCCAAAGTAGCGGCCACCTCGGCACTAATTGCCGCCACCTGCGGGCGTGCAGCTAGTTTCGCCCTCGCGGCCTCCCAACGGACCCTCGCCTGTGCCAGTGCACCCGCCAGCCGCTCGCGCTCCGCCCGTGCAGACTTCTCACGATCAGATGCCAGCTTTGCGACCGACTTGGCCGCGTCCTCGAAGTCCTCGAGGGCACCGAGCCCAAGCACAGTGCTCAACTGTCGGTAGCGGTCGGCAGGCTTGGCTTCAAGAACCCGCCGCATGACGTCCTGCTGCATGAGACCTGATGTGGCCAGGGCAGATTCCAGGGTCACTTCCGATTCAGGCAGCAACAACCCCCGCAGCGCCCCTTCGGCTTCGACGCCGAAGATTGGATCTTGACCGCTCGTCCGCAACTCAAGAGTACTTCCACCTTGGTCACCAGTGCGCCGGATGGTCACTTGCCCGGACGGAAGCATGAGGTCGATCTCAACCGACGCCTTACGCCCTAGCCGGTATTGGTTCACCACATGTTCGGTGTTGCGTCGAGCACGAAGGGTCTCAAGTCGTTCCAAGCTCCCAAGCAGGCCCCACTGCAGCGCATCGAAGAAGCTCGTTTTGCCTGTGCCGTTCGGGCCAGTCACGACAACCGATGCAGCCGAAAGATCAAACTCGCGAGCGTCCCGGAAGCCGCGAAACGACTCCACGCGCATGCGGCTAATTATGGGCTCAGAGTATGTCATCGAGCGATGCCCCTTGGTCGAATGCGGCAACAGAACGGTGGGCGAGGTCATGATCGACTCCTCGCGCAACAAGAACTTTCAGCAGCTCGTCGAGTGCGTCGTCCTGTGCCGCTGACATCGCGGAACTTGCCGGTTCAAAGAACGGTGCGAGGGCATGACCAACCGCTTTCGGCGTGGCAGCGACGCCTGTGTGCGCTATGCGCCGAAGCCTGGAGGTGTCGTAGTTGATTGAATATATGTCACGCGTTACGTCGTCATCCTCCGCCAAATTCTCCTGAGTCAACAGCACAAGATAGGTGTCCCATTTCTTCGGGCCGAGCGCTACTGATTCGATGCGGTCGACAAGGACATTGAAAGCGGCCGACTCGGCAAGAACCAGATCGCGGGTGGTGCTCATAGCTGCAACGGCCACCACGAAGTAACTGTTCTCAGCGAGAAGGAGTTTTACATTCGCGTTCACGCTCTCGATGTGAAAACCTTGCTCCGACAGAACGGCTTTAGCAAGATTGAGCAGGTCCCCATCTGAATGCGCGTCGGTTCGCTCGGCATTCACGACGCGATCACCTCATCCGCGTGCCTAACATTTGGCACAAGCGCCAGTGGCCCGTCGACAATATCCGCATCATCAGCATCCTCCACGATGCTGGGCGGAAGTTCATCTGGCTCGGACATGGCCCCTATCCCACCTGAAACTATGAACAGCGGCGACGGTTCACCCTTGCTGATGTGTCCGTGCAGGCGCTCCCTTGCAGCCTCAACAAGCCTCCGCATTGGAACGGTTTGCGTCGACACCAAGACCTCTACGGGACCGATCGCGGTGTCGAATACTCGGCTGTTTCTGAGCTCTCCGGAGTCGCCAATGAGGTGGCCCAGGGCTATGAGCAGCTTGCCGAATTCTGAACTCCTCAGGACGGATTCACCCGCTCGCGGGTTGATGTCTATGGCGCGGGACCATTGCAGTACTGCCAATGAATCGGCCCTAAATAGAACGCTCTTTGCATCATCGAGCTTCACGGACAGGTCCGGGCCGCAAGTCGAACTGTGTTCTGCGAGTCTAGCGAAAATGTAAGCCGACCCAAGTTCCTCCATAAACTGGTCAGCCGACACTCCGATTCTGTGCTCCGGTCGAAGATCCGGAGCCACGGCCTTCCATGGGGAGTTGTCCCAATCCGAGCTAATGCTCGGGGATACGACCCGGATATTTTCCACCGAACCGATCTCGCCGATAGCTTCGACGACGCGCTGCCGCACGTACGGCGCGATGTCTCCAATTCCGATGAACACAACCACAGCGGATCCAAGGCGAGCGTGCGTCTGCTCCTGAACCCAAGTGGGAGGATTGGCCAGATGATCCGTCGTCACGAGAAGCGTTCCCGGCCTTGAAGCGCATCCGTGGACCTTCAGAACCCAGGGTGGTGTCACATCGGCGAGATCAGACTCATTCGTGACCGTGGGCAGTTCTTCCTCTCCAGAGCTACGCTCGATGCAACTGTCCCAGTTAGTCGTCAGTACGTCGATCGCGCCTTCAAGCATGAGCTGGGCCAAGACTCTATGTGCGTAACCGGGCACCGCCGACCTGAAATTGGCAGAGCGAGATGATGCTTGCCGTAGCGCATCTTCGCCACCCGGAAGTCGCGCTACGGCATCGGCGATCCCCAAGAGGTCCCAATCATCAACGTCACTCAGGACGCCGAAGACCTCGCTGAGCTGCGAATGAAGCGCCTTCGCAAGGCCGGCTCCCGTGGGAAGGCTAGTCGGAGGCGAAACGCTAATACCAGCGCCAGCGTAAATAACCACCCTGCTGGCAGAAGCGGCTCGCCCAGCCAGAGCGACCGCGTACGGCGGCGCACCGGCTGCAATCGACGATGGGGAATGGGGCACGCATCGATCCTACGGGCACCGAGCGCGGTGCTGGCGATTCGAAGGGCCAGTGCTTGTGTTGAGGTTGCTTGATCACGACACCATCCATGTGCACGTTCGCAGCTGCGGCGTGATCCGCGAGACGCTCGGAAATACCGAACGAGTGGGACGCCAGGTTTGCGCTGGCAGCAGCACGCGACGGAGGGCTTAGGAGCCACAAGGAGGGGAGTCGCGGGAGCCTCAGCGGAGGGACTCAACTGCCCAAGCGGCGCGCCCAGGCAGGCAATCATCGCTTGAGCAAGAGCGATGACGCCACAGCTCGGCGACGACTTCCCCGCATCGGAGGGACTCGAAGGGGGGTGGTACCGGACGAGCTTCGAGCGATACTTGGACATGCACCTCAAGACGCTCGTGAAGGAACTCAGTGTGCAAGGTGAGTTCGAGCCGAGACATCGCGAGGCGTTCACGCAGATGGCGGTAGGGCGCTGACTGCCGAGGCTTGGCAGCTCCGGCGCGATCGCCGGCGCTGCGACGGAGGGGTCGATCCGCTGCATGGCGTAGAGGTTCTGCAAACCTGTCAGGGATGTCTCACCCACAGACAAACGAACGGCCCCTGACCGAACGTTTCCGCTGGTCAGGGGCCCTACTTGGTAGCGGGGGCAGTGTGCTGGCTCAGGACATCGGAATGGGGTGTCTCGAGTCATTGGAATAGGGGTGTCTCACGACATCGGCATGGTGTGGGTCCTGATGCTGGGGCATGTCGAAACGTCGTCTCGTGATCACCGCGGTCCTGGCCGGCCAGTCACAGTCCGAGGTTGCCCGGACCTATGGCGTCTCTCAGGGCTGGATCAGCAAGCTGATGGCCCGCTACCGCGCCGAGGGCGAGCAGGCCTTCGAGCCTCGCTCCCGTCGCCCCGCAACCTCCACGAACGCGACCCCGCAGGCCACGGTCGCCCTCGTGCTGCAGCTACGTGACCAGCTGAGCGCGCGGGGCCTGGACGCCGGCGCCGAGACCATCGGCTGGCACCTGCGTCACCACCACGACGTCACGACCTCCCGAGCCACGATCAACCGCATCCTGACCCGAGCAGGACGCGTGGTGCCAGAGCCGAAGAAGCGCCCGAAGTCCTCCTACATCCGCTTCGAAGCCGAGCAACCCAACGAGACCTGGCAGTCCGATTTCACCCACTACCGTCTGGTCACCGGCCGCGACGTGGAAATCCTCACCTGGCTGGACGACCACTCCCGCTGCGCCCTGCACATCAGTGCCCACACCCGAGTCACCGGCCCGATCGTGCTGGCCGCGTTCCAAGCCACCATCGACGAACACGGTTGCCCCGCAAGCACACTGACCGACAACGGGATGGTCTTCACCACCCGACTGGCCGGCGGCCGCGGCGGCAAGAACGCCCTCGAAACCCACCTGGCCGCCCTGGGCGTGACCCAGAAGAACTCCCGACCCGCACAC
>NZ_FWXN01000015.1 GCF_900176385.1 Janibacter indicus | reverse complement strand
AACTCTTCCCTCATGTTCTTCAATGGAGCTCCCTGGGCGGTGCGGTGACTGGCTTCGACACCGCCACCGTTCACCGTCCAGGGGCCCGGCTCATGCATGACACGAGCAGAGGGTGGGGACTTCTACATGGCCACCAGCGGGGACCTCATCTGGCCACCAGTGGGGACTTTGTCACGGCCATGGACAACGGGCGCGCTCTGTGTTGAGACAGACGGACAGGCCCCGATCGCCACTGGCGACCGGGGCCTGACTCGTGCCCGGGACATGTGCGCTCGGCGCCCATCAACTTTCTTCGGGGAAGTTATGCTGGGGCGCAGCCCACGACCCCCGGAGGCCCCGCATGCCGCTTCGATCCGACTGGTCCGACGACCTGTGCCCTGTCCGGCGTTCGCTCGACGTCCTCGGTGACGGCTGGGTCCTGCTCATCATCCGCGACGTCCTCCACGGGCGAGGGCGCTTCGACACGCTGCGCGACAACCTCGGCATCTCCGACGCCGTCCTCAGCCGACGGCTGCGCGCGATGGTCGAGGCCGGCCTCCTGGAGCGCGTCGACTACTCCGACGGTGGGCGCACCCGCCAGGGTTATGCCGCGACGGAGGCGGGCGCCGAGCTGCTCCCGGTGCTGCAGCAGTTGGCGATCTGGGGCGAGCGGCACACGGTGACTCCACCCGGCGGCGGGCACATGGCGCTCATCCACGAGGCCTGCGGGTCGGAGACGACGCGCGGCGAGATCTGCAGCGCCTGCGGCGAGCCGCTCGTCCCTGAGGAGATGTCGTGGGACAAGCCCTGGCGCGACCGACGCGACCGGCTCGTCGCTGCCGGTGAGCTGCATTCCCCGCGGTGATCTCCCTTCGTCCCTGCGGACGGCGTGCACAGGTGGTCGTGCTGGTGCACCAGATGGCCGGGGAACGCCACGAGATGCACCAGCACGACCTTCTGTGCACGGTCAGCGGCGCATCACCTGGAACTCGGTCGTCGCGATGACGCTGCTGCCGGAGTAGGCGCTCGCGCAGTCGGTCGCGTTGTCCGGGTCGTCGTCCTGCTCGCCGGCGAACTGCTCGCCGCCCTAGCAAGGGTGAGGGGGTTCCGCGACGTGACGGTCGTCACAGGGTGTGGCGGTGCCCCGGACCATAGCGGCGCTCGCGGACCCTCGCATGTCGACAACGACGAAGGGCGTCACCCCCGTTGGGGGGGCAACGCCCTTCGTCGTTCTTCCGGTCAGCCCGGCGCGTCAGCGCCGAGTCAGGAAAGGGTCAGGCTTGCTTGTCGAGGTCGGCGGCCACGCGGCGGTGGGCCTCCCAGATCTCCTCGGGCAGCCGGTCGAAGGCCTTGAGGTGCTCCTCGCGGAAGCCCATCTCCTGCTGCCAGCGGGCCACGTCGATGTCGAGGATGCGGTCGAGGTCCTCCTGCGGCAGGTCGAGCCCGGTGAGCTCGAGCTCCTCCTGCGTCGGGATGATGCCGACCGGGGTCTGGCGACCGGTGACCTCGCCCGCCTTGAGCTGCATGAGCCACAGCAGGGGGCGGAGGTTCTCGCGGTAGCCGGGCCACAGGTAGTGACCGTCCTCCGGGTCCTTCTGGAACCAGTTGACGTGCGCGAAGAGCGGCTTGTCCTTGGCGGCCCCGACGATGTCGAGGTAGTGGCGCGCGTAGTCGCCCTCGCCGTAGGCCATGAAGGGGCGGTTGGACATCGGGTCGTAGCGCAGCTGGCCCTCGACACCCTCGGCCGCGGCCGTCGCCTCGGCGCCCAGGGTCAGACCGTCGTAGACGCCCTCGGGCAGGTCGGTGATCGCGCGGATCAGCGGCTCGCGGTCACGCGTGCGGCCACCGAAGATGATCGCGTCGATCTCGACACCCGCGGCCTCATCGAAGTCGGGGGCGGCGTTGGGCACGTTGGCCAGCGTCGTCGTGAAGCGGCTGTTGGGGTGCGCCCACGGCGAGGTGTCGCCGGGCTCGCGGTCGGCGATCGCGTCGCCCTTCCAGTCGAGCCACCCGTCGACGTCGGCCGGCGGCTCGGGCGTGCGGCCTTCCCACCAGACCTCCTCGGTCTTGGGGTTGTAGGCGATGTTGGTGAAGATCACCTTGGTGCCCGGGTCGACGGAGTGCAGCGCCGTCGGGTTGGTGCTCTCGTTGGTGTCCTTGGCGACACCGAAGACGCCGAACTCGGGGTTCATGCCCATGAGCTTGCCGGTGGACTCGTCGACCCACAGCCAGGCGATGTCGTCGCCGTAGAAGTCGACCTGGTAGCGGTCGCCGAGGGCGTCCGGCGGCAGCATCATCGCGAGGTTGGTCTTGCCCGAGGCGCTCGGGAAGCCACCGGTGATGTGGTAGCGCCTGCCGGTCTCCTTGTCGGTGATGCCGATGAGCATGTACTGCTCGGCGAGGAACTTCTTCGTCGCCCAGCCGTCGTAGGCGCCCTGGCGCAGGCCGTGGGCGATCTTGCCGAGCAGCGCGTTGCCGCCGTAGGACGAGCCGAAGTGCAGGATGGTCCGCTCGTCGGCGACGGTGACGAAGTAGCGCTTGTCGTCGGGCGTCCCCTGACCGAGGTTCTCGAGGTCGCCGGTGACGTGGACGGCGCGGACGAAGTCGTCCTGGACCGGCAGGTCGTTGACGTGCTCGACGCCGACGCGCGACATGCGGATCATGTGCAGCACGACGGGGCGGGAGTCGGTCAGCTCGACGCCGGTGGCCCACTGGGCGAGCTCGTTGCCCTTGGGGGACATGAGGTACGGCAGGACGTACATCGTCTTGCCCTTGGACTGACCGCGCATGAGCTCGGTCAGCTTCTCCTTCATCTCCGCGGCGGGGCGCCAGTTGTTGTAGACGCCCTTGTCCTTCTCGTCGTTGGTCGCGACGATCGTGCGCTCCTCGGAGCGCGCGGTGTCCTTGGAGTAGGAGCGGGAGTAGTAGCGGCCCTCGCCTGCGGGGAGGAGCTCACCCGCCTCGACGGCCTCGGCGATCAGGCGGTCGTCGTCGTCGGCGCCCACCACCTCGATCCGGTCCGGCTGGGTGATCTCGGCCCAGTGCTTCACGTACTCGCGAACGGCCTCGTTGGTGAGACCTGACGCGTCAAGCGCGGCGTCGACGTCGACCATGCTCAGTTTCCCTCTCACGTGCTTGGTGTGCGGGCGGTCCCTCGCGGGTTCTCCCGGTTGCGGGCAGGCTACCGTCCGGCGGCTGGTCACGGCGGGGAGGTCCGGGGCCCCGAGGCGTGATGTGACCCACCTGCGGGGCGAAGGGGGCGCGAGCCTCTCCCTTCGACCGTCCCGTCCAGGGGTGCTGCCGAAACTCGTAGTGACTCGCCGGTTTACCGATACGAGGTGTAGCAGGTACTGTCGGTATCGCACACTTTCCGTTCCACTCAGCACTGTCGCGAAGGGTTCTCCCACATGGCTTCCACCGACACGATGTCCTTGGCCGACAAGGGCCAGCGACTCGGCCTGCGGCTCATCGCCAAGGCCGGCGGGCTGCCCGGCCTGAAGGACAAGGAGGTGCGCGCCAAGGTCGAGCGGTACCTCTACAAGGGCGCCGTCACCGGCTTCAAGGCGCAGACCGCTGCTGGGCGCGCCTTCACCAAGAAGCAGGGCTCCGGCGGCCCGGCCCGCGCCGCGACGGCGAAGCCGAAGCCGCTCTTCGACCTCACGCCCACCGAGGACCAGCAGATGATCCAGGGCGTGGCGCGTGAGCTCGCCGACGAGATCATCCGCCCCGCCGCCGCGACCGCCGACGCCGAGCGCGCCGTGCCGGCCGAGGTCCGCACCGCCGCGGCCGAGGTCGGGCTCCACCTCGTCGGGGTCCCGGCCGAGCTCGACGGCATCGCCGAGGAGCGCTCCGCCGTCACCGGCGCGATCGTGCTCGAGGAGCTGGCCCGTGGCGACATGGGGATGGCCACGGCGATCATGGCGCCGGCTGCCGTCGCCACCGCCATCGCTGCCTACGGCGACGCCGACCAGCAGGCGACCTACCTGCCGGAGTTCACCGGCGAGACGCCGCCGACGGCGGCCCTCGCCCTGCACGAGCCCCAGCCGCTGTTCGACCCCTTCGCCCTGCGCACCACGGGCCGGGTCGAGGGAGACGAGATCGTCCTCGACGGCGTCAAGGCCATCGTCCCCGGCGCCGAGGCGGCCGACCTCTTCATCGTCTCGGCCGCGATCGACGGCGAGCCGCGACTGGTCCTCGTCAAGCCCGGCACCGAGGGCGTGAAGACCGAGGACGACCCGGCCATGGGAGTCCGTGCCGCCAAGACCGCCCGACTCCACCTGGAGGGGGCCCGCGTCGCCAAGAGCGACCTGCTCGGCACCGCCGAGGACCACGCCGACGCCGTGCGCCGTGCTCGGCTGGCCTGGGCGGCCGCCGCCGTGGGCACCTCGCAGGCGGTGCTCGACCACGTGAGCGAGTACGTCAAGGAGCGCAAGGCCTTCGGCGAGCCGATCGGCTACCGCCAGGCCGTCGCCTTCACCGTCTCCGACATCGCCATCGAGCTGGCCGGACTGCGCCTCGTCGTGTGGAAGGCCGCCGCCCGCCTCGACCGCGGCGAGGACGCCAGCGCCGAGATCGCCCAGGCCCGCAGCCTCGTCAGCCGCCACGCCACGTGGATCGGATCGAGCGGCGTGCAGCTGCTCGGCGGCCACGGCTTCGTCAAGGAGTTCGACAACGAGCGCTGGTACCGCGACCTGCGGGGCGCCGGAGTCCTCGAGGGCACGCTGCTCGTCTGAGCGCGGCCCCTTCACCCCACAGACCTGACACGAAGGACACGATCATGATCGACCTCGAGGTTCCCAAGAAGTTCCGCCCCCTCGTCGCCCAGGCGCGCGGCATGGCGGAGGAGGTCTTCTGGCCCATCTCGCGCAAGTACGACCGCGCCGAGCACGAGTACCCCGCCGAGCTCGACCTCGTCTCGGCCGTCATCGACGGCATGTCCGACGGTGGCGCCGGCCAGGGCGCGGGTGCCTCCTCCTCGACCCGCGCCAAGGACGACGGCGCGGAGGAGGGCGACGTCGCGGCCGTCGGCTCCGGCCGCAGCCCGAAAAAGGGCCCCAAGGACAACAAGAACGGCTCCAACCTCTCGTCGGTGCTCTCCATCCTCGAGACCTGCCGCGGCGACGTGGGGCTGACCCTGTCCATCCCGCGCCAGGGGCTGGGCAATGCGGCGATCGCCGCCGTCGCCAACGACGAGCAGAAGGCGCGCTACGCCGGCAAGTGGGCCGCCATGGCCATCACCGAGCCCGACGTCGGCTCGGACTCCGGCGCCATCCGCACGACCGCGGTCAAGGACGGCGAAGAGTACGTGCTCAACGGCGAGAAGATCTTTGTCACCTCCGGTGAGCGGGCCGAGCTCGTCGTCGTCTGGGCGACCCTCGACCGCAGCCTGGGCAAGACGGCGATCAAGTCCTTCGTCGTCCGGCGCGACAACCCCGGACTGCAGCTGGTGCGCCTGGAGCACAAGCTCGGCATCCGCGCGTCCGACACCGCGGCCTTCGTCCTCGACGACTGCCGCGTGCCGGCGGAGGACCTCCTGGGTGACCCGGAGATCAAGATCGAGGGCGGCTTCGGCGGCGCCATGCAGACCTTCGACAACACGCGTCCGCTCGTCGCGTCGATGGCGCTGGGGCTGACCCGTGCGTCGCTCGACAAGACCACGGAGCTGCTCAAGGAGGCCGGCATCGAGGTCGACTGGGACCGGCCGGCCAATGTGCAGTCCGCCGCTGCCGCCAAGCTCATCGAGCTCGAGGCCGACTACCAGAGCGCCTACCTGCTCACCCTGCGCGCGGCGTGGATGGCCGACAACGGCAAGCCCAACTCGATGGAGGCCTCGATGGCCAAGGCGAAGGCCGGGCGCACCTGCGTCAACGTCTCCCTCGCCTGCGTGGAGCTGGCCGGCGCCACCGGTTACGCCGAGACGCACCTGCTCGAGAAGTGGGCCCGCGACTCCAAGATCCTCGACATCTTCGAGGGCACGCAGCAGATCCAGCTGCTCGTCGTGGCCCGCCGGCTCCTCGGCTACTCCAGCAAGGAGCTCAAGTAGTCGCATTGCCGTAGGGCAATGCGGTCTCGGGTGTGCATTGCCGTAGGGCAATGCGGTCTCGGGGGCGCACGACCTTCAGGAGACTGCAGCCGCCGCCGCGCCCCCTTCGTCCCACCCCGGACGAAGGGGGCGCCGCGCCTTATCATCGGGGCGTGATCGTCCTCGCGGTGTGCAGCCTCAAGGGTGGTGTGGGCAAGACGTCCGTCACCCTCGGGCTCGTCGCGGCCGCGCGGGCCGCCGGGCTGCGCACGCTCGTCGTCGACCTCGACCCGCAGGGCGACTCGACTGCCGGTCTCGACGTCGACGGGGAGGTCAGCGCCTCGAGTGCCCTCGTCATCGACGAGCCGCGCCGCCGTCACCTGCGCGCCGCGACCCTGCGCAGCCACTGGAGCGACGGTGACCACCCGCCCGTCGACGTCGTCGTCGGCGGCGACGGCCTGGCCGCGATGGACCGCACCGACCTCTCCTCCCGGCGGCTGACCTCCCTTCGCGCCGTGCTCGACAAGGTGTCCGGCGACCACGACCTCGTGCTCGTCGACTGCCCGCCCTCGCTCGGGGGCCTCACCCGCATCGGTCTGGCCGCGGCCGACCGGGCGATCATCGTCACCGAGCCGGGGGTCTTCGCCATCGCCGCGGCCGACCGGGCGCTGCGGGCGGTGCACGACGTGCGCACCCAGCTCAACCCCCGCCTCCAGCCGCTCGGCATCGTCATCAACCGCGTGCGCCCCAACATCGGCGAGCACCGCTACCGCGTCGAGGAGCTCACCTCGCTCTTCGGGCCGCTCGTGCTGACCCAGCAGATCCCGGAGCGCACCGCGGTCCAGCGTGCGCAGGGCGCCTACGTCCCCATCCACGCCCTGCGCAACCCGGGCGCCCGCGAGGTCGCGGCGCTCTTCGACGGGATCCTCGCCCACGCCCTGCGGGCGGCTCGACGGCAGCGTCCCTGACCATTTCCTGACTCAGCGATCTCCCCCGGATGCGTGACCTGAGTCATACAGTTCCCGATGGCGGCGTACCGCCGCCGATCACCATCGGGAGGAACCACATGCGACACCAGCGCATGGCCGCGGTCCTGGGCGCCCTCGCGCTCGGGGCGACCGGGCTGACCGCCACTGCAACCGCCACCGCAGCACCCACCGTCGAGACCGGATCGACCGTCTCCGCCACCGGGGCCGAGACGAGCTACGTCGTGCTCGCCGACCGTGGCGGCAGCGCCACCGCCCTCGCCAAGCGCCTCGAGGCGAAGGGGGCGAAGGTCGTCTCGGTCAACGACAAGGTCGGGATGGTCACCGTCACGTCCACCGACACCGCCTTCGCCGCGAAGACGCGGGCGATGAAGGGCGTCTTCGGCGCCGCCGAGGAGGGCATCGTCGGTCGCTCCCCGCAGGAGCGGGCCAAGAAGCAGCAGCTCGAGCGTCCGCGCGCCCAGGCCAAGGGCAAGGCCGCCGCCGCGGGCCAGGGCAAGGGCAAGAGCAAGAGCAAGGGGGCCGACCCCCTCGACGACAAGCTCTGGGGCCTGGACATGATCAACGCGTCTGCCGCGCACCAGGTCGAGTCCGGCGACAAGCGGGTCAAGGTCGGTGTCATCGACACCGGCGTCGACGCGAGCCACCCGGACATCGCGCCCAACTTCGACCACAAGCTCTCGCGCAACTTCACCACCGACATCCCCGACATCGACGGGCCCTGCGAGGTCGAGTCCTGCGTCGACCCTGCCGACGTCGACAACGGCGGGCACGGCACCCACGTGGCGGGCACGATCGCCGCGGCCAAGAACGGCATCGGTGTCTCCGGTGTCGCGCCGGACGTCTCGATCGTCAACGTGCGCGCTGGTCAGGACGCGGGCTACTTCTTCGTCGGCCCCACCGTCAACGCCCTGACCTACTCCGCCGACGCCGGCCTCGACGTGGTCAACATGAGCTTCTACGTCGACCCGTGGGCCTACTACTGCGAGGGCGGTGCGCCCGAGGACAGCCCGGAGGAGGCCGCCGAGCAGGACATGATCATCGAGTCGATGTCGCGTGCGCTCAACTACGCGCACTCCAAGGACGTCACCATGGTCGGTGCGCTCGGCAACGCCGCG
Organism: Janibacter indicus; assembly: GCF_900176385.1. GTDB lineage: Bacteria > Actinomycetota > Actinomycetes > Actinomycetales > Dermatophilaceae > Janibacter > Janibacter indicus. Next base: position 50,777 of record NZ_FWXN01000015.1, on the reverse strand, counting down.
ACGGACCTGGCCAACCCCGGGACCGACTCGGAGAGCCCCAACTACCCCGAGGGCAATGCCCACGACCGCACCATCGACAACTCGAGCTGCAAGGACCTGCCGGTCGAGGGTCCGCACGTCATCGGGGTCTCGGCCGTCGGCCCGACGGAGCGCAAGTCCTACTTCTCCAACTACACGACCGACCTGACCTCCGACGAGATCGAGATCAGCGCCCCCGGTGGTGACTCCCGCGACAACTACGGCACCCCCGACTACCGCAGCCCGAGCAACCTGATCCTGTCGTCCGTCCCGGAGAACGTCGTCAAGGCCGAGGGCTCGGTCGACGAGGACGGCAACATCACCGAGGCCGGTGAGGGTTACGTCTTCAAGGACTGCGGCAGGGTCAAGGGCAAGGAGCAGTGCGGCTACTACGAGTACTACCAGGGCACCTCGATGGCCTCGCCGCACGCGGCGGGTGTCGCCTCCCTGATCGTCTCGCGCTACGGCAAGACCGCCGGCAGGGCCGGCTTCGGCCTCGCCGCGGACACCACCCGTGAGGTGCTGCTGGGCACGGCCCGCAACAAGGCCTGCCCCGAGCCGCGCACCGTCGTCTACCCGGGGCTCCCGGCGGCCTACACCGCCACCTGCGTCGGTGACGAGGACTTCAACGGCTTCTACGGCGAGGGCATCATCGACGCCCAGGCCGCGGTGGCGAAGAAGAAGCTCTGACGCACCACCACGAACCGTCGTCCGCAGGTGCGACGCAGGAGCCTCGAAGGGGGCCGGTCACCGCGAGGTGACCGGCCCCCTTCGTCACGTCGCGAGCGTCTCGTGGGCCTCGACCATCGCCGGGCCGTACCAGGTGAGCAGGCGGCCGCTCACGAGCCGGGTCGGCGCGTGGGTGAAGGCCTCCGGTCCGTCCTCGGCCGTGAAGACATAGGGCTCGTCGGGCAGGAGGACGAGGTCGACGCGGGGATGGTCGAGATCGGCCAGGTCGACGCGCGGGTAGCGGTCGCTCGGGTCGGCGTCGGGGCCGGCGAGGGCATTGGTCCAGCCGAGCCGCGTCAGCAGGTCGGTCGTGTAGGTGCGGGGGCCGACGGCCATCCACGGGTCGCGCCAGATGGGGACGGCGACGGTCCCTCGGGTGGCGGGCGCCGCTGTGCCCCAGAGCTGCTCGGCCTGCACCAACCACTCGGGCACCGGCTGGCGCAGCGCCTCGACCCAGAGCCGGCGCATCGAGGTCAACGCCGACGGCACGTCCTCGATGTCGGTGACCCAGACGGTGACACCTCGTTCACGCAGGCGGCGCACGTCGAGCTCGCGATTTTCTTCCTTGTTGGCGACGACGAGGTCGGGGGAGAGGTCGGCGATCGCGCGCAGGTCGGGGTTCTTGGTGCCGCGGACCCGGGCCACGTCGAGGTCGGCCGGGTGGGTGCACCAGTCGGTCGCGCCGACGAGGGTCTCGGGGCAGCTCGTGGCGATCGCCTCGGTGAGGCTGGGCACGAGCGAGACGACCCGCCGCGGGGGAGCGGTCAGGTCGACGGGCGCACCCAGGTCGTCGCGCAGCATCAGTGCACCGCCAGGGTGAGCAGCTCGGTCGCCGCCATGCCGACGATGGCCACGGCGAGGACGAAGGGGGCCCGGCCGTCCCGTCGCCGGGTGGACTCGGGCTCGGCCGCATAGCGGCGGCGGCCCATGGCGAAGGCGGCACCGGCCAGACCGAGGGTGGCGAGCATGATGAGCAGCGCGGCCGGTCCGATCTCGCCGGTCGTGTGCCGGGCGATGACCGCGGCCCCCGCAGCGGTCGTCAGCGAGGTGCGCTGCCACGACAGCGCGGTGCGCTCCGGCTGGGCGCCCCGCGGCGCCGACCTCGCGAGCTCGGTCATCGTCAGCCGCCCGCCACGACGACGGCGAGGGCGGCCGCGGCGACGAGCACGACACCGGTGATGACGGCAGCCGACACCCCGAGCGAAGGGAGTGGCTCCTCCCTTCGCATCGCCCGCTCGGCCATCGCCCACCGGAGGAAGGCGAGGAGCGGGCACAGCGCGCCGAGGGCCAGCAGCATCGCGGCCAGCCCGGTGGTCATCGCGGCGGGGACACCGATGTCGATGACGTCCACGGCGACACCGGCGGCGAGCAGCGCGAGGGTCGTGCGCAGCCAGGCGAGGAAGGTGCGCTCGTTGGCGAGGGAGAAGCGGTAGTCCGGTTCTTCTCCCTCGCCGTAGACGTACCCGGGCCAGCGGTCTGAGGTCACGGTCGCAGGCTACCGAGGTCCGCATTGCCCTCCGGCAATGCGGCCGGGAGTGCGCATTGCCGTAGGGCAATGCGCGAGAGGGGCGTCAGACATTGCGGCGGTACTGGCCGCCCACCTCGAAGAAGGCGTCGGTCACCTGCTGCAGGCTGCACACCCGGGCGGCGTCCATCAGCACGGCGAAGACGTTGGCATCGGTCGTCGCCGCCTCCTTGAGGCGCGCGATCGCCTCCTCGGCGTGTTCGCGGTGCGTCTCCTGGTAGGTCTGCACCCGCTCGAGCTGGGAGCGCTTCTCCGACTCGCTGGCGCGGGCGAGCTCGATCTCGTCGGGCTCCCCCTTCGCGCCGTCCTCACGCAGGAAGGTGTTGACGCCGACGATCGGCAGGGACCCGTCGTGCTTGCGGTGCTCGTAGAGCAGCGACTCGTCCTGGATCCGGCCACGCTGGTAGCCGGTCTCCATCGCGCCGAGGACACCGCCGCGGTCGTTGATCCGGTCGAACTCGGTGAGCACGGCCTCCTCGACGAGGTCGGTGAGCTCGTCGATGATGAAGGACCCCTGGAGCGGGTTCTCGTTCATCGACAGGCCCCACTCGCGGCTGATGATCAGCTGGATCGCCAGGGCTCGGCGCACCGACTCGGTGGACGGCGTCGTCACGGCCTCGTCGTAAGCGTTGGTGTGCAGGCTGTTGGCGTTGTCGTAGAGCGCGTTGAGTGCCTGCAGCGTCGTGCGGATGTCGTTGAAGTCCATCTCCTGCGCGTGCAGCGACCGGCCGCTCGTCTGGATGTGGTACTTCAGCTTCTGGCTGCGGTCGTTGGCACCGTACTTCTCCTTCATGGCGACCGCCCAGATGCGGCGGGCGACGCGGCCGAGGACCGAGTACTCGGGGTCCATGCCGGAGGAGAAGAAGAAGGACAGGTTGGGCGCGAAGTCGTTGATGTCCATGCCCCGCGCGAGGTAGGCCTCGACGTAGGTGAAGCCGTTGGCCAGGGTGAAGGCCAACTGGCTGATGGGGTTGGCCCCGGCCTCGGCGATGTGGTAGCCGGAGATGCTCACCGAGTAAAAGTTGCGCACCCCCTGCTCGATGAACCACTCCTGGATGTCGGCCATCATCCGCAGGCTGAACTCCGTGGAGAACAGGCAGGTGTTCTGCCCCTGGTCCTCCTTGAGGATGTCGGCCTGCACCGTGCCGCGGACATTGGTCAGCGCGTGGGCGCGCAGCTCCTCGGCCTCGGCACCGGAGGGCTCGCGGCCCTCGCGCTCGCGGAAGGCGTCGACCTGCTGGTCGATCGCCGTGTTGAGGAAGAAGGCGAGGACCGTCGGCGCGGGGCCGTTGATCGTCATCGACACGCTTGTCGTGGGGGAGACGAGGTCGAAGCCCGCGTAGAGGGCCTTCATGTCGTCGAGGGTGGCGACGGAGACGCCCGAGGTGCCGACCTTGCCGTAGATGTCGGGGCGCTCACCCGGGTCGCGCCCGTAGAGGGTCACCGAGTCGAAGGCCGTCGACAGACGGGTCGCCGGCTGGCCCTGCGAGAGCAGCTTGAAGCGGCGGTTGGTGCGGAAGGGATCACCCTCGCCGGCGAACATACGCGCCGGGTCCTCGTTGTCGCGCTTGAAGGGGAAGACACCGGCGGTGTACGGGAAGAAGCCCGGCAGGTTCTCCGACCGCCAGAAGGTGACGAGGTCGCCGTGGTCGGTGTGCTTGGGCAGGGCGACACGCGGGATCTTGTTGCCCGACAGCGACTCCTTGGTCAGCTTGGTGTGCAGCTCCTTACCGCGGATCGTCACGACCTGCTCGTCACCCGAGTAGGACTCGACGACCGAGGGCCAGCGCTCGATCTGGTCGGCCACCTCGGTGGGCAGCGCCTGGCGGGCCGCGTCGAGCAGCTCGTCGACGCCGTGGCCGTCCTTGCCCGCGGCCGTCAGCTCGTCGTCGACGGCCGCCAGCCGCTGCACGCGGCGGGCGCTGTCGGCGAGCTCGGTCGTGCGTGCGTGGTAGCCGCGGACGGCCTCGCTGATCTCGGCGAGGTAGCGCACCCGGGTGGCCGGGACGACTTGGCCGAAGCGGGTGGAGTGCTTGGTGTCGACGGGCGCCAGCTGGCCCTCCTCGACCGGCAGCCCCTTGGCCGCGAGCAGGTCGCGCAGGTGCTGGTAGAGGCCGGTGACGCCGTCGTCGTTGAAGGTCGCGGCAGAGGTGCCGAAGACCGGCATGTCCTCGGGGCGCTGGCCGAAGGCCTCGCGGTTGCGGACGAGCTGACGGCCGACGTCGCGCAGTGCGTCGGCGGCGCCGCGGCGCTCGAACTTGTTGATCGCCACGACCTCGGCGAAGTCGAGCATGTCGATCTTCTCCAGCTGGCTGGCCGCGCCGAACTCCGGCGTCATGACGTACATCGGCACGTCGACGAAGGGGACGATCGCGGCATCGCCCTGGCCGATGCCGGGCGTCTCCACGACGACGAGGTCGAAGCCGGCGGCCTTGGTGATGTCGATGACCGTCGACAGGGCCTCTGGCACCTCGCGGTCGCCGCGGGTGGCGAGCGAGCGGAAGAAGACGGGCGACGCCCCCGAGAGGCTCTCGCCCAGGGAGTTCATCCGGATGCGGTCGCCGAGCAGGGCGCCACCGCCCTTGCGTCGGGTCGGGTCGACGGCGATGACGGCGATGCGCAGCTTGTCCTGCTGGTCGACGCGGAAGCGGCGCACGAGCTCGTCGGTGAGCGAGGACTTGCCCGAGCCGCCGGTGCCGGTCAGCCCGAGGACCGGGGCGTGGGACTTCTGTGCCGCCTCGGCGATGCCGCCGAGGAAGGTCTCGTCGAGGTGGCCGAGCTCGGCGCCCGAGATGGCCCGCGCCAGGGCGGCGCGCTCGCCGGCGAGCACCGCTTCGAGGCCGACCGGGCCGCCCTCCCAGACGTCGGTGTCGCAGTCGGTGATCAGCTGGTTGATCATGCCGGGCAGGCCGAGGCGCTGGCCGTCCTCGGGGGAGAAGATCGTCACACCGGCCTCGCGCAGCCGGGCGATCTCCTCGGCGACGATGACGCCGCCGCCACCGCCGAAGACCTTGACGTGGCCAGCGCCCTGCTCGCGCAGCAGCTGGGTGAGGTACTCGAAGTACTCGACGTGCCCGCCCTGGTAGGACGAGACGGCGACGCCCTGCACGTCCTCGTCGATCGCCGCGTCGACGACCTCCTGGACGGAGCGGTTGTGCCCCAGGTGGATCACCTCCGCGCCCTGGCTCTGCATGATGCGGCGCATGATGTTGATCGACGCGTCGTGGCCGTCGAAGAGCGCGGACGCCGTGACGAACCGGACCGGGTGGGTCGGGGAGTGCAGCTCGGGCGTGGACATGTCCTACCTCGTCGTCGAAGTGCGGGTCACCTCAGATGCTAGGACATCCAAGTATTTTTGGGAAACCGGCCGACCTCCACACGATCTGCAGATCTCCGCCCGATGATCGCCCCGGTCGGCGTGCCAGCCTGAGCCCGTGCGCCGCCTGCTGACCTCGCCCTGGACGACCGCGGTCGTCGTGGGGCTCTTCGTGCTCTCGCTGTGGGGTCCTCCCTTCGTCGTCGGGGGCCTCCTCCTGCGACCCGAGGTCGTGACCGCGGTCCTCGGCCTCGTCGTGGTCGGCCTCGTCGTCCGGCGGGTGCGCGCAGGTGGTGACGGGGCCGCCGGCCGGAGTGCCTGTGCTGCCCTTGCGGTGCTCGCCGTCGTCCTCGTCGTCGGCGCGCGGGGCGTCCTCGGTCTCGGCAGCTCCTACGTCGTGCTCGCGCCCGTGGGGCCGTCGGGGTGTCGGGTCGTCGTCGAGGAGTCGAGCTTCCTCATGCTCGGCTCCGGCCGGGTGGGCGCTGCGGGGAGGGTCGGGCCGGTCCGTCTCCAGTCGGACTACACCGCCGACGACGGTGGTCGACCGGCGAGCCTGGGGGAGTACGCCGTCCGGTGGTCGGGGCCGGACGCCGTCGTCCAGCTCCACGGCAACCCCGGCCAGCCGGTCTGGCCGGCGCTGCACGAGGTCACCTGCTGAGGCCGGGTGTCGAGGCTCCTTCGTCGCACCTCCACCAGCGTGGGTCAGCCGACGGTGTCCCCGTGCGCGGCGCGAAGGGAGGACAGCAGCGCCGTCGCCTGCCGCACCTGCGCCTCCGCCAGGCCGGGAGAGGAGAAGACCTGTGAGTTGAGGTCCGTCGTCGCGGACTCGACGACGTCGGCCCCCTTCGTCGTCAGGGAGGCGAGGACGACGCGACCGTCGTCGGGGCTCTGCCGTCGCTCGACGAGGCCCTGCTTCTCGAGCCGGGCGACCGCGCTCGTCACGCTCGTCGCGTGCACCTGCAGCAGCGAGCCGAGTCGACTCATCGGCATTTCCCGCCGCCGGCTGAAGGCGAGCAGCCGCAGGATCTCGAAGCGCGCGAAGGTCAGGTCGTGGGGCCGCAGCACCGACTCGACCCGCTCGTGGACCAGCTGCTGCGCGCGGACCACCGAGGTCATCAACGCCATGCCGTCCGCGGCGTCGGTCCACCCGTGAGCCACCCACTGGTCATGGGCGGCGGCGATGGGGTCGCGGTCGGTCATGGAGCCCGATCCTACGGGTGAGGGTGCCCTTTCATGGACTCGTTCCAGACGACGTGGAAGGGTAGGCAGGGCAAGCACATCCGCACGCATCGGAGGCCTCATGTACACCCTTCCCGATCTTCCCTACGACTACGGTGCCCTCGAGCCCGCCATGAGCGGCGAGATCCTCGAGCTGCACCACGACAAGCACCACGCGACCTACGTCAAGGGCGCCAACGACACCACCGAGAAGATCGCCGAGGCTCGCGACAAGGGTGACCTCTCCGGCATCGTCGGCCTCGAGAAGACGCTGGCCTTCAACGTCTCCGGTCACGTCCTGCACTCGATCTTCTGGGAGAACCTCTCCCCGGACGGTGGCGACAAGCCCGACGGCGCCCTCGGCACCGCGATCGACGAGCACTTCGGCTCCTTCGACAAGTTCCGCGCGCAGCTGACCGCCGCGACGCAGACGACGCAGGGTTCCGGCTGGGGTGTCCTCGCGTGGGAGCCGATCGGTCAGCGGCTGCTCGTCACGCAGGTCTACGACCACCACGGCAACGTCGCTGCGGGCATGACGCCGCTCCTGGCCTTCGACGCCTGGGAGCACGCCTACTACCTGCAGTACAAGAACGTGAAGCCGGACTACATCGAGAAGCTCTGGGACATCGTCAACTGGAACGATGTCTCCGCGCGCCTCGAGAAGGCCACCAAGGCCTGACCACTTCGGCACCGTGCCCGGGTCCCGTCCAGGGGCCCGGGCACAGCCGTGTCCAGCCGCATGTCCTCAAGGTCGTGCGAAGGGGAGGCCCCTCACCTCACGCGGTGACGGCCCAGCCGAGCGAGACGAGCGCGAGGCCGAGGGCGAGGTTGAGCGCGAGATCGGCCAAGGCGTGGCGGGTCCGGCCGGTCCGCAGGGCGCTCGCCACCTCGACCGCGTGGGTGGCGAAGGTCGTGTAGGCGCCGCAGAAGCCGATGCCGACGAGCGGCAGCAGCCACCCCGGGGCGGCGCCGGAGGCGTGCCCCGCCGCCAGGCCCAGCACCAGCGACCCGGTGGCGTTGACGACGAGGACCGCCCCGGCGGTCGTGGCGCCCGCGCCGCGCAGCCGCTCGACGACGAGGTGCCGGCACAGGGCGCCCAGAGCGGCACCGACGGCGACGAGCAGCGCGGTCACAGCTCCTCCTCGGCGACGGCCTCGTCGGCGAGAGCGTCACTGTTCCAGATACGGTCGCCGACGACCAGCCCCGCGACGGCAGCGCCGACGCCGAGCCCGATCGTCAGGACGAGGTAGCCGAGCAGCCCCCCGAGACCGTCGCCGGCCAGGGCATGCGTGTCGAGCGCGAAGCTCGAGTAGGTCGTCCACCCGCCGAGCAGCCCGACCGAGAGGAAGGGGCGCGCCAGCGGGTGGGCGGTGCCGCGCGCCAGCCACGCGACGAGCACCCCCATCGCGAAGGCGCCGGTGACGTTGACCAGGAGCGTCGCCCAGTGCGACCCGCCGGCCGCGAGGCCCACGCCCCACCGGCAGAGCGAGCCGACGGCGCCGCCAGCGGCGACGGCGGCGAGGGGGCCTCCCTTCGAGGCTCCTGCGTCGTGCCCCGGGACGACGCCCTGGCTCATGCCCGGATCGACTCGAGGTACTCCGCGATCCGGCCGATCGCCTCGGTGAGCACGTCCTCGTCGGGCAGCGTCACGAGCCGGAAGTGGTCGGTGTCGGGCCAGTTGAAGCCGGTGCCGTGGGTGACGAGGATCTTCTTGGCGCGCAGCAGATCGATGACGAAGGCCTCGTCGTCCTCGATTGGGTAGACCTCGGGGTCGAGCCGGGGGAAGCAGTAGAGGGCGCCGCGTGGCTCGACGCAGCTGACGCCGGGGATCTCGTTGAGCAGGCGCGAGGCGAGCTTGATCTGGTCGTGGTAGCGGCCGCCGGGGACGATGAGCTCGTTGATCGACTGGTATCCGCCGAGTGCGGTCTGGATCGCGTGCTGCGCGGGGACGTTGGCGCACATGCGCATGTTGGACAGGAGCGTCAGGCCCTCGAGGAAGTCGGCCGCCTCGTGCTTGGGTCCGGAGATCATCACCCAGCCGGCGCGGTAGCCGCAGACGCGGTAGGCCTTGGACAGGCCGGAGAAGGTCAGGCAGAGCACGTCGTCGCCCGCGTACTCGGCCGCGTGGTGGTGGACCGCGTCGTCGAAGACGATCTTTTCGTAGATCTCGTCGGCCATGACGACGAGGTCGTGGCGACGGGCGATGTCGACGAGGCCGCGGACGATCTCGGGCGAGTAGACCGCGCCGGTTGGGTTGTTGGGGTTGATGATGACGAGCGCCTGGGTGTGCTCGGTGATCTTCGACTCGATGTCCGCGAGGTCGGGGTTCCACCCGTTGTCCTCGTCGCACCGGTAGTGCACGGGTGTGCCGCCGGCGAGCGAGACCGCTCCGGTCCACAGCGGGTAGTCGGGGGCGGGCACGAGGATCTCGTTGCCGTCGTCGACGAAGGCCTGCAGCACCATCGAGATCAGCTCGGAGACGCCGTTGCCGATGTAGACGTCCTCGACGGTCGTCTCCTTGAGCCCGCGGGACTGGTAGTACTGCGCGACCGCGGTGCGCGCCGAGTAGATGCCCTTGCTGTCGACGTAGCCCTGCGCGTCGGGCAGGTGGCGGGTCATGTCGGCGACGATCGCCTCGGGTGCCTCGAAGCCGAAGGGGGCGGTGTTGCCGATGTTGAGCTTGAGGATCTTGTGGCCCTCGGCCTCGAGGCGCTGGGCCTCGACGAGGATCGGTCCCCGCACGTCGTAGCGGACGTCCTTCAGCTTGCGGCTCTGGCGGATCTGGCGCATGAGGCGCAGTCTTTCAGCAACCTCGACTTGCTGTTGACGAGGTCCATGCTTGGCTCTACCTTCAACCCCACCATCATCAGCCCGGGGAAGGGGAGGACATGTTCAAGAGATTCTCAAAAGGGGGGCGCTGGCTTTGGGCCTTGCCCTGATGCCGACGGCAGCCTTTTCAGTGGGTACGTCGTCGGATGACGGCGCTGGTTGGCAGACGCGCAAACAGGCGTACTCCAACGGAGCGTCGACCAACGGTGTCATCAGGAGCACACGAGGCGACATGGTGTACCACTCGGGTCAGGTGGCCAGGAACAACTGCGAGGACGTGGGGACCGGTCGCTACACGAGCAATGTCACGTCACTGACGAACGTCGGGAACAACGGGCGCATCATCACCACGTGGATGAACTGGCCGTGTCATGAGTTCCAGGGTGTCCGGGCCAAGATCTGCCGAGTCCGAAACAACGTGCCTGACGCCTGCGGAGCTTGGAGCTCCAGGTTTTGACGACACGTTCGCCCGACCTCCATGTCTCGTTGAGGGACGTGGAGGTCGCGTATCGGGGCAAGCAGGTCGTCCAACCGACGACGCTGTCGCTCCCTTTGGGGATCACGGCCTTCATGGGCAACAACGGTGAGGGCAAGAGCAGCCTGATCCGAGTGCTCGCGGGGGTCCAGCCTCCGTCCCGTGGGTTCCTCCTGCGCGGAGGTCAGGACGCTCACGCATCTGGGGCAGCCCGAAGGCAGCACCACCGAGTCACCGGATGGCTTCCCCAGGAAGCCGGATTGCCGCGCAACGTCACGGTGCGCGAGTTGGTCGACTACGCGGCCTGGCACAAGCAGGTGGCGCGAAGGGAGCGTCGCACCGCGTCGAGCGTGGCCATCGAGCAGGTGGACCTCGTGGAGCAAAATGACTCTCGGGTCGGCGCGCTCAGTGGCGGTCAGCGCCGACGAGTCGCGCTCGCAGCAGCGATCGTGGGTGCCCCGGACCTGCTCCTCCTCGACGAACCAACCACGGGGCTCGATCCCACCCAGCGCGATCAGCTGCACGGAGTGCTCAGATCGCTCCCTGCGAGCAGAGTCGTCGTCGCGACCCATCTCGTCGAGGACGTCCTCGCCGTCGCCGACCACGTCCTCTTCATCCGGGGTGGAGTCGTGCAGGCGCCGATCCCCATGTCTGAGCTCGTGCCCGCGGGAACAGACCTGGAGACGGCGAGCAGGGCACTCAGGCTCGGGCTGGCGGGATGACCATCGCACGTGCCGCACTGCTCGATCCGTGCCCGCCGTTGGTCCGTCGCCCGGCCCGCACGTGGGCAGCGCTGACCGCCTTCGTAGTTGTCGTGGACCTCGCGCTCGCCCTCACCACGCGTGAGCAGTGGTTGGGTTGGATGCCCTCAACGACCAATGCTTGGGCGGCCATGACCGTGACGCTGCCGCCTTCGCTCCTCGCTGGTGCCGCAGCGTGGCTCGTGGGCGCACCCCGGAGGAGCGGTGCGCAGGAGTGGTTGATCGCCTCGCCACGGCAGCTGAACTCGGCCGCGGTGTGGTCGGTCCTCTGGGTGGCCCTGGCAGGGGCGGTGGGGCACGTGATCACCTTCGCGGCCATGCTGATCTTGAGTTCGCGAGCAGCCCCCGTCGACTGGGCGGGGAGCCTGCCCGCGACTGCGTTCACCCTCGTGCTGATCATCGCCTTCTCTGTTCTCGCGGCGTCCTTCGGTGGGTGGGTGGGTTCGATCCTCCCGACGGCGGCTGCACTGCCTCTCGGCGCGGCTCTGCCGTACGGACTGGCCGTGTGCAGCGCCTTCATCAGCAGGGAGTCGCCGCTGGCGGCACTCTTTGTCCACAACGCCGTTCCCGTCGCGGCTCGCTCGACGACATGGGTGCTGCTCGCGCAGTCGGTGACCTACGCCGCCGTCGCCGTCTGGCTGCTGTTCCTGATGACGCGGCATGCCAAGAGTTCGTGGATGGCGTGGGTGGTCAGCGCGTCGGTTGCCGTAACGATGTTCGGAGGGCTGCCTCTGGTCTTCCCGCCCGGCGCCGAGGAGCCGGTCTGCCGAAGCGCGGCCTCGACGGTGTGTGTGCCCAGATCGCAGCTGGCTGCACTCGACGACCTGACCACGTTCACGGACGATGCGCTCGCGGACATGCCCGAGTCGATGCGGCCGGACTACGTGATCGGCAGCATGCCGCCTCCCGGGCGCGGCGCGATGGTCTCTGTCGGCAGTGACAAGGTCGTGGACCGTCAGCAAGTGATCGCCATGCTGGGTGCTGACTCCTTCGAGCCGCCGTGCGCGACGTCGACGGGAGACCCGTCAGCCACTCTTGCCCTGCTGACCTGGTGGTGGCGGGCGCACGACCTGCCGGAGGATGAGCAGGTCTATCCCGGTGGGCCGGTGCTGGCAGGCGAGGGCGCCATCGTCCCCACGGACAGCAGCAGAGTGGACCGTGTGGCCGTTGCAGAGCGGTTGTCGGCGATGTCGAGGGCCGAGCGAAACCGATGGTTCTCGGTCAGGGCAGACAAGATCCGGAGCTGCTCCCTCACAGCCGCGGACGTCAGGTGACTGCGCGCAAGACGGCGGCGCGGGTGCAGGGCATCAGCTCAGCTTGGCTCGTGCTGCTTCCCGTGGTCTGGGGGTTGGTGCCGACGTTGTCGTGGGCCACTCTGCCGCAGATCGCGCCGGGTGACCTCGGGATGACCAGGCCCTTGGAGATGTTCGGTACGGCTGTGCTCGCGGTGAGCGTCGCGCACATGGCCTGGCCGCTGGGGGATGAGGCGCCGTGGCTCTCGTCTGTGTCGGCACGAGGGGCTGCCCGACAACGCGTCGGGCGGTTCATGGCGCTCAGCGGACTGTGCGCTGTCGCGGCCGCTGTTACCGGACTGGTGCTCGTGCGGGCAGGGGTGGACCTGGCGCATTTCGTCGGGGTAGGGCTCTTGCTCTGGGCGCTCGCAGCTGCTGGCGCTGTGACGCTCGGACGCCGCGCCGCGGCGGTACTGCCCGTGGGGCTCATGCTCATTTCCAGCCGGGCCCACCTGATCCCCTGGGACAAGAACGTCGTCTTCAACGAGATGGCGACGGGCCCGCTGTGGGCGTTGGCAGTGGCCTGTCTGGCAGGTGCGGGGGTCGCCTTCGCGTACTGGGGGGAGGGCATCGCGCGCCGGGAGGTTCGCTCTGCGTGACCGACCGCCCAGAGGCGACCCGTGAGTAGCCTTCCGTCATGGCGGAGGACACGGCGGTGCTGCCGGCTCGCGTGCGGCGCGGCTACGGCCTCGGGTCGGTGGCGACGGGCGCCTTCGGCACGGTCCCCGGCCTGCTCCTGCTGCCCTACCTCACCGACCGGCTCGGCGTGGCCGCCGGCCTCGCCGGACTCATCGTCCTGCTGCCCAAGGCCTGGGATGTCCTGCTCAACCCGATCGCCGGCCGGGTCTCCGACCGCAGCACGCACCCCGATGGTCGGCGCCGCCCCTTCCTCGTCCGGGCCGGCCTGACCCTCGCCGTGCTCTTCGCGCTGCTCTTCGCCGGGCCGACCTCCCCTTCGACCCTGGCTGCCGCGTGGGTCGCCGTGCTCTTCCTCGCGTGCGCCAGTGCCTACGCCTTCTTCCAGGTCCCCTACGTCTCCATGCCTGCCGAGCTGACCCGTGACTACGGCGAACGCACCCGCCTGATGACGTGGCGGGTCGCGGTCCTCGCGCTGACGATCCTCGTCGCGGGCGGCCTGTCCCCAGCCCTGCGCGACGCCCTCGGTCCAGAGTGGGGCTACCGGGCCGTCGGCGTCTTCGTCGCTCTCCTCATCGTCGTCGGCGCACTCGGAGCCTGGTGGGGGACGAAGGGGGTTCCCCCCGTCGAGCACGTCGCCGCCGGCGGCTCCCTGGCCCACCAGCTGCGGGTCGTGGCGGGCGCCCCGGACTTCCGGGCCCTGCTGCTCACCTTCGCCGTCCAGGCGCTCGCGACCGGTGTCATGCTCGCCGGTGTCGACTACATGGCACGGTGGGTGCTCGGCGACCCCGGCGCCGCGACGGTCCTCTTCGTCGCCTTCGTCGGCCTCGCGCTCCTCGTCACCCCGCTGCTGTGACGTCATCACGATCGCCGACGAGATGAGCTCTCGCGGGTGGCTCGTGCAGCCCCAGATGGCCTTCGCCGACCACGCCGCGACACTGCACCTCACCCTCTGCGCGGCGACCGCTGCCCACACCGACGAGCTCGTCGCCGCCCTGACCGAGGCCGTCTCTGCGGCAAGGGAGTACGGCCCGGTCGAGGTCAACCCCGACCTCGTCGCGGCCGCCCGGCAGATCGACCCCGCAGGTCTCGACGAGGCGACCCTCGACGGTCTGCTCGCCATCGCGGGCCTCGGGGGCGGTGGCGGCACGCTGCAGGTGCCCGACCGCATGGCCGAGGTCAACGCGCTGCTCGACGCCGTGCCGCGGGCGCTGCGCGAGGCACTGCTCGCGGCCGTGCTGGACCGGCTCACCCGCTGAGTGGACCTCCCCTTCGGCTCACATACCGGTGGTCGACCGCGGATAGGGGATCTGCGGGTCGGTGACGACGTTGACGAGGTAGGGGACGCCGGAGGCGCAGGCCCGGTCGAGGGCCGGCCCGATCTGCCGGGGGTCGGTGACCATCTCGCCGGCGCCGCCGAGGGCCCGCACCACCTCGTCGTAGCGGGTCTGCGGGGCCAGGTCGGCGGCGACGTCGTAGCCGTAGAGCATCTGCATCGGCTGCTTCTCCAGACCCCACGCGCCGTTGTTGCCCATGACCATGACGACCGGCAGGTCGTGGCGCACGAGGGTGTCGACGTCCATGAGCGACATGCCGGAGGCGCCGTCGCCGAGGAGCAGCACGACCTGCGACGAAGGGCGGGCGATCCGGGCCGCGATCGCCGCACCGAGGCCCGCGCCCAGGCAGCCGAAGGGCCCCGGGTCGAGCCACGAGCCCGGCCGCGCCGGCTCGACGAAGCGCCCGGCCCACGAGACGAAGTCACCGCCGTCGCCGATGACGACGGCGTCGTCGGCCAATCGCGGGAGCAGCTCGCCGTAGATGCGCGCCGGGTGCGCGGGGGAGACGGCGCTGGTGAGCAGCTCGTGGTCGGCGGCGGCCCGGGCCGCCGACTCCTCGGCGAGGCGGCCGCTCCACGCCGACCAGTCGGCGTGACCGTGCTGCTCGACCACCGTCTGGACGAGGTCGAAGAAGGCGGTGAGGTCGCCGGCTGCGCTCGTCGCAGGGTCGGCATGGGCGCTGATCTGCCCGGGGGAGTCCGCGACGTGCACGACCCGGGCGTCGGGGGCGCCGCCGTGACCGCCGAAGGCCCCGTAGCCCAGCCGGAAGTCGAGGGGGGCGCCGACGACGAGCGCGAGGTCGCACTCGCCGACGGCCGTGCGGCGGGCTCGGGCGACGAGCAGCTCGTGCCCGCCGGGGACGATGCCCCGTCCCAGGCCGTTGGTGATCGTCGGCAGCCCGAGGTCGGTGACGAAGCGCAGCGCCGCGGTCTCGGCCCGGTCGCTCCACACGTCGGTGCCGAGGACGACGAGAGGTCGCTCGGCGGCCGCGAGCAGTCGGGCGATCGTGTCGACGTCCCCGGCGTCGGGAGGCGAAGGGAGGGTCTCGCCCGCGGTGACCGGCCTGCCCTCGGCGTCGCCGTAGAGCTCGTCCATCGGGACGTCGAGCAGGACCGGGCCGCGGTGCGGTGCGGCCGCGAGACGGAAGGCGTCGTCGACCTCGTCGGCGATCTTGTCGACGGAGCCGATCGTCGCGGCCCGCTTGGTCACCGGGCCGAGGAGGCTCGGGTGGTCGAGCTCCTGCAGCGCCCCCCGGCCCCACGAGTAGGTCGCTGCGCGCCCCCCGAGCACGACGAGCGGCGACCCGGAGAAGTGCGCCTGGGTGATCGCGCTGATGCCGTTGGTGACGCCGGGGCCGGCGGTGAGCACCGCGAGGCCCGGGGTGCGGGTGAGCTTGCCGGTGGCCTCCGCGGCGAAGACCGCGGTCTGCTCGTGGCGCACGTCGAGCAGACGCATCGGCGGGTTGGCCGAGACCGCGCCGTCGTAGAGGGGGAAGACGTGCGCTCCCGACAGGGTGAACATCGTCTCCACCCCGTGTGCCGCCGCTGCCGCGACCGCTCGGACTCCGCCACTCACCTCGTCGTGATCCACGCGTTCCATGTTACTCATGGGTATGGTCGCTAGGCTCGGCCCATGACCGAGCCATCGCACACGGTGTGGGAGGACGAGGAGGCCGCTCGCGAGGCGGCGCTCGCCGAGGAGGGCCTCGACCTCGAGCCCGAAGCCACTGGCGGCGACGAGACCGACCCGTCAGGGAGCGACGAGCCCGCCTGAGCGGAGGCGAGCCGAAGGCTCGTCGGGCACTACTCCCTTCGCCCGCGGTCGCGGCGCTGCGTCTCACCCAGTGGCGGTGTGACCATCGTCCCCGTCACAAAGTCTGCGGGTGCGCTCTCCGGTGCCCTAGGTTGCCCAGCGACCACATCCACCACACCCCTCATCACAGGAGTGACGATGCGACTTGGCGTGCCCAAGGAGTCGAAGCGCGGCGAAACCCGCGTCGCGGCGACCCCGAAGACCGTGGAGCAGCTGATCAAGCTCGGATACGACGTCGTCGTCGAGGCCGGGGCCGGTGAGGCGTCCGCCTACCCGGACCAGGCCTACGTCGACGCCGGAGCGAGCCTCGAGAGTGCGGAGCAGGTGTGGGCCAGCGACATCGTCGCCAAGGTCAACGCCCCCACCGACGAGGAGGTTCCGCGGCTGCGCTCCGGGGCGATCCTCGCCTCGCTGCTGGCTCCGGCGCTCAACCCCGACAAGGTCGAGGCGCTGCGCGCGCAGGGCGTGACCGCCCTGGCGATGGACGCGGTGCCGCGTATCTCGCGGGCCCAGTCGCTCGATGTCCTGTCGTCGATGGCCAACATCGCCGGCTACCGCGCGGTCGTCGAGTCGGCGCACGAGTTCGGCGGTCTCTTCACCGGTCAGGTGACGGCCGCGGGCAAGGTGCCGCCGGCCAAGGTGCTCGTCTGCGGCGCCGGCGTGGCCGGTCTGGCCGCGATCGGCGCGGCCGGCTCGCTCGGCGCGATCGTGCGCGCCTTCGACGTGCGGCCCGAGGTGGCCGAGCAGGTCGAGTCGATGGGTGCGGAGTTCCTCCAGATCGATGTCGAGCAGGAGGTGTCGAGCGACGGCTATGCGAAGGAGACCGGTGAGGACTTCAACCGCAAGGCCGCCGAGCTGTACGCCGAGCAGGCCAAGGACGTCGACATCATCATCACCACGGCCCTCATCCCGGGGCGCCCGGCGCCGCGGCTGATCACCGAGGAGATGGTCGCCTCGATGAAGCCGGGGTCGGTCATCGTCGACATGGCCGCCGGCTCCGGGGGCAACGTCGCCGGGTCGGTCGCCGACGAGCGCGTCGTCACCGACAACGGTGTGCGGATCATCGGCTACACCGACCTGGCGGGTCGTCTGCCCACGCAGGCCAGCCAGCTCTACGGCACCAACATCGTCAACCTGCTCAAGCTGGTCACGCCGGACAAGGACGGACAGCCGGTCCTCGACATGGAGGACACGGTCGTGCGCGGCATGACGGTCACCCAGGGTGAGGAGACCCTGTGGCCGCCGCCGCCCGTGCAGGTCTCGGCCGCGCAGTCCACGCCGGCCGCATCGAAGGTCGCCGAGGCTGAGGCTGACAAGAAGCCGGAGAAGCCGCACGACCCCAACCGCAAGTTCTGGTACATCGGTGGCGCCGCGCTCCTCTTCCTCGTCGCGGCCGCCTTCATGCCCGCGGCCTTCCTGTCGCACTTCATCGTCTTCGCGCTGGCGGTCGTCATCGGCTTCTACGTCATCGGCAGCGTCCACCACGCGCTGCACACGCCGCTGATGTCGGTGACCAATGCGATCTCCGGGATCATCGTCGTCGGCGCCCTGCTGCAGGTGACCTCGCCCGACATCGCGATCCAGGTCATCGCCGCAGCTGCCATCTTCTTCGCCAGCATCAACGTCTTCGGTGGGTTCACCGTGACCAACCGGATGCTCAACATGTTCCGGAAGGGCTGAGTCGTGCTGTCCACCGTCGTCACCGCCGCCTACATCGTCGCGGCGCTCCTGTTCATCCTCTCCCTCGCCGGCCTGAGCAAGCACGAGTCGGCCAAGCACGGCAACTGGTTCGGCATGGCCGGCATGACCATCGCCCTGCTCGCCACGATCGCCCTCGTCATCGACGGGGTCTACGGCGAGGGAGAGGCCACCGATGCCGGCAAGTGGGGCCTGGGCGTCCTCGTCGTCACCATGGCCCTGGGTGGTCTCATCGGCGTGCGCATCGCCCGCCGCGTCGAGATGACCGGCATGCCCGAGCTCATCGCGATGATGCACTCCTTCGTCGGTCTGGCCGCCGTGCTCGTCGGCTACAACACCTTCCTCGCCTCGCACGGTGACAGCCCCGAGGCCGTCGCCGAGCACCAGCGCCTCGAGTCCATCGACATGGTCGGGATCCACAACGGCGAGGTCTTCATCGGTGTCTTCATCGGTGCCGTGACCTTCACCGGCTCGATCGTCGCCTACCTCAAGCTCAGCGCGAAGATGAAGTCCTCGCCGCTCGTGCTGCCGGCGCGTCACTGGCTCAACCTGCTCGCCGTGATCGTCTCGATCGGGCTGTGCGTGTGGTTCGTCATCTCCCCGTCGATCGTGCCGCTGGGCATCATGACGGTCATCGCGCTGCTCTTCGGCTGGCACCTCGTCGCCTCGATCGGCGGCGGTGACATGCCGGTCGTCGTCTCGATGCTCAACAGCTACTCGGGCTGGGCGGCGGCCGCGGCGGGCTTCATGCTCTCCAACGACCTGCTCATCGTCACCGGTGCGCTCGTCGGCTCCTCGGGTGCCTTCCTGTCCTACATCATGTGCAAGGCGATGAACCGCTCCTTCATCTCCGTCATCGCCGGCGGCTTCGGGTCCGACGGTCAGGTGACGGGCGAGGACAAGGACTACGGCGAGCACCGTGAGATCCAGGCCGAGCAGGTCGCCGAGCTGCTCTCCGAGGCCTCCTCGGTGGTCATCGCCCCGGGCTACGGCATGGCCGTGGCGCAGGCGCAGTACCCCGTCGCCGATCTCACGGCCCAGCTGCGGGCGAAGGGAGTGGACGTCCGCTTCGGCATCCACCCCGTCGCCGGTCGCCTGCCCGGTCACATGAACGTGCTGCTGGCCGAGGCCAAGGTGCCCTACGACGTCGTGCTCGAGATGGACGAGATCAACGACGACTTCCCCGAGACCGACGTCGTCCTGGTCATCGGCGCCAACGACACGGTCAACCCGGCCGCCTCCGAGGACCCCGGCAGCCCGATCGCGGGCATGCCCGTCCTCGAGGTGTGGAACGCCAAGGACGTCATCGTCTTCAAGCGCTCCATGGCCACCGGCTACGCCGGCGTGCAGAACCCGCTCTTCTTCCGGGACAACACGCAGATGCTCTTCGGTGACGCCAAGGACAAGGTCGGCGAGATCCTCAAGGCCCTCTGAGGCAGCCTGACCGCAGCGAAGGGCGGCGCTCACCGGATCGGGTGGGCGCCGCCCTTCGTCGTCTGCGAGATGTGTCATGGACAATAGTGTGCGACACACACTATGGTGTGACGCATGGACGAAGAACTGCTCGCGGGGCACGTGCAGGAGCTGAGGCGGGGGACCGTCGTGCTCGCCGCCCTCGCCACGCTCGAGGAGCCGCGCTACGGCTACGCGCTGCTCGAGACGCTCGACGCCGCTGGCTTCGCGGTGGACGGCAACACGCTCTACCCGCTCCTGCGGCGCCTGGAGAAGCAGGGGCTGCTGACGAGCGAGTGGAACACCGACGAGGCCAGGCCGCGGAAGTTCTACCGCACAAGCCCGGCCGGCGCCGCCCTGCGCGCCCACCTGTTGACCGAATGGCGATCCCTCGACACCGCGATCGCCGCACTGGACGGAGACCAGTCATGAGTGGCACCAGCCTCACCGATCGTTATGTGTGGACCGTGACCCGCCAGCTCCCGCAGGAGACCGGGCCCGACATCGCCCGTGAGCTGCGCGGCACGATCGAGGAGACGGTCGAAGGGAGGATCGCCGCCGGTGAGGAGCCGGCCGCCGCCGAGCGCGCGACCATCGTCGGCCTCGGGGATCCCGACGTCCTCGCCCGTGAGTACGGCGGACGGCCCAACCACCTCATCGGTCCGGCGTTCTTCCCCGCGTGGGTGCGGTTGGTCCGGCTGCTGCTGGCCATCCTCGTGCCGCTCGCCGTCGTCGGCACCGTCATCGCGCATGCCATGGGCACCGATGCCGGCTTCGGCGCGATCGTGGGGGAGGGGGCTCTGCTCGCCTTCCAGGTGGCGGTGCACGTCGTCTTCTGGACCACGCTCGTCTTCGCGGTCGCCGAACGCTACGGCAGCCCGGGCGAGCAGCAGGGTCTGGTCGGCGAGTGGAACCCGGACGAGCTCGCCGATCCGGCCGACCGTGCCCGACGGGCCAGCCTGGCGGAGATGCTCTTCGAGGTCGTCTCGACCCTCGTCGTCATCGGCCTGTGCCTGTGGCAGTGGGGAGGAGTCGGGGCGCACGCGGTGCAGGTCCTCGACCCGGCGCTGGCCCTGGGCTGGCGGGCGATCATCATCGGCTTCCTCGCCGTCGACGTCCTCGTCACCGTGGCGGCGTGGGCGCGCGGCGGCTGGTCCGCCCCGCTGGCGGTCGTCAGCCTGGTGAGCGCCGTCGTCTCGGGTGTCGTGCTCGTCTGGCTGCTGCTCACCGACCGGCTGCTGACCGACCTGCCGGCGCAGTTCCACGAGACCTTTGGGTGGAGCCGGGACTGGAGCCTGTCGATGGCCGCCGTGGCCGTCGGCATCGCCGTCATCTGCGGCTGGGAGGCCGTCACCGCACTGCGCCGCCTGCGCGACTCCGACCCCGCCTGACCCTGCATTGCCCTACGGCAATGCGCGCTCCTGACTGCATTGCCTTACGGCAATGCGAAGGGGGGAGGGGCGTCAGTAGGCGTCGGGGTCGTAGGGCGGCAGCTCGCCGGTGTCGGCGTCGCGGTCGCGGCGCAGCAGGTCGCGGCTGCGGTAGATCGACGCGCCGTGCGAGACGACCGGCGGGTCCTCGTAGCCGTCGGTCGGCGGGCCGCCGACGTAGACGCCGTCGACGACGCCGAGGCGCGTGGTGAAGTCCTCGGACGTCTCCCAGGCCGGCTCGTCGTCCGCAGACCCCCCTTCGTCATCGTCGTCGAGGGGGCCCATGCCGAAGACCACCGAGCAGATCGCCCGGTAGTTGTCGTCCGGGTCGGGGACGTACTCGATGCTGGACAGGGCCTGGTCCTGGCCGGCGCTCTCGAGGACGAAGGTGCCGTAGCCGAGCAGTCGCCCGAGCAGCGAGCGCTCGTAGCCCATGTCGGTGACCTTCTTCAGCGGCATCATCGAGACCTTGTGGTTGATCCACCCCTCGAAGAGCACGATCCGCTTGTCGGTGGCGACGACGCGGGTGTGGCGCCACTCGATCCACTTCCACGCGGCCCAACCGACGACGGCGAACCAGGCCCACCAGACGTAGCCGAGGATGCCGGCATTGGCGTCGCTCACCGACAGGTCCAGCCAGACGACGAGCGCGAGCACGCCGACGACGATCGCGAAGGGCTTGAGGAGCACGATCCGGTGGTGCCGGATCTCCGCCACCGGGGTCTCGCCCGGGAGGAGGTACTTGCGCAGCCCCCGGTGGGCCACGCGGGCGACCTCCGCTGCCATCGCTACCTCGCGATGAGCGAGTCGAAGAAGCGGCCGATGTTGGTCACGCCGTTGGCGATGACGTCCCAGGCGGAGCCGACGATGTTGGCGGCCTCGGTCGGCGACGTGAGGATGGCGTAGAGCAGGAAGATCGTGAGCAGCCAGAGGACGATCTTCTTGATCGGCGGCGTGTTCATGACTCGTTCTCTTCCGTCGTCAGGCAGGCAGATGGACGCCCGGGCGGGCGCGAATCCTGCCCAGTGTTGCAGATGTGACGGGTGTGACGGGTCAGACCACGCCGTAGAGCCGGTCGCCGGCGTCACCGAGGCCGGGGACGATGTAGCCCTGCTCGTTGAGCCGCTCGTCGATCGCCCCGGTCACGAGGGTCACCGGCACGTCGAGGTCGGCCAGCTCGCGCTCGATGCCCTCGATGCCCTCCGGTGCGGCGAGGAGGGTGACGGCCGTGATGTCGTCCGCGCCGCGGTCGACGAGGTACTGGATCGACATCGCGAGCGTCCCACCGGTGGCGAGCATCGGGTCGAGGACGTAGCACTGTCGGCCGGACAGGTCGTCGGGCAGGCGGTTGGCGTAGGTCACCGCCTCGAGGGTCTCCTCGTTGCGCAGCATGCCGAGGAAGCCCACCTCGGCGGTCGGCAGCAGCCGGACCATGCCCTCGAGCATGCCCAGGCCGGCGCGCAGGATCGGCACGACGAGCGGCTTGGGCGTCGACAGCTTGATGCCCGTCGTCGCGCTCACCGGGGTCTCGATGTCGAAGGGCTCGGTGCGCACCTCACGCGTCGCCTCGTAGGCGAGCAGGGTGACGAGCTCGTCGGCGAGCCGACGGAAGGTCGGGCTGTCGGTGCCCTTGTGCCGCAGGTAGGTCAGCTTGTGGGCGATGAGCGGGTGGTCCGCGACGATGACGCGCATGGTGCCGAAACTACCGTGCGGGAGACTGTCCCCGTGAGTCCCGACCCCACCCGTCCGCAGCGCCCCGTCGAGGAGGCGTGGATGGACCGGGCCCTCGAGCTGGCCCGTGAGGCCGCCGCGGACGGCGACATCCCCGTGGGTGCGCTCGTCGTCGACGCGGCCGGCGTGATCATCGGCGAAGGGCGCAACACCCGTGAGCGCGACGGCGACCCGACCGGCCACGCGGAGGTCGTGGCGATGCGCGCCGCGGCGGAGGCGAAGGGGGAGTGGCGCCTCACGGGGTGCACGCTCGTCGTCACCCTCGAGCCGTGCCCGATGTGCGCCGGTGCCGTCGTTGCCAGCCGCGTCCCACGCGTGGTCCTCGGGGCGTGGGACCCCAAGATGGGCGCCTGCGGGTCGGTGTGGGACGTCGTGCGCGATCGCCGGTCGGCCCACCGGGCCGAGGTCGTCGGCGGGGTGCGCGAAGGGGAGGCCGCGCGCCTGCTCCTGGACTTTTTCGAGGGCCGCCGCGACGGCTCGCCACGATAGGTGACGGCACTCTCCCTTCGCCCGATTGGGGACCGGCCGCCTCGACCTTGTATTGTGCTCCGCGGTGGCGTGTCCGAGCGGCCTAAGGAGAACGCCTCGAAAGCGTTTGTCGGTTGACGCCGACCGTGGGTTCAAATCCCACCGCCACCGCCAGCTGACCGCGGGCCCCACCCCATGCCGGGTGGGGCCTGCGGCGGTCTGCGGCACGTCTGGTTGTCTGGGGCCCATGCGTCGTCCCGTCCGTGCCCTCGTGTCCGCCGCCGCTCTCACCGCGCTCGCGGTCCCACTCGGTGCCTGCGACCGCTGGAGCTCCAAGTGCGACACCGACAACACCTGCACGATCAAGATCCAGGGCGATGAGTTCTACGACTTCCCGCGGCCCTACGACACGGACGACGGACTGAGGTCCCGCGACCGCATCCGACTCGTCTCGGCGACGCAGGGCGGTGAGGCGCTCATCCAGGCCGGTGGGGTCGAGAGCACGTGCACGCAGGGCAGCAGCTTCCAGATCGTCGACACGACGATCACCTGCGACGTCGTCGGTGACGACAAGGTCGAGCTGACGACGACCCGCCCCTGACCGGTCAGCGGCCGACGTGACCGGTCAGCAGGCGGCGACGCGGCTCTCGTCGACGAGCTGGCGGAACTGCGGTCCGACGACGACGTCGACGGTGCGTCGCTGGCGGGTGTCCTTGATCCGCTGGAAGTCGCCGGTGTGCCGCAGCACGAGCTGGGCGTCGGCCATGCTGTTGCTGCCGTAGCGCAGCTCGCCGCGGCCGGTGATCGTGCGCTTCTTCGGGTCGTTGGCGATCGTCTTGACGGTGAAGCCGCGGGACTTGAGCTGGGCGGCGACCCGGGCGGCCAGACCGTCGCGGTCGGTCGCGTTGTAGACGTTGACCTCGACCTGCTGGGGCGAGGTCGTGCATGCCGGGCGGTTGTCCGTCGTGGTGCCCGAGGCGCTGCCGGACTCGGCGGCACGGATGTAGGACATCGCGTACCAGAAGGAGAAGAAGAGCAGCAGGAGCACGACGACGACGGTGATGATCGCCCGCTGCCGGCGGGCTCTGGCCCCGCTGCCGGCCCCGTAGTACTCCCCGTCGCTCACGGTCGGTCCTCAGTCGTCGAGCTCGAGCACCCGGGCGTGCAGGGTGGAGCGCTGCTGCAGCGCGGCACGCAGGGCGCGGTGCAGGCCGTCCTCGAGGTAGTGGCGTTCGCGCCAGAGGACGACGTGGGGGAAGAGGTCGCCGTAGAAGGTGGAGTCATCGGCGAGCAGGTCGTGCAGGTTGAGCGCGCTCTTGGTCGTCGTCAGCTGCTCGAGGCGCACCGCGCGGGGCGGGACGTCGGCCCAGTCGCGAGGAGCCGAGCGCCCGTGGGCGGGGTAGGGGCGGGTGTCACCGACGGACTGGAAGATCACCCGGACACGATAAGAGGGGCCGCCGACGGTGACCGCACTAGGCTCCGGCTTGTGACCGACTCTTCACTCCTGGACTCCATCCGCGCCGGCTACGCCTTCGAGACGCCGGCGGTCGAGCTCGGCGCCACCGTCGTCGACGGCCAGCCCCATGCCGATGCCCCCGTGCGGGTGCCGCTGGCGAGCCTGACCAAGCACGGCCTGGTCGCCGGTGCCACCGGCACCGGCAAGACCAAGAGCCTGCAGGTCATGGCCGAGCAGCTCTCCGCTGCAGGCGTGCCGGTCTTCCTCGCGGACATCAAGGGTGACCTCTCGGGCATCGCCACCCCGGGCGAAGGGGGCGAAAAGCTCACCTCGCGCAGTGCCTCCGTCGGTCAGGACTGGCAGGCCACGGGCTACCCGACCGAGTTCCTCACCCTCGGTGGTCAGGGCACGGGGGTCCCGATCCGCACGACGATCACGAGCTTCGGTCCGACCCTGCTGAGCAAGGTCCTGGGCCTCAACGCGACCCAGGAGTCGAGCCTGGGCCTGATCTTCCACTTCGCCGACAAGCAGGGTCTGGCGTTGCTCGATCTCAAGGACCTGCGCGCGGTGATCCAGCACCTGGTCTCCGACGAGGGCAAGGCCGAGCTCAAGGCCCTCGGTGGCCTCTCGAGCGCGACGGCCGGCGTGATCCTACGTCAGCTCATCGCCTTCGAGGACCAGGGCGCCGACGTCTTCTTCGGCGAGCCGGAGTTCGACACGGCTGACCTGCTGCGGGTCGCCGACGACGGCCGGGGAGTCGTGAGCTGCCTGGAGCTGCCCGCCGTGCAGCAGCGTCCCCAGCTCTTCTCGACCTTCCTCATGTGGCTGCTCGCCGACCTCTTCCAGGACCTGCCCGAGGTCGGTGACGTCGACAAGCCGAAGCTCGTCTTCTTCTTCGACGAGGCGCACCTGCTCTTCGACGAGGCGAGCAAGCCCTTCCAGGACGCCATCGAGCAGACGGTCCGGCTCATCCGCTCGAAGGGAGTGGGCGTCTTCTTCGTGACGCAGAGCCCCAAGGACGTGCCGGCCGACGTGCTCGCCCAGCTCGGCAACCGGGTGCAGCACCAGCTGCGGGCCTTCACCCCCGAGGACGCCAAGGCGATCAAGGCGGCGGTCACGACCTACCCGCACACCGACTACGACCTCGAGGAGCTGCTCACCCAGCTCGGCACGGGCGAGGCCGTCGTGACCGTCCTCGGTGACAAGGGCACACCGACCCCCGTTGCGCACACGATGATGCGCGCGCCCCAGTCGCTCATGGCGCCCTCGGCGCCGGAGCTGCTCGAGCAGACCACCACTGCCTCGCCCCTCGCCCCGAGGTACTCCGAGGCGCTCGACCGAGAGTCCGCCTACGAAAAGCTCTCGGCCAAGCTCCAGGCCGCTCCTGCGGAGGACGAGCCGAAGGGGGAGGGCGCTGCCCCGCAGCAGGCCAAGGCGCCGAAGGCTCCCAAGCAGCCCAAGGAGAAGCCGGGCCTGGTCGAGCAGGTCGTCGGCAGCTCCGCCTTCAAGTCGGCACTGCGCTCCGCGGGCACGGTCATCGGCCGCGAGATCACGCGCTCGCTCTTCGGCACCAGCCGGCGTCGCCGCTGAGGCCGGCCGGCGCCCTCGGTCACCGACCGGGGGAGTGATCCCCATCGACCGCGGCACGGGCCCTTGACAGGATTGCCTGCAACACACAACGGCGAGGGTGAGGAGCAGTGCCATGACGGGCGTCACCCACGGGGCGGATGCCGCGCGGTTGGACGAGATCAGCGGGCAGCTGCGCGTCCAGGGCGAGCAGGTGGGCCAGATCGGGGAGACCCTCGGCGTGGTCTCGGGGACTCTGCGGGAGGCGTGGAGCGGCCCCGACATGGAGCACCTGCTGGCCCACCGACCAGCTGCGCCCGGCGATCGCCCGCACCGGGGCCTCCCTCGTGGCGTGGGCCGACGCCCTGCGCGAGCAGGCGGACCAGCAGCGGACCGGCTCCGGCGAAGGGGGATCCCGCGGCTCCTCCGTGGTCGACAACCTCGTGGGGGCCCGCACCTCCGGCAGCGCCACAGCGCGCCCGGACCTGTCGGGGGTGACGGGCGTCTTCCGCGACCTCGTCGGTGGGATGTCCGCCGGGGGAGGCTCTCCCTTCGGGGGTCTGCCCGCCGGCAGCATGGCCAATGCCATCGGAGACGGACCCCAGACCGACCCCGGTGAGCTGCGTCAGCCCGGGTCGGTGACCACGTCCGACACGGCCGAGGGCAAGAAGTCCGCCTTCAAGATCGAGGCCGGGACGGCCACGACCGTGGGCAACTCCCGGGAGTCCGTGGACTCGGAGGGACGCAGCGTCCAGACCACGACGGTCACCGCGGAGGCGTCCGTGGTCGGCTCCGTCGGGGGCGAGAGCAAGAAGGGCACGGGCGTCGCCCTCGAGGACGGGGGCGGGTCGCGGGTCAGCTACTCCGTCACGGCACCCGTGGGCGTCGACCCCCTGAGCATCGACCCGACGGACCCGCAGTCGTGGCCGCCCGGCACGAGCGTGCGCTTCGACGAGGAGTTCTACGCCACGCTGGGTCTCTCGGGCAGCTTCCGTGGCCTCATGGCCTCGGGCGGTCTGGAGAACGGCGTCGGTGGCTACGTCGAGGTGTCGAAGGGGGAGGGCGACCAGGTGGTCGTCCTCGTCGGGGACGAGAAGTTCTCGCGGGCCTCGCAGGAGGTCGGGGTCGGGACGCCCGATGCCAACGTCAAGGTCGGTGGGTCCAACGAGGTCTCCACCGGCACCGCCAAGGAGGTCGTCATCGACCTGTCGACCCCCGAGGGCCGGGAGACCTACCTGACCCTGCTCGAGGGCGGGGAGGCCCCGACCGTCGACGCACCGGGCGTCGTGGACGTCGCCGACCTGCAGGTCGTCTGGGTCTCGAAGTCGGCGGGTGCGTCCGGGACGCTCGGCGACTGGAGCGCGGGCGGCAACTTCGCGGAGTGGAGCACCGGCGGGGGTCCAGCGCACGCACGCCGACGGGACGACGTCGCTGGAGTGGAACGAGGTGCAGAACGAGACCCAGATCGGCGGTGTCACCGTCTTCGACGCCAATGGCGACATGATCGAGGACAAGAGCGCCGTCTACATGCGGCTCGAGGGCGTGGACCCCTCCCAGGCGGGGAACTACAACCGCAACTACCTCGACGAGGACGTCTCGCCCACCGGTGAGCACAACGTCGTCATCGACCTGACCCACGGCGACATCTCGCAGATGAAGACGCAGGCCGCGCAGGCACAGGCGGCGATGATCAACGCCGACCCGGACGCCTACCCGCACTTCCCCGGGGCGGGGGAGCGCGAGATCACCTCATCGGACGTGCTCCGCCACGTGGCGACCACCGAGGACGCCTGGATCGAGCTCAACGGGATGGACACGGCGACCCAGCAGATCCTCCTCGCCGACAGCGACCTGGAGGTCGTCAAGACGATGATGTCGACGGGTGGGGCCGCTGGAGTTCCAGCAGGAGCTGGCGGCGGACTACTACCGCTCGAAGGGCGAGCGCATCACGCCCGTCGGCGAGGTGAAGAGTCAGCGCTCCGCCTGACCGGGAGAGGGCTCAGGCGCCGCCCACCGGCGGGCCGACAGCCAGCGCGATCGCGGTGAGCACCGCGACGGCCACGACGAGGCCGAGCGCCGCGAGGCCGGGGCGGCGCAGGGCGCCGGAGACCAGACCCTCGACGGGGCCGGAGGCGGCCCCCTTCGTCCGCAGTCGCCAGGAGTCGCCGAGCTGGCCCTCGCGCTGGAGCCACCGCTCGGTCCACAGCGTGACGAGCGGCGGGATGGCGCTCGCGAGCGCGACGAGGCCGTGCTTGGTGCTCCACCGCTGGTCGACCCAGACGATGACGGTCACGAGCACGTAGGCGATGAAGACGATGCCGTGGAGCATGCCGCCGATGCGCACGCCGAGCTCCGTGGTCTCGGTGACGTACTTGAGGAACATGCCGATGAGCAGCAGGGTCCACGTCACCGCCTCGGCGGTCGCGACGGTCGTGTAGAGGCGGCGGGGAGAGGGCAACGACATGCCCACCATCGTCGCCGACGGGTGTCGAAGGGGTGAAATCCGCCCGATTTCGAGGTAGCCGATCGCTCGGGTAATCTCTCCCGCGGAGGATTCGCATAGTGGCCTAGTGCGCGCGCTTGGAAAGCGCGTTGAGTGAAAGCTCTCAGGGGTTCGAATCCCCTATCCTCCGCCAGAGCGAAGCCCCGGTCCTCACGACCGGGGCTTCTGCGCTGTCACGGCGCCACCCCGACTTTGGTCCGGGGCCAGGGCCACGTAGACTCGGCGATCGGCACCCCGCGTGGTGGTACCTCACCGAACTCCCCCAGGGCAGGAATGCAGCAAGGGTAGGCGAGCTCTTCCAGGTGCGCGGGGTGTCCTTTTTTGTGCGCTCACGACCCCGGAATGCCGCGGGAGATCGCAGATGTGCGATCGCTCCCGAGTGGCATGCGTCGCATATCCCCCTAGGTTGGGTGCAAGCGGTCGCGGCTGCGATCGCCCCCCACTCAAGGAGGCGGATCATGGACACCTGGATCTGGATCATCGTCGGGATCCTGCTGGTGCTGCTCGTCATCGGGCTCATCGCAGCACTGGCCAGGGGCTCGAAGGCCAAGCGCGTCGAGCGCGAGCGTGCCGAGGCCGAGCAGCTGCGGCAGGAGGCCGCCGAGCGCGAGCGGCAGACCCGCGAGAGCCAGGCCGCGGCGCAGGCCAGCGACGCCGACGCCCGTGCGGCCAAGGCCGAGGCCGACCGCCAGGCCGCGGAGGCCGAGCGCCAGGCCGCCGAGGCGGAGAAGCGCCGCATCGCGGCCGAGCAGAAGCAGGAGGCCGCCGCCGGTCAGGCGGAGGTCGCCCAGCAGGACCAGCAGGCCTACGACGCCAAGCTGCGTGAGGCCGATGCCAAGGACCCCGACGTCCTGACCGACGAGCACGGCAACCGCATCGATGACGCCGACCGCGACCTCGATCGCGACCGCCGGGGCGCCGGCGCCGGGGCCGGGGCCGGGGCCGTGGCCGGGGGCGCGGCCGTCGGTGCCGGTGGGGCCACCGCGGCTGCCGCAGGTGCTCACGATGACCGTGCTGATGACCGGCGGTCCGACGAGGTGCGTGCCGACGAGGTGCGCGCTGACGACCGTGGCGGCCGGGACCAGGGCTTCGTCGACGACAACCGCGACGGCTACCGCGACGGCGTCATCGAGTCCGAGGACCCCTACGCGGAGGGCGATCCCGTCACGGGTGACCCGCGCCCGGTGGGGGATGCCCGAGCCCACGCTGCCCCCGAGCCGGGGGTCGACCCGACCGGTGGTCGTCACGCGGCTGTCGACGAGCCCCTGCCGCCGGCCGGCACCCAGCCCGTCGAGGAGCCCGCGGGTCGCCACGCCGGCGCCGAGCCGGTGGTCCACGACCAGGGTGCTCGTCCGGGTCAGGTGGACGAGCCCGCCGGCGCGACGCCCGCGGCCGCACCCGCACCGGCTGACGTCGATGCGGCACGCGGCTGGGAGTCGTCCGACCCGACCCGCCCGGACACCACGCCGGCCCCGGAGACGACGGGAGGGGACCTCCCTTCGTCCTCGACCGGGCAGGCACCGCCCGCCGACGTGCCGCCGGCCGACCCGGCTCGTGGCGACGTGCCCCCCGCGGACCCGGCCGCACCGCCGGTCGACCCCGGCCGCGAGCGCGGCCACCTGGCGCCGGAGGAGCGCCCGCAGCCCGATCAGGGCAAGGGCTTCTTCGACAAGGTGCGCGATAAGGTCGACGAGGTGCGCGACGACCGCCGCCGCAGCTGACCTGACGGTGGGCCCATCATCCTCCGGGATGGCGGGCCTTCGCCGTGCCGATGACCCAAGGAGTCACATGAAGATCGCCATCGTCCTCGGAAGCACCCGCCCGGGCCGCTTCGGCGCACAGGTTGCCGACTGGGTCATGGACCAGGTCGCCGGCCGCGACGACGCCGAGTACGAGCTCGTCGACCTCGCCGACTACGACCTCGACCTGCTCAACGAGCCGACCGTCCCGGGCGCGGCGAAGCGACAGTACGACAACCCCAAGACCCGCCGTTGGAGCGAGACGATCGACGGGTTCGACGGCTTCGTCTTCGTCACCCCGGAGTACAACCACGGCGTGCCGGCGGCCCTGAAGAATGCCTTCGACGTCCTCTACCCCGAGTGGGGCCACAAGGGCATCGCGCTGGTCTCCTACGGCGCCGACTGCGGGGTCCGAGCCGTCGAGCACTGGCGCACGATCGTCGCCAACGCCCAGATGCACGTCGTCCGCGGCCAGGTCTCCTTCTCGACGATGCTCGAGGTCGAGCAGGGCGAGGACGGCGACGTCTTCGCGCCGGCCGAGCGCCGGGCCAAGGAGCTCGGCAACGTCCTGCGTCAGCTGACGCGGCTCACCGAGGCGACCGCCTCCCTTCGCGCCTGATCCCGCGCATCCACAGCGGCCTCCCCTCGGGGGAGGCCGCTGTCGTGCTCCGCACGTAGGCTCGTGCCGTGAGCACCGCCCTGTACCGTCGATACCGCCCCGAGTCCTTCGCCGACGTCATCGGGCAGGAGCACGTCACCGAGCCGCTCATGCAGGCGCTGCGCTCGGGACGGGTCAACCACGCCTACCTCTTCTCCGGGCCGCGCGGCTGTGGCAAGACGACGAGCGCGCGTATCCTCGCTCGCTGCCTCAACTGCGAGCAGGGCCCCACCCCGACCCCGTGCGGCGAGTGCGACTCGTGCACCGCCCTGGCCCGTGGCGGCCCGGGCACCGTCGACGTCATCGAGATCGACGCGGCGAGCCACGGCGGTGTCGACGACGCCCGCGACCTGCGCGAGCGGGCCTTCTTCGGTCCGGCGCAGAGCCGCTACAAGATCTACATCATCGACGAGGCGCACATGGTGACGCCGCAGGGCTTCAACGCCCTGCTCAAGATCGTCGAGGAGCCGCCCGAGCACGTGAAGTTCGTCTTCGCCACGACCGAGCCCGAAAAGGTCATCGGGACCATCCGCTCGCGGACCCACCACTACCCCTTCCGCCTCGTGCCGCCGGCTCGGCTGCAGGACTACATGCAGCAGCTGTGCGAAGCCGAGGGTGTGCAGGTCGAGCCGGGCGTGCTCTCCTTCGTCGTGCGGGCCGGCGGCGGGTCAGTGCGCGACTCGCTCTCGGTCCTCGACCAGCTCATCGCCGGCAGCGACGAGCAGGGCCTGACCTACGAGCGGGCGGCCGCGCTCCTCGGGTTCACCGACGGCGAGCTGCTCGACAACGCCGTCACCTCCTTCGGAGCCGGTGACGCGGCCGGCGTCTTCCGGGTCATCGACTCGGTCATCGAGACCGGGCTCGACCCGCGGCGCTTCGTCGAGGACCTCCTCGAGCGCTTCCGCGACCTCATCGTCGTCTCCGCGGCGCCCGACGGGGCGGCGGCGATCCTGCGCGGGCTGCCGGGTGACCAGATCGACCGGATGCGTCAGCAGGCGGCCGCCTTCGGGCCGGCCTCCCTGTCGCGGGCGGCCGACATCATCAACGCCGGCCTGACCGAGATGACCGGTGCGACCTCGCCCCGGGTCCAGCTCGAGATCATCGCCGCCCGGGTGCTGCTGCCCGCTGCCGGTGGCGAGTCGGGCTACGGCGCCCGCCTGGACCGCATCGAGCGTCGCCTCGAGGTCGGCGGCGTCCCCACGAGCGAAGGGGGGAGCGCCCCCGTCCCGCAGGCCCCCACCGGGCAGGCGCCTGCGACGCACCACGCGCCGTCGGCGGACCAGCCCCCGGCTGCTGCGCCGGAGCCCGCGCCGGTCGAGCGAGACCGGTCGACGCCGCCGGTGGCCCCGTCGGAGACGACCGAGCCTCCTGCGAGCCCGTCAACGCCCCCCGCGGCGCCTGCCGCAAGCCCCGCCGCGCCTGAGGCGACCCCGCCGGCTGCGCCCGCGGGGACCCCGCCCGCGGCGAGCGTGCCCGACCAGGCCGACGACGTGGCTGCGACCACGGCACCGGCGGCGTCGCCCCCTTCGTCCGGGGGGATCGACGTCGAGGCCCTGCGCCGCAGCTGGCCCGACGTCCTCGGGCGGATCTACCAGATGCGCCGGGCGACGTGGACCTTCCTGTCCGAGCACGCCCAGGTGCTCACCTACGACGGGCAGCGGCTCGTGCTGGGCATCGCGACGGTGGGTCTGGCCAATGCCTTCCGCAACGGCTCGCACGCCGAGGTCGTGCGGCAGGCACTCATCGACACCCTGGGCGTCGACGCCCGCGTCGAGGGTGTGCCGCACGACTCCGGCGCGGCGCCGCAGCGCAGCGGCAGTGCCCAGGCGACGATGCCGGCCCCGACGGGGCCTGCGGGTGGCGCAGGGGTCGGGCCGGTCGGTGGGGGAGACCCCGCCATGGACGCCTCCGCACCCGCACCCGAGGCGCCCGCCGCGCCACCAGCCGACGTCGGGGTCCCCGCACCGAGCGGTGGGCCCGCCGGGGCCGAGTGGGGCAGCCCGGCGGCCTCGGCCGCCGCGGCTCCGGCCTGGGCGACCGCGCCCGAGCCGGTCGCGCCGACACCCGAGCCGCGTGAGCCCGACGACTCGTCGGTCAGTGACGACGACGAGGACATCGTCGAGGCGGGCAATGCCGGCCCGGCCGTCATCGAGCGGATCCTCGGCGGGACCGTCATCCGCGAGGAGTAGCCCACGGCGCACCGACCGCGGTGTCCCTCGTCGTCCCCCGTGGGGCGTAGGGTCGAGGGGTGTACGAAGGCGTGGTCCAGGACCTGATCGACGAGCTCGGGCGACTCCCCGGGGTCGGCCCCAAGAGTGCCCAGCGGATCGCCTTCCACCTGCTGCAGGCCGACCCGCAGGACGTCCAGCGGCTCGTCCAGACCCTCAGCGAGGTCAAGGACAAGGTGGCCTTCTGCGAGACCTGCGGCAATGTCGCCGAGGGCACCCAGTGCCGCATCTGCGCCGACGCTCGCCGCGACGCCAGCGCCATCTGCGTCGTCGAGGAGCCCAAGGACGTCGTGGCGATCGAGCGCACGCGCGAGTTCCGTGGCCGCTACCACGTCCTCGGCGGGGCGATCAGCCCGATGGACGGTGTCGGTCCCGACGACCTGCGCTTCACCGAGCTGATGTCGCGGCTGTCCGATGGCACGGTGAGCGAGGTCATCATCGCGACCGACCCCAACCTCGAGGGGGAGGCCACCGCCTCCTACACGGCGCGGTTGCTCACCCCCTTCGACATCAAGGTCACCCGACTCGCCTCCGGCCTGCCGGTCGGCGGCGACCTCGAGTACGCCGACGAGGTCACGCTGGGTCGTGCCTTCGAAGGGAGGAAGCTGCTCAATGCCTGACGAGACCACGCTCCTGGCCGACGAGTGCGCCGCCGAGGCCCGCGCTTGGCTGGGCACCGTCGCCGAGATCGCCTCCGGGGCCGCCCCCGAGAGCGCCATCCCGCTGCTGCTCCTCACGACCAGCCAGGTCCAGCTCGTCGGCGCCCGCCTCGGGGCGATCGCCGACATCGTGCTCGAGGAGCGCTTCGAGCGCGACCCCGGCCCCGACACCGAGATGGACCCGCTGCGCGCCGGGCTGGCCCAGCTCCTCGAGGGCGTCGACGACTACGCCGACGTCGTCGACCCGGTCACCTCGACCGAGACCACGAGCGGCTCCCTGAGCAACGACCTGGCCGTCGTCGCCGCGGCGCTCGCCCACGGCCTGGCGCACCACGACGCGGGGCGACCGACCGAGGCCCTGTGGTGGTGGCAGTACAGCTACCTCGCCGACTGGGGCGACCGGGCGGCCATGGCCGTGCGGGTCCTGCAGACCCTGCTCGCGCACATCCGCCTCGACGCCGATGCCGATGCCGACGTCGTCGGCGAGGCGGAGTTCGACGCCCTGCACTCCTGACCGGCTCGACCGGGTGAGCGGAGCCCCCTTCGCCCGACGGGGTGGTCGCCGACGTCAGGCGACCCGGGTGCCGCTCGGCAGGCGCCGGATCGGGGTGCGCACCCGGCGGATCGCGACGGCCGTGGCGCCCG
This sequence comes from Janibacter indicus, assembly GCF_900176385.1. GTDB lineage: Bacteria > Actinomycetota > Actinomycetes > Actinomycetales > Dermatophilaceae > Janibacter > Janibacter indicus. The sequence continues at coordinate 16,596 of NZ_FWXN01000015.1, read as the reverse complement.
CCCCCGCGAGCACGTAGACACCCAGGCCCATGGGCCATGCGGGGAACTCCTCGCGCACCCGTGCGCTCGAGTCCGAGGTGTCCTCGTCGTCGGACCAGCACTCGTCGTGCACCTCCGGGGGGCCGGCCTTGGCCAGGCGGGTGCCGTAGGCGATCCAGCGCAGCGGGGTGAACCCGGCACTGGTCGTGTCGGCCGGGCCGTCGGGCCCGTGCGGCGCCGCGTCCGCGACGATGACGAAGGGGTTGACGCCGAGGAGCCACCAGTTGCGGTCGGTGCGCACGACCCGGCGGGTGTCGGTGTAGGTCGTGCACGCCTGCGAGGTCGTGTAGTCCTCGACGCCGTGGACCCGGACCTGCTCGTCCCGGGCCACGAGCGGCGTCGTCATCGCGAAGAGGATGAGTGTGAGGAAGGACAGTCCGGCGACGGTGAGGTAGGTCAGGACGGCCGACCCGACGGGGCGGGCGACGAGCGTGGAGAACATCAGCCCGATCGCGCAGACGGTCAGCAGGATGACGCCCAGGACGACGAGCACCCGGGCCACGCCGAGAAGTCCCACCCCGCCCTGGAAGAGCGCCAGGACGAGGAAGGGGGCGGCCAGGGCCAGGAAGGTCGTGGCCATGACGAGCGAGGCGAGCAGCTTGCCGATGATGATGTCGGTCGGCGTGAGCAGCGTCGTCTGCAGCGTGGCGAGCACCCCGGCATCACGGTCGCCGTTGACCGAGGTCGCGGTGAGGGCCGGCATGACGAGCAGGCTGAGGCCCAGGACGAAGAAGAGCACCACGTCGAAGGTCGTCGGCCCCCGGACCATGTCGCTGTCGCGCATCGCGAGCCAGGTCAGCCCGGCGATGCCGGCGATGCAGGTGAACCACAGCAGGAAGGCGATGTACCAGCGCGCCCCACGGAAGCGCTGCATCAGCTCCAGGCGGGCGACGGTGAGGACTCCGGAGACACTCACAGGCGGTCCTGCGTGACGGCGAGGTAGGCGGCTTCGAGCGAACCCTGGGCGGGGGCGAAGGCGGTGACGGGCACGTCGGCCGTGACCAGGGCGCGCAGCAGGTCGGTCGCCGCGATCTCGTCGGGCACCACGACCTCAAGGGCGCGGTTGGCGCGGGCGGGGCGGTGGCCGAGGTCGTGCAGAGCCCGCTCGAGGACCGCGAGGTTGCCGGCGGTGATCCGGTAGGTGAGCGCGCCGGCGGGTGCCGCGATGCCCTGGCTCTGGATGCTGCGGCCCCGGGCGACGATGACGGCGTTGTCGGCGATCTCCTGCAGCTCGGTGAGGATGTGGCTGCTCACCAGGACGGTGCGGCCCTGCGCCGCGAGACCCCGCAGGATGTCGCGCAGCTCGATCCGGGAGCGGGGGTCGAGGCCGGAGGCGGGCTCGTCCAGCACGAGGACGCTCGGGTCGTGGACGAGGGCGCGGGCCAACCCGAGGCGTTGCTTCTGGCCCCGGCTGAGCACCCGCGCCGGTCGCTCCGCGAGGTCGTCGAGGTGCACGGTCCGCAGCAGCGTGTCGATGCGCTCGCGTGCCGTGGCCGAGGGGATCTTGTAGGCGGCGGCGACGATCTCGAGGACCTCGCGCACCCGCAGCACGTCCCAGGTGCCGAACCCGTCGGGCATCCACCCGAGTCGCGAGCGCACCTGCGTCGGATGGGTCACCGGGTCGAAGCCGTCGATGCGGATGGCGCCGTGGTCGGGGACCAGCAGGCTGGCGAGCATGAGCATCAGGGTCGTCTTGCCCGAGCCGTTGGGGCCGATGAGGGCGGTCACCTCGCCCGGCCGCGCGACGAGAGACATGTCGTCGACGGCCAGCACGGGACCGAAGGCGCGCCGCACGTGCTCGACGACGATCCCCTGTGTGGTCATGACCACAAGGTAGCCGTCGCCGGGTCTGGGAGATGGACTCGACTCGGGTGCGCCGGTCGCGGTCGTTATCCTCGAGGGGTCGTGCCGGTCCGACCCGGGCCGGACCCGCGAGATCCCAACGGAGTTCTCCTGTGAGCCTGGTTGTCCAGAAGTACGGCGGTTCGTCGCTCGCCGATGCCGAGAGCATCAAGCGCGTCGCGCACCGCATCGTCGAGACCAAGAAGGCGGGCAACGACGTCTGCGTCGTCGTCTCCGCCATGGGTGACACGACCGACGAGTTGCTCGACCTCGCCGAAAAGGTCAGCCCCGTCCCCCCGCCGCGCGAGATGGACATGCTCCTCACCGCGGGCGAGCGCATGTCGATGGCCCTCGTCGCCATGGCCATCGCCGACCTGGGGCACAGCGTGCGCTCCTTCACCGGCAGCCAGGCGGGGGTCATCACCGACGCCGCCCACGGCAAGGCGAAGATCATCGACGTCACCCCGGGCCGGATCACCGAGGCCCTCGGCAAGAAGCACATCGTCATCGTCGCCGGGTTCCAGGGCGTCAGCCAGGGGACCAAGGAGATCACCACGCTCGGGCGCGGTGGCTCCGACACCACGGCGGTCGCGCTCGCCGCGGCCCTCGAGGCCGACGTCTGCGAGATCTACACCGACGTCGACGGCATCTTCACCGCCGACCCGCGCATCGCGCCCAAGGCACACAAGATCGACCGCATCTCCCACGACGAGATGCTCGAGCTCGCCGCGAGCGGCGCCAAGGTCCTGCACCTGCGGTGCGTCGAGTACGCCCGCCGATTCAACATCCCCATCCACGTGCGTTCGTCCTTCTCCTCGAAGGAGGGCACGTGGGTCCTGCCCCCCGACCCTGAAGGAGCCGAGGACATGGAAGACCCGATCATCGCGGGCGTCGCCCACGACAGCAGCGAGGCCAAGATCACCGTCGTCGGCGTGCCCGACCAGCCCGGCCGCGCCGGGCAGATCTTCACCACGGTCGCCGAGGCCCAGGTCAACATCGACATGATCGTGCAAAACGTGTCCGAGGCCGACACCGGCCGCACCGACATCTCCTTCACCCTCCCGATGGCCGACGGCCAGATGGCGGTCGAGGCGCTCATGCGCACCAAGGACGAGGTCGGCTTCGAGTCGATCCAGTACGACGACCAGATCGGCAAGCTCTCGCTCGTCGGCGCCGGCATGCGCACCAACCCGGGCGTCTCGGCGACCCTCTTCCGGGCGCTCGCCGATGCAGGCATCAACATCGAGATGATCTCGACGTCGGAGATCCGCGTCTCCGTGGTCACCCGCGCCGACCAGCTGGCCGAGGCCCTGGAGGCCGTGCACACCGCCTTCGGTCTCGACTCCGAGGACGGCGAGGCCATCGTCTACGCCGGCACCGGCAGGTGAGCCCCAACCCGTCGCCGTCCACCGGGCCGACCCTGGCCCTGGTGGGGGCGACGGGACGCTTCGCGGAGGCGATCGCCTCCGCGCTCGCCTTGCGCGCGGACACGTGGGGCGAGATCCGGCTCCTCGCGCCGGGGGTGAGCACCCGCACCCTGAGCATCCGCGGGCAGGAGCAGACGATCGACTCGCTGCGCGAGGACTCCTTCGCGGGGGTCGACGTGGCGCTGTTCAACCTCGCTCCGGAGATCACCCCCGAGTGGGCGGCCCGCGCCGTGGCCGCGGGCGCCGTCGTCGTCGATGCCAGCGCTGCCTTCCGCAGCGACCCCGACGTCCCGCTCGTCGTCCCGGGCATCAACTCCCACCTCGTCGCCGAGCGCCCCAAGGGGATCGTGGCCCTGCCCGGTCCCGTGACGTGGGGCCTCATCGACGCGGCCTACGTCCTGCACCAGGGCTGGGAGCTGCAGCACCTCGTCGTCACCGGCCTGATCGCCGCCGTCTCGAAGTCCGACCGGGGCGTCGCGCGCCTGCGCGAGGAGCTGCACACCGTGGCCGGCGACCCGAGCATCGGCCAGCACCCCGGCGACGTGCGGGCCGCGGTCTCCGACCTGCCCGTCGGATCGCCCTTCCCTGCGCCCCTGGCGCTCAACGTCATCCCCTGGGTGGGGCAGCCCGGCGAGGGCGGCTTCACCTCGGCCGAGCTGTCCGTCGGCGACGAGGTGCGCAAGGTCCTCGGTCTGGCCGAGAGCGTCCCCGTGGTCGCGACCCTCGTGCAGGTGCCGGTCGTCCTCGCCCACTCCATGGCCCTGCACGCCCGCTGCGCCCGGCCGGTCGCCATCGACAAGGTCCGCGCCGCCTGCGTCGCGGCGCCTTCGCTCGTCCACCTCGACGAGGAGACCGGCGAGGTCCCGACCCCGGTCGACAGCGTCGGCGTCGACCCGCGCTTCGTCGGCCGCATCCGCCAGCCGAAGGGGGCCGGCCACCACGTCGACATGTTCGTCAGTGCCGACACCACCCGGCGCGGGGCCAGCGCGATGCTCCTCGTCGCGGAGCTGGTCGGCGCGCAGCTGCGCTGACGTCGCCGGAGTCACCGATTGGTGACCGGCACGCAACCCACTCGTCACCCAGGATGTCGACCATGGTGAGGGGCCATTGGCGCCACCTCGGTGCCCAGGGTCCACTGCCCTCGGTCTCGGTCCGGGAACGATCCGCGGATGTGACTTGTGTGACTGGAGTGGTCAGAGTGAATCTAGGCACCACCTATACTGGACTCTCGGGGAGCGGTGCATGACGAAGGAAGGGAAGGGCGTGGAACCGCAGGATCAGGGGCCGGTCTCGTACCGGGTTGTTGGCTTCGACGAGCTCGATGGCTCGGCCGCGGAGCACTATCGGCGACAGCGCCGACGGCGCCTTCTGCTCTTCGTCACCCTCCCCGGCCTCCTGCTCGGCACGGCCACCGTGGCCACCGCCTACGGCACCGGCCTGGTGGGCAGCGACGACCAGACCGAGTGCGCTCCGATCACCCGGCCCGCGCCCGAGCGCGACTCCTTCGACATCAAGCTGCTCAACAGCAACGACACCAACGGCCTCGGCAGCGACGTGGCGCGCGAGCTGACGCTGCGCGACTTCAACGTCGTGTCCGTGGGCAACGCCGACAGCTCCGTCTACGTCAAGGGCGCGGCCACGATCTACTACGGGCCCGACGGCCGCGACAACGCGCTGCTGCTGCAGAAGCAGATCCCCGGCTCCAAGACGTGGAACGACGCGCGCCCCGGCGACAGCGTCCAGCTCGTCCTCGGCTACGGCTACGACCGCATGGTCAAGGAGCCCGAGCCGCCGCTGCCGGCGCCCTCGGAGATCACCCTCAACGTCTACAACACGACGTGGAAGGAAGGCCTGGCCACCGAGGTGGCCGGCGACCTCAAGGACCGCGGCTTCAAGATCAAATCCACGGGCAACGACCCGCAGATGACCTTCCTCGAGGACGAGGTGGCGGTCATCCGCTTCGGGCCCGAGGGGCAGCGGGCGGCCAAGCGTCTGGCCCAGCAGATCGATGGTGCCCAGCTGCAGAAGGACGATCGCACGAGCACCAAGGTCGACCTCGTCCTGGGCAGCAAGTGGTCCCGGGTCAAGCCGGCCTCCGAGGTCCCGCAGGTCAAGCCCTACGTCCGCCCGGCCGAGACGATCCAGCTGCCCTGCGAGCGCAAGTGATGCCCGGCACGGTCGCGTTCCTCACCGCTGGCGGGATCGCGCCGTGCCTCTCCTCCGCGGTCGGTGGACTCATCGAGCGCTACACGCAGGTGGCGCCCGGGGTGCGCCTCATCGGCTACCTCGACGGCTACGCCGGGTTGCTCACGGGGCGCAGCACCGAGATCACCGAAGAGGTGCGGCGCCGGGCCCACCTGCTGCATGACTTCGGCGGCTCACCGCTCGGCAACTCCCGGGTCAAGCTGACCAATGCCGACGACCTCGTGCGGAGGGGTCTCGTCGAGGCGGGGCAGGACCCCCTTCGCGTCGCCGCGGCGCAGCTGGCCGCCGACCGGGTCGACGTCCTGCACACCATCGGCGGCGACGACACCAACACGACCGCTGCCGACCTCGCCGCCCATCTGGCCGCCGAGGGGCACGACATGCGGGTCATCGGTCTGCCCAAGACGATCGACAACGACATCGTGCCGATCCGGCAGAGCCTGGGTGCGTGGACGGCCGCCGAGCAGGGGGCGCTCTTCGCCCGCAACATCATCGGCGAGCACACGTCCAACCCCCGCATGCTCATCGTCCACGAGGTCATGGGCCGGCACAGCGGGTGGCTCACCGCCGCGACGGCGCACGCCTACCGGGCCGACCTCGCCGGTCGCGACTTCGTCCCCGGCATCGGCAACGACCGCCGGCGGTGGGACCTCCACGCGGTCTACGTCCCGGAGCTCGACCTCGACCTCGAGGCCGAAGGGAGGCGACTGCGGGCGGTCATGGACGAGCTCGGTTGCGTCAACGTCTTCGCTGCGGAGGGCGCCGGGGTCGACGAGATCGTCGCCGCGCTGGAGGCCGATGGGGTGCAGGTGCCGCGTGATGCCTTCGGTCATGTCCGGCTCGACGAGGTCAACCCCGGCGAGCGCCTCGCCTCGACCCTTGCCCAGCGCGTCGGTGCCGACAAGTCCAAGGTGTGGAAGTCCGGCTACTTTGCCCGCTCGGCCGCGGCCAACCCCCGCGACCTCGAACTCATCGCCGCCTGCACCTCGCTCGCCGTCGAGGCGGCCCTCGACGGCCGGTCCGGCGTCGTCGGTCACGACGTCGAGCGCGGCGACGAGCTGCGCGTCATCGAGCACGAGCGCATCGCCGGCGGCGGGGCCTTCGACCCCACCACCCCGTGGTTCGCCGACCTGCTCCACGACATCGGCCAGACCTGAGGGGTGCGGTGCCCCGTAGCGGCGCTACCAGCCGTGGTGTGGCTGCGCGGGCACCGGGCTGGGGGTGGCCCTAAGAAGAAGTCCGGCCGCTGGGCAGGGCGCGTCATGTCGCGGAGGTAGCCGGACTTCTTCATGAGTCGGGCCGACCCCCACCCTGTGCCCGCTCCGCCGGGGCCCTGGTCGCGTCAGCCGTGCTTGCGCCGCAGCGACCACATCTGGGGCGAGCGCTCGAGCTCGACGGCGACCTCCCAGGGCATGCCGCCGGGGGCGGTCTCGCGGCGGAAGCTGCGCACCAGACGCCGGGCGAGCTCGGGGTCGGCCGCGACCCGGGCGGCGACGTCCCGGGCGGCCTGCTCGACCTGCTCGTCCTCGTGGACGGCCCAGGCGAGCCCGAGCTCGACGGCGCGCGCGCCGCGCACCTCCTCGCCGAACAGGCCCATGGCGGCGGCGGTCTCGCGGCCGGCCGTGCGGTGCAGCAGCGACAGGTGCCCGCCGCCGGGGTGGATGCCGATCTGGGCGAAGCCGGGCAGCAGGCGCGCGGTGGTGGACACGATCCGCAGGTCGGTGGACAGTGCGAGGTTGAGCCCGGCTCCGACGGCCGCGCCGCGCACGGCGGCGATGGTCGGCAGGTCGATGGTGCCGATGGTGGTGAAGGCCGCGTAGACCGTCTCGAGGTTGCGGTAGGCGGTGTCCTCGACGGGATCGCGCCCCACGTCGGCGAGGACCTCGCGGACGGCGCCGGCGCAGAAGTGCTCACCGCCGGTGACGACGACGGCCCCGACCTCGCCGTCGGCCTCGGCGGTCCGGGCCGCGTCGATGAGTTCCCTCGACATCTCCACCGACAGGGCATTGCGCCGGTCGGGGGCATCGAGGGTGATCGTCGCGATGCCGTCGGCGACGGCGTAGCTGACCTCGGTCACGGGATCTCCTTGGTGTAGAACCACCGGCCACCTCGTCGGGTGAACTCGCTGCGCTCGGCGAGCTCGCCCCCTTCATGCCTTGCGACGAAGTCGACGACGCCGGTCCTGTCGTCGGGGCCGCCCGCAACCGTCTCGCGGACCTCCAGCCCCAGCCAGCGGGTGTCGTCGAGGTGCACCTGCTCGGGCCGGGTGCGGCCGTCCCAGGTGCGCCAGAGGTGCTCGGCATTGCCGTAGACGTGGGCGGTGTAGCGGCTGCGCATGAGCTCCTCGGCGGTCGCGGCCTGCCGCTCCATGGCGAGCAGCGGTCCGCAGCACATGGCGAAGGGGGAGCCGGTGCCGCAGGGGCAGGGGTCGGCGCTCATGTCTGCAGGGTAGGTCAGGTGCGCGGGGCGGTGCTGACGATGTGGCTGCCGAGCGCCTCGGCCAGGGCCTCGCCGTCGCCCTCCTCGAGCAGGTCGAGCAACGCGTCGTGCTCGCGCACCAGAGCCATCATGTGCCGCTGCGGGGTCGGCTGCCCGAGCCGGGCCAGGCGGACGAAGGCGCCGAGCTGGTCGAGGAGGCGGTCGAGCGTCGGCATCGCGGCGACGCCGGCCAGGGTGCGGTGGAACTCCTCGTCGGCCGCCATGAAGGCGGAGCTGTCGCCGACGCGGGCGTAGCGGCGCTGCCGCAGCACGAGCGTGCGCAGCCCGTCGACGTCGCCCGAGGTGCGGGTGGTCACCGCCACGCGGGCCGCAGCGGTCTCGAGGGCGGTGCGGACGGTGGTGATCTCCTGCCGGTGCTCGGCCGAGATGTCGACGACGTGCAGCTGGCGGCGGGCGCCGGGGACGAGCAGGCCCTCGCTGCGCAGCGCCCGCAGCGCCTCGCGCACCGGGGTGCGCGAGACGCCGTGGGCCTGTGCCACGCCGATCTCGTCGACCGGCGACCCGGCGGCGAGCTCACCGCTGAGGATGGCGTCGCGCAGGGCGGTGTGCAGCCGTCCGGCCTTGGTCTCGGTCGCAGGGGAGAGGGTCACGGCGGGCCCTACTTGGCGAAGATCTGCGACTCGTCCGCGAAGGCCTTGAACTCCAGGGCATTGCCGGCCGGGTCGAGGAAGAACATCGTCCACTGCTCGCCGGCCTGACCCTCGAAGCGCAGGTAGGGCTCGATGACGAAGGTCGCACCGGCGGCCTTCATCTTGCCGGCGAGGTCGTGGAAGTCGTCGTAGGAGAGCACGGCGCCGAAGTGGGGGACGGGCACCTGGTGGTCGTCGACGGGGTTGTGCCCGGCGGGGCCGGGGGAGCCGGCGGCGGTCTGGTGGGTGACGACCTGGTGGCCGTAGAAGTTCCAGTCCACCCAGAGGGTGTCGGAGCGACCCTCCTCGAGGCCGAGGACGCCGCCGTAGAACTCGCGGGCCTTGGCGATGTCGTCGACGGGGATGGCCAGGTGGAAGCAGGGACGTGCGGTCATGGGAAGGGTCCTCCTCGGGGCGTCGGTGCGCTCAATGTATACAACGGGGGAACTTGTATGCAATCCCGAGGAGGACCCGGCTGAGGGTCGGGCCGGCAGTCAGCCGGCCGCGACGGTGGGTGTGGTGTGGCCCGCTCGCACCTCCCGGCGCAGGATCTTGCCCGTCGGCCCCTTGGGCAGCTCGTCCATGAGCCAGACGACGCGGGGGTACTTGTAGGGCGCGACGCGCTCGCGGACGAACTGGTGCACGTCGTCCTCGGTCGCGCTCGAGCCGGCGCGCAGCGTCACGGCCGCGGCCACCTCCTCGCCGAGCTCGGGGTGGGGGATGCCGACGACGGCCGCCTCGGAGTACATGAGGAAGGCGAAGATCGAGCCGTCGATCGCCATGTCGAGGTCGGCGTCGTCGAGGATGATGTTGGGTCCCTTGCCGCCGAGCTCGAGGGTGACCTTCGTGAGGTTGCCGGCGACGGCGCGCTGCACGGACCTGCCGACCTCGGTCGAGCCGGTGAAGCCGATCTTGCGCACGTCGGGGTGCGCCGCGAGGCGCGAGCCGACGGTCTCCGGGACCCGGTCACAGAGATCGCGCACGCTCCTGTGGGGTGGCCACAGCGCGCAGGGTCTGGGCCTTGCCTGACGTCGTTGGTGCCGCCTGGTGCCGTTGGTGTCACCTGGGTGCCCGGAGAAGGGGGACCAGGTGACCACAACGACGCCGGGCAGCCGAAGAAAGCAAGAGCCGGACCTACGAAAACGTAGGTCCGGCTCTGCCGATGTCCTGAGACATCACACGGTCGGGGTGACAGGATTTGAACTGCTCACGCGCGACTAGTCTCACTGGATCAGATCCGCATCCTTGGCGAAAAATCAAGGAATTAATAGACTCTAACGCGTGAGAATCGCGGGCACAAGAGGACGCAACTACCCTTTAGTTATGCCCGGATTGTGTCCAGATGTGACTGGTGGTGACCGTTGATGACGCGGGCGAAGCGAGACTTCGGGACCATCCGCAAGCGGGCCAACGGCCGTTATCAGGCGTACTACATGGGGCCGGACCAGGCCTTCCATCGGGCGCCATCGACCTTCGAGACGAAGGCGGATGCCGAGGCGTGGCTGGTGGGGGAGCGTCGGCTCATCCAAGACGACGACTGGACGCCGACGAAGTCCCGCCGGGCGAGGGTCATCCGGGCCACTGAGTCGTTCGGGCCGTATGCGGAGGCGTGGCTCGAGTACCGCGAGCTGAAGCCGAGGACTCGAGCCCTCTACCGTCGGCAGCTGGATCGGTTCCTCCTGCCCTACTTCGCCGACACCTCCCTGCGCGACATCACCCCTGCGGTCGTGCGGGTCTGGCACAGCCGGCTCGATCCGACGAAGCCCACGCAGCGCGCCCACGTCTACGGCCTGTTGCGCTCGATCCTGTCCACAGCGGTGGCCGACGAGATCATCCAGGCGAACCCGTGTCGCGTGCGGGGCGCAGGCACGGTGAAGCGCGCACGGCGGGTGGAGCCGGCGACACTGGACGAACTCGAGATCCTTGTGACGGAGATGCCGGAGAAGTACCAAGCGCTGGTGCTCATAGGCGCGTGGTGCGGTCTCCGGTTCGGCGAGATGGCCGAGCTGCGCCGTGGCGACATCAACCTCGTCACCGGCCAACTCCAGGTGCGACGAGGAGTCGTGAGAATCAGGGGGCAGGTGACCGTCGGGTCGCCCAAGAGTGACGCTGGTGTGCGCGATGTCGCCATCCCGCCGCACCTTGTCCCACTCTTGGAGGCCCACCTTGAGGAACATGTCGGCTCCGACAGGGATGCCTTGGTGTTCTCAGCGGTCAACGACCCGAGCGTTCAGGTCCACCCAAACACCCTCTATCGGCACTGGTACCGGGCGCGGGAGAAGGCAGGGCGGCCAGATCTGCGGATCCACGACCTGCGCCACACGGGCGCTGTCCTCGCTGCCCAGGCTGGGGCAACCTTGGCTGAGCTGATGTCCCGTATCGGCCACTCAACGCCCCAGGCGGCGCTCCGCTACCAGCACGCGGCGCGGGGGAGGGACACGGAGATCGCGGCGGCGCTGTCGAGACTGATGGAGGAGCGGGCATCGGCCCCTGCCGACTCAGAGGAATGACGGACGAGTCAGGCGAAGGTCTGCGATAGGGAGGTCCCGAGTCATGTCCGGCCATCGGCTCGCTGACCCGATCGGGCTCTACCTTCCATCAATGTATAGCCCGATCTCCTGCACCTTCCTCTCGCCGACCGTGATCATTGAGATCCCTGGGGCGCGTGGTTGCTTCCATGATGGTGGTCACTGAGACACCTCGTTCTGGCCCTGACCTGCGCCTCTGCTTGGGCGGCCGAGATCGATTTGCGAGTCGCGTGCGGGTCATGGGGCGCCACGTTCGTGTCCACGACGATCAGGTGTAGGTCGCGAGGTAGTCGACGACGAGGAGCGGCCCCTCTAGGAACAGCGACTTTTCGTCATCGCTCGTTGGCCCCTGCCGCTCTTGGCGGCGCCGCTCCTCGCGAGAGCTGACGTTCATCCCCGGCAACGAGAGCAGTGGGTAGAAGCTCCCGGCAGGGATTCGCCTCTTCACCTTCGCGACGATCCTGGCATCGCCGTCAAAGGCTGCGCCCTTCGCCATCCACTGGTTGTTGAGCGAACCGACGACCTTCCAGTCTCCGCCACTAGTGTCCTCACCGACCACAACCAACGCCACGTCAACGTTTTCGAGGAAGCCGGCCACCGCGCTCATCTCGTCTGAGTCGGGTAGCCCCTCCGTGTCAAGGCCCATTGCTCGCGCCTGCGGCATCATCGCCTCCATCGTCCGCAAGGCGTCTCGGAGCCCACTCTGGTTCGCGACCGGTGCGATGCCCTCTGGCACGTAGACCTCGCACTCCCAGTCGATCAGAGCTCCCGTCCCGGCAGCGGGGAACTCAGTTTCAGGCTCGAGGACCTCGCGCCACCCGTGTTCCTCGGGATCGGCGCGACCTGCAGCGATGAGCCGCTGCAGACGTGCCGCATCATGATCGTCGACGTTGAGCGTGGCCTCATTCTCGGAGTCCTTACGCGCCTCAACCTTCGCCCCCGAGAAACCTGCTGAGCCACCGAATCCCTGTCCACCCTTCGAGCGGGAGGAGCCGGACCTCCGCAGTCCGCCCTCTGCGCTGGCGATATAGCTCGCCAACGCACCACCGTCGGGAACCTTCAGCAGTCCCGAACCACACTAACTGGCCACCCGACCTTGAGAGCGCTTCTTGAGTGCACTGGAAACCCAGTCCCGGATTCACACCTCCTGACCGACGTCACCAACGTCTTGCCCGGTTGCATCGAACAAGGCGTCAACCGCCCGGGCGGGCCGAGTTGCCGGGCGGGCTGCCTTCTCCGGCTGCTGATGGTCCCCGGCTATTGCGGGATTCACGCTGCTGCGCCCGGCGGCGATTTGCTGCCTGAGGGCTTGGAGTCGCGAACGGCGGCGGGCGCATTCTTCGCTCTCATCTGGGACCCTCACCAGTCGCTGGCGCGGGTCTGTGGGACGTCCGGTCATGACGGTCTCCGATCGGTGTCTTTGCGGGGGTCTTCAGTCTTATCCGTGTCCGTGGTCTGGCCGGAGCTGTGGCGCAGGTTCGCTGCCTGCTCGATGTCTTGCTGCTCCTTCTTTTCGTCTTTGCGGATCTTGGTGTCGTCCCGCACAGGGAGCTGGATGTCGCGTTCGGCCTCGATCCCGGCCATCAGTTGACGGGAGCGTTCGAGCTCTGCGTCGACCTCGGCCCCGAACAGCAACGCGAGGTTAGTGATCCACAGCCACAGCAGGAAGATGACCACTCCGGCGAACGAACCGTAGGTACTGCCGTAGTTGGAGAAGTTGACGATGTAGAGACCGAAAGCGAGCGATATCAGGATCCAGACCAGAATCGCGATGCCAGCGCCGACGCTGATCCAGCGGAATTTCGGCTGCTGCACGTTCGGGGTGGTGTAGTACAGGATCGCCACGATCAACATCACCAAGACGAGGATGACGGGCCACTTGGCGATGCTCCAGACAGTCAAAGCGGTGGAACCCAGCCCAATCAGGTCGCCGATCGCCTGCGCTGCAGGTCCGGACAACACCAGCATCAAGGCCACAAGCACCACGAGCAGGACCATGACCAAGGTGATCAGGAGCATCAGGGGACGAAGCTTCCAGATGGGTCGCCCCTCGCCGATCTCATAGATACGGTTCATCGCCCGGCTGAAAGCCGTGACGTAGCCCGAGGCGGACCACAAGGCGGTGGCCAAACCCAGGATGAGAGCCAGCCCGGCCCCGGGTGAGGTTGCTAGGGAGCGGACGACGGGTTCCAGGGTCTGGGATCCGGAACTGCCCAGGACCTGCTTCAGTACCGGCATGACTGCGTCGATGGTGGTCTGGCTCTGACCGACGAGTCCCAGCAGGGAGAAGATCGCGATCAGCGCCGGGAAGATGGCCAGCACTGCGTAGTAGGTCAGCGCGGCCGCCAAGTCCGTGCACTGGTCGGCCAAGAACTCCCGGACGGCTTTGCGGCCGGTGAATTTCCAGCCCGCGCTGGTGATCTTCGCGGGGCTGTCCGCTTTGGCGTCGTCTTCCGGGTGCGGTGCCTTGCCGTGGTCCTCATCGCCGGTGAGGGCCCGAGCATTCACCGGCGCCACCACCAGATCGCCCCGGCCACGGCAGCCACGCCGGCCACGAGCGCGAGCATCTGTGCGGCGAGGACCGCCAGTTCGATGTTTTGGGGCTGCTGGGCTCGCATCTTGAGGTCTTGGACTCGGTTAAGGCCTTGGCCCTTGAGGTCGTTGACCTGGCGCTTGGCCCGCTTCTTCACGTCCAGGCGGTCGGTCAACTCATTGACGGTGATGCCCAGGTCTTCGCGGTGTCGGGCGATGTCCGCTTCGATCTTGGCCGGATCGGTACTGTCCGACTCGGTGGGTGTCGACGCACTAGTGACGGGCTCGTTGGATTCATTCGTGCTCACGGCTGCTCGCTTCCTTGACCTGGGTGACATCACGTTGCACATTCGCCATGGCGCGCTCGGGTTTTAGTGGTCCGACCTGCTCGACCTGCTTCTTGCCCAGCAAGGACACCACCCCGGCGGCGATCAGCAGTAGCGCCGCCACGATCAGGGCCGCGGCCCACGCCGGCAGGATGAGCGCCAAAGCCAAGATGGCGGTCGTTACCAACGCGGCTGCGCCAAAGAACGCGAGCAAACCCCCGGCGCCGAACATGCCCAGTCCCGCACCGGCATGCTTGGCCTTGGCGCTGAGTTCGGCCGTCGCCAGTCGCATCTCATCGCGAATCAATGTGCTGGTCTGTTCGCTCAACCGGGAGATCAACTCGCCGGTCGAAGCGCCGCGGGGTGGCGGTTCCATCTGCTCAGCCACGACCATGACCGCCTGGGACGTCGCTCACCCCTGGCTCCGGACCGGAGGCCGGGGGCGGCCAGGGGTCGTCGTGGTCCATGTCTGGGGCGGATGCGAAGTCGTCACCCATGGTGTGGGTCTGGGTCCTGTACTTGCCGTCCTGAGATGTCCTGCTTATGGAGTCGGGCAAGTGCTCCTTGACCTGTCCGGGCACCTGTTTGGCTTGCTCTTGGACCTTCTTGGCTTGCTTCTGCACCGTCGGGTCGGTCCACAACGCCAGTGCGCGGTCGCGCAACTGGTCGTAGCGTTCCCGGCCCGCTCGAGTGCCGAGGACGTACCCGGCCCCGAACGCCACTGTCATGGTGATCTTGTTCATCGTCTGCTCCAGTCTCTTCGGGAGCCCAGGACGGGACCTTGGTGGTGCTTCCGCGCTTGCCCCGGGGTGCGTGCCTTGTAAACTTACAAGTGAAGGCGCCCCCTTCACAACCTTCTTCTTCGTGTTGGCGGTGCCCGAACTCAGCACACCGACAGCAACGAGGAGCACGCCATCATGAGCGACAAGCTGTGGAGTCTGGCCACTACCGGCACGGCCATCGGCGGCGGGATCATGGCGAGGAAAGTCATCGAAAAGGGGTGGGCGCTCGTTACCGACGGCACCGTTCCAGACAACCCGGAAAACCCGGAGGTCAACTGGGGGGAGGCCATCGCCTTCGCGCTGATCTCCGGCGCAGTCGTGCAACTAGCCAAGGTCATGATCAATCACAAGTCCACGCAGGCCTACGCCAAAAGGAAGGGCCATCTGCCCGGATCCGCGGCAACCTGAGCAGCCATCGTTCGCCTCTTGACCGAGGACGCCCTCGCCCCCTGAGCGAGAAGGGGGGAGACTGCGAACGTGGTCGCCGCTGGCCAGTAGGTCAGAGGCTGAAGTTGCCAGCGAGGTTGGCCAGATCGGTCGGGCTTAGTCCCAGACTCCCCAGCACGCCCTGGTGTTGACTGGTGTCCACGTCGTCCGGCAGGGCCGCGTCCGCTCCTGCGCCTTGTCGTTCTCCCCACGGCTGTTGAGCAGGTCAACGATCTCCTGCTTGTCAATCTGCATCAGAGACTCGTTGGGGGCGAGGGCGCGGCACAGATCGTGCTTACGACGTAAACCTAGTTGGTGTGCGAGGTCGTGGCAACGGGCGGCAGAGGTCCGCGATGATGGGCACGCCAGCCCGTACCTGTGGAAGGACAGCCATGAATACTCTCTCCGGTCCATCTGGAGGTTCGCGCCCACGCTTGGACCGGGATCTGATCGTGCAGACAGCGATCACCTCGATCGACACACACGGCGTTCAGGGACTGACGATGCGCCGCGTGGGACAAGACCTCGGCGTCGCAGCAATGTCCTTGTACCGCTATGTCTCCGGACGCGAGGCCCTGCTGGAGGCGGTCGTGGAGAAACTCATGGATGGTGTCACCGCCCGCGCGGACGCGGTCGGGTTCACGTCGTGGCAGGGGTACTTGCAAGTGCTGGCCAATGAAGTCCGCCGGGTGGCCCAATCCCATCCTGCCGCGTTCCCGTTAGTCGCTTCCCGGCACCCAGCAATACCGTGGCTGCGCCCGCCTTTGCGCAGCATCGAGCTGGTCGAGCACTTCCTGGCCACGCTCAGCGACTTCGGCTTCGATGACATCAGGGCCGTGGATGCATACAAGGCCTTCACCACGTTCTTGATCGGTTCCCTGCTGCTGGAGGTCGCTGCACATGGGGAGGACATCCTCTCCGTGGATGAAACCCTCAACGAAGGTGAAGCCGCCATCCCCGAACAGGACGCCTACTTCGACCTCCAGCAGGCCCCCCATGTGTGCCGCATGCAGGACCGACTCAGTCAAGACACCACCGAGCAAGAGTTCGAGATCGGCCTGGAGGCCCTCATCGACAGAATTGAGCGCTCGGTCTCCCAATAGACAGCCCACGGCAGCATCTCTGGCCTGGGCGTTGTCCTGCTGCGTGCACGCAGCGTCACTGTTCCCCCTCTCGACCTGGTCGTCGTGGAAGTAGGTGAGCACGACCGCGTCCAGTGAACCGCCCCGGTGTGTCCGGAGACCTTCTAGTTTGAGACTCCAGCGTTTGCTGGGGCCTGGTGGTGAGCGTAGTGAGCCTGCTCGGCCTGCACTGGGGTGAGGTCGTCGCAGTACTCGTGGGGTCGGCGGTGGACGCTTCTA
>NZ_FWXN01000011.1 GCF_900176385.1 Janibacter indicus | reverse complement strand
CACCGCCCACCCTTGACCGATGACCCGCTCGACGAGCAGTTCACGACCGTGCTGGTTCAGGCGGGCATTACCGTGGGACATGAGGACCTCCGGTCCGGTAGGCGACTTAGACATCACCCACCGCACCCGGGGGTCCTCCCTTACGTCAACCCCGACACGGAGTGTCACCAACCTCTTGGCTGAGTACATCTAGCCGCCCTGATCGCGCTGATCAGCTTCGCCCCGATGCCTGCGGGCGTCCCGGTGCTGCTCGCGGCCGTGGCGGCCGTCGTGGTCGGCCTCGCCTCCGCCGAGCCGAGCAGCGCCCACGACATCGAGCAGCCCGAGGGGGACCTGCTGTGAGCGCCACGGCCCTGTGGGTCTGCGTCCTGGCCGCGTGCATCCTCGGCTACGCCACGAAGTTCGTCGGCTACCTCGTGCCGGAATCGCTCGTCGACGGACGGCGCCGGTCCAAGGTCATCGGGCTGCTGCCCGTAGCCCTCCTGGCGGGACTCGTCGTCACGCAGACCGCCGGCGGTGACGACGGGATCGTCATCGATGCCCGACTCGCCGCCGTGGCCCTGGCGGTCGTGCTGCTGTGGCTGCGGGCCAACTTCGTCGTCGTGGTCTTCGCCGCCGCTGCACTCGCCGCGGGCCTGCGCGCCCTCGGCTGGGGCTGACCGCACCGACCCGTTGTGCGGTCGGACCGTCGGTCGGGCTCACGGTCAGGCAGCGGGCGGTCAGAGACCGAGGACGTGCTCCAGCCCCACGGTCACACCCGGGTGCTTGCCGACCTCACGCACCCCCGTGAGGACCCCGGGCATGAAGGAGACCCGGTCGAAGGAGTCGTGACGGATCGTCAGCATCTCGCCCTCGTTGCCGAGCAGCACCTCCTGGTGGGCCACCAGACCGCGCAGGCGCACCGCGTGGACCGGGACGCCCTCGACGCTCGCGCCACGGGCACCGTCGGGGTCCTCGGTCGTCGCGTCGGGGACCGGCCCCAGCCCGGCCTCGGCGCGCGAGGCGGCGATCAGCTCCGCCGTGCGGGTGGCCGTGCCGCTCGGTGCGTCGACCTTGCGCGGGTGGTGCAGCTCCACCACCTCGACCGACTCGTAGAAGCGCGCCGCCTGCTTGGCGAACTGCATCATCAGCACGGCACCGATGGCGAAGTTGGGGGCGATGAGCACGCCCACTCCCCCCTTCGCCTCGACCTCGGTGCGCAGCTGGGTGGCCCGGTCATCGGTCCAACCGGAGGTGCCGACGACGACGTGGACACCCCGCTCGACGCAGTGGCGCACATTGCGCTCGCTCGCGGCCAAAACGGTGAACTCGACGACGACGTCGGCACCGCCGAGGTCGCCGAGGTCGTCGCCCTCGTCGAAGCGCCCGACCAGCTCGAGGTCCGACGCGCCGTCGACCGCCTCGCAGGCCGTCACACCCATGCGCCCCTTGGCGCCGATCACTGCCACCTTCATCGTCATGGGGGTCAGCCTACGAAGACGCCCGATCAGCGGCTCACCCGGCGCGTCGTTCACCTTGTGTTCACCTTGGTGTTAGTGTCGTAGGTGAACAGAACATGAACAGGAGGTGTCCGACATGACCGTGACGACCATCAAGAGCACCCGCACCGCCCCGAAGCTGACCTGCACCTGGGTCGCCGTGCGCGGCAAGGACGGCCGGACCCGCATGGAGATGCGCTGGATCGACGAGACCCGTCGCACCGCGCGCCACGCGGCCTGACCGAGCGACCGCTCCCCCACGCCGGGAAGCCCCCGCCACCGCACGGTGCCGGGGGCTTCCTCATGCCCGACCAACCCACTCAGCGGGGGAATTCGAGGACCCTCTCCCCGTCGCTGCCGATGACCGAGGGCGCCCCCGAGTCGGGGATGAGGATGGCAGCCGACAGCAGGTAGTGCTCGTCGTAGACCAGGTCACGGTGATGGGGACCGTGGATCTTGCGCTCGCGCGTTGCCTGCTTCCACTCGAATCCCTGCTCGAGGTACAGGTTGCGCTCCCACTGCTTGTTCGTGATGACGAGCAGACCCTGCTTGACACGCAGCACTCGCACCGGGCCGTCCTGCTCCGTGCGCCCATCGGCACGGCCGCCCCAGGGGCTCACCGAGTGGTCGCCCGGCGACGTCGAGCAACTGCGGACCGGAGACGATGACCGGCTTGGCGTCGGGCACTGCCTCGGGCTCACCGCCCCAGGTGTCGTCCGGTCCGAGCAGAACGGTGACCGTCGCGCCGGCGATGACGAGCAGCACCGCGATGAATCCGACGAGCAGGCGTAGCGGCTTCAAGGTTCCCCCCTGGGGTGTGGCGTGAGTTCGGCGCCGTCGCAACGACGTTCGCCCCACGGTATGAGCGATGCGCAGGTTGTGCGCGTCGCTTGTCCACAGGCGAGGCCGCGTGGGTGATGATGGACCCCCACCAGAGAGACCCCCAGGGAGATGGCGCATGAGCACCGGTCGATCCACGACATCGCCGCTCGTCGGCGTCTCCGTCGTCGTGACGATCGCGCTCCTGGCGGCCTGGCTGGGGTGGTTGGGCTACCAGGCGGCCACCCGCCCCGACCCCCGCCCCCTGACCTTCGCCGAGCAGGTCGAGGCGATCCCGGGGGTCAGCGAGGTCGAGGTCGACAGCAACCCGGTGCCCGGCAGCGGGCGCATCCGGACCGTGACGTCGGAGGTGGTCTTCGACCAGGCCATCCTCGACACCCCGTCCGCGTCGGCGACCCGCCTGGCCAACGTCTCCCACGGCTGGAGCGGCTCCGACTGGTCGATCCGCGGTCTCGACTCGACCGCCGACGTGCACTACCTGGCGCCGGTGGACAAGGCACCCATCGCCTGGTGGCTCGAGGGGGTCGCGCTGCTGCGCGAGCAGCACCCGGGCTCCACCCTCGACTGCACGATCCGCTCCGGCTCGCTCGACTGCAAGGTCAGGGGCGGCAATGCGCCCGCCGCACGAGAGGCCCTGCAGAGCATCGACACCGAGGCCGTCGACCGGTGGGTCGAGAACTCCCACCCCTCGGGTGGCCAGCCACGCGGCTTCACCCTGCCCTGAGCCGGAGCCACGCGCTCGCCCCGTGCCGCGCCCTCATCCGCGAGCACGACGAAGGGGGCCGACCCTCCAGCTGGAGGGTCGGCCCCCTTCGTCAGGAACCGTGCGGTCAGTCGTCCTGCGACTCGCCCGCGTCGGCCGACTCGGTCTCGGCGGACTCGCCGGAGTCGTTGTCGCCACGGCGGCGACGACGGCGACCGCCGTCACGGCCACCCTCACGGCGACCACCGCGGCCACCCTCGTCATCGCCCTTGGAGCCGGCGGCCAGCTCGGCCTCCTGCTCCGGGGTGAGGACGGCGGCGAGGCTCAGCTTGCCGCGGGGGTCGATCTCCTTGAGCTCGACCTGGACCTTCTGGCCCACACCGAGGATGTCCTCGACGGCGTCGATCCGCTTGCCACCGACGAGCTTGCGCACCTCGGAGATGTGCAGCAGGCCGTCCTTGCCCGGCGTCAGCGAGACGAAGGCGCCGAAGGTCGTCGTCTTGACGACGGTGCCGAGGAAGCGCTCGCCGACCTCGGGCATCTGCGGGTTGGCGATGGCGTTGATCGCGTTGCGCGCAGCATCGGCCGACGGGCCGTCGACCGCACCGATGAAGACGGTGCCGTCGTCCTCGATGCTGATGTCGGCGCCGGTGTCGTCCTGGATCTGGTTGATCATCTTGCCCTTGGGCCCGATGACCTCACCGATCTTGTCGACCGGGACCTGGACGGTGATGATCCGCGGCGCGGTCGGCGCCATCTCGTCGGGCGCGTCGATGGCCTCGTTCATGACGTCGAGGATGTGCATCCGCGCGTCACGGGCCTGGGTCAGCGCACCGGCGAGGACGGAGGCCGGGATGCCGTCGAGCTTGGTGTCCAGCTGGATGGCCGTGACGAACTCGCGGGTACCGGCGACCTTGAAGTCCATGTCGCCGAAGGCGTCCTCGGCACCGAGGATGTCGGTGAGCGCCGCGTAGCGGGTCTCACCGTCGACCTCGTCGGAGACCAGACCCATGGCGATGCCGGCCACGGCGGCGCGCAGCGGCACACCGGCGTTGAGCAGCGACATCGTCGAGGCGCAGACCGAGCCCATCGACGTCGAGCCGTTGGACCCGAGGGCCTCGGAGACCTGGCGGATCGCGTAGGGGAACTCCTCGCGCGGGGGCAGCACCGGCAGGAGCGCACGCTCGGCGAGCGCGCCGTGGCCGATCTCGCGACGCTTCGGGCTGCCGACCCGGCCGGTCTCACCGGTCGAGTAGGGCGGGAAGTTGTAGTTGTGCATGTAGCGCTTCTTGGTGACCGGCCCGAGCGAGTCGATCTGCTGCTCCATCTTGAGCATGTTGAGCGTGGTGACACCCAAGATCTGGGTCTCGCCGCGCTCGAAGAGCGCCGAGCCGTGCACGCGCGGCAGGACCTCGACCTCTGCGCCCAGGGCGCGGATGTCGGCGAGGCCACGGCCGTCGATGCGGACCTTGTCGCGCAGGATGCGCTGGCGCACCTGCGCCTTCTGCACCGAGCGGTAGGCCGCCGAGAGCTCCTTGTCGCGCCCGAAGAACTCGCCGGGAGCCTCCTCAGTGCCCGCGAGCGAGGCCTTCATGGCCTCCTTGATCTCGTCGAGGCGCTCCTCGCGCTCAGCCTTGCCGGCGATCGTCAGCGCGGTCGCGAGGTCGGCCGAGGTGACCTGCTCGACGGCGGCGTAGGCGTCGTCCTGGTAGTCGAGGAAGATCGGGAAGTCCTCGACCGGCTTGGCGGCCGCCCGGGCCAGCTCGGCCTGGGCGTCGCACAGGACCTTGATGAAGGTCTTGCTGGCCTCGAGCCCCTCGGCGACGACCTCCTCGGTCGGCGCGGTCTTGGCCTCGTTCTTCACGAGGTTCCACGTCGACTCGGTGGACTCGGCCTCGACCATCATGATCGCGACGTCGTCACCGACGACGCGGCCGGCGACGACCATGTCGAAGGTCGAGCGCTCGATGTCGCTGAAGTTGGGGAAGGCAACCCACTGGCCGTCGATGAGCGAGACGCGGACGGCACCGATCGGGCCCGAGAAGGGCAGGCCGGAGATCTGCGTCGACGCCGAGGCGGCGTTGATCGCCAGGACGTCGTACTGGTGGTCCGGGTGGACCGACAGCACGGTGATGACGACCTGGACCTCGTTGCGCAGACCCTTCTTGAAGGTCGGGCGCAGCGGGCGGTCGATGAGGCGGCAGGTGAGGATGGCGTCCGTGCCCGGACGACCCTCGCGGCGGAAGAAGCTGCCGGGGATGCGACCGGCGGCGTACATCCGCTCCTCGACGTCCACCGTCAGCGGGAAGAAGTCGAAGTGGTCCTTGGGGGTCTTGCCGGCCGTCGTGGTCGACAGGAGCATGGTCTCGCCGTCGAGGTAGGCGCTGACCGCGCCTCCAGCCTGCTTGGCGAGGCGACCGGTCTCGAACCGGATGGTGCGGGTGCCGAACGAGCCGTTGTCGATGGTGGCTTCGGCGGCGGTGATCTCAGGACCCTCCATCGGGTCCTCCTTTTCTCTCTGCGAACCGGGAGCATCGTCGTTGTGCCCCGGTAGGTCTTCTGCTGTGACGATCTTCAGTTGTGGGTCTCTTCAGTTGTGCCGAAGGGAGATTCCCCCCCGGATACGCGAAGAAGCGGCCCCCTTGGCGGGAACCGCTCTCCACGAAGCTGTTATCGGCGAAGGCCGAGGCGCTTGATCAGCGCACGGTAGCGCTCGATGTCGGTGCTCTCCAGGTAACGCAGGAGGCGGCGACGACGACCGACGAGCAGCAGCAGGCCGCGGCGGCTGTGGTGGTCGTGCTTGTGCTCGCGGGAGTGCTCGGTGAGGTCCTTGATGCGCTGGGTGAGCAGCGCGACCTGCACCTCGGGGGAGCCGGTGTCGCCCTCGACGGTGGCGTACTCGGCCATGATCTGCTTCTTGACGTCAGCGGTCAGCGGCATGCTGCGACACTGCTCCTTCTCTGGGGTTGTTGCGCGGCGCGCCCGGGCTGGTTCACCGGGGCTCTGTGGATCCGCGGCCGATTCTCACGGCAACCGTTGAAGATTAGCAGCGAGTTCCGCCGGGGCCCTAATCCGCAAGAACCGACGCTGCGCCCCTAGCGTGGCTGTCACGTCCCCGAGGGAGAGGTTGACCATGAGCTCATCGACGACGGCGACACCCGGCGCGTACCACACGGCGAGGGTCATCCAGCTCGCCCTGGTCGCAGCCCTCGGCGGCTTCCTCTTCGGCTTCGACACCGCCGTGATCAACGGGGCGGTCGGGGCCATGCGCGAGGACTTCGGCATGCCCTCGGCCCTCACCGGGTTCGTCGTCTCCTCGGCGTTGCTGGGCTGCATGCTCGGCGCCTACCTCGCCGGGCGGATCGCCGACCGGATCGGCCGCATCCGGATCATGGTCATCGCCTCCGTGCTCTTCACCCTCTCCGCGATCGGATCGGGCCTGGCCTTCGGGCCCGTGGACATGATCTTCTGGCGGGCCGTCGGCGGCGTCGGCGTCGGCGCCGCCTCGGTCATCGCCCCCGCCTACATCGCCGAGATCTCCCCCGCCGCGATCCGGGGTCGGATGGGGTCGCTGCAGCAGCTGGCCATCGTCACGGGCATCTTCGTCGCGCTGCTCTCCGACTTCGCCATCGCCGCGGCGGCCGGCGGCTCCAACGAGCCGATGGCCTTCGGGCTCGACGCGTGGCGCTGGATGTTCCTCGCCGAGGCCCTGCCGGCGGTGGCCTACGGCGTCCTGGCCGTGACGATCCCGGAGTCGCCGCGCTTCCTCATCAGGGTCGGGGACGAGCAGCGCGCCCGGGACGTCCTGGGCCAGGTCCTCGTCGACGGCATCGACACCCGGATCAGCGAGATCAAGCGGACCATCGTCCGCGAGGCCCGCTCCTCGTTCGCCGACCTGAGGAAGCCCGGTGGCGGGCTGCTGCCGATCGTCTGGATCGGCATCGCCCTATCGGTCTTCCAGCAGTTCGTCGGGATCAACGTCATCTTCTACTACTCGTCGACGCTGTGGCAGTCCGTCGGCTTCACCGAGGACGACGCGCTCAAGCAGACCGTCATCACGTCGGTCACCAACATCGTCGTCACCCTCGTCGCCATCGCGCTCATCGACAAGATCGGCCGCCGCCTGCTGCTGCTCATCGGCTCGACCGGGATGACGGCCAGCCTGGGGGTCATGGCGTGGATCTTCAGCCAGGCCCGGCTCGTGGACGGGCAGCCCAACCTGACCGACGACGCCGCGCTCATCGCGCTCGTCGCCGCCAACGCGTTCGTCGTCTTCTTCGGGGTCTCGTGGGGGCCGGTCGTCTGGGTGCTGCTCGGCGAGATGTTCAACAACACCATCCGTGGCCTCGCGCTCGGGATCGCCGCGGCCGCCCAGTGGCTGGCCAACTTCGTCATCTCGACGACCTTCCCCTCGATGGCCGACGTGGGGTTGTGGTTCGCCTACGGCTTCTACACCGTCTTCGCGCTGCTCTCCCTCCTCTTCGTCCTGCGCTTCGTGCCGGAGACGAAGGGGGTCGAGCTGGAGGACATGGCCTGAGCCGCCTCCCCGGGCACCGCCTCCCCGGGCACGACGAGGGGCCCCGGGATCCGTCCCGGGGCCCCTCGTCGCGTGGGTCAGAGGTTGATCATGTGCCCCGCGATGCCCTCGACGGCCTCCTTGACCGCCTCGGACAGGGTCGGGTGGGCGAAGACGTTGCGCGCGACCTCGTCGGCGGTGAGGTCCCACTTCTGCGCGAGCGTGAGGACCGGCAGCAGCTCGGTGACGTCGGGGCCGATCATGTGGGCGCCGATGATCTCGTTGTGCTCGGCGTCGGCGACGACCTTGACGAAGCCGACCGCGTCGCCCAGGCCCATGGCCTTGCCGTTGGCGGTGAAGGGGAAGGTCGCCGTCTTGACGTCGAAGCCCTTCTCCTTGGCCTGCTCCTCGCTGTAGCCGAAGGACCCGATCTGCGGGTGGCAGTAAGTCGCGCGCGGGATGAAGTCGTAGTCGACCGGCATCGTCTCGGCGCCGTTCATGTGCTCGGCGGCGACGACGCCCTGGGCCTCGGCGACGTGGGCGAGCATGAGCTTGGCCGTGCAGTCACCGATGGCGTAGACGTTGTCGACGTTGGTGCGGCAGTACTCGTCGATCTCGATGGCGCCGCGCTCGGTGAGCTGGACACCGATCGACTCCAGGCCGTAGCCCTGCGTGCGCGGGGCGAAGCCGATCGCCGACAGGAGGCGGTCGGCCTCGAGGACCTGCGCGTCGCCGCCCTTCGCCGGGGTGACGGTGACCTTGACGCCGGAGCCGGTGTCCTCGACGGACTCGACCTTGGTGCTCGTCATGACCTTGACGCCGAGCTTCTTGTAGTGCTTGGCCAGCTCCTTGGACACGTCGGCGTCCTCGGTGGGGACCATCCGGTCGAGGAACTCGACGATCGTGACGTCGACGCCGAAGTTCTTGAGCACGTAGGCGAACTCGACGCCGATGGCGCCGGAGCCGGCGATGATGATCGAGCCCGGCAGGTCTTCGTCGAGGATCTGCTCCTCGTAGGTGACGACGTTCTTGCTCACCTCGACGCCGGGGAGCATGCGGGTGGTGGCGCCGGCGGCGATGATCAGCTTGTCGAAGGAGACGGTCTTGGTCTCGCCGTCGTTGAGGGCGACGTCGACGGTGTTGCCGGAGGTGATCGTGCCCCAGCCGTCGATCTCGGTGATCTTGTTCTTCTTCATGAGGAAGTGGACGCCCTTGACGATGCCGGCGCTCACCTGGCGGGAGCGCGCGTGCGTCGGGCCGAAGGACATCGTGGCGTCGCCCTCGATGCCGAACTTCTTCTTGTCATGGGTCAGGGTGTGCGCGAGCTCGGCGTTCTTGATGAGCGCCTTGCTCGGGATGCAGCCCACGTTGAGGCAGACACCGCCCCAGTACTTCTTCTCGATCACCGCGACCTTGTTGCCGAGCTGCGCGGCGCGGATCGCCGCCACATAGCCACCGGGTCCAGCACCGAGCACAACGACGTCGAAATCAGCCATGTCCGACAGCCTAGCCATGACTGCGTTACCTTCGGCACACAGCCCTGATCACGACGACGTGGACGAAGGAAAGGATGAGCGAGCGCAGCGCATCGAGCACCGTCATGGACGAACGGGACGGCGTCACGACGGTCCGCACCGACCCCGGTCGTCCCCCCGTCGCCGTCCGCACGCCACACACGGTGAGCGGAAGGGAGAAGCTCGTCTTCGCGCTCATCGCCCTGCTCGGGGCGGTCGGCTGGACGATGATCGCCGTGGTCCGGGGCGAGCACGTCAACGCCGTCTGGTTCGTCTTCGCCGCAGTGTGCACCTACATCATCGGCTTCCGCTTCTACGCCCGGCTCGTCGAGTACAAGGTGCTCAAGCCGCGCGACGAGCGCGCCACTCCCGCAGAGGAGTTCGAAAACGGCAAGGACTTCATGCCGACGGACCGGCGGGTGCTCTTCGGGCACCACTTCGCCGCGATCGCCGGTGCCGGGCCGCTCGTCGGCCCCGTGCTCGCCGCCCAGATGGGCTACCTGCCGGGCACCCTGTGGATCGTCGTCGGGGTGGTCTTCGCCGGAGCGGTGCAGGACTACATGGTCCTGCACCTGTCGATCCGACGCGGCGGACGCAGCCTCGGGCAGATGGCCCGCGACGAGCTCGGACGGGTCGGGGGCACCGCCGCGATCGTCGGCGTGCTCGCCATCATGCTCATCCTCATCGCCGTCCTGGGCATCGTCGTCATCGGCGCCCTGGCCCACTCCCCCTGGGGTGTCTTCTCCATCGCGATGACGATCCCCATCGCGCTCTTCATGGGCCTGTACCTGCGCTACCTGCGGCCCGGCGCGGTCGGCGAGGTCTCGCTCATCGGCGTGGCCCTGCTCGTCGCGGCCATCATCGGTGGCGGCTGGGTCGCCGAGCACCCGACGCTGTCGCAGACCTTCACCCTCGAGCCGATCACGCTGGCCTGGCTGCTCATCGGCTACGGCTTGGCCGCGTCGGTGCTCCCGGTCTGGCTGCTCCTCGCCCCCCGCGACTACCTGTCGACCTACATGAAGGTCGGCACGATCACGCTGCTCGCGATCGGCATCCTCGTCGCGCGCCCCGAGGTGAAGATGCCGGCGGTCACCGAGTTCGCGTCGACGGGCACCGGTCCCGCCTTCGCCGGGTCGCTCTTCCCCTTCCTCTTCATCACCATCGCCTGCGGCGCCCTCTCCGGCTTCCACGCGCTGATCTCCTCGGGCACCACCCCCAAGCTCATCGAGAAGGAGAGCCAGGCCCGCTTCAATCGGTTACGGCTCCATGCTCACCGAGTCCTTCGTCGCCGTGATGGCGATGGTCGCGGCCGTGAGCATCGACCAGCACATCTACTTCGCGATGAACGCCCCGGTCGCGCTCACCGGTGGCGAGCCGGGCAGCGCCGCCGACTACGTCAACGGCCTGCCGCTCAGCACCCCGTCGGGTGGGCCCGTGCCACCGGTCGACGCGGCCACCCTCCAGCAGGCCGCGGACAGCGTCGGCGAGGAGACGATCATCTCCCGCACCGGCGGCGCCCCGACGCTCGCCTTCGGCATGAGCGAGGTCATGAGCGTCTTCGGTGGCGAGTCGCTGAAGTCCTTCTGGTACCACTTCGCGGTGATGTTCGAGGCGCTCTTCATCCTCACCACGGTCGACGCCGGCACTCGCGTCGCGCGCTTCATGTTCTCCGACGCCCTGGGCAATGTCCCCGGCATGGCCCGCTTCAAGGACCCGTCGTGGCGCCCGGGCGCCTGGCTGTGCAGCCTCATCGTCGTCGCCGGGTGGGGGTCGATCCTCGTCATGGGCATCCTCGACCCGCTCGGCGGTATCTACACCCTCTTCCCGCTCTTCGGCATCGCCAACCAGCTCCTGGCGGCGATCGCGCTGGCGGTCGTCACGACGATCATCGTCAAGCAGGGCAACCTGCGCTGGGCGTGGATCCCGGGCATCGCGCTCGTGTGGGACCTGCTCATCACCCTGTGGGCATCCGCTCTGAAGATCTTCAGCAGCAACCCCAAGATCGGCTACTTCGCGCAGCGTGACGCCTTCGTGGAGGCGCGCGACAAGGGCGAGCTGCTCACCGGCGCCGCGTCCCCGGCCGACATGGACAAGATCATCTTCAACTCGCTCGTCCAGGGCACCCTGTCGATCGTCTTCGCCGTGCTCGTCATCATCGTCGTCGCCGCGGCCGTCGTCGTCATGGTGCGCGCCGTGCGCCACGGCGGGCTACCGACGAGCGAGACCGAGGGCGTCCCGTCGCGGATCTTCGCGCCCTCGGGCCCGATGGCCACCCCCGAGGAGAAGCAGGTCCTCGCCGAGTGGCGGGAGGCGGGCCTGGAGCCCTCGCCCGCCGCCAAGGGCGGCCACTGATGAGCGCGGGGACGGCCACCACCTTCGACGTGGTGCGGCGGATCGGCCGCTTCGTGTCGGGGGTGACCGGGGCCGACCGCTACGAGCGCTACGTCGAGCACCTGCGCCGGGTGCACCCGGAGCGGCCGGTGCCGGCACGGGCCGACTTCTGGCGGGCCCACTAGGCGGAGCAGGAGCGCAACCCCGGCACGCGTTGCTGCTGAGTCACTCCTCGACGCCCGCGAGCTCCTCGTGGATCTCGCGGGCGATCGGCGCGGCGGTCGCACCACCGGTGCCGCCCTGCGAGACGACGACCGCGACGACATAACGCGGTCTGGTGGTCGGGGCGTACGAGACGAACCACGCCGTGTCCTCCTTGCCATAGACCTCGGCCGTCCCGGTCTTGCCCGCGACGGGCCACTGCCGCAGGGGGAACCCGGAGAAGGCCGACCGGGCGGTGCCGCCGGGGCGGCTCACGACATCGGCCAGCGCGGTGCGCAACAGCTCACCGGACTCCCCCGGGAGATCGACCTCACGGGTGGCCGGGGCGTCGACGCCGGTGCGCGTGCCGTCCGACGCGATCGTCGCCCGCACCAGGTGGGGGCTGGGCTCGGTGCCGTCGGTCGCGATCGTGCCGTAGACCTGCGCCATCTGCAGCAGGGTGGCGGTGACGTCGCCCTGACCGATCGACAGGTTGGCCTCGTCGCCGGGACGGAACTGGTAGCCGCTGTCGCAGTTCTCCTGCGCGAGGGCGGTCAGGTAGTCGCGACGAGAGCGATCGGAGATCTCGGGGTGGCCCCGCCGGGCCTCGGCGCAGGAGGCGTCCTTGGTGCTCTCCCACCACTCACGCTTCCACGCCCGACCGGGGATGCGGCCGGCCGACTCGGCCGGCAGGTCGATGCGGGTCGTCTCCCCCAGCCCGAGGTCGCGGGCGGTGTCGATGAGGGCATCGCCGTCGTCGTCCCGCGCCGAGAGACCGCCCTGGTCACGCCAGACGTCCTCGGCGACCCGGTAGAACACCGTGTCGCACGAGACCTTGATCGCCTCGCGCCAGGTGATCCAGCCGTAGGCGCGCGACTCGAAGTTGTTGAAGGTCCGGTCCCCGATGCGGTGCGAGGCGGTGCAGTTGACCTCGTCGTCGAGGTCGGCCCCGGCCGCGACCGCTCCCGGGAGCGTCACCGCCTTGAAGGTGGATGCCGGAGGCTGCGCCACGCCGGTGACCCGGTCGATGAGCGGGCTGCGGTCGCCCGTCGTCAGCCGCTCGTACTCCCCCTGCGAGACGCCCTCGGACCACACGGAGGGGTCGTAGGTCGGCACGCTCGCGGAGGCGACGACCCCGCCGTCGCGCAGGTCGAGGACGACCGCGGCCGCTGTGTCCGCCCGGTGGCCTCGGTCCCGCGCCTGCCGTACGCCGTCGGCGAGAGCCCTCTCGGTGGACTTCTGGACGGGCAGATCGAGGGTGGTCACCAGGTCCGCCCCGGGGACGGGGTCGGTGCGGGAGAGCTCCTCGACGGCGACGCCTCGGGCATCGACGCGCACGACCCGCTCGCCCGGCGTGCCACGCAGCTGCGCGTCGTACTGCCGCTCCAGGCCGGTGGCCCCCACGAGGTCGTCCGCGGTGATCGCCCCATCGGATGCCTCGACCGTCTCGGCGTCGGGCCTGGCGAGGTACCCGGTGGTCTGCGGCGCGCCGCCCCCCGCGGCCCTCGGGTAGGCCCGCACGGGTTGGCTCGTCACGGCCACCCCCGGGTAGAGCTCGGGTCGCTCGGTGACCGCCGCGGCATCTCGCGCGCTGACGTCCTCGGCAATCGGCACCGGCACGAGGGCCGAGCCGGACCAGCACGACGGCGGGTCGGCGGCCCCCGGCGCCCCGCAGAGGGTCGTGCGGCCCCACAGCCGGTCGAAGGGGAGGTCCAGCGCCTCGGCGAGACGTCGCACCGTGGCCCGCCCGCCGTCCTCGGCGTCGGCCAGGGTCCGGCGGTCGATGGTGATGTCGGTGCGCGCCGCGTTGTCGACGAGCGGGCGACCGTCGCGGTCGAGGATGCGCCCGCGCAGGGCGGGCAGGTGCACCGTCGCCGTGCCCGGCCCGGCCAGGGTGGCGTCCCCGGCCGGGTGGTCGGTCAGCTGGAGCTGCCCGAGGCGCCCCAGCAGGACCCCGGCCAGCAGGGTGAGGACGGCCAGCGAGGCGAGCATCCGCAGCTGGAGGCGAGGGCCGCGACGGGGCGTCCGGACGCGGCTGACCGACCGGCCCCCGCGCCTCACGCCCACCGCCGGGTGACGAGGGCGGCTTCGAGCCGCTCGACGAGGCCGACGAGGACGAGCCCGAGGGTGGCGGTCGCGAGGACCTGCCAGGCCAGCGCTGCCCACGCGACCGGCCGCGCGCTGCCGAGGTCGACGAGCACGGGGGCGATGCGGGTGACGACGAGTGCGAGGGCGACCACGGGCACCGGCCACCACCACGGGTGCCCGGAGCGGCGCCGCGCGAGTCCGGCCACCCAGCCGGCCGCGGCGTAGCCGAGGGCGGTGAGCCCGAGCGGCGCGGCGACCGGGGGCGCGAGGTCGAGCAGCCAGCCGCCGAGCAGCCCGACGAGGGCCCCGGAGCTCGACCCCGCCGACAGCGCCACCCCGACGACGACGATGACGACGAGGTCCGGTGGCGCGAGGACGCCGCGCGCGCCGAGCGCCAGCACGAGGACGAGCGCCAGCCCGAGGAGGACGAGGCGCACGGGCCAGCGCAGACCCGTCACGGGGTTCGTCCGCTCGTGCGGCCGGGACCGGTGACGACGGCGACGACGTCGATGGTCGCCAGGTCGACGGCGGGGCGCACCACCGCGGTGTCGGTGAGCCGGCCGGGAGCCCGCTCGACGCGGGTGACCTCGCCGACCGCGATGCCCGGAGGGTAGGGGCGCGAGCCCGGGCTGCCGAGCGTGGTCACCGCGTCGCCGGCACGCACCCGGTCACGGGTCAGCTGGCTGATGACGAGCTCGTCCGCGCGGTGCGCGGTCGTCGGGTCCGACCCCGACAGGGTGCCGATGACCCCCTTCGCGCCGGTGCGCACGCCCACGCCGGACCCGGGGGACCCGATGACGCTCACGTCGGCGCTCCACTCCCCGACCGAGACGACCCGGCCCACGAGCCCGTCGGGTGCCACGACGGCGGAGTCGGTCCGCACTCCGTCGCGACGGCCCACGTCGAGGGTGATCCGCTCCGGCCCGGAGGTGCCGGCGCGGTCCAGCGCGACGACGCGGGCGGTGACAGAGGGCAGCTCGCCGGTGTCGAGCTCGGCCACCTGGTCGCTCGTGCGCTCGCGGTCGCGCAGGCGGCGCACCTCCTCGGCCAGCCGGACGTTGTCGGCCCGGACCCGGTCGGTCTCGTCGGCCCGCGGGGCCACGAGCCGCTCGACGGGCCCGAGCACCGCGTCGCCGATGCCGCGCACGGGGCCGAGCGGTGCGCCGGCGAGGTCGGCCAGGAGGACCAGGACGGTGAGCGCCAGCAGGGCCGGCAGGACGCGGCGACGCATCAGAAGCGGTGACCGTCGACGAGCACGGGCTGCAGCGCGGCGAAGTCGTCGACGCAGCGTCCGGCTCCGCGCACGACGGCCCGAAGGGGGGCCTCGGCCACCGTGACCGGGACCCCGAGCTCGTGGCGCAATCGCGCGTCGAGACCGCGCAGCAGTGCTCCGCCGCCGGTGAGGGTCACGCCGCGCTCGAGGACGTCGCCGGCGAGCTCGGGCGGGCACCGGTCGAGGACATCGCGCACGAGGCCGACGATCTCGCCGACCGGGCCGGCGATGGCCCGGCGGACCTCGGCCGAGCCGACGTCGACGGTCTTGGGCAGGCCGGTCACGAGGTCGCGCCCGCGCACCCGGGTGCTCACCTCGCGGGCCAGGGGGAAGGCCGAGCCGACCTCGATCTTGATGTGCTCGGCGCTGCGCTCGCCGAGCAGCAGGGAGAGGTTGCGGCGCACGTGCTCGACGATCGCGTCGTCGATGGCGCCGCCGGCGGTCCGGGTGCTGCGCGAGGCGACGATGCCGCCGAGGGCGATGACGGCGACGTCGGTCGAGCCGCCACCGATGTCGACGACCATCGAGGCCTCGGTGTCGGTGACGGGCAGACCCGCGCCGATGGCCGCGACCATCGGCTCCTCGACGAGGAAGACCCGCCGGGCCCCGACCCGCAGGGCGGCCTCCTCGACCGCACGGCGCTCGACGCCGGTGATGTCGCTCGGGATGCACACGACGACCCGGGGACGGAAGACGCTCGACATGCCCACCCGGTCGGTGAACCACCGCAGCATCTGCTCGGCGGCGTCGGGCTCGCTGATGACCCCGGCACGGAGCGGACGCACGGCCCGCACGGCGCCGGGGGTGCGGCCGAGCATCTCCTTGGCCCGGGTTCCGGCTGCCACGAGGCCGCCGGTCTCGGCGCTCACGGCGACGACGCTCGGCTCGTCGAGCACGACGCCGCGCCCCTGCTGGTGGATCAGGGTGTTGGCGGTCCCGAGGTCGATCGCCAGGTCGCGCGAGAAGCGCAGGCGCGCCCCTCGCGCAGGCCCGGCCACTGTCAGAGGCTCGGGAACCAGATGCCGATCTCGCGGGCGGCCGACTCCGGGGAGTCGGAGCCGTGGACGATGTTCTCGTCCACGGTGCCCGCCCACTTGCGACCGAGGTCGCCGCGGATGGTGCCGGGGGCGGCCTCCGTCGGCTTGGTGGCGCCGGCGAGCGAGCGGAAGCCCTTGATGCACTCCTGGCCCTCGATGACGACGGCCGCGACCGGTCCGGACGACATGAACTCGAGCAGGGGCTCGTAGAAGGGCTTGCCCTCGTGCTCGGCGTAGTGCGCCGCGAGCTGGTCGCGGGTCGGGGTGACCACCGCGAGCGCGGCGAGGGTGTACCCCTTCGCCTCGATCCGGCGGATCACCTCGCCGGTGAGGCCACGGCGGAAACCGTCGGGCTTGACGAGGATGAGGGAGCGTTCGGTCTGTGCAGTCTCGGTCACGGGGCCCAGCGTAGTCACGCGGAGATCGTGCCCGTACCCAGCAGGGCGAACAGGCCGAGCGCCAGGAGGATCCGGTAGATCATGAAGGGCGTGAAGGTGTGCGTCTCGATGAACTTCATGAACCACGCGATGACGGCGTAGCCGACGATGAAGGCGATGATCGTCGCGGCGATGATCGGGCCCCAGCCGGTCTCACCGGTGCCCTCGCCGCCGGCGATCTTGACGACCTGCAGACCACCGGAGGCGAAGACGGCGGGGATCGCGAGAAGGAAGCTGTAGCGGGCCGCCGTCTTGCGGGTGTAGCCCATGAAGAGACCACCGGCGATCGTGCCGCCGCTGCGGGAGACGCCGGGGATGAGCGCCAGGGCCTGCCAGAGGCCGTAGAAGATGCCGTGCTTCCAGGTCAGGTCGGTGAGCTCGCGGCGCTGGGAGCCGACGCGTTCGGCGGCCATGATGACCAGGGCGAAGACGAGCAGCATCGTCGCGGTGATCCACAGGCTGCGCAGGGTCGACTCGATCTGGTCCTGGAAGAGGAGACCGAGCAGGCCGATGGGGATCGTGCCGATGATGACGAGCCACCCCATGCGCACGTCGGGGTCGTCCTGGGCGACCTTGCCCGCGAGGGCGAGGAACCACTTGCGGATGATCGTCGTGATGTCGTTCCAGAAGTAGATGACGACGGCCAGCTCGGTACCCAGCTGGGTGATCGCGGTGAAGGCCGCGCCGGGGTCCTCCTGCCCGAGCAGCTGGCCGACGATGGAGACGTGGGCACTGGAGCTGATCGGCAGGAACTCGGTCAGGCCCTGGACGAGGCCCAGGATGATCGCGGTCAGGTAGTCCACGGGGGTCAGCTCTCCTGCTCGGTGAGGGCGCGGGCGGACTGCTCGCGCTCGATGCGTCGGCCCAGGCGCTGGCAGTAGCCGTAGAGCACCGCGAAGATCGCGCCGACGAGGAACATCATGGGCACGAAGACTCCGGACAGGATGGACAGCACCTGCACGACCCATCCGAGCGCGGGCCCGAAGGATCGTCGCATCAGCCCGGCCGCGAGCAGCGCGAGGACGGCCAGTGCACACAGCAGGACGAAGGGGGTCAGCCCCGCCACCACCGCTGTTTGGTCCGGGTCGAGGCCGCGGCTGGTCAGGGCGCCGAAGAAGATGACGAGCGCCTGGCCACCCACGACGGTGGCGAGCATCCGCCACGTGAACTTGCCTGCGGGGCGCGGCTGCTGGTCGGGAGTCACGGTCGACAAGGGTAGGTCAGTCCTCGTCCTCGACCTCGACGGGCACCTCGACCGGCGGCGCGACGGGGCGCTCGACGTCGGAGACCCCGAGCAGGAGGCGCACTTCGCCGACGGTGACGATCGACCCGGTGGCCACGACACCCCCGGCCACTCCCCCGTCGTCGGCGAGCTGGGCCGCCCGGTCGAGCGCATCGGGCAGCTCCTCGACCACGGTGACGCGGTGGTCGCCGAAGACCTCGGCGGCGATCTCACCCAGCCGGCCGGGCCGCATCGCCCGGGGTGACGTCGAGCGGGTGACGACGATCTCGTCGAGGGCCGGCTCGAGGGCCTCGAGGATCCCGACGACGTCCTTGTCCTTGAAGATCGAGACGACACCCACGAGGTGGGTGAAGGTGAAGGCGTCCTTGAGCGCGGCGGCGAGCACCCTGGCCCCGTGCGGGTTGTGGGCCGCGTCGACGAGGACCGTCGGGCTGCGCCGGACGATCTCCATCCGCCCCGGCGAGGTGGCCGCGGCCAGGCCCGCCGCGAGGACCTCTTCGCCCAGGGGCTGCTCTCCCCCGCCGACGAAGGCCTCGACGGCGGCGACCGCGAGGGCGGCATTGCCGGCCTGGTGCTCGCCGTGGAGGTTGAGCAGCAGGTCCGGGTGGTCACCGGCGATGCCGCGCAGCGAGATCATCTGGCCGCCGACGGCGACCTCGCGGGTGAGGACACCGAAGTCCAGGCCCTCGACGAGCAGCCGGGCGCCGACCTCGTCGGCCCGGTCGCGCAGGATCGTCAGGACCTCTTCCTCCTGCGGGGCGCTGACGACGATGGCGTCCGGGTGGATGATCCCCGCCTTTTCGGTCGCGATCTCCTCGATGGTGTCGCCGAGGAAGTGCTGGTGGTCGATGCCGACGGGCGTGATGACGGCGACATCGGCCTCGACGACATTGGTCGCGTCCCAGGAGCCGCCCATGCCGACCTCGACGATGGCGACGTCGACCGGCGCGTCCGCGAAGGCCGTGTAGGCGAGCGCGACGAGCACCTCGAAGTAGGTCATCCGCGGCCCACCGTCGGAGACCGAGCGCGTGTCGACCGCGTCGACGAAGGGAGCGATGTCGGCCCACGCGTCGAGGAAGGCCTCGCGGGAGATCAGCTCGCCGCCGATGGTGATCCGCTCGCGGATGTCCTGCAGGTGCGGCGAGGTGAAACGCCCCGTCTTCAGGCCCGACTCCCGCAGCACCGACTCGATGATCCGCGCCGTCGACGTCTTGCCGTTGGTCCCGGTGACGTGGATGACGGGGAAGGTGCGCTGCGGCTCGCCGAGCAGGTCCATGACCGCGCGGATCCGGTCGAGGCTCGGCTCGAGGTCGTGCTCGGGAGCGCGGGCGAGGATGCCGTCCTCGACCTCGCGCATGCGCTTGCGCTGCTCGAGGGAGGCGGCGGCCTGCCGCTGGGCGGCGTCGGGGGCGGGACTCATGCGCCCGATTGTCGCACCCGTCAGCCCTCCCTCCGGGCACGCAGGACGACGTCGTGGACGTGGTGCGTCGAGACGGCGCCGGCGGGGCGCTCCCTTCGCTCGTGGGTCTCGATGACCCAACCCGATGCCTCGGCCAGGGCGGTGGCGAAGGCCTCGACGTCGACATAGGCCTCGTGGTCGAAGCCCCGGGTCTGCTCGGGGTCGGCCGCGGCGGCTCCCATGTCCTGCGGGTCGTGGGCGATGACGAGCAGCGTGCCGCCCGGGGCGACCGCGTCGAGCAGGTGGGCCACGCCGCGATCATCGGGGGTGCGCGGGATCGAGGCATAGGCGGCGGTGACGAGGTCGTAGCGCGTCCCGGCGAAGGGAGCGGCCGCGTTGGCGTCGGCCTGCAGGAGGGTGACGTCGAGGCCGCGCTCGGTCGCGGCCGACCGGACCCGCTCGAGGGCGAGGGCCGAGATGTCGTTGGCCGTCACCCGCCAGCCGTGCTGCGCGAGCCAGAGGGCGTCACCCCCTTCGCCGGCGCCGACGTCGAGTGCGCTGCCGGGGGTCAGGTCGGCGACCTGGGCGACGAGCGAGCCGTTGGGGTTGCCGCTCCACTGCAGGTCACCGCTGTAGCGGCCGTCCCAGTCCGCGGCGTGCGCACTCGGCCGGGCGGCCCGCTCGAGGTCCTCGTGCGCCAGGTCGAAGCTGACCATGGAGCCCACGCGGCTGCCGGCGGCCGCGGTCGGGAGCACCTGGAGCATCGGCTCGGCGAGGGTGCCGGCGGCGTAGAGGCCGGGCACTGCTGTGGCCCCGGTCATCGGGTCCGCCTCGACGTGCGTCGCGACGCCGCTGGGGTGCGCGGCCGCCTCCAGCCCGACCCCGGCGAAGGGGGCGACCCGGGCGTGCAGGCGGGTGCCGACGAGGATCGTGTCGGCCGCGATCTCGGACCCGTCGGAGAGCCGGATGCCGCGCAGACCACCGGCCGCATCGCTGACGACGGCCGCAGCCGGCTGGACGACGACGGTCACGCCGGCGTCGCGCAGGGTCTGCAGCTGCGGCTCGTCGGCGTCGACACCCGCGTGGATGAGCACCGTGAGGTCGGCGGTGAGCTGGCGCAGCAGCGGGAGCGGGTGCAGCCCCATCGGCGAGGTGACGAGCGCGACGATGCGTCCGTCGCGTGCCTCGTAGCCGTGGCAGAAGGGGCAGTGGATGACCGCGCCGCCCCAGTGCTCGGCGAGGCCGGGCACGTCGGGCAGCTCGTCGGTCAGGCCGGTCGCGGCGACGACCCGTCGGGCGTGGACGACGTGCCCGCCGGTGAGCTCGAGGCGGAAGCCGTCGTCCTCGCGCGTGACGTCGAGGACCCGTCCGGTGAGGACCTCGGCCCCGTAGGAGCGCACCTCCTCGCGCGCGATCCGCAGGAAGTCCGCCGGCGGCCGCCCCTCGTGCCCGAGGTAGCTGTGCATGTGGGCGGCCGGCGCATTGCGCGGCTCGCCGGAGTCGACGACGAGCACCGAGCGTCGCTGCCGGGACAGCTGCAGGGTCGCCGCGAGGCCGGCGGCGGACCCGCCGACGACGGCGACGTCGACGTGCCGCTCGATGAAGGGGTGGCTGTGGTGGGAGCCGTCGTCGTGGGCGGCGGAGTCGTGGACGGCGGGGTGCGGGGGCAGTGCGCTCATGACGTCCACGGTAGGCGCGCCTGCGCATAGTGCATACTTCCTTGCAGGATACGCAAGAACGAACGAGCACCCGAGGAGCCCCGTGAGCGAGATCGAGCAGACCGTCCGCACCCGCCTGCGCGGGCTGCGGCGCGCGCAGTCCCTCTCCCTCGACGACCTCGCCGAGCGCTCCCACCTCAGCCCCTCGACGATCAGTCGCATCGAGACCGGCAAGCGGGCGATCAGCCTCGACGTCCTGCTCCCCCTGGCCCGCGCCCTGCGCACCGACGTCGAGACGCTGCTCGCCGAGGACGTCGACGAGGACGTCGTCATCCGCCCCACCCCGACCCGCGAGCACGGACGCACCACGTGGATGCTCACCAAGGCCACGGGCAGCACGACGGCGATGAAGGTGCGTCTCGAGCCCGGGCCGCGGCCGCAGCCGCGGGTGCACCCGGGACATGACTGGTTCTTCGTCCTCGAGGGGAGCGTCGAGCTGACCCTCGGCGACCGGGTCGTGCGCGTCGAGGCCGGCGAGGCAGCGGAGTTCGAGACGATGACACCCCACGCCTTCGTCGCCGTCGACGGCCCGGCCGAGGTGATCATGATCTTCGACCGGGACGGCCACCGCGTGCACCGGCGCGACGGAGCAACGGACTGACGCCCCGCACCGCACCCCTTCCAGGTTGGGTCAGGTTAGGTTAGGGTGTCCTAACGTTCACGCCGGTCACCGGACCGGCTTCCCCTTCGCAAGGAACGACGATGCCCCTGACCCGCCTGCGCGCCACCGGTGCCGCCACCCTCCTGACCGCAGCCCTGGCCCTGAGCGCCTGCGGTTCCGACTCCGGCTCGGACGCCGACGCGACGTCCGGCGGGGACGGCGCCTTCCCCGTGTCGATCAAGAGCTCGCTCGGCACCGCCGAGATCACCGAGAAGCCCGAGAAGGTCGTCACCCTCGGCCAGGGCTCCACCGAGACCTCCATCGCCCTCGGCACGATCCCCGTCGGCATGGAGGAGTACGCCTGGGCCGCCGACAAGTCCGGCTACACCCCGTGGGTCAACGAGGCCGTCAAGGACGAAGGGGGCGAGCTGCCCGAGTTCGTCGGCGCCGGCGAAGAGCTCGACATGGAGAAGATCGTCGAGCTCGAGCCCGACGTCATCCTCGCCCCGTGGTCGGGCATCACCCAGGAGCAGTACGACTCGCTGAGCGAGATCGCACCGACCGTCGCCTACCCCGACCAGGCGTGGAGCATCGACTGGGACGAGCAGATCGAGATCATCGGCCAGGCGCTCGGCCAGGAGGACGACGCGGCGAAGCTCGTCACGGACCTCGAGAAGCAGCTCGCCGACGAGGCGAAGAAGCACCCGGACTGGAAGAACTACACCTTCAGCTACGTCTACACCACGCCCGACACCCTGGGCGTCTTCAAGCCCACCGAGCAGCGCGCCGACATGGTCCGCAAGCTCGGGCTCAAGAGCGACCCGGCGGTCGACAAGATGAAGGAGACCGAGGGCACCGACTCCGCCGTCATCGGGTACGAGAACGCCGACAAGCTCAACGACAGCGACCTGATCTTCACCTTCTACAGCGACCCCAAGGCCAAGAAGCAGGCGATGAGCAACAAGCTCTACGCCTCGATCCCCGCGATCAAGGCCGGCGCGGTCGTCTCGAGCGACGACAACTCCTTCGTCACCGCCTCGTCGATGATCAACCCGCTCACGGTCCCCTACGCCCTGGAGACCTACCCGGAGATGATCGACGCGGCCATCGCCAAGGCCGACACGAAGTAGCCTCCGCCGGGTGACTGCTGGCTCGACCTCTCGACGCACCCCACGGACCGTCCTGGTCCTCGTGGGGTGCGTCGTCGTGCTCGCCCTCGTCTGCCTGCTCTCGCTGGCCATCGGGTCGAAGCCGACGTCGCTGCCCCAGGTGGTCGACGCCCTCACCGGACGCCCCGACACCTACCTCGCGACGGTGCTCGACGCCCGCATCGAGCGCACCCTCCTGGCGGTCGGGGTCGGCGCGGCGCTGGCCGTCTCCGGGGCCCTGATGCAGGGGGTGACGATCAACCCCCTCGCCGACCCGGGGCTGCTCGGCATCAACGCCGGCGCCGCGGCCGCGATGGTGAGCGCCAGCGTGTGGCTCGGCGTCTCCACCGGGACCGTCGCCTCGGCCTGGGTGGCCCTGCTCGGCGGCGGCATCGCCGCCCTCGTCGTCCACACGATCGGCACGGCCGGGGACACCGGCGCGAGCGTGGTCCGGCTCGTGCTCGCCGGCGCGGTCGTCGCGGCGGTGCTCAACGCCTACGTCCAGGCCATCGCGCTCTCCTTGCCCCGGCACTTCGACAACTACCGCTTCTGGGTCGTCGGGTCGCTCGGCGACGGCGGGCTCGACCAACTGCGGGCGGTCGCCCCCTTCGTCGTCGTGGGACTCGTCCTGGCGCTGCTGTGCGCGAGCAGCCTCAACGCGCTGGTCCTGGGCACCGAAGCCGCGGCGGGCCTCGGGGTCAACACCACGCTGGTGCGCACCGTTGCCCTCGGCGCGGCGACGCTGCTGTGCGCCGCCGCGACCGCTGCCGTCGGGCCGATCGCCTTCGTCGGCCTTGCCGTGCCGCACATCGTGCGGGCCCTCGTCGGGCTCGACATGCGCCGCCAGCTGCTCGGGTGCCTCCTCGTCGGCCCGATCGTCCTGCTCGGCGCCGACGTCGTCGGCCGGGTCGTGCTGCGGCCGCAGGAGCTCATGGTCGGCGTCGTCACCGCCTTCGTCGGTGCGCCGATCCTGCTGCTCGCCGTGCGTCGCCTCGGGCGGAAGGCCCAGGCATGAGCGCCCTGGCCCCGGCCCGTCGACGCGCGAGCGTCCTCGGGCTCACCCTGCTCGCCCTCGTCGCCACGGCCCTGGCCACGCTGACCATGGGTGGCCTCGGGGTGGCCCTGCCCGACCTGCCGGCGGGCATGGTCGACGTCGCGCGGGGCGAGGCGACGGGCAAGGCCAACTTCGTCCTCGGCCACCTGCGTGGGCCCCGTCTGCTCGTCGCCCTCGGGGCCGGGGCCGCCCTCGGGGCGTCGGGCGCGCTCTTCCAGTCGGTGACGCGCAACCCACTCGGCTCCCCCGACGTCATCGGTGTGAGTGCCGGGGCGGGCGCGGGGGCCGCCTTCGTCGGGTTGCTCATGCCGAGCGCGACGTCGATCGTCCTCGGCTCGGTCCTCGGCGCGGTCCTCGCCGTGGGGCTCGTCGCGGTGAGCACCGGAACGGGGCTGAGCAACCCCATGCGCATGGTCCTCGCCGGCATCGGCGTCTCGGCGATGGCCTATGCCTTCACGCAGTACGTCGTCTACGTCGTCGCCCGCGACAAGGCGACGGTCCTGTCGGCCTATCTCAACGGCAGCCTCAACGCGCGCGGCTGGGACCACGTCGCGACGATCTGGGTCGTGCTCGCCCTGGCCGTCGTGCCGCTCGCCCTCCTCTCGATCCCCCTCGGCCTGACCGAGATGGGCGACGAGGTGGCCGCCTCGCTCGGCGTGCACTCCGGTGCCGTCCGACGACGCGCGGTCCTCCTGTCCGTCCTGCTGGCCGGCGGCGCGGTGGCGGTCGCCGGGCCGATCGCCTTCGTCGCGCTCACGGCGCCGCACATCACCCGGCGCCTGGCCCGCAGCGCACGTCCGCTGCTCGGGCTGTCCGCCGTGACCGGCGCCCTCCTGCTCTCGGCCGCGGACCTGGCCACCCAGCAGGTCCCGGTCTTCGACGGGCTGCCCGTCGGCATCCTCACGCTCGCGATCGGCGGCGTCTACCTCGGTGCGCTGCTCGTCTCCGAATGGAAGAAGGCGACATGACCCCCCCTTCGCTCGTCCGCGCCCACCAGGTCACCGTCGGCTACGGCGGGGAGCCGGTCATCCGCGGGCTCGACCTGACGATCGAGCACGGTGAGTTCGCCGTCGTCGTCGGACCCAACGGCTGCGGCAAGTCGACCCTGCTCAGGACGCTGTGCCGGGTCAACCGGCCCTCCGGCGGGCGGGTCGAGCTCGACGGCGAGGACCTGCACCGGATGCCCGGCCGCGCCGTGGCCCGGCGGATCTCGCTGCTGCCGCAGAGCGCGACGGCCCCGGAGGGGATCACCGTCGCCGAACTGGTGACCCGCGGGCGGCACCCCCACCACAGCGTGCTGCGGCAGTGGTCACCGGACGACGACCGGGCGATCGCGGCGGCGCTGGAACGCACCCACCTGACCGACCTCGCCGACACGCCGGTGGCGACCCTGTCAGGCGGGCAGCGGCAGCGAGCCTGGGTCGCGATGGTGCTCGCGCAGGACACCGAGGTGATCCTGCTCGACGAGCCGACGACCTTCCTCGACATCGCGCACCAGTACGAGCTGCTCGAGCTCTTCGCCGGTCTCAACCGCGAGGGCCGCACGATCGTCGCGGTGCTCCACGATCTCAACCAGGCAGCGCGCTTCGCCTCGCGTCTGATCGTCATGCACGAAGGGGGTGTCGCCGGCGACGGCCCTCCCGAGCGAGTGCTGACGGGTGACCTGGTGCGCGAGGTCTTCGGGCTGGGCGCCGAGGTCGTCGACGACCCGCAGTCGGGCACGCCGATGGTCGTGCCGCACGTGCAGCCGGTCACCCGCTAGGCGGGAGCGGCCGCCGGGTCGAGCATGACCAGCTGGAAGACGGCATCGGTGACCCCCCGCACCTCGTGGGGCACCCGCGCGTCGAGGTTGGCGACGGCTCCGGGACCGAGGGTCACCACCTGCTCCCCCGCGGCGAACTCCACGGTGCCGGAGAGGCACTGGACGAGGATCGGGAAGGCCGCCGTGTGCTCCGCGAGCACCTGACCGGCCGCGAAGCGAAACATCACGACCCGGCAGCCGTGGCCCACGAGCGCCTTCTTGACGCCGGGGCGACCCCCTTCGCTCGTCGGCGCTAGGTCGAGGAGTCCGGAGGCGGAGTGCAGGGTCGTGTCCATGTCTCACACCTTAGGTCTTGATAGGTGACCATTTGGTCACCTATCATGATGACGTGAGCGATGACGACCTCGTCTTCAAGGCCCTGGCGGACCCGATCCGCCGGGTGCTGCTGGACGCGCTCTTCGAGCGTGACGGACGCAGCCAGTCCGACCTCGAGGAGGTCGTGCGCGAGCACACGGAGATGACGAGGTTCGGGGTGGCCAAGCACCTGCGGCTGCTCGAGGAAGCGAACCTCGTCGTCACCCGCAAGGAGGGGCGGACCAAGCTGCACCACCTCAACCCCGTCCCCATCCGCGCGATCCACGACCGGTGGATCGGCAAGTACACGGCGGCGCGGACCTCCGCGCTGCTCGATCTCAAACGAGTCCTGGAGGACGACGAGCCATGAGCGACAGCGAGATCCAGATCCATCGCATCTTCATCAGCGCCACTCCCGAGCGGGTGTGGGCGGCCGTCACCTCGGCGGAGTTCAGCCGGCTCTACGGCTACGCCGGCGACGTCGACTACGACCTGCGCGCCGGAGGGCACTTCGAGCACCGGGCCGGCGAGGACATGAAGGCGGTCGGCATGCCCGACGTCGTCGTCACCGGTGAGGTGCTCGAGGCCGACCCGCCGCGTCGCCTCGTCCAGACCTGGGCGCCGGTCTGGATCGAGGACGAGGAGCCCGGCACGCTCACCTGGGAGATCGAGCCGAGCGCCCAGGCTCGGTCCGTCTGACCCTCACGCACGACCTCACTGGCCGGCCGACGACGGCTGAGCAGGTGGCCGGCAGCCCCGACCCGAGCAACGAAGGGGGCGGCGGCTGGCCCTGGGTGCTCTCCGGCATCAAGACCGTCCTCGAGACGGGCGCGCCGATGGAGCCGGCGGCCGCCGACGGCGCCGCCTGACCCCGAACGCGCAGGCGGGGGAGGGAGCAAGCGGCGCGTCGCCGCGGCGGCGACCTCCCCCCTTCTTCCGCATTGCCCTACGGCAATGCAACCTCTCGACATCAAGACTCTGCATTGCCGTAGGGCAATGCAGAGTCAGAGGAGGGCGATGACGAGCGGCACAAGGACGCTCGTCAGGAGCGCGGTCAGGCCCATGGCCAGACCGGCGAAGGCCCCCTCGGTCAGGTCGTCGTGCAGCGAGCGCGAGGTGCCGACACCGTGGGAGACGGCGCCCATGGCCAGCCCCCGCACCCGCCGGTCGTGGACGCGAAGGGAGTCCAGCAGCCACGGCCCGAAGACCGCGCCGAGCATGCCGGCGAGCATCGTGAAGGCGGCGACGAGCGCCGGCACTCCCCCGATGTGTTCGGCGATCGCGATGGCCACGGGCGTCGTCGCCGCCTTGGGCGCGATCGTGGCCTCGAGCGCCTCGGAGCCACCGAGGGCACGCACCGTGAGCGCGGCCGACCCGATCGAGACGAGTGCGCCGGCGGGCAGGGCGATCGCCAGCGGCAGGGCCAACTCGCGCAGGTGGTGCGCCTGCCGGTGCAGCGGCACCGCGAGCGCGACCGTCGCCGGACCGAGGACGAGGTGGATGAGCGAGCCGCCGGTCATGTAGGTGTCGTAGTCGATGCCGAGGACGGCGAGCAGCGTGATGAGCAGCGCCGCGGCGACGAGCACCGGCTGGGCTAGCGGGTGACCGCCGGTGCGGTCGCGCACCCACACACCGGCCCGGTACGCGAGCAGGGTGAGGAAGACCCACGTGAGCGGGGAGTCGCGCAGCCAGTCGATCGCCTCAGTCATGCGAG
This sequence comes from Janibacter indicus, assembly GCF_900176385.1. Lineage (GTDB taxonomy): Bacteria > Actinomycetota > Actinomycetes > Actinomycetales > Dermatophilaceae > Janibacter > Janibacter indicus. The sequence continues at coordinate 131,056 of NZ_FWXN01000011.1, read as the reverse complement.
CGCACCCGCACTCCCCGGCGCCCCTGCAGCCACGAGGCCAGACCGGCCACGGTCACCAGGCCCAGCAGCCATGACAGGACGAGGCCACCCGTCACCGGCATCCACTGCCGCCCCAGCTCCGACGCGTGCACCATGATCCCGACCGTCACCGGGACGAAGAAGAGCTGCAGGTGGCGCAGCAGGCCGTCGGAGAAGCGCAGCGTGCCCGAGACCTCCCCCGGCCGGCGCACGGACAGCACCACGAAGAGCAGCACCATCCCCACGACCGGCCCGGGGATCGACAGGCCGAGGCTCCGGACGAAGACCTCCCCGACGAGCTGGCAGCCGAGGACCCACAGGATCCCGTTGATCATCGGCGGCTCACAGGCGCGTGACCTTGACCCGGACCCTCTCGCTGCCGGAGAGCTCGGTCTCGACGGCGCCGTCGCCGAGCGGCAGCGCCTCGAGGTTGGGAGCGGAGCCGAACTGACCGGCGAGGGTCTCGTCGACGATCAGGCCCTGGTGGGCGACGGTCGCCTGCCACACCTGCTGCGAGCCGGTGATCGTCAGGCTGATCCGGTCGGAGACCTCGAGTCCGGCCTGCTTGCGCGCCTCCTGGACGGCCCGGATGACGTCGCGCGCCAGACCCTCGGCCGCCAGCTCGTCGGTGACCTCGGTGTCGAGCACGATGAAGCCGCCCACAGAGCCCGGGAGCATCGCGGTGGCGCGGTGGCTCCCTTCGTCATCGGCGGCGACGGTCTCGAGCGTGAACTCGCCCTCGACCAGTTCGATGCCACCCGAGGTGACCGTGCCGTCGTCGGCGACGGACCAGTCGCCCGTCTTGGAGCCCTTGATCGCGACCTGCACCTGCTTGCCCAGGCGCGGGCCGGCCGCGCGGGCGTTGACGGTGAGCTTCTGGCTCACGCCGAAGTCCGCCGCCGGGTCGGTGATGTCGAGCAGGCTCACCTGGCGCACGTTGACCTCGTCGGCGACGATCGCGCCGAAGTCCGCGAGCTTCGCCGCGTCGGGCACGACGACCGTGAGGTCCCGCAGCGGCAGGCGGTTGCGCAGCTTGTTGGCCTTGCGCAGCGCGCTGGCCGAGCTGCACACCGCGCGGGCGGTGTCCATGGCGACGACGAGGTCGTGGTCGGCCGGCAGGTCCTCGACCTTCGGCCAGTCGGCCAGGTGCACCGACCGCTCCCCCGTGAGCCCGCGCCAGACCTCTTCGGTCATCAGCGGCAGAAGGGGGGCGGCGATGCGGCAGAGCACCTCGAGTGCCGTGTAGAGCGTGTCGCAGGCGACCTCGGCATCCGCACGGTCGTCACCGGTGGCCCAGAAGCGCTCCCGGCTGCGCCGGATGTACCAGTTGGTCAGCACGTCGGTGAAGGAGCGGGTGCTGTCGCAGGCGCCGGCGATGTCGTAGGCGTCCATGCGTGCGGTGGTGTCCTCGACGAACTCGCGCAGCTTGGCCAGCAGGTAGCGGTCGAGCGGGTCGGTGGAGTCCGTCGACCACTTCGCCTCGTAGCCGTCGCCGAGGGCGTTGGCGTAGAGGGCGAAGAAGGAGTAGCTGTTCCACAGCGGGATGAGCACCTGCCGCACACCCTCGCGGATGCCCTGCTCGGTGACGACGAGGTTGCCGCCGCGCAGGATCGGGCTGCTCATGAGGAACCAGCGCATCGCGTCGGCGCCGTCGCGGTCGAAGACCTCGGAGACGTCGGGGTAGTTGCGCAGCGACTTGGACATCTTCTGCCCGTCGTTGCCCAGGACGATGCCGTGGCTGATGACCGACGAGAAGGCCGGCTTGTCGAAGAGCGCGGTCGCGAGGATGTGCAGCGTGTAGAACCAGCCGCGGGTCTGCCCGATGTACTCGACGATGAAGTCGGCCGGGAAGTGCTGCTCGAACCACTCCGCGTTGTCGAAGGGGTAGTGCACCTGCGCGTAGCTCATCGAGCCCGAGTCGAACCACACGTCGAGCACGTCCTCGACACGGCGCATCGTGCTCTTGCCGGTCGGGTCGTCGGGGTTGGGCCGGGTCAGCTCGTCGACGAAGGGACGGTGGAGGTCCGGCTGGCCGTCGGCGCCGAGCGGCAGCCGCCCGAAGTCGCGCTCGATCTCCTCGAAGGAACCGTAGACGTCGATGCGCGGGTAGGCCGGGTCGTCGGACTTCCACACCGGCACCGGGCTGCCCCAGAAGCGGTTGCGGGTGATCGACCAGTCACGGGCATTCTCCAGCCACTTGCCGAACTGGCCGTGCTTGACGTGGTCGGGCGTCCAGGTGATCTGCTCGTTGTTGGCGAGCATCTTGTCCTTGATCGCCGTGACCTCGACGAACCACGACTCGACGCCCTTGTAGATCAGCGGCTGCCGACAGCGCCAGCAGTGCGGGTAGGAGTGCTCGTAGGACTCGCGGCGCAGCAGGATCGTGCCCTCGCTGATCGAGTCGGCCCGCTCGCCCCGGGTCGTCGCCTTGAGCGCGTCGATGATCGGACCGTTGGCGTCGAAGACGAGCATGCCCTCGTAGTCGGTGACCGGCGCGATGAAGCGACCATCCTTGGCCACCGGCATGACGGCGGCGATGCCCTCGCGGTCGGTGACCTCCTTGTCGATCTCACCGAAGGCGCCGGCGGTGTGGACGAGACCCGAGCCGTCGGTCGTCGTCACGGCGTCGTCGGCGGCGACGACGCGGAAGGCACCCTCGTGGCCGGCGTAGTAGGACATCGGCGGCGTGTAGGTGCGGCCGAGCAGCTGTGCACCGGTGTAGCGGCCGAGGACCGTCGGCTCGTCGCCGAGCTCGCGGGCGTAGTGGCCCAGTCGTGCCTCGGCGAGGACGTACTTCGCGGTGGCACCCTCGACACCGGGCACGGGCGCCTCGACGACGACGTAGTCGATCTCGGAGCCGACCATGACGGCCAGGTGGCTCGGCAGGGTCCACGGGGTCGTCGTCCACACGACCAGGTGGGCACCGTCGAGCACCGGGTCCGCACCGGTGGAGTCCATCCGCAGGCCGACGGTGACGGCCGGGTCCTGGCGCATCTGGTAGACGTCGTCGTCCATGCGCAGCTCGTGGTTGGACAGCGGCGTCTCGTCCTGCCAGCAGTAAGGCAGCACGCGGAAGCCCTCGTAGACCAGCCCCTGGTCGTACATCGACTTGAAGGCCCACATGACCGACTCCATGAAGCCGGGGTTGAGCGTCTTGTAGTCGTTGTCGAAGTCGACCCAGCGCGCCTGGCGGGTGACGTAGTCGCGCCACTCGCCGGTGTACTTGAGCACCGATTCCCGGCAGGCCTCGTTGAACTTCTCGATGCCGAGCTCGCGGACCTCGTCGGTCGTCTTCAGCCCGAGCTGGCGCATCGCCTCGAGCTCGGCGGGCAGACCGTGGGTGTCCCAGCCGAAGCGCCGCTCGACCCGCTTGCCGCGCATCGTCTGGTAGCGCGGGACGACGTCCTTGACGTAGCCGGTGAGCAGGTGGCCGTAGTGCGGCAGACCGTTGGCGAAGGGGGGTCCGTCGTAGAAGACGAACTCGTTGCTGCCGTCCGTGCCGGCGTCACGGGCGTCGACGGAGGCCTGGAAGGTCCCGTCCGCCTCCCAGTAGTTCAGCACGTGCTTCTCGATGTCGGGGAAGCTCGGGGAGGAGGCGACGGTGGTCGCGTCGGTGGTGGAGACCTTGGGGTAGGTCATCGCGGCGGCTCCGGGGTACTCGGCGGGTCAACTCGTCAACTGCCACGAGGACGGCGGCCGGTCGGCCACCGCGGTACCACCCCGCTTGTCCACCCCCTTCGCGACGAAGGGAGTGGACCGCTCCTTGGTCCATCGGTCGTGACGTGACCACCCGTCCGGGTCTAGTGAGGAGCTGCCGCTCCCGTTCTGCCGGAGGCTCGCCGCTGATGACGGCTCAGACGCCTGTGGCACCAGTGTAGGACGCACCGACGGAGGCTCGAAACCGCGTGCGAGGATGGCGCCATGCCGACCGACCTCGACCGTCAGGAAGCGTGGCTCAGCCGCGAGGAGCTCGACAACGTGCGCGGCCGCGTGCCGATCCTCTACGTCGCGGCGGTGCCCGTGCGGGTCGCCGACAACGGCGACGTCACGTCGGTCGGGCTGCTGCTGCGCGCCTCCGATACCGGCACGATGGAGCGCGAGCTCATCGCCGGCCGGGTCAACTACCACGAGCGGCTGCGCGACGCCCTCGTGCGCCACCTCGAGAAGGACCTCGGTCCGATGGCGCTCCCGTCGGTGCCGGCCTCCCCGGCGCCCTTCACCGTCGCCGAGTTCTTCCCCACGCCGGGGGTCACGCCCTTCCACGACCCGCGCCAGCACGCCGTGGCCCTGAGCTTCATCGTGCCGGTGCGCGGCGACTGCGCGCCCCAGCACGATGCCCTCGACCTGGCCTGGCTCACGCCCGAGGAGGCCGGCGAGACCGGGCTGCTCGCCGAGATGTCGGGTGGCCACGGGGCGCTGCTGCGGCAGGCGCTGGCCCACCTGGGGCACAGCTCGGTCTGACTCAGTCCAGCCCCTGCTCGAGGGTCGTCAGCGCGTCGGCGAGCGCCGCGCGCTGCTCGGCGCTGAGCGCTCCCATCTGGTCACCGACGCTGCGTCGGCGGGCCTCGTGCACGGCGGCGCGCACCGCGCGCCCGGCGTCGGTGACGACGACGACGCTCGCCCGGCGGTCGTGCGGGTCCGGCTCGCGGCTGACATACCCCTTGCCCTCGAGGGCGTCGACGACGTCGGTCACCGACCGCGGGGCGATGCGAAGGGAGTCGGCCAGGTCGCGCAGCCGCGGCGCCTCCGCGCGGTCCGCCGCCACGCGCAGGGCGCGGGCCTCGTGGGGTGACAGGTCGTGCTCCGACAGGTCGACCATCCACGCCCGGCGCAGGCCACGGGCCACCCGCAGCAGCTGCTCGCCGAGGTCCTCCGAGGCCGACCCGGCCACCCGCTTCGTCATGACGACCACGGTAGCCGAGTTGCTCCCTTCCCTCATAGTGAGGTAACCTCAGCATCACGAACTGAGACGAATGAAAGGGGCCCGCATGGACACCCCGACGACATCCCCCAAGACCGGTGGCGGGCACGGACCCCGCCGCATCGACCCGCGCGACCGCGCCCAGCTCGCCGAGAGCCCCGTGAGCGCGCGGCGGGTCATCGCCTACTTCCGCCCCTACCGCTGGCAGGTCGCCGCGGTGGTGGCGCTCATCGTGGCCAGCTCGCTGATCTCGATGGCCTCCCCCTTCCTCCTGCGCACCGTCATCGACGATGCGCTCCCCCACCAGGACGTGCGCCTGCTCCTGCTCACCGTCGGCGGCATGCTGCTCGTCACCATCGCCACCGCACTCATCGGCGTGCAGCAGACGTGGATCTCCACGCGCGTCGGCCAGGCCGTCATGCACCGGCTGCGCACCGACGTCTTCACCCACCTGCAGCGGCAGTCGATGAGCTTCTTCACCCGTACCCGCTCCGGCGAGATCACCTCGCGCATCACCCAGGACATCGGTGGCATGCAGTCGATCGTGACGAGCACGGCCGTCTCGATCGCCTCCAACCTCACGACCGCGGTCGCCACCGCCGTCGCCATGGCCGCCCTGAGCTGGCGGCTGTCGCTCCTCTCGCTCCTCGTCCTGCCGCCGGCGATCTGGACCACCCGCAAGGTGGCGCTGGCCCGGCGCGAGATCACCTCCCAGCGGCAGCGCCGGCTGTCCGACCTGCAGGCCCAGGTCACCGAGGAGCTGTCGGTGAGCGGTGCGCTGCTGTCCAAGACGCTGGGCACGTCCGGGCGCGGAGCCCGCGAGTTCACCCAGACCTCGACCGACCTCGTCGGCCTCGAGGTGCGCAGCGAGCTCGCCGGCCGCTGGCGGATGGCGACGATGTCGATCGTCTTCGCCGCGATCCCGGCCCTGATCTACCTCGCTGCCGGCTTCCCCGCGACGAGCGGCGGCATGACCATCGGCACGATCATCGCCTTCACGACGCTGCAGTCGGGCATCTTCCGGCCGATCATGGGCCTGCTCAACGTCGGCGCCTCGTGGGTGGCCTCGATGGCGCTCTTCAGCCGGGTCTTCGGCTACCTCGACCTCGAGCCCGAGGTCACTCCCCCGGCCGCTCCGGTCGACCTCGACCCGACGACGGTGCGCGGCGACGTGCGCATCGAGGGCGTCGGCTACGGCTACCCCGACGGCGACCGGCTCGCCCTCGACGGCATCGACGCCGTCATCCCCGCCGGCTCGCACCTCGCGCTCGTCGGCGCCACCGGCAGCGGCAAGTCGACCCTCGCCTCGCTGCTCGTCCGGCTCGCCGACCCGACGAGCGGGCGGATCACCGTCGACGGGGTGGACCTGCGCGACATCGACCCCCAGACCCTCACCCAGGTCATCGGCATCGTCACCCAGGAGACCTACCTCGCGCACGACACGGTGCGCGCCAACCTCCTGCTCGCCGACCCCGAGGCCACCGAGGCTCGGCTGTGGCAGGCCCTCGCGACCGCCCAGGCTGCCGACCTCGTCGCGGCGCTGCCCGAGGGGCTCGACACGGTCGTCGGCGCACGCGGGCACCGCTTCTCCGGCGGAGAGCAGCAGCGCATCGCCATCGCCCGCACCCTGCTGCGCGACCCGGCGGTCCTCGTCCTCGACGAGGCGACGAGCGCCCTGGACAACGACACCGAGCGCGAGCTGCAGACGGCCCTCGATGCCCTGGCCCGGGGCCGCACGACGATCACCATCGCCCACCGGCTGAGCACCATCGAGGCCGCCGACGAGATCCTCGTCCTCTCGGGCGGGCGGGTCGTCGAGCGGGGCGAGCACCTGGCCCTGCTGCGGCGGGGCGGAGCCTACGCACGGCTCGCCGGAGAGGATCTGGCCCTCACCGCGTGAGGTGCGCGGCTCCCCCTTCGCCCGTCAGTCCTTGGTGAACTGGTCCTTGGTGCGGGTCATGTCCTTGTGGTCCTTGGCCCAGGCGTCCTCGTAGGTGGGGGCCGTGCCGCCGAGACGGGCCGGGTGGAAGCGCAGCTCGTCACCGGTGAGGGTCGGGTAGGCCGCGATGGTCTCGTCGAGGAGCTGCTTCATGACCTCGCGCAGCCGCTCGGTGACCTCGTTGACGTCGTCGTCGGGCCCGACGGGGATCGGGTCGCCGATGGTGATGTGGATCGGGAAGTTGGTGCGCCCCAGACGCTTGGGGACGTCCTTGGTCCAGATCCGGTGCGCTCCCCACACGATCGTCGGCAGGATCGGCACGCCCGCCTCCTGCGCCATGCGGGCGGTGCCGCTCTTGAGCTCCTTGATCTCGAAGGAGCGCGACATCGTCGCCTCGGGGTAGACACCGACGACCTCGCCCTCCTTGAGCTTGGCCACGGCCTCCTTGAAGGCCGCCCCACCGGCGTGCCGGTCGACCGGGATGTGCTTCAGCCCCCGCATGAAGAACCCGGCGACCTTGTGCTGCCAGATCGACTTCTTCGCCATGAAGCGCACCCACCGGTTGCTGCGTCGTGCTCCCAGGCCGGCCAGCACGAAGTCGATGTACCCGGTGTGGTTGATCGCCATGACGGCGCCGCCACGCTTGGGGACGTTGCGGTCGCCCCTGATGGTGAAGCGGTAGCCGTTGATGAGGAAGATGGTCCGCGCGACGATGATGATCGCGCGGTACAGGGGCTCGGGTCGGCGCATGACTGCAGCCTACGGTCTCGTAGGTCGCCGGAGCAGGCACGGACCGATTGGTCCGCGCCACACCGGTGATGGGAAGATCCACCCCATGACCGAGCACTCCCCCGCCCCCGACGCAGCCCGCATCCCGGACCGTCCCTCGCTGGACGGCCTCGAGGACACGTGGGGCGCCGTATGGCGTGAGCAGGACACCTACGCCTTCGACCGCGAGGGTGCCCGGGAGCAGGTCTTCTCCATCGACACCCCGCCGCCGACCGCCAGCGGGTCGCTGCACATGGGGCACGTCTTCAGCTACACGCACACCGACTGCATGGCCCGCTACAAGCGCATGCGCGGGCTCAACGTCTTCTACCCGATCGGCTGGGACGACAACGGCCTGCCGACCGAGAAGCGGGTGCAGAACTACTACGGCGTGCGCGGCGACTCCTCGCTGCCCTACGACCCGGACTTCACGCCCCCCTTCGAGGGCACGACGAAGACCATCAAGGCCGCCGACCAGGTACCGATCAGCCGGCAGAACTTCATCGAGCTGTGCGACGAGCTGACGGTCAAGGACGAGGAGGCCTTCGAGTCCCTCTTCCGCCGCCTCGGCTTCAGCCTCGACTGGACGATCCAGTACCGGACCATCGACGACCGCTCCCGCGCGACGGCCCAGACCGCCTTCCTGCGCAACCTCGCCCGCGGCGAGGCCTACACGGCCGAGGCCCCCGGACTGTGGGACGTCACCTTCCAGACCGCCGTCGCGCAGGCCGAGCTCGAGGCCCGCGACTACCCGGGCGCCTACCACCGCGTCGCCTTCCACGGCGCCGACGGTCCCGTCCACATCGAGACGACCCGACCGGAGCTGCTGCCGGCCTGCGTCGCGCTCATCGCCCACCCCGACGACGAGCGCTACCAGGGGCTCTTCGGCTCCACGGTGACCTCCCCGCTCTTCGGGGTCGAGGTGCCCGTCGTCGCCCACCCCTCCGCCGAGATGGACAAGGGTGCCGGCATCGCGATGTGCTGCACCTTCGGTGACCTCACCGACGTCATCTGGTGGCGCGAGCTGCAGCTGCCGACCCGCTCCGTCGTCACCCGGGCCGGCCGGATCCTCGGCGAGACCCCCGATTGGATCCAGAGCGAAGGGGGCGCCGCCACCTTCGCGGAGATGTCCGGCAAGACCGTGCACTCCGCCCGCGAGGTCGTCGTCGAGGCGCTGCGCGCCTCGGGTGACCTCGACGGCGAGCCCCAGAAGACCCAGCGCAAGGCCAACTTCTACGAGCGGGGCGAGAAGCCCCTCGAGATCGTCACCTCGCGCCAGTGGTACATCCGCAACGGCGGTCGCGATGCCGATCTCAACCAGGCGCTGCAGGCCCGTGGCGACGAGATCGACTTCCATCCCGACTTCATGAAGTCGCGCTACAAGAACTGGGTGGCCGGGCTCAACGGCGACTGGCTGATCTCCCGCCAGCGCTTCTTCGGCATCCCGATCCCCGTCTGGTACGCCCTCGACGGTGACGGCCAGCCGCAGTACGAGAGCCCGCTCGTGCCGACCGAGGAGCAGCTGCCCATCGACCCGATGACGCAGGTGCCGTCGGGCTACACCGAGGACCAGCGCGACCAGCCCGGCGGCTTCACCGGCGACCCCGACGTCATGGACACCTGGGCGACCAGCTCGCTCACCCCGCAGATCGCCGGTGACTGGCTCGCAGGCGAGCGCGGCGAGAGCGACCTCTTCGGCAAGGTCTTCCCGATGGACGTGCGCCCGCAGGGCCACGACATCATCCGCACTTGGCTCTTCGCGACCGTCGTGCGCGCGCACTTCGAGCACGGCAGCGCGCCGTGGAAGAACGCCGCGATCTCCGGGTGGATCCTCGACCCCGACCGCAAGAAGATGAGCAAGTCCAAGGGCAATGTCGTCACGCCCGAGGACGTCGTCGTCGAGCACAGCGCCGACGCCGTGCGCTACTGGGCGGCCTCCGGTCGCCTGGGCACCGACGCGGCCTACGACACCGGCCAGATGAAGATCGGCCGCCGTCTGGCGATCAAGCTGCTCAACGCCAGCAAGTTCGCGCTCGGCTTCGGCGAGCCCGAGCTCGACGACCGCCAGGGTCTGTCCTCGGTCGTCACCGAGCCGCTCGACCGCGCCATGCTCGCCGCCCTCGGGCAGGTGGTCAAGGACGCGACCACCGGCTTCGAGGCGTGGGACTACACCCGCTCGCTCGACGTCACCGAGACCTTCTTCTGGACCTTCTGCGACGACTACATCGAGCTCGTCAAGGACCGCGCCCACGGCGGCGACCCGTCGGCGCGCGCCGCGCTGCGGCTGGCCCTGTCGGTCCTGCTGCGACTGCTCGCGCCCTTCCTCCCCTACGCGACCGAGGAGGTCTGGTCGTGGTGGCAGGAGGGCTCGGTGCACCGCGCGACCTGGCCCGAGGCGAGCGAGCTGGACCTCGCCGACGCCGGTGACCCGCACGTCCTCGCGGCCGTCGGCACGGCCCTGAGCCAGGTGCGCAAGGCCAAGTCCGACGCCAAGGTCGGCATGCGCAGCGAGATCACCTCGGCGACTCTCGTCGCTCCGGCCGCGACCGCCGAGCGGGTGCGCGCCGGTGAGGTCGACCTGCGCGCAGCCGGGCGCCTGACGGGCGGCTTCGACTACGCCGAGGGCGACGAGGTCGAGCTGCGCGACGTCGAGCTCATCCCCTTCGTCAAGCCGCCGAAGAACTAGCGTCCGGCCTCGCGCAGCAGGTCGGGCTCGGGAGCCAGCCGCGGCACCCGCCACGCGCTCGGCGCCGGCGCGGCGTCGTGCACCCGACGGTGCCCGGTCGGCTGCACGAGGATCCACGGCACCGACCAGCCACCGAGGCGCAGCCGCCGGTGGGCGAAGGCCTCCTCGTCGAGCACCTGGACCGTGCCGCTTGCCGGCTCGTAGACGTCGAGCACGTCCGGCCGCTCCCCCGGGAGCACGAGCGTGACGTGCCGGGGCAGCAGGCGGTTACCGACGTAGAGGACCGCCGGCTCGCCGTCGACGACGAGGTCGAGCAGACGACGGTAGCGGGCACGCAGCGACTCCTCGGAGTGGGCGCGGACCGACATCACCCGGTATCGCGTGCCGACGCGGGCGGCCCCGTGCTCGAGCTCGTGCTTGAGCCCCCACGGTGGCGTGCCCAAGGCCTGCGGCCAGGCGAGGACGAAGCCGCCCCCGGGGCCGCGCCAGCCGTTGGTCCGGGCGTGCACGACCCGCTCCCACGCGGCGAAGCGCTCGGCGGTCGTCGAGCCCTCGGCGCCGGGCACCGGGCTGCCCTCACCCGCGACGATCCACCGGGCGAAGGGGGCGTCGACGAGCATCCGCGAGACCGTCGCACAGGCCGACCCGCAGGTCGTCGGGCTCTGCTGGCGCGGACCGGAAGACCCCTGCACGAGACGGAAGGGCGCGTTCACACCCACATCCTGTCAGGCTCGTCGACCAGCGCGGTCGCGTCAGGCGGAGCGCTTGTGCTTGCGCTTGCCGCTCTCCTCGTGCCGCACGATCGTCGGCAGGACGTTGTCGCGCACAACCTCTGCGCTGACGACGATCTGCTTGATGCCGTCATCGCTCGGGGTGTCGAACATGACGGGCAGGAGGACCTCCTCCATGATCGCGCGCAGACCACGGGCACCCGTGCCGCGCGCGATCGCCGAGTCGGCGATCGCCTCGAGGGCGTCGTCGGTGAACTCCAGCTCGACCCCGTCGATCTCGAACATCTTGCGGTACTGCTTGACGAGGGCATTTTTGGGCTCGGCGAGGATCTGCACCAGGGCCTCGCGGTCGAGCGGGGTGACCGTGGTGATGATCGGCAGGCGACCGATGAACTCGGGGATGAGGCCGAACTTCATCAGGTCCTCGGGCATGACGTCGGTGATCGCCTCGGCGAGGTCGGTCGCCTTGTGCAGCTCGGAGCCGAAGCCCAGGCCCTTCTTGCCGACGCGCGACTCGATGATCTTCTCGAGACCGGCGAAGGCACCGCCGACGATGAAGAGCACATTGGTCGTGTCGATCTGGATGAACTCCTGGTGCGGGTGCTTGCGCCCACCCTGGGGCGGCACCGACGCCGTCGTGCCCTCGAGGATCTTCAGCAGGGCCTGCTGCACGCCCTCGCCGGAGACGTCGCGCGTGATCGACGGATTTTCGGACTTGCGGGCGACCTTGTCGATCTCGTCGATGTAGATGATCCCCTGCTCGGCCTTCTTGGTGTCGTAGTCCGCGGCCTGGATGAGCTTGAGGAGGATGTTTTCGACGTCTTCACCGACGTAGCCGGCCTCGGTGAGAGCGGTGGCGTCGGCGATGGCGAAGGGGACGTTGAGCATGCGGGCGAGGGTCTGGGCGAGGTAGGTCTTGCCGCAGCCGGTGGGCCCGATGAGCAGGATGTTGGACTTGGCGATGTCGACGTGGTCCTCGTCGCGCTTGACGACCGCGCCCTCGTCGGCCTGGATCCGCTTGTAGTGGTTGTAGACGGCGACGGCGAGCGCCTTCTTCGCCTTGTCCTGACCGATGATGTAGGTCTCAAGGAAGTCGTAGATCTCGCGCGGCTTGGGCAGCTCGTCGAGGCCGAGGTCACCCGAGTCGGTGAGCTCCTCCTCGATGATCTCGTTGCACAGGTCGATGCACTCGTCGCAGATGTAGACGCCCGGGCCGGCGATGAGCTTCTTCACCTGCTTCTGGGACTTGCCGCAGAAGGAGCACTTGAGCAGGTCGCCGCTCTCTCCGACTCGTGCCACGTCAGGGTGTCCTCTCACTCGCCTCGACCGATCTGGTCGCGTGCCACCGACCGTACCCAACGGGCTGCGGCCGCCATCCCATTGGACACCCCTTCGCCACGGCGCGTCGCCCTTGTCCGCTGACAGCGGAACGACCGGTCAGCCGGCGCGGCGCCCGGGTCCCCGGCGCACGAGCGCGACGACGAGCGCGACGAGCAGCACCCCGAGGAGGAGGCCGGCGACACCTCCCGCCAGGGTCCACCACCCCCGGTCGTCGGCGGCCCGCGACTCCCCCGGCTCGTCAGCAGCAGGCCTCGTCGTCGGTGTCGTCCCCGCACCGAGTCGCGCCTCGACGTCGGCGACCGTGACCGTGCCCTGCCGGGCGCCCGCGGAGAGCATCGTCGTCCCACCGCACAGGTCGACCCGCCAGGCTCCACGGCTGCGTGTGGCCAGCAGCAGGTACTCCCGACCCACCACCAACCGCACGCCGCACGAGGCGGAGTGATCTCGGCTGACGACGGCGATCCGCGGCTGCCCGGGGCCCTTCCACTCACGGCGCACGACGACGTCGTAGCGCGAGCCGGCCATCCCGTCGGCGCTCGTGTGGTCGTCGCGGGCGACGACCTCGCCCTGCGCGACGAGCGCGGCCCGCTCGACGAGCCGCGACGGGCTGCTCACGGCGCACGAGCAGGCCTGAGCCGCGGGCGCGGTGAGGACCACGACCGGCAGGGCCAGCAGGGCCGCCAGGAGCGGCAGGAGCAGGCGTCGCACGACCCTTGGACGTCACGGCCGGCCCGCCGGTTCCGCCGTCATGCGTTCGGGTCCCCGGGTACGAGGCAGGGCCCCGGACTGGTCCGGGGCCCTGCGTCGTGGTGGCTCGGTCGCCGCGTGTGGCTCAGTCCTCGAGCGAGGCCTTGCGCGGGGTGAGCACCTCGTCGATGAGGCCGTAGTCCTTGGCCTCCTGGGCCGACAGGATCTTGTCGCGCTCGATGTCCTCGCGGACCTCCTCGGCGGTCTTGCCCGAGTGCTTGGCCCAGGTCTCCTCGAGCCAGGTGCGCATGCGCAGCACCTCGTTGGCCTGGATCTCGATGTCGGAGGCCTGACCGTACTCACCGCCGGCGAGCGCCGGCTGGTGGATGAGGATGCGGCTGTTGGGCAGGGCGAAGCGCTTGCCCGGGGCGCCGGCACCGAGGAGCACCGCCGCCGCCGACGCGGCCTGACCGATGACGAAGGTCTGGATGTCGGGGCGGATGTACTGCATCGTGTCGTAGATCGCCGTCATGGCGGTGAAGGAACCGCCGGGGCTGTTGATGTACATGAGGATGTCGCGCTCGGGCTCCATCGACTCGAGCACCAGCAGCTGGGCGATGATGTCGTCCGCGGAGGCGTCGTCGACCTGCACGCCGAGGAAGATGATCCGGTCCTCGAAGAGCTTGGTGTACGGGTCCATCCGCTTCATGCCGTAGGAGGTTCGCTCCTCGAAGTTCGGCAGGATGTAGCGGCTGGACGGCCCGGGGCGAAGGGGGGCCGAGCCCGGCTGGTGGGTGCGCAGCTGTGCGTCGAAGTTCATGGTGTCTCCTGGAAGGCTCGCGGGTCGGGGCTCAGTCGCTGACGGGGTTGTTGCCCTGACCGGCCTGGTCGGAGCGCTCGAAGACGTGGTCGACGAAGCCGTACTCCTTGGCCTCCTGGGCGCCGAACCAGCGGTCGCGGTCGGAGTCCCGGTGGATCTGCTCCACGGTCTGGCCGGTGTGCTCGGCGATGAGCTCGGCCATCTGCGTCTTGACGAAGAGCATCTGCTCGGCCTGGATCTTGATGTCCGAGGCGGTACCGCCGATGCCGCCCGAGGGCTGGTGCATCATGACGCGGGCGTGGGGGGTCGCGTAGCGCTTGCCCTTGGTCCCCGCCGAGAGCAGGAACTGGCCCATCGAGGCGGCCAGCCCCATGGCGACGGTCGCCACGTCGTTGGGGATCCACTTCATGGTGTCGAAGATCGCCATGCCGGCCGAGATCGAGCCACCGGGGCTGTTGATGTAGAGCCAGATGTCCTTTTCGGGGTCCTCGGCCGCGAGGAGCAGCATCTGGGCGGCGATGGCGTTGGCGTTGTCGTCACGCACATCGGACCCGAGGAAGATGATGCGCTCCTTGAGGAGGCGCTGGTAGATGTGGTCGTCGAGACCCATCCCGCCCTGCGGGCCGGCTGCGACGATCTCGCTGCTGTTGCTCACGCTCACTCGCTTCTCCGCCGTGTCGGCGGTTGCTCTCGTGTTCACGACTTTCACTGACCCTAACGCCCGCTCCCCGCGCATGTTTCCCGCCCTCGGCACGTGTTCGCCCTGAGCGCAACACCATGACGAAGGGGGGTGCTCACCCCTTCGGCGGCGTCACCAGGAGCGAGAGGCCGGCAAACCCGTCGAGCTCGACGTGGAAGCCGTGGAGCTGGTCGACCTCACCGACGGCCGAGCCGTCGCCCATGTCCATCAGCCGTGCGCCGGGCTCGAGGTGCTCGCTGATGACGGTGCCGCTGATGGGGTCACCGGAGAAGTTGAGCACGGTCACCTGCAGCTGCCCGGGAACCTGCTCGTACTCGTGGACCATGACGAGCATCGAGCGGTGGGCGACATCGGGCACGTCGACCTGGCGGGTCGTCGCGATGGCGAAGTAGCCGCGCAGGTGCAGCAGGTCCTTGAGCCGGGAGACGAAGGAGCGCGTGTCCGCCAGCTGCGCGTCGATCGGACCGTAGAGCGCCCGTGCCCGCGGCATGCCGGAGGCGGACCCGTTCGCCTCGGGGGCGACGTCGAGCAGGTCGTAGGCCGGGCGGTGGACCCAGCGGGTGTCCCCCTCGCGCAGCAGCGGCTCGATCTCCTCGGGCGGGATCGGCAGCGCGCCGACGAGGTCCCACCCCGACAGGGCGAAGACCCCGGGCTGCAGGGCGTTGAACATCGCGAGCAGCAGGTGGGCCCGCGTCACTCGCTCGACGTCGTCGTCGGTGAGCGCGTCGAGGTCGCGCAGACCCAGCGCTGCGGTGATGACCGAGGCGGTCGTCGACGCGATGCCGTTGGTCGTGAAGACGAGGTTGTAGGGCGCCGCCTCCCCGGTCAGGGCATCGGTCAGCTCCTGCCGGACCGTCGCGGCGAGGTCCTCGCCGGTGACCTCCTCGCCCCGGAAGTCGTAGGTGTCCTCGCGGTGCCGGCTGGCGAAGTGGACGAGCTCGTAGGTCATCTCGTCGTGGTTCTGCAGGGCATGGACCAGACCAGCGGCGTCGACCCCGAGATCGTGCGCCTCGCGCAGCGTCAGCCGCAGGAACTCGGTGTCACCGGTGGCCAGGGCGTGGTGGTAGGCGGGCCGGTTGACGAAGTCGTAGGACAGGTCGGCCCCACCCGCCGCGGTGTCGCGGATGTCCTCGATCGACAGGTTGAGCTCCTGGAAGGTGAAGCCGCCGACCTTGCGCACCATCGACCCGATGAGCTGGTTGGCCGCCTGCGACAGCGGGTGCCCCTCGGACCACGCCGGCCCGACGTCGAGCGTCTTCTCGACCCCGAGGAAGCCGTTGGCGTCCAGCCTCAGCCCTCCGGAGCCGAGGTCGCCGAGGCTGTGCAGCGCGTCGCCGATGACCAGACGCATGCCGGCGAAGGTGGGGTCGAGCCAGTTGATCGAGGGCTGCCCCTCCTTGAAGTAGTGCAGGTAGACCCAGCGTCGGGTCACTCCGTCGGGCCCGGTGACGGGGGCGGTGACCGACCAGTTGGTGTCCTTGAGGCCCGGCACGTGGAAGATCACCCGCTGCATCTCGCCGACGATGTGTCCCGCGTCGGCCAGGGCCGCCTCGGCCGCCTCGTCGAGGTTGACCGAGTCACGCCCCTCGGGCACGTCGGGCAGCAGGTGCCACTCCTCCGGCGGGATCGCGACCATGTGGTAGATCCCCGGGTAGTCGTCGACCCCCAGCTCGGCGAGCCGGAAGTCGGCGCCCTTGCCCGTGTGCCCGGGGACGATGTCGTCGATGACGGTGCCCTCGTGGCCGGCGGCGACCCGGCACATTTCGCGGTAGTCGTCCTCGCTGCCGAAGAGCTCGTCGATGTGCGTGGCCACCCGGTCGAAGTGCCCGTCGACGCTCGGCGTGGGGCTCCACCCCGAGAGCCCACCGGCCCGCTTGACCGGCCCGGTGTGCAGGGCGTGGATGCCGATCTGCTGGAAGGTCTGCCACAGCCGCGGGTCGGCGAGGGAGGCGAGGAAGGAGGTGCCCGGCCGGGTGATCATCGAGATCGGGTAGGCGGTGAACCACACGGACGCGGTCTGCACGGCCGCCCGCGGGTCCGGCTGGGCGAAGGGGTTCTGCCACATCGACCCGAGACCGGTGAACTGCGCGGCGATCTCCTTCGCGTCCTGGAGCATCGACTGCCCGCGCAGCCAGTCGACGTAGACCGGGTTGGACCCGAGCGGCTCGCCCGAGCGCACCTGCGCGGCCGAGGGTGCCCCCTGGGGGCGAAGGCGGGCCCGCGGCCGCAGCGCCTTGGGTCGCGCCGGGAAGAAGACCTGGGCGAAGTTGGGTGCGCCGTCCTCCTCGACCTCGAGGGCCTCGGGCTGGTCGGCGGGCGGGTCGAACTCGCTCATGTCGCCCCACGCTACGGCGTGGGCGAGTCCCCCGTCTCCCCGGCCGGCGGGGCGAAGTCGCCGGCGTCACCGGTCGGGGTACCGAGGTGCTCCCGGGCCCATCGGGGGACGATGAAGAGCGCCTCGGCCTCGGCGGTCACCTCGCCCTGCGGGTCGACGATCTCGCCGCTGGCGAAGATCTTCCACCCGTCGACCCGGTCGATGCGGCCGCGGCAGACGAGGTCGGTCCCGAGCAGCGTGGGGCGCCGGTAGGTCGTGTTGAGGTAGGCCGTGAGGCCCGGGACCCCGCGCCGGGCCGCCGCCGTCCCGAGGACCTGGTCGAGGACCGCCGCCACGAGGCCGCCGTGGACGCACCCGGGCGGCCCCTCGTAGGCGGCTCCGAGCGAAAAGGTGCACGTCACTCCCCCTTCGTCGTCGGTCATGACCAGGGGTGGGGCGATGGGGTTGCGCATCCCGAGCATCGGGTTGGCATGGTCGCGCAGGCGGCCGTCGCTGCTCGTCTCGATGCCGAGAGGACCCTCCTGCGCCTGCTCGAGCAGCCGGTCGACGAGCGTGTCGACCCGGGCGGTCACCTCGTCGAGCACCGGCCCCTCGTGGCGGGTGCGCACGGTCGCGTCGACGAGCCGGCCCACCGCGCGGGCGAGATCGCCCTGCGCCCGCTCGAGCTCGGCCAAGGCCTGCGGGTCCTCGACGGGGTACGGCGAGACGAAGGTGCCGTCGGTCATGCGTCCTCCTCGTGACGGGCGGTTGAACACGCGTTCAATGTCCGCATCACCCTAAGGTAATGCGGATTCAGGTCGGCGGGGCCGTCCGCGGTCGGCTCCGGGAGGCACCGCGCTCTCGCACGGCGGGCACGGCCAGGACCGCCGGCACGGCGAGCAGGCCGACGAGGAGCAGCGAGCGGAGCACGCCGACGTGGTCGCCGAGGAGTCCCAGCAGCGGCGGCCCGACGATGAAGGCGAGGTAGCCGATCGTCGAGACCACGGACAGGCGGGCCGCGGCCCGCTGCGGGTCGTCGGCCGCCGCGCTCATGCCCGTCGGGAAGCCCAGGCTGGCTCCCACGCCCCACAGCACGACGCCGACGAAGGCCGCCAGGGTGTCGCCGAGGACGACGAGCAGCGAGCCCACCGCGGCCAGGCCGAAGAGCACCCGCAGCACCGGCACCCGGCCGTGGCGGTCCAGCAGCCGGGCCCCGAGGAGGCGACCGGCGGTCATCGCGGCGAGGAAGGTCGCGAAGGCGAGCACCCCGATCTCCTCGGGCTGGTCGTGCCCCTCGGTGACCGCGAGCGCGATCCAGTCGTTGGCGGTGCCCTCGGTGAGGGCCGCGACGAGGACGACGAGACCGATGGCCAGGGTGCGCGGCTCGCGCCAGGCGCTGGCGGGCCGGTCGGCGACGCTCCCGTCGCCCTCGGCCACCTCGAGCCCGCGGGGCAGGAACCGTCGGGGCACCCACAGCCCGACGAGCAGCACGACGAGCGCCGCGCCGGCGAGGTGACCGAGGACGGGCACGCCCAGGCGCACCAGGCCGGCGGCGGCGAGCGCCCCGAGGACGGTCCCGCCGGAGAAGCAGGCGTGGAAGACCGGCATGACCGTGCGGGCGAGTCGCTGCTCGACCGCGGCGCCCTCGTGGTTCATCGCGACGTCCCACAGGGAGATCCCGACGGCGATGACGAAGATCGCGGCGGCGGTGGCCCACACGTCGGCGAGGACGTCGACGGCCGCGCCCAGGCCGAGCAGACCCGCCGCCACGACGATGACACCGATGGCCACGGTGCGTGCGGCGCCGACGCCCGTGATGACACGGCCGGCGAAAGGCAGCGCGAGGACGGACCCGAGCGCGCCCACGAGGAGCGTGCGGCCGAGCTCGCCGGGCGTCAGGTCGAGCTGGGCGCGGATCGCCGGGATCCGCGAGGCCCACGAGGCGAAGCCGAGCCCGTTGACCGCAAACGTCGCGAGCACGGCATTGCGGGCGCCGGTCGTCATCGGGTCTCCCCTTTCGGGACAGGACGAAGGGGGGTCACCGCGCCGTGGCGGGGACCCCCCTTCGTCGGGGTGCTGGAGGCTCAGGCCTGCTCGTCGGTGCCCTCGGCCTCGACGGTCTCGGCCTCGTCGTCGGCGAGCTCCTCGACGTCACCGGTGCGCTCGCCCTCGGGGACGATGTCGTCGAGGTTGATGGCATTGCCGTCGGCGTCGACGATCTTGGCCTTGTCGAGGGCCGCGGCCAGCGCCTTGCGGCGGGCGACCTCGGAGACCATGGACTCGACCTGACCCTGCTGGTCGAGCAGCTGGGCGAACTGGTTGGGGTCCATGCCGTACTGCTGCGACTGCATGATGAGGTACTCGACGAGCTCGGGCTGGCCGACCTCGATCTCCTCGGCCTTGGCCAGGGCGTCGAGCAGGAACTGCGTCTTGAGCGTCGAGCGGGTCGACTCGTCGACCTCGGCGCGGTGCTCGTCGTCCTCGAGGCGACCCTCCTGCTCGAGGTGCTGGTTGACCTCGGCCTCGATGATGCCCTCGGGCAGCGGGATCTCGGTGTTGGACAGCAGGTGGTCGAGGACCTTGTCGCGGGCCTGGATGCCCTGCTCGAACTTCTTGGACTGCTCGGCCTGCTTGGCCAGGTCGGCGCGCAGCTCCTCGGCGGTGTCGAACTCGCTGGCCATCTGGGCGAAGTCGTCGTCGACCTCGGGCAGCTCGCGCTCCTTGACCGACTGGACGGTCACGGTGCAGTCGGCGGACTGGCCGGCCTTGTCGCCACCGGCGAGGGGAGCGGAGAAGTCCTTGGTCTCGCCCGTGGACATGCCGACGAGCGCGTCGTCGAGGCCCTCGAGCATGTTGCCGGAGCCGATCTCGTAGGAAACGCCCTCGACCGCGTCGACGTCCTCGCCGTCGATGGTGGCCTTGAGGTCGATGGAGACGAAGTCGCCGGTGGCGGCGGGGCGGTCGACGCCCACGAGGGTGCCGAAGCGCTCGCGCAGCTCGGTGAGCTTGGCCTCGACGTCCTCGTCGGTGACCTCGAGGTTGTCGACGGAGATCTCGACACCGTCGTAGTCGGGCAGGGTGACCTCGGGGCGCACGTCGACCTCGACGGTGAACTTCAGCTCCTCGCCGTCGGTCATCGGCACCTCGGTGATGTCGACCTCGGGCTGGCCGATCGGCTCGACACCGGTCTCGTCGACGGCCTTGCCGAAGAACTCGGGCAGGGCCTCGTTGACCGCCTCCTGGATGACCGCGCCCTTGCCGACGCGCTGCTCGATGATGCGGGCCGGGACCTTGCCGGCGCGGAAGCCGGGGACCTGGATCTGGCTCCCGATGGACTTCAGGGCCGCGTCGACGTGCGGCTGGAGCTCCTCGCTCGGGACCTCGACGGTCAGCTTGACCCGGGTCGGGCTGAGGTTCTCGACGGCACTCTTCACTGGGGGCACTCCACACGATCTGGACGACGAAGGGGGTTGCGGCGCAAGCTGTCGGGTCCGCTGGACGGCCCTCGGGCGCGCACGCACCGTCCCGGAGGTCCGGGACACAAGCAGCCACTCTATCCGTTGGCCGCCCGCAGGCCGAATGCGCCGCTACGTTGGGCCCATGACCAACGATCAGGCGACCATCCAGCAGCGCCTGCAGGCCGTACGCATCCTCTCGGGCGCGCTCATCGGGGGTCTCGTGATCTTCGCGGTCGTGGCCGTCGTCGCCCTCGGGACGGGCGAGTACACCTCGCCCGTCGAGGCGGCGGCGCTCTTCGGGATCAACGTCCTCGCCTTCGTCGTCGCCGAGGTCGTCGGCTACCGGACCGAGGCGGTCCGCCCCGACGCCGACCCGGAGTCGGCCCTCAGGACCGGTCTCGAGGCCCTCCAGCAGACGACGATCCTGCGCTTCGCGATCACCGAGGCCCCGGCGATCCTCGCCCTCGCGTGGGCCTTCTCGACCGGGTCGGCGTGGCCGTACCTCATCGGCGCCTTCTGGTCCTTGCTCTGCATGGCTTGGCACGTGTGGCCCAGCCGCCGCGTGGCGACCCGGCTCGAGCGCAGCCTCGACCGCGAGGGCGGCCGCTCCGGGCTCGTCGCGGCCCTCAGCGGCTCGACCGGCCCCAGCACCCCCGGCTACCAGCAGTTCTGACCATGGCCGACGACGGGCTCGAGGACTTCACGCGCACGTCCTTCCGCCACGACGGCACCGACCACCCGGTGCTGCGCTCGGGCACCGGGCCGGCAGTCGTCGTCATCGCCGAGTTCCCCGGCATCACCCCGCAGGTCGCGGGCTTCGCCCGACGGGTGCGCGACCTGGGCTGCACCGTCGTGCTGCCCGTCCTCTTCGGGGTCCCCGGCCGGGACGCCCTCGCGGGGTCCTCCCGGCGCGTCGCGGCCGGTGCCCTCCGCACGGCGGCGCAGGTGTGCATCAGCCGGGAGTTCTCTCTCTTCGCGCTCGGGCGCACCTCACCGGTCATCCCGTGGCTGCGCGCCCTCGCCCGGGCGGAGCACGCCCGCTGCGGTGGCCCGGGGGTCGGTGCCGTGGGCATGTGCCTGACCGGCGGCTTCGCCCTGGCCATGGCCACCGACGAGAGCGTCCTCGCCCCGGTGCTCTCCCAGCCCTCGCTCCCCCTCGGCCGCAGGCGAAGGGAGACCACGGACATCAGCGAGGCGGACCTGGCGGTCGTCGAGCAGCGTTGTGCCGCAGGGCTGCAGGTGCTCGGAGTGCGCTTCGAGGGCGACCGGCTCTCGCCGGGCACGCGCTTCGCGACGCTGCGGCGCCGGCTGGGCGATGCCTTCGTCGCGATCGAGCTGCCGGACGCGGCCGCCAACCCCGACGGCTTCGGCGCCCCGCACTCGGTCCTCACGACGCACCTGGTCGATCGCGAGGGCGAGCCGACGAGGGAGGCGCTCGACGAGGTCCTCGACCTCGTCCGCGTGCGGCTGCTCGTCGGAGCGTGACAGGTGGTCGGGGTAGCCGGATTCGAACCGACGGCCTTCCGCTCCCAAAGCGGACGCGCTACCAAGCTGCGCCATACCCCGCGCGGCCCCGATTGTGATCGGGGCGCGAGCGGGCACTAGGCTAACCCTGCTCTTCCACGCGTTGCGCCGCAGGCCGACTCGAGGGCGAGCGCGCGGGCGTAGCTCAATGGTAGAGCCCCAGTCTTCCAAACTGGCTACGCGGGTTCGATTCCCGTCGCCCGCTCCATTGCCCTCCGAGGCAACCTTCCGCCCCCTTCGCACGTCTGTGCTCACGACGCGGGGCAACGACGCCCCCGTCGGACCCAAGGGGGGAACACCATCATGACGACGACCACCAGCGTGCGGATCGGGGTCGGCCTGACCGCGGCCGCCGCGGCACTCCTGCTCACCGCCCCGGCGGCTGCACCGGCCACCTCGGGCAGCACCGCCTGCAGCACCCCGTGGGGGTCGCTGGCCAAGGCCAACGACCGGCACTACAGCCTCGGCACGCTCACCGACGTCCGCTCCGGGCGGCACGCGTGCTTCGACCGGCTCGTCGTCGACGTCGACCGGCCGCGCCACTCGCTCTCCTACGACGTCCGCTACGTCCCGACCTTCTCCGAGGACGGCAGCGGCACGGTCATCCCGCTGCGCGGAGGCGCCAAGCTGCAGGTCGTCGTCCGCACGCCGGCCTACGACGACGACTTCGACCCGACCTACTCGCCGGCCAACCGCAAGGAGCTGGTTGACACCACGGGCTACCGCACTCTCCGCCAGGTGGCCTGGGGCGGCAGCTGGGAGGGCCAGTCCACGATGGGCATCGGCACGCGGGCCCGCCTGCCCTTCAAGGTCACCGAGCTCGACGGGCCCGGAGACCGGTCGCGCCTGGTCATCGACGTCGCCCACACCTGGTGACGCGGTCGGGCCCTCGTCGGCCCGACCGTCGGGTCAGCCTCGCTCGGTGACCCGGAACTCGTGGATCGCCCGGCCGGCGGCGCGACCCTTGTCCTCGAAGCCCGCGGACGGGCGCCACGCGGGGCGCTCCCCCTCGACGACGGCCACCCGGGGGTGCTGGGCGAGCTGCTCGCGCACGTGCTCCGCATAGGCCGCGTGGTCGGTCGCCACGAGCAGGTGACCGCCCGGGCGCAGGCGCTCGAGGACCAGGTCGAGGGTGTCCTGCTGGACGAAGCGTCGCTTGGCGTGGCGGGCCTTGGGCCACGGGTCGGGGAAGAAGAGGTGCACGGCCTCGAGCTGACCGCGGCCGACGCACTCGACGAGGTACTCGAGGGCGTCCCCGCGGAAGGTGCGCAGGTTGTCCAGGCCCTCCCGCTCGGCCTTCTCCATCAGGGTCGCCACGCCGGGCACGTGGACCTCGGCCGCGATGATCCCGTGCTCGGGGTGCTCCCGGGCATAGGCCACCGCCGCCTCGCCGTAGCCCGACCCGACCTCGAGCACGACGGGCACGTCACGGCCGAAGACCGCCGACGGGTCCAGGGGCCCGCTCGGGACCGCGTAGCGCGGCAGGAGCCGCTCCATGAGCTCCTCGACCCGCGGCGACATCCGCCAGCGTGGGGTGAAGGTGCGCACCGTCGCCCGATACCGGCCGTCCGCGGTGCGCGGGGTGTCCGTCAGGGGCAGCTTGTGCGGATCGGGCTCGGAGGTCACGGCCGCAAGGATACGGCGCGATGGCACCCGGCCCCGACCGCTCGACAAACGAAGGGGGTCAGTCGCGCCAGAGGAGGACGGCCGCGCGGTCGTCCTCGACCCCGGCCCGACCACCGGCGACGAGCCGCTTGGCCAGGCCCGAGAAACCCTGCGAGACACGGGCCTCGGCCTGGCCGAGCATCCAGTCGATGCCGTCGTCGAGGTCGCGCACCCGGGACTCGATGATGCCGTCGGTGTAGACGAGCAGGGCATCGCCCCGCTGGAGGACCGTGCGCGACGAGGGGTAGCTGGCGCCCGGCAGGAGCCCGAGGGCCGGGCCGCGCTGGTCGTCGAGGGCGCGCCAGCGGCCGCACCCGGCGTCGTAGTGCATGGCCGGCGGGTGACCCGCGGAGTGGACGAGGGCCTCGCCGGTCACGAGGTCGAGGTGGACGTGGACCGCGGTCGCGAAGCCCTCGTCCCAGCCGTCGCGCTCGACGAACTCGTTGGCCATGGGCAGCACGTCCTGCGGGGCCGTGCCGCCGATGACGCCGCCGAGCGCTCCGGCGAGGACGAGCGCGCGGGTCCCGGCCTCCTGTCCCTTGCCGCTGACGTCGACGAGCACCATCTCGAGGGTGTTGCCGCAGCGGCTGGTCGTCGAGACGTTGAAGTCGCCGGCGAAGGCGCTGCCGTGGGCGGTGGCGAAGGACCGCTCGGCGTGCCAGCCGCGCGGGAGCGTGGGAATGGCACCCATGCCGTGCAGCCGTGAGCGGAGGTCGCCGAGCATCCGGTCGCCGGCGAAGGCCGCGGCACCGTGGCTGGAGCGGGACGCGGCGATGGCGTACATCAGGCCGAGCGAGACGAGCAGCGGGAGGTGACGGGCCATCCCTTCGTCGGACATGACGAGCGACCACAGGACGACGGCGAGGACGAGGCCGAAGACGATGCGGACCTCGCGGATCGGGCACAGCGTGCTCGCGAGGAGGCACGGGGGGACGAGCGCGACGAGGGGAACCGACTGCGGCCAGACCAGGTGGGCCGCGAGGACGAGCGCCAGCAGGGCGACGACGGCGACCAGGAGGGGGGTCCCGCGCAGTGACGACAGGGCCCAGGTCGGCTGGCGTCGCTCGGACCACAGGGTCCGGCTGGGCAGTATGGCGGACAAACGTGCTCTCCCCGGTCGTTCGTCACGGCCCCGTCCGGGACCGTTGCCCGCACCTTAAGCGGGGATTCGCCTCTGTGGGAAGGGTCGTAACCGATCAGAGACCCGCCGCACACACCGTGCGACGGGTCTCTGGTGCTATGGGGAGGAGGACATCAGGGCAGCGGCGGGACCGTGCCGTCGGCCTCGAAGGCGCTCACCATGTCGATGCGGCGCTGGTGCCTCTCCTCGCCGGAGAAGTCGGTGCCGAGGAAGACCCGGACCATCTCCTTGGACTCGTCGACGGACTGCATGCGCCCACCCATCGACAGCACCTGGGCGTCGTTGTGCTCGCGGGCCAGCCGGGCCAGCTCGGCGTCGTAGCACAGGGCTGCTCGGATGCCGGCGACCTTGTTGGCCGCCATCTGCTCGCCGTTGCCGGAGCCACCGAGGACGATGCCGCGACTGCCCGGGTCGGCGGCCACGGCCTGCGCGGCACGGATGACGAAGACCGGGTAGTCGTCGAGGGCGTCGTACTCGAAGGGGCCGTGGTCGGTGACCTCGTGACCCTCGTCGGCGAGGAAGGTCAGCAGCTCCTGGTGGAGCTCGAAGGCGGCGTGGTCGCCGCCGATGTGGACGCGCAAGGAAGTGCCTCTCAGTCGAAGATCGGGTCGCGGGTGCGCGAGCGCTTGAGCTCGAAGAAGCCGTCGGTGCCCGCGACGAGGACGCAGCCGTCCCAGAGGCGGCCGGCAGCCTCGCCCTTGGGTGCCGGGGAGACGACCGGGCCGAAGAAGGCGGTGTCCTCCACGGAGATCACCGGGGTACCGACGTCGTCGCCGACGAGGGCGATGGCGCGCTCGTGGCTCTCGCGCAGGAAGGCGTCGTGCTCGTCGGTGTCGGCGGCCTCGATGAGCTCGGCCGGCAGGCCGACCTCGGCGAGCGCGGCGGCGGTGGCGGCGACGAAGTCGCGCTCGCCGCCGAGGTGCAGACGGGTGCCGATGGCGTCGTAGAGCGGCTTGGTCACCTCGTCGCCGTGTGCCTTGCGGGCGGCGGCGATGACCCGGACCGGGGCCCAGCCACGGTCCATCATCTCGCGGTACTCGTCGGGGAGGTCACGCCCTTCGTTGAGGACCGACAGGCTCATCTGCGACCAGGTGACCTCGAGGTCACGCACCTGCTCGACCTCCATGAGCCATCGGCTCGTCATCCAGGCCCAGGGGCACAGCGGGTCGAACCACATCTCCACGGTCTGCGTCATGGCGCCATCGTCTCAGACCGGCCGGTGCGGCTGTGACAGCATGAGGAAAAAGCCTCGATGCGAAGGAGCAGCACGTGCCCGGGAAGAACCTCACCCGTGAGGAGGCCGCCGACCGGGCGGCCGTCGTCACCGTCGACACGCACGACATCACCCTCGACCTGACGACCTCCGAGACGACCTTCGCCACGACCAGCACGATCCGCTTCGCGGCGAAGGGGGGCGCCGCCACCTTCGTCGACTTCATCGGGGAGTCCGTGGAGTCCGTGGAGCTCAACGGCACCGCGCTCGACCCCGCCGTCGTCTACGCCGACCACCGCATCCGTCTCGACGACCTCGCCGAGGACAACGTCGTGACGATCGCGGCGACCGGTCGCTACATGAACACCGGTGAGGGCCTGCACCGCTTCGTCGACCCGGTCGACGGCGAGGTCTACCTCTACACGCAGTTCGAGGTGCCCGACAGCCGCCGCATGTACCCGGTCTTCGAGCAGCCGGACCTCAAGGCGAGCTTCACCCTGACCGTCACCGCGCCGTCGCACTGGCAGGTCATCGGCAACTCGCCGACCCCCGAGCCGACGCCCGTCGAGGGTCAGAAGGGCGCGGCGACCTGGGCCTTCGCCCCGACCGAGCGGATGAGCAGCTACATCACCGCGCTCGTCGCCGGCCCCTACGACGTCGTGCGCGACTCGCTCACCTCGCGCGACAAGGAGGTGCCTCTGGGCATCTTCTGCCGCAAGTCGCTCACCCAGTACCTCGACGCCGACAACCTCTTCGCCCTCACCAAGGCGGGCTTCGCCTTCTTCGAGGAGGAGTTCGACCGCGCCTACCCCTTCACCAAGTACGACCAAGTCTTCACGCCGGAGTACAACATGGGCGCGATGGAAAATGCGGGCTGCGTGACTTTCCACGAGATGTACGTCTTCCGCTCCAAGGTGCCCGACGCGCTCGTCGAGCGCCGCGCCCTCACCGTGCTGCACGAGCTCGCCCACATGTGGTTCGGCAACCTCGTGACGATGCGCTGGTGGAACGACCTGTGGCTCAACGAGTCCTTCGCCGAGTGGGCCTCGACGACCTGCCAGGCCGAGGCCACCGAGTGGACCGACGCGTGGACGACCTTCTGCACCCACGAGAAGGCCTGGGCCTACCGCCAGGACCAGCTGAGCTCGACCCACCCGATCGTCGCCCCGATCCGCGACCTCGCCGACGTCGAGGTCAACTTCGACGGCATCACCTACGCCAAGGGCGCGTCGGTGCTCAAGCAGCTCGTCGCCTACGTCGGGCGTGAGCCCTTCCGCGACGGGCTGCGCGCCTACTTCGCCAAGCACGCGTGGGGCAACACCACGCTCGACGACCTCCTCGACGAGCTCGAGGCCACCTCGGGTCGCGATCTGCGGTCCTGGTCGAAGCTGTGGCTCGAGACGGCCGGCGTCAACACCCTTCGTCCGCTGGTCGAGGTCGACGACCGCGGGCACTACGTCGACGCGGTCATCGAGCAGACCTTCGCCGAGGGCTTCGAGACGCTGCGCCCCCACCGTCTCGCCGTGGGGCTCTACGACCTCGTCGACGGCACCCTGCAGCGTCGCGAGCGCTTCGAGGTCGACGTCGACGGCGAGCGCACCCCGCTCCCCCAGCTCGTCGGTCAGCGCCAGCCCGACCTGCTGCTGCTCAACGACGACGACCTGACCTACGCCAAGCTGCGGCTCGACGAGCGCTCCCTCGCCACCCTGCTGGCCAACCCCACCGCCTTCGAGGACTCGCTGCCGGCCTCGCTGGCGCTGGCCTCCGCCTGGGACATGACCCGTGACGCCGAGATGCCGGCGCGCGACTACGTCGAGCTCGTCCTGCCGGTCCTCGACGGGCTGGCCGACTCGACCCTGCTGCGCACCCTGCTGGGCCAGGTGAGCACCGCGATCCTCACCTACTCGGCCCCGGCCCACCGTGAGCAGCTGCGCCGGCAGGTCGTGTCGCACCTGGCCGACCTGGCCCGTGCGGCGACCCCCGGCAGCGATGCCCAGCTGCAGCTCGTCACCGCCCACGCCAACCTCCTGGCCCCCGGCGACGACACCACGTGGGTCGCCGGCCTGCTCGACGGCAGCACCACGCTCGAGGGCCTGGCGGTCGACACCGACATGCGGTGGACCCTGCTCACCGGCCTGGCCGCGGCCGGGGTCGCCGACGCAGATGCCGTGGCCACGGAGGCCCAGGGGGACAACACCGCCACCGGTCGCGAGCGCGCGGCCCGGGCCGCGGCGAGCCTCCCCACGGCCGAGGCCAAGGAGGCCGCGTGGCAGGCCGGCGTCGTCGCCACCGACACGCCCAACTCCGTCGTCGACGCGCACGCGCTCGGCTTCGGCCGCACCGGCGACACGGCGCTGCTCACCCCCTTCGTCGAGCGCTACCACGAGGTGCTGGAGCAGGTCTGGGCCGAGCGCACCCACGCCATCGCCGAGGGCATCGTCATCGGCTTCTACCCGATGGCGCTGGCGGGGCCCGAGCTGCTCGCCACGACGCAGACCTGGCTCGACGAGCACCCGGATGCGCCGGCCGGCCTGCGGCGCACCGTCGCGGAGAGCCGTGACACGGTGGCGCGTGCAGTTGCTGCTCAGGAGCGTGACGCAGACTCCGTCGGATGATCGACGTGCCCCGCCTGCTTGCCATCGACCTCACCTGGGAGTCCACCCTCGACTGGGTCCTCGGTGCGCCCCTACAGATCCTCGTCGCGGTCGTCGTCGGCTTCGTCGCCCGCTGGCTCGCGCACCGGGCGATCACCAAGGCGGTCGACGCGTCGATCGTCCGCAGCGAGGCCAGTCGGGCCAAGCGAGAGCGCAACAGCGGGATCCCGGCCTCGGCGGCCAAGGAGCGCTATCGCCAGCGCACGCTGACGATGGGCTCGCTGCTGCGCAGCATCGCCACCTTCGCCATCGCCGTCATCACCGTGCTCACCGTGATGTCGCTCCTCGGGATCCCGCTCGCGCCGCTGCTCGCCTCGGCCGGTGTCGGCGGCGTCGCCCTCGGCTTCGGCGCGCAGGCCCTCGTCAAGGACTTCCTCTCCGGGATCTTCATGATCCTCGAGGACCAGTACGGCGTGGGCGACCTCATCGACACCGGCGAGGCCGTCGGCACCGTCGAGGAGGTCACCCTGAGGGTCACCCGACTCCGCGACCCCGACGGGGTCGTCTGGTACGTCCGCAACGGCGAGATCATCCGGATCGGCAACCGCAGCCAGGGCTGGTCGACGGTCATGGTCGACATCCCCTTCAGCTACCGCGAGGACATCGAGCGGGTCCTGGGGATCATCCGGTCCACCGTCGAGCAGATCGACGACGACCCGCACTGGCACGAGGTGCTGCGCGAGGACCTGCAGGTGCTGGGCGTCGAGTCGATCACCGGGGGCACCGTCACCGTGCGGGTCCTCGCGCGCTGCGCCCCGGACGAGAACTGGGGCATCCAGCGCGAGATCCGGCGTCGGGTCAAGGAGACCTTCGACCGCGAGGGCATCGCAGGCCCCCCGATCCCGATGTCCGGTGGCGGGCACCAGATCTGAGTAGGGTCGTCACCAACGACGAAGGGGGAGATCATGACCACGTGCTACTCGTGCGGTCGACGCATCCAGGGCAAGGTCCACCGGTCCACGATCGGCAAGCCCGCGTGCCGAGGCTGTAGCAACCTGCAGGTCGGTGCCGTCGTCGGTGGCGCCTCCGGCGCCTCGACGGGCGAGACCCTCGGCCTGATCCACATCCTCAACTCCTGGCGCACCGGGACGAGGAAGAGCACGGCCCGCGACGAGGCCGACACCCGGCCGCTCGTCGAGATGCTGTGGAAGCGTCCCCGCCGCAAGGTCGGGGGCGACGCCTGACAGACTGGCGGGCATGTTCGCCCAGCCCGGAGACAGCTTCTACGAGCAGGTCGGGGGGCACGAGACCTTCGTGCGCCTCGTGCGTGCCTTCTACGAGGGCGTCGCGCAGGACGAGCCGCTGCGGGCGCTGTACCCCGAGGAGGACCTCGGCCCGGCCGAGGTGCGGCTGCGGATGTTCCTCGAGCAGTACTTCGGTGGGCCGCACACCTACAGCGAGCAGCGCGGGCACCCGCGACTACGCATGCGCCACGTGCCCTACGCCGTGACGCCCGACATGCGCGACCGGTGGATGCGGCACATGCTCGCCGCGATGGACACGCTCGACCTGCCCGAGGCGCACGACGCCGCGATGCGCCAGTACTTCACCCGGGCCGCGGACATGATGATCAACGCCGACGACGAGGGGCAGCGCCTGTGACGACCGGACCGACCCCCTTCGACCACTCCGTGGGGCTGCACGACCCGGACCCGGCAGACGCCCCGTGGTGGCGCGATGCCGTCATCTACCAGGTGTACCCACGCTCGTGGGCCGACGCCTCGGGCGACGGTGTCGGTGACCTGCCGGGCATCACCTCGCGGCTGGAGCACCTGCGCGACCTGGGCGTCGATGCCGTGTGGCTCTCCCCCTTCTACCGCTCGCCGCAGCGCGACGCCGGCTACGACGTCGCCGACCACCGTGACGTCGACCCGCTCTTCGGGACCCTCGACGACGCCGACGCGATGATCGCCCGGGCCCACGACCTCGGCCTGCGGGTCGTCGTCGACCTCGTGCCCAACCACACCTCCTCCGACCACGCCTGGTTCCAGGCGGCGCTGGGCGCCGGGCCGGGCAGCCCCGAGCGCGAGCGCTACGTCTTCCGCGACGGTCTCGGCGATGACGGGTCGCAGCCGCCGACCAACTGGCTGGCCAACTTCGGGGGTGGCGCCTGGACCCGCGTCACCGAGCCCGACGGCACGCCCGGTCAGTGGTACCTCCACCTCTTCGACCCGAGCCAGCCGGACCTCAACTGGACCAACCCGCAGGTGCGCGAGGACTTCGAGACGACGCTGCGCTTCTGGCTCGACCGGGGCGTCGACGGCTTCCGTGTCGACGTCGCCCACGGCCTGGTCAAGGACCCGACCTTCCCTCCCTTCGGCAAGCACCCGGGTGGGCTGATGGAGGTGACCCACGAGGCGCCCTACTGGGACCAAGAAGGCGTCCACGAGATCTACCGCGCATGGCGCGAGCTGCTCGACTCCTACGGCGAGCCGGTGCGCATCATGTGCGCCGAGGCGTGGGTCAACCCCGCCGACCGACTGGCCCGCTACGTGCGCGAGGACGAGTTCCACCAAGCCTTCAACTTCGACTTCCTCGAGACGCCCTGGCGCGCCGAGGCGCTGCGTGCCGGCGTGCGCCGCTCGCTGGCCGCCAACGACTCCGTCGGCGCCCCGTCGACGTGGGTGCTGAGCAACCACGACGTGCTGCGCCACGCCAGTCGCTTCGGCCTGCCCGACGACCGTCCGCGACCCAACGGCATCGGCGCCGACGACCCACAGCCGGACGCCGAGCTCGGGCTGCGCCGGGCCCGTGCCGCGACGACCCTGATGCTCGCGCTGCCCGGTGGGGCCTACGTCTACCAGGGCGAGGAGCTCGGGCTGCCCGAGCACACCGCCCTGCCCGACGAGGTGCGTCAGGACCCGACCTTCGCCCGGACCGAGGGGCTCGAGCTCGGTCGCGACGGGTGCCGGGTGCCGATGGCCTGGGAGCAGGGGGCGCCCGCGCTGGGCTTCTCGCCCACCGGTGCCGCGTGGCTGCCGCAGCCGCCCTCCTACTCCGACCTCGCCGTCGACGCGCAGACGGGGGTCGAGGGCTCGACCCTCGAGCTCTACCGACGACTGCTCGCGCTGCGCCGCGAGCGGCGGCTCGGGCTCGCCGGTCTCGACGAGGTCGAGGGACTGGCCGACGACGTCGTCGGCTACGTCGCGACCTCGCCGGACGGCACCCGCACACTCGTCGTGGCCAACCTCGGCACCGAGCCGGTGGCGCTGCCCGAGGGTGCCCGGCTGCTCGTCGCATCCGGCGACCTGGCCGACGGCCGGGTGCCGACGGACACCGCGGTGTGGGCGGACCTGGGCTGATGGCCCACGTCCTGCTGCTCCACTCCGCGCTCGGCCTGCGGCCGGGGGTGCACGCCTTCGCCGACCGGTTGCGCGAGCTCGGTCACGAGGTCGTCGTGCCCGACTACTACGAAGGTCACGTCTTCGGCGAGGAGGCGCCGGGCATCGCGCACCGTGACGCTCACACCGAGTACTTCGAGGCGGTCCGTGAGCTCGCGGCGACGCTGCCACCCGAGACGGTGCTCGCCGGCTTCTCGCTCGGGGCGTGGTTCGCCCAGCGCCTCGCGGCGCGCCGGCCGCGCGCCCGGGCCGCGATCCTGCTGCACTCGGTCGCCGCACCGCGCTACGAGTGGTCCGGCGTGCCCGTCCAGGTCCACCGCCATGAGGACGACCACTGGATCTCGCCTGCCGACGTGCCCCGGCTGGGCGCGGCCGTCGAGGCGAGCGGTGCTCCCTTCGAGGACCACGTGACGCCCGGCCGGGGGCACCTCTTCACCGACCCCGAGCTGCCCGGCTACGACGAAGCGATCACGTCCGCGACCAGCGAGCGGATCGACGCCTTCCTCCGCTGAGGAGGCTCCCGCTCGGGGCGGTGCGAGCCGGCGGGCCGGACTGCGTCGCGTGCCACTGCCGGGCGCGTACGGTGAGCGCGTGAGGCCGGCGCGCGACTACCCCTACTTCGACCACCCCACTCCCCTGGCGCTCGCCCATCGCGGCGGCTCGACCTACGAGCCCAACCTCGGTCGTGAGAACACCGTCCACGCCTTCCACCAGGCGGTCGACATGGGTTACCGCTATCTCGAGACGGACGTGCACGCGACCGCCGACGGGCGGCTCGTCGCCTTCCACGACGAGGTGCTCGACCGGGTGACCGACGCCGAGGGAGCGATCGCGAGCCTGCCGTGGGAGGCGGTCGCGGGCGCACGCATCCACGGGACCGACGCTGTGCCCCTCATGGACGAACTCTTCGAGACCTTCCCCGAGGCCCGCTTCAACATCGACGTCAAGGCCGACCCGGCCGTCGAGCCCCTCGTCGCCGCGATCCGCCAGCACGCCGCGATCGACCGGGTGTGCATCGGGTCCTTCAGCGACGGGCGACTGCGCCGGGTGCGCCGCGCGCTCGGCCCGGACCTCGCGACGTCTGCGGGCCCGGTCGGCGTCGCCTCGCTCCGACTGCTCCCGGGGGCGCTCTCCCGGCTCGTCCACTCCCCTGCCCAGGCGCTGCAGATCCCGGTGACCCACCGGCTCGGGCCGGCGACCGTCGGCGTCGTCGTGCCCCGGCTCGTCGCCACCGCCCACCGCCTGGGCAAGCAGGTGCACGTGTGGACGATCGACGACGCCGACGAGATGCACCGTCTGCTCGACCTCGGCGTCGACGGCATCGTCACCGACCGGATCGACACCCTGCGCGACGTGCTCGCGGACCGGGGTCACCCCCTTCGCCCGTCGTCGCGGTAGGTCAGGACTGAAGCGCGGCGAGGACCTGCTCGACGGCGGTGGGGCGCCCGGCGACGCTCCAGACGTGCCCGCGGACCTCGACCTGCTCGGTCCGCCCGCCGGCCGCGGTGACGAGCGCCGCGCCGGGCAGCCAGTCCCACTCCGGCACCGACTGCTGGGCCCACACGCCGATGCGCCCCGCGGCGACCGCGGCCAGGTCGCACGAGCCGGAGCCGAACATCCGGACCGTGGCCGCACCCTCGATCGCGGCCAGCCAGGGCTCGCGCAGGGTGGCGTCGGGCAGGCGCGCGGGGTGGAGATAGGTCGCCATCGCGACCTCGGCCAGAGGCAGGTCGGCGAGGTCACCGACGGGTGAGTCGTTGAGCGTCGTCGGCAGGTCATGCCCCCCGATCCAGGCCTCCTCGACCGCGGGCTGGTGCACGGCACCGAGCACGAGGCCGCTGCCGTCGCGCAGGGCGAGGGCGCTGCACCAGGTGCCCAGGCCAGAGAGGAAGTTGTAGGTCCCGTCGACGGGGTCGATGACCCACGTGCGACCGGAGCGGCTCTCGGCCTCGGCACCCTCCTCGCCGACAATCCCGTCGTCGGGACGCAACCGGGCGAGCGTGCCGGCGACGAGCTCCTCGGCCGCGTGGTCGGCCGCCGTGACGACGTCGGAGATCGACGTCTTGTGCTGTGCCTGCAGCCCCTCGGCGCGCATGCGAGCGGCGAGCCGCGCCGCGTCCCGGGTCAGCGTTGCCGCGAGCGCGGCGTCGTCGAGGTCGGCGAGGTGGTCGTCCACGCGGCCCACCCTACGGATCAGCGAGCGAGGACGAAGCCTCGGTCCGTCGCCACCCGGGTCCACGGGCCCACCGTGTGGATCTGGGCCCGGGCGTCGGCGTCGGGTCGCAGGAAGCCCAGGGCGTGCAGCCCGAAGGCCGTCCCGGCCGGCACCGGCGGGATGGTCGACGTGGGGCGGCCCCAGACCCGCGAGCGCAGGTCGGCGACGGCCGAAGCACCGGACCCCTCGGGGGCACCCTCCGCGACCTCGGCAATCCCGGCCCGGGCGGCGGCGAGCAGCTCGGCGTCGGCGACCACGCCGACCGGCTCCCAGCCGGATCGCGGCGGGGTGAGGGCGCGCCACGTCGGCTGCGAGGTCACCGGCGGCTGCTCGATCTGGGTGCCTCCGCGGGCGAGGCGGTCGGTCACTGCCGACAGCGGGACCGTCGTGTCCATCGAGCTCGCCTCGGCCAGGGCGTAGGTCCGCAGCCCGAGGACGAGACCGGTGCTGCCCAGGCCACGCCCCGGGAGCACGCAGGTCCAGGCGGCCAGCACGGAGCCGACTGCCTGCAGGCGCACGTCGCCCCCTTCGTCCAGGCGCTTGGCCCGGGTGAGATAGGTCGTGAGGTCCGCGGCGCTCTCAGCGTCGGCGAGGCGAAGGGGGGTCATCGCCGGCGCCGCATCGGAACCGGACCGCCCTGCCGGGCGGTGAGCGCGGCCCGCTCCTCGTCGGTGAGCCGGCGGGCGCTCTGCGCGGCGATGTCGAAGGCGACGAGCGTGGACTCGGCACGCGCGCAGACCACCTCCTCGTCGCGGATCGTGTAGCCCATGTCCCAGCTGGCGCCACCGAGCGAGGTGACCCACATGTCGATGAGGATCGGCTCCGGGCGGTAGACGAGCTGCTCGAGGTACTCGATCTCCTGCCGGGCAAGGAGCACCCCCGAGCGCAGCATGCGCTCTCCCCCGCTGGAGTGGAACCACTCGGCGAAGGCCCGGATGCGGGCCTCCTCGAGCAGGCGGTGGTACTGGACGTTGTTGACGTGGCCGTAGGCGTCCATGTCGCCCCAGCGCAGGCCGATCTCGGCCGTGAAGGCCGCCGGCTCGGTGGTCTTGCTCGTCATGTCCACATCCTCCCACCGACCGTCGCGGTCATCCCCATCCTCCGTCGGCGGCCGGCTCGTGGTCGGTGGGCTGACCTACGGTTGACCACGATGACCACACAGACCAGCTCCCTCCACGACGACGCGACCGCTGTCCTGCGGCAGCTCGTCGGCCGCGACGACGTCACCTTCCGCGACGGACAGCTCGAGGCGATCGAGGCCCTCGTCGGGGGTGGGCGGCGGGTGCTCGTCGTCCAGCGCACCGGGTGGGGCAAGTCGGCCGTCTACTTCGTCGCCTCGCGCCTGCAGCGGGCGAAGGGAGCCGGCCCGGCACTCATCGTCTCGCCGCTGCTCGCGCTCATGCGCGACCAGATCGCCGCCGCCGAGCGGGCCGGCGTGCGCGCCGTGTCGATGAACTCGGCCAACGCCCAGGAGTGGGACGAGGTCCGGGGCCGGCTCGCCCGCGACGAGGTCGACGTCCTGCTCGTCAGCCCCGAGCGGCTCAACAACCCCCGGTTCCGCGCCGAGCAGCTGCCCGACCTCACCCGGCGGTGCGGTCTGCTCGTCGTCGACGAGGCGCACTGCGTCAGCGACTGGGGCCATGACTTCCGCCCCGACTACCGCCGGATCAAGGACCTGCTGGGCGAGCTCCCGCAGGGCACCCCGGTGCTCGCGACGACCGCGACGGCCAACGAGCGCGTCGTCCACGACGTCGCCGAGCAGCTGGCGGCCGGCACCGACGACGAGGTCCTCACCGTCCGTGGACCGCTCGCGCGCGACAGCCTTCGCCTGGCCGTCCTCCCGCGTGCCGGCACCGACCACCACCTCGCCTGGCTGACGACCCACCTGGGCGAGCTCGAGGGCAGCGGCATCATCTACACGCTCACCGTCAGTGCCGCCGAGGACGTCGCCGCCGCGCTGCAGGCGGCTGGCCACCGCGTTGCCGCCTACACCGGTCGGTCCGACGCGGAGGAGCGGGCGTCGATGGAGGAGGCGCTGCGGCACAACGAGGTCAAGGCACTCGTCGCGACGAGCGCCCTCGGCATGGGCTTCGACAAGCCCGACCTCGGCTTCGTCGTCCACCTCGGTGCACCGTCCTCGCCCGTCGCCTACTACCAGCAGGTCGGGCGCGCCGGGCGTGCCACCGAGCGCGCCGACGTCGTGCTGCTCCCCGGCCACGACGACGTCTCCATCTGGACCTACTTCGCCTCCTCCTCCATGCCCCGCGAGGACCAGGCCGCGGCCGTCATCACCGCGCTCGCCGAGGCCGGCCGTCCCCTGTCGACGGCCGCCCTCGAAACGATCGTCGACATCCGGCGCACGCGGCTGGAGCTGCTGCTCAAGGTGCTCGACGTCGACGGCGCGGTCGAGCGGGTGAGCGGTGGCTGGATCGGCACCGGCCAGCCGTGGGTCTACGACGCGGAGCGCTACGAGCGGGTCGCCGCCGCCCGTGAGGCCGAGCAGCAGCACATGCTCGACTACATCGACACCACCGGCTGCCGGATGGCCTTCCTCCAGCGCACCCTCGACGACGCGAGCGCACGGGACTGCGGCCGCTGCGACCGCTGCGCCGGCCCGTGGATCGACGCCGAGGTCGCCGACGACGCACTCGGTTCGGCCCGCTCCACGCTCGACCGGGCCGGTGTCGACCTCGACCCGCGCGCCCAGTGGCCGAGCGGCATGGACCGGCTCGGTGTCCCGGTCAAGGGCCGCATCCCCGCCGAGGAGGCGATGTCGGTCGGACGTGCCCTGGCCCGCGTCACCGACCTCGGCTGGGGCCCACGGGTGCGCGAGCTCCTCTCCGAGGACCAGCCGGTACCGGACCAGATGGTCCGCGCCGTCGTCCGGGTGCTCGCCGAGTGGGGGTGGCAGACCCGCCCCGCCGGCATCGTCGTCGTCCCCTCGCGGTCTCGCCCGACGCTCGTCACCTCGCTCGCCGATCAGCTCGGGCAGATCGGCCGGCTGCCGGTGCTGGGTGCGCTCACCCCCGTCGACGGCGGACCCGTGGGCGAGCCGGGCGGCAACTCCGCCTACCGCCTCGCCGGGGTGTGGGAGCGGCTGACCGTCGACCCCGAGCTCGCCCACCAGCTTCAGGGCCTCACCGGACCGGTCCTCCTCGTCGACGACGTCGTCCACTCCCGGTGGACGATGACCACGGCGGCTCGGGCCCTGCGTCGGGCCGGAGCACAGGAGGTCCTCCCCTTCGCCCTCGCCGTCGACGGGTGAGCCCGCGCGGTCCGCACGGCAGACCGATGCTGACCCCGGGCACCCCTCTCGCCTAGGCTCGGTCCGTTGACCACGTGACACCGAGGAGCACCATGGCCGCAGACTCCGTTGAGCAAGCACAGCGCATCAACCTGAGCACCGCTCTGGCGACGCTCGAGCTCCAGGAGGTCGGTCACGCGACCATCCGCGTCGAGGGGGCCGACGGGGTGGGCGAGCTCGGCGCGAGCTCCGCCGACGTCTTCGAGGGCGAGAGCATCGCCATGCCGCACGGGCGGGTCTTCGGCGGACAGGTGCTCGCGCAGGCGCTCATGGCGGCCGGGCGCACCGTCCTCCCCGAGATGCCGCACCGGATGCCGCACTCCCTGCACGCCTACTTCATGCGTCCCGGGGACTCCGACCTGCCCATCCGCTTCGCCGTCGAGCGGATGCGCGACGGCCGCTCCTTCTCGACCCGACGCGTCCACGCGCTGCAGCACGGACGCCCGATCCTGTCGATGACCGCGTCCTTCCAGGACCCCTCCGACGGCCTCGACCACCAGGTCGCCGCCCCCGATGTGCCCTCCCCCGACGACCTCGAGTCCATCGGCGACAGCTACGGCGTCATCGACCACCCGCGCGCCAAGTACGTCGCCACCCGGCCCGTCGACCACCGTTACGTCGACGGCGACATCATGATGGCGCCGGCCCCCGAGCAGGACGGTCACCAGCGGGTGTGGTTCCGGACCATCGCCCAGCTCCCCCACGACCAGCTGACCCGCTGTGCCGTCCTCGCCTTCGCCTCGGACTACACGCCGATCGACAGCATGCTGCGGGCCCACGGCCTGACCTGGTCCGAGCCCGGGCTGACGCCGGCGACCATCGACCACACCATCTGGTTCCACCGCCCCGTCGACCCGGGTGCCTGGCTGCTCTACGACCAGGAGTCGCCCTCGACCCGCTCCGGTCGCGGGCTGATGGTCGGCAAGGTCTTCACCGAGGAGGGTGTCCTCGTCGCGACCATCGCCCAGGAGGCCATGGTGCGGATCAAGCCCGTGGCCTGAGCGGGGGTCTCATGACGAGCACCCCGCCGCACGGCCAGCACCCCGCCACGACGTCCAGACGGGCGCACGGCGCGACGAGACCGGGCAGCGACCCGCAGCAGTGGTGAACTACGGTCAGGACATGAGCCTCCCACCGCTCGTTGCCCCCGGACCGGCGCTGACCGGGGAGCAGGTGAGCCGTTACTCGCGCCACCTGCTCATGCCGACCATCGGCGAAGGGGGTCAACGTCGCCTCGTCGCCGCCCGTGTGGCGGTCATCGGGGCCGGTGGTCTCGGCTCCCCCTCGCTGCTCTACCTGGCCGCGGCCGGCGTCGGTCGGATCACCGTCGTCGACGACGACGTCGTCGACGAGACCAACCTGCAGCGGCAGGTCATCCACTCGAGCGCGGACGTGGGTCGGCCCAAGATCGACAGCGCCCTCGAGCGGTTGCGGGCTCTCAACCCCGAGGTCGAGATCGTCGGGGTCACCGACCACCTCACTGCCGACAATGCCGCCGCGTTGCTCGTCGACCACGACGTCGTGCTCGA
Organism: Janibacter indicus; assembly: GCF_900176385.1. Lineage (GTDB taxonomy): Bacteria > Actinomycetota > Actinomycetes > Actinomycetales > Dermatophilaceae > Janibacter > Janibacter indicus. The sequence continues at coordinate 92,087 of NZ_FWXN01000011.1, read as the reverse complement.
CGGCAGCGACAACTTCGAGACCCGCTACGCGGTGGCCGACGCCTGCGACGAGCTCGGTGTCCCTCTCGTCTGGGCAGCCGTCTACCGCACCGAGGCCCATCTCACCGTCTTCTGGACCGCGGCGCCGGAGGGCCACCCCGCCCCGGGGCTGCGCGACCTCTTCCCACGGCCGCCGGCCCCCGGATCGGTGCCCGCCTGCGGTGACGCCGGCGTCGTCGGACCACTCGTCGGCCAGGTCGGCTCGATGATGGCGACCGAGGCGATCAAGCTCATCACCGGTGTCGGTGCGCCCCTCGTCGGCCGGTTGCTCTTCATCGACGTGCTCGCCGCCACCCAGCGCGAGCTGCCCCTCGTCGCACGCGGGCCACGCACCCGCCCCCCGGCGGTCCTGCCCACCCCGGTCGCGGACACCGACCCCGCCGGTGCCACGCTCGTCTCCCCAGCCGACCTGGCCGACCAGCTCGCCGGGGCGCACGCCCCCTTCGTCCTCGACGTGCGAGACGCCTACGAGCTGGCGTCCGGCAGCGTCCCGGGCGCCGTGCACATCCCCGTGCCGACCCTCACGGGTGACCCGGCCTCCAGCGACGCGCTGCCGACCGACCGCGACATCGTCCTCGTGTGCCACTCCGGGGCGCGGGCCCGACTCGCGGCGACCACGCTGCGTGCCCGCGGCTTCGAGCAGCTGCACGTCCTCGACGGCGGCATGCTCGCCTGGCCCGACCCGGTCCCGCTCGCTGAGGAGTCCCCCGCATGACCAGCCCCACCGCCCGCGCCCTGCTGACCGTCGACGAGTACCGCGAGGAGCTGCTCACCGACCTGCTCGCCGGCAGCGGGCCACTCACGGACACCGAGCAGGTCCCACTGGCACAAGCCCTGGGCCGGGTCCTCGCCGAGCCGGTGCGGGCCCGCGGTGATGTGCCCGCCTTCGCCAACTCGGGCATGGACGGCTACGCCGTGCGGCACGCCGACCTCACCGCTGGGCCGGGCACGCTGCGCGTCGTCGGAGCGGTCGCCGCCGGGTCCTCGCTCGACCCCGCCCTCGCCGCCGGCGAGTGCGTGCGCATCATGACCGGCGCGCCGGTGCCCACGGCCGCCGACACGATCGTCCCGGTCGAGCTCACCGACGGCGGGCACGAAATCGTGACCATCACCGGGACCGTCGAGCCCGGACAGCACCTGCGCGGCGCCGGTGAGGACGTGCGGGCCAATGACGTCGTCACCGACGCCGGGGTGACGATCACCGCACGCGTGCTCGGCACGCTCGCAGCCGCGGGCACCGCCACCGTCTCCGTGCGACGCCGCCCGGTCGTCGCCGTCGCGGCCACCGGTGACGAGCTCGTCGCCCCCGGTGGGGCCCTGGAGCGGGGCCAGATCTTCGAGTCCAACGGCACCCACCTCGCCGCCACCCTCACCGAGCTCGGGGTCGAGGTGCGCGGACCCGTCGTCCTCGGGGACGAGCGCGCGGCCTTCACCTCGGGCCTCGACGATCTCGCACGGTGCAGCGACCTGATCATCCTCACCGGCGGGGTGAGCGTGGGCGACTTCGACGTCTCCCGCATCGTCCTGCAGGACTCCGCCGACGGGGTCTTCCGCCACGTGCGCATGCAACCCGGCAAGCCGCAGGGCTGGGCCCGGTGGCACGGCGTGCCCGTGCTGGCCTTCCCCGGCAACCCGGTGAGCACGGCGATCTCCTTCGAGGTCTTCGGCCGGCCCGTCGTCGACCGCCTGCTGGGCCGCGAGGCACCCGGCGGTGCGACGCTCGCGGTCGCCGGTACCGGCTGGCGCTCCCCCCAGGGACGCCGGCAGTTCGTTCCCGTGCGCCTCACGAGCGATGACCGGGGACGCCTCGTCGCCACCCCGGCCCACCGGCGGGGATCCGCCTCGCACATGGCCACCTCGGTCGGCGGCGCCCACGCGCTGGCCGTCGTCGACGAGGAGACCGACACCGTCGAGCCCGGCGACCTCGTCGGGGTCAGGAGCCTGTAGATGGACCACCCGCTGACCCACCTCGACACCGCGGGCCACGCCCGCATGGTCGATGTCACCGACAAGCAGCCGACGATCCGATCGGCCACCGCCGCAGGCCTCGTGGTGACCTCCGCCGAGACCGTCGCGCTCCTGCGGGACGGTACCGTGCCGAAGGGGGACGTCCTCGCCGTCGCACGCATCGCCGGGATCCAGGCGGCGAAGAAGACGCCCGAACTGCTGCCGCTGGCCCACGTCATCGGCGTGCACGGTGCCGTCGTCGACCTGACGATCACCGACACGGGTGTCGACATCACCGCGACGGTGCGCACCGCGGACCGCACCGGTGTCGAGATGGAGGCCCTGACGAGCGTCAGCGTCGCAGCCCTCGCCGTCGTCGACATGGTCAAGGGGCGCGACCGCAGCGCCCACATCACCGACATCCGTCTGCTGGAGAAGACCGGCGGCCGCAGCGGCGCCTGGACCCGGGAGGACTCATGAACGACCCCGCCCCCTTCGACGCCGTCATCCTCGCCGGTGGCACGGGTTCACGCCTCGGCGGTGCGAGCAAGGCCGACCTCGAGCTCGACGGCCAGCGCCTGCTCGACCGCGTGATCGTCGCCGTGGCCGATGCCGAGGCGATCGCCGTCGTCGGTGACGTCGCGGTCCCCGACGGCGTCCACCGCACCCTCGAGGACCCACCTCGGGGCGGGCCGGTGGCCGGGCTCGCCGCCGGGCTGTCCGAGCTCGACGCCGCCGGCTCGAGCGCCGAGTGGACCCTGCTCGCCTCGTGCGACCTCGCCAACCCTCTCCCGGCACTCGGGCGGCTGCTGGCGGCCTGGTCCTTCGCGGTCCGCAGCGAGGAGGTCACGACCGACGAGCACGACGGCTGGTGCCTGGCCGAGGCGGACGACCGCCCCCAGTGGCTGCTCGGCATCCACCGCACGAGCACGCTGCGCCGGGCTCTCGAGCGGCTCGGGTCGCCGCGTGACCGGTCGCTGCGTGAGCTCTTCGCGGAGTCGACACTCGTCACCCTGCCGGCGAGCCGTGACGACGTCGCCGACATCGACACCTGGGCCGAGCTGGCCCGGTGGGCCGAGCGACTGGAGCATCCGCAGGACGCCCCGTCGGAGTCCGCGCAGCAGGAGGAGGAGCGATGAGCCCCCGGACCGACGACCAGCAGGCGCAGGAGCGCTGGGCCGACTGGATCGAGCGGGCCTGTGCCGCACTGGGACTCGACCCCGAGGCCGTCGACGTGCGCAGCATCCTCGACACGACCAGGACGATCGCCCACGGCGTCGAGCGCCCGATGGCGCCGGTCGGTGCCTACATCCTCGGGCTGGCCGTGGGCCGTCTCCAGGAGCAGGGCCGACCGGTCGACCTGGAGTCCCTACGATCGCACCTCGAGTCGACGCTGCCCCCGGCGTCGAGGACGGAGCAGGCATGAGCAGCACGACGATCCGGTACTTCGCCGGCGCCGCCGAGGCGGCCGGCACCGACGAGGAGCAGCTCGACGGCGCCACCGTCGGCGAGGTGCTCGCGGCTGCCCGTCGGGCGCACGGGGACCGGCTGAGCGAGGTCCTCGAGCGGTGCTCCGTGCTGCACGCCGGCCGCTACGTCGACGACGACTCCACACCGGTCACCGCCGGAGCGACGATCGACGTGCTGCCCCCCTTCGCCGGGGGGTGAGTCACCCGCCGATCGCGCTCATCGGACGCGGCGGTTGGAGGAAGCCGTGCTCGTTGATCCCGTGGCCGGGCAGCTTGAGGGCCAAGCACTCGTGCACGAGAGCATGGATCTCCTCCTCCGTCGCGCCGGAGCGCAGCGGCCCGCGCAGGTCCGTCTCGCCGTTGGCGAAGAGGCAGTTGCGCAGCTGGCCGTCGGCCGTGAGGCGCAGCCGGTCGCACGACCCGCAGAAGGGCATCGTCACCGAGGCGACGACACCCACCGTCGCCGGGCCGCCGTCGATGAGGAAGCGCTCGGCCGGTGCGGCACCTCGCCCGGGGAGCTCCTCGAGGTCGAGCTCGGCACGCAGCGACGCGAGGATCTCGTGCCCGGTGATCATCTCCGTGCGCTCCCAGCTGTGCTGGGCGTCCAACGGCATCTGCTCGATGAAGCGCAGCTCGTAGCCGCGCTCGACCGCCCACCGGGTGAGGTCGACGACCTCGTCGTCGTTGATGCCGCGCTGGAGCACCGAGTTGACCTTGACCGGTTGCAGCCCGGCCTCGTGGGCGGCCGCCATGCCGGCGACGACGTCGTCGAAGCGGTCACGACGCGTGATCTCGTGGAAACGCTCCGGGTGCAGCGTGTCGAGGCTGACGTTGACCCGGGCCAGGCCGGCCTCCTTGAGTGCCGGCGCGATCTTGGCCAGGCCCAGGCCATTGGTCGTCATCGACACCTCGGGACGGCCCTGCGGGCCCTCCATCGCCGCGATGCCCGCGACGATCTCGACGACGTCGGGGCGCACGAGCGGCTCGCCACCGGTGAGACGCACCTCGGTGATGCCTGCCGTGACCGCCGCCTCGACGAGGGTGAGCAGCTCGGGGGTCGTGAGCAGCTCGTCCTTGGGCAGCCAGGGCAGGCCCTCGGCCGGCATGCAGTAGGTGCAGCGCAGGTTGCACTTGTCGGTCAGCGAGACCCGCAGGTCGCGGTGGACGCGACCGTGGGGATCGATCAGGGGGCGAGTCATCAGCAGCTCAGCCCCGACCATGCGTGCGAGCCGTCGGCCTCGAACTGCTGCTTCCACACCGGCAGCTCGTGCTTGACCGCCTCGACGACGGCGCGGCAGAGGGTGAAGGCGAGATCCCGGTGGGCGCTGCCCACGGTGACGACGAGCGCGAGGTCACCGACGTCGAGGTCACCGATGCGGTGCATCGCCGCCACGTCGGCCTCGCCCGCCGGGTCGTGCTCGGCGACGGTCCGCGCGACGATCTGCTCGATGAGGGCGGGCGCGTCGGGGTGACAGGTGTAGCGCAGGGCGACGACCCGGCCACTCGCCTCGGGGTCGTGGTCGCGCACCTGCCCGACGAAGCTCGCGACGGCTCCGTGGGTCGGCCCGCTCACGCTCGCGAGCATGTCCGTCAGGTCGATCGGGTCGGTGGCGATCCACGCGGTGTGTGCCATCAGTGGTCACCTCCAGCGATCTGGTCGAGGACGTGCTCGACGAGGGGCAGGAGCACGTCCAGGCCCTCACGGACCCCCTTGGGGCTGCCGGGGAGATTGACGACGAGGGCACCCGGGTGGTCCGGCGAGGCGTCCACGACACCGACCAGGCCACGGGAGATCGCGGCGAAGGGGGTGTGCCGCGAGCCCTCGGCACGCAGCAGCTCGGCGAGACCGGGGACCTCGCGGTCCAGGACCGGTGCCGTGCCCTCCGGCGTCCGGTCGGTGGGCGTCACGCCGGTACCACCGCTCGTGATGACCAGGCGGTACCCCGCCGCGATGGAGGCGCGCAGGACGGACTCGACCTCGTCCGCGCCGTCCGGGACGACGCTCGTCGTCGTCTCGAGGCCGGCCGCCTCCAGGAGCTCGACCGCGGTGCGACCCGACAGGTCCTCCCGCTCGCCGGCGCTCACCCGGTTCGAGACCGTGATGACGTGCGCTGTGGTGCTCACCGGGCTCCCTTCGCCTTGCTGGTCTCCCAGTGTCTCAAATCACGCAGGGAAGACGAAGGCAGGCCCACCCCGTCTCACGGGGTGGGCCTGCCGTGCGGCGCTAGCCCGGTGTCACAGGCCCACTCTTGGGGCCCGCTCCGCCGACTCCGCGCAGCCGCAGGCTCCTTCGTCGCCCACGACCTCGCATGCGTCTGGCGTCACAGGCCCAGGTCGCGGCCGATGAGCTCCTTCATGATCTCGTTGGTGCCCGCCCAGATCTTGTTGATCCGGGCATCGCGCCAGGCGCGGGCCACGCGGTACTCGTTCATGTAGCCGTAGCCGCCGTGCAGCTGCACGCACTCGTCCAGGACCTTGCTCTGGGTCTCGGCGGCCCACCACTTCGCCTTGGCGGCGTCGACGGCGGAGAGCTTGCCCTCGGCGTGCGCCGCGACGCAGTCGTCGACGTAGGCCTGGGCGACCTCGATGCTCGTGACGAGCTCGGCGATCTTGAACTTGTTGTGCTGGAAGGAGCCGATCGGCTGACCGAAGGCCTTGCGCTCCTTGGTGTACTCGATCGTCTCGCCGAGGATCTGGGCGGCGTGCGCGACGCAGCCGACGGCATTGCCGAGACGCTCCTGCGGGAGCTTCTGCATCATCGAGATGAAGCCCATGCCCTCGGGGCCGAGGAGACGGTCCGCGGGGACGCGCACGTTGTCGAAGAAGAGCTCGGAGGTGTCGGACTCGGGCTGGCCGACCTTGTCGAGGGGCTTGCCCTTGGTGAAGCCCTCGTCCTCCTTCTCGAGGACGAAGAGCGAGATGCCCTTGGGGCCCTTGCTCGGGTCGGTGCGGATCGCGACCACCGCGAGGTCGCACTGGTGACCGTTGGTGATGAAGGTCTTGGAGCCGTTGATGATCCAGTCGCCGGAACCGTCGTCGGCCTTGACCGCGGTGGACTTCAGGGCGGCGAGGTCCGAGCCACCGTTGGGCTCGGTCATGCCGATGGACAGGATCTTCTCGCCGGTGGCGACCTGCGGGAGCCAGCGCTGCTTCTGCTCCTCGGTCCCGAGGGCGACGATGTAGGGCGCGGTGATGTCGGCGTGGATGCCGAAGCAGGAGGAGACCGCGACGTTGAACTTCGCCAGCTCCTCGGCGAGGACCGCGTTGAAGCGGTAGTCGTCGATGCCCGCCCCGCCGAACTCCTCGGGGATGGTCAGACCGAAGAAGCCCTGCTTGCCGGCCTCGAGCCACACCTCACGCGGGATGGAGTGCTCGGCGATCATCGACTCGGCGCGCGGGACGAGGGTGCGGTCGACGAACTCCTTGACGGAGCTGCGGAAGGCCTCGTGGTCCTCGTCGTAGATGTTGCGGGGCATGTGTCCACCTCTTCTGGGACGTGACGTGCAGAACGGACTAAGCGCTTGCTTAGTCTCGCCTCCGGCGGGCATGCTGTCAACCGTGACGACGCCGACACCCTCCCTGCCCGAGCACAGCAACCCGACGGTCGTGCGCCTCTTCGAGGCGGCCGCGGATGCCTTTGCCGACAAGGGATTCCACGCGACCACCACGCGCGACATCGCCTCCCGCGCGGGGCTGTCGCCAGCCGGCGTCTACGTCCACTTCACGAGCAAGGAGGACCTGCTCTTCCAGCTCAGCCGGGTCGGCCACGAGGCAGCCCGCGACGACCTGGCCGCCGCGGCGGCAGCGGCCGACTCGCCGCCCCATGCCCTCGCCGAGGTCATCTCGGCCTTCGCCCGCTGGCACGCCGAGCAGCACCAGGTCGCGCGGATCGTGCAGTACGAGTTCCGCCACCTCTCCCCCGACCACCAGCGCGAGGTGCTCACCCTGCGTCGCGAGATCGACGGCGTCGTCGAGCGGATCATCGCCGAGGGCGTCGCCTCCAGTGACTTCCACGTCACCGACACCCGGGCCACCGCACTGGCCGCGCTCTCCCTCGTCGTCGACGTCGCCCGCTGGTACCACCCGGGCATCAAGCGCACCACGCCCGAGCAGATCGGTCGCACCTACGCGACCCTCGCGCTGCGTCTCGTCGGGGCGCGCGAGGACTGAGCAGGCGTCCGGACTCGGTCAGGAGTCCATCCGGACTTCGTCAGGTCGGCGGGCACCCCCCTTCGGTGCGCCCTAGCGTGCGACGTGAGCCACACCACATCGCCCCCCGAGCAGCCCGGCATGCACGTGTCCCGTCCGCTCGCCACCACGGCCATCGCCCTGACCATCGCCGCACTGTCGGCACCGGCCTCCGCACAGGCCGCTCCGGGCGACGAGTACGTCGCCCTCGGCGACTCCTACTCCTCGGGCACGGGGACCCGTCAGTACCTCGACGACGGCACCTCGTGCCTGCGCTCGACGCTCGCCTACCCCTCGCTCACGGCGGCGGCCGGTGGGCTGGACCTCGACCTGCGCGCCTGCTCCGGCGCCACGACCGCCGATGTCACCGCGACGCAGCTGGCGGCGCTCAGCACCTCGACGGACCGGGTGAGCATCTCGGTCGGCGGCAACGATGCGGGCTTCGCCCACGTGCTCACCGAGTGCGCGATGCCCGGCTGGGCCAGTGACTGCAATGGCGCGATCGACAACGCCGAGACCTTCATCGACGGCACCCTCCCGGGGCGGCTGGGGACGCTCTACGGCTCGATCCGCAGCAAGGCGCCCAACGCCGGGGTCGTGGTCGTCGGCTACCCGCGGGTCTTCATGGGCGAGGACTGCAATGCCCTCACGTGGTTCAGCCCCGAGGAGCAGACCCGGCTCAACGCCACCGCCGACCTGCTCAACTCCCGGCTGCGCTCGGCCGCGCAGTCCGCGGGCTTCACCTTCGTCAACCCGACCTCTGCCTTCACCGGTCACGCGGTCTGCGACGACCCCGAGTGGCTCAACGGGCTGTCCGACCCGATTGTCGAGAGCTACCACCCCAATGTCGCCGGTCACCGCGACGGCTACACCCCGCTCGTCTCGTCCTCGATCAGCGGGTCCGCGGTCGCGGTCACCCAGGAGGTCGAGCGGCGGGCGGAGGCCGGCGGGGACGCGCAGGCCACGCGCCAGCGCGCACGGGCCGACCTCGACTCCACGATCAAGCCCAAGACGGTGCGGCTGCCTGACCTCGACTCTCCGCGGGTGCGCCGCGCCGCCGCGAGGGCCGGGGTGGACCTGGAATCCCCGGCGAGCATCACCGCCGCAGATCGGGTCTGGTCGGCCCGTTAGGCGGCCGAGCACCGCTGAGCCAGCCCCGGCCTCAGCCGACGACGACGCCGAAGGGGGCGAGGAGACCGAGCGCGCCGACCGCGTCGACCCGCAGCCCGGCAACCCGCGCATCGCCCACGTCGATCACGTAGTCGCGGGCGGTGCGCAGGTCGGCTTCGCGCAGGTCGGCCCGCACGAAGCGGGCCCCCGCCAGCGAGCAGTCGTCGAGGACGGCCTCGCGCAGGACGGCCTCGTCGAAGTCGGCGTCGGTGAGCACGCACCGCTCGAAGCGCGCGCCGCTCAGGTCGAGCCCGCCGAAGCTGCCCATGGCCAGCTGGCACTCGACCCAGGTCGACGGGTCCGGAGCCAGGACCGGGGCCCGCTGCATCGACCACGAGGTCGCGAGCGCCTTGCACCCGGTGAAGGTGCAGCCGTCGACGACCGCGTCGGGCAGGCGCACGCGCGAGAGGTCGACCCGCTCGAGGGCGCAGCCCTCCAGTCGGACGCCGGCGAGCGTGGCTCCGGCCAGCTGGGCGTCGCGCAGGGTGCACCCGACCAGCTCGACCCCCGAGAGGACCTCGCCCTCCCCCATCGACCCGGTGAGGACCTCGTCGACGATGCTCGTGCGTCCGTCGACCTGCTCGGCGAGTGTGGGCATGACGGCACGCTACCGACGTGGGGCGACAGCGAGACCCGACCCAGCCCGAAACTCGCTGGCGTCGCGCCCGTCCCCGGGGCGACCATCGGGGCATGGCCCACATCGCGATGTTCGGCGTCGACGCCGTCAGCCACACCCTGCCCAGCCTGGAGATCCTGCGCGAGCTCGTTGCCCGCGGGCACCGGGTGAGCGTCGTCAACGACCCGCACCAGCGCGAGCTGGTCGAGGACACGGGGGCGCAGCTCGTGCCGTGCACCTCGACCCTGCCCGAGGGCGACTGGCCGGACGACCCGATCGCCGCCATGCGGATCTTCCTCGAGGACGCCGTGCAGGGTCTGGAGCAGGTCCGCGAGCACTTCACCGCCGACCCCGCCGACCTCTACCTCGCCGACATCGGTGGCTACGGAGGGCGCGTGCTCGCCGAGGCGCAGGGGGCTCCCTTCGTCCAGCTGTCACCGACCTATGTCGCCTGGGAGGGCTACGCGCAGGAGGTCGGCGACCAGATCATGGCGCTGCCCGGCGCCGCGGAGTACCGGGCGGACTTCGCCGCCTGGCTCGAGAGGTCGGGGGCCACGACGCACGACCCGGACGCCTTCGCCGGCACCCCTCCCCGGGCGCTGGCCCTGGTCCCCCGGGCGATGCAACCACACGCCGACCGGGTCGACGAGCGGCGGATCTCCTTCGTCGGTCCCTGCATCGGCGAGCGCGCCGACCAGGGGTCGTGGCAGCGCCCGGACGGCGCCGAGGTCGTCGTGCTCGTCTCGCTCGGCTCCAGCTACACCGATCAGCCGGACTTCTACCGGGAGTGCGTGGCCGCCTTCGGCGGTCGCCCCGGCTGGCACCTCGTGCTGCAGGTCGGGCGACGGGTCGACATCGACGTGCTGGGTGCGCTCCCCGACGGCGTCGAGGTCCACCGGTGGGTGCCCCAGCTGGCGATCCTGCGCGAGGCCGACCTCTTCGTCACCCATGCCGGGATGGGCGGCTCCGGTGAGGGCCTGCTCACCGCGACCCCGATGATCGCCGTCCCGCAGGACGTCGACCAGTTCGCCAATGCCGACACCCTCGTCGGGCTCGGCGTGGCGCGGCGGATCGACACCGCCGACGCGACGGCCGAGGCCCTGCGTACCGCGGGCGACGAGCTCCTCGCGGACCGCGACGTCGCCGCTCGGCTGGCCGAGCTGGCACACCAGACACGGGCCGAGGGGGGCACCTCACGGGCGGCCGACCTCGTCGAGGCCGAGCTGCGGTAGCCCAACGCGACGGGCGCCCGCCCCCGGCAGGGGTGAGCGCCCGTCGTCGTGCGGCGAGACCTCAGTCGCGGGTCAGGCGGCGGTGCGTCACGCGGTGCGGACGCGCCGCCTCCTCGCCGAGGCGCTCGATCTTGTTGGCCTCGTAGCCCTCGAAGTTGCCCTCGAACCAGTACCAGCTCGCCGGGTTCTCCTCGGTGCCCTCGTAGGCGAGGATGTGCGTCGCGACGCGGTCGAGGAACCACCGGTCGTGGGAGATGACCACGGCACAGCCCGGGAAGTCGAGCAGCGCATTTTCGAGCGAACCCAGGGTCTCGACGTCGAGGTCGTTGGTCGGCTCGTCGAGGAGCAGGACGTTGCCGCCCTGCTTGAGCGTCAGCGCCAGGTTGAGACGGTTGCGCTCACCACCGGAGAGCACGCCCGACTTCTTCTGCTGGTCCGGACCCTTGAAGCCGAACTGGCTGACGTAGGCACGCGAGGGGATCTCGACCTGGCCGACCTGGATGTGGTCGAGCCCGTCGGAGACGACCTCCCAGACGTTCTTCTCCGGGTCGATGCCGCCGCGGTTCTGGTCGACGTAGGAGAGCTTGACCGTGTCGCCGATGTCGACGACGCCCGCGTCCGGCTCCTCGATGCCGACGATGGTCTTGAAGAGCGTGGTCTTGCCGACGCCGTTGGGACCGATGATGCCGACGATGCCGTTGCGCGGCAGGGAGAAGGACAGGTCCTCGATGAGCACGCGGTCGTCGAAGCCCTTCTTCAGGCCCTTGACCTCGATGACCTTGCTGCCCAGGCGCGGGCCCGGCGGGATCTGGATCTCCTCGAAGTCGAGCTTGCGGGTCCGGTCGGCCTCGGCCGCCATCTCCTCGTAGCGCTCGAGACGCGCCTTGTTCTTCGTCTGGCGGGCCTTGGGGTTGGAACGCACCCACTCGAGCTCGTTCTTCAGCCGCTTGGCGAGTTTGGCGTCCTTCTTGCCCTGGATCTGCAGGCGCTCCTGCTTCTTCTCCAGGTAGGTCGAGTAGTTGCCCTCGTAGGGGTAGAGCCGGCCGCGGTCGACCTCGGCGATCCACTGCGCGACGTTGTCCATGAAGTAGCGGTCGTGCGTCACGGCGACGACGGCGCCCGGGTAGGACGCGAGGTGCTGCTCGAGCCAGAGCACGGACTCGGCGTCGAGGTGGTTGGTCGGCTCGTCGAGCAGGAGCAGGTCGGGCTTCTGCAGGAGCAGCTTGCACAGCGCGACGCGGCGGCGCTCACCACCGGAGAGCACGGTGACGTCGGCGTCCGGCGGCGGGCAGCGCAGCGCGTCCATCGCCTGCTCGAGCTGGGAGTCGAGGTCCCAGGCGTCGGCGTGGTCGATGTCCTCCTGGAGCTTGCCCATCTCGTCCATGAGCGCGTCGAAGTCGGCGTCGGGCTCGGTCATCAGCTCGGAGATCTCGTTGTAGCGGTCGAGCTTGGTCTTGATCTCGCCCGCGCCCTCCTCGACATTGCCCAGGACGGTCTTGTCCTCGTTGAGCGGCGGCTCCTGCAGCAGGATGCCCACGGTCGCGCCCGGCTTGAGCTGCGCCTCGCCGTTGCTCGGCTGGTCGAGCCCGGCCATGATCTTGAGAATGGTCGACTTTCCGGCCCCGTTGGGCCCGACCATCCCGATCTTGGCTCCGGGGAAGAAGGACATCGAGACGTCATCGAGGATGACCTTCTCGTTGTGCGCCTTGCGCGCACGGACCATGGTGTAGATGTAGTCGGCCATGGGGGCAGGCTATCCACTCCTGCCCCCTCGCCCGAATCCTCCCCGGCTCCGCGCCCCGACCGACCGGTCAGGCCGGCACGGCGACGGGCGTGTCCTCCCCTTCGCCCTCGCCGGCGGAGGTCTCACCGTCCGGCGTGGTCGACGGTGCCGGGCCGCCCCACGCAGGGCCCTCGCCCTGCTCGTAGCGCTCGGTCATCCGGTCCAGGCCGTGCGCGCCGGCCTCCTGCGCGAGGCTGTCGACGACACCCCGGGCGGCCTTGGCGTACTCGGTGGTGCCGAAGGTCAGGTCGTGCCCGACGCTCACCGCCTCGATGTCGGCCGAGCTGCCCCAGGAGTCGTCGGCCCGCTGCCACGAGTTGATGGTCAACCGACCGTGGACGACGACGGGGTCGCCCTTGCGCAGCGAGCCGTGCGAGTTCATCCCCAGCGAGCGGAAGGCCGCGACGTTGTAGAAGCTCGTCGACACGTCGACGAAGACCCCCTCGCGGTTGCGCCGACGCACCGTCGAGGCGATGCGGAAGGTCGTGAAGGTCCGCCCCTGACCGGTCTCCCGGTGCTCCGGGTCGGCGACGACTCGGCCGGCGACGGTGATCTCGACTTCGTTCATGATCTGTCCTCTCTCCCCACCCACCGCGGTCGGCGGGTCCGTGCACCCAGACTCACCGAGACGAAGGGGGCGCGGCCTCGCGCGACGCAGGTTGTGGACGACCGGGATCTACCGCTCAGGACTGGGGACGAGGAAGATCGTGGGCATGGACCGGACCCGCCTCTGGGCGCTCATCCACGAGGAGCGAGCGGCGATGGCCGCCACCCTCGAGAGCCTGACCCCCGAGGAGTGGGAGCACCCGTCGCTGTGCGCGGGCTGGAGCGTCAAGGACGTCGCCGCCCACGTCATCTCCAACCCGCAGATCGGCTGGGCGCAGCTGCCCGGGATGCTCGGGCGCAACCTCGGTCGTGGCTACAACTCGATGATCCGGCGCGAGGTCCAGCGCCTCGGTGCGACGCGCACGCCCGAGCAGGTGCTCGCCGACTTCGCCACCTACGCCGACTCGACCCGGCACGTCCCCGTGACGACGGCCGTCGAGCCGCTGGTGGACGCGCTCGTGCACCACCAGGACGTGCTGCATCCGCTGGGGCGCTCGCACGACCCCGACCCCGAGGCCGCCGCCGTCGCCGCTGACCGGTGCCGTCTGCTCAGCTCGCTCCTCGGCGGATGGCGACTCGTGCGCGGCGTGCACATGGTCGCCACAGACGTCGACTGGGTCCGCGGTGACGGGCCAGAGCTGACCGGTCCGGTCCTCGAGCTGCTCATGGTCTGCGCCGGCCGGGCCCGCGCCGCCCACGGGCTCACCGGTGAGGGCACAGCCCTGCTCCCGTCGGGCTGAGCCCCACGGCGCCGGGTGTCCTCACCCCAGGGCGCGCTCGATGCCCGCGCGGGTCCGGTCGTGCTGGGAGAGCACCTGCTCGACCGGCTCGACGACGCGGGCATCGCCTACCTCGCCGATCGCCCGACGCAACCGCTTGTCGACCGTCGCGGCCCGCTTGCGGGCACCGATCGCGGCCAGCCAGCGCGCGATCGCCGCGAGCAGCAGTCCGGCGAGCAGACCGCCGACGAGCAGCAGGAAGGGCATCGCGAAGGGTCCGATGTCGGCGGTCGGGACGTCGGGTAGCTGCAGCCACCCCGCGAGCGCGATGACGACGAGCCACACGAGCCCGGCCAGCGCCGCGAGCGCGAGCACGACCTGCAGCGGGCCGAGGACCGCCCACCAGAGCGGCTTGCGACCCCGCAGCGAGGTGCGCAGCACCGCCTGGTCGAGCTCGTCGGCGAGGTCGGCGTCGGCAGGGCGCGCAGCGTCGGCGACCGCGTCGGCCCACCGCGTCGGCAGCCCCTCGCCGGCACTGGTACCGATGCGCCGGGCGGCGAGGTCGACCGCGGCTCGGGCCGCCGGCGCCGGCGACGGAATCGAGGAACGACCGAGCACGGCACGTACGTCCTGCTCGGTGATGTCCGGTGACCCCGCGACATCGCGGTCGAGCCGCAGCCGCTTGAGCGGTGCCGGGCGGACGGCGCGCACCCAGCGGGTGAAGGGCCACCCGGTGCGGGCCCACGACTCCATCCGGAAGTCGCGGGCGACGGCGTCGACGACGGTCGGGACCCCGGCGCTGCGGGCGAGCGCGTCGACGAGCTCGTCGCGGGCGCGGTCGGGCACCCCGGCGCCGCTCTCCCCCACCGAGTCGAGCAGGCCGCCGGCCGCGGTGCGCAGGTCGGCGCCCAGCCGGTGGCGGGCGGCGTCGGAGTGCTCGACGGCGTCGTGCAGCCGTGAGCGAAGTGCGTCGAGGCCGACCCCGGTGCGGGTCGAGGTGCCGATGACCTCGTGCTGCTGGAGCCCGTCACGCTCGAGCAGGCGCGCCAGGTCGGCGGCGATCTGCTCCTCGCCACCGGGCGGCAGCCGGTCGACCTGGTTGAGCACGACGATCGTCACGGCCCCGTAGTCGCGCAGCACGGCGACGTAGTCGTCGTGGAGCACCGCATCGGCGTACTTCTGCGGGTCGGTCACCCACACGAAGACGTCGACGAGCTCGAGGATCCGCTGAGCCTCCTCGCGGTGAGCCGACTCGCGCGAGTCGAAGTCGGGGAGGTCCACCAGGACCAGACCGTCGAGGTCGCCGGGCTCAGTCACCTGGTGTCGGGTGCCCACGGAGAGCCAGTCGAGCAGCGCTCCCGCCGGCTCGGTCCCCCACACCGCGGCGGTCGGCGTCGACGTCGTGGGACGCCGCTGCCCGACCCGGGCGATGTCCGCCCCGACGAGGGCATTGAAGAGCGAGGACTTGCCCGACCCGGTCGCCCCGGCGAGCGCGACGACGGTGTGACCGCCGACGAGAGAATTGCGCTCGCGCACCTTGTCGACGACGGCCGTCGCCCGGTGCGCCGCCCCACGCTCCAACCGCTCGCCGCCCGTCTCGACGGCGCCGGCCAAGGCATCGGCGCGGGCGCTCAGCTCGTCGACCGTCAGGGCCTGCGGGGTGTCACCACGGCGAAGTGGGTTGCGCGGGCTCATCGGGTCTCCTCCCCGACCGCGGCAGCCGCCTGCTCGAGCCGGCGGATCTGGGCCTCGCTGACGCTGAGGTCACCGACCACCGCGGTGTAGCGGTCGCGCTCGGCGGCGTAGAGCTCGACGACCCGGTCGAGGAGCAGCTGGCGCGCCTTGCGGGCCATGTCGCGCACGGCCTGGTCACCGAAGATCGCCTCGAGGACCTTTTGTGCGAGGGCGGTCGTGCCGCCGGCGATGGCCACCTCGGGGGCGACGAGCACGCCGCCGGTGTGGGCGAAGGAGACGAGCATGAGGAACAGGCCGATGCCGTTGACCCCGTAGGCCGCGATGCGGGCATTGGTGCGGCGGTTGCCGCCCTCGGCCCGCACGATGTCGAGGACGTCGCCCTGCCAGTCACGCACGAGCCGCTCGACGTCGCTCTCGAGGCCGCGCGACGAGTGGCCGAGCTCGGGGTGGTCGTCGAGGACGACGGGGCCGGCCTCGGTGCCACGCCAGGTCCGGGCGATGGTCGCCGCGGCGGTGTCGGCCTCGGCGAGGATCAGGGCGCTGACCCCGGTGTGCAGGGCCTGGTCGAGCTCGGCGGCCGGTGGCGGCCCGCCGGAGACGGCCGAGGTGACCCGGTCGCGCAGGCGTGAGACGCCCTTCTCGACCTTGCGGAAGAACTCGCCCGTCCCGACGAACTCCTGCCACCGGGCGAGCACCTCGCCGCGCAGCAGCTGGCCGTCCTGCATGCCGTCGCTCACGCCCTGCTCGGCGGTGTCGTAGGCGTCGTAGGCGACCTGGGTCAGCGAGGTGGTCTGCTCGCGCTGGGACCGCGCCGCGTCGATGACCGCGGCCGCCCGCCCGTCGAGCGAGCGCAGGGCCCCCTGCAGGGTCTGCCGGATGACGATCGTGCGGGCCCGCTGGTCGCCGGCCAGGGCGGTGAGCCAGCCGCGCACGCGCTCGATGTCGGGCTCGGGGATCAGGCCCTGCGGATCCAGCTCGGTCTCGGGCACCGCGAAGACCGGCGCCGTCTCGAGCCCCTGCTCGCGCAGCATCTCGATGAGGTGGGAGCGCACGTCGGTCATCGCGGGACGGTCGACGCGGTCGAGGACGATCGCGACGGCGGTCCCCCGGTCGGAGGCCTGCCGCAGCAGCTGCCACGGGATCGCGTCGGCGTAGCGCGCGGCCGTCGTGACGAAGAGCCACAGGTCGGCAGCGGACAGCAGCTGCGCCGCCAGCTCGCGGTTGGCCGAGACGACCGAGTCGATGTCGGGTGCGTCGAGGATCGCCATGCCCGGCGGCAGCGTCGTCGACGGGGTGAGCCGGACGGTGCCGGGCTGCGGCTCGGCGTCGCCCCCGGTGACCCGGGCGAGCGAAGGGAGGACCCGCGCGTCGCGGAACCACCGCTCGTCGTCGGGGTGGTGGATGAGCACGGGACTCGTCGTCGTCGGGCGCAGCACGCCCGAACGGCTCACCTCACGGCGCAGGATGGAGTTGACGAGGGTGGACTTGCCCGACCCCGTCGACCCACCGACGACGGCGAGCAGCGGGGCGTCCATCGACTGGAGTCTGGGGATCACGTAGTCGTCGAGCTGGTCGAGCAGCGCCTGCCGCTCGGACTGCGCCTGCCGGGTGCTCGGCAGATCGAGCGTCAGCCGGCTTCGTTCGACCTCGTCACGCAGCGCCGTCACCCGGGTCAGGAGGCTGCTGTCGTCCTGTCCCCTCGGCATCTCACCCATGCGGCACACCCTATCCAGCGAAGGGGGTCGGCTCGACGTGGACGCGCACCCGTGCGCGCGTCGGGCCCGGACCGATGATGGGGCGAGGTACTCACCCCCTTCGCCCCTCGCCGCGGGAGGATCGGGCCATGACCGGTGCGGACCGCTTCGAGGCGATGGGCACCTCCCACCTGTCGATGATCGGGATCTGCCTCGTGGGGCTCCCGCTGATGGTGCTGCTGGGTCGCCTCGCCCGTGCGCACCCCCAGCCGGTCGCCCGAGGATTCGCGCTCGTCCTCGTCGCGGCGGTGCTGCCGCTGCAGGTCCTCGACCACCTGCCGGGCAACTTCCAGCTCGGGGTCAGCCTGCCGCTGCAGCTGTGCGACCTGGCGGCGCTCGTCGCCGTCATCGCCCTGTGGACCCGCAACCACACCGCGATCTGCGTGACCTACCTGTGGGGACTGCTCCTCACGCCGCAGGCACTCGTCACCCCGGCGCTGGCCGCCGACTTCCCCGACCCGCGGTTCGTCGTCTTCTGGGCCATGCACATCCTCGTCGTCTGGGCCGCCGTCTTCCTCACCTTCGGGCTGGGTCACCGGCCGGACTGGTCGGGCTACCGCCGCACGGTGGCGCTCACCGCGACCTGGATGCTCGTGCTCTACCCGCTCAACCTGCTGCTCGGCACCAACTACGGCTTCGTCAACGGCAAGCCGGGCACGGGGTCGCTGCTCGACCTCCTCGGCCCGTGGCCGGTCTACCTCGCCGTGGAGGTCGTCATCGTCGCCCTCGTGTGGGCCCTGATGACCTGGCCGTGGACCCGCCGCCCGGCACCGGTGACGACGACCGACTGACGGCGGCAGCGGCGTCGACGAGATCGGCGCCGAGGAGGTCGGCGCCCCCGGCAGGACTCGAACCTGCGACCTAGGGATTAGAAGGCCCTTGCTCTGTCCAGCTGAGCTACGGAGGCATGCCCGGGTGAACGGACGTGTCCACGACCCGGGCGGCTTCAGTGTAATGAGCGGGACGACCTGCCATCATCGGCACCATGTCCGTCCGGATCGTGGTGCGCGAGAGGGGAGTCACCGACTCCCCCGACGACTTGGCGATCCTCGACGACGGCGAGCGGGCGCGGGCCGGGCGCAAGCGTGAGGCGCCCCCCTTCGTCACGGGTCATGCCCTCGTGCGCCGGGTGCTCGGCGAGCTCCTCGACCGCGACCCCGCCGGCTTGGCCTTCGCCCGCCGCTGCACCACCTGCGGCAGCGAGCAGCACGGCAAGCCGAGCCTGCGCGACGTCCCCGGCTGGCACTTCTCACTCTCCTACACCGGTGCGAGCGCGATCGTCGCCGTCGCCGAGGGAGTCGAGGTCGGGGTCGACATCGAGGACCTCACCGACGCCGACTTCGAGGGCTTCGCCGCGGCGACCCTGGCCCGCGACGAGGTCGCCGGCTTCGACGGACTCGACGGGCACGACCTGCTCGTCGCCCGTGCCCGGGTGTGGGCGCGCAAGGAGGCCGTGCTCAAGGCCACCGGTCGCGGCCTGGTCGTCGACCCCTCCGAGGTGCTCGTGTCCGGTCCGCGCGACCCGGCACGGCTCGTCGACTGGCGCGCCGACGAGCCCGGCCCCCCGATGATCGCCCTCGCCGACGTCGACCCGACGACGCCCGACCACCGGGCGGCCGTTGCGGCTCTCACCGGGGACGACCTGCGGGTCGAGGCGGTCTGACCCGCCCCGACCCGCAGCGGCCGAGCTGCTCCCGCTGACGCGGTCAGGCTCCGGCGAACTCCCGTCGCCGGGCCGTCATCGAGTCCAGGAGCACCCGCTCCTTGTGCAGCGACTCGTGGTCCGCCTCGTGGCGCAACGTCCGGAAGCGCAGCAGCGCGAGCTCGGAGGCGGTGTCCTGGAAGGAGCGCATCGACTGCACGGCACTGCTGCCACCACGTGCCCGGGCCCAGCGGCGGGCCACCCGCCGTTCCTTCATCGACGCGAGCATCGAGACCTCGTCGCGCGAGATCCACCCGGAGTCGGCGTAGGGCAGCAGGTGCTGACCGATGACCTTGCCCTCACGCTGGCGGGTCCACACGACGAAGGCCACGAAGACGACGAAGACCACGAAGCCGAAGGAGAGGTTGACGACGAGCCCGGTGACGCCGGCGGAGGCGCCGAGGTTCCACAGGCCGTGGAGCAGCACCGCCGCGCACCACCCGACGAAGGGAGCGATGATCTTCACCGGGGTCTGGCGCGACAGCGAGGCCATGCCGACCCCGATGCCCGTCATGGCGGTGAACATCGGGTGGCAGAAGGGGCTGACGAGCCCGCGGAGGGCGAAGGTGCCGAGCAGTGCCTCGGTGCCGCCCTGGTCGAGGGCCCGCCCGAGGTAGAGGATGTTCTCGGTGAAGGCGAAGCCCGCGGCGACGATGCCGGCGTAGACGATGCCGTCGGTCAGGCCGTTGAACTCCTTGCGCATGAACCACCACATGACGAGCAGGAAGAGCCCCTTGAAGGTCTCCTCCGTGAGCGGTGCGATGAAGACCGCGCTCAGCACGTTGGCGGACTCCGCGTCGGTGTAGCCCATCAGGACGAACCCACCGAGGGAGTTGAGGACGAGCGCCGCGAGGGTCGACCCGAAGGCGCCGTAGAGGAAGGCCGTGGCGAGGTAACGCCACGGCTCGGCCTCGAAGCGGTCGAGCCACAGGAAGAGGGGCAGCACGAAGACGAGGGGGATGAGGGCGAAGAGCAGGCCGACCAGGGTCGCCAGCACGCCCGACTCCGCCCCGATGATCAGTGCCATGAGCCCGGCACCGATGAGGGAGAGCACGATGACGATCCCGCTGAGGATCCACGTGCGCAGCCTCGGCCGGGGCGTCGGATTGGCCTGTGCCTGCGCCGTGACGTAGTGGGCCGAGTAGCTCTGCTGCTGCAGCCAGGCCGCCTGCTGTGCCTGCTGGTAGGCGAGCGCGGCCTGGGCCTGCTGATGCGCGCCACCCGGGTGGGCGTAGGCCTGCTGGGCCTGCTGCTGCGCCTGGGCCTGCTGGGCCAGACGCTGCTGCTCCTCGTAGGCACGCTGCTGCTCGAGCACCTCGGCCCGGGAGTCGGTCCGAGCCTCCTCCTCGGCCAGCAGCACCGACCGGGTCGCCGTGCGGTACCACTCGGGCTCGTCCGGCACCGTACGTCGCAGCAGCCGCCGGCTGAGGGTGTCCTCGGACGGTTGGGACGGTGGCGCGGGCTGGCCCGGAGGCGGCGGGGGCTGCTGCCCGGTCGGAGACGGCGGGGGCTGCTGACCCACGGGCGGCGGTGGCGGCGTCGCCGTCCGGGGGGCGGCGGCCGGAGGGGGCGGCGGAGGCCCGGCGGGAGCCGGAGGCTGCCCGGAGGGCGGAGGAGGTGGCGTCGTCATGGCTTACACGCTAGTGCGCCAACTCCCTTGCGTCGGTGGGGAGGACTACCCACGTGCCCCGGTGGATATGGTGGCGGACGTGACTTCATCGACTTCGAACTCGTCCGAGCGCATCGTGTGGATCGACTGCGAGATGACCGGGCTCTCCCTCGAGCACGACGCCCTCATCGAGGTCGCGGCGCTGATCACCGACTACGAGCTCAACCAGCTCGACGAGGGCATCGACATCGTCATCCGCCCGCCGGAGGCCGCGCTGACGCAGATGAACGACTTCGTCCGGGAGATGCACACGACCTCGGGACTGCTCGACGTCCTGGCCGAGGGGACCACCCTGGCCGAGGCGGAGGAGGCGGTCCTGGCGCACATCCGTCAGGTCGTCCCCGACGCGGGCAAGGCGCCCCTGGGAGGCAACAGCGTCGCCACCGACCGGGCCTTCCTCGTGCGTGACATGCCCGGTCTCGAGGCGCACCTGCACTACCGGATGATCGACGTCTCCTCGATCAAGGAGCTCTCCCGACGGTGGTACCCGCGGGCCTACTTCGCCGCCCCGGACAAGAACGGTGGCCACCGCGCCCTCGCCGACATCACCGAGTCGATCGCCGAGCTGCGCTACTACCGCGAGGCGGTCTTCCGTCCGCAGCCGGGGCTGGAGACCGCGGAGCTCAAGGAGATCGCCGCGCGCCACCAGGTGGGCTGACGGGCGGTCCTACGACCGCCGGTCGCGGCGCCGGCACCAGGCGGCGAAGAGGGCGCCCGAGACGTTGTGCCAGACGGAGAAGACGGCACCCGGCAGGGCCGAGAGCGGGTCCATGTACTGCGCCGCCAGGCCGGCGGCGAGTCCGGAGTTCTGCATGCCGACCTCGATGCCCGTGGTGCGACGGGCCGCGACGGGCAGCCGCGCCAGCGTGGCAGCGCCGTAGCCCAGCGCCATGCCGAGCAGGTTGTGTGCGATGACCGCCACGAGGACGAGGGCACCGGCCGAGAGCATGGCGTCGGCGCTGCCCGAGACGACGATCGCGACGATGATCGAGATCGCGGCCACCGACAGCCACGGCAGGACCGGCAGCAGGGCCTCGGCGAGCGGCGCGAGCAGCAGGCGCACGATGATCCCGGCGATGAGGGGCAGCAGGACGATCGTCACGATGGTGCGGGCCATCCCCGCACCGTCGAGCGGCATGTAGCGCCCGGCCAGCCACAGCGTGAGCAGCGGCGTGAGGAGCGGGGCGAGGAGCGTCGAGACCGAGGTCATCGCCACGGACAGAGCCACGTCACCACGCGCCAGATAGGACACGACGTTGGAGGCGGTGCCGCCCGGGGCGCACCCGACGAGGATCACGCCCGCGGCCAGCTCGGAGGGCAGGCCCAGCAGACTCACCACGAGCACCGCGCACAACGGCATCATGACGTACTGGGCGATCACCCCGAGGACGACCGGCAGCGGACGTCGCACGACGAGCGCGAAGTCGGCCGGCCGCAGGGTCAGACCCATCGTGAACATCACGAGCCCGAGCAGCGGGTTGACGAAGGGGGCCGCCCCGGAGACGGTGTCAGCGGCCAGGTAGCCGATCACTCCCCCGGCGACGATAAGCAGGGGGAAGACCAGGACGGCGATGTAGCCGCTGCGCTCCTCGGTGGCCGTGGCGACGGCAGGCTGCGAACTCACGGTCGGTCGCCGTACACACGCGGCGTCGCGAACGCCCGCCGACGGACGTCGATCAGGCGGCGTTGACGAGCGACGGCGCCGGCTCGCTCTCCTTGGTCGTCACCACGGCACCGCCGACCCGGCCGCCGCGCTGACCGGTGGCCCAGCCGCCGATGACGACGGCGAGGTAGCCGATGAGCACGCCCGCGAAGTTGTCGAGCACGTAGTGCCAGCCGAAGTAGATCGTCGCGACGAAGGTCAGGCCGAAGAAGGTCCACGCAGCGATCCGCAGCGAGCGCGACTGGCCGGTGCGCTGGAGGAAGAGCGCGAGCGCGAAGGTCACCGAGACGTGCAGCGAGGCGAAGGCCGCGACACCCTGAATCGCGTCGCTCGCGATCGGGTCGGCGAGGAACTCGAGGCGGTTGCTCAACAGGGCTTGTTGCAGGTCGCTCACCCCGGTGTCGGGCAGCGTCGAGAAGAGGTCGGGCCGGGCGTAGATGGGCCCGAGCGCCGGCAGGACGTAGTAGCTCATCGCACCGAGGACCCAGTTGAGGCTGAGCGCGGTGGCGTACCAGGCGCCGACGGCCAGGTCACGGCACAGGACGAGCACGGCCATGAGGCTCACCGGCACGAGGGGCAGGTAGAGCAGGTAGACGAAGGAGAGCACGCCCGCCGTCAGGTCGACACCGAAGATCGCGTGCAGGATCACGGCCGGGTCGGTGCCACCGAAGAGCCACTTGTCGACCTCGAGCAGCTGGCGGTCGTAGAGGACGCCTTCGCGGTAGACAGGCAGGACGCTCTTGAGGTTGCGGTACCCGACGTAGCAGACGTAGAAGGTGAGCAGGCCGGTCGCGATGTAGATGATGCGGCCCAGGCTCCACTCGTAGCGGGCCACCTCGACCATGCCCTGCCGCAGCTGTCGCCAGCCGCGTCGGCGGGCACCGGCGATGACCAGGCCGATACCGAAGAGGAGGAGCGCCAAGAGAGGCAGCCGCACGTATGCGGGGCCGAGGAAGCCCTCGGGGTCCTTGATCGGGATCCCGAGAGAGTAGGTGCCGACGACTGCGGCCACCCCGACGAGCATCGAGACGACCACAGCGACGGTGTAGGGCCAGCTGCGTACGGTCTGCATCCCAACAATAATGGCCTGAAATCGTCGCAAAGGTTAACTCGACGTGCCGAAACGTGTCGTATTGGTGCCCTGCCGATGCGCCGGACGGCCTAGATTCATCGGGAGTTCACGTCGATCGCGCACCTGATCCCGTGACCAAGAACACGCGATCCCGAGGCCGCTCGACGCCGCCGGACATGCGAACGGCCCCGGTTGCCCGGGGCCGTTCGACTGCTGGGGTGAGTAACGGGACTTGAACCCGCGACACCCGCGACCACAACGCGGTGCTCTACCAGCTGAGCTATACCCACCATGTACCGCCTGTCTCAGGCAGCGCGGACCATCGTACCTGCTCTCGGAGGGTGCTCATGACCACCCACCTCCAGCGACCGCGCAGGCACATCGGGCACGATGGGTCAGGTGACGACGACACCCCGGACCGCACCCCCCTTCGCCCGTGGCACGACCGCGATCCTCGCTCTCGCAGCGATGCTCGCGACGATGGTCACCCTGGCTTCCCCCGCCGCAGCGCACGCGCGGCTGGAGGCCTCGAGCCCCAAGGACGGTTCGACGCTCACGGCCACGCCGCCGGAGATCATGCTGCGCTTCAACGAGCCGATCAAGGACGGGCTCAACCAGGTGAGCGTCAAGAGCGGGTCGACCGACGTCACCGACGGGGACCTCGAGATCGAGGGCAACACCGTCTACCAGCCGATCAAGTCCTCGCTGAAGTCCGGCTCCTACACCGTCACCTACAAGGTCGTGAGCGCCGACGGGCACCCCATCAGCGGGTCCCTCTCCTTCACCTACGCCCCGCCCGGTGGTGACACCGGCGCCGGTGACGACGGCTCCAGCGAGACCACGACCTCGGGTGGGGGCGCGACGAGCGACTCCCCCAGCTCGAGCGCGACCACCCCGCCGCCCCCGAGCGAGTCCACGACCTCGGCTCCGACGAGCACGAGCGCCCCGAGCTCCTCGACGAGCGAGCCGTCGTCGACGAGCACCTCGAGCTCCAGCAGCTCTTCGAGCACCTCCGGTGACGGCGAGACCGAGCCGAGCGGTGAGGGCTCGAGCACGTCCAGCGACACCGCGGCGCCCGTCGAGGGCGACGACACCTCGAGCAGCGGCGGCTTCCCCGCCTGGGGCTGGGCCGCGATCATCGGTGCCGTCCTCGTGGTCCTCGCGGGCATCGGGCTGGCCCTGCGCGGCCGGCGCGACACCGAGGAGGACGAGCACGTCGACCTCGAGGAGTGGCGCGGCTGACCCGCTCCCGGCCGACACGACGCAGGGCCCCACCGCATCGCGGTGGGGCCCTGCGTCGTCGACGGGACAACCGGTCCCGGACATGCGAAAGGCCCGGAAAACCGGGCCTTCGACACTGTGCGCCAACAGGGACTCGAACCCCGAACCCGCTGATTAAGAGTCAGCTGCTCTGCCAATTGAGCTATTGGCGCGCGAGGAGAAACATTAGCACCACGATGACGCAGGGACGAAATCGACTCCGCGACAGGGCTGCCGGGGCCTGACGAGGCGCCCGGCCGGGCATGACGAAGGGGGCCGCACCCGCTGGTGCGACCCCCTTCGAGGCGGTGCGGGGCTCACCAGGAGCGCTTGGCGCGCTGGCGCTCCCACTTCTTGTGCTTGCGGCTGGTGGAGATCGCCTTGAGCACGACGAGACCGACGACTGCGGCGGCCGCGATGGCCACGCGGTCCATGCGCAGCTCACCGGACTCGGTCCGGGTCGCCTGGGCGAAGGAGGCCCTGGCCTGCGCCTTCTGCCGGGCGACGACGTTCTTGGGCGCCGCGCGGACCGTCAGCTCGTCGATCGTCTGGGCCAGTCGGTCTCGGGTCGTGATGATGTCGTTCTCGAGCTTGGTCATGCTCGGGTTGTCATTGCTCACGTGGGGTCCTGTCCTACTCGATGCCGAGGTCGCGGCGGATACGGGCCACGTGGCCCGTCGCCTTGACGTTGTACTGGGCGTGGGTGACCACGCCATCGGGTCCGACGACGATCGTCGAGCGAATCACTCCCTCGACGACCTTGCCGTACAACTTCTTCTCACCATAAGCGCCCCAGGCCGTCATCACCGACTTGTCCGCGTCGGAGAGGAGGGTGATGGTCAGCCCGTCGCGCTCGCGGAAGCGGGCCAGCTTGTCGGGGCTGTCGGGCGAGATGCCGACGACCTCGGTGTCGGCGGCCCGGAGCGCCTCGAGGGAGTCGCTGAAGTCGCAGGCCTGCTTGGTGCACCCGGGGGTCATCGCCGCCGGGTAGAAGTAGACGATGACGCGCTTGCCGCGCAGGTCGCTCAGCGTGACCTGCGCGCCGGTGTCGTCAGGGAGGGTGAAGTCGGGGGCTGCATCGCCCGGGGTGAGTCTCTCGCCCACGGATCGCATCTCCTGTCTCGGCGGAATGCAGTATGGTCACCCCAACCTATCCTCCCAGGGGCAGAGTCACGTAGGAGTGACCTATGCACGTGCCCGATGCTTTCCTCGATGCTCCGACCTCCCTCGCCACGGGGGGTGTGGCGATCGCGGGGGTGGCCCTAGCGCTGCGACGAACCCCGAGCGATCTCGACGACCGGGTGGCCCCGCTCGCCGGTCTCGTCGCCACCTTCGTCTTCGCCGCCCAGATGCTGAATTTCCCCGTCGCCGGCGGCACCTCCGGCCACCTCCTCGGCGGTGCACTCGCGGCAGTCCTCGTGGGACCGTGGACCGCCACCCTGTGCATCACCGTCGTCCTGCTCGTCCAGGCGCTCGTCTTCGCTGACGGCGGCCTCACCGCCCTCGGAACCAACGTCACACTCATGGCGCTCGTCGGCGTGTGGGTCGGCTGGGTCGTCTTCGTCCTCGCGCGACGCCTCCTGCCGGCGCGGCCGGCCAGCATCCCCGTGGCCGCCGCGATCGGCGCCTTCGTGTCCGTACCCTCGTCCGCGGTGGTCTTCGCCGGGCTCTTCACGCTCGGCGGCACCGCGCCCGTCGACGGAGGCGCCCTCCTCACCGCCATGGTGAGCTGGCACCTGCTCATCGGCATCGGGGAGGCGGTCATCACCGGCCTCGTCGTCTCGGCCGTCGTGGGGGTGCGACCCGATCTCGTGCGCGGCGCCGAGCACCTGCCCCGGGGTGGCGCGGACGTCGAGGCGGTGGTCGTCCGATGAGGTCGTGCATCTCGACCCGCACCCTCGTCGTCGGCGGTCTCGTGGTCTGCCTGCTCCTCGCTGCCGTGGTGAGCACCTGGGCCTCCGGGCACCCCGACGGCCTCGAGCACGTCGCCGAGACCCTTGGTTTCGCCGACGCCGCCGGTGACCACGGCGCGGCCGGCTCCCCCTTCGCCGACTACGAGACGAAGGGGGTGGGCGGCGCCCTGTCGGGTCCGGTCGCGGGCATCGTGGGCGTCGCGCTCACCGGCGCCGTCATGTGGCTCGTGCTGCGGCTGGTCCGCCGCCGCGACTGACGTGGGCGGACCGCACGGCCACGCGCTGACCACCCACGGGCGCACGCGGCTGCACGCGCTGCCGGCGCACGTCAAGATCGTCGCGACCCTCGCCTATGTCGTCGCGGTCGTGCTCACCCCCCGAGAGGCGGTCTGGGCCCTGGGGGTGCAGGCACTGCTCCTGCTGGGTGCCGTCCTCGCCAGCCGGGTCCCGCTGCGGCACCTGGCCCCGCGACTGCTCGTCGAGGTGCCCTTCGTCGTCTTCGCGCTGCTCATGCCGTTCGTCGCGACGGGGCCGCGGGTCGACGTCGGGCCGCTGTCGCTGTCGGAGGCGGGGCTGTGGGGCGCGTGGAACCTCTTGGCCAAGGGCACGCTCGGCGTCGGCGCCTCGCTGCTGCTCGCCGCGACGACCGAGCCGGCCGACATCGTCACGGGGCTGGCACGGCTGCGGCTGCCCGGTCAGCTCGTGCTCATCCTCGGCTTCATGGTTCGCTACGCCGACATCGTCACCGGGCAGCTGCGGGCGATGCGGGTGGCCCGGGAGTCGCGGGGCTTCAGCGGTCGCGGGCTTCGGGCGTGGCCGGCGCTCGCGAGCACCGCGGGCTCGCTCTTCGTCCGCAGCTATGAGCGGGGCGAGCGGGTGCACCTCGCGATGCTCGCGCGCGGGTTCGACGGGCGGACCCACGTCGAGCGGACACCCGTGCCCGGCGCCACGTGGGCAGTGGCGATGCTGCTGCCCCTCGGCGCGGCGATCGTGCTCGCGTTTGCGAGGCTGGGCGCATGAGCATCCCGGTCATCGACCTGCGCGGCCTGCGCCACCTCTACCCCGACGGGCACCGGGCGCTCGACGGGGTCGACCTGCACATCCACCCCGGTGAGCGGGTCGCCCTGCTCGGACCCAACGGCGCCGGCAAGACGACGCTCGTGCTCCACCTCAACGGGATCCTCACCCCGTCCAGCGGCTCGGTCTCCGTCTCTGGGCTGCCCGTCGAGCGCGATCACCTGCTCGAGGTACGACGCCGGGTCGGGGTGGTCTTCCAGGACCCCGACGACCAGCTCTTCCTGACGACCGTGGCGCAGGACGTGGCCTTCGGCCCGCGCAACCTCGGGCTCTCTGCGGACGAGGTCGACGCCCGGGTCGAGGAGGCCCTCACGGCCGTCGGCATGCTCGACGTCGCCGACCGTCCCCCGCACCACCTGTCCTTCGGGCAGAAGCGGCGCGTCGCGGTCGCGACCGTGCTCGCGATGCGACCGGAGATCCTCGTGCTCGACGAGCCGAGCAGCAACCTCGACCCGGCCTCGCGTCGCGAGCTCGCCGAGATCGTCGACGGCCTCGACATCACGGTGCTCATGGTGACGCACGACCTGCCGTACGCCCTCCAGCTGTGCGAGCGCTCGGTCGTGCTCTCCGAAGGGAGGATGGTCGCCGACGCCGCGACGCGCGAGGTGCTCTCGGACGGCGAGCTCATGGCGGCCCATCGGCTGGAGCTGCCCTACGGCTTCGACCCGCGGTCGGTGCCGGGGCGAAAGCGCGGCTGACGGCCGGCTCGACCCGGTCAGGTGGTCGCTTGGTGCGGCATGCCAACGGGCATGGTGCACGAGGTGACCACCTGATGCCGGTCCGGCTCCCGATCGCTCGGGATCAGGCGAGCCCGACGAAGGTCGGCTCGAGGACGATCTCGCTGCGCAGGCTCTGCGCGATGAAGCACTCCCGGTGGGCGACCTCGACGAGCCGCTCGACCTTGGCGCGAGGGGCCGGGCTGCCGAGGGTGATGTGCGGGCGCAGGACGATCCGGGTCACCCACATCGGCCGCTCACTCTCGGGCATCTCCCCCACGGCCTCGTCCCGGTAGTCGACGACGTCGAGGCGGGCCCGCGCGGCGACGGCGAGGAAGGAGAGCATCTGGCAGCTGCTCGCCGCCGCGACGAGGAGCTGCTCGGGGTTGGGCAGGGATGCATCGCCCCGGAAGGCGACGTCGCTGCTCGCCCGCGTCGCCGTCGACGCCATCGTCAGCTCGTGCTCGCGGGAGTAGTCGTCGTAGCCGACGCCCGTCGAGCCCGACCACGCGAGGGTCGTGGTGAAGGAGTGGTCGCTGACCGGGCACCTCCCTGAGCGAGAATCGTTGTCGGTGGTCAACTCTAGAGTTCATTCATGGGGAGGAAGTACACAAAGGAACTGCTGGAAGAGGCTGCTGCCAACTCGACTTCGGTCGCGGGGATTCTCAGATACCTGGGGTTGAGACAAGCCGGAGGCACCCAGGCGCACATAGGTCGCATGCTGAAGAAGCTCGAAGTGGACACGTCTCACTTCACGCAACGTGGTCGGCCTCCCACGAGACCTCCACTGACGGCGGCACAGATCCTCGTCCGGAAGCCTCGCGACGCAAACCGGACCACGCCTGAGCAACTCCGACGTGCGCTCAACGAGATCGGTCGGCCATACGAGTGCGAGATGTGCGGGTGCGATGGAAACTGGCAAGGCCACGCCATCTCGTTGCATGTTGATCACATCGACGGCGACATGACGAACAACGTGCCTGAGAACGTTCGCTACCTATGTCCGAACTGCCATTCCACAACCGAAACGTTCGCCGGCCGACAGACGGGTCGCTACACCAGCGCCTAGACTGCACGACCGAGCCGAAGTGGCGGAATTGGCAGACGCGCGGCACTTAGGATGCCGTGTCCACGGGCGTGCGGGTTCAAGTCCCGCCTTCGGCACAAGAATTTGAGCGGAGGACTGGACCGTGTCAGAGCAACCGGAGATCGTGTGCATCTGCGGTTCGATGCGGTTCGCAGATGACCTGCGTAGGGCCCACCGGGACCTGACCGTCTCGGGACTGATCGCCCTCATGCCCGCCGAGATAGACGGGGAGGTCACGAGCGACCAGAAGGCCATGCTGGACGCACTCCACCTGCGGAAGATCGACCTTGCCGACAGGGTGCTCGTGGTCAACCCGGGCGGGTACATCGGTGAGTCCACTCGTTCAGAGATTGCCTACGCTCACGCCACCGACACGCCTGTCTCGTTCACCGACCCCCTCTGAATGGTCAGGTCCTTGCGTGGGCACGCTCCCAGATCGGCCCTCGGCCGCGCTTGAGGCAGGACGCGGGTCCGGGCAGGTTTCGAGGCTCGGCCGCGGGCGGCCTCCTCAGGGAGCGAGCTGCTCGCGCAGCAGCGGGACCATGGCACGGAAGGCGCGGCCGCGGTGGCTGATCGCGTTCTTTTCCACGTCGGTGTACTGCGCCAGGGTGCGGGTGTCTCCGTCGGGGACGAAGATCGGGTCGTAACCAAACCCGTTGTCCCCCACCGGCTCCCGCACGACGACGCCGGGGACCTCCCCTTCGCTCGTCACGGTGGTGCCGCCGGGGATCGCGAGGACCGCCGCGCAACGGAAGGCCGCCCGACGGTGCTCGTCGGGCACGTCCGCGAGCTGGTCGAGCAGGAGCTGCAGATTGCGACGGTCCTTGTCGGCCCGCGACAGGTCCGCACCCTCGTGCAGACCCGACCACCGCGCGGAGAAGATGCCGGGACTGCCACCGAGAACCTCGACGGCCAGGCCGGAGTCGTCCGCGAGCGCGGGAAGGGAGGTCCGCTGCGCCACGTGCTCCGCCTTGAGCCGGGCATTGCCGACGAAGGTCACCTCGGTCTCCGCGATCTCCCCGACCTCCGGGAAGGCGGCCATCGACACGATCTCGAGGTCGAGATCGGCACCGCCGAGGATCTGCTGCAACTCGTGGACCTTGTGCTCGTTGTGCGTCGCGAGCACGACACTCCGGGTCACTGCACGCGCTCGCGCGGGGTCTCGGCCAGGGCCGCCTGCTGCCGCGTGGTGAGCTCGGCGCAGCCGGTGGTCGCGAGGTCGAGCAGCTCGCCGAGGAGCGCCCGGTCGAAGGGGGCGCCTTCCGCCGTGCCCTGCACCTCGACGAACTCGCCGGTGCCGGTCATGACGACATTCATGTCCGTCTCGGCGGTCGAGTCCTCCGGGTAGTCGAGGTCGCAGACGGCGCGGCCGTCGACGACGCCGACCGAGACGGCGGCGATGGAGCCGGTGAGCGGCTCGGCCTTGGCCGCGATCAGGCCGCGGGTCCGGGCGTCCGCGATGGCGTCGGCGAGCGCGACGTACGCGCCGGTGATCGCGGCCGTGCGGGTGCCGCCGTCGGCCTGGAGGACGTCGCAGTCGAGGACGATCGTGTTCTCCCCCAACGCCTTGGTGTCGATGACGGCGCGCAGGCTGCGGCCGATGAGCCGGGAGATCTCGTGGGTGCGGCCGCCGACCTTGCCCTTGCGCGACTCGCGGCCGCTGCGGGTGTTGGTGCTGCGCGGGAGCATCTCGTACTCGGCGGTGACCCAGCCGGTGCCCTGCCCCTTGAGCCAGCGCGGCACACCGGCCTCGAAGGAGGCGGCGACGAGGACGCGCGTCCGGCCGAACTCGACGAGCACCGAGCCCTCGGCGTGGTCGAGCCAGTTGCGGGTGATGCGCACCTCGCGCAGCTGCTCGGGGGTGCGTCCGTCGTGGCGGGGGGTGTCAGACATGTCCTCAAGGCTAACGATCGGCCGACCCCTTACGCTCACTGCCGTGGAGAAGCACAGCGAGATCACCCTGCCCGGCGGCGGGACCACCGTCCTGCACGGCACCCGCGCCGCGGGCGACGACGCCCCGGTCGCGCTGCTGCTGCCCGCGATGGGCGTGCCGGCGGGGTACTACGGGCCCTTCGTCGACGAGCTGGCCCGGGCCGGTGTCAGCGCCGCCGTGGCCGACTACCCGGGTCAGGGCGAGTCACGCCCGCGATCCGGCCGGGGCCGGGACCTCGGGTACGACGCGCTGGCACACGCGTGGCTGCCCGCCGTGGTCCACGAGCTGCGAAGGGAGCATCCCGGCCCGGTCGTCGCCATCGGCCACTCCCTCGGTGGGCACGTGCTCGCGGCCCACCTCTCCGCGGACGAGGCCGACGTCGACGCCGTCGTCCTCATCGGCTCGGGTACGCCCTACTGGCGTGACCAGCAGGGGATCAAGACGCTGGTCCAGACCCAGTTCATCGGCCTCGTCAGCCGGGCGCTGGGCTACTGGCCGGGCACGCGCTTCGGCTTCGGTGGCACGCAGTCGAAGACCCTCATGGTCGAGTGGGCGGCCTTCGGCCGGACCGGCCGGCTCGCCCCCGGCGGTCGCGACATCGCGCCGGGGCTGGCGCATCGCGACCTGCCGCTGCTCGTGGTCGACCTCGACAACGACACCCTCGCTCCCCCTTCGGCCGTCGACGGACTGGTCGCGATGTTCGCCGGCGCGGACGTCGACCGCTGCGCCTTCGCCAAGCAGCCCGACGACCTGGGCAAGCCGGTCGACCACTACTCCTTCGCCCGCTCCCCCGAGATCATCGGTGAGCGCATCGCCACCTGGGCGCTGGACCGTGTCAGTGAGCGACGCCCTTCTGCCTGAAGGGGATCAGCGCAGCCGCTTGACGAGGTGCACCACGGCGTAGCCGGCGGGTGTCTGCTCCCGCCCCGTCTCCTCGTACCCGTGGCGGGCGTACAGCCGAAGGTTGGCCGGGCTCCGCTCGCCGGTGAAGAGGCGCACCCCGACAACTCTCGCCGGCAGGTGATCGTCGACCACGTCCAGCAGCCGCCCGCCCAGGCCGCGCCCCTGGAGGTCGGGCGCCACCATGAGCCTGCCCAGCTCCGCCCAGCCCTCCCCCGTCCGCAGCGTCAACCGGACCGATGCCACGAGTCGGGCGGTGGTGTCGCGGATCCCGAGGGTCGTCACGGCCGGGTCGGTCAGCGCCGACCGGAGGTCGTCGAGCGTCTCGACGAGAGGTGGCAGCCGCGGGTCGTCGTGCGCCTGCGCCTCGGTGACGTACGCGCCGCGCTGCAGCGTGAGCAGCTCACCTGCGTCTGACTCGGTGAGTGCGACGACATCGTTCATCCCTGCACCTCGCCAGACCAGGGATCCACGAGCTCGACACCCACGCCGACGAAGTCCTTGGTGTTGCGCGTAGCCAGGACTGCCCCGTACGAGCGGCACGTCGCCGCGACGAGTGCATCCATGGGGCCCATCGGCATGCCAACACGGTCCCGTGCCGTCTTGACGTGTGCGTACTCCGCAGCCCCGCGAGCATCCAGGGGCAGGACGCGATCATCGCCGAGACGCCCGAAGAAGGCATCGAGAGCTCGCTCGAGACGATCCCGCCGGGCCCCGTCCGGGAGTCGATCGAGTCCGCGCAGCAACTCAGCTGCCACGATGGCGGGCACGGCCAGATCGGCGGGGTCCACCTCACCGGCCCAGGTGATCACCTCAGGGTCGGGCTGGACCTTCATCAGCTCCGACACGACGTTGGTGTCGACCGCGATCATCCGAACTCGGCTCCGCTGAAGTCGACTCGAGGCTGCTCCGCCTCCCCCCGTGGCTCCACGAACTCCGCCTCGGCCTCGACTCCACCCCGCCCGGCCCAGTAGAGATCCATGAGCGCGTTGGGCCGATGCCGTCTCTGACTGACTGCCGCGGTCAGGATCGACCGGACCTCGGCCTCCATCGAGTGGCCGTGGCTCGCCGCACGCAGGCGGAGCTCGTCTCGTACCTCGTCGTCCAGATTGCGTACCGTAATCGCTGCCATTGCCATCACTCCCTGATGGCAATGCTAGCAGTCACCGTCCGCGGGTCAGGTCCTGCGTGATCCGCTGGACGCCGACGCCGACCTCCACCTCCGCAGTGGCACCGAGGACGAGCGGCATCATCGGCTGCTGGTGCCCGAAGTCCACGTCGACCACGACCGGGACGTCCAGCTCGCCGAGGGCGTCACGGACGGCGTCGTGCTGGGTCAGGGTCTCGGCGTCCGGCGCCGAGGTCCGTCCGACGAGCACGCCCGCACAGCGGTCGAACCACCCCGCCAGCCGCATCCCGTGGAGGCACCGCGCCACCTCGAAGGCATTCCCCTCCGCCGCCTCGAGAAGGACGATCGGCGCCTTGTCCTGCTCCTGAGCCCAGCCGCGCACGTCGCCGAAGGGAGTCCCCGCCAGCGGCGAGAGCACCTCGATGCACCCGCCGACGAGCGGCCCAGCGAAGCTCGCCGACTCCCCCTCGAGCAGGGACCACGCCGTCGGCTCGGTGAGCGTCATCTCGTCGACGCCGGGGTCCCCGACGTAGTCGTCCCAACCGTTCGCCCGCCTGTGGCTGGCCGCGGACTGGGTGAGCGCTCCCCCTTCACTCGCGGCGACGTCGAGCCAGTGCAGGTGACCGGTCGCCGGCGCGTATGGCGAGTCCATGAGGTTCATCCCGTGGAGGGTCGCCCACCCCGAGCGCAGGGTCAGCGGCAGCATCGTCGTCGTAGTGTCGGAGAAGCCGACGTACCAGCACGGTTCGCACTCGGCGAGGAGGTCGAGATCGAGGTATGGCAGGACGTCGATGCCGGTCTCACCACCCCACGGCGGGATGACGGCGGCGATGTCGGGATCCACGAGCAGGGCCATGAGCTCGTCGGCCCGGGCCTCCTTGGAGGCGCTCACGTGGTGGTCGTCGGCATCGCGCAGGCAGACCCCCTCGATGACCTCGAAGCCACGCCGCCGCAGGTGGGCGATCGCCACATCGAGGCGCGGCCAGAGCGCGGGACCCACGCCCGAGCTCGGTGCAGTCACGGCGATCGTGTCACCGGGGCGAAGGGGGGCGGGCAGTCGCGCGTCCATGGGTCCAGCCAAGCAGCCGCAGGGCACTGCGTCGAACGGCACCGCGTGTCGTACTGCAGTTCGGCGTCCGAACCCGTCAGGCCGCTGACGCCTCACCGGTACTGAGGTGAACTGCAGTACGACGCGCGACGACACGCCCCGCGACCGGCTCGACGAGCAGCACCGTCACCATGGCGAGCAGGACCGCGGTTGCGGCGATCGGCCCGGGCGCGGCCAGGGCACCAGCCGCGCCCGTCGCGAGGGCGGCCACCGGCCGCAGCCAGGTCATCGGTCCGAGCACGAGTGCCATCGCGAGGTAACGCCAGCGCCAGCCGAGGGTGACGAGCACGAGCACCGCCAGCAGGGTCGGCAGGCTGAGCCAGGCCGACCACAGCACTCCCGCACGGGCGATCGCCTCGCGCTCGGGTCCGGTCGTCACCACGGCACCGACGACCACGGGCACCACGAGGAGGGCGACAGCCACAGCCAGTCCGAGAGCGTTGGCTGCCAGGTCCCGCCGCCACGACGGCAACCGACCGGTGCGGCCCTGCGCCGCGCGGTACCCGCTGAAGGCACCGTCGAACGCAACGACGACCCCGAGCAGGACCACCCAGCCCATCAGGCCCCCTTCGTCCCGATGACCGGTCGCACGACGTGCCGCACGCTCTGACCGGCCATGCACTGGGCGGCGTAACCTGGCGCGCCCTCGGCGACGGCGGCCAGGAGGACGGCCGCGGGGTGCGCGCGCCGAGCGGAGAGGTTGCCGTCGTGCCGGGACAGGGCCACGCGCATCCGTGCCCGGTGGAAGACCCAGGCGCCCAGGCGCGTCACCGGCCCCGGCTCCGGGTCGTCGTGGGCGAAGGCCGCGACACCGGCCTCGTGGTGGGGGCGAAGAATCCCGGCAGGTGGGTGGCCGGGATGTGGTGGAGCACGCCGGACGAGATGACGACGGTCGCCTCCGGGTCGTCGATCGCGAGCCCGGGTTCGAAGGCGTCGACGCCGACGAACCGCGCCCGGCAGCCGTCGGCACGCGCCAGCTCACCGGCCCAGGCCATGAGCCCGGGGTCGTGGTCGACGCCGACGAGCTCGACCCCGGCGAGGATCGGGTCGTGGCTGAGCCAGCGCAGGACGTAACCGCTGCCGCAGCCCAGGTCCACGACACGGCGAAGGGGGCGACCCGTCCGTCCTCGCAGGCGGCCGAGCTCCTCGCTGATCCGGTGCGGCATCTCCATCTCCTCACCGAACCGCTGCAGCTCGGCGTGCACGCGCCGCATGAGCGCCTCGACGTGCCCGGCGTCGAGGACGTCGTCCGTGGCCGGCAGTCGCTCGACGAGCCGCGCTGCCCGCTCCTGCCCCGAGGCACGCATCCGCGCAGCCGCCTCGGACCGCCGGGCCGGGCCGGGTGTGATGAGGTCGCTGATCTCCAGCGGCGGGAGGCTCACACCTCGTAGGTGGCGTCCGGCCGGGCGAGCTCGACCTCACCGGGCCACACCTGTGCGGCCTCGGCGCGACAGGCCTGCGGGTCGTTCCACGCGGGGATGTGCGTGAGCATGAGGCGCTGGACGCCACCGGCGGCGACGGCGGCCTCGGCGGCCCGTCGTCCCGTGAGGTGGATGCCGCGCACCTCGTCGCGCCCCTCGACGAAGGCCGAGTCGACGAGCACGAGGTCGGCGTCGGCGAAGAGCGGCGACAGCGCGTCGCACGAGTCGGTGTCACCGCTGTAGGCGAGCACCCTGCCGTCCGCCTCGACGCGGAAGCCGTACGCCTCGACCGGGTGGTTCACGAGGAAGGGCCGCACGACGAAGGGTCCGATGTGCGTCGGCCTGCTCGTGGAGATGCGACGGAAGTCCAAGACCCCGGTCATGCCGGCCTCGTCGATGCCCTCGTAGGCCGCGGCGAGGCGCTCGGCCGCGCCTGCGGGGCCGTAGACCGGCAGGCGCTCGGTGAGCGCACCCTCGGGCCGGTAGGTGCGGGTGACGTACATGCCGGTGAGGTCGATGCAGTGGTCGGGGTGCAGGTGGCTGAGCACGACGGCGTCGAGGTCGGCGGGGTCGGCGTGCCGCTGCAGGGCGCCGAGCGCGCCGTTGCCGAGGTCGAGCACGATGCGCCAGGTGCGCCCCTCGTGCTCGGCCGTCACGAGATAGCAGGAAGCCGGCGACTCGGGGCCCGCGAAGGACCCGGAGCACCCGACGACGGTGAGCCTCACGACTCTTCCCCCATGTTGCCGAAGACGTCCGCCACCTCGGGGCCGAGGAAGCGGCGGGCCAGCGACCGGAAGCGATCCGGGTCTCCCGTGGTGGTGAAGCCGTGCCCCGGAGCCGGCAGCGACTCGGGACGCAGCAGGTCGTGGTCCGCAAGGACACGGTAGACGTCCTTGGCCGTTTCCTCGGCCGATGAGACGAGGGTGACACCCTCGCCCATGACGTAGGACAGGGCACCGGTGAGCAGCGGGTAGTGCGTGCACCCCAGGACGAGCGTGTCCACCTCTGCCCGACGAAGGGGGTCGAGGTAGCCCCGGGCGACGTCGAGCACCTCCGGCCCGGAGGTCGTGCCGGCCTCGACGAGCTCGACGAAGCGCGGGCAGGGCTGGGAGTAGACCTGCGTGTGCGGCGCCGCCGCGAAGGCGTCGAGGTAGGCGCGGGAGCGGTGGGTACCCTCGGTCGAGATGACCCCGACCTTGTGGTTGCGGGTGGCGAGGACCGCCCGGCGCACGGCCGGTCGGATCACCTCGATGACCGGTACGTCGTAGCGCTCGCGGGCGTCGTGGAGCACCGCGGCCGAGGCGGTGTTGCACGCGATGACGAGCAGCTTGACGCCGTGGTCGACGAGCCGGTCGAGGCACTCCAGGGCGAACTCTCGGGTCTGCGCGATCGGCCTGGGACCGTAGGGCGCTCGCGCCGTGTCGCCGAGGTAGGCGACCGACTCGTGGGGCAGCTGGTCGATGACCGCACGGGCGACGGTGAGCCCGCCGAAGCCCGAGTCGAAGATGCCGATCGGCGAAGGGCTCCCGCTCACTCCGGCGCCTCACCGACGAGCGCCTGGGTGAGGGACTCCTGCAGCCAGGTGAGGAAGTCGTAGACGCTCAGCGCGAAGACCGCCGGGTCGTCGGGGTCGAGCGTCTCGACGAGCTCCTCGAGCCGAGTGGCGTCCTCGTCGGTGCGCAGCCCGAGCCGCTCCCCCATGACGAGGCGCACGTCGGTCAGGGCAACGAGCACGAGGGGTGCCTCGCGGCGGGGCACGACCCAGCGGTCGCCGGCGGCCGCCTCGAGCAGCCGCACCGTCGCAGCGAGCCCGTCGTGCTTGCGCTGGCGCAGCCCCTGCTCGGTGAAGCGACGGAACTCCGCCGCCTCCTGCTCGTCCTCGCGGTTGCCCGTCGGGAAGAGCCGGTCGAGCGCCGGGTCACGGTCCTCGTCGAGGCCGAAGGCCCGGTCGGGGACCCCGACGCCCGCAGCACCCTGCTCGGTATCCGTGGCGAGATCACCCAGCCCCGCGACGATCGCCTCGAAGGGGTCGGCGTGCTCCCCCTTCGTCACGGAGGCGGGGGCGACGAGGTCCATGACCTGCAGGCACAGGCCGGCGACGACCGCCCGCTCGTTGTCGTCCATGATCGCGACGAGGTCGTCCCCGTCCGCGGCAAAGGCGTGGGCCATCAGGTGTCCTTCTGGAAGGTCGCCCACAGGCCGTAGCCCTGCAGCGCCTCCGTATCGGCTTCCATCTGCTCCTTGGGGCCGTGCGCGACGACGGCGCGGCCCTTGAGGTGCACGTCCATCATGAGCTTCTCGGCCTGCTGCTTCGGATAGCCGAAGTGCGTCTGGAAGACCCAGGTCACGTACGACATGAGGTTGACGGGGTCGTTCCACACCAACGTGATCCACGGGGTGTCGACGGCCTCGACGACGTCGGGCTCGGACGTCTGCTGCTCGGCTGGGGCGATGGACACGCCCTCCAGCCTAGAGTGGCCGGCGTGACGATCCGACCCAGCACCGCCCTGCTCACCGATCACTACGAGCTGACGATGCTCCAGGCCGCCCTGCGCAGCGGCGCGGCGTCGCGTCGCTGCGTCTTCGAGACCTTCGCGCGGCGGCTGCCGAGCGGGCGCCGCTACGGGGTCCTCGCCGGCACCGGTCGCGTGCTCGACGCCATCGAGGACTTCCGCTTCGGGCCGGAGGAGCTGCGCGACCTGCGCGAGCGCCGGGTCGTCGACGAGGACACTCTCGGCTTCCTCGCCGACTACCGCTTCGACGGGGACGTCTGGGGCTATGCGGAGGGCGAGACCTACTTCCCCTACTCCCCCGTCCTCGTCGTCGAGTCCGACTTCGCCCACGGCGTGATCCTCGAGACGGTGATCCTGTCGATCCTCAACCACGACTCCGCCGTCGCCTCGGCCGCGTCGCGGATGACCGGTGCCGCCGGGTCGCGGCCGGTCATCGAGATGGGCAGCCGTCGCACGCACGACGAGGCGGCGGTCGCGGCGGCGCGGGCGGCCTACATCGCCGGATTTTCCTCTACCTCCAACCTCGAGGCGGGGCGGCGGCACGGTGTCCCGACGGGCGGCACCGCGGCGCACGCCTTCACCCTGCTGCACGAGAGCGAGCGCGAGGCCTTCGAGGCGCAGGTGGCCTCGCTGGGTGCAGGCACCACCCTGCTCGTCGACACCTACGACGTGACCGAAGGGGTGAGGACGGCCGTCGACGTCGCCGGCACCTCCCTCGGTGGCGTGCGTCTCGACTCCGGTGACCTCGTGGTCCAGGCGAGCGAGGTCCGCGAGCAGCTCGACGCGCTGGGCGCGACCGAGACCAAGATCGTCGTCACCTCCGACCTCGACGAGTACGCCATCGCGGCGCTGGCAGCCGCCCCCGTCGACACCTATGGCGTCGGCACCCGGGTGGTCACCGGGTCGGGCCACCCGACAGCGTCGATGGTCTACAAGCTCGTCGCCCGCGAGGACGACGAAGGGCGGATGATCGGCGTCGCCAAGAAGAGCAAGGACAAGCAGTCGGTCGGCGGCCGCAAGTACGCGCTGCGTCGGCGCAACCCGCTCGGTGTCGTCGAGGCCGAGGTCCTCGGCATCGGCGAGCAGCCGATCGGCGACGCCGACGACCGCGACCTGCTCGTGCGGCTCGTCGAGGGCGGCGAGGTCGTCGGGCGCGAGCACGCCAGCCTCGAGGGCGCGCGTGCCCGGCACGAGGCCTCGGTCGCCGAGCTGCCCCGCTCGGCCCACCAGCTGAGCCAGGGTCAGCCCGCGGTGGAGACGGTCTTCCTCACCGAGACCCCGTAGCGGTCTCGACCCGCCCTCACAGCGCAGCGCCCCCGGGTGTGCGGGCAGGGTAACGCGGCCTTTACGTCCGCAGACCGGGCGCGAAACACGGCCTTGCGAGCCTCCCGGCATGACCACGACGCTGCCCACGAGCACCGCTGCCGCAACACCCGCCGCTGGTCCCGTCCGCCGAGCCGGGCGCTGGATCGACCACTGGGACCCGGAGGACGCGGGCTTCTGGGCCGCCGGGGGTCAGGCCGTCGCCCGCCGCAACCTCGGGTGGTCGGTGCTCGCCGAGTTCCTCGGCTTCTGCGTGTGGGCGCTGTGGAGCGTCGTCGTCCCGCAGCTGAACGGCGTCGGCTTCGCCCTCACCCTCGACCAGCAGTTCTGGCTCATCGCGGTGCCGAGCCTCGTCGGCGCCTTCCTGCGCGTCCCCTACACCTTCATGGTCCCGCTCGTCGGCGGGCGCAACTGGACGATCATCTCCGCGCTGCTGCTCCTGCTGCCCACTCTCTCCCTGGCCTGGGTCGTGGGCCGGCCGGAGACCCCCTTCGCGCTGCTCCTCGGCATCGCCGCACTCGCCGGCTTCGGCGGGGGCAACTTCGCCTCGTCGATGACCAACATCTCCTTCTTCTTCCCCGAGGCGGAGAAGGGGAAGGCCCTGGGGCTCAACGCCGCTGGCGGAAACCTCGGCACCGGCATCGTGCAGCTCGTCGTCCCCGCCGTGATCGCGATCGGCGCCGGGATCCACCTCGAGCGGGCCGGCCTGCTCTTCGTGCCGCTCGTGCTGCTCGCCGCGCTCGGCGCCTGGCGCGGCATGGACAACCTCAGCACCGCGCGGTCCGACCACCGCAGCTGGGCGAAGGCCGCGACCCACCCCCACACCTGGATCATCTCCTTCCTCTACATCGGCACCTTCGGCTCCTTCATCGGCTACTCGGCGGCCTTCCCGACGCTGCTCACGAGCCAGTTCCCCGAGGTGACGACGTCGATCGCCTTCGTCGGCGCGGTTCTCGGTGCCGCGAGCCGGCCGCTCGGCGGGACCATCGCCGACCGGCTCGGCGGCGCGCGGGTGACCATCGCGGCCTTCGTCGTCATGGGGCTCGCCGCGGGGCTGGCGATCCTCGCCCTCTCCGCGCACTCCTTCGTCCTCTTCCTGCTCGCCTTCCTCGTGCTCTTCACCGGGGCCGGCATCGGCAACGGCGCGACCTATCGGATGATTCCGGCCGTCTTCCGGGCCGGGGTGCGTGACGGGGCCGAGCTCGCGATCGCCCGGCGCAGCGCCGCCGGCTGCATCGGGATCGCCGGTGCCGTCGGTGCCGTCGGCGGCTTCCTCGTGCCGCGTGGCTTCGCCATGTCGACGACGGGCTTCGGCTCGCTCGTGCCCGCCATCGGGGTCTTCATCGCCGCCTACGTCCTCATGGCCGCGCTCACCTGGGCGGTCTACGTCCGCCGTGGCTCGCGTCTGGCCGGCGAGGGCATCTGATGGTCGACAGCCACTGCCCCTACTGCGCGCTGCAGTGCGCGATGACGATGGAGCCGGTGGGTCTCGGGACGGCAGGTCTCGAGGGTCGGCCGCAGACGGCCTCCCACCGCCCACGCGGAACGTGGGACCCAGACCAGCGAATTGAGGTGGAGGGCCGCGACTTCCCGACCAACCGGGGCGGCATGTGCCGCAAGGGGTGGACGTCGGCCGAGGTGCTGCGCGCACCCGACCGGCTCACCACTCCCCTGGTGCGCGGCTCCGACGGCGAGCTGCACCCGATGGGCTGGGACGAGGTGCTCGACCTCCTCGCCGACCGGCTGCGGTCGATCGCGGCCGAGCACGGGCCGGACGCGGTGGCCGTCTTCGGCGGTGGCGGGCTGACGAACGAGAAGGCCTACCAGCTCGGCAAGTTCGCCCGGGTCGCGTTGCGCACCAAGCACATCGACTACAACGGCCGCTTCTGCATGGCCTCTGCCGCGGCCGCCGCCAACCGTTCGCTGGGTATGGACCGGGGCATGCCCTTCCCCATCACCGACCTGGACACCTCCGGCGCGATCCTGCTCCTCGGCAGCAATGTCGCCGAGACGATGCCTCCCTTCGTCGGGCACCTGGCGGGAGCTCGCGCGGCCGGTGGGCTCGTCGTCGTCGACCCGCGCCGCTCGGCCACGGCCGACCTCACCGACGACGGGCAGGGCGTCCACCTGCAGCCCGTCCCCGGGACCGACCTCGTCGTGCTCCAGGCGCTGCTGCACGTCGTTCTCGGCGAGTCGCTCGCCGACGAGGCCTACCTCGCCGAGCGGACGAGCGGGCTCGACGACGTCGCCCGCTCCGTCGCCGCGTGGTGGCCCGAGCGGGCCGAGCAGGTCTGCGGGGTACCCGCTGACGACCTGCGGGCGACCGCTCGGCTGCTCGCGGCGGCCAGCCCCGCACGGGGAGGCGCGGGCGTCCACGTCCTCACCGGGCGCGGCGTCGAGCAGTCCACCCAGGGCACCGCGACGGTCACCGCCGCGATCAACCTCGCCCTCGCGCTCGGCCTCGTCGGACGCGAAGGGAGCGGCTATGGCGCCCTCACGGGTCAGGGCAACGGCCAGGGTGGGCGCGAGCACGGGCAGAAGGCGGACCAGCTGCCCGGCTACCGGATGATCGCCGACCCGGCCGCCCGCGAGCACGTCGCCGCGGTCTGGGGCGTCGACGCCGACGACCTGCCCGGCCCGGGCCTGCCGGCCGTCGAGCTGCTGCGCTCCCTCGGCACCCCCGGCGGACCCCGGGCACTTCTCGTCCACGGGGCCAACCCCGTCGTGAGCGCACCCCGCGCCGATGCCGTCGCCGATCGACTGCGCGCACTCGACCTGCTCGTCGTCTGCGACGTCGTCCCCTCCGAGACCGTCGCCCTCGCCGACGTCGTCCTGCCCGTCACGCAGTGGGCCGAGGAGGAGGGCACGATGACCAACCTGGAGGGCCGGATCATCCGGCGCCGCAAGGCGATCGACCCACCCGAGGGCGTCGTCTCGGAGCTGTGGGTGTGGTCGCAGCTCGCCGCTCGCCTCGATGCCCCGGGCACGTGGTCGACGGTCCCGTCGGAGGTCTTCGACGAGCTGGCCAGGGCGAGCGGGGGCGGCCGCGCCGACTACTCCGGGCTGAGCCACGCCCGCCTCGACCGCGAGAGCGACCTGCACTGGCCCTGCCCGGCCACCGGCGAAGGGGAGGCCCCGCACCCGGGCACCCCGCGCGCCTTCCTCGACGACTTCCCCACGCCCGACGGCCGTGCCCGGCTCGTGCCCGTCGACCACGTCGGCCCGGCCGAGGACCTGCGGCGCGATGCCCCGCTCTTCCTCATCACCGGGCGCGTCCTCGAGCACTACCAATCGGGGGCACAGACCCGCCGGGTGGCAGCGCTCCTCGCAGCGCAACCGACCCCCTTCGTCGAGGTGCACCCACTCCTCGCCCACCGCCTGGGCATCGAGGAGGGCGACCAGCTCGACCTGCGCACCGCGCGGGCCACGGTCACCGCTCCCGCGCGGATCACCGACCGGGTCCGGCCGGACACGGTCTTCATGCCCTTCCACTTCGCCGGTGCCGGGAGCGTCAACCGGGCGACCAACGACGCGGTCGACCCAATCTCGTCGATGCCGGAGTTCAAGGTGTGCGCCGTCGACGTCGCCGCCGGCACGGCCGATCACGTCCCCGAGCCGCTGGAGGTCAGCGCATGAGCCACATCGTCGTCATCGGCTACGGGATGGTCGGGTCCCGATTCGTCGAGGACCTCACGGCCGCCGACCACGCCGGCGAACACCTCGTCACGGTGCTCGGCGACGAGGCCTGCGAGCCCTACAACCGGGTGCTGCTCAGCGACGTCGTCGCGGGCACGCGCGGGCTCTCGGCGATCGTCCTCCCCGCGCCCGACCACCCGCGCGTCACGGTACAGCGCGGCGTCGCGGTGCGGGCGATCGACCGTGGGCGCCGCGACGTCGTCCTCGCCGACGACACGCGCGTCCCCTACGACGAGCTCGTCATTGCCACAGGTGCGGCCGCCCGGGTCCCGACGATCCCGGGTCTCGGTGACGATCCAGCCGGCGGTCACCTGCCGAGCGGCGTCCACGTGCTGCGCTCCATCGACGACGCCCGCGAGATCATCGCGGCGACGCTCAACGCCCGACGCGCCATCGTCCTCGGGGGCGGCGTGCTCGGTCTCGAGGCCGCGAGCGGGCTCGCCCGACGCGACCTCGCCGTCACCGTCGTCCACCCCTCCCCCGCCCTCATGGAGCGTCAGCTCGACGAGGCCGCCAGCCGCGTCGTCGAGTCGACGCTGCGCCGCACCGGTGTCGACCAGCGCGTCGGCGTCGGGGCGCAGGAGGTCGTCATCGAGGAGGGCCGGCTGCGACGGGTGCACCTGACGAACGGCGAGGTGCTCGCCGCCGACCTGCTCGTGCTGTCGACCGGCACCGTGCCCAACACCCAGCTGGCCGAGGCGGCCGGGATCGACGTCGACCGCGGCATCCTCGTCGACGCCGACCTGACGACGAGCGACCCGCACGTGCACGCCATCGGTGACTGCGCCCAACCTCCCGGCGGCGCCACCGGCCTCGTCGCCCAGGGGTGGGAGCAGGCCCGTCGTCTCGCCGACCTGCTCACCGGTCGCGACCCCGAGACCGTGACCACCGGCGTCGGCGACGTCGTCAAGCCCAAGACCCACGGTGTCGACATCGTGACGATGGGCGTGTGCGGCAGCGGCCGGGCCGACGACCCCGGACTGCGCGTGGTGCGGCTCAGCGACCCCTCTGCCGGCCGGCACCTCGAGATCGTCGTGCGCGACG
The DNA here is from genome assembly GCF_900176385.1 of Janibacter indicus. Lineage (GTDB taxonomy): Bacteria > Actinomycetota > Actinomycetes > Actinomycetales > Dermatophilaceae > Janibacter > Janibacter indicus. The sequence continues at coordinate 47,643 of NZ_FWXN01000011.1, read as the reverse complement.
GCCTGCTCCTGGGCGCCACGACCGTCGGCGCGGGTCGCGTCGGCACCGACCTGATCACCACCTACACCCGCCGCACGCCCCTGCCGGCCGACCCGGCGCACCTGCTGCTGCCGGCGGTCGCGCCTGCGGCCACGACGACGCGACGGGACTCCCCTTCGCTCATCCCGGACCGGGCAACGATCTGCCGCTGCAACGGCGTGACGAAGGGGGACATCCGCACCGAGTTCGCCTCCGGCGCAACGACGCTGGAGCAGGTGGCCGCGAGCACGCGGGCGACGACCGGCTGCGGCGGCTGCACCGACGCCGTGTGCGGGATCCTCGACTGGCTCGGCGCCGACGCAGGCCCCTCACAGCCCCCGACCACGCCTGGTGAGGACGGGTTCACACCGGGGAAACACGACCAAGACCGAGCCGAAACGAGGGCTTCCTAAGTTGAGCACCATGCCAGAGACCACCACCCCCACCACCGGGCCGCAGCAGCTCGTGATCGTCGGCGGCGGCATGGTCGCGCGCCGGCTCGTCGACGCGCTCCGTGCCCGTGACGATGCCGGCCGATGGGCCGTCACGCTGCTGTGCGAGGAGCCGCGTGCGCCGTACGACCGCGTCGCGCTCACCTCCTACTTCACCGGGCGCCACCCCGAGGACCTCGCCCTCGGCGGGCAGGAGCTGTGGGACGACCCGCTCGTCACGCTGCGCCGCGGTGTCCGGGCCGAGAACATCGACCGTGACGCGCGGACGGTGACGACGAGCACCGGCCAGGTCCTGCCCTACGACTCCCTCGTCCTCGCGACCGGCTCCTACGCCGCCGTGCCGCCTGTGCCCGGCAAGGACCTGCGCGGGGCCTTCGTCTACCGCACGATCGACGACGTCGCCGACCTGCGCGAGTTCGTCGAGACCCGCCGCGAGGAACTCGACCGGCCGGTGCGCGGCGCGGTCGTCGGCGGCGGCCTGCTCGGCCTCGAGGCGGCCGGTGCCCTGCGGGCGCTCGAGGTCGAGACGACGGTCGTGGAGTTCGCGCCGCGCCTCATGCCGCTGCAGGTCGACGAGGGAGGCGGCGAAGGCCTCAAGCGGCTCATCGAGGGTCTCGGCGTCTCGGTGCGCACCTCGACCGCGACGTCGAAGATCGTCGGCGAGCGCGGAGCCGTCTCCCGGATGAGGTTCAGCGACGGTCCCTCGCTCGACGTCGACGTCGTCGTCTTCGCCGTGGGTGTCCGTCCGCGCGACGAACTGGCCCGCGAGGCCGGTCTCGAGATCGGCGAGCGCGGCGGAGTCGTCGTCGACGACGCCTGTGCCACAGCCGATCCCGCGATCCACGCGATCGGTGAGGTCGCCTGCATCGGCGGTCGTTGCCTCGGTCTGGTCGCCCCCGGCTACACGATGGCCGAGATCGTCGCCGACCGGCTGCTCGGCGGCGCGGGGACCTTCCCCGGGGCCGACCTGTCGACCAAGCTCAAGCTCCTCGGTGTCGACGTCGCGAGCTTCGGCGATGCCTTCGCGCAGGAGCCCGGCTCGCTCGAGGTCGTCATCTCCGACCCCGTCGCGGGCGTCTACAAGAAGCTCGTCATGAGTGACGACGCCCGCACCCTGCGCGGCGGCATCCTCGTCGGCGACGCCAGCGCCTACTCCTCCCTTCGCCCGATGGTCGGCCGTGAGCTCGGCGGAGACCCCGCGGCCTACCTCCTGCCCGAGGGGGCCGCCGCGGCACCCGCCGGGGACCTGCCAGACGAGGCCGCGGTCTGCTCCTGCAACAACGTCACCGCAGGTGAGATCCGCTGTGCCGTGGGCGAAGGTGGCTGCACCGACCTCGCGGGGGTCAAGGCGTGCACCCTCGCGGGCACGAGCTGCGGCTCCTGCCTGCCGCTGGTCAAGAAGCTCGTGACGAGCGAGCTCGCCGCCGCCGGCGTCGAGGTGAGCAGTGCGCTGTGCGAGCACTTCGAGCAGTCGCGTGCCCAGCTCTTCGACATCGTCCGGGTCCAGGGGTTGCGGACCTTCAGCGAGATCATCGAGCGCCACGGGACCGGCCGCGGCTGCGACATCTGCAAGCCGGTCATCGGCTCGATCCTCGCCTCGCTCGGCACCGGGCACATCCTCGACGGCGAGCAGGCGACCCTCCAGGACACCAACGACCACGTCATGGCCAACCTGCAGAAGGACGGCTCCTACTCGGTTGTCCCGCGCATCCCGGGCGGCGAGGTGACGCCCGAGGGGCTCATCGCCATCGGCGAGGTGGCCCGGGAGTTCGGCCTCTACACGAAGATCACCGGCGGCCAGCGGATCGACCTCTTCGGTGCCCGGATGGACCAGCTGCCCGGCATCTGGCGGCGGCTGGTCGACGCCGGCTTCGAGTCGGGTCACGCCTACGGCAAGTCGCTGCGCACGGTGAAGTCCTGCGTCGGCTCGACGTGGTGCCGCTTCGGCGTGCAGGACTCCGTCGGCCTCGCGATCGACCTCGAGCTGCGCTACCGGGGCCTCCGCTCACCGCACAAGATCAAGCTCGGCGTCTCCGGGTGCGCCCGTGAGTGCGCCGAGGCCCGCGGCAAGGACGTCGGCATCATCGCCACCGACAAGGGGTGGAACCTCTACGTCGGCGGCAACGGCGGCTTCACCCCCAAGCACGCCCGCCTGCTCGCCGAGGACCTCGACACCGAGACGCTCGTGCGCACCATCGACCGCTTCCTCATGTACTACGTGCGCACCGCCGACCGCCTGCAGCGCACCGCCCCCTGGGTCGAGGAGCACGAAGGGGGTCTGGACGCGATCCGTGCCGTCGTCATGGACGACAGCCTCGGCATCGCCGACGACCTCGACGCCGCGATGGCCGCGCACGTCGGCAACTACCGCGACGAGTGGGCGGCCACGCTCGCCGACCCCGACAAGCTGGCCCGCTTCGCGTCCTTCGTCAACGCCCCGGACGCCGTCGACGACTCGCTCGCCTACGTCGGCGAGCGCGGCCAGGCCCGCCCCGCCACCCCGCAGGAACGCTCGGACGCGTCCGTCCTCATCGCCGGCACGACCCTGGAGGTCCGCTCATGACCACTGCTCCCCCGCAGACCCGGGTGCGTCTGTGCGCCCTCACCGATCTCGTCCCCGAGCGTGGCGCCGTCGCCCTCGTAGACGGACTGCAGGTCGCGCTCGTCCGCACCCACGACGACGTCGTTCACGGCATCGACAACCTCGACCCCTACAGCGGCGCCCACGTCATCGCCCGCGGGCTCGTCGGCACGCGGGGCGGGGTCCCGACGGTCATCTCACCGATGTACAAGCAGGTGTGGGACCTGCGCACGGGCGCCTGCCTCGACGGTGCCGGCAGCGACCCGGTCGACCTGCGGACCTGGCCCGTGGCGGTCGTCGACGGCGAGGTCTGGATCGAGCCGTCCAGCGACGAGGTGACGGGCTCCCCCTTCGACCGTGGCGTCACGTGAGCCTGCCGCAGCTGCTCGCCGGGTGCGTCGTCCTCGTCACCGGGGACCGGCGAGCCGGTGACCTGCGCGCCGCCCTCGAGCGGCGCGGTGCCCGGGTCGTGCACACCCCGGCGCTGACGATCGTGCCGCACACCGCCGACGCGGAGCTCGTGGAGCGGACCCGGGCACTGCTCGCCGCAACGCCCGACGTCGTCGTCGTGACGACGGCGATCGGGTTCCGCGGGTGGGTCGAGGCGGCCGACGCCGCCGGACTCGGCGAGGAGCTGCACGACGTGCTCGACGCCACCCGGATCATCGCCCGCGGGCCCAAGGCCCGGGGTGCGATCCAGGCCGCCGGGCACGACGCCGACTGGGTCGCCGAGTCGGAGACCTCCGCCGAGATCCGCGACTTCCTCATCACCGAGGGCGTTGCCGGACAACGGATCGCGGTCCAGCACCATGGCGCCGGGTGCGAGGAGCTCGACGTCGACCTCGCCGCCGCCGGTGCCTCGGTGACTCCCCTCGTCGTCTACCGGTGGGGCCCACCACCGGACGCCGACGCGGTGACCTGCGGCGTGCAGCAGGCGGCGGTCGGTGACGTCGACGTCGTCGTCTTCACCTCCGCCCCCGCCGCCGCAGCCTGGCTCGACGCCGCGCAGGACGCCGGCGTCCTGCCGTCGATCATCGGCCGGGCCAGCACCGGGCGCCTCGTCGTCGCCGCCGTCGGGCCGGTCACCGCACGTCCGCTCGAGCACGTCGGCATCGCCCCGCTGCTCCCGGAGCGGGCGCGGCTGGGGTCGCTCGTGCGCGCCGTCGTCGGTCACTACGAGGCGATGATGGCCACCGCCGTCGAGACCGTCGCCGGACCGCTGCAGCTGCGCAGCACCGCCGCCGTCCTGGGTGATCGCGTGCTCGCCGTCTCCCCGAGCGGCCTGTCCGTGCTCCACCTGCTCATCGACGCGAAGGGGGATGTCGTCACCCGCGCCGACGTCCTCGAGGTGCTGCCGGGCGACTCCGCCAGCGGTCACGCCGTCGAGGTGGCCGTCGGCCGGCTGCGCGAGGCGATCGGGGACCGCCGCGTCGTCGAGACCGTCGTCAAGCGGGGCTACCGCCTGGCCACGGCCTGAGGCAATCCGCTCGCGGCGACGGACCACCGGGTGCTCTTCATCGAGGTGCCCGGCCCGACTCCGGCAAGAACAAGATGCACTGCGACCTGCGGCCGACCGGCCTGACGCAGGCCGAGGAGGTCGAGCGCCTGCTCGCCCACGGCGCGAGCCTCCACGCCGACCTTCGCGGGCACTACGGTCCCGGCACCGGGTGGGTGACCCTCGTCGACCCGGAGGGCAACCTGTTTTGCGTGCTGAGGTCCGACGGTGAGCTGGCCGCCCGGGACTGATCAGGCCCCGTCGCCGGCCTCGAGCCAGACGATCTCCTCGAGAGCGAGCCGCTCCCGACTGGTCCCGGGTGACGGGATCTCGCCCGGGCGATGATCGGCCACGCCGAAGGCCGTCATCGAGACGACCTCGAGGTGCGGCGGGACGGCAAGCTCCGCCGCCACCCCCTCGCGGTCGAAGGCCCGGAACTGGTGGCTGTCCAGCCCGATGGTCAGCGCCTGGACGCACATGTGCGCCACCGCCTGACCGAGGTCATAGGTCGCGAACTCCGAGTACTCCCAGCCCGGCGCGTCCTCGATGCCCACCACGGCGAGGTTGACCACGATCGCCGACGCGGCGGGCGCCCACGCCCCTGAGCTACGGGTCAAGTGGCGCACGATGCGCTCGTGCACGTCGTCCCCCCGCACCCCCACGACGAAGCGCCACGGCTGCGAGTTGCCCGCGGAGGGCGCCCGCCGAGCGGCCTCGAGCATCGTCTCGACGTGTGCTCGCTCGACGACGGCGTCCTCCCGGAAGCGCACCGGGCTGAAGCGGTGGGCCAGCGTCGGGTGCAGCTCGGGGAGGTCGGGGATCGTGCACGAGGTCATGGCTCCAGTGTGCTGCCGAAGGGGGGCACTCCCCCTTCGCCGCGCCCGGCAGATCCGTGCCACGGTGGGGCGATGAACGCACTCGAGGACCTCACCCGCACCCTCGACCGGCTGCAGGGTGCCGGCGAGCTCGCGGGCTGGGCGGTCGGCGTGGCGGATGCCGACGGAGCCCGCCCGCGCGTGGGTGGGGCCCTCTCCCCCGGCGGAGCGCCGATGACGCCGGCCACCCAGGTCGCCCTCAGCTCGTGCACCAAGCCGATCGGGGGCGTGCTCGCGCTGCGAATGGTCGAGCTCGGAGCGCTCACCCTGGACGAGCCGGTCGCGCCCTGGCTGCCCGAGCTCGCCGAGCCGCGCGTCCTCGTCGGCCCCGAGGCCGACCTCACCGCCACCGTCCCCGCCGAGCGACCGATCACGCTGCGCCACCTGCTGACGATGACCCCGGGCTTCGGGTGGGTGAGCGAACCGGGCCCGCTTGCCGACGCCCTCGCCCGTGAGCAGGTCGCCCCCGGCCCCTTCTGCCCACCGATGTCACCCGACGACTTCATGCGCCGGCTCGGCAGCCTGCCGCTGGCCGACCAGCCGGGCACGGCCTGGCGCTACCACACGAGCAGCGACGTCCTCGGGGTGCTGCTCTCCCGGGCCACCGGATCGAGCGTCGCCGAGCTGCTCGCCGAGCACGTGCTGCAGCCGCTCGGGATGACCGACACCGGCTACACCGCCCATGCCAGCCGCCTGGCCGCACCGCTGGCCCCCGAGGAGGGCGGGCCCCGGCCCGTCGAGCTCCCGGCGGGCACCTACGTGGACCCACCCCCCTTCGCGTCCCTCGCCACCGGGCTCGTCTCGACCGTGCCCGACCAGCTGGCCTTCCTGCGTTCGCTCGTCGGCGGGCCCACCGTCCTCTCACCCGGGTCCCTCGCGGCCCTGCGCACCGGCACGCTCACCGACGAGCAGCGCCGCACCGCAGCGGGGTTCATCGAGCCGGGCTGCGACTGGGCCCTCACTGTCGAGGTCCGTCCCGGCGGGCAGGTGGGCTGGGCCGGCGGCCTGGGCACCATCGGCTACGCCGACCCGGCCACTGGGCGGGCCGCCTTCCTCGCCACGGCGGTCACCGTCGACTCCCCCGCGACGATCACGGCATTCGACAGCTTCTGGGGCCTTTTCGACTGAGCGACATGGCATCCTTGACAGGCATGGGCCGCGCACTCGTCCTCGTCGACATCCAAAACGACTTCTGCGAAGGGGGCTCCCTCGCCGTCACCGGTGGAGCCGCGGTCGCCGCACGGGCGGCTGAACGCGTGCTCGACGACTGGCAGGGGCACGACCTCGGGCACCGCGACTACACCGCCGTCGTGGCCACCGCCGACTGGCACCACGACCCGGGCGAGCACTGGGCGGTCGACGGCGAGCCCGACTACGCGACGACCTGGCCGGTGCACTGCGCCGCCGACACCCCGGGCGCGGAGTTCCACCCCGCGCTCGAGCCGGCTCTGGCGCACGTCGACGAGGTCTTCCGCAAGGGGATGACGGACGCCGCCTACAGCGGCTTCGAGGGGGTCGCCGCCGGTGACGGGCACACCGATCTCGCCGGCTGGTTGCGCCACCACGGCATCACCGACCTCGACGTCGCTGGCATCGCCACCGACCACTGCGTACGCGCCACGGTCCTCGACGGACTGCGCGAGGGCTTCGCCGTGCGCCTGCTCACCGACTCGATCGCCGGGGTCGCTCCCGCGACCACCGAGGCCGCCCTCACCGAGATGATCTCCGCCGGCGCCACGACGGACGCCTCGTGAGCGCACCCCTGCCCCCGGTCATGGCCGGGCGCACCGTCCTGATCACCGCCGACCGCCGCAGCGAGGACCTCGCCGACGCCTTCGCCCGCCGCGGCGCCGCGATCCGTCACGCGCCCGCGATGACGATCGTCCACCACAGCGACGACGAGCAGCTCGTCGACGACACCCGCGCCCTGATGGCCGACCCGCCCGACGCGCTCGTCATCACGACGGGGGCCGGCCTGCGGGGGTGGATGGAGGCCGCCGAGGTCGCCGGTCTCGACGACGCGTTGCGCGCGGCCCTCGCCGACGCCTACATCGTCGCGCGCGGCCCCAAGGCCAAGGGAGCGCTCATCTCCCGTGGTCTGCGCGCCGACTGGGTTGCCGAGTCCGAGACCGCCGCCGAGATCATCGAGCACCTCCTCGACCGCGGTGTCGAGGGCACGACGGTCGCCGTGCAGCACCACGGCAACGGCTCCGACGGCATCGACGACGCGCTCGCGCAGGCCGGGGCGAGGGTCGCTCCCTTCGTCGTCTACCGCTGGGGTCCCGCGCCGGACCCCGCAGCGGTGACCGCATCCACCCGAGAGGCGGCTGCCGGCGAGATCGACGTCGTCGTCTTCACCTCGGCTCCTGCCGTGGCCTCGTGGTGGACCGCCGCCGAGGAGGCCGGGGTCGCCGACGAGATCGTACGCCGCTCCCGCGACGACCTGCTCGTCGCCGCCGTCGGACCGGTCACCGCGGCACCGCTACGGGCGAAGGGGGTCGAGCCGCTCGTCCCCGAGCGCAGCCGGATGGGCGCGCTGATCCGCGCGGTCCTGCTCCACTTCGGCGACGCCGTCGACTGAGCGCGTCCGTCAGCGCTGCTGACGGCCCCGGACGACCTGGGTGCCGGCGATCTTGTCGTGCAGCGCCTGACGTCGCGGGTCCTTGGCCGGCCAGATGAGGTCGGCGAGGGTGACGAAGAAGACGAGATAGCTGACCAGCGGGATGAGGGAGAAGACCCCGACCGACAGCGGCAGCAGCATCCGCATGAAGGCAGTGCCCGCGCTGATCCGCCCCGGTCGTTCGACCTTGCGGACCGAGATGCCGAGCAGCATCTTGCCCGGCGTCGCGCTGCGGGTGCTGAGGAAGCCGACGTGGTAGACGGCCTGAAGGAGCAGCGAGAGCCCCGCGGCGATGAAGAAGTACTGCCAGTCGAACATGCCGGTCAGCTCGGCGGGGGTGAGGTCGTTGACGGCGTCCTGGTTGCCGTCGAGGGCCGCGCCGTAGACGAAGTCCCAGTAGTCGGCCATCCACAGCCACCACGCCCAGCCGGTGACGAGCAGGTTGAGCACCGCGACGACGAGTCCGTCGATGAGGTAGGCGCCCGCACGGGCGCCGTAGCTCGCGAGGGGTTGCCCGTCCTCGGTCGTCGGCTCGGGGGCTGCTGCGTACCCGGAGTAACCCGAGTGGCCGGGGTGGCCGTGCGCTGTCGGCTGCTGCCACTGGGGCGCGCTCGGCTGCTGGGTCTGGCGACCGAAGACATCGGTGCCTGGAGCTCCGTGCCCGGGGACGTCACCGGCGGGCGAACCGCCCCCGACGCCGGCGGCCGGGTCGGCCGGTACCCGGGCCACCCGCGTGCTCTTGGGCTCGGTGCGGTCGCTCCAGATGATGCCGTCGAAGTACCGCAGCCGGGAGTCGTCGTCAGGATCGTCGTACCAGCCGGCGCGGTCGGGGGTGCTCATGCCCTCACGATCTCACGGCCCCCGCGTCGCCTCTGACATCCCTCGGTCCGTGCCGTCGACCACCGAGGGCGCCGGGCGCCGCGCGCGCCGCCGGTGCACCACCACGATGGTGACGACCACGGCGACGAGGGCCACGGCGGCGAGGGTGGCGCCGACCGGAGAGCGGGCCGCGGCCGCGAGCCACGCACGCGCGGCTGCCAGCCCGACGGTCGCGTAGATCGTGGCCCACACGATCGAGCCGAGGGTCACTGCCGGCAGGTATCTGCGGAGCGGCATCCGGGTCACCCCGGCGGTCGCGTTGACCGCGGTCTGGATGCCGACGGTGAAGAAGCACAGGACCACGGCGATCGGCCCCCACCGGTTGACGAGGTCGCGGGCACGCTGCCAGGCGGGTGAGCCATCCCCTTCGACCTTGCGCCATCGGCGGCTCCCGGCGGCGGCCCCGCGGCCCAGCCAGTAGGTCGCATTGGCCCGGAGCATGACGATGACGAAGAGCGCCGCGAAGGCCGGGAGGAACTGGGACCAGGTCACGCAGGCCCGCCGGCGGCTGCGTGCTCGGAGGCACGCGCCGCGCCGAGGTCGGCGAAGACCCGCCGGTTGAGCTCGAAGCTGTCGACCGCCGCGTCGAGGACCCGGCGTCGCGTGGCCTCGTCGAGCACCAGCGAGTCCAGGGTGGCCCGGTAGGAGTCCTTGTAGGGCTTCGGCTTGGGGATCTCCTCGAAGTGGTAGAACCTCAGACCCGCCGGGTCGATGCCGTAGTGCCGTTGCACCATCCGCGCGTTGATCTGCCCGCCGGACAGGTCGGGCACGATGTGGATGTCCCCGTCGGCGAGACGGCCGTCGACGTCACCGCCGCACAGACAGGCCATGTCCTGCTCGACGAAGGCCGAGCCCTCGGCGTCGTCGTGGGCCGAGGCCGTCTCGGCGCGCAGGGCGAGCGACAACGGCTGGTTCATGGGTGCTCCAGATGAGGTGAGGGTTACCTCATCCTAACTGGCGGACGCTGCCGCACGACAGGGGCGAGAAGCGCTGTCGTCCGCTCCTCGCCCCTGTCCCGACGTGGTGACGTCAGAGGTTGCCGCGCTTGTCCTGCTCGCGCTCGATCGACTCGAAGAGCGCCTTGAAGTTGCCCTTGCCGAAGCCGAGCGACCCGTGCCGCTCGATGATCTCGAAGAAGACCGTCGGCCGGTCACCCAGGGGCTTGGTGAAGATCTGCAGCAGGTAGCCGTCCTCGTCGCGGTCGACGAGGATCTTGCGCTTCTTCAGCTCCTCGATCGGCACCCGGACCTGCCCGATCCGCGCCCGCATCTCGGGGTCGTCGTAGTAGGCGTCGGGGGTGTCGAGGAACTCGACGTCCTCCGTGCGCAGCTCGTCGACGGTGCGCAGGATGTCGTTGGTCGCGAGCGCCAGGTGCTGGGCGCCGGGCCCGGTGTAGAACTCGAGGTACTCGTCGATCTGCGATTTCTTCTTCGCGATCGCCGGCTCGTTGAGCGGGAACTTCACGCGGTGGTTGCCGTTGGCGACGACCTTGGACATCAGCGCGGAGTACTCCGTCGCGATGTCGTCCCCGACGAACTCGGCCATGTTGACGAAGCCCATGACCCGGTTGTAGAAGCCGACCCACTCGTCCATCTTGCCCAGCTCGACGTTGCCGACGATGTGGTCGAGCGCCTGGAAGAGCCGCTTGGGCGCGCCCTCGCGCTTGACGAAGGCGGAGCTGCGAGCGACGTAACCCGGCAGGTAGACGCCGGTGTACACCGACCCGTCGCCTGCAACATTCACGCGCTGCACGAGCGTGTGGCGGGTCTCGCCGTAGGTCGCGATCGCGGCGGTGCGCACCGAGCCGTGCTCGTCGCTCACCGTCTCGGGCTCCTGCAGCACCGTGGCACCGGCCGCCTTGGCCCGGGCGATGCACTTGTCGACGTCGGGGACCTCGAGCGAGATGTCGACGACGCCGTCACCGTGCGCGGTGTGGTGGGCGATGAGTGGGCTGTCCGGGCTGACCGCGCCCTTGACGACGAAGCGGATCGAGCCGGACTTGAGGACGAAGGCCTTGTGGTCGCGGTTGCCGTGCTCCGGCCCCGAGTAGCCGACGAGCTCCATGCCCCAGGCGCTCTGGTAGTAGTGCGCCGTCTGGGTCGCGTTGCCGACGACGAAGACGATGGCGTCCCAGCCCGTCACCGGGAAGGGATCACGCTCCTCGTCGTAGTCGACGAGCCCGACGAGCTGCTTGAGCTGGTCGAGGTCGAGCTCGGCCTCGCGCTCCTGCCTGGTGAGTTCAACCGCGGTGTTGGACATGGCGTCAGGATGCCGCCGCGCTCCCGTCTGTGCAACGGACCCGGCGAAGGGTGCACACGCTGCGCAATCTGTTGCCGTCATGTCGGTGTCGAGGAGACAATGTGACCATGAGCACCGTTCCCACGCCGTCCAAGGTCGTCGACGACCTCGACGCCCGCCTCCTCGCCCTGCTCTCGACGAGCCCGACGATCGGGGTCCTCGGAGCCTCACGAGAGCTGGGCGTGGCCCGCGGCACCGTCCAGGCGCGCCTCGACCGCCTCAGGACGAAGGGAGTGATCCGCACCCTGGCCCCGACGATCGACCCGGCGGCCCTGGGCTACCCGGTCACGGCCCTGTGCACCCTCGAGATCCGCCAGCGGCTCGGGCACCAGGCCGTCGTCGACCACCTCACCGCGATCCCGGAAGTCCTCGAGATCCACAGCACGACGGGCGTCGGCGACCTGATCATCCGGATCGTCGCCACGGACAATGCCGACCTCGGCCGGGTCATCGACGCGATCATCGACGACGTGCACGTCGTGCGGGCGAGCACGTCGATCTGCCTCGTGACCCACCTCGAGATGCGCACCGGTCCCCTCGTCGAGGCGGCCGCGCGTCGGCAGTGACCGCCCGGCCGGGCGCCTCGCGTCTAGATCTTGTCGGCGAGCAGCAGCCAGGCCAAGAGGATCGTCCCGATCGTCACCCCGAAGTGGGCGACCTGCGACAACCAGGGCCCGCGCGTCCACGAGTCGCCCTCGAAGGCCTCGGAGTGCCGCGACCCCGTCCGCCGCCACCGGCCGAGGAAACTCAGCCCGATGAGCGAGGCGATGACCATGCAGATGATGGCCAACCACGTCGCGCCCGTCGACGAGTGCACGTCGAGCAGCCGGAGCGAGATCAGCCCCAGCCCGACGAAGAGCGTGATCGAGTGGGCGTTGAGCGCCCACCCGGAGAAGTCGGTCATCCCACGCTCGCCCTTGGACCGCCGCAGTCGGAGCGGAGTCAGGACGAGCACGAGGACACCCAGGCCCACGAGGATCCACGCGAAGACGGTCATGGACCCATGATGCCCACACCGTCCGCCCGATAGGGGGAGGGCGGGGCGCTCAGAGGGTCACCGACGCCCGACGAACCAGCGCCGGATCCGCTCGATCCGCTCGGTCACCTGCTCGCTCGTCGCCTGCGCGAGCTCGGGCCCGCCGCAGGCGCGCCGCAGGTCCATGTGGATGTTGGCGTGGGGTGCACCGGTCTTGGTCGCATAGGCGGCGACGAGCGTGTTGAGCTCCTTGCGCTGCGAGGCCAGGGCCCGGTGGGCCGCGATCGGCGCGTCGTCGTCCTTGCGGGTGCGGCCCGTCTTCTTCGACTGCTTGGTCTGCCGCTCGCTGAGCAGCGCGTGCACCTGGTCGGGCTCGAGCAGCCCGGGCAGGCCGAGGTAGTCCTGCTCGTCCTCGGAGCCGACCTCGGCGTGCAGACCGAACTGCTGCTTGTCGTAGAGCACGTGGTCGAAGTGCGCGTCGGACTCAAGCGCCTCGAAGGACCCGAGCAGGTCGTCGCTCGCGCCATCGGCGCGGTTGGCGGCGGCGAGCATGCCCTCCTCCTCCGACCACAGGGGCGCCTCCTCCTCGGCCGCCTCGGGCCGGTCGAGGGCATGGTCACGCTGCTCCTCGAGGGTGCCGGCGTGGGCGAGGATCACCGGGACGCTCGGCAGGAAGACGCTCGCGGTCTCACCGCGACCACGGGCCCGCACGAAGCGCCCGACGGCCTGGGCGAAGAAGAGCGGGGTCGACGTCGACGTCGCGTAGACGCCGACGCACAGGCGGGGCACGTCGACCCCTTCGCTCACCATGCGCACCGCGACGAGCCAGCGCGACGTGCTCGCGGAGTAGTCCTCGATCTTCTGCGAGGCGCCGTTGTCGTCGGACAGGACGACGGTGGGCTTCTCGCCGGTGAGCTCGGTGAGGATCCGCGCGTAGGCACGGGCCTGGGTCTGGTTGGTCGCGATGACCATCGCGCCGGCGTCGGGCACACCGCGACGCACCTCGGTCAGCCGCTTGTCGGCGGCGGCGAGGACCGACGGGATCCACTCCCCCTTCGGGTCCAGCGCGGTGCGCCAGGCCTGGGCCACGAGGTCCTTGGTCATCGGCTCGCCGAGCCGCGCGGCCACCTCGTCGCCGGCGCGGGTGCGCCAGCGCATCGCCCCGCCGTAGGCCATGAAGAGCACCGGCCGGACCACGCCGTCACGCAGGGCCTCGGAGTAGCCGTAGGTGTAGTCGCTGCTCGACCGGAGGATCCCGTCGTCGCCGTACTCGTAGCCGACGAAGGGGATGGGGTTGGTGTCGGAGCGGAAGGGGGTCCCGGTGAGCGAGAGCCGCCGGACCGCCGGCTCGAAGGCCTGGCGGATGCCGTCACCCCACGACTTGTTGTCACCGCCGTGGTGGATCTCGTCGAGGATGACGAGCGTGCGCTCGGCCTTCGTCCGGTCCTCGTGGACCGAAGGGCGGGACGCCACCTGGGCGTAGGTGACGGCCACCCCGTCGTAGTCGCTCGAGGTCACCGCGGTGGTGTTGGAGAACTTCGGGTCGAGGTGGATGCCGACGCGGGCGGCCGCGTCGGCCCACTGGGTCTTGAGGTGCTCGGTCGGCGCCACGACGGTCACGGCGGTGACCTCGCCGGCGGTCAGGAGCTCGGTCGCCACGCGCAGCGCGAAGGTCGTCTTGCCGGCCCCCGGGGTCGCGACGGCGAGGAAGTCGGTGCGACCGGACTGCAGGTAGAGCTTGAGGGCCTCGGCCTGCCAGGCACGCAGGGCTCCGGCGGTACCCCACGCCGCCCGTCTCGGGAAGGCGGGTGACAGGTGGGAAGCAGCAGACTGACTCATCGCAGGGTCACCTTAGATCGCCGAGGTGACGTCCTCCCAAACGGTCCGTCAGGACCGCGCGTCCTGGGCGACCATCGTCTGCAGGCCGGTGCCGATCTCACCGTGATGGTCGGCGAGCGTCGTGCGGACCGTGCCGTCGCGGGTCGACGGTCATGGTGATCCCGCCGCCCGAGTCGGCGAGCACGAGCGTGCGCTCCCACGGGCTCGGCTCCTCGTCGGGCAGCAGCGGGACGAGCTGGCGCCCCCACGCGGTCGCGGTGCCGCCGGTACCGACCCCACCCTCGACGAAGCGCCATTCGATGACCGCCACGTAGCCGTCGGCGTGCATGCCCGGCAGCTCCAAGCGCGACGAGGTGTCGGTGGCACCGGGCACCGCACCGATGCCCTCGGCGCGTCGCCGGTGAGGCGCGGGAAGTCCTCGTGCGCCCGCGTGATCCGCCAGGCTCGGGCGTGCGCGGCGTCTTGCGAGGCCTCGGCGTCCCGGGCGTGGTCGAGCGTCGACCGCAGGTCGCCGCGGGAGTCGAAGGTGGTCTCGTCGAGCTGACGGTAGAAGGACTCCACTCCGGCGGTCAGTCCTCTCCGTCCTGCGGGTCGCGCAGACCGTCGTAGATCTCCTTGCAGATGGGGCAGACGGGGAACTTCTCCGGGTCGCGACCGGGGACCCACGTCTTGCCGCACAGCGCCTTGACCGGCTCCCCCGAGAGAGCGCTCTCGAGGATCTTCTCCTTGCGCACGTAGTGGCTGAAGCGCTCGTGGTCGCCCGGCTCGGCCAGCTGCGGCGTGGGCTCCGTCCGCTCGAGGACCGAGGTCGACGTCGAGGGACCGCCGGGGTCGGCGATCGGGCCTCCGGGCTGGCTGGGGTCGGCAGGCGTGCTCATGCCTCCATCGTAGGACGCGCCCGGTCAGCCTGACGGCGTTGGTGTCACCCGGTCCCCCTTCTCCGGGCAACCGGGTGGCGCCAACGCCGACAGGTGACAGCAACGCTGCCAGCCGCCCGCGCGAGGTCAGTTGAGGTCCGGGTCGACCGGGTAGGTCGACACCCATCCGAGCGAGCCGCCCTGGCGCCGCAGCACCCGCCGCCACAGGGTCGTGGGGTCCTCGTCGAAGACGTCGCCGATCTCGGCGTCGACGACGTACCAGCCGCCCCGGGAGCGCTCCCCAGCCAGCTGCTCGGCGCTCCAGCCGGAGTAGCCGGCGAAGATCCGAAGGGCGCTCACCTGGGGCCAGATGATCTCCTGCGGCGAGTCGAGGTCGACGAGCGAGATCGCCCCGAAGAGCCGCTTGATCCCCGGCGGGGGCTCCTGGTCACCCGGGAGCCCGGCGATGCCGATGGCCGAGTCGAGCTGGACGGGGCCACCTTGGAAGACCCGCTGCGGCGCGCTGGCACCCGACTGCCAGCCGGGCAGGACGTCGTCGACCGGGGTGTCGAGCGGACGGTTGAGGATGACGCCCTCGGCGGTCTCGTCGTCGTGCTGCAGCACGAGCACGACGCTGCGGGCGAAGAGGTCGTCCGTCAGGTCGGGCGTCGCCACGAGCAGCTTGCCGGCGAGCGAGGTGTCCATGCTCCGACCCTAGTCGCGCGGGCGACCCCGGTAACCACCCTGTCGACCGCCACGGCCGCCGCCACCACTGGCACCGCGACCACCACGACCGCCGCCGCGGTGCTCCCGGGCTCCGCGCGGTCCGCGGGTGCCGGAGTGTCGGCGGGCCGGTCGGGGGTCGACGAGCTTGCGGAAGTCCGCGTCGGAGATCGGCTCGCCGCTCGGCTCGGTGGCGCCCATGGCCGTGAGGACCTCGTCGTCGAGCGCGGTCTTGGTCGGACGCGCCTCGATGCCGGCCTGGTCGGCCATCCGGGTGACCTCCTTGCGCTGGTGCGGCAGGACGAGCGTGACGACGACGCCTGCCTCCCCGGCGCGCGCCGTGCGGCCCGCCCGGTGCAGGTAGTCCTTGTGGTCGCCCGGGGGGTCGACCTGCATGACGAGTGAGACGTTGTCGACGTGGATGCCGCGCGCGGCGACGTCGGTGGCGACGAGCACCGGCAGGGTGCCGCTGCGGAAGGCGCCGATCGTCTTGTTGCGGGCGGACTGGGTCAGCCCGCCGTGCAGCGGCGCGGCCGCTACGCCGGCGTCGCGCAGCTCGCCGGCGATCCGCTCGCAGCCGAGCTTGGTGCGGGCGAAGATCACGGTGCGGCCGGGCCGCGAGGCGATCCGGGCGGTGATCTGCTTCTTGATGTTGGGCTCGATGAGCAGCAGGTGGTGGTCCATCGTCGAGACGCTCGCGGCGGCCTCGTCGGTGCTGTGGGTCACCGGGTCGCTCATGTAGCGGTCGACGAGGTCACCGACCCCGCGGTCGAGCGTCGCGGAGAAGAGCAGGCGCTGCCCGCCGTCGGCGCAGTCGTCGAGGATGCGGGTGACGTCGGGCAGGAAGCCCATGTCGGCCATGTGGTCGGCCTCGTCGAGGACGGCGACCTCGACCTCGTCGAGCGTCAGGGCGCCCCGGTCGAGCAGGTCGACCAGACGCCCCGGCGTCGCGATGAGGACGTCCACGCCCTTGTCGAGGGCCGCGGTCTGACCCGTGTAGGACAGTCCACCGGCGACGAGCTTGATCCGCAGACCGCTCACGTGCACGAGCGGCTCGAGCGAGTCGCTCACCTGCATGGCGAGCTCACGGGTCGGCACGAGGACCAGACCACGTGGCTTGCGGCTGCGCGCACGGCCGCCGGCGAGACGGGCGAGCATCGGCAGGCCGAAGGCGAGCGTCTTGCCCGATCCGGTCTGACCGCGGCCGAGCACGTCCTTGCCCGCGAGGGCATCGGGGATCGCAGCGGCCTGGATGGCGAAGGGGGTGGTGATGGCATCGCGGGCGAGCCGCTCCACGAGGACCTCGGGCAGCCCGAGTGCGGCGAAGCCGTTGTCCTCGGCGACCTCGACGGGGCCGGTCAGCGAGGTGCGGGCGGACGACGTCCAGGTGTCCGCCTCCTGACGCAGCACGTCCGGGTCCTCGACCTGCTCGGTCCGAGGGGCGCAGCCGCGCCGCTGCTGCTCGCGCTCGAAGCGCGGCTTCGCGCCACGGCGACGGTCGCCTCGGTCGTCGCGGCGCTGGTAGCCACCCCGCTCGTCGGAGCGGTCGTCTCGGCGCGGTCGCCCGCCGCGGTCCTCACGCCGCTCCCAGGTCCGCTGGCCGCGGTCCTCGGTCCCGTCGCGTCGCACGCGCTTGGGGCGGTCGCCGGCGGGCACGTCGTCGCGGTCGCGCCAGCGGTCCTTGCCCCGAGGGGCCTGGCCGCGGTGATAGGGCTTCTTCGGACCCTTGGTCACGGCCTTCTTCTTGGCGGCGTTCTTCTGGGCGGTGGTCCAGCGGGCTTTTTTCTTCGCAGGCACGGGTCGACTCTCTCGGTCTGTGTGTGATGGGTAAACCCGCAACTCCGGCGCGGGTCGACACAGCAGAGGTCGAGGCGATCGTGCGAGCTTCTATGGTCGGCGACGTCGTGGGCGCCGAACCACAAATAGTACCCCTATTGCGGCCATCGCGGTCCCGGCGAGGTCGGCGGCGACGTCCCACGGGTCGCCCGAGCGCTGCGCGAGGGCGGTGTGCTGGATGATTTCGCTCACAGGGGCGTGGACGGCGCAGAGCGCCACGACAACGGGCCACCACCCCCTTCGCCCGAGACCTGCGACGAGGACCGGCAGGGCGAAGACCATCGCGTGAACCGCCTTGTCCCCGTGCGGTATCGGGGATGGCGGGCCGGGCGCCTCGGGTGCGTAGAGCACGACGGCCTGCACCACGACGGCCAGCGCCACCGCTGCGGTGACGAGATGTCGCCGAGGTGTCGAGGGGGTCACCGTGACAGCACAGCACACCACCGGCACCACCCCCAGGCCGGTCCGGCCTACAGTTGAGGTCATGAGCAAGATCACCGAACTCGATCTCGAGAGCTTCCGCTCCGCCGTCACCGGCGAGGGAACGGTCATCGTCGACTTCTGGGCGAGCTGGTGCGGCCCGTGCCGTCAGTTCGCCCCGGTCTTCGAGGCGGCGGCGGACGCCCGGGACGACATCACCTTCGGCAAGGTCGACATCGACGACAACCCGGAGCTGGCGTCGATGGCCAATGTCTCGTCCGTGCCGACCCTCATGGCCTTCCGCGACGGCATCCTGCTGCACCAGAGCGCCGGGGCGCTGCCCAAGGCGCAGTTCGACCAGCTCCTCGATGCCGTCCAGGACGTCGACATGGACGAAGTCAAGGCGCAGGTCGCCGCCAACGAGACCTCGCAGGGCTGAGCGCAGGCGCACCCGACCTTCGGCAGCAGACCGAAGGGGGTGGCGCGCACCCGGATCCTGTGGTTGCGTGGAGGACCACCCACCACATCAGGAGGATTCATGGGCATCGGCGACAAGATCGACAACGCCAAGGACCAGCTCGTCGGCAAGGCCAAGGGCGCGGCCGGCGACGCCACCGACAACGAGGACCTGCAGGCCGAGGGCCAGGTCCAGGAGACCAAGGGCGACCTCAAGGCCGCCGGCGAAAAGGTCAAGGACGCCTTCAAGTGACCCGCTGACCACGGACATGGCGAAGGGCGGGACCGTGACGGTCCCGCCCTTCGTCATGCGCCGTCCCTCAGGGCGGCTTCCCAACGTTCCCTGAGGAGCTTGCTCTGCAAGCGTCTCGAAGGGGTGCGTGACGTGCCCAAGATGGTGGAGGTGGCGGGAATCGAACCCGCGTCCACTGGCAGACAATCAGGGCTTCTCCGGGTGCAGTGCGCTATGGATTTTCTCGGCCCCGGGGCTCGCGCGCACACGTTCCCCGACAGGCCCAGTCGCGTAGCAGTCCCGCAGTGCCCCGCGACATGGCACTGCAGCAAGATCTCTAGCTGACGCTGGGATCTAGGTCGAGATCACACCTAGGCCAACGGACTTCGGGCTCGCTCAGGCGGCGAGGGCGAAGTCGGTGCGCTTGGAATTGGCACCTATTGGGTTTGCACGGGGCGTTGACGAGATGACCGTGCATCCTCGACCCGCTTCCCCTGAAGGACCGGCCAGTGTCGAAACCGATCACCCCCATGGGATGGACACGTCACGCTGTTCAGTTGTGGTCACTCAGTATGGACTCAACGGCGGCCGGGGCCAAACACATTCCCGTCTCGCTGGTGGAGGTGCGAGCGCCCCCACCCCGCTGGTGGATCTGCGAGCGCCCCCACCCCGCTGGTGGAGGTGCGAGCGCCAGCGAGCCTCGACACCCAGGTCTCGAGGCTCCTTCGTCGCTCCTCGACCCACGTCGCGGGTCAGCGCCGCCGCTTGAACTGGTCGGACATCGCCCGCTCGGCCTCGCGCCGGTCCTGCCGCTCGCGCAGCGTGTGCCGCTTGTCGTAGGCCTTCTTGCCCGTCGCCAAGGCGATCTCGACCTTGACCCGGCCGTTCTTGAAGTACAGCGACAGCGGCACGATGGTCCGACCGCTCCCCTGCGCCTTGACCATGATCTTGTCGAGCTCGGCGCGGTGCAGCAGCAACTTGCGGCGTCGGCGCGGCGTGTGGTTGGTCCACGTGCCCTGGACGTACTCGGGGATGTGCACGCCCTCGAGCCACAGCTCGTCGCCGTAGAAGATCGCGTAGCCGTCGATCAGGCTGGCCCGCCCCATGCGCAGCGCCTTGACCTCGGTGCCCATGAGCGCGATGCCGGCCTCGTAGGTGTCCTCGATGAGGTAGTCGTGACGCGCCTTGCGGTTGCGTGCGACGACGAGCTCACCCGTCTCGGTCTTCTTGGCCATGGGTCTCCCCCTTCGCTGCTCGTGGTGGTCGAGGGGTCACGCTACCCCGAGGGGACAACCGGATCGCCACCGGTTTTGTGCCCGAAGGGAGGTCAGAGCCAGCCGCGAGGGTCGACCGGGGTGCCGTTGGCCCGGGTCTCGAAGTGCAGGTGGCAGCCGGTTGACGTGCCGGTCGTGCCGACGTAGCCGATGACCTGACCGCGACTGACGTGACCGCTGCGGACCGCGAAGGACTGCAGGTGGTTGTAGGTCGTCGCGAGCGAGGAGCCGCGCTTGATGCCGTGGTCGATGACGATCTGGTTGCCGTAGCCACCGGTCGAGCTCGGTGGTTTGGCCGCGATGACCGTGCCGTCCGTTGCGGCGTAGACCGGGGACCCGCAGGCGCCGGCGTAGTCGCGCCCGGCGTGCAGCCGCCACGTCTGGTGGATCGGGTGGAAGCGCAGGCCGAACTCGGAGCTGACCGGCGCATTGCTGGGGGCCTGCAGGACGCCGCTGCTCGTCGGGGCCGGCGGGTTGGGGTCGGCCGGCGCGGCCGACCCGGTGTCGTCGCTCGAGGTCGACTGCTGGGCGCGACGCCGGGCGTCGGCCTCGCGGGCCGCCTGCTCTTCGCGCGCCTTGCGGATCTCGGCCTCGCGGATGCGCGCCTTGCGGGCCCGCTCCTCGAGGATCTTGGTCAGCTTGTCGGACTCGGCCTGCAGTCCGTCGACCTTCTTCTGGTCCTCGCGCTTGGCCGCGCGCAGGTCGGCGGCCTGGGTCGTCTGGTCGCTCTCGAGGGTCTCGAGGCTGCGTTGGGTGCGGTCGGCCTTGTCGCTGGCGGTGCGGGCCGCGGCGAGCTTGGTCTCCTTGGTCGCCTTGGCGTCGCTGGTCTTCTTGCGCAGGGCGCTCAGCTTGTCGCCCGTGGAGACGAGGTTGGCCCGCGAGGTGCTCAGCTCCTCGAGCGCCGAGCTCTGCGAGTCGCCGACCGACTCGGCCATGATCATCTTGTCGACGAAGGCGCCGGGGTCCTCGCTGCCGACGGCCACGGACATGCTGCCCATGCCCTGCTGCTGGTAGACCTGCCCGGCGAAGCTGGCGACGGCTCGGCGCGAGGTCGTGATCTTCGAGCTCGTCGACTTCAGGTCCCGCTCGGCCTTGTCCTCGTTGGCCTTGGCCAGGTCGTAGGCCGCGACCGCGTCGTCGTACTCGCCCTTGGCCGTCGTCTCCGCCTGCTCGGCCGACTTCGCCGCGCTGCGGGCGCCGGGGAGCTTCGAGCGGGTGGACTTGAGCTTGGTGTAGGCGTCGAGCAGGTCCTTGGACGTCTCGTGCAGGTCGCCCTGGGCGTCGGAGAGCTGGCCGTCGACGCGGTCCTTCTCCTGCTGCGGGTCGGGGTCGGCGGCGAAGGCGTAGCCGGCTCCGGTGAGCAGGCACACCGACAGGGCCGCACCGGTGAGGGCACGGGCGCGTCGGGTGGCGAGGGGACGGGCTGGGCGGGGCATCGCGCTCAACGGTAGACCCGAGGGGGGCCGGTGAACAGGACCCTGCGCCGCTCGGCGTGGCCGCGCATCACACCCGCAGGTAGCGCCACAGGGTCACCGTCGAGGTCCCGATGGCGAGCACGACGACGCCGACGAGCAGGAAGGGTGCGATGACCCACACGTCGTTGGACGAGATGAAGGCCGTCCCCGAGTTTTCCTGCAGGAGATATCTGTCGAAGAGCGCCCAGGCGGACACCCACAGCAGGCCGATCGCCATCAGCGCCCCGATCAGCCCGGAGGCGACCGTCTCGATGATGAAGGGGGTGCGAATCGTGCGGTTGGACGCGCCGACGAGCTTCATGATCGCGATCTCACGGCGGCGGGTGAAGGCCGCCTGCCGGATCGTCGTCGCCATGAGCAGCACCGCCGAGACGAGGGTGAGCGCGGCCAGCCCGACCATCACCGCGGTGATGATGTTGATCGCGCGGAAGAGCGGGGAGAAGACCTCGCGCAGGTTGGGCACGCTGGCCACGCCCGGCGCTCCCTCGAAGGCGGAGGCGACGGTCTCGAACTCCTCCGGGTCGGACAGCTGCACGCGGTAGCTCGGCGGGATGTCCCCGACCCGGATGTGCCCGGCGAGCGGGGAGTTCTTGTAGTCCTGCTTGAAGCGCGAGTACGCCTCCTCCTCGGACTCCCAGTAGACGTCCTTGACGAGCGGCTCCATCTCCTCGAGCTGGGCGGCCACGGACTCGCGCTGGTCCTGCGTCGCCGCCCCCGTGGAGCAGTTGGGCTGGGCCGAGGTGTCGGTGCACATGTAGATGGAGACCTGGACGCGGTCGTACCAGTAGCCCTTCATCTGGTCGACCTGGCGCTGCGCGAGCAGGCCGACGCCGAGCAGGTAGAGCGAGATCATCGTCACGAGGATGACCGAGACGGCGATCGACTTGTTGCGCCGCAGGCCCTCCCAGGCGTCGGCGAAGACAGACGGCTTCATCGCAGCAGGTCCTCCGCGTCGTCGTCCCAGTCGTCCAGGGCGTGCACCTCGCCGATCGGTCGGTCCTCCTGGGGCGCCAGCGCCCCGTCGTCGTGGTCGTCGTCGTGGTCGTCGTGGGCCCGGTCGGCCTCGCGCTCGTCGCGGTCGCGGGAGTCGACGGCCTTGGGCACGTAGCTGCCGCCCTCCTCGTCGCGGATGATCACGCCGTCCTCGAGCTCGACGACGCGCTTGCGCATCTCGTCGACGATGACGTTGTCGTGGGTGGCCATGACGATCGTCGTGCCGGAGTCGTGGATGCGGCGCAGCAGCTGGACGATGTCCAGACTCGTGGCCGGGTCGAGGTTGCCGGTGGGCTCGTCGGCGAGGAGCACCGGCGGCTTGTTGACGACCGCGCGGGCGATGGCCACGCGCTGCTGCTCACCGCCGGAGAGCTCGTGGGGCATCCGCTTCTCCATGCCCGCGAGGCCGACGAGCTCGAGGGTCTCGGGCACGAGCGCCCGGATCGCGCGGCGGGGCCGGCCGATGACCTGCAGCGCGTAGGCGACGTTTTGCTGGACCGTCTTGTTGGGCAGCAGCCGGAAGTCCTGGAAGATCGTGCCCACCTGGCGGCGCAGCTGCGGCACCTTGCGCTGCGGCATCTTGCGCAGGTCGTGGCCGCCGACGAGCAGCCGGCCGGAGCTGACGACCTCCTCGCGGATTGTCAGGCGCACCAGGGTGGACTTGCCGGAGCCGCTGGCGCCGACGATGAAGACGAACTCACCGCGGTCGATGTTGAGGTCGATCCCGTCGAGAGCGGGGTGGCTCTGGTTGGGATATCTCTTGGTGACGTTCTCAAAACGGATCATCAGGTGCTCGGGGCCTTACGCGGACGAAGGGGGTGAACGGCCGCCTGCAGGATATGTCGCTTCGCTGCGAGGCCGTGACACCCGCGTGACCTCGGCGCGTTAGGTGGCCGCCCTCAGTCGATCGGGCCGGGTGACGACGGGTCCGCGGTGCCCGGCGCAGGTGGGCTCAGCAGGTCGGCGACCCGTCGGGCCTCGTCGAGGGTGAACCCCGTCCGGGTGTCGTACTCGTCCTCACCGAGCTCCTGCATGGCCTCGATGATGTTGGCCCGCAGGAAGCGGCGGGCGTCGTCGTCCAGCTCGAGTCTCAGGCCGTCGGCGTCGGGGGCGAGGTGCAGGTGCATGAGGTCAGGCTATGACCGTCACGGCCCGCCTCTAGGTCCTCAACACCTCACGAGGTGACCGGAGTGAACGTCCAATGGGGCCTGCGCCCCTCTGTGTCGCTGACCAGCTGGAGCGAGCGCGTGGCAAGCCGCAGCCGCTCCCCGGTGTCGAAGGCGACGAGGATGTTTCCCCGACGGCCGTCCTGACAAAGTACGACCCCTCACCCCGAGCGCACACTCGGCCACGGCCCAACGCATGGACCAGAGCGCCGCCGCGGTAGCGGATCGAGCCGGCGTCCGCCTGGACCGTGAGCACCTTCCCGCCTGTCGCACCGAGGACGCGCGCGCCCACGAGCGCGTCGATCATCTCGACCGAAGGCGTCTCGGCGACCACCTGGTCCCGCACCGCGGTCAGCCACGCCGATGCAGTGATGCCCTCCTCTTCGTAGTCGTAGTTGTTGTCCAGCTTCCGGCGACTCGTGGAAGTCCCAGAAGTCCAGATGGAAGCCCGACATCATCAGGTCAACGAGCGCTGGGTACTCACGCTCAAGATCCATGTGTCGCCTCCTTCGACCCATCAGGTAGGTCTGAACCTCCCGGGCCACCCGCACCCTGGATCTGGCCGTTGCTGCCTTCCCAGCCGTCGGGTCGATGCTTGAGGTCGCGGGCGGCCTTGGCCAGGATCTCCCGGAAGGCGGCCTCGTCGATCTCGTCGTGATCACGCTCTTCGCCGTCGGGAAGATCCCCATCCAGCACGAGATCCTCGAGGCCGAAGAAGACCCGCTGGAGGATGGCGTAGCGGACGTCGTCCCCGAGGCGGGCGTCCGATGTCACCGTCGCGTAGAACTGCGACCGAAAGGCCGCAGCCTCCACGGCACCGCTGAGGAAGGTGTCAAAGAGCGCTGCGTACGTCTCGTCGAGGACTCCGAGCTCGTCATTCATGGCATCTGGCCCCATGTCGCTAGGCGTTCGGTTCGTACATCACCACGGTGGGCCCGTACTGGTCGACGACTTCGACGACGATATTCCGATCAGGGAAGTCGGCTGCTGCCCTCGCCCGCCAGCACTCGGCGATGAACTCAGCCGCCATGTTGTCGCTGTCGTCCGAGCCCTCCCCTTCCACCTCGATCTCGTCCCAGACAACGAAGTGGTTGACCACACGGGACAAGGCTGCTCGATCGTCTCCCAGACGCTCACGCCAGTCATCGAGCGTCTTCTGGGAGAAGCCCGAATATCGAGCCTTGATGAACACCAGCCCGTCGACTTCGATGAGCTCTGGGAAGGCGATGTCTGCGACGGCGACAAGGCCAGCCACTCCCACCTTGTACTTGACGTACAAGCCCACCGTCCCAGACGGCTCGAGTCCGTTGACCCAAGCTGCCACCGTGGGGTCCTCCATGGCATCGAATCGCCTCACCGGTTGTCCGCCTCCCTTCGCAGTAGCCCGTGTCCCGCGGCCTGCCGGATCTCGAAGGACGGCTCCGGCGCGTTCGGGCCCGCTGGCGTGAAGATCCGCACCCGCGCCGTGGCAATGCTGATCCCGCCGTTGCTCTCCCCCACCCACAGCACGGGCTGGCCGATCGCGAGACGTGCCTGGTCGACATCGGTGAGACCACGTCCCCCAGACGCAGAGCACATCATCCCGGAGGTGAAAACGACCACCGTGTCACCGACGACCACGCCCACCGGCGGGCCCTCCACGACCGAGCTGACCTTCTGGCCCACGAGCTCCGAATACGGAGCGACCGGGGCGACCGTGCGCTCCAGCGCCCGCTCGGCGACCATCTCGAGGAACTCCCGAGCCGTCTGTCCGTGGGCCTCGTACGCGTACCCGTTGTGCAGGGCAGCAAGTGCCTCGTCGAGCGCCGCCCCTTCGTTGGTCGAGACCAGTTGGTCGACCTCCCGAGGCACCCGCGCGCAGAACACCGGGTCCGCCGCGTACATGGCGAGGACGTCCTCCGCATCACCGAAGATGTCTTCATAGTCCTGGTTGAAGCCGCCTGACAGCAGGTCGGCCAGCGCCGGGTACTCGAGCTTGAGATCCACGCGTCGCTCCTTCAGGCGAGAGGGCCGCCTCCCCGCTACCGGCACTCCTGATCAAGTGGACTGGCTGCCTTCCCAGTCGTCGGGTCGATGCTTGAGATCATGAGCGGCGTTGGCCTGACGCGGCTGGCTGCAGGACATCCGGGTCAGGTCCAGCCATCGACGAAGCCGACACGCACGTGCGCCCCAGCACTTCAGGCTGAAGGAGACGAAACGGCGGCCATCGCACCGATGACCCGCACCTGGGCTGTGGCCAGCCAAGCTTGGTCGTCTTCCACGAAGGCCGCAAGGATCTCGTGGCCAACCAGACCATCGATGCTGGGCTCTCCATCTGCTGGAACGTCGTAGTAGTCAACTCCGTTATCGACACTCACTTCTCCCTCGAACACGACTTCCGAACTGGCAGTCCGGATACTGATCGGCGCCGACCACAGCACCTGCGTGACGTCACGTCCCACCAGCGCGCTGATCTCGTCAGTCGTCGGAGCCTCGGCCCGGACCTGTGCCACCACGGCAGCGAGCCAGTCTCCTCCGGTCAGGCCGTCCTTGGCATAGTCGTAGCAGTTACCCATCTCTTGCAGGGCATCGTCCAATGCCTCGCCCTCGAATTGAGCCACAAGCCGATCCACCTCGCCGGGGATCCGAGCGCAAAATATCGGCTCAGGGGTGAAGGCGCTGACTACTGCTTGGGGTGACCCATCGAGCTCCCAAAAGTCCTGATTGAAGCCAGCGCTCATCAAGTTGTGCAACGCCGGGAAACTGAGCTCAAGCGACATGCTCATCAGCCTACCTAGGGAATCGGGTGGGACGTCAGGATTCGGTACCCCTTCGGCATCTTCGGGTCAGGCACGATGACGACTCTGCTACCAGTTACGTCGGAAGCGCTCGTCCCGCCCTTCGGAACGTGCCGTCCAGTGGGGTAGTCGTGCTGGGAGTCGAACGATTTCGACTCATTCGGCTTCGCATTCCTCAGCCACTTCTGAATCTGCTTCTCGTGTTCATTCACGTTGTCCGCGATTGCACGCTCGGCGCGAGCATTCGACGGGTAACTCGAAGTCGGCACTGGCTTGTCCCCGTTCGCCCGATTGATCATGTCTTGATCCGATTTGCCGACGTGGTCCCGCTGGACGTGCCCCGGTCCCCGCTTCGACCCCTCAGTCGTGCGCCCTTCGTGTACGTCGAGGCCACCTCCAAGGTCCTTCTTGTTGCGCCTGGCTGATGCCCAGTCCAAGAACTCGTCGTACTTTCGACGGATGGCGCCCTCCGCGTCGTCCCACTTCTTCTTACCCCAGGCCGCAACGTCGTCCCACTTCCTCTTCAGCCAGGGAGCGGCGTTTTCGAAGAGCTCCTTGAGCGGCTTGCGGAAGCGCTGCAAGACCTTGCCGATACCCCAGGGCAGCGCGCCGACGACCAACCAGATCAGGTCGTCCAGAGCGGCGAGAGGGTCGTTCAGGAATTTCTCGATCGCCGCCTTCGGGTCACGCAGGAACTCGGCGATCTCGTCGAGAAGGTCGAGGACAGTCATGATCGCCCCGACGATCATCGCAATCGTGCCGAGCGCCGCCACGATCGCGGCGACCTCGAGGCCGACGAAGAAGAGGACGACAGCGATGACGATCACCGCCACGACCCCGATGATCAGCTGACCCCACCAAGGGATGTCGTCCCACCAGTCGCCGATGCCCTCGAGGAGGTCGAGGAAGCCGTCCCAGAAGTCGCTGAACAGCTTGCCCAGATCGATGTCCGGCCAGTCGATGTCCGGCAGGTCCCAGTCCCACCCGTCGAAGGGGTTCAGGTCCGGGAAGTCGAAGTCCGGCAGGTCCCAGTCGGGCCAACCCCACCCGCCGCCACCGCCGCCGCGACTCCCTTCGCCATCGCTGACACGCACCTGGTCCTCGGCCTGCCGACGCAGCTCAGCCCCCGCGGCACGCAGCGTCTCGGCCGCCTGCGCCACCTGCGGCCCAGCCTCCGACCACCCGCTCTCGAAGGTCCCCAGATCGGGCCCCTCCCACACCGCGGACAGCACCTTGAGCATCGCGTTGCCGTCGTCCTGGATGCCCGAGACCTGCTTGCCGAGCGACTCGATGCGCTCACCGGCCGCACGAACAGCCTTGGGCTCCAGCCCTTCCTGCACGCTCATGAGTCCTCCCCGAAGTACTCCGCGACCGCCTCGATGTCCGCGACGTCTCCGGCCACCAGCCGGCGCACCTCGTCGGCAAGATCGCCCGGTTCGACACCCAGCACCCGCACTCCACCGACGTCCGCGCGAACGGCGACCAAACCCTCGTCCGTGACGACCCACTGACGAAGGGCGAGCCCACCCAGCATCTGCAGGGCGCCTTCCGCTGAGCGGGCCCCACGACGCCCCGGACTGCGCAGCACGACCACCTCGGTCTCCGGCTCCCGCAGCATCTCGGCCAGCCTCGGGTCCACCCCCGGGACGGACGCCAGAGCATCCGCAGACTCGTCAGCACTGGGCTCGTCGGACATCTCACCGAGCAGAGCGGCGAAGGCCCGAACCATCGCCTCGTCCGGCCGCAGGTCGTCGCCCTGGTGCCCCTCGGTCAGCTCCGCCGTGGACAACCAGCCCCCGTCACCCGTCGGCGCGCCGACACCGGCGGTCGCGCCCACCGGTCCCGCGCCGCGCTCGTCGAGCGAGACCGCCTCTCCGCCGAAGGGAAGATCCGTCGCCGGGACGGGGACGCCGACCTCGTCGGCCACCCGGTCATCGGCCCGCAGCGCGTCGACCGGTGGCAGCACCCGCGACACCGCGTCGAACACCGCGTCGGGCCGCACGATCTGCACCAGCACCCGGGGCTCTCGAGTGACCTCACCCTCGGCGACCACCCGCTCACGAGACGTCTCCAGCAGGCAGAGGGTCCCCATCACCGAGATGGTCGTACGGAACCGCATCGCCCCCGAACGGGCCAGGACCTCCAGCCGGGCGTCGGCGCGCGACAGGCCCGCGACGACGTCTCTCCACAGCGGGGTGAGGTCTCTCCCCTTCGCCATGCCCCGCTCACCCAGCTCGGCCCAGACGGCGCTCGACGCCCCCGGCCGGCGCCCGGCGTCGAGCACGACGTCCCACGCCTCACGACTCATGGCCGTCGCCTTGACGGCCGTCCCCTTCGGTTCCATGCGCCACCCCCTGATGGTCCGTGGACCACCGTAGAGGCATGACGGGCGTCACGCAGTGGGGAGAACTCCCCATCGAGTCCCGGGGAGCGGGAGGATCAGTCCTCGGACTTGGCCTGCTCGATGCGCCAGCGGATGCCGGCCTCGATGAAGCCGTCGATGTCACCGTCGAAGACCGCGGACGGGTTGCCGGTCTCGTGCTCGGTGCGCAGGTCCTTGACCATCTGGTACGGGTTGAGCACGTAGGAGCGCATCTGGTCGCCCCAGCTGGCCTTGACGTCGCCGGCGAGCTCCTTGCGCTCGGCGGCCTCCTCGGCCTTCTTCTGCAGGAGCAGTCGCGACTGCATGACGCGCAGCGCGGCGGCGCGGTTCTGGATCTGCGACTTCTCGTTCTGCATCGACACGACGATGCCGGTCGGGATGTGCGTCATGCGCACGGCGGAGTCGGTCGTGTTGACCGACTGGCCGCCGGGGCCGGAGGAGCGGAAGACGTCGATCTTCAGCTCGTTGTCCGGGATCTCGATGGAGTCGGTGCCCTCGATGAGCGGGATGACCTCGACCGCGGCGAAGGAGGTCTGGCGCCGGCCCTGGTTGTCGAAGGGAGAGATGCGCACCAGGCGGTGGGTCCCCCCTTCGACCGAGAGGTTGCCGTAGGCGTAGGGGACGTTGACCTCGAAGGTGGCCGACTTCAGGCCCGCCTCCTCGGCGTAGGAGGTGTCCATGACCTTGGTCGGGTATCCGTGGCGCTCGGCCCAGCGCAGGTACATGCGCATGAGCATCTCGGCGAAGTCGGCGGCGTCGACGCCACCGGCGCCGGCGCGGATCGTCACGACGGCCTCGCGCTCGTCGTACTCCCCGGACAGCAGCGTGCGGACCTCGAGCTCGCTGACCGCCTTGGCGACCTTGGTCAGCTCGGTCTCGGCCTCGGCGAGCGTGTCGGCGTCGCCCTCCTCGGTCCCGAGCTCGACGAGCGTCTCGAGGTCGTCGATGCGCGAGTCCATGCCGACGATGCGGTCGCGCTCGGCGTTGGCCCGCGACAGCGCGGAGGTCACGCCCTGCGCCGACTCGGGGTCGTCCCACAGGTCGGGGGCGGCGGCCTGCTGCTCGAGGTCGCTGATCTGCTGCTCGAGCGCAGGCAGGTCGGTCACCTCGCGCACGGACGCCATGGTCGTGCGCAGGTGCTTGATCTCGGTCTCGAAGTCGACAGCCACGACAGGTCACCTTACGGCAGGGGTGGCCCGCTCCCCTACGTCGGCTGGGCGCTGCGTCGCTCGCGCGGGTCGCTGGCGATGAACTGGTTGATCCAGCGGGCCCTGGGGTCACGGTCGATGAGCAGGCTCTTGACGAGCAGGGTGCACGGGATGGCGAGCAGCGCGCCGAGGGCCCCGAAGACGTAGGCCCAGAAGACGAGCGACAGGAAGGCGGTCGTCGCATTGATGCCGACGGCGTCGCCGGTGAACTTCGGCTGGAAGATCGACTGGATGACGAAGTTGACGACGCAGTAGATCGCGATGACCCAGATCATCGTCGACACCCCGCCCGACAGCAGCGCGATGAAGGCCGGCGGGATGAGGCCGAGGACGAAGCCGATGTTGGGGATGTAGTTGGTGACGAAGGCGAGCAGACCGAAGGTCATCGCCAAGGGCACGCCGAGCCAAACGAGCGCGAAGTAGTCGATGACGGCGACGATGATGCCGAAGACGGTCGAGACGATCCAGTACTTGCGCACCCGGTAGCCGAAGTCGACGAGGGCGTCGGCGACGTCGGGCTTGTGCCGGTGGATGGCCGACAGGCGCCCCTTGAAGCCGCCGGCGTCCATGACGAGGAAGATCATCACCGTCAGCAGGAAGAGCATCGTCGTCGTCAGGCCGGTGATCGTGTTGGCGAGCGAGGTCGCCAGGCCGGTGAGGTTGCGCAGGTCGAAGTTCGAGATCGCCTCGTCGATCTCCTGGGCCTCGATGCCCCGCTCGAGCAGCAGGTCGCGTCCGTCGCGCACCAGCCCGGTGAAGGTGCTCGTGTACTCCGGCCTGGCCAGCTCGGTCGCGAAGCGGCTGGCCGCCAGGCCGATGGACGCTCCGAGGAAGGCGAGGATCCCGTAGAGCATGACGATGAGCAGCAGCCCGGAGATGATCGAGCCGAGGAAGCGGCGCAGCACCTTGTAGACCGGATAGACGGCGATGATCAGGGTCATCGCGAGGAAGGTCGGCGCGATGATGCCCGACACCTCCCGCAGGCCGGAGATCGCCACGGCTCCGGCGGCCAGCCCGAGCAGGATCGTCAGGGTCGGCGACAGCGACACCCGCACCCGCGACTCCTCCTCGGGCGCCTCGTGCTCATGGGTCGGGTCGGGTGTGCGCGTCTCGGCGACGGGGATGGTCTCGGCGTCGTCGTCGGCCTCGTCGGCCTGCCGCACCTCCCCGTCGGTCGTGTGCACGACCTCGTCCTCGCTCTCAGCACGCTCGTTGAGGAGCTCGCTCTGCAAGTCCCCATCACGCTCGCTTGGGTCCCACGTTCCGCGTGGGCGGAGCTCGCTCTGCGAGTCCCCATCACGCTCGCTGAGGAGCTCGCTCTGCGAGCGTCTCGAAGCGACGTCCGAAGGGGGGTCCGTCGCCTCGTCCTGCTCCGGCTCCGCGTCGGGCTCCTCGTGGACGGGCTCCTCGACGACCTCGGCCTCGACACCGTCCGGCTGCGCGTCCTCCCCCGACCGTTCCTGCTCCACGCGTGCATCCTCCTGGGACGAGATGGTGCGGTCTCCCCGCGCGCTCATCGTGTCACCTCGAGGGGCCGTGTGGGAGCAGGGCCGTCAACCGTCGACGAGCCGCATCAGACGACCGCGGTCGAGGTGTCACTGCACAGGCGGTCTCAGAGCCGACGCATCCGCACCAACGACCTGCGGCTCGCGGTTGGCCGAGCTGCCCTACCGGCCCCTCAGCCCGTGAAGGGACTCTGGTCGTCGCTTGCGAGCCAGTCCTTGTACCGCTGGACGCTGGCCAGCCACTCGTCCTCGGTGTATCGCTGCTTGACCAGGTGCCAGTCAGGGATGTTGTCCCAGTCGCGGGGGTGCCGCCGCAGGTCGTTGATCCACGACTCCTCCGCGGGCTCACGATCACCGAATGTGGCTGGCTGGTCGTAGTTGAACGTGAAGTGGTACTCCCCCGATGGCTCGACCGTGCACTCCATCGAAAACCATGTCCCCCTCCCACGCTCGTACATCGCACGATCGAGGTCAGCGGCAGCAATAGATGCTTCGTCCGGAAAATATCGGACGGGCGCGTCCCGGCCAGGCACGTCGGCCAAGAAGTCCAACCATGAGTGGCCGTTGATGGTCGTGACGTAGCCACTCGCCTTGGTCCACCCGGACGGGGCGGCAGCGAGCATGTCCCGTGCGATGGACTCCTGCAGCTCATGCACCTTCTGAATGTTCATTGGCACTCCTATTCGTTCGCAATGAACTCTCGGGGTTGGGTCTCGCCGTTCTTCGTCCATTCGACCATGGACTTGTCGGGGCGCTTGGAGTCGCCCGAGTAGACCGGGATGACCTTGGCCTCGAGTTCTGGTGGCGGCTTCTTCTTCAGCAGCGTGCGCCACTGGTTCTCGAGACGGGCGTAGTCGGACTGGTTGGCCTGCTTCGACATCGCCAGCAGGTTGATGCCCTCGCCCGGCCCGCCCACGCCCTTGCCGAAGATGTGCCCGCCCTGGTCGCCCGGCAGCCGGTCATCCCCGCCAGCCTTGCGCTGCTGGTACCCGCTGCGGCGGCCAGGCTCGTCGGTCAGGACACCGTGTGCCTCGGTGACTCGACCGTGCTCGTCGGTGACGTACACGAATCGGTTGTCGACGACGTAGGTGCTGTTCGGTTTCGGATTGTTCAGTTCCTTGTTCCAGTTGAACTTCTTGCCGCCGTCGACGCGAACTGCTCCCTCTGGGATGTCGTAGGAGCCGACTTTCTTCACCGGGTCGCGTCGGATCCCCCGGTAGATGTCTTCGACTTCATCGGCCACTCGCCTCGCACCGCGGCCGCCAAGGCGACCGAAAGGCCCGAGCAGGACAGAGGCTGCCAGGTTGGCGCGGCCACCGTTCGAGGACAACTCCCTCTTCCAGTACCCCTTGGGGTCCTGGGCCGAGTAGCGCCAGCGACGCGATTGCAGTCCTCACGATGTTTCCCTCTAGCTGCTGCAAGACTTCTTGTAGCCGACCTGCGTGGCGTCGACCTTCCACGGGTCGTCGTGGTGGCGTCCGCGCTTCATCGTCACAAGGTTGACCATCTCGGTTCCGGCCTTGATCGGCTTGCCCTTCTGGTCGGTCCGGACGTCGGTGCCCTTCTTGAGGGTCTTGGGAAGCTCACTCACGCATCTCGAAGCATGGTCGTCTACGTCACGCAGCTTCTGGTTCTCGTAGATGACAGTACGAAAGGAGCCTGCCTCGGCGCTATGGGCAGCACTCCCCATGCGCCCCAACACCATTCGTAAGCTGGCCGAGCGCCAGTTGCGGCGCCCAGCTTCTTGGTCACCTCCTGGCACCGGCCGACCATCACCTCGCCCTCAGCCGTCGATCAGCTCCACCAGACGACCGTGGTCGATGTGTCACCGCACAGGCCGTCTCAGAGTCGATGCATCCGCACCAACGACCTGCGGCTCGCGGTTGCCCGCGCGGCCCTACCGGCCCCTCAGCCCGTGAAGGGACTCTGGTCGTCGCTTGCGAGCCAGTCCTTGTACCGCTGGACGCTGGCCAGCCACTCGTCCTCGGTGTATCGCTGCTTGACCAGGTGCCAGTCAGGGATGTTGTCCCAGTCGCGGGGGTGCCGCCGCAGGTCGTTGATCCACGACTCCTCCGCGGGCTCACGATCACCGAATGTGGCTGGCTGGTCGTAGTTGAACGTGAAGTGGTACTCCCCCGATGGCTCAACGGTGCACGCCATCGAAAACCACGTGCCCTTCCCGGACTTGTACATTGCCTCACTCAGATCCGACGTGACGATGGTTGCCGTGTCCGGCCACATGACGTCGGGTTCTTGTCCAGGTACGTCTGCACGAGCCGAGAACTGCATGTAGCCATCGATCGACGTGGCCGCCGCTCTCACCTGAGTCCACCCCGGCGGAGCTTGCTCCATGAGGTCGCGAACGATCATCTCCTGCATCTGTCCCACCTGCACCGCGTCCACCGCGCCTCCTCACGTGTTTCGGACAATCACTCGATCTTGCCGTCTACCGTCCTGCTTCCATTCGACCATGAACTTGTCGGGGCGCTTGGAGTCGCCCGAGTAGACCGGGATGACGTGCCCCGACACGAGCCCGCGTCGGCCAGGCATGCCGACGCCTGTAGATCAGGCTTGGTCAACGTGATCTGGTCAACGGCCTCCTGACGGACAGAAGCCACCGACACCCGCGGTCGTACAACCTGCGCGGCCGGAACCACGGGGGAAACCTTCGGTACCGACCCAAAACATCCAGATACAGCAGTTCCAGAGGCAACCTTCGCGCCAACACACGCACCGAGACCTGCAGCGATGCGCGACCTTTCCTCTTCTGTCAGGGGCTTCGCCGGCGACACCGCAGGCTGATTGGTGGGCGTGCTCGCCGGTGAACTCCCGTCTCCAGCCCCGGCGCCGGTTCCAGTACCTTCGTCCTCGCTCCCATCGCCCTCCTCATCGTCGGCGTTGAACCACGCTTGTCCGG
The DNA here is from genome assembly GCF_900176385.1 of Janibacter indicus. Classification (GTDB taxonomy): domain Bacteria; phylum Actinomycetota; class Actinomycetes; order Actinomycetales; family Dermatophilaceae; genus Janibacter; species Janibacter indicus. Next base: position 13,388 of record NZ_FWXN01000011.1, on the reverse strand, counting down.
AGTTCCCGTTGATATCGACGATGGTTTCGGTGGGGAGGAGGGCAGACGCCGGCAGAGCCACAGCCAGAGTCAGGGCTGCGGCCGATCCGAGCACAACTACTTTGCGCACGGTGACTCCTTCGCGTCCTTACCGAGCAGCAGTTGGGACTTGTCGAGCTGCCAAGTCTTGCCGCCGTCCGGGGTCGTGTAGCTGACGAGATGGACATTCTCCTGGGGCCCCTTGGGAGCGGGCTTGCTGGGGTCCTCAGGGCGAGAGGTGACGTCCTTGCTCCCCTGGTAGTAGCGAACGGTAGAGGTGCTGCACTCGTACACCGTCAAATCCCAACCGCCCACTGCGTCGGGGTTCGACTCCGCGAGATGGGTGGATTCGACCGTAACCGTGCCCTTCTCTCTGATCCCCTGCTTCTTCATCTCCGCCCTTGAGCCGTTGTAGGCCTTGATGTAGGAGGCCGTGGCCCACTCGGTTCCCTCGGGCAGTGGGGTGTTGGGGTCGTGTGCGCGAAGTTTGGGAGAGACCTTCTTTGCCTCCGCAAAGGCGTAGTCGTCGTCGTACGTCGGCTCCGATGACGTTGAGCTGCTCGACGCACTCGTCTTCTCACCGTCAGCGTCGCCACCGCACGCAGCCAAGGTCAGCAGCGCAGCAGCGCAGGCCAAGGCCTGACTGGATCGAGTGAGCGTCGGGCGCATGGATGTCCCCTCGGTCGGCCGCGACGGGTGTCGCCAACATTGGTCCCCAAGCCACACCATCATGGAAAGCTCACTCACGCATCTCGAAGCATGGTCGTCTACGTCACGCAGCTTCTGGTTCTCGTAGATGACAGTACGAAGGGAGCCTGCCTCGGCGCTATGGGCAGCACTCCCCATGCGCCCCAACACCATTCGTAAGCTGGCCGAGCGCCAGTTGCGGCGCCCAGCTTCTTGGTCACCTCCTGGCACCGGCCGACCATCACCTCGCCCTCAGCCGTCGATCAGCTCCACCAGATGACCGTGGTCGAGGTACCACCGCACCGGATGCTCCCCGACGATCATCGCCCCACCACCCGGCTGCCCGAACCACGCCACCGCCGTGCCCTCCCGCGCATCCGGAAGCCTGTCGACCACGCGGTAGCGGTGGTACTCCGCCCCCACCATGTCCGGCGGCTGCGACCGCCTCGCGAAGGGAGTGCCCAGCGCAAACAGCTGCGACCCCGACTCGTGACCGACCCGATCCAGGACATCCCCCGGCCCCACGCCAGGCTCACCCGCGTGGCCCCGCTGTTGGGTCCGCGCGACGATCCCCTGCCCCGTGACCTGCCCCCGCCGAGCCAGCTCCTGCCCGTCAGGAGCCACCTCGACCGGACCCCGACCCCGCACCAACCGTTGCAGCACATCCACCGCCAGCTGAGGATCCTCGTAAGACTCGTAGTGCCGGAAGCGCCCCATCGTCATCCCACCCACATGGAAGGCACCCTCTGACACCACCACCGCCCAGCGCCCTTCGGGCGGGGCGTCATCCGGTTCGCTCGGCGCCGGCATCCGAGACACAGCCACGTCCCGGCATAGACCGCGCTGCGACAGATGTGCCCGGAAGTTGTGCGCGAGATCGGAGTTGACCATCCCCTGCGCAAAGGACCGTAGATCCGGAAAGCGATACCGGGTCCTCTGCTTCCCACGGCTCCACCCCGTGATCTCGATAGAACCATCGCCCAGACGCTGCAGTCGCGTGGTCCCATCCGTCTCCCGAACCTCGGGATCACCCAGCCACCCGAGATAATCCCAATCGCGCCCCACGGAACGCAAGTACGCGTGCAGATCCTCAAGCGTTGCGACATCGCGTGGGTGCATCAAGGTCCTTCAGATATCCCTGCTTGACGCAGTTGACACCGCTTCGGCGGGGCCCTGCGGCTGCGTCGTGGTCTGACTCTTGGGAACCGATGGTGTATCAGCCACTACTTTCCACCGAGAACCCTTACCGTTCTTGTCGATGATGGTCTTGGTAGGCACAAAGGCAGCGGATGGCAGTGTTGTCGAGAAAGTAAGTGATAATGCAACCCCGACCGCTAGGGTCAGTCGCTTGCGCACGGCGTCTCCTTGACCTCAGCGCCGTAGACGAGTTGGGCATTGTCAATCTGCCAGGTCCGGCCATCATCAGGCGTCTTGAAGCTGAGAAGGTGGACATTCTTCTGGGGCCCGGACGGCATCGGCTTGTTCGGGTCTTCGGGACGCGCGGTGACGTCTTCCCCATCCTTAAAATACCGGACCGTGGATGTACTGCATTGATACATCGTGAGATCCCAACCACCTGGCGCTTCGGGGTTTGAATCCAACGGGTGCATCGCATCTACGGTGACCGAGCCCCTCTCCACTACACCGGCGTTCTTCTGGTCGGCGACGTCTTCGTTGTACGCCTTGATGTACGAGCGAGTGGCCCACGTTGCTCCCTTCGGAATTGGCTCGTTGGGCTTAATGCCACGAAGCTTCGTCTGAGCCTTTTCCGCCTGAGCGTATGCGTAGTCGTCGTCGTAGGTCGGCTCCGAGGACGTCGAACTGCTCGACGCGCTCGTCTTCTCACCGTCAGCGTCGCCACCGCACGCAGCCAAGGTCAGCAGCGCGGCAGCGCATGCCAAAGCCTGGGTGTATCGAGTAAGCGTCGGGCGCATGGATGTCCTCTCGGTCGGCTGCGACAGGTGCCGCGAACATTGGCCCCTACCCCACCCCATCAAGGGAAACCCACACACGCACCTCGAGACGCGGTCGTCCACGTCACCCCAGTGATCGACCCTGTCGACGACCGCACGTACAGGTCCCGTCCCAGCGCGATGGGCCACACTCCCCACGAGCCGCAACACCCGCCCGCAAGCCGGCGAGGCCCGTGACCTACCGCGACGAAACCCCTGGCGACCCTTCCGCCAGCTGCCGAACGCCCGCACGACCTCACCCGTCGACGAGCTCCACCAGATGACCATGGTCGAGGTACCACCGCACTGGATGCTCCGCGACGATCATCGCCCCGCCACCCGGCTGCCCGAACCACGCCACCGCCGTGCCCTCCCGCGCATCCGGAAGACCGTCAACCACCCGGTAGCGGTGATACTCCGCCCCCACCATGTCCGGCGGCTGCGACCGCATCGCGAAGGGAGTGCCCAACGCAAACAGCTGCGACCCCGACTCGTGGCCCACACGATCCAGGACATCCCCCGGCCCCACCCCAGGCTCACCCGCGTGGCCCCGCTGCCGGGTGCGCTCGACGATCCCCTGCCCCGTGACCTGCCCCCGCCGAGCCAGCTCCTGCCCGTCAGGAGCCACCTCGACCGGACCCCGACCCCGCACCAACCGTTGCAGCACATCCACCGCCAGCTGAGGATCCTCGAAAGACTCGTAGTGCCGGAAGCGCCCCATCGTCATCCCACCCACATGGAACGCACCCTCCGACACCACCACAACCCAGCGCCCCTCGGACGGGACCGGGCCGTCCGTCGAGGTCGCCTTGACGACCTGCACAAACTCGTACAGCCCTTGCCCCGACAGCTCGAGCCGCACCTTGTCCGCAAGATGGTCGTTGACGAACACCTGTACCGCGGATCGAAGATCGGGGTACTCGGCGGTGGACATGTGGGTGCCGCGGCTCCAACCAGTCACCTCGACACGGCCGTCCGACAACCTCTCGAACAGCGTGGTGCCATCGGTCATGTAGACATCACGGTCATCTCGCCAGCCGATGGTGAACCACTCACGGCGCTCGCCCTCCAGATACGCGCGGAGATCCTCAAGGGTGGCCACGTCACGTGGGTGCATCAAGTTCCTCCAGATATCCGTTCTTCACGTACTGAAGCGGCCCAGATATCGCGCCGCATCCTTGTGAGTTGGAAGGATGCGAACCATGCCGAAGAAGATCGGATCAGCATCCCCTGCATAGATGTCCTCTCGGTCGGCCGCGACGGGTGCCGCGAATCTGGTCCCCAGCCCACTCCACCACGGGTGCTCCACTCCCACACCTCGAGGCACGGTCGTCTGCATCAAGCAACTTTTCGCTCCCGTAGCCGGACCGCACTATTGGTCCCGGGCTCGGCGCGACGGTTAGCACTCCCCATGCGTCGCAACACCATTCGCAGCCCGGCAGGCCCATGAAGTATCGCATCCACATCCGTGGTCACCTTCTGGCACCTGCCAACCGGCACCACGGCGTCAGCCGTCGACGAGCCGCACCAGACGACCGCGGTCGAGGTGTCACTGCACAGGCGGTCTCAGAGCCGATGCATCCGCACCAACGACCTGCGGCTCGCGGTTGGCCCGAGCGGCCCTACCGGCCCCTCAGCCCGTGAAGGGACTCTGGTCGTCGCTTGCGAGCCAGTCCTTGTACCGCTGGACGCTGGCCAGCCACTCGTCCTCGGTGTAGCGCTGCTTCACCAGATGCCAGTCAGGGATGTTGTCCCAATCACGGGGGTAGCGGCGCAGGTCGTTCATCCATGTGTCGTCCGTGGGCTCACGGTCGTCGAATACCACCGGCTGGTCGTAGTTGAACGTGAAGTGATACTCCCCCGATGGCTCGACAGTGCACTCCATCGAAAACCAAGTCCCCTTGCCCGGCTGGTACATCGCCTTCGGCAAGTCAGCTGACAAGAACGTGGCTTCGTCGGGAAAATAACGAACGGGCTTGGGCGCGCTCGGCAAGTCCGCAAGCGAATCAAACACGGTGACTCCGTCCAACGACGACACCTCGATCTGGATTCGCGTCCAGCCACTTGGCGCCTGATCAACGGCATCACGCACGATCGCCGCTTGCATGCCTGCTACCTGCTGGACGTCCACGGGTCGCTCCTCCTAGTCATTGTTGATGAGGGTTCGCTTTTGCTGCTCGCCATCCTTGCTCCATTCGACCATGAACTTGTCGGGGCGCTTGGAGTCGCCCGAGTAGACCGGGATGACCTTGGCCTCGAGTTCTGGTGGCGGCTTCTCCTTCAGCAGCGTGCGCCACTGGTTCTCGAGACGGGCGTAGTCGGACTGGTTGGCCTGTCTCGACATGGCGAGCAAGTTGATGCCCTCGCCCGGACCGCCGACGCCCTTGCCGAAGATGCGCCCGCCTTGGTCGCCCGGCAGCCGGTCATCCCCGCCAGCCTTGCGCTGCTGGTACCCGCTGCGGCGGCCAGGCTCGTCGGTCAGGACACCGTGCGCCTCGGTGACTCGACCGTGCTCGTCGGTGACGTACACGAATCGGTTGTCGACGACGTAGGTGCTGTTCGGTTTCGGATTGTTCAGTTCCTTGTTCCAGTTGAACTTCTTGCCGCTGTCGACGCGAACTGCTCCCTCTGGGATGTCGTAGGAGCCGACTTTCTTCACCGGGTCGCGTCGGATCCCCCGGTAGATGTCTTCGACTTCATCGGCCACTCGCCTCGCACCGCGGCCGCCAAGGCGACCGACAGGCCCGAGCAGGACAGAGGCCGCCAGGTTGGCGCGGCCGCCGTTCGAGGACAACTCCCTCTTCCAGTACCCCTTGGGGTCCTGGGCCATGTCACCCCACGAGCGGATCTCGTCGGCCGCGGTGGACGCACCAAACCGCGACAAGGGGTTGTCGGATGGGATCGCGAAGGGGGTGCCGGGAACCGGGATCACGTAGTCCAACTTCGGGACCGACTCCACGAAGTCGGCTGCGCCATCAATCGCATCCAGTGCGTCCGCGCCGCGCTCGGTGAAGATCACCTCGTGTTGCCACCAGTCGTTGGCCGCGTCGACCGCTTCGCCGGGGGTGGGCGGTACCGGGATCTCCACACCAACCTTCCCGACCTTGCGTTTGACGTCTGCCCACCAGTTGCTAATCGGGTTGTCGGCAAAGGGCCCAGCGGTCGGTAGCGCTGTCGACGCGTTCACCCACGAAGGACGCCTCCCGTCGAGCCCTCGCAGAAGCTCACGCACATCGTCGAGGGGATCACGGCCAGGAGGCGTTCGCCCGTGCCCGCCGGGCACCGCCCCGCCACTGGATGCCTGATCTTGCTGCTCAGCCTGCTCCTCCAAGAGCCGGGCAAACGCAGACAACCGGTCCGCCGCAGCCGTCAGCTGCGGCGACGCCTCCCGCCAATCACTGGCAAAGACCTCCGTGTCGTCGCCGACCCAGGACTCCACCAACGTGCCCAGCTGCGACGACCCTGCCTGCTCGACACCCGCGACCTGCTTGGACAGCCCCGACAGACCAGCGGCGATCTCACGCAACCTGCCGGTGTCCGCCCCGTGCGTGACCTGCGCGCTCATCGGGACCTCACCCCTTCCGGCCGTTGCGGGGCAAGAGTGGCCTGCCCGGCGGGCGCTGGGCGGGGCTCCTCCCCGAGGGCGGCGGCCTCCTGGGCGAGACCGGAGAGGTCACCGACCGTGGACTCGGCCTCGTCAAGCACGCTGCTCGCCTTGTCCCGTTGGCCCGCCTGCCACGCTGCGTGGACCTCGTCGCGCCACAGCATCTCGCTCAAAGGTTCGGCGAGCAGACCCTTGCGAGCCGCCCACGAAGCTCCTGCAGGGTCACCTGCGCGCAGGCATCGTTGGGCGAGCTCGTGGGCGATGTCGGCCACCGCGGCGCTGATCTCCCACCGGTCATTGATCGCCCAGGAGAACCGGCCCTCGGGTGTGGCGTCGAAGGGCTGGCCGGTCACGAGTGTAAGCGCCTCACGGACTCGTGGTGAGTCCGCATCGGCCAAGGTCGTTCCCACCAGCTTCCGTAGGTGCTGCCAGTCGACGCTCACGTCCTCCAGCTGCAGGTGCACGGCATCCCCCTTCGCCTCGCCGTCCGTCAACGGATGCATCCACTGCTGCGTCTGGCGCACGGCCCCGTGCACGTCGTGCTCCGGCAGCCCGAGCAGGTGGGCGACGCCCGCGAGGTCGGAGCCCGGGTGAAGGGCGATCAGGGCAACCAGCTCGGTGGCCAGCGCCTCGTCCTCGGGCAGCGGTCCGGTGCCGGTCACCTCGACACGACCCAGCACCCGTATGCGCGAGTGCTCGTTGGTGAACTGCGCGAGGCTGGTCGTCTCTTCGTCGGCAGGCCCCGCGGGACGGGCGAGGCTCTTGCGCGGCAGCGTCTGCAGGGTCAGGGGATCCACACGGGCGCCTTGTGACCAGCCGGGCCCCGGGACCGGCTCATGGGAGGTCGAGCGGAGCAGCTCAAGCAGGTCCATGTAGTCGGGGCGAGCCAGGAGTGGTGGGCGCACCATCATCCCGGTGGGGTCGAGGATCCCAGCGAGCGTGCCCCCGCTGGCGTCCACGGTCAGCGACCACTGAGACAGGCCTTCGGACCTCGAGACGACGGCCAGCGCCCCCGCAGGTGCCTGCGAGCGCAGGGCTCGAAGCCGCTGCACCTCGGCTGCGCTCAGATCGGTACCGACCAGCAAGACGTGCGGCGATCCAGACCTTGCACTGCCTTCCCAGCGGTCCAGGACCTCACCGACGTCGGGGGTGTACGTCACGTCCGGGAGCCCGAGCGCCTCCACGAGGTCTGCGCCGGCCCCCACCAGGCTCACCTGCGGTCGATCATGTGCCGAGGTGGCCAGGTCGATGGCGATGGCGGCCAGCACCGCGTCGACGTCGGGGCCGGCGCCGGCAAGCTGCAGCGCACCGATCTGCTCGAGGTTGATGAAGATGTGACCGCCGTCGTCGTCCTGCCCGAGAGTCACCAGGCAGGGCCACGGGCTGGAGCCGTCACCGGTGCCGGCCGGCGCGCCGGACCGGTCGAGCACCCAGGTCCCTCCACCGGCCGGGACCCACGGGTGGGGCACGGCCAGATCCTCCTCCACGACATACACCTCGATCGTCTCGGCACTCAGGCGTGCCGCGCGAAGGGAGGGAAGCGCCCCGGGAGCGCAGCGACGTGCCAGATCAGCCAACGCCGCATACAGGTCGCGCGGCGCAGCCTCGTCGCCTTCGGCCTCAAGCCGTGCCAGTGCGCGGCTCGCAGCGGTCGACGGCACGACCAGGCGCCAGCCGGGCGGGCGGGTGCGTCGCTGACGTCGTCGTCGTGAGCGCACCAGCGCCAGAGCACCGGCGCACGCGATGACGCCCAACCCGACGGTGGCGGCAGTACTCGCAGTGTCGGCGACTGGTGCCGTACCCACGGAGCCGTCACTGCCACCTCGCAGGTCAGCGGCAGGTTGTGCCCGCACGGGGCTTGGACCTGCATCGTGCCGAGGAGGGGTGGCTCCGCTCATCTGCTGCTCGAGGTCCGCTTGAGCGGGGCTCGGCTGGGCTGCTTCCCCTTCGGCGTGGCCGCTGACGACGGTCTGCGGGACCACGACCTGCCAGCCGGGGCGGATGGTGTCGCCCGCCCGCAGGCGACCGCCATCGGGCTGCACCACGTGAGCCGACGCCTCGACCAGCTCTGGGTAGCGGTGGCCGTCGCCCAGCTCCCGTTCGGCGATCCCCCACAGGGTCTCCCCGGCGCGGACGGTCACGGTCTGCACGGACTCCGACTCGGGCTGAGCAGCCGGGGCCGTCGCGCTGGCCCGGACGACGGGGCGGGGGTCGGCCTGGGCCACGGCGGGTGCCCCGACGGCGAGCATCGCGGCAACGGCGCCCGTCATGGCCGCGGCGCGACCTTGCTGCCATGACAGACCGGGAAGTCGTGGGGCCGGGACTCCGCGGATGGCAGCGGGGATCTCCACGAGGAAGGAGAGCGTCAGGCTCGCCCACACCAGCCAGCCGGCGACGGTCACGATCCCGATGAGCAGCGTGCCGTCATCCGGGCGGGTCAGTGCGCCGCCGACCTCTTCGAGACTGGGCAGCTGCGACGGAAGGGGGTTGCCGCCCAGCACGATCAGGGCGAGCGGCAGCCCGACGAGGATCAGCACGATGCCCAGCAGTGAGGCCAGGCCGCGTGCCAGCACCGTGGTCCGGGAGGCGGGCGCGTTGCTCATGGCGCGCTCCCGGGGGTGACGCGCTCGAGATCGGTCACGGCGGTCGCCGTGAGGGTGTCGGGCTGCAGGATGGGCATGATCTTCGGCGACCACGACTGGGTCGTCGTCACGCTCACCTGGCTGCCGCTGACGGTGACCTGACCGTCCATGCCGGTGGAGTCAAGGTAGGCCTCCGCGGCCTCCGCGGCGCGTTGCGGGTCGACGCCGTCGGACCGTCCGGAGATGACGCCGGTCGTCACCTCTTGGGCCGCCGCACGGCCGGTCTCGTTGGCGACCATCGTCACCCGTCTGGCCTCGTTGGCCTTGTCGGCCACGTCGTAGACCAGCCCTCCCACGAGCATCAGGGCGCTGCCGATGACCACGGTCCACACCGCCGCATAGCCGCGCTCGTCACGCAGACGCCGTCGCGTCTCCCCCACTGCGTTCACCTTCCTCGGTATCGGTCGATCGGGCTGACGGCCTCACCGGTGAAGGTGCGGTCGTTGGTCGGGACGAGAGCCGCCAGGTCCGACAGCGGCACCCGGCAGGAGACGTCCACGCTGACCTGGCCGGGCGTGCCCACCGGGGCCGCGAAGCCGCTGGTGTCGACGGTGACCGTGACGTCCTCGCACGACATGCCCTGCTGGTCGAGGTAGTCGCGGGCCGCGCTCTCTGCTGCCGGCTGCGCCTGGGACGCTTCGCGCTCGATCGACGCCGCGCGGGCTGCGCTGAAGGCCGCCCCGTCGACGTGCGACGTGGCCATCGCGGTGCGTCCGAAGATGCCCACCAGCGCGAGCATGCCGACCAGCACCGGTGCACAGATCGCCAGCTCCAGGCTGATGCTCCCCCGGTCCGACCTCATGGCTGCGTCACCCGCTCCACCGGAGCGTTGATCTCGGCGCGCACGTCGGGCATGGGGACCAAGGGGACGATCGAGGGGGCCGGGGCGGTCACGGTCGCGGTCACCGTCGTCGCCGACCGGGAGACCCTCAGATCGGCGTCCTCCATGGCCGACACCCCTGACAGGTACCTGCGTCCGGCAGTCACACCGTCGGCGTCGGCCGCCCCCTGCACGCGCGCGCTCTCCACCGCGATCTGCGCGGCGTTGGTCGCGGAGGTGTTGGCCATGAAGTACGCGGCCGCCTGGACGATGACCATCGTCGCGAAGATGATGACCGGAGCCAGCACGGCACCCTCGAGCGTCACGACCCCCTGGTCGGCGTGTAGCCGACCCGAGGTGCGTGGCGCGTCCACGTGTCGTGGCGAGAGCATCATGACTGGCAGCCGTTCACCGGGTTACGGGCTGGGGATCTGGTCGGCCCAGTCCTCGAGGTTGCCGGTGATCACCGCGGCGACGGTGACCACGACGGCGAGGACCAGCGCGCCGAGGATGACGTACTCGAGGGTCGTCAGTCCGGCCTCGGGGTCCTGGCCGCGTGCCTCGACCGCCCGGTCGAGGCGGCGCACGGGAGCCATGCACAGCATGGCGATGACGGTGAAGAAGCGAAGCATTGGGTTCCTCCCTGGTGGTGGTGCTTTCGGTCAGTTGGTCAGGTCGAAGGGGGTCAGCCCGGGGAGAGCTGCATGGCTGCGGGGATGAGCATGGCGATGAGGAAGAGCACGGCCAGTGCGGCCAGCGGGATGCCCATCGACGACGTGGCCGCGTTGGCCGCCGTCTGCTCGCGGGTCAGGAGACGGTCACGCATCGAGGCCGCGCGGGCGAGCAGGTTGTCGCTGACGCTGGCGCCCGAGTCGTTGGCCAGTCGGATGATGTCCGCGACCTCCTTCAGCTCGGGCACCCCCGTGCGCCCAGCGAGCCGCTCGAGCGCATCCCACGACGTCTCGCCGGCCCAGCGGGCCAGCCGCAGCTCCTCACGGATGCGCAGGAACATCCACGAGTCGGACTTGTGCGCTGCCGAGTCCAGGGAAGCCACCAGCCCAAGACCCGCCCTTCGGGCGATGGCCACCAGACGCAGGTACGACACGGACGCGTAGGCGAAGTCCTCACGGCTGTCCTTGGCCCGGTCGCGCACGCTCAGGTCCGGCACGAACCACGCGAAGGCCGCGAACAGCATCCCGATACCGAAGGGGATGACGAAGCCGAGCCCGAGGAGCATCGGCAGGAAGGTGCACGCCAGCAGCGACGCGAAGGTCGCGATGACCTTTTTGCCGTAGTGCACCTCGACCGGGATCTGGAGCAGGGCCAGGTCCGCCTCCGGAGCACGCAGGAAGGTGTACCGCTCGGTGCGCGCCAGCGCCCACGAGCCCAGCCGTTCGGTCCGCGTCAGCTCGCTGCTTCGCGTGGTCCGGCCCCGCTCGGGGCGAAGCGTGTCCGGCCGCAGGCGCGCGACTGCGGCGTCCAGGGCCGGGCTGGACGGCGTCAGCCCCGCGAGGACCAGGGTCACGCCGATGCCCGTCACGGCGGACAGGAGCATGGCCAGCACGAGAGGACTCATGACCGCCCCTCGCTCGGGGTGGGCGTGACGAGGAAGCGGGCCAACGGCTTGACGCTGGCCACGCGCTTGAGCCAGTACAGCGCGCCGAGGAAGAGCATCGCCAGCAGCAGGAGACCGACCTGGCCGTTGGGCGTGCGGTACTGGGCTCCGATGGGGGTGACGAAGACGAACAGCGCCAGCACCGTGACCACGATGATCGTGATCAGCCGTGCCTGGGTACGCGCCCCGGCTCGGGAGGCCTCGATGTCCCGTCGGGCGCGGACCTCCTCGGTGACGTCGGCGGCGATACCGCTCAGGGCCTCGCGCAGACCGGCCCCCTCGTGCTGGGCTGCCTGGATGAGGGCCGTGGCCACGAAGTCACCGACCTGGTTGTCCAGGTCGTCGGCGAAGGCGTAGAGCGCGTCCGTCAGGGGACGTCGGGCATGGATGCGGCTGATGAGCATGTCGACCTGCGGCCGGATCTGCTGCGGGCACGAGGTGCGCGTGGCGATGATCGCGCTGGCAATGCCTTGCCCCGCGCCGATGACGCTGGCCAGAGAGCGCACCCACTCCTCGACCGCCTCGAGCTGCTCCGGGGTCGTGCCGCGGTCCACGCGCATCAGCCACGGCAGGGCCACGGCAAAGACGGGCAGGATGACCAGCGCGATCACCCACCCGTACAACGCCAGCAGCAGCCCGATCACGGCCCCGATGAGCAGATTGCGCCGGTCGGTCGCGCTGAAGGTCGCCGTGCGCGTCCGCTTGGGGCGAGAGGCCGGGGCGGGCGGTGAGGTCCACCCGGCGACCACGAGGGTCAACCCAAGGGCCAGGCCCATCGCCGAGATGATCACCAGGCCCGTCATCGCGCTCCCCGATCGCGGACCAGCAGGTCGGGAGCTGGCCCCCACGTGCTGGCTGCAGGGTCCAACCAGCCGGCGTCGAATCCGTGACGCTCCACGTCGCTGATCCACGGGGGCAGCGCTCCCGTGGGGCGGGCGCGTCCGAACTCGTCCGGTTCGAAGATCCTCGTGTGGGCCACGTGCGTGTCTCGCGAGACCTCGAGGGCGACGACCTCGTCGACGTGACGCCACTTGCGTCCACCCTCCAGGTGGGACTCGTCGACCAGTGAGATGTGCACGATCAGGTCGACGTTCTGCGCCACCAGCCGGTAGCCGAAGGCAGTGTCGAGGTTGCCCCGGGCGCGGGTGATCAGCGTGACCAGACGCTCGACGGTGTCCAGCGCCGAGTGGGCGTGCACGGTCGAGACAGATCCGCGTCCGCCCTGCATGGCCTCCATCATCGCCATGACCTCCTCGCCGACGACCTCGCCGACGACGATGCGCTTGACGTTCTTCTGCAGGCTCAGCTCGATCAGTCGGGTCAACGAGACTTCGCCGACAGGGCGACCGTCGACACCGACCTCGCCGCCGCTCTGTGCCTCCGCCGCCCACACGCGCTGGTGCCGGTGCGGCAGGCGGTGCATCAGCAGCTCGTACTGCGCCTCGATCGTGGCCAGGCGCTCGTTGGGGTCGAGCTCGTTGAGCAGCGCTCGCACGAGAGTCGTCTTGCCCGAGCCCGCGTCACCAGAGACCATGACGTTCTTGCCGGCCCGGATGGCCGCTGACAAGAAGGCGTGCAGCGAGTCATCGATCGCACCCAGCGCCTTCATCTGTGCCAGGTCGGTGTCGATGTACGGGTGCTTGCGGATCGTCACCGAGGGCCGGTGCGACAACCAGGCCTCGGCGGCCATGCGCGACCCGTCCGGCAGTGCCAGCCGCAGCCACGGTCGGACCATCGAGAACTGCTGCTCGCCGGTGGCCGAGGTGCGTGCTAGGTGTACTCGGCCGTCAGGTTGTTGACAGTCGGCTGGTCGGGGCGAGGCCGCCGAGTGCGGTGTGGCGGCGTTCAGTGTTGTAGTGCTCGAGCCAGGGCGCAAGGGCGGCTGCTCGTTGCTGGTTGCTGGTGAAGACCTGCCGGTAGGCCCACTCGGTTTGCAGGGTGCGGTTGAAGCGTTCGACCTTGCCGTTCTGCCAGGGGCAGTGGGGCTTGATGAACTTGTGCTTGGCGCCCAGCTCGTCGAGGACGGCGCGCACGTCGTGGGAGTTCTTGT
>NZ_FWXN01000026.1 GCF_900176385.1 Janibacter indicus | reverse complement strand
CCTGCCGCCGGCAGGTCTTCAGGTGGCTCGTCCGCTACAACACCCGCCGCCGTCACACTTGGTGCGGCTACCTGTCCCCGTCCACCTACGAGGCCGCCGGGCCGCTACGCTGCCGACCGCCGCGTAATCACACCCTGTGTCCAAGAACCGGGGGTAGGGCCCATCAGCACACGCCCCGCTCAAATGCGGAGAGCCATTCATCTCTGCAGTATACGCCCGGCCCGTCTTCGGCGGCTCGTGCCACACATGCCTTCCCGCTCGGGTTGCGGCGGGCCATAATTCGCCTTTCACGTGCCCGGCTTGCCGTCTTCGGAGCTGGGCCTTGACAACCCTGCACCGGGTACCCCCGCATCAGTACCGCACCTGCCGCTGGGCAGTCTATGCATCACCTGTCCGAACGGAATCGACCGGCCCCACGCTGATCACTGCTCCCACACCGCCGAAGCACTTCAACCGATCCGTCACTGCAGCATCGAGAAGCCGTCCTCGACACCGGCAGGTCCCAGGCCCGCTGGCTGTGATGTCTTCGCGATGGCGGCGTCGGCGGGGAGAGGATTTCGCAGTGAGCAGCACCGCTCTCTCCGGGATCGAGGCGACCACCGAATCCGGCCCGCGGTGCTGCACGAAACCTTGGGGGCTCCATCGAGCCAGTGGCAATCCGGCCCGTGGTTGCCTCACCATGGAGCGGTGACTGCTGAGCGTTGCCGATCCACCGCCGATCCTGCCGAACCCCATTCCGATGCCGAGCTGCTCATCGGCCTGGTGGTCTCACCATCCCTGAGTGCGATGCTCGGCCCCGAGGTCACCACCTCGGTGCGCAAGATTTTGGTGCAGCGGTATCCGGGAGTGCGCTGGCAACTGAAGATGGCCGAAGACCGGCTGGTCGATCCACCCACCGAGACCTTGGACCTGCTGGAGGCCGCCCGAAACCGCGTGCTGGAGGAGAACTGGGACTTGGCCGTGGTGCTCACCGAGATCCCCCTGAAGACCGGCCGACGTCCGGTGCTCACCCAGCTCAGCCCCGTGCACGGGGTAGGGCTGGTCTCCGTCCCAACCCTGGGAGCCGTGCACGTGCGGCAGAAGGTGCAAGAGACCACCGTGCACGTGGTCGGGCAGCTCCTGGGCTACGACGCCGAAGACCTCAACGCCCAGCGGGATCTTGCTCGAAGAGCCCACCAGCTGTCCACCGATCTCGACGAACGCCCGGACGACAACGTCGTGCAGTTCACGGCCCGAGTGCTGAGCGGCAACGTGCGGTTGCTGCTGGGCATGATCCGCGCCAACCAGCCTTGGGCCTTTGTGGCCCGGCTCTCCCGGGCGATGGTCGTGGCAGCGGCCACCGGCATGCTGACATTGGTGGCCTCGGACCTATGGGTACTGGCCATGGCCTACGGGCCGGTGCGCCTGGTCCTGCTGGCGGTGATGGCGATCGGGGCGGTGAGTGCCACCCTGATCCTGGGAGCCGACTTGTGGGAGCGCCCACGGCGGCGAGCCCAACGTGAGCAGGTGATCCTGTTCAATTTGGCCACCACCGCGACCGTGGCCATCGGGGTTGTAGTGTTCTACCTCGGCTTATTCATCCTGTCCTGGGTCGGCGCGCTGCTGCTCATTGACGAGCAGGTACTGGCCGGTGTCGCCGGTCACCCAGTGAACGCTTTGGACTACGCGAAGATCAGCTGGCTCACCGCCAGCCTGGCCACCGTGGGCGGAGCACTAGGAGCTGGACTGGAGGACGACGATGTGGTGCGCGCCGCTGCCTACACCCGGTCCAGCACCTGACACAGCCCCAGCACAGAAGAAACTGAAACATCTACGCGTTGATGCCACGTCTATGCAGGTGTCATTGCCGGTCGCGATGACTTGGTGGGCTCAGCGCAGTGCGCTGCCTCGTACTCGGCGGGTGGGGCGTTGCCGAGGCGGGTGTGCGGGCGGGCGCTGTTGTACCTGTCGATCCGGGATCCGCACCGCCCTGCCGGACGCGCGGATCGCAGTCACAAGTGGCATCTCGTCGCCCTCGCCAACCTCATGGTCACCCAGGTCCGTCAACGGATCACCCGGCAACTGCACGTCCGCCGCGGCACCGCCACCGACAAAGTCTGGGCCAGCCGGCAACTGCTGCTCACCGGCTACGAGCACCTCACCGTGAAGCAAAAGGCCCCCGGTTCAACGCCGCCCTCGCCGCCGAGGATC
>NZ_FWXN01000014.1 GCF_900176385.1 Janibacter indicus | reverse complement strand
GTGTGTGTTCCTGAACAGCTCCACACCTCACTCGGAGGTCTTCCTCATGTCACGCCGACTCGCCCATCCCGTACCTAACGTCCCGGGTCAGTACAGCTAGCCGTCACTATCCTGCTGGCATGCCCACTCACGCCGCGCCGTCCACCGTCGTCATCGACGGTGACGCCCCCGACGCCGTCGAGCGGCTCGAGGAGGCGATCGCCTCGGCCGAGACCGTCCTCGTCCACCGGGCGGGCACGACCCTCGTCGACGGGGCCCTCGAGCGGCTCGTGCGGGTGCTGCACCGACCGCACCGCCGCCTGGTCCGGGTGCACAGCGACGCCGGGCCCTGCTACCTCGCGCGGACCGAGCTGCTCGTGGCCGCGATGCGGCACGGCGTCGAGGTCGACGAGCTGGTCGCCGACGCCCCCGGTCTCGATCGTCGCCTCGCCGAGGCCTCCGGCGCCGTGCACCTCGACGGGCCGACCCCACTGCACGACCCGGCCGCCGGCCGGTGGCGGGTGTGGGTCGACGGTGCCGTCGTGGGCGTCGGCGCCTCGCCCGATGCCCGCGAGGCCGCGCGGCGGCACAGCGCACCGACCGTGCTGCTCGGGCTGGCCCGCCGCCGCGCCGGACGGTTGCGCCGCGAGGCCGTGCGGCTGCGTCAGCGACCGGGGCGGTAGATCCAGCGCGCGACCTCGGTCCGCACCCGCCGGTACTCCGGCGAGGCGCCCTCGACGAGGTGCTCGATGGGCTCGTCGCCGACCCGCTGCGGCGGCAGGTCCTCGGTGACGTGCAGGGGGCGGGCCCCCCTTCGCGTCGCCGGCGCACTCCCGGCGACGAGGTCGACGCGGGTGCGCGGGTCGGGCAGGGCGCGGCGCCAGGCGGGCGGCCCCCACGGGGCACCGGCGGCCAGGCCCTGCGGCGCCGGGGCGCCCTGTGCGAGGTCGACGAGCAGGCGCGCTGTCTCGGCGCCACCGGTGGTGTCCGGCAGCTCGCGGCAGGCCGCGCGCAGCCCGTCGGCCACGTCGGGGTCGACCAGCTGCGTCACGGCCGAGCGCATGCCGTCGGCGTCACCCGGGTCGACGCTCAGGCAGGCACCCGCGGCCGCGAGCGTCGCGGCACGGCCGGGCTGGTCGTCGGTGCCCAGCGACTGGCCGGGCACGAGCACCGTCGGCACGCCGGCCCCGAGGAGCTCGTGCACCGAGTTGTAGCCGGCGGCGCTCACCGCGCCGTCGAAGGCGGCGAGCGAGCGTGCCAGCGGGTAGGTGTCGGTGAGCAGGTGCACGTCCTCGCCGTCGCGGCCGATGCCGTGACGGGCCAGGGCCGGGCTGGTCACCGCCACCTGCCAGTCGGGAGCCTGCCGCCGCAGCACGTCGAGGGCCACGCGCACGGGTGACGCCACGTCCTCGAGGGCACCGGTGCCGGGCGTGAGCAGCAGCGCCGGCCTGTCGGGGTCGAGCCCGAGCGCCTGCCGCGCCTCCCGCCGGTCGTGGCGGCGGATCGCGCCCGCGATGGAGATCGGGGCGACCCGCGTGGCATCGGTGCGGCGTGCCGTGGGGCCGCGGTCGCCGGCCGCGGCGAAGTCACCCGGCTCGACGACGAGGTCGAAGGCACTGGCGTGAGCCAGCCACGGCTCCCCCACCCCCGGGCGCCACATGCCCCGCCGCATCCAGACGAAGGGGGTCCCCTCCAGTCCTCGCCGCGCGGCCAGCAGTCCGGCGTAGGGAACGACCCCGTCGAAGAGCACGAGGCGGGCGCCGGTCTCGGCCACGAGCGCCCGGAGGCGGTCGGCGAAGTACGGCTCCCAGTTGTAGGCGGGGTAGAGCTCCCGCAACCGCCGGGCCGCTCCCCCCTTCGGCAGCCATCCGCTCTTGCGGCTGGGGCAGTACTCCGTGCGCACCCCCGCCAGCTCCGGCAGCGCGCCGGACGCGACGGCCGAGCGGACCGTCGGCAGTGCGCCGGAGAGGGACATGAGCACGGGGTCGATGTCGTCGGGTGCACTCAGCGCGACGGTGAGCTGTCGGGTGAGGTGCCCCATGCCGACGCCGTTGCTCGTCGCCAGCAGGACAGGGAGGCGGGCCGACATGCCGCCCACTGTATGGCGGTGATGGTCAGCGCCCCGACAGGACCGGCCGGTATGATCGCGCCAGCCACCGGGGACCCGGTTGCACCCCGGGACCCCGGGGAGCACGACTACGAGAAGGATGCACAGTGGCGGACGTCGCGATCATCGGCCAGGGATATGTCGGCCTTCCCCTGGCCCAGGAGGCCTCCAAGGTCGGGGTCAAGGTCCTCGGCTTCGACATCAACCAGGGTGTCGTCGACGCACTCAACTCCGGTGTCTCGCACATCGACGACCTGTCCGACGACGACATCCGCGCGATGCTCGACGCCGGCTTCGAGGCGACGACGGACCCCTCCCGCCTCGACGAGGTCAAGACCATCGTCATCTGCGTCCCGACCCCGCTGTCCGAGGACGGCGGCCCGGACCTCGGCCCGATCAACTCGGCCGTGGGGACGATCGCCGAGCACCTGCAGCCCGGCCAGACGATCATCCTCGAGTCCACGACCTACCCGGGCACGACCGACGAGGTCGTCCGTCCGGCCCTCGAGGCCGGCGGCCTCGAGGCGGGCAAGGACTTCTTCCTCGCCTTCTCGCCCGAGCGCATCGACCCGGGCAACGAGCAGTTCGGCGCCAAGAACACCCCCAAGGTCGTCGGCGGCCACACCCCCGCCTGCGGTGACGCCGCAGCGGCCTTCTACGGCCAGTTCGTCGACACCGTCGTGCGGGCCAAGGGCACGCGCGAGGCCGAGACGGCCAAGCTCCTCGAAAACACCTACCGCCACATCAACATCGCCCTGGTCAACGAGATGGCGCGCTTCTGCCACGACCTCGACATCGACCTGTGGGACGTCATCGCGGCGGCCAAGACCAAGCCCTTCGGCTTCCAGGCCTTCTACCCCGGGCCGGGTGTCGGCGGTCACTGCATCCCGATCGACCCCAACTACCTGTCGTACAACGTGCGCGCCAAGCTGGGCTACCCCTTCCGCTTCGTCGAGCTGGCCCAGGAGATCAACGCGACGATGCCGGCCTACGTCGTGCAGCGGGCACAGAACATCCTCAACGAGGACAGCAAGTCGCTGCGCGGCTCGACCGTCCTCCTGCTCGGCGTGACCTACAAGCCCGACATCGCCGACCAGCGTGAGTCGCCGGCGGTCCCGCTGGCCCAGCAGCTCATCGCGAAGGGGGCCACCGTCCAGTACTTCGACGCCAAGGTCGCCGACTGGCGAGCCGTGCCCGAGGCGGAGCGGGTCGACGACCTCGACGCCGCCGTGGCCGCTGCGGACCTCACCGTCCTGGTGCAGAACCACAAGTCCTTCGACGTCGAGGCCCTCGCGTCCACGGCCCAGCGCTTCTTCGACACCCGCGGGGTGGCCGAGGACAGCGACAAGGTCGAGCGCCTGTGACGGAGGCCCCCTCGCGGGCCCCCCTCCCCCCGGCTCTCTCCACCGAGGAGGCCGCGGAGCTCGCGGCCAGGCACGGGCTGCGGACGCTCAGCGAGCGTCCGCCGCTCGGCCGCTACCTCGCCGACATCTGGCAGCGACGCTCCTTCGTCTGGACGCTCGCCTCCGCGGAGTCCTACGCCAAGAACGAGGACAACCGCCTCGGGCAGGTGTGGGCGGTGCTCAACCCGCTGGTGCTCATCGCCAGCTACTACGCGATCTTCGGCCTGCTGCTGCGCACCGATCGGGGCATCGACAACTTCGTCGGCTTCCTCGCCATCGGCGTGGTGATGTTCACCTTCACCTCGTCGGTCATCACCCGCGGCGCCAAGGCGATCACCGGCAACCTGTCGATCGTGCGGGCGCTGCACTTCCCGCGCGCGATCCTGCCGATCTCGATCATGGTGACCGAGCTGCTCGCCTCGATCCCGGCCTTCCTGCTGCTCGGCGCGCTCATGCTGCTCACGGGCGAGACCCCCGACTGGGAGTGGCTGCTCTTCCCCGTCGCGATCCTCCTGCAGGGCCTGGCCCTGCTCGGCTGCGCCTTCATCGGGGCGCGCCTGGTCAACGCCTCCCGCGACCTGGGCAACCTCATCCCGGTCATCGTCCGGCTGCTGCGCTACGCCTCCGGCGTCTTCTTCCCGGTGATCCACTACGCCGAGAACCTGCCCGCGACGATCGCCACCGGCGTCGTCTACCAGCCCTTCGCGCTCATGCTCAACCTCGGCCGGCAGGCCCTGCTCACCGGCCCGGGCAACGACGTCGTCCTGCGCGACTGGCTGATGATGGGCGGCTGGGCGCTCGGCCTGTCCGCGATCGGGCTGGTGCTCTTCTGGTGGGACGAGGCGAGGTACGGCCGTGGCTGAGCACACCCCCGACGTGACGATCGGCGACCCGACGGTCATCGTGAGCCACCTCGACGTCAAGTACGCCGTCTACGGCGGCGGCCGCAAGGGCAGCCCCTCGGCCCAGAGCGAGTCCCGCTCCCTCAAGGACGCCCTCGGGCGCCGCGAGCCGCGCGTGCGCGAGGTCCACGCGGTCAAGGACGTCAGCTTCGTCGCCCGGCACGGCGAGTCGATCGGCATCATCGGCCGCAACGGCTCCGGCAAGTCGACCCTGCTGCGCGCCGTCGCCGGGCTCATCCCCCCTTCGGCCGGACGGCTGTGGGTCTCCGGCGAGCCCTCGCTCCTCGGCGTCAACGCCGTGCTCATGAGCAAGCTCAGCGGCGAGCGCAACATCTACGTCGGCGCCCAGGCCCTCGGCCTCACCAAGGAGCAGATCCGCGAGCGCTTCGACGACATCGTCGAGTTCTCCGGCATCGGCGACGCGGTCTACCTGCCGATGAACACCTACTCCTCCGGCATGGGCGCCCGGCTGCGCTTCGCGATCAGCACGGCGGCCGCACCCGATGTGCTGATGATCGACGAGGCCCTGGCCACCGGTGATGCCGACTTCCGCGCCAAGAGTGCCGAGCGGATCGCCCGCATCCGCGAGCAGGCCGGCACGGTCTTCCTCGTCTCGCACTCCAACGGCAACATCCGTCAGATCTGCGACCGCGTGCTGTGGATGGACCAGGGCCGGCTCATCGCCGACGGGCCGACCGAGGAGGTCCTGCCCCTCTACGAGGCCACCCTGCCCAAGCGGTCGAAGAAGAAGGCAGCGCCGCTCGCCGAGCCCGAGGTCCCCGGCACCCGGCGCTTCGGTGGCGAGTCCCGCGTCGACGTGGCGACCTCGCTCAGCCGGCACACCTGGGAGCCCGGCGTCGAGGGCGCCTTCGTCGTCAGCGTCCACAAGGTCGCGACGGCTCGCGTCGTCGCGCCGATCGCCGCCCGGCTCGGCTGGCCGCTGCTGTGGGTGCGCCCCGGCTCGGTGCCCTCGGCCACCCGTGACGAGCTGCGGCGGCTCGAGCCGCGGCGGGTCGTGGTCGTCGGCGGCGACGAGCTGGTCAACCCCAGCACGCGCGAGCGCCTCGAGGACCTCTCCGACGCCCCGGTCGAGTCGATCGGCGACGAGGACCCCGGCGTCACCTCGGCCGCGCTGCTGCGCGCCTTCCCCCCGCAGGACCGCTCGGTCGTGCACGTCACGCTCCCGCACAGCGGTGGTCGGGCACCGGCCATCTCGCAGATGGCCGCGCAGACCGGGCGCGCCGTCGTCGTCTGCGAGGAGACCCACGTCCCCGACGAGCTCGTCGCCGCGCTGACCGAGCTCGCTCCCGGCCGGCTCATGCTCGACGGCAACGAGGAGGACTGGTCCCTCGACATCGTCCAGCGTCTGGAGTCGGCCACCGGCGCCGAGATCAGCTTCGGTCCCACGGGCGGCCCGATGGCCCTCGCGGCCGACCTGAGCGCCGACGCCTCTGCAGGCGGCCGGGTGCTCGTCTCGGCCCACACGACCGGCGTCGAGACCCTCTCCGCGATCGTCGCCTCGGCCCACTCCGACAGCCCGCTGCTGCTCCTGCGCAGCGACCGGGTCCCGGCTGCGGTGGGGCGCGCCATCGAGCGGCTGGCACCGCGCGAGATCGGTCTCGTCGGCACGACCGAGGGCCTCTCCCCCGCCCTGCGGGCCGAGCTCGGCGCCCTCGTGCCCTCGTCGACCTCCGAGGCCTGACTCCCACGCCGGGTCGATGTACGACGGTGCGCTGGGACGCACCCGCCGACATCGAGCCGCGGCGCAGGCTCCGCGTCAGAGGCGCGGGGAGCGGGCGGCGGCGACCTCGGTGAGGGCCGCGACGAAGGCGGGCCCTCCCTTCGCCCAGTCGTAGCGCTCGCGCACGAGATCGCGACCGCGCTCCCCCATCGCCGCGGCCTCGTCGGGGGTACGCCACAGCCGCACGGCCGCGTCAGCCGCCGCCTGCGGGTCGTCGAAGGGCACGACGACCCCGCCGCGGCACTCCTCCACCAGGTCACGGGCCAGGGGCAGCGGGGTGGTGATGGCGGGGACGCCGTGGGCGAGGTACTCGACGACCTTGGTCGGCATCGAGCCGCGGTAGTTGGGCAGGTCGCGCAGGAGGGCGAGCCCGGCGAGGGCACCGTCGACCATCGCCATCGCCCGGTCGGCGGGCTGGAACCCGTGCCACACGAGGACTCCCTCTGCGGCCCCGGCCGCCATCGCCGATCGCGAGGCCTCGTCGCGGGCCGGACCGACGACGTCGAGCGTGATGGCGCCGTCGGAGGCGGCGTGAGCCAGCCGCGCGACCTCCACCATGGTCTCGCTGCCGCGGGCGAGCGTGAGGTTGCCGACGTGCACCAGCCGGGCCCCGCCTGCCGGGGGCACGTGCGGGGGCACGACGACCGCATTGGGGACGACCGCGTGATCGCGGCGGAACCGCCCGGCGTAGGCGTGCTCCGCGAGCAGCAGGGGGTGCCGACGCTCGACGAGCCGCTCGGCCCCGCGCCAGGCGGCGGCCACCGGGCGCCGCAGCGCCGCCGGGAGCCAGTCCTTGACGACGAGCGCGCCGGCCGGGTCCTCGTGGACGTCCCAGACGAGGTGCCGCACCCCCAGGCCTGCCAGCGCGGGCACCAGCTCCGGGTCGTGGACGAGGACGACGTCGTGGTCGGGGGCCAGCTGCCGCACGCTGGCCCGGGCGGCCCGGGCGGCGCCCAGCCGATCCCGTCCGGAGGCCCGGGGCAGGTCGACGCAGGTCAGCCCGCCGGCGACCTCGGGGACGGGCAGGTCGTGGGCGGCGAAGGGGGCGAGATAGGTCACCTGCCACCCCGCCACGAGCAGCGCGGAGATCTCGCGGTGTCGGATCCGGGAGTCCTCCGGATGGTGCACCACGGTGACGACGAGGGCGCGAAGGGAGGCCCCCAGCGGCGTCGTGCCCACATCAGCTCCCGTCGTCGTGCGTCCGGGGGCGATCCTACGGTCTCCCGGGCCGGACCGATGGGACGGAACAGCCGCGGACCATGTACCGTTGGCCCCACGAGAAAGCACACAGATCCGGGTCCGCTCTGGTAGTTCTGCCGTCCCCTCGGGGCGGCGGGAGGATCAGCGCCGACCCGCACGAGCGCAATGAGGGGGTCACGCCATGGGGCGCGGCCGAGCAAAGGCGAAGCAGACCAAGGTTGCCCGCGAGCTGAAGTACTACTCGCCGGACACCGACCTGCGAGCGCTGGAGGCGGAACTTCACGGTCAGCCGAGTCAGCAGACGACGCGCGGTTCACGCGACGACGTCGACGAGGCGGACGACGACGACTACGACGCCTGGACCTCGCGCGAGCGCTGATCGCGCGACGAGCCACCTCTCGTCAGATCAATCCCTGACGCCGCGCTTCTGCGGCCGCCGCCTCGCGGCGCCGCACCCCGAGTCGGCCATAGGTGTGCGACAGGTGTGACTTCACGCTCGACAGACTGAGGTAGAGCCGCTCGGCGATCTCCTGGTTGCCCAGCCCCGCGGCGACAAGCCGCAGGACCTCGACCTCGCGGTCGGTCAGGGGCGGGACATCCCTCCCCACCCGCTGCACGAGGGGTCCGGTCGTCGGCTGGTCGATCTCGGCGACGTCACCTCGAGCAGCAGCCCGGATCGCGGCGCCGATCTGCACCGGGGTGCTCGATGCCGCGAGGCAGCCATGGGCTCCCGCGGTGATGACCTCGTCCGTCAGGTCCACGTCGTCGGTGAGCACCACCCAGGCGGGCCCTCGGGCCACGCGCATCGCACGCACGACGTCGATCGGGCCGTGTCCCCGGTCGAGGCCCCCGTGCAGGAGGACGACGTCGACCCCGGGTGTCGAGATGACCTCACCGACGGTCGCGGCCGGCGGGCACGGCTCGAGGTCGGGCTCCGCCGCGAGCACGGCCACGAGAGCCTCCCGGCGCCACTCGTCGGCATCGGCGACGAGCACCCGCACCGCGGGTGTCAGGCGTGCTCCCCGACGACCTGCACGGCGCCACCGT
Source organism: Janibacter indicus (assembly GCF_900176385.1). Classification (GTDB taxonomy): domain Bacteria; phylum Actinomycetota; class Actinomycetes; order Actinomycetales; family Dermatophilaceae; genus Janibacter; species Janibacter indicus. Next base: position 75,790 of record NZ_FWXN01000014.1, on the reverse strand, counting down.
GCACACCCTTGGCGCCCTGGACGACCTCGACCCCGGCGACCGGGTCGGTCGTGGCGGCGTCGGCGACCTCGCCGAGGACCCAGGCGTCGATGCCCGCCGCCCGCGACCGGGCGATGGCGGCGTCGACGCCGGCCTGCGGCAGCGCGGCGACGAAGCCGATGCCCATGTTGAGGGTGCGCTCGAGGTCTGCGCGGGGCACCGCGCCGAGCTCACCGACGAGGGAGAAGATCGGCGGCGGGGTCCACGACGCCCGGTCGACACGGGCGATCGTGCCCTGCGGCAGCACGCGGGCGAGGTTGGCGGCCAGCCCACCGCCGGTGACGTGGCTCAGGGCGTGCACGTCGATGCCGTCGGCCCGCACGAGGTCGAGCAGGGCTTTCGAGTAGATGCGGGTGGGCTCGAGCAGCTCGTCACCGAGGGTGCGACCGAGCTCGTCGACGTGCCGGTCGAGCTCCCACCCGGCGGCGGCGATGACCCGGCGCACGAGGGAGTAGCCGTTGGAGTGCAGACCGGAGGAGGCGAGGGCGACGACGACGTCACCGGCGGCGACGCGGTCGGGCCCGAGGACCTCGTCGTGCTCGACGACGCCGGTCGCGGCGCCGGCGACGTCGTACTCGTCGGGGTCGAGCAGGCCCGGGTGCTCGGCGGTCTCGCCGCCGACCAGCGCGACACCGGCGAGCTCGCACCCCTTCGCGATGCCTCCGACGATCGCGGCGATGCGCTCGGGCACGACCTTGCCGGTCGCGATGTAGTCGGTCATGAAGAGCGGCTCCGCGCCGCACACGACGATGTCGTCGACGACCATGCCGACGAGGTCCTGACCGATGGTGTCGTGGCGGTCCATCGCCTGGGCGATGGCGACCTTGGTCCCCACGCCGTCGGTGGAGGTGGCGAGGACCGGGCGACGCATGCCCTGCAGGGCGCTGGCGTCGAACATGCCGGCGAAGCCCCCGAGCCCGCCGAGCACCTCGGGGCGGGTGGCCCGGCGGATCGACTCCTTCATCAGGTCGACGGCCTTGTCGCCGGCCTCGACGTCGACGCCGGCATCGGCGTAGGTGATCGGGGTCTGCTGCGTGGTCTCTGGGGTCGTCACGGGCGTCGCACGGCTTCCTGGGTCGGGGTGAACTCGAGCTCGAGCAGGGACTTGCCGAGGCGGTCCTCGCTCGGCAGCTCCATCGGGTAGGTGCCGGAGAAGCACGCGGTGCACAGCTCGTCGCGCGGCTGGTCGGTCGCGGCGATCATGCCGTCCTCGCTGATGTAGCCGAGCGAGTCGGCCCCGAGCGAGGTGCAGATCTCGTCGACGCCGAGCCCGGTGGCGATGAGCTCGGCGCGAGTGGCGAAGTCGATGCCGAAGAAGCAGGGCCACTTGATCGGCGGCGACGAGATGCGCACGTGGACCTCGGCGGCCCCGGCCTCGCGCAGCATCCGCACCACGGCGCGCTGGGTGTTGCCGCGGACGATCGAGTCGTCGACGATGACCAGCCGCTTTCCCTTGATGACGTGGTGCAGGGGGTTGAGCTTGAGCCGGATGCCGAGCTGTCGGATCGTCTGGCTCGGCTGGATGAAGGTGCGCCCGACGTAGGCGTTCTTGACCAGGCCCTGCCCGAAGGGGATGCCCGACTCCTGGGCGTAGCCGATGGCGGCCGGGGTCCCGGACTCGGGGGTCGCGATGACCAGGTCGGCCTCGACCGGGTGCTCGCGGGCCAGCGCGCGGCCCATCTCGACGCGCGCCTCGTGCACCGTGCGGCCGTGGATCGTCGTGTCGGGGCGGGCGAGGTAGACGTACTCGAAGACGCACCCCTTGCGCCGCGCGGGAGCGAAGCGCTGCGTGCGCAGGCCGTCCTCGTCGATGGTGACGAGCTCGCCGGGCTCGACCTCGCGGACGAAGGAGGCGCCGACGATGTCGAGGGCAGCGGTCTCGGAGGCGACGACCCAGCCGCGCTCGAGCCGACCGATGACGAGCGGGCGCAGGCCCTGCGGGTCACGGGCGGCGTAGAGGGTGTCCTCGTTCATGAAGACGAAGCAGAAGGCGCCCTGCAGCTTGGGTAGCAGCTCCATGGCCGCCGACTCGAGGGACTGGTCCTGCTCGTCGGCGAGCAGGGCGGTGACCAGCGCGGTGTCGGTCGTGTTGCCGCGGCGCAGCTCTCCCTTCGACACCCCCCGCCAGGTGCCGTCGACCTCGGGGGTCGCGGCGCGGTCCTCCACCATCTCGAGGAGCTCGGCGGAGTTGATGAGGTTGCCGTTGTGCGCGAGCGCGACCGTGCCGGCGTCGTGGCCACCGAGGGTGGGCTGCGCGTTTTCCCACGTGGACCCGCCGGTCGTCGAGTAGCGGCAGTGGCCGACGGCGATGTGCCCGCGCAGTGTCGACAGGCTGCGCTCGTCGAAGACCTGGGAGACCAGCCCCATGTCCTTGTAGACGAGGATCTGCTGGCCGTTGCTCGTGGCGATGCCCGCGGACTCCTGGCCGCGGTGCTGCAGGGCGTAGAGGCCGTAGTAGGTCAGCTTGGCGACATCCTCGCCCGGCGCCCAGACACCGAAGACACCGCAGGCGTCCTGGGGTCCCTTTTCACCGGGGAGCAGGTCGTGGGACAGGGTTCCGTCTCCGCGTGGCACGAGGACCAGTCTCCCACAGGGCCGACCCGCGGTTGATCCCCTGCTCACCGTCGCACCTCCGCGAGGGCCTGCCGGGCGAAGGGAGTTACTTGCGATAGGTGAAGAGGGCGGCGACGACCGCGCCGAGGAGCCCTCCGACGCACAGACCCAGGACGCTCATGTAGCCGAGGGTCGCGCTGGGGTCGTAGGTGATGTCGAAGCCCTCGTTGCGGTTGGGGCCGAAGTACGAGATCAGCCCGAAGACGATGAAGCCGATGATCGCCCCCGTCACGATGAAGGGGATCGGCTTGGGGTTGCTCCGGGGACGCTGCGCACTCACCCCACCATCGTAGGTTGGTGACATGAGCAGCCAGCGCCCGCATGCCGACGTCCCCGGGATGAAGCTCCCCACCCCGCGCACCCCCGACCCGGCATCGGCGCCCGCGCTGCGGTGGGGTCTGCTCGGCGCCGGTTGGATCGCCTCGCAGCTGGCGATCTCCCTCCGGGGCACCGCCCAGACCGTCGTGGCGGTCGGGTCGCGCGACCTGCAGCGAGCCCAGGGGTTCGTCGACGAGCACGTGCCCGATGCCCGGGCCCACGGCAGCTATGCCGACCTCGTCGCCGACCCCGATGTCGACGCGATCCACGTGGCCAGCCCGCACAGCGAGCACCTCGAGCACGCGCTGCTGGCGATCCGCGCCGGCAAGCACGTCCTCGTCGAGAAGCCCCTCGCGCCCACCGCCGACGAGGCGGCTCAGATCGTCGCCGCGGCGCGCGAGGCCGGCGTCTTCTGCATGGAGGCGATGTGGACCCGCTTCCTCCCGCACGTCGACGTCCTGCGCCAGGTGCTCGACGCCGGCCTGCTCGGCGAGGTGAGCACCGTGCTCGCCGACCACTCGATCCCGCTGTGGCCCGACGGCCCCGAGCGCCTGGCGAGCCCCGACCTCGCGGGCGGCGCCATGCTCGACCTGGGCATCTACCCGCTGTCCTTCGCCTCGCTGTGCCTCGGCGGCGTCACCTCGGCCGCCGGTGTGGGCTCGCTCACCGACCGCGGGGTCGACCGTCGGGTCGCCTTCGTCGTCCAGGGCCCGAGCGGTGCCGTCGCCTCGTGCGCCACCGACATGTCGGTCTCGTCGCCGACGACCGCCTCGGTCAACGGCACCTGGGCGCGGCTGGAGCTGGAGACGCAGTTCTACACGCCGACGACGATGCGGCTCGTCGGCGCCGACGGGGTCGTCCTCGACACGATGGAGGGCGACCCGGTCGAGAAGCACCGCGGTCTGAGGCACGAGGCCACCGAGGTGGCGCTGCGGGTCGCCGCCGGCGAGACGGAGTCGCCGATCATGCCGCTCGACGAGAGCGTGCGGATCCTGCAGGTCGCCGGGGAGCTGCTCGACTCCCTTCGGCCCGCATTGCCGTAGGGCAATGCAGAGAGTGCCCGCATTGCCCTACGGCAATGCGGCGAGGGGGAGGTGGGCGGACAGGTCGGTGCGCTGGCCGCTGACCCGCACCCGGCCCGAGGACACCGCCTCGGCCCACCCGAGGTCGCCGACGACGAGCTCCAGCCAGCTCTGCGCGTCGGTCTCGACGACGGCCGGCGGGGTGCCGCGGGTGTGCACCGGCCCCTCGACGCACTGCACCGCAGCGAAGGGGGGGACCCGCACCTCGACGCTGCGCCCGGGAGCGGCGTCGCCGAGGTCGGCGACGGTGTGCCGCACCGCGGTCGCGAGGGTCGTGCGGTCGACCGCCGACCGGTCGTCGCTGGCGGCCCACGCCCGCAGCGCGGCCCGGCCCTGCTCCACGGGGATGCGTCGTCGTCCTGCCACGACCCCAGTCTCGCACCGCCCAAGGTTCACCGAACGGTCAGGGAACCTTCCCCCTTCGTCCTGCAGATGTATCCCGGGTACGGCAGCATCTGACCCGGTGTGCCCGATGTCGGGCTCGTCACACACCCTGCCCCGGAGGAACCCTCATGTCCCTGAAGAAGAGAGGCGCGTCGCTGCTCGTCGGCGCGGGTGCGATCACCGCACTCGTCGCCACGTCCGGCACCGCCCACGCCGCCGACCCCGTCGAGCCGGGCGGGATCGACCCGTCGCTGACGACGATCAACCTGCTCAACATCAACGACTTCCACGGTCGCATCGACACCGACGGCACGGGCGCCTCGGGCAAGGCCTTCGCCTGCACCGTCGTCGAGACCCGGGCCCAGCTCGGCGAGGACTCGACGGCGCTGCTGTCGGCCGGGGACAACATCGGGGCCTCCCCCTTCACCTCCGCCTCCCAGGAGGACCTGCCGACGATCCAGTTCCTCAACACCCTCGGCCTCGAGGCCAGCGCCGTCGGCAACCACGAGTTCGACCGCGGCTTCTCCGACCTCACCGGCCGCGTCAGCCAGGCCGCGGACTTCGACCTGCTCGGCGCCAACGTCTACGAGCGCGGCACGACCACCCCGGCGCTCGACGAGTACTCGATCGTCGAGGTCGGCGGGCTCAAGGTCGGCGTCGTCGGCGCGGTCACCCAGCAGACCCCGTCGCTCGTCTCGCCGCAGGGCGTCTCGGGTCTCGACTTCGGCGACCCGGTCGAGGCGGTCAACCGCGTCGCGGCCCAGCTCAAGGACGGTGACGCGACCAACGGCGAGGCCGACATCGTCGTCGCCGAGTACCACGAGGGCGCGACCGAGGGCGACGACCTCACGACGCTCGACGCGCAGGTCGCCGCGGGCGGCGCCTTCGCCGACATCGTCAACGACACGGCGGGCGAGGTCGACGCGATCTTCACCGGCCACACCCACAAGGGCTACGCCTGGGACGCCCCGGCGCCCGACGGCGGCACCCGGCCGATCATCCAGTCCAACTCCTACGGCGACACCCTCGGCCAGCTGCAGCTCGGCTTCGACGAGGAGACCGGCGAGGTGACGCAGTACTCGGCGACCAACGTCGAGGTCGCCGACCCGACCGACTCGTGCGCCAGCAACCCGACCTACACCTCCGCCAGCGCGATCGTCGACGAGGCCGTCGCCACCGCCGGCGAGCTCGGCAAGAAGGTCATCGGGACGGTGAGCGACGACATCACCACCGCCCACAACGACGGCGCCCGGGACAACCGCCAGCGCGAGTCGACCCTGGGCAACCTCACCGCCGACATCTGGCTCGACGCACTCAACCAGCCCGGCCGCGGCGGCGCCGACATCGGCATCATGAACCCCGGCGGCCTGCGCGACGAGCTGCTCTACGAGCCCACCGGCGACGAGGAGCCCGGCGAGGTCACCTACGCCGAGGCCGCGTCGATCAACCCCTTCGCCAACACGCTGATGACCGTCGACCTCACGGGCGCACAGGTCGTCACGCTCCTGGAGCAGCAGTGGCAGCCGGAGGGTTCCTCGCGACCCTTCCTCAAGCTCGGGCTCTCCGACAACGTCACCTACACCTACGACCCGGACGCCGCCGCCGGCAGCCGGATCTCGTCGGTGAGCATCGACGGCGAGCCGCTCGACGAGGGCGCCACCTACACGATCGCCTCGGGTTCCTTCCTCATCGGCGGCGGTGACAACTTCACCGTCCTCGCCGAGGGCAGCAACGCCAAGGACACCGGCCTCATCGACACCGACGCCTTCGTCAACTACTTCGGCGCGCGTGACGAGGTCAGCCCCGACCACCGCAAGCAGGCCGTCGCGATCACCGACCAGCCGAGCGAGCTGACGGCCGGCGACGAGGTCTCCTTCACCGCCTCCGGCTTCGACCTGACGTCGCTCGGCTCGCCGACCAACTCCGAGGTCGAGGTCTTCGTCGGCGACGACTCGGTCGGCACCTTCCCGATCACGGCCGGCCTGATCCAGGGCGTCCCGACGCGCAACGGCACCGCGGACATCAGCTTCACCGTCCCAGAGCAGGCCACCGCTCCGGCGGGCATCGCCGCCGCCGACGACGGCACCGCCTCGCAGGTCCGTCTCGTCGCCTCGCCCAGCGACACCGAGGTCAGCTTCCCCGTGACGATCACGGCGGACGAGCCGACCTCGACGACGACCGACCCGACGACGTCCACGAGTGACCCGACGACCTCGACGTCGAGCGACCCGTCCACCTCCACGTCCACGTCGACGAGCGGGACGGGCACCAGCACCGGCACGCCGACGGCCACGTCGACCTCCGGCACCGCGCCGGGCACCGATGATGACGTCACCGGCCCGGTCGTCGAGACCGACGACACGACCCCCGGCCCCCGCGCGGGTGTCGTGGGCTCGGGTCTGGGGCTGCTCCTCGCAGCCGGCGCGGCCCTGGCGATCGCCGGCGCACGCCGCACCGCGGGTCGTCGTCACTGACCCACCGCACCACCGACGAAGGGGGTCACGCACCGGCGAGGTGCGTGACCCCCTTCGTGTGTGAGGGTTGGCGCATGGCCGAGGTGGAGTTCGTGGCGGACGAGCACGGGGGCGTCACGGTGATGCGTGACGGGCATCCGCAGAGCCACGTCGACGTCGATGACCCGGAGCACCTGGTCTTCGAGTACGTGCAGCACATGGCGGCCGTCCTCGACGCGGTCCACCCCGCCCCCGACCCGATCGGCGTCACGCACGTCGGCGGTGCCGGCCTGACCCTGCCGCGCTGGGTGCACGCCACCCGCCCCGGCTCCCCGCAGATCGTCCTCGAGCCCGACGAGGCCCTCACCGCCGCCGTCCGCGAGCAGCTGCCGCTGGCCCGTGGCCACCGGATCCGCGTGCGGCCACAGCTCGGCCGGCCGGGGGTCGAGGCGCTCAAGGACGCCTCGGCCCATGCGGTCGTCGTCGACGCCTTCGACGAAGGGAGGGTCCCGGCGGACCTGCAGACGGTCGAGTTCTTCGGGCACGTGGCGCGGGTGCTGCGCCCCGACGGCGTGCTCGTCATGAACTCCCCCGACGAGCCGGGCTGGCGGCACCTCGCCGGTGTCGTGGCGGGGGCGCGGGCCGCCTTCGGCCACGACGGGTCGCTCGCGCTCGTCGCGATGCGTGACGTCATCAAGGGGCGCCGCTACGGCAATGCCGTGCTCGTCGCGGCCCACCGACCGCTCGATGTCGACGAGATCCGGCGGCAGGTGGGGCGCTGGCCCTTCCCGTCCGGGCTGCTCGGCGCCGCAGAGCTCGCCCGCCGCACGGCCGGCGGCCGGGTGATCACCGACGGGGAGCCGCGACCGGCGCCGACCGCTCCCGACCCGGGCGCCTGGCGGGTGCGCTGACGAGGCCGCGGGACGACCTGGGGCATATCAGGTGGACGCGCGACGCCGTCAGCCGAAGTAGCGCGCCATCGTGCCGGTGTGCGCGGCCCCCATCTCCTCCAGGCCGAGGTCGAGGACGTCCTTGACCTTGAGCCGGTCGGCATCGGTCGTGCCGAGGCGCGCGACGGGGACGCCGTGCGCCTCGGCGATGCCGACGACGGTGACCAGGTCGCTCTCGCTGCGCACGGTGACCAGCGCCCTGGCCGTCGACTCGGAGTACAGCGCCGTGAAGGCGTCGATCCCGTCGCGGTCGAGGACCGGCGACAGGTCGACCGAGGCCCCGGTGCCACCGGTGAGGACCGACTCGGCGAGGGCCACGGCCAGGCCGCCGTCGGACAGATCGTGCGAGCTGGCGAGGAGGCCGCGACGCACCGCGTCGACGAAGAAGGAGGCGAGCGCCTTCTCGGCGGCGAGGTCGACGACGGGCGGCTGCCCGCCGAGATGGCCGTGCAGCGCGTGCGCCCACTCGCCACCGTCGAGCTCGTCGCGGGTCTCGCCGAGGAGCAGGACGATCTCCCCCTTCGCCCGGAAGCCGGAGGCGACGGACGTGGCAACGTCGTCGATGACCCCGAGCACGCCGACGACGGGCGTCGGGTGGATCGCCGTCTCACCGGTCTGGTTGTAGAAGGAGACGTTGCCACCGGTCACCGGGATGCCGAGCTCGAGGCAGGCGTCGAAGAGCCCGCCGATGGCCTGCTGGAACTGCCACATGACGCCCGGGTCCTCCGGCGAGCCGAAGTTGAGGCAGTCGGTGACGGCCAGCGGCAGGGCGCCGGAGGTCGCGACATTGCGGTAGGACTCGGCGAGGGCGAGCTGCGCCCCGGCGTAGGGGTCGAGCCGGCCGAAGCGGCCGTTGCAGTCGGTCGAGACCGCGACACCCAGACCGGACTCCTCGTCGACGCGGACCACGCCGGAGTCGTGCGGCATGGCGCGCTTGGTGTTGCCCAGGACGTAACGGTCGTACTGGTCGGTGACCCACGTCTTGTCGCAGATGTTGGACGAGGCGAGCAGCGCCAGCAGGTCGGCGCCCGGGTCCGCGGGACGGGGAAGGGAGGAGCTGCTGTCGGCCTGCACGGCGTCGAGCCACTCCGGGCGGGCGATCGGACGCTCGTAGACCGGGCCGTCGTGAGCGACGGACCGCGGCGGCACGTCGACGATCGTCTCGCCGTGCCAGGTGATGACGAGCCGGTCGCCGTCGGTGACCTCGCCGAGGACGGCGGCCTCGACGTCCCAGCGGCCGGTGATCTCGAGGAAGGCGTCGAGCTTGTCGGGCGCGACGACGGCCATCATCCGCTCCTGCGACTCCGACATGAGGATCTCCTCCGCGCGGAGGGTCGAGTCACGCAGCGGCACCTTGTCGAGCTCGATCTGCATGCCGCCGTCGCCGGCGGAGGCCAGCTCGGAGGTCGCGCAGGACAGGCCGGCGCCGCCGAGGTCCTGGATGCCCTCGACGACGCCCGCGGCGTAGAGGTCGAGGCAGCACTCGATGAGGACCTTCTCCGCGAAGGGGTCGCCGACCTGGACGGCGGGCCGCTTGGCGGGGCCGCCCTCCTCGAAGGTCTCCGAGGCGAGGACGGAGACGCCGCCGATACCGTCACCGCCCGTCTTGGCGCCGAAGAGCACGATCTTGTTGCCGGTGCCGGACGCGTTGGCGAGGTGGAGGTCCTCGTGGCGCAGCGAGCCGACGCACAGCGCGTTGACGAGCGGGTTGCCCTGGTAGCACTCGTCGAAGACGATCTCGCCGCCGATGTTGGGCAGGCCGAGGGAGTTGCCGTAGCCGCCGATGCCCTTGACGACGCCCGGCAGGACGCGCGCGGTGTCGGGGTGGTCGATGGCGCCAAAGCGAAGGGGGTCCATCACCGCGATCGGGCGGGCGCCCATCGCCATGATGTCGCGGACGATGCCGCCGATGCCGGTCGCGGCACCCTGGTAGGGCTCGACATAGCTCGGGTGGTTGTGCGACTCGACCTTGAAGGTCACCGCCCAACCCTGGCCGATGTCGATGACGCCGGCGTTCTCGCCGATGCCGGCGAGGGTCTTGCCCAGGGGGGTCTCGGAGGGCAGGTCGCCGAAGCGCTTGAGGTGGACCTTGGAGGACTTGTAGCTGCAGTGCTCGGACCACATGACCGAGTACATCGCCAGCTCGGCGCTCGTCGGGCGGCGGTCGAGGATCTCGCGGATGCGCTCGTACTCGTCGGGCTTGAGACCGAGCTCGGCCCACGGCTGCTCGGTGTCGGGGCTGCCCTGCGCGACGGCCACGGTGTCGAGGTTGCTGACGGTCACGCGGACACCACCTGCTCGAGGACGGACGTGAAGAAGGTGCGGCCGTCGAGGCTCGGGCCGAAGCCCTCCTCGACGGCGTGCTCGGGGTGCGGCATGAGGCCGACGACGTTGCCCCGCTCGTTGGTGATGCCGGCGATGCCGCGGGAGGAGCCGTTGGGGTTGTCGCCGACGTAGCGGAAGGCGACCTGTCCCTCCCCTTCGAGCCGGTCGAGGGTGGCCTCGTCGGCGACGAACTGGCCGTCCTGGTTCTTCAGGACGATGCTGATCTCCTGGCCGGCCTCGAAACCGCTGGTCCAGGCGCTCTCGGCGTTGTCGACGCGCAGGACCTGGTCCTTGCACAGGAACTTGCGGTGGTCATTTTGGATCATCGACCCGGGGAGCAGGTGCGACTCGGTGAGGATCTGGAAGCCGTTGCAGATCCCGAGGACCGGCATCCCTCCCTTCGCCGCGGTGATGACCTCGCCCATGACCGGGGCGAAGCGTGCGATGGCCCCGGCGCGCAGGTAGTCGCCGTAGGAGAAACCGCCGGGGACGACGACGGCGTCGACGCCGTGCAGGTCGGCGTCGCCGTGCCACAGGGCGATGGCCTCGCCGCCGCACAGGGTGACGGCGCGGCGGGCGTCGGAGTCGTCGAGGCTGCCGGGGAAGGTGATGACGCCGATCTTCACGCGCCGGCCCCGGTGATCGGCGCCTGCTCCGGCTCGTCGCTCGTCAGCTCGTGGACGCTCACGACGTCCTCGATGACGGGGTTGGACAGGAGGGTCTCGGCGGCCTCGCGGGCCTGCGCGAGGTGGGCCTCGGTGACGTCACCGTCGACGGACAGCACGAAGCGCTTGCCCTGCCGCACGTCGGTGAACTGGTCGATCCCGAGCCGGGGCAGCGCCCCCCGGACCGCCTGGCCCTGGGGGTCGAGGATCTCGGGCTTGAGCATGACGTCGACGACGATGCGTCCCACAGGTGTCTCCTGGTGCGAAGGGGGTGGTCCGCCCGTGAGTCTAGTTGGCGGGGTCGCCGCCCCTCTCCCTCGCCCACGTTCGCCGAGCCCTTCCAACGTTCGTCGAGGTGCGAAGCCGCCCGCGGCTGAGCCTCGAGACGCGGCGAGGACGAAGTCCCCTCCTCCGCTCCCTGAGGAGGAGGCCGCCCGCGGCCGACGTCTCGAAGGGACGAGCCCACCCCTCTCACACCCCGCTCCCTGAGGAGGTCGCGCAGCGACCGTCTCGAAGGGAGCGACATTACCGTTGTCACATGGCACCACACCCACCCTTGGATGAGGGCTCGGCCGAGACGTCGGAGATCGTGGCGGACACCCACCTCCTTCGCGAGATCACCGTGGCCCTGGACGATCTCCGCCGAGGAGACGTGCTGACAACCGAGGATGTCTTGCAGAGCCTGAGGGACGCGGGGCGAGGATGACCGCGTGCCGGTGCTGATCCTGACGCACCGCCGCGGCGCCTACCGCAGCTGACCCCTCACCCCCATCGCTCGGCCAGATCACGGACGACCGTGAGGTTGCGGTTGGTCCACACCCCCATCGCCCGGTCGTGCGCGGCGGGCAGCTTGACCTGGTGGTAGCGGTCCTTGCCGTCGAGCAGGAGGTGGACGGCGCGGCCGCGGACGGTGGTGGCCTCCCCTTCGCCGACGTGGGTGAGCAGCTCGACGGCCTCCGTCGACGGCACCTCCCGCATGAAGGTCACGTAGTGCGCCGCCACGTCGAAGGGCACCTGCCCCGCCACCTCGCCCGCATCCGCGACGACGGCCACCAGCTCGGCCGGCGTGAGCACCACCGTCGGCACCTCGAAGCCCCGGTCGGCGAGGAAGGCCGCCTCGAGCGTCGCCTCGACGGCAGCGGTCGAGCGCTGCCGGCTCTTCAGCCGCACGTTGCCGGTGTTGAGGTGCACCGCGACGTCGCTCGCACCGGTCTCCTCGACGACCCGCTGCAGGTCCGCCTTGGGGAACCTGCGCTTGGCGCCGAGGTTGATCGCGCGGAGGAAGGCGACGTAGGTGGCCATGCGCCCATCATGGCGTGCACAAGAGGTCGTTCTGGTGCATCTCGCGGCAATGGATGGGCGTCAATCGCAGCAGGACTACCTGTTGTGCACGGGCGCGGCTTCGAGGCTCGGCCGCGGACGGCCTCACACCTCAGCCAGCGGGGTGAGGACAGGCTTCGAGGCTCGGCCGCGGACGGCCTCACACCTCAGCCAGCGGAGGCGAAGCGCTCGCGCAGCTCGCGCTTGAGGATCTTGCCGCTCGGGTTCTTGGGCAGGGCGTCGAGGATCTCGATGCGCTTGGGCCGCTTGTAGCTCGCGAGCACCTGCGCGCAGTGCTCCCGGACCGACTCTGCGGTGAGCCCCGAGCCCTCCTTCGGCACGATCGTCGCGGTGACCGCCTCGACCCACGTCGGGTCGGGCAGGGCGAAGACCGCGACCTCGGCGACGTCGGGGTGGGCGTAGATCGCCTCCTCGACCTCGCGGGAGGCAACGTTCTCCCCACCGGTCTTGATCATGTCCTTCTTGCGGTCGACGATCGTGATCCGCCCGTCGTCGTCCGCGATGCCGAGGTCACCGGAGTGGAACCACCCTCCGGCGAAGGCTTCGGCCGTCTTCTCCTCGTTGCGCCAGTAGCCGGCCGCGATGTGCGGGCTGCGGTGGACCACCTCGCCGACCTCGCCGACGGGCACCTCGTTGCCGTCGTCGTCGACGAGCCGGGTCTCGACCATGAGCACCGGCCGCCCCGCGGAGCCGGCGTGCGACAGCTGCTCGTGCGGCGGCAGGATCGTCGCGACGGGGGCAAGCTCGGTCTGGCCGTAGAAGTTCCACAGGTCGACATCGGGCAACCGCTCCTGGATCTCCCCCAGCACCTCGACGGGCATCGGCGAGGCCCCGTAGTACCCCTTGCGCAGGCTGCTCAGGTCGGTGTTGTCGAAGTCGGCGTGCCGCAGCAGCGAGATCCACACGGTCGGCGGCGCGAAGTACTTCGTCACCCGGTGCTCGGCGATCTTGGCCAGCACGGTGGCCGGGTCGGGCGCGGGCAGGATGATGCTCGTGGCGCCGAGCATGATGTCCGGCCCGAGGAAGCAGTCGAGCTGTGCGCAGTGGTAGAGCGGCAGCGTGTGCAGGTCGATGTCGTCACCGGTCATCCCGCCGTCGACGATCGCGCTGAGGTACTCCGCCTGCAGCGCGCGGGAGGTGAGCAGCGCTCCCTTCGGCCGGGACTCGGTGCCGGAGGTGTACATGAGGCGGATCGGGTCGTCGTCGGCGACGATCGGTGGCTCCCAGCCGGTCGCGTCGGTGGCGACGAGGTCGGCGAAGGGGGTCCACCCGCCGCTCGCGTCGCCGGTCACCACCCGGGTCGCGATCTCCAGCCCGCTCGCGTCGATCGCCTCGTCGGCGGTCACGAGGAACTCCGGCTGGGTGACCATGGCCACCGGCTCGCTGTTGCCGAGGATGAAGCCGGCCTCGTCCGCCGTGAGCATGAAGTTGATCGGGACGAGGATCGCGCCGAGCCGTGCCGCGCCCCAGGCGAGGGCGGCGAAGTCCGCGCTGTTGCGGCTGAGCAGGGCGACGCGGTCCCCCTTCGTCACGCCGCGCTGGGCGAGGCCGGCGGCCACGGAGGTGACGATCGCGTCGAGCTCACGGAAGGTCCAGCGGACGTCACCGTCGATGATCGCGACCTTGTCCCGGTGGCGAGCAGCACTGCGGCGCAACACCTCCCCGAGACCGTTGGCGCGGGCCATGGCCATCTCCATCTGCGTCGACATGAGCCCGAGTCTGCCAGCGTGTCGAGTCGCGGAGTGATGCGAGTCACCCTATGTTGTGAGCGGCCCGGTGCGCAGGGCACGGGGCAGACAGGGGAACACATGATGAAGAACGTCCGCACGCGCCTGCTCGCGCTGACCGCCACGGCCGGCCTGGCCGTCAGCCTCGGCTCGGTGACGGCGTCGGCCGCACCCACGCCGGCCGCCGCGCCCGCCGCACCGACGAAGGCCACCACCACGACCTCGACCGAGGACGCCAAGCTCGACAAGGTGGCCACCCCCAGGCTCGGGTGGTTCAGCTGTTACGGCGGCGCGGAGTGCGCCACCGTGAAGCTCCCGCTCGACTACGACAACCCGAAGGGCGCGAAGACCAACGTCGCCGTGCTGCGCCAGAAGGCGACCGGCAAGCGCATCGGCACGCTCTTCGTCAACCCCGGCGGCCCCGGCGGCTCCTCGACGGAGATGGCCTACGCCGCCGACCAGTGGCTCTCGCCCGAGGTCCGCGAGAAGTTCGACGTCGTCGGCGTCGACCCGCGCGGCATCGGCTTCAGCGACCAGGTCCAGTGCCTGCCGGTCGAGCGCCAGGACGAGGTGATGAAGGACCTGCGCGTCGCCTTCCCGGTGGGGACCACCGAGCAGCGGCGCTTCATCACCGCGACCAAGAAGGTCACTCGCGCCTGCTCGAAGAACTCGCTCGCCACGTCGATGTCGACGGCCGAGGTGGCCAGGGACATGGAGATGGTCCGGCGCGCGCTCGGCAGCGACAAGCTGAGCTACATCGGCTTCTCCTACGGCAGCCACCTCGGGACGACCTACGCCAACATGTTCCCGAAGAACTTCCGCAGCCTGGTCATCGACGGCGTGCTCAGCCCGACCGCGTGGTCCGGCACCCGCAGCACCCAGTCGTCGCCCCTCGAGGAGCGCCTCAAGTCCGGCCGCGGCGCCTCCAAGGCTCTCGACAAGATCCTTCGGGAGTGCGGCAAGGTCGGCCCGTCGAGGTGCGGCTATGCCGAAGGGGGCGACCCCAGGGCGAAGTTCGCGGCCCTGACCGCCGAGCTGAAGAAGAAGCCCGTCGAGGTCACTGACCCCTTCGAGGGAGGGACCTTCACGCTCACCTACGCCGACGTCATCGGCACCCTGCTGGGGACCCTCTACGACCCCGAGGCACCTTCGATCGTCGACTTCGCCCTGACCGACATCGAGTCGATGATCGAGGCGTCCGAGGCACCCCAGAGCCGCACCGCCACGTCCCAGCGCACGACGCTGCACCGGGAGGTCGTCGCCGAGCTGAAGAAGGACCGCACCGCCCCGCGGCGCGGGTTCGTCTACGACAACTCGCTCGACGCCTTCCTGTCGGTGACCTGCACCGACAGCCGCGAGACGACCAGGATCGCCGACTTCCCCGCGTACGCCACCAAGAGCGACGCCGCCGCGCCGCACTTCGGTCCCGCGTGGCTGTGGGGCTCGGCCGGCTGCGCCGGTGACGCCTTCACCGGCCAGGACGAGGACGCCTACGTCGGGCCGTACAACCGGGTCACCCCCAAGGGTGTGCTCGTCGTCGGCAACTACTGGGACCCGGCGACCAACTACGACGGCGCGGTCCGCACCCGCTCGATCCTCGGGCGCTCCCGCCTGATCTCGAGCGACTCGTGGGGCCACACCGCCTACGGCGTCTCGGCCTGCGTGACCCAGCGGGTCGACAGCTACCTGCTGCGCGGCATCTCGCCGCGCATCGACGCCACCTGCCCCGCCGAGACCGAGATGTTCCCCGACTGGGGCGCCCAGGCCGCCCCGGAGAGCGTCCCGCAGCTGCTCGAGCGGACCAGCCTGCCGAAGGGGAAGGGCAAGGGCTTCCCGGCCCCGACGGTCGTGCGCTGACGCGTCACGCCGCCTGAGGCACGAGGGGCGAAGGGGGTCACCCCCTTCGCCCCTCGTGCTGCTCCCGGGTGGGGCACGGGTGAACGCTCCCGATCAGGAGCGGAAGGTCTGCCCCGTCAGCCGCTCGTAGGCCTCGACGTACTTCGCGCGGGTCTGCGCGACGACGTCCTCCGGGAGCGAAGGGGGCGCCTCGCCCGAGGTCTTGTCCCAGCCGCTCGCCGGCGAGGTCAGCCAGTCGCGGACATATTGCTTGTCGAAGCTCGGCTGCTGCCGGCCGGGCTGCCACTGGTCAGCCGGCCAGAAGCGCGAGGAGTCGGGCGTGAGCACCTCGTCCGCCAGGACGATCTCGTCGCCGCGCATGCCGAACTCGACCTTGGTGTCGGCGAGGATGATGCCGCGCTCGGTGGCGATCTCGTTGCCGAGCTTCAGGATGCGCACCGTGAGGTCGCGCACGCGGGAGGCGAGGTCCTCGCCGATCTCGGCGACAACGCCGGAGTAGGGGATCGGCTCGTCGTGCTCGCCGACGGGCGCCTTGGTCGAGGGGGTGAAGATCGGCTCCGGCAGGGGCGAGCCGTCGACCAGACCGGCCGGCAGCTCGATGCCGCTCACGGCACCACTCGCCCGGTACTCCCCGAGCCCGCCACCGGTGAGGTAGGCGCGGGCGACGCACTCGACGGGCAGCATCTCGAGTCGCTCGACGAGCACCGCCCGGCCGGCGACGGCCGCAGGGACGTCGGTCGAGACGACGTGGTGCGGCACGAGGTCGGCGAGCTGGTCGAACCACCACAGCGACATCTGCGTGAGCACCGCGCCCTTGTCGGGGATCGGGGTGTCGAGCACGAAGTCGTAGGCCGACATCCGGTCACTCGCGACGAGCAGCAGCTGGTCCTCGCGCGGCTGCCCGTCGGTACCGACCGGCGCGTAGAGGTCGCGCACCTTGCCGGAGTAGACGTGGGCGTAGCCGGGCAGCTGCAGCGGGGTCTCGCTCATGGGCACATCCTCGCAGCAGGCCGACGGGAGCCGCCGCGCGCCTCAGCCTCCGGTCACCGCCGCGAGATGCGTCGAGCCCGGGATCGGTCGGGTCAGGCCCGGCGGCGCCCCAGTCGGCGGGCTCCGGCGGCACCGAGCCCGGCCGCGAGAAGCAGACTGCCGAAGAGCAGGAAGTTCATCGGGGTGAGGATGACGTAGGCGTCACGACCGACGCTCGTCGGCACGAGGTCGTAGATCGAGCGGGCCAGCTGGAGGTCGCCGAGGGCCACGCCGAGGGCCAGGGTGCACAGCCCTGCCACCGTCGTGCCGACGGACGACCACGCCGTGACCGCTGCCCAGAGGAGCGCCGCCAGGACGAGAACCGCGGCGCCGGCGAACGTCGCGCCCCACTGGGGTTGGAACTGCTCTGCGTAGGAACGCCATCCCCGCGCGAGCACCCACAGCCCGCCGATCGTCACCCACCACGGCAGCACGGCGACCAGCGGGGTGAGGAGCCACGCGAGGAGGCGACTCGACCCCCCTTCGGTCCGGTCCTCGGCGCGCTGCGCGGCCGTCGTGGCGGTCGTGGTCTCGGGCTCCCCTGTCATGCGGCCATGTTCCCACCGACGGGAGGCCGAAGGGGGTCTCAGCCGTCCCGCAGACCGGCCGGCCAGCGCCGGGCACCGGGGCCTTCGACACCCCGCTCGTCGCCGGGGTTGTAGATCGGGCAGCTCGACGTCGACAGGCAACCGCAGCCGATGCACCCACTCGTCGTGTCACGCAGCTCGACGAGCGCGTCGATGCGCTCCTGGAGGGCGTCGTGCCAGCGCCGGGAGAGCCGCGCCCAGTCCCGTGCGG
This sequence comes from Janibacter indicus, assembly GCF_900176385.1. Lineage (GTDB taxonomy): Bacteria > Actinomycetota > Actinomycetes > Actinomycetales > Dermatophilaceae > Janibacter > Janibacter indicus. The sequence goes on along the minus strand of NZ_FWXN01000014.1, from coordinate 58,209 downwards.
TCGGGGGCCGCTGCGCCGGAAGGGAATCGAGCGCCTCGCGGATCTCATCGAGGGACAGGCCGAAGCGCTGCGCCGCACGGACGAGGGCGAGCCGCCGCAGCGTGTGCCGCGGGTAGCGACGCTGGTTGCCCGCCGTCCGGGTCGCGTCTACGAGCCCCTTGGTCTCGTAGAAGCGCAGCGTCGGGACGCTCACCCCGGCCCGGGCAGCCACCTCCCCGATGGTGAGCAGGTCCCGCGTGTCCATGCCCTGACCCTACCGACTTGACCTCATGTCAACTTGAGGTTGGAGGGTGGCCGCATGACGACGACGACCACGCCGTGCCAGACCATGTCTCCCGAGCTGTGGTTCGCCGAGACGCCCGAGGGTCTGGAGTACGCCAAGTCGCTGTGCGCCGACTGCCCGCTGCGCCGCATGTGCCTCGAGGGCGCGCTCGAGCGCGGCGAGCCGTGGGGCGTGTGGGGCGGCGAGATCCTCCACCAGGGAGCGGTGATCCCCCACAAGGTCAAGCGCGGGCGCCCTCGCAAGGACGTCGCCGCCTGATCAGGCGCGGATCTCCCCGCGGGAGGCGCGCAGCGCGATGTCGGTGCGGTGGTGGCCACCGTCGAGCCCCACCTCGGCCACCGCGGCGTAGGCCCGCTCGCGCGCCTGTGCGAGGTCGTCGCCGAGGGCGACGACCGACAGGACCCGGCCGCCCGAGGAGACCAGTCGGCCGTCCTGCGTCGCGGTGCCCGCGTGGAGCACGTGGACGTGCTCGGCGAGGTCGCCGTCGGCGATCGCGTCGAGACCGTCGACCGGGACCCCGGTGATCGGCTTCGCCGGGTAGCCCTCGGCCGCGACGACGACGGTCACCGCCGACTCGGGACGCCAGCGCAGCGGGTCGTGCTCGGCCAGGCGACCCTCGGACGCCGCGGTGAGCAGCACCGCCAGCGGCGACTCGAGCCGGGCGAGCACGGACTGGGTCTCGGGGTCGCCGAAGCGCACGTTGAACTCGATGACCCGCGGACCGCGCGAGGTGAGCGCCAGCCCGACGTAGAGCACCCCGACGAAGGGAGTGCCTCGCCGCGCCATCTCGTCGACGACCGGCTGCGCCACCCGGGCGACGACGTCGTCGACGAGGCCCTCCGGCGCCCAGTCCAGCGGGCTGTAGGCGCCCATGCCGCCGGTGTTGGGGCCCTCGTCGCCGTCGAAGACCCGCTTGAAGTCCTGGGCGAGGTCGAGGGGCACGACGGTCGAGCCGTCGCAGATGCAGAAGAGGCTCGCCTCGGGGCCGTCGAGGAACTCCTCGATGACGACGCGACCGTCGTCCCCCTTCGCCAGGCAGGCCAGGCCGTGCGCCATCGCGACCTCGCGGTCCTCGGTCACCACGACCCCCTTGCCGGCGGCCAGTCCGTCGTCCTTGACGACGAAGGGAGCGCCGAAGGCATCGAGGGCCTCGGCCAGCTGCTCCTCGGTCGTGCAGACGTGCGCGAGGGCGGTGGGCACCTCCGCCGCGGCCATGACCTCCTTGGCGTAGGCCTTGCTGCCCTCGAGGCGCGCGGCCTCGGCGCCGGGGCCGAAGCAGCGGATGCCGGCCTCGCGCACCGCGTCGGCGACGCCCGCGACGAGCGGGGCCTCCGGGCCGACGACGACGAGGTCGACCTCGTGGCCACGGGCCAGGTCGACGACCGCCTGCGGGTCCTCCGCGGCGACCGGCAGGTTGCGGGCCAACGTGTCGGTGCCGGGGTTGCCGGGGGCGGCGATGACGGCCGAGACCGTGGGGTCGAGGGTGAGGGCGCGGACGAGGGCGTGCTCGCGGGCGCCGGAGCCGATGACGAGAACCTTCACGGGGGCGAGCCTACGAGACGCCGACGGGCGCGGACTCTCCCCTTCGGCCGACTGGCCACACAGGCCTCGAGACATGAGGGGGGCGCAGCTCTCGGCAGGCAGGGGGTATCTGCCGTGAGCTGCGCCCCAAGGTCGCGGGTCCAGACATCAGGGGGGACACCGACCGCGCGACCGTCGACCGAAGCCGACCCCCCGATAGTGGCACTTCGTTGAGGGTGAAATCAAGATGGAACGGACCAGTTCCTCCAGAAGTCCTCTCGACAGGCCCGGCAACCCGTGTCATCGGGCGCGTGCACGGAGCAACTAGACTCAGTCCTTCCGCCCAGCCGAAGGGGAGCACGAGGCCCTGTGACCGACACCCACGTCGACGCCGTCGCTGCCGAGATCGCCATCGAGCAGCAGCATCTGGACCGTGTCCACGCCGAGCTCGCCAAGGCCGGGAAGCGCGCCGATCTCGTGGCCGTGGACGGGATGTCGCGCGGCCGCACCGACCGCACCGGCGATGTGCGCGACGAGGAGATGTCCGGGCTCTTCGAGCGCGACGCGCTCGTCTTCAACGCCGCCCGACGCATGGCCACGCTCGAGCACCAGTACGAGGGTCTCGTCTTCGGCCGGCTCGACCTCGACCACGCGCCGGAGGGAGCAGACCAGTCGGACCGCGAGGTGCGCTACATCGGCCGCCTCGGCGTGCGTGACGACGACTACGAGCCGCTCGTCATCGACTGGCGGGCGCCGGCCGCCTCCCCCTTCTACCGCGCGACGCCGGGCGACAACCAGGGCGTCATCCGCCGCCGCGTGCTGCGCAGCCGCGGTGAGCGGGTCATCGGCGTCGAGGACGACCTCATGGTCCCCGAGGCGCCCGACGACATGGTCGTCGTCGGCGACGGCGCCCTCCTGGCTGCGCTGACCCGCAGCCGCGGGCAGCAGATGCGCGACATCGTCGCGACGATCCAGGCCCACCAGGACGAGGCGATCCGCGCCAACGACCGCGGCATCACCGAGATCAGCGGCGGGCCGGGCACCGGCAAGACGGTCGTGGCCCTGCACCGCGCGGCCTACCTGCTCTACGCCAACCGGCGCCGCTACGAGTCCGGCGGCATCCTCGTCATCGGGCCCTCCGCGGCCTACACCGCCTACATCGAGCGGGTCCTCCCTTCGCTCGGCGAGGAGTCGGTGACCCTGCGCTCCCTCGGCGACGTCGTCGACGTCATCACCGCCGTGCGCCACGAGTCCCCCGAGGTCGCCGCGATCAAGGGATCGCTGCAGATGCGCACCGTGCTCAAGCGACTCGCCGCGCGGGCCGTGCCGGGCGCACCCACGAGCATGCGGGTCATGGTCGGCGGCCTGCCCGTCCACCTCGACGAGGGCCAGCTGGCCGACATCCGACGCCGCGCGCTGCGCGACCGCACGCGCAACCAGGCGACCAAGCACGTGCGCGAGCTGCTCGCCGAGTCCGCGTGGCGGCAGGTGCGCGAGGGCGACCGCGACGAGTTCCTCGACGCCTTCGACGAGTCCCTGGCCGTCGACGACTTCGTCGCCGCGTGGTGGCCGCAGGTCGACCCGCGCGAGGCCCTGCTGTGGCTCGCGGACACCGAGCTCGCCTACGAGGTGTGCCGCTCGGTCCTCAGCCAAGGCGATGCCGCCGCCCTGGCCCACGCAGCCCGCGAGACCCTCGAGCTCGGCTCGTGGACCGTCTCCGACGTCGCGCTCGTCGACGAGCTGTCGGTGCGGGTCGGGCAGGTCGAGGCGCCCGAGGTCGAGGAGCGCTCCTTCTACGAGATCGAGGAGCTCGACGGCGTCGAGGAGCTGCAGGCCATGGGCTCGGCGATCCGCGCCCCCGAGGTCGACCACTCGCTCACGCCGACGTCCGCCCGCGAGCGCCTGCTGCACGGCACCGTCGGCCGCTCCACCGACTACGCCCACGTCCTCGTCGACGAGGCCCAGGACCTCTCCCCCATGCAGTGGCGGATGATCGGCCGCCGTGGCCGCCGCGCCTCGTGGACGGTCGTCGGCGACGTCGCCCAGGCCTCCTGGCCCGACATCGCCGAGGCCGAGCAGGCTCGCGACGAGGCCTACGGCACGCAGCCGCGACAGGCCTTCCACATGACCACCAACTACCGCAACGCGCAGGAGATCTTCGACTACGCGCGCGAGGTGATCCTGCCCGTCGTCCCCGACGCCGACATCCCCGACGCGGTGCGGCAGACCGGGGTGCGGCCCGAGGACGTCACCTTCGGCGACCCGCTCGACGACTCCCGCCCCGACGTCAGCACCGTTGCGGCACAGGCGCTCACGCGCCTCGCCGACGAGGTCGACGGGTCCATCGCGGTCATCACCCCGCAGCGTCACGCCGAGGCGATGCTCGCCCTCGACGGCAGCCACGACGGGCGCGTCGTCGTCATCGACCCGCTGTCGACGAAGGGTCTGGAGTGGGACGCGACGCTCGTCGTCGACCCCGACGCGATCGTGCGCGAGGCCCCCGGTGGCGCCCGCGTCCTCTACGTCGTGCTCACCCGTGCGGCGCACCGGATGACGGTGCTGCGGCCCCTGGACTGAGGCACCTCCCGTCCGGACGGATCGGACGGCGGGACATGCGGAACGGCCCCGGGGCAGGTGCCCCGAGGCCGTCCGTGTGGAGCGAGTGGTCAGCCGCTCTTGCGGCGGAACATCTGCTGGGTCGCACTGGTCTCGGCGCGGTGCGCGTCCTCGACCTTGCCGTGCGAGCCATCGGGCGAGACATTGGCCCCGCCGTGCGACTGCTTCTTCTCCAGCGCTTCCCGGAACTTCGCCTTCACGTCCTCAGGAGCGCTCTCGTGCTTGCTCATGGGACCTCCCTTCGTCGGCGGCCGGGACCGCGGCTGCGACCCCGTGTCACTCCACCCTCCAGCACGAAGGGGGTGAAGGCAACGGCTTTTCGCCGGCGACGGGGCCGCTCAGGCGTCGAGGAGCGGGTGCCGCTGGATGATCTCGTCGCGGCCGGGGCCGACGCCGATCGCCGAGACCCGGGCACCGATGAGCTCCTCGGCCCGCAGGACGTAGGCCTGGGCATTGGCCGGCAGCTCCTCGAAGGTGCGGCAGTGGGTGATGTCCTCCCACCAGCCGTCGAGGTACTCGTAGATCGGCGTCGCGTGGTGCACGTCCGACTGGTTGACCGGCATCTCCTCCACCCGCTCGCCGTCGATCTCGTAGGCGACGCAGATCGGGACCCGCTCCAGGCCGGTGAGGACGTCGAGCTTGGTGATGACGAAGTCGGTGACGCCGTTGATCCGGGTCGCGTAGCGGCCGACGACGGCGTCGAGCCAACCGGTGCGGCGCGGGCGACCGGTCGTCGTGCCGTACTCGTGGCCGGTCTTGCGCAGGAACTCTCCGTCGTCGTCGAAGAGCTCGGTCGGGAAGGGGCCCTCGCCGACACGCGTGGAGTAGGCCTTGAGGATCGCGATGACCCGGCTGACCCGGGTCGGCGGGATGCCCGAGCCGGTGCAGGCGCCACCAGCAGTCGCCGAGGACGAGGTGACGAAGGGGTAGGTGCCGTGGTCGACGTCGAGCAGGGTGGCCTGGCCGGCCTCGAGCAGGACGTTCTTGCCGGCGTCGAGCGCCCGCTCCAGCTCGAGACTGGTGTCGACGACCATCGGGCGCAGCCGGTCGGCGTAGGAGAGCAGCTCGGCGACGACGGCGTCGGCGTCGGCCGCCCGGGTGTTGTAGATCTTGGCCATGACCTGGTTCTTGAAGTCCAGGGCCGCCTCGACCTTCTGGCGCAGGATCCCCTCGTCGAAGATGTCCTGCACGCGGATGCCGATGCGGTTCATCTTGTCGGCGTAGGTCGGTCCGATGCCACGGCCGGTCGTGCCGATCTTGCGCTTGCCGAGGAAGCGCTCGGTGACCTTGTCGAGTGTGCGGTTGTAGGGCGCGATGAGGTGCGCGTTGGCGCTGATGAGCAGCTTGGAGGTGTCGACGCCACGCGCCTCGAGCCCGTCGAGCTCCTGGAAGAGGACCTCGAGGTCGATGACGACGCCGTTGCCGATGACGGGGACGACGCTCGGGGTGAGGATGCCCGACGGCAGCAGGTGGAGTGCGTACTTCTCCCCCTCGATGACGACGGTGTGACCGGCGTTGTTGCCCCCGTTGAACTTCACGACGTAGTTGACGTCGTTGCCCATCAGGTCGGTCGCCTTGCCCTTGCCCTCGTCGCCCCACTGGGCCCCGATCAGCACGATCGCCGGCATCGGTCCTCCTCGCCCACCCCGGTGACGGCAGCGGGTCTCGACAACACATCAGCCGCGGGCGGCCCCGCGGCTGCTGACCCCCACACCCTACCGGCGCGCCACCCCGAGCCGACCGTCGCGCTCGAGGGCGACCCCGAGCTGGAAGCGGGTGCCGACGCCGTACTGGTCCATCAGGGCGGCGACGCGCCGGCGCACGGTACGCAGCCCGACGTGCAGGGTGCGCGCGATCATCTCGTCCTTGGCCCCGAGGGCGAGCATGCGGATCAGCGCGTCGTCGGCACCGGTCTCGGGCACCTCGACCTCCGGGGAGACCGACCACATGAGCTCGAACCACGCGGCGAAGCACTGCACCAGCGCGGGGTTGCGGATGAAGACGTAGGGCGAGTGCGGGTCGCCCCACTCGGCGAGGGTCACGACCGCCTCGTCGCCGAGCACGAGGAATTCGGTGGCCACGAGGTCGGACAGCCGCTGCTGCTGCCCGGAGCGCCGCTTGGCCGCGAGCTCCGCTCGCGACAGGTCGCCCTGCAGGACCTCCGGGTGGATCAGGGCCCGCTGGAGCTGGCCCTCGACGGCCCGGTCCCGCTCGTGCCGCGAGTTGGCCTCCTGCTGCCCCGCACCGGTGTCGGTGGTGAGGATGACGTTGTCCGTGCGATCGACGTGGCCGGCGACCCGGTCGATCATCGGCGCCGCCATCTCCTGGGTGAGGACCTGCACACCGGGGTCGTCACCGAGGTCGATGTTGTGCATGCGGGCCCGCAGCGTCATCAGGGCATCGCCGATGTCGACGAGCTTGTCGCGGGCCTCCTCGACCCGGATCGTGTCGGCGGCCAGGTACTGCTCGAGTCGACGAAGCGGGTCGTCGTCGACGTCATCGCTTCGGGCCATGATTGGCATGTTAGTGCCACTGGCCGTCCAGTGCCGTTCTTTCGGGTGTTCATGGGGCACAATGGGCCCTGCGGGGGCGCCGCGCTTGGGAATCAGGGGACTTCTGAGCGGCGCCCCCCGCCTTGTCTTCCGGGCACGGGACACCGGACCGACGACGAAGGGCGTCACGACCACTGGTCGTGACGCCCTTCTGGCCGTCTCAGCCCAGCAGTGCGCGGGCCGCCTCGAGCGAGGAGTCGGCGAGGAAGGTGCGGCAGCGCTGCTCCTCCTCGGTCTCGCCGATCTCGCCGGCGGCCTGGGAGAGCGCGGCGAGCGCCCGCAGGAAACCGCGGTTGGGCACGTGCGCCCACGGCACCGGACCCTGACCCTTCCACCCGGAGCGCCGCAGCGCGTCGAGACCGCGGTGGTAGCCGGTGCGGGCGTAGGCATAGCCCTCGATGGAGCGGCCACCGTCGAGGGCGGTCTCGGCGAGCACCGCCCACGGCAGGGAGGACGAAGGGAGGTCCGCCGCCACCGCGGCCGCGTCCTCACCGGCCTCGATGCGCGCGGTCGCCGGGTCCTCGGGCAGCTTCGTCTCGGGGATGCCGAGCAGGTTGTCCACCATCAGGCCTTCACCGACGTCCCGGCCGAGCGGAGGTTCTCGCAGGCCTCGACGATGCGGGCGGCCATCGACGCCTCCGCCTCCTTGCCCCACGCGCGGGGGTCGTACTTCTTCTTGTTGCCGACCTCGCCGTCGATCTTCAGCACGCCCGAGTAGTTCTCGAACATGAAGCCGGCGACCGGGCGGGTGAAGGCGTACTGGGTGTCGGTGTCGACGTTCATCTTCACGACGCCGAAGTCGACGGCGTCGCTGATCTCCTGGGCGGTCGAGCCCGAGCCGCCGTGGAAGACGAGGTCGAGGGGGCGCTCGCCGGCGTCGGTGCCGTACTTCGCGACGATCGCGTCCTGGCACTGCTTGAGGATCTCGGGGCGCAGCTTGACGTTGCCCGGCTTGTAGACGCCGTGGACGTTGCCGAAGGTCAGGGCCGTCATGTAGCGGCCCTTCTCACCGAGGCCGAGCGCCTCGACGGTCGCGAGCGCGTCCTCGGGGGTCGTGTAGAGCTGGTCGTTGATCTCGTTGGCGACGCCGTCCTCCTCGCCGCCGACGACACCGATCTCGACCTCGAGGATGATGTCGGCCGCGGCGGAGAGCTCGAGCAGCTCCTGCGCGATCTGCAGGTTCTCCTCCAGCGGCACGGCCGAGCCGTCCCACATGTGCGACTGGAAGATCGGCAGGCCAGTGGCGTCCCGACGCTCCTTGCTCGCGGCGAGCAGCGGGCGGACGAAGCCGTCGAGCTTGTCCTTGGGGCAGTGGTCGGTGTGCAGGGCGATGTTGACGTCGTAGTTCTTCGCCACCTCCTGCGCGTAGGCGGCGAGCGCGAGCGAGCCGGTCACCATGTCCTTGATCGTCGGGCCGGAGAGGTACTCAGCGCCGCCGGTGGAGACCTGGACGATGCCGTCGCTGCCGGCCTCGGCGAACCCGCGGATCGCGGCATTGAGCGTCTGGCTGGAGGTGACGTTGATCGCGGGGTAGGCGAAGGACCCTGCCTTCGCACGGTCAAGCATGTCGCGATAGACGTCGGGAGTGGCGATGGGCATGGCGTGGAGCCTCCTGGCGCGGTGATCGGTGGTCTTGCCGCCGATCCTCGCAGATCACCCCTCACCCGACCATGCGCCCTTTGCTAGGTTCGGTCGCGCGACCGGGGGGACGCGCCCCTCGCCACGTCACGACGAAGGGGAACCACGTGCACTTCCGTAGCCGACGCCACCTCGCGGCCGCTGCCGCCACCGCCGCCGTCCTCCTGACCGCCGCCTGCGGCTCCGACTCGTCCGGGCAGGAGTCGCCCTCGAGCAGCGAGGCTGCGCCCTCGAGCAGCGAGGCTGCGCCCTCGAGCAGCGAGGCTGCGCCCTCGTCCTCGTCCTCGAGCAGCGCGACCGGCTCCAACACGATCGTCGTGGACGGCACGACGATCGAGGCCCCCTGGAAGCCCGCCTGCCAGCGCAGCGAGGACGGCACCAAGGGCGCGATCGACCTGCTCGACCTGCCGAGCCTGGACGAGATCGAGGAGTCGGGCGAGATCGACGGCACCATCGTGGGCGCCGACTTCGACCTCGACGGCGACGAGGCGACACTCACCGGCTTCCGGGTGAACAACGGCTCCCAGGAGGACCTCATCGGCGACCGCTTCGGGGACCTCGACGGCAACGAGGACGACATGACGATCACCTACTCGCAGGAGGCCGTCCGCGTCGAGGGCACCGCCCAGGGCGAGGTCGACGGCACGGAGCGCAAGGACATCCCCTTCGTCATGGACGTCGGGTGCACCACCTGGATGGGCCTGACCAATGAGGGCGACGTCGCCCCGCCGAGCTGATCGCGGACGGGTCCTCAGGGCGCGAGCAGGCTCATCCGCGGGCGCCCGTGGAGCGTCGGGAGTCCTGCCAGGCGATGATCCGCTCGAGCGCCTCGGCGATGGCCTCGGGACCAGCCGCGAGCGACAGGCGCACGCAGTGCGACCCCTCGACTGGGTCGAAGTCCCCGCCGGGCGTCACCGCGACCCCGGTCGCCTCGAGCAGCGCCGACGCGTACTCGCGCGCATCGGCGAAGCCGGCCAGCTGCTCCCCCAGGTCGGCCCAGTAGTAGAAGGCACCGTCGGCGGGCGCCGCTGCGCCCCAACCGAGCTCAGGTACCCGCTCGAGCAGCACCTCGCGTGCCCGGCCGAAGTCGATGAGCGCCGCCTCGCACTGCCGGTAGGACTCCTCGGAGAAGGCCCCCACGGCCGCCTCCTGCGCCGCCGCCGGCGGGCAGAGCGCGATGTTGCCCGCGAGCGCGTCGACCGCGGCCCGCAGGTCCTGCGGCACGAGGAGCCAGCCAAGACGCCACCCGGTCATGCCCCAGTACTTGCTGAAGGAGGAGACGACGATCGCGTGCTCGTCGACCTCCCGGGCGCAGACCCCCTTCGCATCGGGGCCGGTGCCGTAGGTGACGCCGTGGTAGATCTCGTCGCTCACGAGCCGCACGCCGTGCGCGCTGCACCAGTCGGCGATCGCGGTGAGCTCACCACGGTCGACCATCGTGCCCGTGGGGTTGGCCGGCGAGGCGATGACGAGCCCGGCCAGCGGGGCCTGCGCGTGCGCCGCCTCGAGCTGGGTGACGGTCGGCTGGTAGCGCTCCGCCGGACCGGTCTCGATGTCGACGACCTCGCAGCCCAGCCCGGCAAGGATGTTGCGGTAGGCCGGGTAGCCGGGCCGCGCCAGCGCGACCCGGTCGCCGTGGTCGAAGGCCGCGAGGAAAGCCAGGACGAAGCCGCCGGAGCTGCCCGTCGTCACCGCCACTTCGGTCGGGTCGACGTCGAAGCCGTACCACCGCCGGTAGTGGCCGGCGATGGCCGCGCGCAGTGCCGCAGTGCCGAGCGCGGGCGTGTACCCCAGGGCCCTCCCTTCGGCATGGATCGCCGCCGCGGTCTCGTGGACCGGACCGGGCGCACCCTGGCTGGGCTCGCCGGCACAGAGCGAGATGACCTCACGGCCCTCCGCACGCATCCGGGCGACGGTGGCCAGGACGTCCATGACCTCGAAGGGGGCGACCGCGGACCGGGAGGAGGGGGCGAAGGGAGACGTCATGTGGTCATGGTCGCACTGTGATACAGGCCACGTGCGGGTGTACTGTCGCCCGGCCACACCTTCCAGAGAGGACTCCCGTGTCGGAGACGACCTACCAGCTCATCGCCATCGGCGTGTACTTCGCGGCGATGCTCGCGATCGGCTACTACGCCTACACGCGCACCCGCAACATCGACGGTTACATGCTCGCCGAGCGCGGGCTGCACCCGGCCGTCGCGGCCCTGTCCGCCAATGCCGCCGACATGTCCGGCTGGCTGCTCATGGGCCTGCCCGGCGCCATCTACGCCTCCGGCCTCATCGAGTCCTGGATCGCCATCGGCCTGACGGTCGGCGCCTGGCTCAACTGGAAGTTCGTCGCCCCGCGCCTGCGGGCCTACACCGAGATCGCCGGCGACTCGATCACGATCCCGAGCTACTTCGGCCGTCGACTGCGCGACCGGACCAACGTCCTGCGCGTCGTCGCCGCGGTCGTCATCCTCGCCTTCTTCACCTTCTACGTCTCCTCCGGCATGGTCGCCGCCGGTAAGTTCTTCGAGAGCTCCTTCGGCTGGGAGTACCTGCACGGCGTGCTGCTCGTCGCGGCGATCACCCTCGTCTACACGCTCTTCGGCGGCTTCCTCGGGGCGACGCTCACCGATGTCGCCCAGGGCCTGCTGATGTTTGCCGCCCTCGTCGCCGTGCCGGTCGTCGCCGTCTTCACGATGGCCTCCCCCGGCGAGATCGTCGACGGCGCACAGGCGGTCAACCCCGACGTCTTCAACCTCTTCGCCGGCAGCGACGGAGCCGCCCTGCTCGCCCTGAGCATCTTCTCCACGGCCGCGTGGGGTCTGGGCTACTTCGGCCAGCCGCACATCATCGTGCGCTTCATGGCGCTGCGCTCCTCCGCCGACGCGCACTACGGCCGCATCGTCAGCACGACGTGGATGATCATCACCGCGGTCGGCGCGATCACGACCGCCCTCATCGGCATCGCGTACTTCAACGGCCCCGACCCGGCCAAGCAGATCGACGACCCCGAGACGGTCTTCCTGCTCCTGTCGCAGATCTTCTTCCACCCGCTCGTCGCCGGCTTCGTCCTCGCGGCCGTGCTCGCGGCGATCATGTCGACGATGTCGAGCCAGCTCGTCGTGTGCTCCTCCGCGCTCGTCGAGGACCTCGTCAACCTCACCGGCCGCAAGGCCTCGGACAAGGCGCTGCTCGTCTACGGCCGCGTCGGCGTCCTCGTCGTCGCGCTCGTCGGCCTGGTCCTCGCGCTCGACCCCGACTCGGCGATCCTCGAGCTCGTCGCCTTCGCGTGGGCCGGCTTCGGCGCCGCCTTCGGCCCGATCGTCCTGCTGTCGCTCTACTGGCGTCGCCTCACCGCGAGCGGCGCGATCGCCGGCATGGTCGTCGGCGCCGTCACCGTCTTCGTCTGGGGCAACATCGACAGCCTGAGCGACCGGATGTACGAGATCGTCCCGGGCTTCGCGCTCAACCTGCTCGTCGCGATCGTCGTCTCCCTGGTCAAGCCGTCGACTGACCCGGAGATCCAGGCGGAGTTCGAGCGGATGGAGCACGAGCTCGCCGACGGACGCGGCGACATCGACCTCGCCCGTCAGGGCTGAGCCGACAGCGGTTCCACCCGCATCCCACCTTCGTGCGTCATGAGATGCACGGAGGTGGGATCTTTGCTGTTCGGGACGAAGGGGGTGCCTGGTGGACGAGGGCTTCGAGGACTTCGTGCGCGAGCGCGGCACGGCCTATTTGGCGAAGGGAGTGGACTGCGGCACCTTGTTCGCTCCATGCGCTTGGCCAGGTCCATCTTCGATGGTCATCCCCGCCGGCGTGCAGGCGGCGATCATGTCCGCCAGTCCCCATCCGGGCGCCCAACTCACGGTGACGCGAACGTCAGTTCCGGCCCGCGGCTAGTCCAGACCGTGTCGGCAGGCCGAAGTGAACGACCTCGGTCCCACCGATTTCGGCAAACTCGAGCATCTGCGGCTCCGCGCATGGCGTCCGCAGCCAGACCAACTACACACCAGATCGCCACATGGAGAGCGGCGGCTGCTGACCTCGACCCCACAGTCATCTGTGAGGTGTCCAGACCCGCATGGTCACGGCCACTCGATCTCGGCAGACGATCCAACTGGTGCAGTTGCCTAGCTGTCCCGCTGCTGGTACCTATGGTGCTGAAGTGACGCATACTGGCGCGTTTCACCACAATATTCGAGAGCTGGACTGCAAGTCACCGGTGAACGCCAATGCCTCGTGCTGCGCTACATGATGGGCCCTACGGGCGACGATCGCTTCACTAGGAGGTTTCCGATGTCCCGCCAAGACGAGATGCGCAGCCTGGTTCAAGGCGGACGCGCCGCCTTCGTGGTGGGCGCCGGCGTAGCAATCTACGCCAGCAGCAACTCTAGTCTCACTTGGACAGAACTGATTAAACATGGAATCAGGCGCGTTGTGGACCTCGACCCAACCAAGAGTGACGACTGGGCCGACGCCGTTAATCGAACCCTCCAGGTGGGCCTGGACATGAGCGACACGAACATGCTGATCTCTTCAGCAGGAATGGTCCAAGATGGACTCAACTCTCTTGGAGATGGCTGCTTCGCAGATTGGCTCAAGGCTGAGTTCTCGACGCTGTCTGTGTCCGACGGTCGTCAGATCGACGCACTCGGAGCATGCGGTCTCCCCATCCTGACAACAAACTACGATGACCTTATCGAAAAGCAACTTCGCCGGCGGGGTGTCACTTGGCGGGACACCCGCGAGCTGCAGGAGATTGGCGCCGGTCGGGCCGAGGAAGTTGCCCACCTGCACGGGATCTGGCACCGGGCCGACACAGTTATCTTTGGAGGACAGAGTTACGGCACGCTCCTTGAACGTCAAGGTGTCCAGATGTTGCAGCGCGCAGTCGGTGCCACCAAGTCCCTGATATTCGTGGGATGCGGGGACGGGACTACCGACCCGAACATTGGAGGACTTCTGGGTTCACTCAAAGACTTGGTACCGGACAGTTCCGTAACTCACTTCTTCCTACATCGCGAGGGTCAGGAGCCTTCGGGCCTTCCGACCAATGTGCGCTTGATTTCATACGGCGACAACTACGTCGATCTCGCCCCCTTCCTGGAGTCGCTTGCAGCCCCTCCGGAGGACGTTAGCGGTAAGGCTCTAACAGCCGTAGAGGTGGAACTAACCCATAGTGCAGCCGGGATAGTCGCCGATCAAGCCCGTTCTGAGGTGCTGTTGGCCGAGTTGGTCGACGACGTCGAGAACGCCAACCTGAGTGACCTGCTCATGCCTCCGGTGCTGCTGCCGGTCACGCAGCAGGCGTACGCCAACTCACAGGAGATGGGGGTCGACGAACGGATCTCCCGTTGCAACCTCGCTGACGAGACCAGGACAGGGCGACGAATCTTGCTTGCGGCTGAGGAACACAGCGGGCTGACGACCGCTCTGCGCTGGCTGATCCACGAGGTTCGCGAGCAAGGCCAATTGGTGGCCCCGGTCTACGTGGACTTTCGGACTTTAAATGCAGGCAAGAATCCCCTGCGCAAACGGGTCATTCAACAACTCCGTCAAGCCGGCTATCAGATCCCCGACAACGGCGACATTCCAGATATCGCGCTGGCATTGGATAACGTAGTGCAGGATCTGAAGGGTCGGACACTTGACCGAGTCATTGCGGAACTCGGCGAGAATCACATAGCTTATCTCGTGATCGGCACCCGACAGGGCGCCGAACACGAGCTGATGAAGTCACTCTCACCCGCGCTTAACGGGGTCACTCAACGATACGTGGGACGGATGAACTCCGCCGACATTCTGACGCTGGCCAATAAGGTCGCCCCTGCGCGTGCGAGGGAACTAACGGACCGGGCCGTCAGGATCCTCGGACAGGAGCACCTGCCTCGGACACCGTACACAATTTGCATGTTGCTCATCGCACTTATGCGCGGACACACCTTCAGCGCCATCAGCTCCGAGACCGCCCTCCTCGATGCTTATATCACCCTCATGCTCGGCGCCGCTGATCCGCACCAAGACTCGAGACTATCGCTCGATTACCTTGATCGTCGTCTCCTCCTTGGCGTGCTCGCAGGCGAGTTTGTGCGCCGCGACACCGCTGCCTTGGCCCACGGCGAGGTGGCGAAGCTCTTCGACGACTTCTTCGACAGTGTCGACTGGAATGAGGATTCCCTCGATGCGCTGAATGACCTGATCCATCGGCGCATTCTCAAGAACAGCAACGGTCAAGTAGGTTTCGCTCACTCCAGTTATGTGCATCTGTTTGCCGCGGTTCGAGCTCGGGACGACCAAGACTTGCGGAACCTGGTCTTTAACAGCGCACTCCACTACGCAGAGATTGTTCGCCATTATGCCGGGCTAACCCGCGATGACGTTGAGGCTCTGCGAAAGGTTTCCGACATCCTGATCAGTGCGTCCAGCGCTGCGGGTCCCGCAGAGTCAGGGCACTTCTTCGGCAACCGCCCCGAGGCGGACAAGGTGCTCGACGCTTCCACGGTTGAGGAATTGTTGAACAGCCTTGATCTTGGAGATGCCTTGGCGCACAGTCTCTCGCGCGCGAGATCCGACGCCCAATTTGATCCCTTGGACACGATCAGCGACGACGAACGCGAGCCGTTCCCAGCGGACCGCATTGAAGACGCACCTCCGCTATACCAGATCATGACGGCCCTTAGCCTCGTTTCGACCGTGTTGCGCGACAGTGAATCGGTCACTGACCTAGGTCTCAAGCGAGAGGTGTTGGCACGCACACTATCGGTGTGGGGAAAGGTTGTCACCCTATTGGAAACCGATCCAGAATTTCAGGAGTTCGTGTCCAGCTTGGCGCGCTCCACCGCAGCCGAGGCGGGGGCCACAGGGGAACGACTCGAGAAGTTTGTTATGGGGATGGAGCGGTCGGCGCCGGTGCTGGTCGGCGTCACGGCGATCAACTCCTCCCTGGCCAGCCGCAAGCTTGCCCGCACGTTGAGCTGGTTGTTCGACGACGATGATTTCCTGTCCGATGCTGGAGCAAGCATTCTGGGCGCGATCCTGTCGCTGGACCTTGGGGACGGGTGGGCTGCGCAATTCTTAAAGGTTCACGAGCACCACCAGCTCCGTCGTGCTATAGACGCCGTCATGGTGCCGTTCGCTACGGCCGCGTACTACGTCCAGCCACTCAGTCCGGATGATCAGCGGGATGTCGAAGAATTCGTTGCAGTGCGAAAGCTCGCTCAGGTATCGACGACCAATAACGTCCAAAGGAAAATGTTCCTAAACCAAGTGAAGGAGGCTTTGCGCAAGAACCGCAACCTTCACGCCCAACAACGTTTGGGTGCAGGGGAGACCGTGATGCGCAAAGTCGATAATGCAGATGTCGATACAACAATTCACGGATCATGACCGCCCCGACCTCTTGGCACTCAGCCGCAGCCTGTCGCACAGGTGGCACCCTGTCCAGCTTCGACGTTTAGCTTGCGAAATTGAGGGCAACAGATCGCGGCTTAACAATGGTGGCGACGCGTAGGCGGTCAAGGTAGTTCGCAAGGCTGGCGTAGGAGTTGCCGCGATTGTGCGGCATGTCATGTGGGCATCTTCGGCGATGACTGTGCTGGAGTCTGGCGCCCAAGAGTGAATCGTCTTGACATCGGACTACGGCACCTGGCCGAAGGTGTGCCGCCGCACCCAGGCGTGCATCGCGATCGCCGCAGCCGCGCCGGCGTTGATCGAGCGGGTCGAGCCGAACTGGCTGATCTCGAGCACGACCTCGCACGCCGCGAGCATCTCCGGCGAGATCCCCGGGCCCTCCTGGCCGAGGACGAGGACGCAGTCGCGGGGCAGGTCGTGGGTCTCGATCGGGACCGAGCCCGGCACGTTGTCGATGCCGATGATGCGAAGGGGGGTCCCCCCTTCGCCCGCCGTCGCCGCCCACTGCGTGAAGTCCTCGACGGACGGATGGTGGTGCTCCACCTGGTAGCGGTCGGTGACCATCGCGCCACGCCGGTTCCACCGCCTCTTGCCGACGATGTGGAAGGCGGCGGCCCCCATGGCATTGGCCGTGCGCACGACCGAGCCGATGTTGAAGTCGTGCTCCCAGTTCTCGATGGCGACGTGGAAGGCGTGCCGCCGGGTCGCCAGGTCCGCGGTGATCGCCTCGTGGGACCAGTAGCGGTAACGGTCCTCGACATTGCGCCGGTCGCCGTCGCGGAGCAGCTCGGGGTCGAGGTGCGGGTCGTCGGGCCACTCGCCCACCCACGGACCGACGCCGTGGCTCACAGGCGACGCGGAGGGTCCGCCCCTAGCCTTGGCATGATCATCCGGGGTGCTCACGGGCCCCCACCGTAGACGTCACCGCCGCGGAAGGGCCGCATGAACACCATCGTCGAGTGGGTCCTCGACCTCATGGACCGGATCGGGGGCCCCGGCATCGCGCTGGGCATCTTCCTCGAGAACGTCTTCCCGCCGATCCCCAGCGAGGTGATCCTGCCGCTCGCCGGCTTCACCGCCGCGCAGGGCCGCTACTCGATCGTCGAGGCGGTGCTCTGGGCGACGCTCGGCTCGGTCACCGGCGCGCTGCTGCTCTACGGCATCGGCGCGGCGCTCGGGATCGACCGGCTCAAGGTCATCGCGCACCGGATGCCGCTCGTCGACGTCGCCGACATCGACAAGGCCGACGCGTGGTTCACCAAGCACGGGCCCAAGGCCGTCTTCCTCGGCCGCTTCGTCCCCGGGATCCGCAGCATCATCTCGATCCCCGCCGGCATCGACCGCATGCCGGTGGCGAAGTTCCTCGGCTACACGACCGCCGGCTCGCTCATCTGGAACTCCCTCTTCGTGTGGATCGGCTTCCAGCTCGGCGACCGCTACCACCTCGTCGAGCAGTACATGGACCCGATCAGCAAGGTCGTCTACGTCCTCATCGTCCTCGCCGCCCTCGGGGTCGTCGCGTGGATGTGGCGGCGCTCGGTGCGCCGCAGCCACGACCCCGACGACCACATCGACGTCGAGACCTTGGAGTAGCCACCCCCGGTCCCTGAGGTGCGAGGCCGTCCGCGGCCGAGCCTCGAAGGGAAATCCGTTGTCCGCTGTCGGTGCCACCCCCTAGCGTGGACCGACATGACCGCACCCGTGATCGAGGCCTCCGGCCTGGTGAAGACCTTCGGTGACTTCGTGGCCGTCGACGACGTGAGCTTCAAAGTCCCCCAAGGCACTGTCTTCGGCCTCCTGGGGCCCAACGGCGCCGGCAAGACGACGACCGTGCGCATGATGACCACGCTCGCCACCCCGACGCGGGGCACCGCGCGGGTCGCCGGGCACGACGTCGTCGCCGAGCCCGAGGCGGTGCGCGCGAGCATGGGCCTGACCGCGCAGTCTGCGACCGTCGACGACCTGCTGACGGGGAGGGAAAATCTGCGGCTGATCGGCGACCTCTACGGCCTGCCCGGCCGCGAGGTCCGCCGCCGGGCCGACGACCTGCTCGAGCGATTTTCGCTCACCGAGGCGGGCAACAAGGTGGTCAAGGACTACTCCGGCGGCATGCGCCGGCGGATCGACCTCGCCGTGAGCCTCATCGCCCACCCGTCCGTGCTCTTCCTCGACGAGCCGACGACCGGCCTCGACCCGCGCAGCCGGGTCGAGCTGTGGGAGGTGCTGCGTGACCTCGTGCGTGACGGCACCACGCTGCTGCTCACGACCCAGTACCTCGACGAGGCCGACCAGCTCGCCGACCGCATCTGCGTCATCGACCACGGGCGGATCATCGCCCAGGGCACCCCGCTCGAGCTCAAGGACCAGTCCGGTGCCACGAGCCTCGTCGTCACCGTCTCGCGCCACGACGAGGTGGCCCGCGCCGCCGAGCTCGTCCGCGAGGCCGTCGGCGAGGTCCACGTCGACGCCGACGCCCGTCGGCTGACCGCCCCCGGTGCCGGGGTCGCCGACCTCACCCGCATCGCCGGCGCCCTCGACGGCGCCGACATCGACGTCGACGACCTAGGCATGCAGCGTCCGAGCCTCGACGACGTCTTCCTCTCCCTCACCGGCCATGCCGCCGAGGAGTCCACCAACCAGGAGGCACCGGCATGACCGCCCAGAGCGACACCAGCTCCATCGCCGTCCCGCACGCGAGCCCGACACCGGTCGGCGCCGGTCGGGTCCGGCAGATCACCACCCTCGTGCGCCGCAACCTCACCCACATCAAGCGCCAGCCCGAGATGCTCACCGACGTGACGATCCAGCCGGTGATGTTCGTGCTGCTCTTCGCCT
The DNA here is from genome assembly GCF_900176385.1 of Janibacter indicus. GTDB lineage: Bacteria > Actinomycetota > Actinomycetes > Actinomycetales > Dermatophilaceae > Janibacter > Janibacter indicus. The sequence goes on along the minus strand of NZ_FWXN01000014.1, from coordinate 39,360 downwards.
ATGTCTTCGGGGGCTCGATCCAGATCCCCGGGGTCGACTACAAGCCGTGGCTGCTGCCCGGGATCATGGCGCAGACCATCGCCTTCAGCGCCTTCATCGTCGCCATCGGGCTCAACACCGACATCGGCAAGGGCATGGTCGACCGGCTGCGGTCGCTGCCCATCCGCCGCTCGTCGATCCTCATCTCGCGCAGCATCGCCGCGCTCATCCACTCGAGCATCGGCGTCGCCGTCATGTCGGTCACCGGGCTCTTCATCGGGTGGCGGCTGCACGACGGCGTGGTCAACGCCCTCATCGGCTACGGGCTGCTCCTGCTCTTCGGCTTCGCGATGATCTGGATCGGGATCCTCGTCGGGTCGGCGATGCGCTCGGTCGAAGCGGTCAACGGCCTGATGTTCACGACGATCTTCCCGATCACCTTCCTGTCCAATGCCTTCGCGCGGACCGACGTCATGCCGAGCTGGCTGCGCACCGTCGCCGAGTGGAACCCCATCTCAGCCCTCAGTCAGGCGATGCGTGACAACTGGGGCGTCGCGGGTCAGCCGTTGCGCGCCGACGCCCCGTGGCCGCTGCACCACCCCGAGCTGGCGACGATCATCTGGTCGGTGGGCATCACGCTCGTCATCGCGCCACTGGCCCTGCGGGCCTTCAACGCCCGCACGACCGACTGAGGGAGCCGAGCCCAGGTCCGCCACCCGGATCGAGGTACCACCGACCAGATAGACGGTCGCGGATACCTCGACCCCCTCGCCCGGACGTGTGGGTGGTCAGCGAGGGCCGTGGCCGAGGACGAGCGCGGCGAGCTGGGTGCGCGAGCGCAGGCCCGACTTGCGGTAGACCCGCGTCAGGGTGCCCTCGACCGTCTTGACGCTCAGGTGCAGCCGCTGGGCGATCTCGCGGTTGCTCGCGCCGTCGGCGACGAGCCCGGCCACCTGCTGCTCGGTGAGGGTGAGCGAGGCCAGGAGGGCCTGGGGGTCGCCGGCATCGGGCTCCTCGGGCTCGAGCGTGTGCAGCGCGGCTCCCTCGGGGAAGCGCGCCAGCACCCATGCGGTCCACGGCTCGGCGTGCAGCGGGCGCAGCACCTCGCGCGCCCGGCCGGCGGCCTCTCGGCTGCGCCCGCTCCGGCGGGCGCGGCGCTCGACGTGGGCGAGTGTCACCAGCGAGCGCGCCTGCTCGATCGGCAGCCGACGCTCCCCCGCGACCGTCGCCGAGCGGGTGACGAGCTCACGCGCGCGGTCGAGGTCACCCCGAGCGGCGGCAATCTCCGCCTCGGCCCGGTCGGCAGCGACGACGACTCCCGGTGCCCCGCGGCCGGCGGCGATCTCGGCGCGCACCCCGGCGAGCAGCTCCGCCGCCTCGTCGGCCTCGCCGACGAGGGCCAAGGCGGTCACGGCGTCGGTGTGCCAGCGCAGGGAGGTCACGTCCCGGATCCCGCTCGCCGCGTCGATGGCGCGCAGCTCACGGAAGGCCTCGACCGCCTCGTCGAGCTCGTCGAGGTGCAATCGGGCCAGACCGAGATGGGCCAGGTGCCGACGCAGGTAGCGCTCGTCCTCCTGCTCGCGCGCGAGCGCCACCCCGCGGGCGCTGACGACGGCGGCTCGCTCGAAGGACCCCCCGGCGCACTCCGCGATCGCCTCGATGTACCACGTCGTCGCGACGGGGGTGTCGAAGTGCGTGGCCGCTCGGGTGGCCCGCCCGGCGAGCTCGAGCGCCTCCCGCCCACGCCCCTGCCTGGAGACGATCTCGACGAGGCTGCGCAGGACGTGGACGGTGTCGTAGCCGGCGTCCGGCCCGACGGAGGCGAGCATGTCGACGAACTCCGCCCGAGCCCGACGCAGGTCGTCGTCGTGGAGCGCGAAGCGCCCGGCGATGTAGCGGGCGGACGTGTGGACGTGACCCGGTCGCGGCGTCCCGGCCAGCGCGGCGGCCGAGTCGATGAGCTCACGCGACCCGCCCTCGCCGAGGGTGCGGGTCACCGACGCGGCGACGGTGAGGGCGTCGACCTCGATGTCGGGCCGCCCGGCCCGCTCGGCGAGCTCGACGGACCGGCGGGCCAGCTCGAGCGCCGTGCGCAGCTCGTGCGTCCCCAGGAGCAGGCGGGCGCGCTGCAGCAGGACCCGCGCCTGGAGGTCAGGGTGCTCCCGGGCCGCCTGCAGCGCGGTGACGAGCACCTCGTCGGGCGAGACGTCGCCGAGCTCGACGAGCGCGAGATCGGCCCGGACCCGGTGCCCCGGGTCGGTGAGCCGCGCCGCGCCCTGGACGGCTCGGTGCAGCACCCGGGTCTCCTTGCCGATGACGGCATTTTCGAGGCAGCAGGTGATCCACTCGGCCCATTCGTCGGTGCCCGCGTCGGCCGCGAGGAGGTAGAGCTGGGCAGCGAGGTCGTGCTCGCCCCGCGCCGCGGTCTCCGCGGCCGAGGCGGCCAGGTCGGCCGGCGTCGTCGACGGGTCTCCGGCGAGGGCGCGGTGGTAGCGGGCCAGGGCCTCGGTGTCGGCGGCGGCAGCGAGCTCGGTGTGCAGCTGCACGAGCTCGTCGCTGTCGATCGACTCGAGCAGCACGTCGCCGAGCGCTGTCGGGGTGAGCCGGACGTAGTCGTCCTCGCTCACCAGGAGCGCGAGGGCCCGTGCCGTGCGGATGCTGTCGACGGCGTCGGCGCCGCCGAGACGGGTGAGGACCGCGGTCGTCGGCTGGTGCATCGCCGCGACCCGGCGCAGCGTGGCGCGCACGGGCGGCGAGAGTGCCAGGGCGCGTTGCCGCACGAGCGAGCGGACCGCCCGGGTCGCGTCGGCGGGCGACCTGGCATCGACGGCCGCGGCGACGTCATGGGCCAGGCCAGGGTTGCCGCCGGACTCGCGGTGCGCCCACAGCGCGGTGTCGGTCGGCACGCCAGCCGTGGTGAGCATCTCGACGGTGTCGGCCCCCGCCAGCGGCTGGAGGTCGAGGTGGAGCAGCTGCAGCTCGCGCGCGGCGACCAGCCCCGGGACGAAGCCGGTCTCCGAGGAGACCTCCGGCGGACCGACCCCCAAGAGGATGCCCAGCGCGCCGGGGCCGAGCGAGCGCGACGCCGCAGTGCGCAGGGCGGCGAGCGTCAGCGGGTCGAGGTGCTGGGCGTCATCGACCACAAGGACGAAGGGGGCCCGCCCCGCCTCGGTCGTCAGCAGCTCCGTCAGGGCGTCCCCGAGGAAGACCGCCGGGTCACCGACGGTCACGGACCGCGGGTCGAGCAGTCCGGCGCGCATCCGCTCGGGCAGCTCGTCGAGCGTCTCGGCCGGGAAGGCGGACGCGATGAGCGCGGCCCCGTGCCCGGGGGTGCCCAGACGCTGCACCCGGACGCTGATCGCGTGCGGGAGCCCTGCGGCGACGAGGTCGAGGACGGTGGTGCGGCCCATGCCCCGCGGGCCGTGGAGCGCGACAGCCTGACCGTCGAGCACCCGGGCGGTGATCGACGCGGCGAGCCGGGCGCGGCCCACCGGGGCCGCAGCGCCCGGGGCCTCGTGCCGAGCAGGCTGGATCACTCGTGCTCCTCCGTCGTCGGGGGGACGAGTCCAACGTAGCCCGCCGACCTGAACGCCGTGGGTCGGGCCCCCTTCGTCGGGGAGAACGCGGTGGTCACGGTCAGCGCGGTCGGATGACCTCGGCACCGAGAAAGGGCTGCAGCGCCGCGGGGACGCGGACCGAGCCGTCGGCCTGCTGGTGGTTCTCGAGGATGGCCACGATGGGGCGGGTGCTCGTGATGGCGGTGCCGTTGAGCGTGGCGACCGTGCGGGTGCCGCCGCCCTCGGCGTTGCGCTCACGGATGTTCAGGCGCCGCGCCTGGAAGGTCGTGCAGTTGCTCGTCGACGTCAGCTCGCGGTACTTGCCCTGCGTGGGCACCCACGCCTCGCAGTCGTACTTGCGGCTCGCCGGCCCGCCGAGGTCACCGGCGGCGACGTCGATGACCCGGTAGGGCAGCTCGAGGGCCTCGAGGATCCGCCGCTCGATCCGCAGCAGCTCCTCGTGCTGGGCCTGGGCGTCCTCGGGGCGGCAGAAGACGAACATCTCGGTCTTCTGGAACTGGTGGACGCGGAAGATGCCTCGGGTGTCCTTGCCGTAGCTGCCCGCCTCGCGCCGGTAGCAGGTCGACGTCGACACGTAGCGGATCGGACCCTGCGACAGGTCGAGGATCTCGTCGGCGTGGTAGCCGGCGAGCGCGACCTCGGACGTGCCGGTGAGGTACAGCTCGTCGGCGGGCAGGTGGTAGACGTCGTCGTGGGCGTCGAGGTAGCCGGTGCCGGCCATCGTCTCAGGGCGCACGAGCGTCGGGACGACGAGCGGGGTGAAGCCCTCCTCGGCGGCGACCTGCTGGGCGAGGGCCATGAGGGCGATCTCGAGCCGGGCGCCGGCGCCGCGCAGGTAGTAGAAGCGGCTGCCGCTCACCTTGGCCCCGCGCTCCATGTCGATGGCGCCGAGCAGCTCGCCGAGCTCGAGGTGGTCCTTGGGCTCGAAGCCCTCGGCGGCGAAGTCGCGCGGGGTCCCGACCTCCTCGATCAGGTCGAAGTCGTCCTCGCCGCCGGCCGGGACGCCCTCCTGGATGACATTGCCGATCCGACGGATCGAGGCGTCGAGCTCTCCCTTCGCCTCGTCGGCGGCGGCCTCGAGCTCCTTGACGCGGGCCGACATCGCGGCACCCTTGTCGCGCAGCGCGGCGGCCTCGACCTCGAGCTCGGCCACGAGCGCGGCGTCGTCACCTTGCTTCTTGGCCTTGTTGAGCCGACCCATGACCGGACCGAGCTCCTTGCTCGCCGCCTTCTGCTCCGCCCGGGCGGACTCGAAGGCACCGATGGTCTCGCGGCGGCGCGCGTCGGCCGCGAGGACCGCGTCGACGAGGGACTCGTCCTCACCGCGGGCACGCTGGCTGGCTCGGACGGCTTCGGGCTGGTCGCGCAGGAACTTGAGGTCGATCACGACACGCAGGATATCCGCGATGACCGGGCACCCCCGCCGCCCGGGCCCGTGGAAGGGCGCCGGCGGGCCACCGCTGGGGTAGCGTCACGGCCGTGCCTGACTGGACCATGCTGGCGATCGCGATCGCCCTCTGCCTCGTGCTCGTCGTCGTCGTCGTCGCCCTCGTCCTGCGTGGACCGGGTGCCGCGGGGGCTCGGCACGCCGCGTCCCGGCCGGAGCGTCACCGCTTCCGCAAGGACGAAGGGAGCAAGCCCGCCCCTCGTCGTGCGGCCATCATCATCAACCCGACGAAGTTCGACAGCGTCCCGGCGACCCGCGCCGAGCTGACCGCCGCCAGCCGCGAGCTGGGCTGGGACGAGCCGCTCTTCATCGAGACGACGATCGACGACCCCGGCACCGGTCAGGCCCGTGAGGCGGTCGAGGCGGGCGTCGACGTCGTCTGCCCGCTCGGCGGCGACGGCACGATCCGCGCGGTCGCGGTCGCCCTCGCCGGCACCCGCACGCCGATGGGCCTGCTCCCCCGCGGCACCGGCAACCTGCTCGCCCGCAACCTGGACATCCCCTTCGGCGCCGACCTCACCGAGGCGCTCCGGGTGGCCTGCAGCGGCCGCAACAAGGCGATCGACGTCGCCTGGCTCGAGCTGGACCCCGCCGAGGAGGTCACCACCGACGACGCCGGCCAGGCCGAGGAGCCGGTCGAGGGACCCCCGGTCGAGCGCCACCCCTTCCTCGTCATGGCGGGCATGGGCTTCGACGCGGCGATCATGGGCAACACGAGCGAGGAGCTCAAGGCGCGCGTGGGCTGGACGGCCTACTTCGTCACCGGCTTCCGCAGCATCTTCATCAAGCGCTTCCGCGTGCGGTGGACCATCGACGGGCAGGCCCAAGAGCCGGTCCGGGCGCGCACGATCCTCTTCGGCAACTGCGGCACCCTCACCGGAGGGATCCAGCTGATCCCGAGCGCCCGCATCGACGACGGGCGACTCGACGGCGTCGTCGTCGCCCCCAAGACGATCATCGGCTGGGGCTCGGTCGCCGTGCGCGTCCTCGGCCGCTCCGAGAAGGATGGCACCGAGCTGATCCGCACCTCTGGCTCGACCTACACCGCCAGCGTCGACGAGCCGCACCCCGTGCAGGTCGACGGTGACGTCATCGGCGAGGCCTCCCGCCTGCGGGTGACCGTCGACCAGCAGGCGCTCATCGTGCGGGTCGCGAGCACCTGAGCGAGGCCTCGACCGGGGCCCACCCCACCCGTACCTCGATTTCCGGGTGACCCGAGAAACACCCCCTTCGCAAGGGTTTGAAACCCTTGCGAAGGGGGTGTTTCTCTTGTCGAGCGGCGACGAAAGGGGGTCAGCGCCCCGGCGCCACGCTCGCCATGACCCGGTCGACGAGCACCTCGGGTGCTGCGGTGAGGTCGAGCACGACCCCGTCCTCGTCGGGCTCGAGGTCCTCGAGGGTGTCGATCTGCGACTGCAGGAGCGAGGCGGGCATGAAGTGACCCTGCCGCCCTTCGAGCCGCTCGGCGATGACCGCGGCCGACCCGTCGAGATGGGCGAAGAGCACCCGGTGCCCTGCCCCGAGGGCAGCGACGTCGGCGCGCAGCGCGTCGCGGTAGGTCCGCTTGAGCGCCGAGCAGGTGATGACCGTGTCCTCGCCGCGTGCGGCGTGCTCGGCCATCCACGCCGCGAGGTCGTGCAACCAGGGCCACCGGTCCTCGTCGGTCAGCGGGATGCCCTGCGACATCTTGTCGATGTTGGCCTGCGGGTGGAAGGCGTCGGCCTCGGCGAAGACCCATCCGGTGCGCTCGACGACACCCTCCGCGACGGTGCTCTTGCCGCTGCCGGAGACGCCCATCGCGACGACGTGGACACTCATGTCACAGCACCAGGCTCAGCGCGAAGGCGAAGAGGAAGCCGATGCCACCGATGAGGGTCTCCATGACCGTCCACGTCTTGAGCGTGGTCTTCTCGTCCATGCCGAGGAAGCGCCCGACGAGCCAGAAGCCGGAGTCGTTGACGTGCGACAGGACGGTGGCGCCACCGGCGATGGCGATGACGACGAGCACGAGGTCGATCGAGCTCAGGCCCGACGACGCCTCGATCGTCGGCGCCATGAGGCCGGCGGCCGTGGTCAGGGCGACGGTGGCGCTGCCCTGGGCGACGCGCAGCGCCGCAGAGACGACGAAGGCGGCCACGATGACCGGCAGCCCGGTCGACTCGAGGGTGTCGGCGAGCGCCTGACCGATGCCGCTGGCGCGCAGCACCCCACCGAACATGCCACCGGCACCGGTGATGAGGATGATCGCGCAGACCGGGGCGAGCGCGTCGTTCATGAGCGTCTCGACGTCGGCCTTGGTCCGGCGGCGCCAGCCGAGCGCGACCATGGCGAAGAGCGTGGTGATGAGCAGCGCGATCGGGGTCTTGCCGAAGATCCGCAGGGCGTTGACCCACACCGCGTCACCGTCGACGGTGCCCTGCGTGGCCAGCGTGTTGAGGCCGGTGTCGACGAAGATCAGCACCATCGGCAGCAGGAGCACCGCGAGGACCAGGCCGAAGGACGGCAGGCGATGCTCGTCCCCCTTCGTCTCCGGGACGGGGCCACCGGACAGCAGGTCGGGCACGTCGACCATGTAGCGGCTGCCGGCCCACAGGCCGTAGAGGTAGGACGCGAGGTACCAGGTCGGCAGCCCGATGAGCAGGCCGAAGATCAGCAGCAGGCCGATGTCGGCGCTCACGAGGTCGGCCGCGGCGACCGGGCCGGGGTGCGGCGGGACGAAGGCGTGCATGACGGCGAAGGCACCGGCCGCCGGGAAGGCGTAGCGCAGGACCGAGCCGCCGAAGCGGCGGGCGACGCTGAAGATGATCGGCAGCATGACGACCAGGCCGGCGTCGAAGAAGATCGGGAAGCCGAAGAGCAACGAGGCGATGCCGAGGGCGAAGGGAGCCCGGTCCTCGCCGAAGCGCGCGATGAGGGTGTCCGCGAGGACCTGGGCGCCACCGGTCACCTCGAGCAGACGGCCGATCATGGCTCCGAGACCGACGAGCAGCGCCACCGACGCGAGCGTCGCGCCGAAGCCGTCGGTCATGACCGTGACGACGTCGGCGGGGGCGATCTTCGTCGCGAGGGCGGTGAGGAAGCTGACGAGCACGAGGGCCACGAAGGCGTGGACCTTGAAGCGGATGATCAGCAGAAGCAGCAGCGCGACGGCGGCCGCGGCGATGGCGAGCAGGGGCCCGGAGCCGAAGGCGGGCTCTGGCACGGCGTCCTCGACGAGAAACATCGTTGTCCTCCGGTGGGTGGTGTCGGGCGGTCGCCCGCCGGATACGATCCCAAAAGTATGCTTATTGTGCAAGCAATCGTCATCCTTTTCTTTGGAGGTGCGCCATGGGGTCTGAGACAATCCGGCGCATGACGAGTGCGCAGGGCGGGGGCCTGCACCACAGCGTCCTCACGCGCATCGGGTCCGACCTGACGACCGGGCGCCTGGCCGCGGGTGACGTGTTCTCCATGGAGCAGATCGAGGCGCGATACGGCGTCTCGCGGACCGTGGTCCGCGAGGTGGTCAAGGTCCTCGAGTCGATCGGCGTCGCCAGCTCACGCCGCCGCGTGGGCGTGACGATCCAGCCGGAGTCCTCGTGGGAGGCGCTCAGCCCGGTGATCATCCACTGGCGCCTCGAGGGCCCCCAGCGCCTGGCACAGCTGCGCGAGGTGAGCGAGCTGCGCCGCGGCGTCGAGCCGCAGGCCGCACGGCTCGCGGCCGAGCGCGCCACCCCCGAGCGGGCCCGCCGGCTCCAGGAGGCGGCGGCCGGCATGGCCGAAACCGGGCCGAAGGGCGCCCTGCTCACCTACCTGCAGCACGACATCGACTTCCACCGCGCTCTCCTCGAGGCCTCGGGCAATGCGCTGCTCGCGGGCTTCGCCCCCTTCGTCGCCGAGGCCCTCACCGGCCGCACCGAGCACGACCTCATGCCGGAGATCCCCGAGCAGGGGGCCATCGACTGGCACGTCGAGGTGGCCGCCGCCATCGCCGAGGGCAGCCCCGACCGCGCCGAGGAGGCGATGCGCCGCATCGTCACCGAGGCGCAGGCGGCCATGGACGAGATCGGGGCGGCCGGCGACTGAGCCGGCGTCAGACCTGCTCGTCCCCGTCGAGCGCGAACCAGCGGTCCTCCGCCGGCACGACGCCGTCGGGATAGGTCAGGGCCAGCTCGGCGAGGGTCGGCCGGGCCGGCTCACGGACCTCGTCGGGCAGCATCTCGGTGATCGCGTCGAAGATCCGCTCCATGTCGCGCGGCACCGACCGGTACTTCAGGTCCACCGGCTCGCCGAAGGTCACCGTGACCTCGGGCCGGCCCAGGAGGTTGGTCACCCGCGGGATCTTCGCGCTGCGGGGCCAGACCTTCTCCGTCCCGGTGATGGCGAAGGGGATGACCGGCACCTTGGTGAGGTGGGCCAGGCGGGCGGCCCCCGGGAAGCCGCGCATGCCCGGCTCGAAGAAGTGGATGCCGCGCGGGATCGTGCCCTCCGGCATCATCGCGACGAGCTCGCCGCCGTGGATGGCCCGCACCGCCGCCGCGAAGGCGTCTGGACTGTCGGGGTCCTCGGCCCGACGGTCGACGCTGATGCCGCCACCGGCGCGGAAGATCGACCCCAGGCCCGGCACGTCGAAGAGCTCCTTCTTGCCGAGGAAACGCGCCGAGCGCGGGGTGCGGCGGAAGGCGACGGCCATGGCGACGAGGTCGAAGTAGGACCGGTGGTTGCCGACGAGGATGGCCGGCCCGTCGGTCGGGATGTTGTCGACGCCCCCCACGGTGAACTTCGCGTAGGGGAAGACCTCGGGCCGGGCGAGCAGGGCGATCGCCCGCTGCAGCTCCATGCCGATGACCGGCAGCTTCAGCACCCCGGGCGAGGTGTCGAAGTGGAGCACCGGCCAGCGGGCGGCGACGGCGAGCGCCTGCAGCCGCGGGTCGGGGTTGACCGCACCGGGGTTGCCGACGGCCCGCAGCAGCGGGGCGTCGTAGATCGAGTCCGAGTAGGCGAAGGACGCGTCGAGGTCGACGCCCTCGGCCTCGGCCCACTCGCGCACGGCCGCGACCTTGCCCATCGACCACACGAAGTGCCCGCCGTTGCGACCGGTGAAGCACCCGTCGTCGCCGACCTCGTAGCGGGTGGCGATGACGTGGTCGATGCCCAGCCGCGCGGCGAGGGGCCGCACGAGGTGCTCGGGCGTCGTCGTCGCGAGCACGACCGGGCGGCCGGCGGCGTGGTGCTCGTCGATGAGCATCCGGGCGAAGGGGCCGACCATCGGCTCGAGGACGTCGGCGGCGAGCTCGGCGGCCGCGTCGAAGGCGTCGCGGGTCTTGCCCCGCGCCACGAGCACCGCCTGGCGGGCCAGCGCGATCGAGCCGAGCGACTCGCCGAGGAGGTTGAAGTAGCCGAAGAGCAGGGCCTCCCCCGGCATGCGCGCCGAGACCACCCCCGTCTCGCGCATGGCAGCGGACAGCGCCGGACCCGAGGCCTTGGGCAGCAGGGTGCGGTCGAGATCGAAGAAGGCGGCACCGGTCATGCTCGCGAGGCTATCGACGCGCGGGCCCGCGGTGAACACCTCAAGGGCCTAACGTGGGTCACATGAGCGACGACGCCCAGCAGACCCTGACCAGCGAGCAGGTCGCCGACCAGATCCCCCAGGGGTGGCGAGAGGTCGACGGCATGCTGCGCACCCGCCTGCGCACGCAGGGCTTCGAGGAGTCGCTCGCGCTGGTCAATGCGATCGCCACGGCGGCCGAGGAGGCCGACCACCACCCCGACATCGACCTGCGGTGGGGCTGGGTCGGGTTGCATCTGGTCAGCCACGACGTGGGCGGCCTCTCGCCCCGCGACATCGCGCTGGCCGGCGAGATCAGCCGGATCGCCGACGACCTGGGTGCGAGCGCCCAGCCCGAGGTGGGCGCCTCGATGACCATCGGGATCGACACCGCCGACGCCGACCGGATCCGTCCCTTCTGGATGGCCCTCACCGGTCACGAGCCGGCGAAGGGGGACCCCGACAGCCTCCCTTCGCCCGACGGTCAGCTGCCCGAGATCTGGTTCCAGGACAGCGAGGAGCGGTCGGGCCGCGGCCGGGTGCACCTCGACGTCTACGTCCCGCACGACGAAGCGCAGGCGCGGGTCGACGCCTGCGTCGCCGCCGGCGGCGAGCTGGTCACCGACGAGTTCGCCCCCGCGTGGTGGGTGCTGTCGGACGCCGACGGCAACCTCGCCTGCGTGTGCACCTGGCAGGCGCGCGGCTGACCCTCGGGGTCAGTGCTTGCCCTTGCCCTCGTAGGCCTTCGCGGCGGTCAGCGCACCCTTGACCCGGGCGGACTGGATGCCCGGGCCCAGCTTCTTCAGCTGGGCCGCGGTCAGCTGGGTGCCGGCGCGCATGGCGGCATCGGCCGCCGCCTTGGCCGAGCCGGTGTAGCTGCCCTCGGCCTTGCTGCCCCACATGACGAGCTGCTCGCCGCAGGCCTGCTGCGACTTGGGGTAGAAGGGCAGGGCGTCGAAGTTGCTCACCGACGGGGCCAGGCCCTGCCAGGTCTTGCCGTCCCAGCCGAGGACGAACCCGATCCGGGCGGTGTCCGGCAGCGCCGTGTCGAGCGCCCCCCACCACTTCGGGGCACCGGCGACGAGGGCCCTGCGGATCTTCTTCTCCTGGGTGAGGTCGCGCACGATGTCGGCATTGGCGTGACCGGCGAGCAGCGCCTTGCCGTCCTTGAAGCGCACGAGCATCGCCCAGGGACCGAGCTCGTGCTGGAAGATCCAGTCGCCGTCCTCGGCGCGGGAGGACTCGGAGTTGTCGCTCGCGGCGAGCACCACGGCCGTGTAGGCCGCCCAGCGGCCGCGCATCGCGTCGGGAGAGTCGAGCTGCACCTGCCGCATGCCACCCTCCGACGACGCATCGCCCGAGCCCTCGGAGCCTGCGGACGACGAACCGCTCGCGGACGAGCCGGACCCGCCGTCGCCCTCGACGACGTGCGTCGACGACGGGTCGAGCTGGCTGGGCTCGTCGTCGGCGCAGCCGGCGACGGTCATGGTGCCGAGCGCGCCCATCGCGGTGAGCACGGTGCGTCGGGAGATCTGCTCCACTGGTTCCCCTCCTGAGGTTTCGGCACGACGATACGGGCTGGGCCGCAGCCGGGCACGTGCGGCGGCGGCCGTGGGATGCTTGGCGACGATGGATGCGACGACCCGCCGATGCCTGGCCGCCCTCAGTCTGACGACCCTGCTCGCGGTCTCCGCCTGCGGCGACCAGGGCTCGACCCCTCCCGACGAGGCGAGCGACCCGGGCACCATCACCGTCACCAAGGACGCCGAGGCCGAGGCCCTCGACCGGCCCGAGCAGCAGCAGATCGACAAGGCCACCGCCCGCAAGGCGCTGCCGACCCGCGCCGACATGCCCAGCAAGGACTGGCTCGTCGACATCTCGCCGGCCAGCACCTACGAGCCGACCTACGACCCGGCGGAGTGCGCCGACGTCGAGCTCGCCGGGTCGGATGCGAAGAAGTTTCGCGACGAGCACCGCAAGGTCAACGAGAAGGCGCGCTTCAGCCGCGAGAAGGTCAACGGTGGCGGCATCATCGCGACCTACGTCCAGTCCCACGACGAGCCCTACCCCCACAGCATCTTCGACGACGCCGGCGCGGCGATCGCCTCGTGCGACGACTACACCGAGAGCAACAACGCCGGACCCGACAGCAGCTACTCGGCCAAGGCCGTCTCCACGCCCCAGATCGGGGACCAGACCCTCGCCGTGCGCATCACCAGCCGCGACCACGACTTCTACGTCGACCGCATGTACGTGCGCAGCGGCCACAACCTCATCACCGTGATGACCCTGGGCTACGACAAGGACTACGACGGCAAGCTCATGCAGGACTACGCCCAAGGCATCCTCGACGACCTCGAGAAGGCCACGTCGTGATCACCCGGGCGGCCCCCTTCGGCATGCTCGCCGCGGCGGCCTCCGTGGCTCTGGGAGCCTGCGGGGGGCCGGACCCCGCGCCCACCGACCGCCCCACCTCGTCCTCGCCGACCAGCGAGTCCTCCCCGACGTCGACCGTGACGGTGACGAGCACGCCCGAGCCGGAGACTCTCGACGCCCCGGAGCAGCAGGAGCTGACCCGCAAGCAGATCATCGCGGCCCTGCCCGCCGACGGCGAGGCTCCCGAGGGCTTCGAGCTGGCCCGCAAGGACGTGGACGTCGCGGCCGACGGCTCGAGCGACACCGATCCGCCGGCCTGCCTCGCGGCCACCTTCGGCACCCCGGAGGTCCGCTCCTGGACCACCAAGCACCGCACCGAGGGCTCGGGTGTGCGGCACGAGCACCGCGGCGGTGGCAACCCGACACCGAGCCTCGTCGTGTCCGTGTGGACCCACGACCGGCCCTACCCGACCCGCTTCCTCGACGACGCCGGCGCCGCGATGGCCCAGTGCGCCAGCTACGAGGACAACGGCACCGAGTGGCGCACCCACCACATCGCCAACCCCACGATCGGCGACCGCTCCTTCGCCGTCCGACGCAGCAGCACCGACATCAACCTGACCATCGACGACCTGTGGGTTCGCAGCGGTCACAACCTGATCAACGTGCGACTGGTGTCCGGCTCCGGGCCGGACAGCTCCGACACCCTCGAGAAGCACGCGCAGGGCGTGCTCGACGACCTCAAGAAGGCCACCTCATGACCGGACGCCTCGCCCCCTTCGCCACGCTGGCCGTCACGGGTGCCCTCGCCCTCTCCGCCTGCGGTGACGACGCACCGGTGGAGCCGACCGAGCCCACGACCGTGACCGTGACCAACACGCCGGAGGCCGAGGCCGCCGACGCCCCCGAGCAGCAGGAGCTCACGGCCAAGAAGCTCAAGGCGGCGCTGCCGACCCTCGAGGAGGCGCCGGCAGGCTTCGTCAAGCACCCCGACGGCTTCGACGCGGCGCTCAAGAGCAAGCGCACCACCGACCCCGAGGCGTGCCTCGCCGCCTACCTCGACACCCCGGAGATCCGGGAGTGGGAGGAGAAGCACGGCAGCGAGGGCGAGGGCGTGCGCTACGCGCAGAAGAACGGCGGCACGCCCACGCCGCAGCTGTCGGTGGCCATCTGGACCTTCGACGAGCCCTACCCCAAGCGCTTCTTCGACGAGGCCGGGGCATCGCTGGCCGAGTGCACCACGTTCACCTCCGCCGTCGACCCCGACGCCAACGACGTCGAGCAGACCGCGCAGCACATCGGCAGCCCCGTCGTCGGTGACCAGACCATCGGCGTGCGGATCGGCAACGAGGAGACCGACATCGCCGTCGACTACATCTGGGTGCGCAGCGGCCACAACCTCATCAGCGCCCGGATGGTCACCGGCTTCCGCGCCAACAACGAGGAGCGGCTGGGCGCGTTCGTCACCGACGCGCTCGAGGACCTGAAGTGACCCGGCGAGCGGTGACCCGGGCGATCGCACGCGCGGCCGGCGGCACCGCCGCGCTGGCCCTCGTCGCCGGGTGCATCCCCTCGATCGGCGGCTCCGACGACCCGTCGACGAGCCAGCAGGTCGGGCGGACCCAGCTGGGCGAGGAGCAGCTGCGCTCGGCGCTGCCGACCGACGAGCAGACCCCCGAGGGGTTCACCGTCGACACCGCCACCGAGTCCGAGCCGCCGGACCCGGAGTCGACGACCTACCCGGCCGTGTGCGAGGACGTGCGGCTGAGCGGCAAGGTCGCCGACGAGCTCAAGGAGCACTCCACCGGCTCGGCCAAGAAGGACTACGTGGGCCCCGGCGGCCTCGGGGTGCTCAGCGTGGAGATCACCACCTACGACGAGGAGGTGCCCTCGACGCTCTTCGACAAGGCGGGCGAGGCGCTGGGTCAGTGCGACACCTTCCAGATCATCGACAAGTACGGCCCGAGCGACTGGAAGCTCAGCCCGGTCTCGCTCGCGCCGGTCGGTGACCGCACCTACGGCGTGCGGGTGGAGAACACCACCGAGGGCGACACCTTCCAGGGCGGCGTCGTGCAGGTCGCGACCGCGTCGTTGGGTCACAACCGCGTCCACGTCGTGCACAGCGCCGGTCCGGCGTCGAAGTACCACTCGGCTGCGGTCGAGACCCTGCTCAAGACGACGGTCGACAACCTCGAGTCGCTGTGAGGTCACTGCGGGCGGCCCTGGTCGGCGGCGGGTGCGCCGTCGCCCTCGCCGCCTGCTCCCTGATCCCGGGCTCCGGGGGTGACGACACCGGATCGCCGACGGGCAGCAGCACGACGGCGACGTCCTCCGCCGACCCCTCGAGCGGGTCCGGCGACGACGTCGGCACGGTCACCGGCCCCGGCCGCCCCATGGACGAAGGGGGTCTGCGCGCGGCCCTCCCTTCGGCCGGTGACGTCGGGCAGGGGTGGGTCGACGACACGCACCCGACCGTCAGCGAGGCACAGGCGGGCGACGTCACCCCGAGCTCCTGCGCGCCGCTGCTGCAGAAGGGCCCGGGGTGGGACGAGGTGCAGCGCACCGAGCGCGCCCGGGTGCAGGCCAACTTCGCCCGCGCCGACAACCCGCCGCCTCCGGGCAGCGAGCGCCATCACCTCGGCATGTGGGTCTACTCCTTCGACGACCCCTATCCCTCGCGGCTCTTCGACGAGGCGGGCGAGCTCGTCGCCGACTGCCCGAGCTTCCACTTCCGGCAGGCCGACACCGGCACCACGAGCACCTACGAGGTGGAGCCGCTCACCTTCCCGACGCTCGGCGACCGCACCGTCGCCTTCCGGCTGAAGATCCAGCAGACCCTCGAGACGATCACGATGGACTTCATCGTCGTCAAGATCGGGCACAACACCGTGAGCGTCGCCAACGGCGCCTACAACGGCACCCCCGACACCGGGGTGACCGAGCGGGCCGCACGGTCGGTGCTGTCGGACCTGGAGCAGTAGCCGGTCCGGGGCGAGCCGGCCCGGTCACGCCCTGTCACGGCAGCCGGTGGGTGCCTAGAGTGGTCGCGTGACCATCCGAGTGGCCCTCGAGCACCGCACGTCCTACGAGTTCGCCGAGCCCGTGCACGTCTACCCGCACACGATCCGCCTGCGGCCGGCGCCCCACTCCCGCACACCGATCCCGAGCTATGCGCTGCGCATCGAGCCGGCCGAGCACTTCCTCAACTGGCAGCAGGACCCCTTCGGCAACTGGCTGGCCCGGGTGGTCTTCCCCGACAAGGTCTCCCGGCTCGAGATCACCGTCGACCTCACGGCGGACATGACGGTCATCAACCCCTTCGACTTCTTCGTCGAGGACTGGGCGGCGACCTTCCCCTTCGCCTACCCGGACCAGGTGCGGGCCGACCTGGCGCCCTACCTCGCTCCCGTCGACGACGCCGGCGAAGGGAGCGGCCCGGCCCCCGAGGTCGCCGCCTGGCTCGAGCGGGTGCTGCCGACGATCCTCACCGGGCCGCGCGACGCGGCCGTCGGGGCCGGCACACCCGTCGTCGACTTCATCGTCGGGCTCAACCGTGCGGTCCGCGAGAGCGTCGACTACACGGTGCGGCTCGAGGCCGGCGTGCAGACGCCGCAGCACACCCTCGAACGCGGCATCGGCTCGTGCCGTGACAGCGCCTGGCTGCTCGTGTCGGCGCTGCGCCAGCTCGGGCTGGCCGCGCGCTTCGTCTCCGGCTACCTCGTGCAGCTGACCTCCGACCTGAGCGCCGTCGGCGACGACAGCCTCAACGGACCGGCCGAGGACTTCACCGACCTGCACGCCTGGGCCGAGGTCTACGTCCCCGGCGCCGGCTGGATCGGTCTGGACGCAACCTCCGGCCTGCTGTGCGGTGAGGGGCACATCCCCCTGTCGTGCACCCCGCACCCCGCGTCCGCCGCGCCGATCAGCGGCGCGACCGCCCCGACGCAGGTGACCTTCGACTTCAGCAACACGGTGACCCGGTTTGCCGAGGACCCGCGGGTCACCAAGCCCGTGAGCGAGGAGCAGTGGGGTCGGATCACCGAGCTCGGCGAGGCCGTCGACCGGCTGCTCGTCGAGGGCGACGTGCGCCTGACGATGGGCGGGGAGCCCACCTTCGTCGCCGCCGGCGGCACCAAGGACCCCCAGTGGCACACCGCGGCCGACGGGGAGGAGAAGCGCGAGCTCGCCATGGCGCTCGCCCGGCGCCTCTCGGGCCCCGGCACCCTGCGACACCACGGCCAAGGCAAGTGGTACCCGGGCGAGCCGCTCCCGCGCTGGCAGATCGGCTTGAGCGAGCGCACCGACGGCGAGCCGCTGTGGCGCGCCCAGGAGCTGCTCGACGACCCCTGGGGAGAGCCACGCGCCGAATCCGGCTCGCCGGAGGCGGCGAGCGCGGCCCGCGACCTCGCGCTCGGCATCGCCCGACGCCTGGGCATCCCGCCCGAGCAGCTCGTCGCCGCCGTCGAGGACCCCTTGCAGCAGGTCGTCACCGAGGCCCGACTGCCCCACGGCGACGGCCCCTCCGCGGGCGACGTCGCCCCCGACAGCGAGGACGCCTCCGACGCCGAGCACCGAGCGGCCGTCGTCGCGCGGGTCGACGAGCAGGTCGACCTCGACACCCCGGCCGCCTGGGTGCTGCCGGTCTTCCCCGCCCCCGACGGCGAGGGCTGGGCGACGACGACGTGGCGCACCCGCCGCGGCTTCCTCGCCCTCGTGCCCGGGGACTCGCCCGCCGGTCTGCGGCTGCCGTTGTCCTCGATCGCCTGGACGGGAGGCCCCGACCAGCCCGAGCGATCCCCCTTCGACCCGCGCGGAGCCCTGCCTGCCCTCGACCCGGCGACGCTGCCGGCCGGCGATGTCGCACCGGCCCGGGTGCTGCCCATCGAGGAGTCGCCGCGCACGGCGCTCGTCGTCGAGCACCGCGACGGGCACCTCTTCGTCTTCCTGCCGCCGGTCGAGCGGTTCGAGGACGCCCTCGAGCTCATCGCCGCCGTCGAGGGGGCGGCCGCGGCGACCGGCCACCCGGTGGTCCTCGAGGGCTATCCCCTGCCCGGCGACGAGCGCGTCCGCACGATGTCGGTGACGCCCGACCCCGGGGTCATCGAGGTCAACGTCGCGCCGACGGCGTCGTGGGGCGAGCTCGTCGAGCAGACCGAGAGCCTCTACGAGCACGCCCGGCAGATCCACCTGTCGACGGAGAAGTTCGACCTCGACGGCTCGCACACCGGCACCGGCGGCGGCAACCACCTGACCCTCGGCGGCCCCACCGCCGCCGACAGCCCGATGCTGCGCCGGCCCGACCTGCTGCGCTCGCTCATCACCTACTGGCAGCACCACCCGGCGTTGAGCTACCTCTTCTCCGGACGCTTCATCGGGCCGACGTCGCAGGCCCCGCGCGTCGACGAAGGGCGCGCCGACACGCTCTACGAGCTCGAGATCGCCTTCGCCCAGCTCGACCACGTCATCGCGATGGAACACGACGCCTCCGCGATCACCGACCCGCTCGACGACGACCACCGGCCCAAGCGGGACACCCGCCCGTGGCTCGCGGACCGGCTGCTGCGGCACCTGCTCACCGACATCACCGGCAACACGCACCGGTCGGAGTTCTGCATCGACAAGCTCTTCGCCCCGGGGTCGGAGCGAGGCCGCCTCGGCCTGCTCGAGATGCGCGGCTTCGAGATGCCGCCGCACCCGCGGATGGCGCTGCTGCAGGCGCTGCTCGTGCGCGCGCTCGTCGCGCGCTTCTGGGCCGAGCCCTACACCGGCCCGCTCGTCCACTGGGGCACCCGCCTCCACGACCGCTACCTGCTGCCCGCCTTCGTGGCCGCCGACCTGCGCGACGTCCTCGACGACCTCAACGACTACCTCGAGCGCGTCGGTGCGGGTCGGATCGACCCGGCGTGGTTCGACGCCTTCCTCGAGTTCCGCTTCCCGCGGCTGGGCGACACGACGGTCGGCGGGGTCGAGCTCGAGCTGCGCTCGGCCATCGAGCCGTGGCACGTGCTCGGCGAGGAGGTCAGCCAGTTCGGCACCGCCCGCTACGTCGACTCCTCGGTCGAAAAGGTCCAGGTCCGCGCCGTCGGCCTCGTCGAGGGGCGGCACGTCGTCACGTGCAACGGCGTGCCGGTGCCCATGGTCCCCGTCGCCGAGCAGGGCTGGGGCGGGCCTGTCGGCGCGAAGGGGAGCTCCGGCGCCTTCGTCGGTGGCGTCCGCTACCGGGCGTGGGCTCCCCCTTCGGCCCTGCACCCGACGATCGGGGTCCACGGTCCGCTCGTCTTCGACCTCATCGACCGGTGGACCGGCCGCTCCCTCGGCGGCTTCACCCACCACGTGACGCACCCGGGCGGCGTCGCCTACGACAGCTTCCCGGTCAACGCCGCGTCGGCCGAGTCCCGCCGCGCCGCGCGCTTCGTCACGGCGGGGCACACGCCCGGCCCGGTCGACCTGTCGGCCATGGCCGACCCGAGGAGCGGCTTCGGACCGGCGGTCACCGACTACCCGGTGACGCTCGACCTGCGCCGCTTCCCCGGCACCGACCGTCGGCCCGCCACCGAGGACGACTTCGCCACCCCGCCGACCGAGGCCGTCGACCCCGGGATGCCGCCGACCGACGGCGAGCCGGTCGTCGAGATCACCGCCGAGGGGCCTGCCTGACCTGCCCGTGCTGCCCTGCCCGAGCTGCCCGCGCTGACCCGCCGAAGCGTGTCGCGCTGCAGTTCGCGCGTGGCTTCGAGCTCCTCCCCCGCAACGCCGGGGGTCCTCCCCCTTCGTCCGGGTGAACTGCAGTGCGACATGCCGTCGGGCATTTGCATTGCGCACAACTAAATTGCGTGCAATGCTTATCGGGTGCAGACGGACCACCACCTCGACCAGCAGCTCTGCTTCGCCCTCTACTCGGCGGCGCGCTCGGCGACCGCGGCCTACCGCGATGCCCTCGCCGACATCGGGCTGACGTACACCCAGTACGTCACCCTCCTCGCGCTCTGGGAGCGCGACGGCCAGGCCGTGACCGAGCTCGGCGAGGCGCTGCACCTCGACAGCGGGACCCTCTCCCCCCTGCTCAAGCGACTGTCGGCGAGCGGGCTCGTCGAGCGCCGCCGCGAAGGGGAGGACGCCCGCCGCGTGACGATCCACCTGACCGATGCCGGCCGGGAGCTCGAGTCGCAGGTCGCGGCGATCCAGCGCCGCCTGTACGACGCCGTCGACATGGAGCCCGAGGAGCTGGCGACCCTGCGTCACCTGGCCCAGAGGTTCTGCGCGTCGGTCGGCGACACCACCCCCACCCAAGGAGCATGACGATGAAGACCCTCTACACCGCAGAGGCCCTCGCTACTGGCGCCGGCCGCGACGGGCACGGCCGGACCAGCGACGGCCGCCTCGACCTCGACCTTGCGATCCCCCAGGAGATGGGCGGTTCGGGCGAGGGGACCAACCCCGAGCAGCTCTTCGCCGTCGGGTACGCCGCGTGCTTCCACTCGGCGCTGCAGGCCGTGGCCCGCGCCGGCAAGGTCGACGTCGCCGACTCCGCCGTCGGCTCGCGCGTGCACATCGGCCCCAAGGAGGGCGGCGGCTACCAGCTGGCCGTCGAGCTCGAGGTCACCCTGCCCCACCTCGACGCCGAGGCAGCCCAGCGGCTCGCCGACCAGGCCCACGAGGTCTGCCCCTACTCCAACGCGACGCGCGGCAACATCGACGTCACCGTCACGGTCACGCGGGACTGATCGCCGATGACCCAGATCCCCACGACCACCCGCCAGATCGTCCTCGCCTCGCGCCCGCAGGGCGCGCCGACGGCCGACAACTTCCGCCTCGAGACCGTTGAGTTGCCGCAGCTCGCCGACGGCCAGGTGCTCGTGCGCAATGTCGTCATGTCGGTCGACCCCTACATGCGCGGTCGGATGAACGACGTGAAGTCCTACGTCGCCCCCTTCGAGATCGACGCCCCGCTCGACGGCGGCGCGGTCGGCGCAGTCATCGCCTCCCGCTCCGACGACGTCGCCGTGGGCCAGCACGTGCTGCACGGCCTCGGCTGGCGCGAGCACGCGGTGCTCCCGGCGAAGTCCGTGCGGGTCGTCGACACCGACGCCGCGCCCGCCTCGACCTATCTCGGCGTCCTCGGCCTCACCGGCCTGACGGCCTACGTCGGGCTGACCGCCGTGGCCGGCATGCGCGAGGGAGACACCGTCTTCGTCTCCGGCGCGGCCGGCGCCGTCGGCCAGGCCGCTGGCCAGATCGCCAAGGCGCTGGGCGCCGGCCGGGTCGTCGGCTCCGCCGGCTCCGCCGACAAGGTCGCCCGCGTGGTCGAGCTGGGCTACGACGCGGCCTTCAGCTACCGCGACGGTCCCGTCGCCGAGGGGCTGGCCTCGGTCGCGCCCGACGGCATCGACGTCTACTTCGACAACGTCGGCGGCGAGCACCTCGAGGCCGCGATCGGCGCGCTGTCGACCTTCGGTCGGGTCGCGATGTGCGGGGCGATCTCGCAGTACAACTCGACCGAGCCGCCCGCTGCACCCCGCAACCTGACCCTCGCCATCGGCAAGGGGCTGACCCTGCGCGGCTTCGTCGTCGGTCAGTACCCCGAACTCGTCGCCGAGTACCACTCCCGGGCGCCCCAGTGGCTCACCGAAGGTCGACTGGTCGCCGACGAGACCTTCCGCGACGGCCTCGACGCCGCCCCGCAGGCCTTCATGGACCTGCTCGACGGTGCCAACACGGGCAAGATGCTTCTCCGCCTGTGATGGGCACCGCGATCATGTGGTTTCGCCGGGACCTGCGTCTGCGCGACCACCCCGCCCTGCGGGAAGCCGCCTCCCGGGGAGCTGTGCTCCCACTCTTCGTCATCGACCCGACGATGTGGGGGCCGGCCGGCCGCGCGAAGACCGCGTGGTTGGCCGCCACTCTGCGGGCGCTCGACGCGTCGCTCGACGGTCGTCTCGTCATCCGCCTCGGCGACCCGGCCGAGGTCGTGCCGCGCGTCGCCCGCGAGGTCGGGGCCACCTCGGTCCACGTCAGCCGGGAGAACGAGCCCGGCGGCGTCGAGCGCGATCGTCGTGTCGTCGCCGCGCTGCGCGAGATCGGCGTCGAGGGTGTGGCCACCGGCTCGCCCTTTGCCGTCGACCCCGGCACGGTGCGGACGAAGGGAGGCACCCCCTTCAAGGTCTTCACCCCCTTCGCCACCGCGTGGCGCGAGCACGGCTGGGACGAGCCGACGAGTGCGCCGCGTGGGGTCGAGTGGATCGAGGCCGACACCGACGGCCGGGTCGAGGCGATGCTCGACAAGGCAGCGCGTGAGTGCCCGATCGACCTTCCGACCGCGGGCGAGGACGCCGCCCGGCGGCGCTGGGTGCGCTTCCGCGACGAGGCGCTGGCCGACTACGACCACGATCGCGACCTCCCGGCGGTCGAGGGGACCTCGCGCATGTCCGCCGACCTGCACCTCGGGGTCGTCCACCCCCGCCAGCTCCTCCACGACCTGCGCGGCGAGCGCGGCGACGGGGCGCAGACCTACCGCACGGAGCTCGCCTGGCGGGAGTTCTACGCCGACGTGCTCTGGGCCAACCCGGACTCCGCGTGGCAGGACCTGCGGCCACTCCCCCTTCGCTACGACGAACCGCAAGACGCCATCGAGGCGTGGCGCGAGGGGCGCACCGGTTACCCGATCGTCGATGCCGGCATGCGCCAGCTGCTCGGCGAGGGATGGATGCACAACCGGGTGCGGATGGCCACGGCGAGCTTCCTCACCAAGGACCTGCACGTGTGGTGGCCCGTCGGCGCGCGACACTTCCTCGAGCACCTCGTCGACGGGGACCTCGCGTCCAACAATCACGGCTGGCAGTGGGTCGCGGGCACGGGGACGGACGCGTCGCCGTACTTCCGGGTCTTCAACCCCGTGACGCAGGGCAGGCGATTCGACCCCGACGGGACCTACGTACGTCGGTGGGTGCCGGAACTCGCGCACCTCGACGGGGCGGCCGCGCACGAACCGTGGAAGCACGACGACGGGTACGCGCACGGATACCCACAGCGGATCGTCGACCACGCGCAGGAGCGCCTCGAGGCCCTCGCCCGCTACGACGCGGCGACCTGAGTCGTACCCGAAGATCTTCGCCTCATCGGGTGGTCACCCGATGCCGCCAGGGCTCAGCCCACCGTCGGGCGCGCGACAGTGGTCGTCACCCGGGTCAGGCTCGGCGCCGCCGGGGTGGAGCTGAACCCGAAGCGCGGCGCTGGGGACACCGGCGCGAGGGCGCCGAGGTCGGCCCCGTGCCACGTGCCGCCCAGTGACGTGAGGCGGTGCTGGTCGTGGGCACCGTAGTACTCGCGTCGGCCGCCGCCGGCGCTGCCGACGGTGCGCACACCCGGGAGCAGGCGACGGGCGACCGGGTCGCACAGACGCGCGAACGCTCGGCTGCGCCCCACGCGTTCCGGCACGGGTCGCAGGAGCCAGCCAAGCCAGGTGCGGTGGCCGATCCCGATCTGGCAGCTCAGCGGCCCCGCGGCGAGGCGCCAGCCGTCCGGTGCGTCGACCAGCGTCACCGGACAGAGACGGACCTCGTCGAAGGTGTAGGTCGCGGACACGTACTGCGCCACCGCCTCGTCCGGGGCGAGCAGGATCCGACGCCCCTGGGCCGTCGCCACCATGACGTCGGTGAAGGCCCCGAGCGGCGAGCACGTCCAGTCCCCGATGACCAGGCGCAGACCGCTGGTGCTCCCGGCGCCCAGGATCCGCCCTCGGAATCGATCGAGCACCACAGTACTCACGCGTCGACGCGCGCCAGGGTGAGCGAGAAGTCCCCGGCCCCGTCCGTCCAGGCCGCAACCGGGTCGAACCCGTGTCCGACGAGCTCGTCGCGCAGGGCGTCGAGATCGAACTTGCGGGAGATCTCCGTACGCAGGTGCTCCCCCGCAGCCAGCCGCCAGGTCCGTCCGATACCGCTGAAGTCGGCGGTGATGTCCCGCACCGCCCGCAGCCGCATCTCGATCCGTGAGGACTCCTCGTCCCAAGCGGCCTCGTGGACGAAGTCGGCGCGGTCCAGGCCACTGACGGGGGTGGTGCGGGTGATGACGTCGATGAGGTTGAGGTTGAACAGTGCGGTGATCCCGGCCTCGTCGTCATAGGCCGCGACGAGACGCGTACGGTCCTTGACGAGGTCGGCGCCGAGGAGCACATGGTCCCCCGGGTCGAGGGCGGCGTGGACCATCCGCAGGAAGTCCGCCCGCGCTTCCTCCTCGAAGTTGCCGATGGTCCCGCCAAGGAAGGCCAGCAGCCGCCCGCCGGGCTCGCCGGTGAGAGTCGGCAGCCGATGGAAGTCGGCGACGGCCGGCTCGACGGTCAGACCCGGGTAGTCCACCCGCAACTGGTCCGCGGCCTCGAGCAGCACCTCCTCGCTGATGTCGAGCGGCACGTACAGCGCGCTGCGGCCACCGGCGGTCAGAGCGTCGAGCAGCTCGCGCGTCTTGGTCGCCGTGCCCGCGCCCAGCTCATGCAGGCTCCGCGCTCCCGTGAGTCGGACGATCTCGTGGCTGCGCCGGGCGAGGATCTCGTGCTCCGCGCGGGTCGGGTAGTACTCGGGCAGAGCGGTGATCTCGTCGAAGAGGCGGCTGCCCCGCTCGTCGTAGAACCAGCGCGGTGGGAGCGTCGCGGGGTCGGACCAGAGGCCGGCCCGCAGGTCCGCCTCCAGCTCGGTGCGGTTGGACACCTCAAGCTCGGCAGCGCTCATCGGGCGAGCCTCAGACCGGAGAAGGCCCAGCGGGCACCGGCGGGGAAGAAGTTGCGGTAGGTCACTCGAGAGTGATGGGGCGGGGTGATGGCCGACGCGCCCCGCAGGACGTGCTGGTCGTTCATGAACTTGCCGTTGTACTCGCCCACGGCGCCCGGGGCCGTCTCGAATCCCGGGTACGGCAGGTACGCGCTCGCCGTCCACTCCCAGACGTCGCCGAAGGTGACCTCGGCCGCCGGCCCGGGGTGGCAGCGCTCGGGGTCGAGCAGACCGCCGTGCGTCTGGTGACCGCTCACGGCGCGGGCCTCCCACTCCTGCTCGGTGGGCAGGCGGTGGCCCGCCCACCGGGCGAAGGCATCGGCCTCGAAGAAGGAGATGTGGCACACCGGCTCGGCGGCCACCACCGGACGGCGTCCCGACAGGGTGAAGGTCGTCCAGCCGTGGTCGTCGTCCCGGCGCCAGTAGCCGGGCGCGTCCCACCCCGTGGCCTGCAGGGTCGCCCACCCGTCGGAGAGCCACAGGTCGGGGCGGGCGTAGCCGCCGTCGTCGATGAACCGGACCCACTCGGCGTTGGTCACCTGGCGGGTGCCGACCTCGACGTCGTCGAGCCACACCCGGTGACGCGGGCGCTCGTTGTCGAAGGCGAAGCCGCTGCCGTCGTCTCCGATGTGCGTGACCCCACCGGGCACGTGCGTCCAGCGCTGCGGGACCGGGTCGGCCGCGGGGTCGGGGTCGGGCGCCCGCTCAACGTAGACCGGCTGGAGGACATTGCCCGAGAGGAGGTGCTTGACGTCCATGAGGAGCAGCTCCTGGTGCTGCTCCTCGTGGTGGCAGCCGAGCTCGACGAGGTCGAGCAGCGCCTCGTCGAGGGTCCCGTCCTCGAGCCGGGCGACGAGCTGCTCCTCGACGTCCTGGCGGTAGGCCGCGACCTCGGCGACGCCCGGACGGGTCACGTGTCCGCGCGCGGCGCGGGGGTGACGCTCCCCCACGGCCTCGTAGTAGCTGTTGAAGAGATAGCGGAAGGCGGGGTCGCGCGGTCGGTAGGCAGGGTCGGCACCGAGGACGAACTCCTCGAAGAACCACGTGGTGTGGGCCCGGTGCCACTTCACCGGGCTGGCCTCGGTCATCGACTGCGGCGTCTGGTCCTCGGGACCGAGGTCCCGGGTGAGCCGGTCGGTCCGTGCCCTGACGGCGAGGAACCGCTCGGTCAATGCGGCGAGGTCTGGTCGGGGAGAGGTCGTGGTCATGCTGTCCTCCATGCGACGGAGGTTGACGACCACCGTCGGGCACCGGGGAAGTGGAGCTTCGGACGGGTTCGACGCTACACGCATCCCCCGACGAGCGCGCGTCGTGGCCCCGCGTGGGGGCGGCGCGACACGCCGGGGACGCGGCGTCGCTCAGAGGCTGACGGTGCCGGTGTCGCCGAGGTCGGGCCGCCCGTCGCTGACGAGTCCCTTGGCCATCTGGACGACCGTCGCCACGGTGCCGGGCGAGGTCCAGTAGCGCGCGGTGTCGGCCGTGACCGTGATCAGGGTGCTGTTCGGGTCATCAGGGCCGCCCTCCATGAAGGCACCGGCCGACGCGTCCCACAGCCGCCCGAGCAACTCCCGGTCGTCGTTGCGACGGGCCGTGCCGCTGACGCTCACCCAGCCGTCGTCCGTGGCATACGCGATGTTGACCTCGGGGTGGGCCGCGATCGCCCGCACCTTGTCGGTGTCGGCCTCAGTGATGAAGTGGATGGTGCCCGGGTCGTCGAGGTCCTGGGTGCCCATCGGCACCGACACCAGGCGTCCGTCCTCGACGTGGGTGAGGACGGCGATCCTCGTCTCCCGCATGATCTTGGCGACGGTCTCGATCTCGGTCTCGCTCATCGTGCGCTCCTTGTGCTCTCGGGGCGGTCTTCGCCGGCTGACTACCCGCTCCGCTCGTGTCGACGCACGGGGACCGGCGGATCTGAGGCACCGGATAGGGCACCTGACCGATGTCGGGGCCTACCTCAGGGGCGAAGGGTGGACCTCACCACCGAGAGAAGGAGCACCTGATGAACATGGCCACCGACCCGACCTTCGTCGCCGCCGAGGTCGCCTACCGCTTCGAGCGGGACCACGTCACCACCGTCGCGCGCCCGCGGACCGGACGCCACCACCTCCCGGGGCTGTGGCACCGGGTGACCCACCTGCACCACCGCCACGGAGACGCCCGCGCGAGCACCGTGGACCAGTGAGTCCGCACTCGGGGACCGCCACTGGGATGATCGGCGGCATGCCCCTCGCCCCGCGCCCGCACGCCCTCGTCGGGAGAGACGCCGAGCTCGCCCGGCTGCGCGCGGCCGCGGGGCTCACCACAGACCCGGACACGGGGTTGGCCGGCGTGCTCGTGAGCGGGGACGCCGGTATCGGCAAGTCTCGGCTCGTCGCCGAGATCGGGCAGCAGGCGACCACCGCCGACCACCGGGTCGTCGTCGGGCACTGCGTCGGGGTCGGCGGGTCGACGCTCGCCTGGCTCCCCTTCGTCGAGGTCGTCGCCGGCCTCGACGAGCTCGTCCCGGACATCGTCCGCAGCACCCTGGCGACCCACCCCGCCCTGCACGCGCTGCGCCCGGGCGAGGGCGCGGTGACCGGCGAGGAACCCGGACGGGTCGCGCACGCCGTCCACGCGCTGCTCACCGAGGCGGCCCGCGAGCGCCCGCTCCTCGTCGTCGTCGAGGACGTCCACTGGGCCGACCACAGCTCACGCGACCTGCTGACGCTGCTGCTCACGAGGGGGTTCAGCACCCCCGTCACGCTCGTCGTCACCTACCGCAGCGACGACGTCCACCGCCGCCACCCGCTCCACGAGGTACTCACCGTGTGGACGCGGCTGCCGCTCGTCGGACGCATCGACCTCGGCCCGCTCCCGGACGCCCAGATGCGTCGACTGGTGCGCTCCCTCGGACCGGCCACCGAGGGCACCGACCTGTCGCAGGTGGTCGACCGGTCCGAGGGCAACCCCTTCTTCGCCGAGGAGCTCGTCGCGAGCGGGGACACGACGAGCGTCGACCTGGCCCGCCTCCTCCGGCTGCGGCTCGACCGCCTCGACGACGCGGCCCGGACGGTCGTGCGGGCCGCGTCCCTCGCGGGAGGAGCGCTCGAGCCCGAGCTGCTCGCCGCCGTCGTCGACATGGACCCCGACGACCTCGACGCGGCGCTGCACGCGGCCATCGACCACCACATCCTCGAGACGGCGGGCGGGGCGCTGCGATTTCGCCACTCGCTGCTCGGTGAGACCCTGGCCGAGGAGCTGCTGCCAGGAGCGCGTCGGCGCTGGCACCGCGCCTGGATCGAGGCCCTGCAGGCCCGACCCGACCTCGGCTCGGCCGTCGACCTCGCCCGGCACGCGGCCGCGACCGGCGACACCGAGACAGCCGTGACCGCGGCCGTGGCCGCCGGCGACGAGGCCCTGCGCGTCGGTGGGGCGCGAGACGCCCAGCGGCTGTACGAGGCGGCCCTCGGTTGGCTGGACGACGACGCGGAGCGACGCGGGCGGATCGCCCTCGTCGCCTCTCGCGCGGCCGACCGGGCCGGTGACTCGGTGCGCGCCATCGACCTGCTCGAGGAGGCCGTCCGCGACCTCGACCCGGCCGAGCAGCCCGTGCTGCGAGCCCGGCTGCTCGCACGGGCCGCCGCCAAGTACACGACGCTCGACCTGCCGAGCGACCCGGTCGCGATGTCGAGCGAGGCGGTGGCCCTGCTGCCGCAGGAGTACGACGAGGAATGCCTCACCGTCGCCCTCGACCACCTCGACGTGCTCGTCAACAGCAGGCACGTCGACGCCGGCGCGGTCGCCGACGACCTGCTCCTCCGGGCCGAGCACCTGGGGATGTCGCGCGTGGTCTCCCGGGTGCGCATGCAGCAGGCCCGGCTGCTCGCCGCCACGGACCCCGACCTCGCCTACCAGGGGCTCATGACCGCGGCCGCCGACGAGAGCGCACCCGACGTGCTGCTGCCCACCCTGCTGCGGCTGGGCAACCTCGACCGCAACGCGGGCCGGCTGGAGTCCGCCCACGCGCACTACACCCGTGGGGTCGCCGTCGCCGAGCGTGAGAAGCGGACCTGGGGCCCCTACGGGATGGAGTGCCGGCTGCAGGCCGGCCGCGCCGCCTACGAGCTGGGGCGCTGGGACGAGGCCGAGCGGCTGCTCACGTCGCCGGACGACCTGCCCCAGCCTCCCCGCGGATTCATGGAGAGCGCGCTCGTCGAGCTGCTCGTCGCCCGCGGGGAAAGCGGCCTCGAGCACCGGCTCGACGGCACCCGCGACTGGTGGGACGTCGACGCGCTGCTCGTCGTCGGCTGCCTCGGCGGCATGATCGACGTCCTCGGCCGGGCCGGTGAGGCCACCCGGTTGCTCGAGTGGGTCGTGACGGGGGTGGAGTCCCTCCAGCGCGCCTGGGGTCCACGGACCCAGGCCATCGTGCGCATCACCGCCCTCCTCGCCGGCCAGAGCGCCGACCTCGCCGCCGACGGCCGCGTGCCCGAGAACCTGCTCACCGCCCTGCGGCAGACGACGCACCGGCTCGCCGGGCAGGTCGGCGAGATCGTCCCGGACCTGCGCATCCCTCCGGGACCCGACGGCATCGGCGCGGTCCCCGCGGTGGCGCCCGTGGACGAAGGGAGCGACCCGGCATCTGCGGGCGGCGAACGTGAGCCGGTCGGCCCCGAGAGCAGGGCCTGGGCCCGGCGGCTCGAGGCGGAGCTGCTGCGGCTCGACGCCACCGCCTCCTCCGACGAGGTCGTCGACGCGTGGCAACGCTCCGTGGCCGCCTTCGCCGACCTGCCCCAGGTGCCCGAGCACGCCCGGTCGCTGCTGCGCCTGGCTCAGGCCCTGACCGCCGCGGGTCGAGCGGACGAGGCCCGCGTCGCCACGGCGGCCAGTCGCGCCCTGGCGACCCGCCTGGGTGCCCGGCCGGTGCTCGAGGCCCTGGCGGTCCTCGACGCCCCTGCGGCCCGCGCGGCCGGCGCCGACTCCCCGCACACCGCGAGCGTCGACTCCCCGCGCGCCGACTCCCCCCGCACCACGCCGCTCACCCCGCGCGAGAGCGAGGTGCTCGCCCTGCTCGAGCGCGGCCGGACCAATGGCCAGATCGCCGCCGAGCTCTTCATCTCCCGCAAGACCGCGAGCGTCCACGTCTCCAACATCCTCGCCAAGCTGGGCGCCGCGACGCGCGGCGAGGCCGTCTCGCTCGCCCGGGACGCCGGCCTGATCGGCTGAGGCCTTGTCGCCCCCCTTCGCCAGTTGGGAGGGTGGAGCCATGAGCGATCTCAAGAGCCTGGCCAGCGACCTCCTCCGCCTGCACCACACCGACGAGACCCTCGTGCTGCCCACCGTCTGGGACGTGTGGTCCGCGCGTGCGGTCGTCGACGCAGGCTTCCCCGCGGTGACGATCGGCAGCCACCCGCTCGCCGACTCCCGCGGTCAGCAGGACGGCGAGGGGATGACCCTGGACGACGCGCTCGACGGCATCCGTCGGATCTGCTCGGCCGTGCGCGTGCCGGTGAGTGCGGACGTCGAGTCCGGCTACGACACCCCGGCCGCCCAGCTCGTCGAGCGCGTCCTCGACGCGGGCGCGGTGGGCATCAACGTCGAGGACACCGTGCACTCACAGGGCCGGGTGCGCGAGGTCGCGGAGCACGCCGACTACATCGGGGCGCTGCGCCAGGCCGCCGACGATGCCGGCGTCGAGCTCGTCATCAATGCACGCACCGACGCGCTGCTCCACAGCACCGACCGTTTCCCCGACCCGGTCGCCGAGGCGATCACCCGCATCCGGGCGTGCGAGGAGGCCGGGGCCCGCTGCGTCTACCCGGTGAAGATCCCCGACGCGGCCACCCTCGCCACCCTCATGGAGGCGACCTCGCTGCCGCTCAACGTCACCGCCCACCCCGTCGACGGCGCCCCCTCGGGGTCCCTGCAGGAGCTGCGCGACGCGGGGGTGCGCCGGGTGACCTTCGGCCCGCTGCTGCAAAAGGCGCTCACCCAGTCGGTCGCCGAGCTCACCGGCCCGTGGCTCGGCCGGGCCGGCTTGGCCGACCAGTCGGACTGACCTCCGGCAGACTCGGGCGCATGCGACCCCTCCCCCAGCACTGGCAGTTCGCGAGCGCCGAGGTCGAGCACGAGGGGCGGCGCTTCCCCCTGCGCATCTGGGGGTGGTCGGCGGAGTCGGCCGCCGACGCGGCCATGCGCGCGCAGCACCGGCTCGCCGCGGCCGTCGACCAGCTGACCCGCGGGCGGGCCGGCCTTGACTACTACCCCCGCACGCCCCTGCGCGAGGAGGTCCTCCACAAGGTGCGCGGCGCCGACGGTGCACTGATCGGGGCCGTGACGCGCAACCGGATGGGCGTCGAGGTGCTCAACACCGATGTGCTGCTCGTGGCCGACGTCGACCTGCCGGCTCCGCAGCGCAAGCTGTTTCGCACCGTGCAGCCCGACCCCGGGCCCGCGCTCGAGCGCATCGCCCGGTGGGCGACGGGGCACCCCGACCTCGGGGTGCGCACCTATCGGACCGCAGCCAGCCTGCGGGTCATCATCACCGGCCTGGCGAGCGGGCCTCCCGACCTGGCGACCCTCGTCGACCTCGGCTCGGACGACCTCTACGTGCGGCTGTGCGGACTGCACCAGACCTCCCGGGCCCGGCTGACGCCGAAGCCCCACCGGGTCGGCATGCCGAGGATCCACGTGGGCTGGCCGTACCTCGGTGGCGCCGAGCGGACCGCGGAGAGGTGGCTCAGGGACTACGAGCGGGCGTGCGCCCGCCGTGCCGTGTGCGAGCTGCTGTCGGTGACCGGCCCCGCCCCGGACGGAGACGCGTCCGTGCTCGTCGACCTGCACGACCGGGTCACCCGTGCGACCTCCGGGCAGCAGCTGGCGTGAGCAACTGGCGTGAGCCGGCCTGGGCGCGGTCCTGCACGGGCGCGGGCCGGTCCCGCGCGGGTCACAACCAGCGCCGCACGCTCGCCACGTAGTCGCCGTAGGTCGAGCCGAATCGGTCGCGCAGCGCCTCCTCCTCGGCCGAGACCTGGAAGGTGTCGATGACCCCGACGAACCCGGCCACCGGCAGGATGGCGAGCAGGTCGCGGCGGTGGATCGCGTAGCCGGCGAGCAGCAGGGCGTCACCGAGGTAGATCGGGTTGCGGGAGTAGCGATAGATGCCCTGGCGCACGACCTTGCTCGCGTCGGCCGGGCGGGTCGGGTCGAGGGTCGTGCCCGCGGCGCGGATCTCGCGGATGCCGGCGGCGGCGACCCCCAGGCCGGCCACCGCGACCGCCGCTCCGAGGAGCGACGTGGCAGGTGACGTGGACGACCCCCGGCTCAGCAGGCGTTGCGCCGCGAGCGAGGCCAGCCCGACGACGGGTGGCGAGCGCAGGATCGAGAGGGGCTCCATGCACCAACGGTAGTCGCGTCGGCCCTCCGTGGACAGGCCCCGATGATGACGAGGACCTCACCCCCTCCGCGAGTCGAAGAAGATCCGCGACCTGGATGTCGCGCTCCTTCTTCGACTGGCCATTCCAGGGCCGGGCTGTGCCGCGACCCAGCGGTCCGGACACTGAGTCAGTGTGACTCAGTGCCCCCGGCGCGGTACCCGGTCGGGGTGAAGCCGAGCATCCTGCCGAACTCGCGTGTGAGGTGGGCGTGGTCGGCGTAGCCGAGGTCCGCGGCGATCGTCGACAGGTCGGCTCCCGGCTCCTCACGGACGCGCTCGGCCGCCTCCTGCAGCCGGCGGCGACGGATGATCTCCCCCGGGCTCATCCCGACGTGCGTGCTCGCCAATCGCTGCAGGGTGCGCACGGACGCACCCAGTCGCGCGGCGAGGTCGTCGACCCGCAGCAGGGAGGGGTCGCTGTCGGCCAGCTCGACGAGACGCCGGGCCGGGACCGCGTCGGGATCCGCGGCCACCGCCGCCCCCACCTGCGTGGCGAGCCAGACCTCGAGCAGCCGCGCTGCGGCGGTGTGCCGTTCGTCCGCGTCGCCCGGGCCGTCCATGACCCGGGTGACGTCCGCGTGGAGGCGGGTCGCCCCCTTCGTCTCGGTGTCGCGGTCCCGCAGCGTGCCCACGTCGCCGACGACCGCATGGGCCGCCCCTGGACGCAGCAGGGCGCCCACGG
Source organism: Janibacter indicus (assembly GCF_900176385.1). Lineage (GTDB taxonomy): Bacteria > Actinomycetota > Actinomycetes > Actinomycetales > Dermatophilaceae > Janibacter > Janibacter indicus. The sequence goes on along the minus strand of NZ_FWXN01000014.1, from coordinate 6,592 downwards.
CCCAGCCGCGCCCGGTGAGGTCGCGCCGCCAGGCCCGGGAGACCGGGCCGTACACCCGCACCGCATCGGCCTCGACGACGAGCTGGCACGCAGGGAAGGGCAGCGTCAGCGCCTCGTGCACCGTCCCCTCCGGCAGGTCCCACTCCGGCACCCAGAACCACCGCGCGAGGGGCTCTCCCTCCGCCGTCGGGAGGATCCGGGAGACCGGCGCCCGGGCGTCCGGACGCAGCTGGCCCTTGCGCGGGATCGCCTCGCTCACGGGCCGAGCGTAGGGGCACCCACGAGGTTGGCGCAGATCTTCAAGCGTCCCGCCCTCGGGCTGCCTAGCGTCGTGCCCATGGACACCACCACCGCAGCGACCGGCCAGCACACCGACCACGGCGTGCCGCACGGGTTCACCAGCCTGACCCCCTTCCACACCGTGCAGGACGCGCAGGGCGCGATCGCGTGGTACGAGCGGGTCTTCGGCGCGCGCACGGTCGACGTGACGCAGATGCCGGACGGGAAGGGAGGGACGCTCGTCGCGCACGCGACGCTCGACTTCGGGCGGGGCCGGCTGCAGATCTCCGACCCGATGCCGGACTTCGGTCTCGTCGCACCCCACGAGGACGACGTCGTCTGCTCCTCGATCGCGCTCTACGTGCCCGACGTCGACGCCGTGGTCGCCGAGGCGCAGGCCGCGGGCGCGACGATCCGGGAGTCGCTCGCCGACTTCGTCTCCGGCGACCGCTTCGCCTCGATCCGCGACCCGCACGGGCTGCGCTGGGCCGTCATGACCCGCGTCGAGGACCTGTCCGACGAGGAGTCGGCGGCGCGGGTGCGGGAGTGGGCGGCCGGGCAGGGGTGAGCCCGGCCGCCCCCGCGGTCAGCTCGGGCGACGCTTGGGCGCGTTGGCCTCGGTCAGGCCGGCGTCGCGCTCGACGTGCTCGCCGAGGACGGCATCGATCTGCGCCAGGACCTGCGGCTCGAGCGTCACGCCGGACGCGGCGACGTTTTCCTCCACCTGCTCCGGGCGGGACGCACCGATGATGGCCGCGGCGACGTTGCGGTTCTGCAGCACCCACGCGACGGCGAGCTGGGCCATCGACAGGCCCACCTCGTCGGCGATCGGCCGCAGCCCTTGGACCGCGGTGAGCAGGGCGTCGTTGCCGACCCGCCCGGAGATCGAGCCGCCGACCTCCTCGTGGGCGGCGCGGCTCCCTTCGGGCAGAGGCTGACCCGGCTGGTACTTGCCGGTGAGGATCCCCTGGGCCACGGGGCTCCAGACGATCTGTGACAGGCCCAGCTCCTCGCAGGTGGGGACGACCTCGTCCTCGATGATCCGCCAGATCATCGAGTACTGCGGCTGGCTGGAGATGAGCCGGATGCCGAGCTCGCTCGCGAGCCGGTGCCCCTCGCGGATCTGCTCGGCGGTCCACTCGCTGACGCCGATGTAGAGCGCCTTGCCCGAGCGGACGACGTCGGCGAAGGCCTGCATCGTCTCCTCGAGCGGCGTCTCGGTGTCGAAGCGGTGCGCCTGGTAGAGGTCGACGTAGTCGGTCTGCAGGCGGCGCAGCGACCCGTCGATCGACTCACGGATGTGCTTGGCGGACAGGCCGGAGTCGTTGTGCCCGCCGGGGCCGGTGGGCCAGTAGACCTTGGTGAGGATCTCGAGCGACTCGCGCCGCTGCCCCTTGAGGGCTTCGCCGAGGACCGTCTCCGCCGCGGTGTTGGCGTAGACGTCGGCGGTGTCGAAGGTCGAGATGCCGTGGTCGAGCGCCGCCCGCACGCAGGCGGTCGCGGCGTCGGCCTCGACCTGCGAGCCGTGGGTGAGCCAGTTGCCGTAGGCGATCTCGCTGATCTTCAGACCGCTGTTGCCGAGGTATCGGTACTCCATGAGGCTCACGCTACGCCTCGCGATCCGGGGGAGGTCACGACCCTTCGAGACGCTCGGCCGCGGGCGGCCTCGCTCCTCAGGGGCCGTGGCGGATCATGGGGTGACGTTGAGCCGGCCGAGGACGACGGCCGCCGTCCCCTCGTCGCCGGCGACCGTGACGTCGGCGTCCGCCGGGTCGACCCGACCGCCGGTGAGCCGCAGCCACGTGACGTCGTCCATCTCGAGGGTGACGTCACTCCCTTCGCTCGGGTCGAAGGGGGCAGCCCTCCCGTCGTCGCCCACCCGGGCGGCGAGCACCCGGCCCTGCGGCCCGGAGATGTCGGCGACGACCGCGGTGCCGGCCGGTAGCCGGCGCAGGCTCATCGGGAAGATCTTCGTCATGAGGCCGGCGACGTGCGCGGCCCCGACACCGGTGGTCGTCAGGGGGCGACCGGTGGCGGAGCGGATGTCCTGCTCGTGGACCCACAGGTCGATGGGGCGGTTGCGCAGCAGGGTCGCCAGGTCCCAGCCGAGTGCACCGACGATGCCGGGAGCCGGCTGCGAAGGGTCGGAGAGGTCGAGCCCCGCGAAGACCTCGCGGCGGCGGGCGCACGCCGTCTCGAACTCGTCGAGCAGCGCTGCGGCAGAACGCCCCCGGCGCGCCTCGACCCCGATGTGCGTGAGGTCGGTCGGCATCGGCTGGTTGGCTCTGGACTCGACGTCGATCGCACCCCCGTCGGGCTGGGGCAGGCCGGCCGCCTCGGACTCGAGGTGCGCGAGGTGGGCGAGGACGTCCTGGACGGTCCAGCCCGGCAGCGCCGGGCGCTCCCAGTCGTCGTCGCCGAGGTCCCGCAGGACGGCGAGGAGATCCTGGGATGCCTGCTCCCACAGGTCGAGCGGCTCGAGTCGCGTCATGGGCTCACCCTAGGGGTGGGAGGATCGTGCCGTGACCACGGACCGACCGGACAGCTCCCCCCTTCGCGCCGTGCTGCTGGGGTGCGGTGACCTCGGCACCCGGGTCGGCACCGCCCTCCATGCGAAGGGGGTGGACGTCACCGGGGTGCGTCGCACGGTCACGGCCCTGCCGCCGCACATCCGGGGGGTGTCCGCGGACCTGGCGGCCGGGCCCGTGCCCGACCTGCCCGCCGACCTGCTCGTCATCACGATGACCCCGGACCGGCGCGACCCCGGCGGCTACCGCACGACCTATGTCGACGCGGTGCGGCACGGGCTCGAGGCGGTGCTGCGCGCGGGCACTCCCCGGCGGGCGGTGCTCGTGTCGTCGACGAGCGTCTACGAGGGGCTCGAGGGCGATCTCGACGAGACCACCGACGTTGCGCCGCAGTCGGATCGGCCGCGGATCCTGCTGGAGTCGGAGGCGCTCTTCCACGAGGCACTGCCCCACGGCACGGTGCTGCGGCTGAGCGGGCTCTACGGCCGGCCGGGCGGGCGACTCGTCCAGCGGGTGCGCGACGGGGAAAACCACGACCCCGGGCGCTGGACCAACCGGATCCACCGCGAGGACGCCGCCACCGCGATCACCCACCTGCTGACGATGCCCGAGATGCCGGCCGAGCTCTACGTGGGCACGGATGACGAGCCGGCGTCTGCGGGCGACGTGCGGGGCTTCGTCGCCGACGAGCTGGGCATCGCGCGACCGGCGCCGACCGGCGTGCAGACGCCGACGGGACGGCGGATGCGCAACGCGCGCCTGCGGGCCGCGGGGGTCGAGCTGCGCTACCCGACCTATCGCGAGGGCTACCGGGAGATGCTGCGCGCCGAGGGGTGACCGCGGCCTTCTCCGGGCCGAAATATGCTGACGACATGGATCTGCAGGAGATGCTCGACCAGGCCGCGACTGGTGACGTCCACGTCGAAGAGGGCTGGGGCCAGGGCCGGGCCACCTTCGGCGGGCTCGTCGGCGGGCTGCTCGTCTCGGCGATGCTGCCCCGCGTGCCCGAGGCGGCGTCGCTGCGGAGCCTGACGGTCAACTTCGTCGCGCCGGTGGCGCCCGGTGCTGCGCAGGCCGAGGTCGACGTGCTGCGCTCGGGCAAGAGCGCCACCCAGGTCCTCGCGACCCTGCGACAGGAGGGCGCGCCGGTGGCGGTCGCGCTCGGGGCCTTCGGCGCGCCGCGCGAGTCGGCGATCAGCGTGGCTGCGACCGCCGAGGCGCCGCAGCTGGCGGCCCCGGAGACGATCGAGCCCTTCCCCTACATCGCCGGGATGACCCCCGACTTCTTCCAGCACCTCGAGATGCGGCTGGCCGACGGCGGCTTCCCCTACTCCGGGGCCTCGACCTCGCACATGGACGGGTGGATGCGCTTCCGGCAGGCGCCGCCGACCTTCGACATCCGGCACTTCGTCACGCTCGTCGACTGCTGGCCGCCGGCCGTGGTGCAGATGCTCTCGGAGCTCAAGCCGGGCAGCAGCATGACATGGACCCTCGAGATCGTCGACGACGTCACGGCCGAGCCCGACACGCACTGGGCCTACTCGGTGCGCACGGACACCGCCGAGGGCGGCTACGCGCACACCGATGCTCGGGTGTGGCACCCGGACGGGCGGCTCGTCGCGATCAGCCGGCAGACGGTCGCGGTCTTCGGCTAGGCCGGGGTGGTTCGGCGAGCAGCCCGGCGACGAGCTGCCCCCTCTGTCGGCCCCCTCGGCGGATGAAATACGACCCGCGCGTCCAGACGCGCGGGTCGTATTTCATTCAGTGGGGGTGGATCAGCGGCGGCCGCTGCGACCGGTGCTGCTCGAGGAGAAGGCGACGACGCTGCCGCCGCGCGAGGCGCCCTGGCGGTTGCCGCCCTGGCCGCCGCGACGCTGACCGCCGCCGCTGCCCTGGCTGCCGCCTCGGGACTGACCGCCCTGGCCGCCGCCGTTACGGCCGCGGCCGGAGCCGCCCTGACCGCCACCGTTGCGGGAGCGCCCGGCACCGCCACGCTCACCGCGCGCGGAGCCCTGACCGCCCGAGCCGCCGCGGCCCTGGGAGCTGCGGCCGCCCTGACCCTGGCCACCTCGACCACCGCCGCGGTTGCCTCCCTTCGCCCGGCCGTTGCCCTGCTGGGCAGGAGCCTCGACGACGAAGGGACCGGGGTAGGTGCGCTCGCCGGGGGCGAGCTCGGTGAGCAGCTCGTGGCCGACGCCCACGCGGGTCGTCGTCGGCTTGATGCCGGCCTTGCGGGTGAGGTCGCGGACGTCGCGGACCTGCTCGTCGGTCATGAGCGTGACGACCGTGCCCTCGGCGCCGGCGCGCGCGGTGCGACCGGAGCGGTGGAGGTAGGCCTTGTGCTCGACCGGCGGGTCGGCGTGGATGACGAGCGAGACGTCGTCGACGTGGATGCCGCGGGCGGCGATGTCGGTGGCGACGAGGGTCTGCGCGGTGCCGGAGTGGAAGGCCTCCATGGTCCGGGTGCGCGCATTCTGGCTGAGGTTGCCGTGCAGCTCGACCGCGGGCACGCCAGCGGCGTTGAGCTGGCGGGCCATCTTCTTGGCGCGGTGCTTGGTGCGGGTGAAGACGACCTTGCGGCCAGGGGCCGCGACGAGGTCGGTGAGGACCGGCAGGTGGTCGCTGCTGTTGATGTGCAGGACGTGGTGGGTCATCTTGGCGACCGGCGACTGGGCCGAGTCGGCCTCGTGGGTCACGGGCTGCTCGAGGTAGCGCTTGACGATCTGGTTGATCGCGCCGTCGAGGGTCGCGGAGAAGAGCATCCGCTGGCTGCCGCGCGGGGTCTTGTCGAGGATCCGCTTGACGCCGGGGAGGAAGCCGAGGTCGGCCATGTGGTCGGCTTCGTCGAGGATCGTCACCTCGATGGCCGACAGGTCGACGTGCCCCTGGCCCATGAGGTCCTCGAGGCGGCCCGGGCAGGCGACGACGACGTCGACGCCGGCGGCGATGGCCTTGACCTGGGGGTTCTGGCCGACGCCGCCGAAGACGGTGCGGCTGCGCAGGCCGACGGCCTGCGCGAGCGGGGTGAGGGAGTCCTCGATCTGGGTGGCGAGCTCGCGAGTCGGGGCGAGGATCAGCGCGCGGGGTCGCTTGGCCTGGCGGCGCGTGCCCGACTCGACGAGGCGGGCGACGAGCGGCAGGAGGAAGGCGTAGGTCTTGCCCGAGCCCGTGCGCCCGCGGCCGAGCACGTCACGGCCGGCGAGGGAGTCCGGCAGCGTCGCCGCCTGGATCGGGGTCGGGGTGGTGATGCCCTGCTGCTCCAGGACGGAGGTCAGGGAGGTGGGCACGCCGAGGTCAGCGAAGGTCGTGGTCGTCACGAAAAAGGGTGCTCCAGACGGAGTCATGATGCTTCGGTTCTGCCCGGCGCGGGTCATGCCTGCTGCTGTGCAGGGGACGCTCGCGGCGCGATGGCATCGTTGCAAAAGGGGAAGCAGCTCGCTGCAGAACTGAACGGCTGCTTCGTCAAGTGTAGCGGGTGGGGGTGTGAGGGCTGAATCCGTCCTAGCCACGGAGCGTGAATCTGCGGAGTCTCTACCCTAGAATCGCCAAACCCCCGTCGACGGAGATCAAGAGGAAAAATGCCGTGCCTGACGAAGTGATTGCCTCTGAGCACCCCGAACTCGACGAGGACGCACAGTCCGACGTCGACTCCGAAGCCCTTGACCTTTCTACAGGCGAACGACGGCTAGTTGTACTGACCCGCCAGGTTGGGTACGCGGTGTGCGGGTGAGGCGCCTTTGAGTGCGGTGTGGCCGCGGTCGTGATTGTAGGTGTGGAGGAAGTCG